>JACQAZ010000020.1 GCA_016194705.1 Elusimicrobiota bacterium | reverse complement strand
TCCACCGTGCTCCAGCAGGTGGGCGCCGACGACGGCGCGGGTTGGGTCTACAACAACACGATCACCGACCCCAACCTCGGCACGCTGTGGGTCAACTGCACGCACACCGACACCAAGGGAACGACCTGGACGACGTACTGATCGTCTAGTCTCGTTAGTCCGCAAGATAAGAAGACGGCCCCGTGCTCTGCAAGCATGGGGCCGTCTTCTTTCAGCCCGAAAGATCAGCGGGCGGCGATGACGTCGGCAAAATACTGGAGGTAGCGATCCTCCCTGTAGACTTCCTGGAGGACCTTCGAAAGATCCGAGAGCGAGACGATGCCGACGACCTTGCCGCCGTCCGTGATCGGCAGATGGCGAAAGCGCCCCTGGGCGAGCCGCTCGAAGACCTTGTCCAGCGGTTGGGAGGAGTCCACGGTGATCAGCTGCTGGGTCATCACCTTGGCCACTTTCGTGGCCGCGGGATCGAGCCCCTCGGCGACGACCCGCATCAGGATGTCGCGCTCGGTCAGGATGCCCTCGGGCGCGGCCATCGTGCCGACGATCACGGCTCCGATGTTGGCCTTTTTCATCACCTTGGCGGCTTCCGACACGGTCTGGCCGGAGGAGACGCAGACGACGTCGCAGATCAAGAGCTTCGCGGTATGAGCCATATCAACCCCCATGAGATCGCCTATTTTATTTCTCTACGGGCGCTCGGTCAACTCGGAGCGGCGTTCCGGGAACCATTCCGCCTCCCAATTGCGCTGCTTGGCGTCGTCCTTCGAGGTGCTGCCCAGGCGCAGGTCGATGCGGAAAGTGATCTCGCGCACGCCTCCCGGCCGGAAGCGCACCATGGCCCGCGTGTAGAAGTCGTGCCAGACCTTCGTCCACATGATCTCCTTCTCGAAGACGCGGTAGGCGTGCAGGCGGTTGATGCCCCCCTCGCTGATCGCGAACGACCTCAGGGCGCCCGTCAGGCGCCAGGTCGGCGATGAGGGCGCGATCCCGAACTCGACGTTGGTGAAATACTGGTCGGCGGTGGCGCGGCTGTAGCCCGCGCCGCCGCCCACGTAGCTCCCGACGGCGTAGTCGCCGTACTGGGCGTTGAGGAGGAAGGAGCGCTCCTTCTGATTGAGCTGGTAGTCCTGTCGCATGGAAAAGTCCAGATCGGGCCGAGGCGAGTAGGAGACATCGCCGACGAAGGGCGAGACGCGGTCGCGGAACCCGACGGAGTGGTCGCGGAAGACGCGGAAGTCGTAGCCCGTGAACGCCCGGACCCTCACGCGGCGGGCCGGGCTGAAGGAGTCCTCGAGCGAGACCAGGTTCGACTCCACGCCGTGGTCGACGGCGCCGGCGTCGTCGGTCATCGAATCGGCCTTCTGGCGCCTGATGTAGGTGTGCGTGAGGTCCCAGTCCCCGAGCGGAGTGCCGACGCGCAAAGTCGGCGAGACGCTGTAGCGCCCGATCATGGCGTCGAAGACGGTGCTCGTGCTCGTGAAATCGCCGGCCTGGTCGTAGCGGCTCAAGTAAGTCTGGGAGTAGCCGGCCTTGGGCGCCAGCGCGATGCCCTTGACGATCGGGATGGTGCGCGTGCCCTCATAAGCCGCGCCCGCCGACTGCTGGAGGAAGGGCCTGTTGATCTGATAGGTGTGGTCCGCGAACGCGGTCCAGGTGTTGAGCCAGGGCAGCTTCCACAAGGTCAGCGGCTGGGTCTGAAAGTCGAGCCGCGGGTAGCTCTCGGTCTGCTTGACGAACTTGGAGCCGTTTCCCGTCGCGCTGTCGAGCCTCGAATAGCTCAGGCGGGCGCTCGAGCGGCGCATGCGGTAGGTCACGGCGCCGTTGTTGACGAGGTCGGGCGTCACGCGGAAGAGGCTCGCGCGGGCGTAGTCGTTGTTGAAGTCGGCGTCGGACTGGACCTGCAGGCGGCCCTGGGCCGAGAACGAGCTCTTGAAGCCCTCGTAAGCGCTGCCCAGCACAGTCCACCGCGAGCGCGAGGTCGAGGTCTCGCCGATGTGGTAGCCGTAAAGCGCGCCGCGCGAGTCCGGGCCGGCGTGACGGTTGAGCTCGGCCCCGGTGCCGACGCCCTGCCGGCTGTAGTAGTCGAGATAGAGTTTGCTCGACAAGTACGGGGTGTGATTGGTCGCCAAAGTGGTCTTCACGAAAACGCCGTTGCGGCGGTCGTAGCCGGGCTGGATCTTGAAGCGCAGGAAGTGAGTCTCCTTGAGGGACTTGTAGAGGAACGGGATGTAGAAAATCGGGACCTTCCGGAAAAAGAAGACGGTGTTGCGCGCGAAGAGGTATTTGTGGGGTACGACCGTGATGTGCGAGGAATAGAAATGATAGTGGGGAGGCACCGTGCTGCAGCTCGTGAACTCGGCGCCGTAGTAATCGAGCTTGCGCTTCTCGTTCATGTGCACCTTCCGGCCGTGGATGCGCCAGTCGCCGTGCCCCGCCGAGGCGTGATAGAGGGTGCCCGCGTGATTCTGGAAGTCGAACTCGCCGAAGTCGCCGTAGACGGCGCTGAGCTTGTCCTCGACGAGCAGGAAGCCCTGCGAGCGCCCGAGCCGGTGCCGCGTGTCGAGCCAGATGTCCTCGCCCTTGACGGTCCAGGTGGACTCGACGATCCGCACGCCGCCCCTGAGGTGGATCGAGGCGTTCGAGCCGTCGTACTCGGCGTGCTCGGCGACGAAGTCCAGGTGCCGCGTCGCCGTCGACGGCGCCGGCGGCTCCGGCAGCTGGTAATCCTGCGCCGAGGCGCGGGCCTGGGCGAGGCTGATGAGAACGAGCAGAGCCCAGGTCATCGGCGCGGGCGGGCCTGGTCCA
Organism: Elusimicrobiota bacterium; assembly: GCA_016194705.1. Lineage (GTDB taxonomy): Bacteria > Elusimicrobiota > Elusimicrobia > UBA1565 > UBA9628 > PALSA-1176. The sequence goes on along the minus strand of JACQAZ010000020.1, from coordinate 73,499 downwards.
GGGCCAACAGGGCGGCGCCGACTCGACCCGCGTTGGGATTGTCGGCCAGCTTGAGCTTGGCCCTCCCGAAGGGAGTCTTGAACGGCTGGGCCTTGAAGTATTCCTTGATGGGATCCAGCAGCCACCGCCCGGCGCGCGAGACCCCGCCGAGGATCAGGACGGCGTCGGGATTGAAGACCAGGACGAGGTTCGAGAGCCCGACGGCCAAATAGAAACCGGTCTCGGCCCACAGACGGCGGGCCAGCGCGTCGCCCTTCTGCGCCGCCTCCGAGAGGTGCGCGGGCTCAAGATTGCGCAAGTCCGGACACAGGGCGCGGACAAGGCGCCCGGCGCGCGGGGCTTGCGCCAGCAGTCGGCGCGCCCTCCGCACGATCCCGTACGAGCCGGCGTAGGCCTCCAGGCAGCCGCGCCGGCCGCAATGGCAGAGCTCGCCGGGGATCTCCACGCGGGCGTGGCCGATCTCCCCGGCGGAGCCCGTCGAGCCGCGATAGAGGCGGCCCGCAAGGACCAGGCCTCCGCCGACCCCAGTTCCTAAGGTCACGCCGACCACGTTTTGGGGTCTCCCATAAAGCTCGGTGCGATAGGCGCCCCAAACCGCGAGGTTGGCGTCGTTGTCCATCACGACCGGGACTTCGAGCCTTGCCGAGAGCTCGTCGCGAAGCCTGAAGCCGTCGAACTTGGGCAGGTTCGGGGAGAACCGCAGGACTCCTTTCTCGGCGTCGACGTCGCCGGCGATGGCCAGGCCCGCCGCCGAGAAGGACAGCCCCTCGCGCCGCCACGACGACAGGAGCGCGGCGACCCGCGAGACGAAGGTTCTCGGCCCCTCGGAGGGCCTCGTGGCGATCCGGTCCTCGCGCAGGACTTTCCCCGCGGCGGAGACCACCGCCGCCTTCGTGAAGGTCCCGCCGACGTCGATGCCGGCGCCGTTTCTAAGAGCTGGCTTGGATGTCATGGATGATGCCGCCGGCCGCGCCGACGAGGTAGAATGAGCCGCAGACCAACGCCACGCCGGGACCAGGCCCCTCGAGCCAGGACCGCAGTGCGGTCTGAGGGTCGCGTTCCACGGTGACCCGCGCCGCCGGCGCCAGGCGCCGCACCGCGCGCGCCAAGGTCACGGGCTCCAAGGCACGCGGGCTCGGCGGCCTGACGGTGACGACCTCGCGCAGGTAGGGCGCCACGGGCTTGATGATGCCGTCGACGTCCTTGTCGCGCATGACCCCCATGATCCAGCGCGCCCGGCGCCCGGCCCAAGGCGAACGGCGCCAAGTCTCGGCGAGGTTCCTCATCGCCTCGGGATTGTGCGCGCCGTCGAGGATCACGGTCTTGCGGCCGAGCCTGCGCGCCGCGAAGCGCGCGGGCCAGGCGAGCTGCGCAAGCCCCCGCTCCCAGGCCTTCTCCTCGACTGGGAGCACCCCGAACAGGCCGTCGAGGACGGAGCGCGCCAGCGCCGCGTTCGCGCCTTGCCCCGCGCCCAGAAGATGCAGGCGCCATCGCCGGCCGTGAAAGTCCTCCAAGACTTGCTCGTTTCGCGGCCAGTCGACCTTGACGCTGCGCCATGGAAGACGGGACACGGTCAGCGCGGAGCCGGCCGCTCGCGCTTTGGCCGTGACGACGTTGAGCGCCGCCGGCGACAGACTCCCGCAGAACACGGGGCAGCCGCGCTTGATGATGCCCGCCTTCTCTGCCGCGATCTCGGGCAAGGTCTCGCCGAGAAAAGACATATGGTCCATCGAGAGCGAGGTGATGATCGAGGCCAGGGGCCTCTCGACGACGTTGGTCGCATCGAGCCGGCCGCCCAGGCCGGTCTCGAGCACGGCGGCGTCGACCTCGCGCTCAGAAAACCACTGGAAGGCCACCGAGGTCAGGAGCTCGAAATAGGTCAGGGTCCGCTCCTTGTCGGCGCGCAGGGCGCGGCCCATGAGCCGCCCGAAATCCTTCTCGGGGATCCAGCGGCCGTCGACCTTCACGCGCTCGCGCACGTCGAAGAGATGGGGCGAGGTGTAGAGTCCCACGCGGTAGCCCGCCGCCCGCAGCACCGAGTCGAGCATGGCGCACACCGAGCCCTTGCCGTTGGTCCCCGCGACGTGCAGGACGGCAAGGCCGGCGTGCGGATCGCCCAAACGCTTGAGGTGGCGCCTCACGCGCGAGAGGCCCAGCTCGATGCGCGTCTCCTGCCGCTCCTCCAAGGCCTTCCGGGCGGCGAGGTATTCCATGGCTAAGCCTTGACGCGGCGGATGCGCGCCCCGGCGCCGCGGAGCTTGACTTCGACGCGCTCATAGCCCCGATCGATATGATAGACGCGCGAGATGGTCGTGCGGCCGCCTGCCGCCAGCCCAGCCACGAGAAGGGCCGCGCCGGCGCGTATGTCGGAGGCCATGATCGGCGCACCCGAGAGACGCTCGATGCCGGAGACAAGCGCTTCACTCCCAGTGACCGCGATATGCGCGCCCATGCGCCTGAGTTCGGCCGCATGGAGGAAGCGGTTCTCGAAAACAGTCTCCGTGACCCGGCTGCGTCCCGAGGCCCGGCACATCCAGGCCAGCCAGGGCGCCTGCAGGTCGGTCGGAAATCCCGGATGAGGAGCCGTCGCTATCGCAACCGGCCTAGGCCGGCCGCTCATGGAGACCGTCATGGATCCGGCGCTCTCGTCGATCTTCGCGCCCGCCGCGCGCATCTTGGCCGTGACCGCCTTCAAGTGCCTGGGCTCCGCGCCCAAGAGCGTCAACCGCCCCGTCGCGGCGGCGGCGGCAAGCATGAAGGTCCCGGTCTCGATGCGGTCCGGGATCACGGCATGCACGGCCCCGTGAAGCGTGCGCTCGCCGCGCACCTCGATCCTGGCGGTCCCCGCGCCCCTGACCTTCGCGCCGAGGCGGCCCAGGAAGACCGCGAGGTCCTCGATCTCCGGCTCGCGCGCCGCGTTCTCGATGACCGTCGCGCCCGGGACGGCGGCGGCCGCCATCATCAAGTGCTCGGTGGCCCCGACGCTCGGGAACTTGAAGCGTACGCGGCCGGCCCTCAGGCGCGGCGCGGAGAGGATGATGTCGCCCGAGTCGGCGATCTCGCGCGCCCCCAAAGCGGCGAAACCCTTGAGATGGATGTCGATGGGCCGCAGCCCGATCGCGCAGCCCCCCGGGATCGGCACGCGCACCAACCCAAAGCGCGCCAGCAGCGGCCCCGCGGCGAGCACCGAGGCCCGCATCTGCTTGACGATCTCGTAGGGAGCCTGGGTCTTGAGCGAGCCGTGGGCCGTCACCCGGACCTGCGAGCCCGAGATCTCGACCGACTTGCCGAGGCTCTCGAGGAGCCGGAAGGTCGTGCGCAGATCGCGCAGCAGGACGGGGACGTTGTCGACCGTGCACGGCTCGTCGGTCAGCAAGGTCGCGATCAGGATCGGAAGGGCCGCGTTCTTGGAGCCGCTCATGCGGACGCTGCCGCGCAAAGGACGGCCGCCATCAATGATCAGCTGATCCATTATTATCGGTGCCAGGCCTTCACCCTTTTCACTATTTCATAAGAGTGAAAAGGGTGAAGGCCTGGCACCGGGCGTCGCTACTCTATCATTTTTGCCGTCGCGATTCGGTCGAGGCCCTGCAGATCCTTGGAGACGGCGCCCTCGGCGAAGCCCGATTGGGAGAACAGCTTGAGCACGGCGGCGCCCTGATCGGAGCCGATCTCGAGCGCGAGAAAGCCCCCGGGCTTGAGGAAGCGCGGCGCCGAGGCCGTGATCGCGCGCACGGCGTCGAGGCCGTCCTTGCCGCCGTCGAGCGCGAGACGCGGCTCGCGCAGGACCTCGGGCGCGAGCTTGCCGATCCTCGCGGTCGGGATGTACGGCGGGTTCGAGACGACCAGATCGGCCCAGCGCTTGGGCGCGGCTCCCGCCTTGAAGAGGTCCTCCTGAATGAAGCGGATGCGCCGCGCCATGTGGTTGCGCATGGCGTTCTTCTCGGCCAAGCGCATCGCCTCGCGGCTGATCTCGGTCGCGTAGACGATCGCGTCGGGAAGCCCGGCCGCCAGCGCGATGGCGACGCAGCCGGTGCCCGTGCCGATCTCGAGCACGTGCGGGTCCTGGCGCGGCTGATTTTTCATCAATGCCAGGCACCTCTCGACGAGTTCCTCGGTCTCGGGCCGCGGGATCAAGGTCTGGGGCGTCACCTCGATGTCGAGACCGCAGAAGGGCTGGCTGCCCAAGACGTAGGCCAGCGGAATGCGCCGTCCCCGCTCCTGGACCAGATGCCAAAAATGGCTCCCTTGCTTTTCGGGGAGCGCGCGGCTCCCCTGGGCGCGGGCCTCGGCGCGCCCACTCTTGAGCACGTGGGCCATCAGGAACTCCGCGTTGGCCTCGGGCTCGGGGACCGACCTCGCCGAGAAGTGCGCGACGGCCTTCTCGAGCCAGGCCGCGACCGTCATTGCGAGGCTTGCTCGAGGGCCAGGCGCTGGGCTTCCTCGCGCAGGGCTTCGAGCACGCTCGTGATCTCGCCCTCCATGATCAGCGGCAGATTATGCCACGAGCGTTCGAGGCGGTGATCGGTGAGGCGGTTCTGCGGGAAATTGTACGTGCGGATCTTCTCGGAGCGGTCGCCGGTGCCCACCTGGCTCCGGCGGGCCGCGACGTCGGTGGCCTTGGCCTTCTCCTTCTGGGCGTCGACGAGCTTGGCCTGAAGCATCTTCATGGCCTTGTGGCGGTTCTTGAGCTGGGAGCGCTCCTCCTGGCACTGCACGATGACTCCGGTCGGGATGTGCGTGATGCGGATCGCGGTCTCGACTTTGTTGACGTTCTGGCCCCCGGCGCCGCCGGCGCGGTAGGTGTCGACCTTGAGGTCCTCGGGGTTGATCGTGATTTCAGTTTCCTCGACCTCCGGCATCACGGCGACGGTCACGGTCGAGGTATGGATGCGGCCGGAAGCTTCCGTCGCAGGGACCCTTTGTACGCGGTGCACCCCGCCCTCGAAGCGCAGCCACGAGAACACGCCCTCGCCCTGCAGGTAGACCACGGCCTGCTTGATCCCCTTGAGGCCCGTCGAACTGGCCTCCATGAGTTCGGCCTTCCAGCCGCGAGTCTCGCAGAAGCGCGTGTACATGCGCAGAAGCTCCGAGGCGAAGAGCGCGGATTCTTCCCCTCCCGCCCCGGCGCGGATTTCCAGGAACACGCTCTTGGAATCGTTGGGGTCCTTGGGAAGCAGCTCGATCTTGATTTGGGATTCCAGCTCCGCTTGGCGGGCTTTGAGCCTTTTCTCATCCTCAAGGGCCATGCTTCTGATTTCGGCGTCTTCGGACTTCAACAGCTCTGCAAGCTCACCAAGCTCCTTCTGAACGGAACTCAAATCACGGATCAAACGAACGATAGGGGTCAAGTCCGAGTGCTTGCGGGAAAGCTCCTTGAACTCCTGGGCGGGGAGCCCCCCGCCCGCGAGCTTCTCCTCAATACGCTGGTATTCGGCTTCGATCGATTTGAGTTTCGCGTCCATTGCGTTCTTCCTGTATAAAATGATGAGCCCCAGCCTTTCGGCCGGGGCTCATTCCAGAGAGTCCTGCTAAGCGGCTTTCTTGGGAGCCTTTTTGGCGTCCTTGCCTTTCTTTTCCTCGCCGACCTTGGGGGCGCTGGAGAGGGTCTTGGAGCGCTTGGCTGAGGCGCCGACGTGCTCGAGCTTCTTGAGCGCGGGCTTGGCGTGCTTGCGCAGCACGGTCTTGCCGCCGGTGGATTCGAAGCGCTTCTTGAAGCGCTCGACGCGTCCCGCGGTGTCGATGAGCTTCTGCTGGCCCGTGAAGAACGGGTGGCAGCCCGAGCAGATCTCGAGCTTGATGAGCGGCTTGGTCGAGCGCGTCTCGAAAGTGTTGCCGCACGCGCACACGACCTTGGCCACGACGTAGAGCGGATGGATGCCTGCTTTCATTGTTCCGTTTTCCTTGCGCTAAAAACAGCGTCCGTCATTATACCAGTTTTCCGGCGCGGGGAGCAAAACCCGACCTCCGTCGTCATTATCACGCGATGATAACTCATCCAACACCGGGTATCGCCTCCCAACACGAGCCAATGCCTCGCCGCGCCTTCCCCGCGGACTCAGGCCGCTTGAGGGCTCAGCGGGTACAATGATCGTAAGAAGCAAAATTAAATCAGGAGAGTGACATGAAACCAGCGAAGTCCCTCGCCGCACTGTTGTCCCTCTTCCTCGCCTTCGGGGCGCCCGGCTCGGGCGCCTATGCGGCGACGGAAGTCATTAAGACGATCGGCACCGACGTGGCAGGCAAGGGCGTCTCCCTCGCCCGGCCCTCAAACGCGATGCTCCAAGCCGGCCAAGCGACGAAGATAGGCGACGGAGTCGGCGTCACCGTCAATGTCGATGCCGCCCGCACGATTGAGACCGCGGCCCCCGCGGCTTCCGTTCCTCTGATAACAGTCGGCGGCCCGAGCGCCGGGGCACCCGGCGCCATCGGCGCGAAGATCGATGCGCCTCAAGCCGAAGCCCGTCCCACGGCTCCGGAGGGAATGCTCAACGGCATGTCCAAGGCCAAGCCCGAAGACCAGAAGGCCTTCTTCGACATCGGCCGCGAGGAGGAAAAGGGCAAGATCGGCGACGCCCCGGCTCCGACCAAGGACGACGGTATCCGCCAGTCTCCCGAAGTCCAGCTCGCTCACGCCCAGAAAGGCGTCGGCAAGAAGCCCGGCTCCCAGGGCATCGGCAAGACAAATCACGAAAGCAAGGTCACGGTCGAGAAGACCGGCCTGCTGCATCAGCTCGCCAACAAGGTCCGCAGCGCCGGCAAGAGCATCAAGCACATGGCGGCGGCTGCCGGCATCGCCGGCGTGCTGTGCTTCGGCGGCGGCTGCGGCGGCGGGGGAGGAGGGGGCGGCGGGTCGGTGATCACGGTGATCCCGATGGCCTCCGAGCTCGGCGCCTCTGAGATCTCCTACGACCTCCAGAACATCCCGGCGGTCCAGGTGGACCTGCTCCCGGACACCGTCAGCCGGGTCGACTTGACCTTGGGCGGCGAGCTCGACGACAACGTCTTTCTGCTCAACACGGGAGCCGGGGTCGTCGACGTGACCATCGACGGCGCGGCCGGAGACCGCTTCGACTTCATCCTGATGGACGGCGCTGGCAACGTGCTCTCGCGCAGCTTCAATACCGGGACCTTCGCGCGGCTCACCGCCTATACTTTCGGCGGTCCGCTTTACGTCCTGAGCCACAACAACTCCTGGTCGGCGAACACTCCCGCCACTCTGTCGGCGGAGAACACCCTGGGTTCACCGATCGCGATCGATCCCATCGTGCTCGACGGCTTCCAGAGCACGATCGTCGTCGACTCCATGCCGATGATTACCTGGGACGGCTACCTCGTGGTCCAGGTGCCGGGCGTGCCCGGCGTCACCCAGCGGCTGACCGCGGTCAACCGCGCCACCGGCGAGACCATCGACTGGTTCGAGAGCGTCGACTACGGCAACGGCGTCGGCTTCAAGATCCCCGTCGCGGTCGGCGATCTGATCGACCTGCAGCTGGAGAACACCAGCGGTGGGGGAGGAGGCGCCGTCGTCAACATCATCGCGACTCCGCAGTAATCGAGACTCTTCAGCAAGCCGCCCCGTGCACGGCATGCACGGGGCGGCGCTTTTCTAGTCGAAGCCGTGGAAGTCGAGCACGACGCCTCTGGGCTCCACCGAATCGACCGTGGCCAGGACCCAGCGGCCGTGCGACGAGCCGTTTTGCCCCGTCTCCATCATGGCGGGCGGCGCCCCGCTCCAGAGGATCGGCCGGTTTTGATTGTCCCCGCAGAACCAAAAATGCCCCGGATGCGTGATGAACCAGCGCACAGGCTTGCCCTTGACCGCCGCGGGATTCTTGACGGCGTCATCGTACTCCAAACCCGTTTTCGCCGCCTCGCGAGCCATCGCGCGCATGGGCGCGCGGTACTGAAAATATCGGTAGGCCTGAGGCAGGGAGGACGCAAAATAGGCTACGGCCGTGCCCGTCAGACCGACGCAGATGACGGCGGGCCCCCAACGCCTCGCCTTGCGCCTGATGAAGGTCCAAGTCCAGGGGATTTCGATCATGTCTCCTCCTCTTATAGCCCCGCAAGCCGCACAAATCAAGACACCGCCGGCGCCCGTTCGTTCCTTGACGGTCTCGCGCCCGAAAAGGCAGACTCTAACCGTCATGGCGATCGCGCTCTCGTTCGGCCTGATCCTCGCCGCCGGGCTCTGCGAGATCGGCGCCCGCTATTGGGCCTGGCAGTGGCTGAGGGCGGGCTGGAGCTTCTGGTTCGGCGTTCTCGCCTCGGCGGCCATGCTCGCCTCCCTGTTCATCCCCGTCTTCCAGGGCGAACGCTTCCAGTTCGGGCGCAGCAGCGCCGCCTACGGCGTGAATTTCGTGCTGCTGGCCCTCCTTTGGAGCTGGAAGATCGACCGCAAGCCCATGGACCTCTTCGACTTCATCGGCGCGGCGCTGTGCCTGTCGGGCATGGTCGTCATGATGTACTGGCCGCGCGGCTGATTTGACCATGATCAGGCATGATCGGACTTGGGCGGGGATTTCTATGTGCTATAATCCGGCAGTCGCGCCAGATACTGCCATCGAACCGACATACCTGAGCCGTCTCCCCCGATGCTCGACAAGCTGAAGGTCCTGCTTTTCGGCGCTCCGCGCGACCTCGAGGACCCCCAGGTCCATCACCGCATGGCGCTCATCGCGTTCCTGGCCTGGGTGGGCTTGGGCGCCGACGGGCTCTCCTCATCCTGCTACGGTCCCGAGGAATCGTTCAAGATGCTCGGCACGCACCACTACATGGCCGTTCTGCTGGCCCTGGCGGTGGCGGCCACCGTCTTCATCATCTCCTACGCCTACTCGCGCGTCATCGAGCATTTCCCTTTCGGCGGAGGCGGCTACGTCGTGTCGAGCAAGCTGCTTGGGCCCAACGCGGGAGTCGTCTCCGGCTCAGCCTTGCTGATCGACTACGTGCTGACCATCAGCACCTCGATCGCGGCCGGAGCGGACGCCTTCTTCAGCTTCCTTCCGCTGCACTACCAGCATTTCAAGCTGCCCATCGAATTCGCTGCCATCATGCTGCTCAGCGGCCTCAACCTCCGCGGCGTCAAGGAATCCGTCACGGCGATGATGCCCATCTTCCTGACCTTCGTCTTGACGCACCTGATCCTCATCTTCGGCACGGTCTTCCTCAAGCTCGGCGAATTTCCCGCGGTCGCCCACGAGGTCCACTCCGGTTTCCACCTCGATCTCGGGACCATCGGCCTGGCGGGGATGGCCGCGCTGTTCTTGCGCGCCTACTCCATGGGTGCCGGAACCTACACGGGCATCGAGGCCGTCTCGAATGGCCTCTCGATCATGCGCGAGCCCAAAGTCCAGACCGGACAGCGCACGATGATCTACATGGCGATCTCGCTGGCCGTGACCGCCGGCGGCATCACCTTGGGCTATCTCCTCGTGCACGCGGCGCCCGAGGCGGGGCGCACCATGAACGCGGTCTTGACGGACCGGTTCATCGAAGCGCTGGGCTGGACCGGCCGCCACAGGGCGCACCTCTTCACCATCGTGACTCTCTTCTCGGAGGCCGCCTTGCTCTTCGTCGCGGCACAGGCCGGCTTCATCGACGGCCCCCGCGTGATGGCCAACATGGCCCACGACTCGTGGCTCCCGCACCGTTTCGCGACCCTTTCGGACCGTCTGACCATGCAGGATGGGGTGCTTCTGATGGGCGGGGCGTCCCTGATGACCTTGGCCTACACGCACGGCGACATCACCACCTTGGTGCTCATGTACTCGATCAACGTGTTCATCACCTTCTGCCTGACCGAGACCTCGATGATCCGCTTCTGGTGGCAGAAGTACAAACACTCCGGAAACATGGGCCGCGAGATCTACGTCCACATCACGGGCTTCTGCCTCTGCTTCTTCATCCTGATGGTGAACATTTTCGAGAAGTTCTCGGAAGGCGGCTGGGTCACTTTGACCCTGACGGCGACCCTGGTGGTCCTCTGCGCGGTCATCAAGCGGCACTACGGCTGGGTCAAGAGGAACCTTTCGCGTCTCGACGAGATCATGACGGCGCTGCCCTCGGACGGCCCCGCGCAAAAGGTCGCGCTCGACCCCAAGGCCCCGACGGCGGTCCTCCTGGTGGGCGGCTACGGGGGCCTCGGCGTCCACTCGCTCTTGGCCATCCAGCGCCTGTTCCCGAACTACTTCAAGAACTTCATTTTCGTCTCGGTCGGCACCATCGACTCGGCGACCTTCAAGGGCGTCGAGGCCGTCGAGGAGGTTAGAGAATACACCGAGCAGTCCCTGCAGAGCTACGTGGAACTCGCCCGGCGCTGGGGGCTGGCCGCCGACTACCGCATGGCGGTCAGCACCGAGGTCCTCGAGGAGGCGGAGCACATCTGCCTCGACGTCAGCCACGATTACCCGCGATCGATCGTGTTCGCCGGCAAGCTCGTCTTCCAACACGAGGCCTGGTTCCAACGCCTGCTGCACAACGAGACCGCCTACCAGCTCCAGCGCCGCCTGCAGTTCTCGGGCTTGAACACCATGGTCCTGCCGGTGCGCGTGCTCTCGCCCGTCACGGCCTGACGTGGCCACGCTCTGCGGCGCGCTCTTCCTCACGGGAGGCGCCGCTCTCGTCTTCGAGGTCCTCTGGGCGCGGCTGCTGCTGCTGGCGCTCGGAGCGGGCGCCCAGAGCCTGGCGGTGGCCGCCGCGGGCACCATGCTGGGCCTGGCGGCGGGCAACGAGCTCGGGGGGCGCCTGGCCGACCGGCGCGGCGGCGGACTGCGCCGCTTCGGCGAGCTGCAGCTCGCGGCCGCCGCCGTCGGCGCGCTCGTCACGATGATCCTGCGCGGAGCCTGGGATTGGCCCTGGCCCATCCTGCTGCTCCTCATCGCCTTGCCCAACGCGCTGATGGGAGCGGCTCTGCCGGTCCTCGCCCCCCTGGTCGCCTCGAGCGACAAGTCCCTGCGCTCCGGCATCGGCGGCCTCTACGCCGCGAACACCGCTGGCGCCGTCGCGGGGACTCTCGCCGCGGGCTTCTGGCTCATCGAGCGCCTCGGGCTGTCGGCCTCGGCGTGGTGCGCGGCCTCGGTCTGCGCCGCGGTCGGAATCCTCGCGCTCTGGTTCGGCCGCGACGCCAACGAGCGGCCGGCCGCGGCCTCCTCGACGCGGGGCGATCCGCGTGCCCTCGTTGGCGCGGGGGTCTCGGGCTTCTGCGTGACGGCCCTCGAAGTGCTCGACACACGCTTCCTCATCCACGGCTTCCACGCCACGAGCCACGCCTTCGCGATCATACTGGCATGCTTCATCGGAGGCCTCGCGCTCGGCGCCGCGCTGTGCGCCTCGCGGCTGCGTCGGGCGGAGTCCGCGATCGAGGAGCTCGGCGCCGTCCTGGTCGCGGGCGCGGCGCTGACCCTGGCGCTCGCGCCCGGGCTGGTCAAGGCCTACGCGGCCGGGTTCCTCGGAGGCGAGTCCCCCTCTTGGAGCGTCAGGCTCGCCTGCGAGTCCTTCGTCGCCGCGGTCCTGCTGCTGCCGAGCACGGTCGCATTGGGCCTGGCCTTCCCGCTCGCCGCCGGGGCCTACGCGCGGCGAGCGCGTCCGGGAACCAGCACCGGGCGGGTCTTCCTCGTCAACACGCTCTGCGCGGCGGCGGGCTCGCTGGCCGCGGGCTTCGTGCTGCCGTCGTGGCTTGGCCTGCGCGGGTCTTTGGTCTGCGTCGTCCTCCTGCTGTGCGTCGCCGGCGCTTGGCTGGCTCGCCGCTGGGCCGCTTGGGGCGTGTGCCTCGCGCTGGCCGCGTTCGGAGCGTTCTGGGCGCGGCCGCCGGCTGCGGGAGCGCCGCCGGGTGCGGGGACCATGGTCCCGGGGCACCTCGCGGGGCGCGAGGCCGGCTACCGGGTCCTGTGCTACCGCGAGGGCCGTCTGGCGACGACCGAGGCGGTAGAGGAGCTGGGCACGGGCCTGCGCACGCTCTTCATCGACGGCTTCGTGACCGCCGGCGAGTCCGCGACTTCGAACTACATGGCGCTGATGGGACGCCTGCCGATGAGCCTGGCTTCCAAGCCCGAGCGGGCGTTGGTCATCTGTCTCGGCGGCGGCGCGACCGCCCGGGCCGTCGCGGAGTCGGCAAACGCCTCGATCGACATCGTCGACATCAACCCCGACGTCTTCGCCTGCGCGCCGAGCTTCGGCGCGGCAAACGTGGCGCTGCTGGCGCGGGCGCGGAGCTTCATCGAGGACGGCCGCAGATTCCTGCGCCGCGACGGCGCGCCGTACGACGTCATCAGCCAGGAGCCGATGCCGCCGTATTTCGCCGGGACCGCGGCGCTCTACTCGGTCGAGTACTACCGCCTGGCAAAGCGCAGGCTGGCCGAGGGCGGGGTCATGGCCCAATGGCTTCCGCTCCACCTCACGGCCCCGAGAGACGCCCGCCAGATCGTGGCCGCGGCGTTGGCCGTCTTTCCCGAGACCTGGGTGGCTCTGGCGCCCGGAGGCGAGACGGCCATCGTGATCAGCTCGCCGTCAAAGCTGGACTCAAAGCGCAGGAAACAGGCTGAGTCCAAACTAAAGGCTGAGTTCCTGCTCGACCCTGGGGGCGCGCGCCGCTACACTGGAGAGACGGATCCCGTCACCGACGACCGTCCGGCCCTGGAGTACTCGGGGATAGACAGGGTGCGCTACCGTTTCCCGACGCCCGAGGACCTGTCCGCATTCAACATCAGCGAGATGCGTCGGGCGGCCCAGCCCGGAATCCATACACCGTGACGATCTCGCGAGCGTCGTCCACGCCGTAGATCATCACCCAGCCGCCGACGGACAGACGATAATCCTCTCGATCACCGATCTTTTCCGCCTCAGAAGGGCGGGGATCATTCTTAAGGCGAACCATCCGGCCGTTGAGGAGCCGGCGCTGGGGAAAGGGAACGTCCCAAAACTCCTCGCTCGCCGCCGGCCTGACCTCGATCCTATAGGAGCCCACGCCGCTTCATGTCTGCGAGGAATTCTTCGTAGGGAATTGACGGCTCGTGTCTACGCCTCTTAATCATCTCCAGATCGCGCTCGTCCTCGCGCAGCCTCTCGCGCAGCGCCTCGTTGACCTGGTCGGAGACGCTCATGCCGGTTACCGCCGCCTTCATCTTGGCGGCCTTGGAGACGTCCAAGTCCATGTAGACCGTCGTGACCCGACGGCGGTTTTTCTTCAGCGGCGCATCCTTTCGGGCTTTTGCCATAATTATATTATAACGTTATTATTTTAATTTTCAAGGGGGAAAGGCGCCGGCAGAGCGCGGAAAAATCATCCGCCCCGATCATACAGTGATCGGGGCGGATAGACGCGTTCAGCAACCTACTAGAGACCGCACTGATCCATGTACCAGTTTCGGAACGCGAGCCCGGCGCCGGAGGCGTTCATCGCCTGCATCTCGACGGCGCTCGCGTCGCACTCGTTGTCGTAGCCTTCCACGTGCGCGGACTCATGGGCGAGGACCTGGGCGACGAAGTTCTGATTGCTTGAGTCCGGGCCGTAGACGGTGTCGTTGCACAGGTAGATGTCCGAGGTCCCCATGTAGACAAAGCCCACGGTCCCGGTGGTGCAGGCCGCGAAGTCGCTGTCGTAGTCGGGGATCACGATGCTCGCTCCCAGCAGGGCCTCGTGCGTGTTGTGCATGATCATGGCCCAGTACGGCGCGGAGTTGCTCTCGGCGGCGTCGAGGATGGAGTCGGCCGCGAGTATTCTGGACTCGACCGACGAGGGGGTCCCGCCGGTCATGAACGCGACGGGGGTCGGCTCGATCATCGACGGTGCGGGCGTCGCGGGCGTCATGAAGACCCCGTTCTTCAAGACCGAGCCTTCGAGGGCGCCCCTCTCCTTCCAGCCCATCTTCTTTCCGCGTTCGCCTCCATTGCCGTTTCCGCCCTTGTTGCCGCGCTTTTTCTCTTGGATGTCGGCAGGATTGCGGCGCATGTCGCCCCCCGCGATGACCTTCAATTTCTTCTCGAGGGGCTTATGCGCGGTCTTGGGCTGCTTGTGCTTGTGCTTGACCGGCAGCGAGGAAACGCGTATGCGTTGACTCGCGTAGGACGAAGCGGGCGCGAAGATCAGGACGGCCAGGACCAGCAGCAGAATTTTTTTCATATGTCCTCCGAAACGTTAGGCTCACAAGCTCGACAGCATTGTAGCCTCCGGCCGGGCCTGGATTATGGGGCAATGGGGCAGGAGGTCCTGGATTTTGGCCCTACACCAAATTAGGTCTAAAGACCCATGCGGGCTGGGTCATCGGGTCTCGAAGATCTGGGCCCTCTCAAGCCGGCTCGCGCAGGAACCAGGCGCAGGCGGGCACAGTGAGCGCGCCGCAAATGATGTACCAGCGCCACCAGTCGGTGTGCAGCTTGACCCAGAAGCCCGTCCCGCCGCCCATCTTGACATGCCAGGCGAACATCGCCAGCGAGAAGGTGAGGAGAGTATAGCCGAACATAACCGGCAGTATTTTGCGGGCCTTGACCTTCCAGTCGGTCATGATCGCGACGAGGAACAGGCCGAAGAGCGGACCGTAGGTAAACGCAATCAAACGGAAGGCCAGCCACAGCAGGCTGTCGAGCTTGCGCAGGAACAAGGCGAAGATCAGGAAGAGCACGCCGAAGCCGACGAAGGACAGGCGCGAGACCTTGACGCACTGCTCCTCGGATGCGCCCTTGCCCCAGAACGGCTTGTAGAAATCCATCGTGAACGCGGTCGAGAGCGAGGCCAAGGCCGAGTCCGCGCTGCCCATCGCGGCCGAGGCGATGGCCGCGAACATCAGGCCGCGAAGGCCGTGGGGCATCACGCTGAGGATGAAGCGCGGGAAGACGTGATCGGTGTCGGTCATCCCCGCGATGAACTGCGGGAAAAAGTGCGCGTAGGCATAAAGGGATACGCCTATGCTCAAGAATAAAAAGGTGATCGGCACGCCGGCGAGGCCCCAGATCAGCAGGCTCCAGCGCGCCTTGCGCGTGTCGTTGCAAGCCAGGAGGCGCTGCATCATGTCCTGGTCGCTGCCGTAGGAAGCCGAGGAGTTGAAGAAACCCCAGAGAGCCAGGTAGAAGAACAGCCAGAGGTTTTCGGGCTTGAGCAATTCCAGGAAATTGAACTTGTTGTAGACGCTGCCGTCTGGCTTGACAGCGTGGCTTGCGACCTCGATGATGCCGGAGACCCCGCCGGGGACGTGCCAGACGATGTAGATCAGGGCCGCCGTCGCGCCGCCGAAGAGAAGGAAGAACTGCATGAGGTCCGTGTAGGCGATCGCTCGCCCGCCGCCCAAAGTCGTGTAGGCGAGGATCGCGCCCACCGTGATGACGACGCAGCCCGAATAGGTCAGCGCCCCACCGCTGACGACCTCGAGCACCTTGGCGATGGCGACGATCCTGACGGTCGAGGCCAAGGTCCGCGTCAGCAAGAAGTAGCCCGAGCAGGCGGTCCTCGCCTCCGGTCCGAAGCGCTCGGCCACGGCCTGGTAGATCGAGGTCACGCGAAGGCGCTGGAAGTGCGGCAGGAATACGGACGCGATGAAGAAGGTCGCCGCGATGTCGCCCAGGTTGCTGAAGAGGTAGCGGTAGTCGGCCGAATATCCCTCGCCGGGAGTGCCCACGAAGGTCAAGGCCGAGATGCACGTCGCGAAAAAGCTCGCGGTCGTGACCAGCCAATGGATCGAGCGGCTCGCCAGGAAATAATCGTCGGTCGTCTTGGCCGTCTTGTGGGCCGCCCACCAGCCGATGGAGGCCAGGACCACGACGTAGGCCACGAGGATCGAGCCGTCGAGCCAGCCGAGCTGAAGAGTCGTGGCCATCCGAAAGACACCTTATCAGATACCGAACGCGACAGACAAGAGAATTGAGCCTTTAATGAGCAAATCGTGGTACAGTGTATTTAAGGGGCTTGCTGGAAATCGTCATACCTGATAAGCTGGGGGAGCCGCTGGAATCGCGCTGAGAAAACCCGTGCCAAAGACACCCAGGGCCGTCGAGCCGGGAGAGGGCTATCGCCTCTTGTTCGAGACGAATCCCGAGCCCATGTTCATCTTGGACCGCAAGAGCCTCGCTTTCATGGCGGTCAATGAATCTGCGCTCACCCAATACGGATTCACGCGGGAAGAGCTGCTGGGGATGCGCCTTCCGGACCTCTGACCAGAGACCGAGCGTCCGCGCTACCAGGAGCTCCTCGTCGCGCAGCCCTCCGAGGGCCTCCACGAGGTCGGAATCAGGAAGCACCGAAAGAAGGACGGGACCGTGATCACGGTCAGCATCACCAGGCAATCTCTCGAATTCGAGGGGCGCCCCGCCATCCTCGGCGTCATCCGGGACGTCACCGAGTTCCACAACATCAAGGAAGCCCTGCGGGAGCAGGAGGACCTGTTCCACTTGCTGATCGAAGGCATCAAGGACTACGGGATCTTCATGCTCGACGCCGGAGGGCGCGTGCTGACTTGGAACCAGGGCGCCGAGCGCAACACCGGCTACGCGGCCGAGGAGGTCATCGGCCGCCACTGGTCCTGCTTCTACACTCCCGAGGACGTGCGGCTTGGCAAGCCCGACGCGGCGCTGATCATCGCCGAGTCGAAGGGGCGCTGCGAGGAGGAGGGCCTGCGCGAACGCAAGGACGGCACCCGCTACCACACCGACTGCGTGCTCACCGCCCTGCGGGACTCGGCCGGACGCCTGCGCGGCTTTGCCTGCATCGCGCGAGACGTCAGCGAGAGGCGCATACTCGAGCAGCGCATACTCGAGGCCGCCGAGCGCGAGCAGACCCGGATCGGCCAGGACCTGCACGACAGCCTGGGCCAGCGCCTGACCGGCATCGGTCTGCTGGCGCGGGCTCTTGAGGACAAGCTCTCCGCGCTGAAGGCTCCCGAGACCGAGCAAGCGGCGCTGATCCGCAAGCAGCTCGTCGAGGCCGCCGAGCAGACCCGCCGGCTGGCGCGGGGGCTCTATTCCGCCGATCTGGAGGCCAACCGCCTCGCCCCGGCCCTCCGGCAGCTGCTCGACGACGCCCGCCTCTTGTTCGGCGTTTCCGGCGTCCTGGACTGCGCGGCGGACGTGCCCGTGCAGCCGCCGATCGTCTCGGCCCAGCTCTACCACATCGCCCAGGAAGCCATCCACAACGCCGTGCGCCACGGCCACGCAAAAAAAATCCGGGTCGCCCTGGCGAGTTCCTCGGACGGAACGCTGCTCTCGATCCGCGACGACGGCTCCGGCCTTCCCTCTCAATTGCCCAACGACGGCGGCATGGGCCTGCGGATCATGAGATATCGGGCCGGGCTCATCGGCGGGCAGGTCACCGTCTCCCGCGATCCGAGCGGCGGCACGGTGGTCTCCTGTCTCGTCAACGGCGCCGCCAAAAATGATAGCATCAGTGGTCCAGATGGCCAAAGGAAAAGGTAGCTCCGCCAAGAGCAAGGTCTACATCGTCGACGACCACGCGATCGTGCGCCAAGGCTTGGCGCAGTACATCGCCCAGCAAAAGGACTTCTCGGTCTGCGGCCAGGCCGACGGGGGCCGCGGGGCGCTCGAGCAGCTGGCCTCGTGCCGGCCCGACGCCATCATCGTGGACCTCAATCTCAAGGACATGAGCGGCCTCGACCTCATTCGGGAGCTCCACGCGCGCCGGCCGGAGCTCGCCATCCTAGTCCTCTCGATGCACGAGGAATCTCTCTACGCCGAGCGCTCCCTGCGGGCCGGCGCCAAGGGCTATCTCATGAAATCCGAGGCCGTGGAGAAGGTCGGCGAAGCCCTGCAGCAGGTCCTTGCGGGGCAGGTGTACGCGGGCCACGGCCTGACCGCCAAGCTCCTCAAGCGGCTGACAGCGCCCGCCGCGCGGCCGGAGACCTCGCCGATGGAGCGCTTGAGCGACCGGAAGCTCGAGGTCTTCCAGCTCCTAGGCCAAGGGCTGACCACGCGGCTCATCGCCGAGCGCCTGGGCCGCAGCATCAAGACCATCGAGACCTACCGCGAGAACATAAAGCGCAAGCTCGACCTGAAGAACGCGGTCGAGCTTGTGTACCACGCGGTGCAATGGTCGGGCGGACGGCAGCCGTCCGCCGTCCCGCCTACCTTACCTTCTTGAAGTAGTAGCCGTAATCCCCGTTGGGGTACTTGACCACGAGCCAGTCCCCGGCCTTCTTGACTTCGTAGGCGGCTTGACCCTTCCGGCTGACGACGCTCCGCTCCAGCGTGAAGTCCGCGCGCGACCACGACGGCCCCTGCTCCTGGAGGTTCCAAGCGATCGCGTCGAGCGCGGCCGAGCCCGGCTCGTCCCAATAGGTCTCGGGCTGACCCTCGATGACCTTGTCGGCCCCCCACAGGAGGATCTTGAAAGTCTTTCCCGCGATCGGCCCCTGCTTGGGGTCGTTGTAGACGTCGCTGCCCGTGAAAAGCGCGGCCGTCGGTCCCGTTTGAGTGAACCTTCGGCCGGAGAACCAGCCGCGCAGGTCTTTCTCGGCGGGCTTGGTTCCGCCGATGAACAGGGTCTCCAGGTCCGCGGCGGCGAGTTTCGCGTCGGCCGCCGCTTTGGGCGCAGCCAAAGGCGCGGCGACTTTCTGGAAGACCGGAAAGCGGACGCTCGACAAGATGGAAAAGCCCTGGCGCGCATTGAGGGCGGCCTCTTCTCCGATTTGGGCGTAAGCGGCGGCGGGGACGGCGAGCACGGCGAGGACTGCGAGTTTCTTCATGATCCCTCCGGACCGGCGATGGCGACCGTCCGATTTTAGCAGTTTTTCAGGCGGGCAGACCGGCCAATCGTTCCCTGAATTCCTTGGCCGAGCGCAGGCGGTTGTCCGCCTCGGGCTCGAGGGCCTTGTCGATGAGGGCGTCGACGTCCTTCGGGAGCCCGGGAACCGTCTGTGAAGGCTTGGGATACTGGCGCGCCATCTTCATGTCGACGGAGGCCGGCGGCGGGAAGGGCCACTCGCCGACGAGCATCTTGTAGGCCATGACGCCCAGGGCGTAGACGTCGCCCTCCGGACGGATGACGCCGAACTGCGCCTCGGGAGCCTGGTAGAGCGGCGTGCCGACCAAGGTGTTGGTCATCGCGAAGTCGGCCGGCGCACCGGCCGCATTCTGCGGGGCCGCATGGTCTTGGATCTGGATTTGGCGCGCGATGCCGAAGTCCATGACCTTGACCTGCCCCAAGGTCGTGATCATGACGTTGGCGGGCTTCAAGTCCCGGTGGACGATGCCGCGCTCGTGCGCGAACTCGAGCGCCCGGCACACGGGCTCGAGGATCGCCCTAGCCTCGGCGAGAAACAGCCGCTTCTTGTCGCGCAGCAGCTCGTCGACCGTCTTGCCCTCGACGAACTCGAAGACCAGGTACGTCTCGCCCCCTTGGCTGACCACGGCGTGGATGTCGACGATGTTGGGGTGGTGAAGCGAGGCCACCGTCTTGGCTTCCTTGAGGAGCTTCTCTTGGTCTTCCGCGGACTCCATCTTGATCTGGTCGCGCATGCGCTTGACCGCGACCCTCCGGTCGAGGTTGGTGTCAATGGCCTCGTAGACCACGCCCATGCCGCCCTCGCCGATGGCGCGCACGATGCGAAAGGGCGTCGTCCCGAGATTGGCGCCGGCCTTGGGCTCCGCCTCGGCCGCCGCCGGAGCCGGCGCCCTCTTGAAGAGAAGCGAGGCGCCGAAGAGCGCCAGCATGACCGCGATGCCGATCGGAGTGTAGTTGGTGCCGGGCGGCGGCGGCGCGGCCTGCGGCGGCGCGCCGTTGGTGCCGATCTCGATGCGCACGTCGCCCTTGTTCGTCGGGATGACCATCGTCGTCGGCGCGTCGAAGCCCTGCCCTCGCCCGTCGACGCCGACCGTCATGACCTGACGGGGCTGCGCCGACATCGCGCTCTGCAGGCGCTGCTGCATCGGGTCGGGCTGGCCCGCCTTGGCGTTTTGCTGGCCGTTCTGGGCGGGATCGTTGAGTATGTCGTCGGCCTTGACCGCCTGCGCGCGCGCCATCGCCGGGATGGCGGCGCACAGAGTCAACGCCAGGGCCGCGTTTCTCATCCTCCCAAGTATAGGCCCCCCCCTGATATTTTTCAAGCCGGGGGCCTGTCTCCGTCGAGAGAGGGAACTTTTTTCGATCTCAATCGTATACTCTTCATGGGGCACCGGACATGGGTTGCCAAGATTGTCAGTTTTTCCTGACACATGGCCAGAAAAACTGACAATTTTCGCAGGACCGTGACCGGGGGGCTCCACCCGTTGTCGGCGGCGCTCCCTACGCCGGCGGCTTTGTCCATCTTGCGCGTGCTCGCGAACATCAACGCGCGCCTCAGTCTTAGACAGGTCGGCCGGATCGCCGGTGTCAGCCACGAGACCTGCGCTCACGTCCTGGCCGAGCTAGCACGCAGCCGACTGGTCGAGATACATAGGATCGGCAAGAGCTCCACGGCCTCGCTCAATGACGGCAACGCGATCATCTCCGAGCTCATCTTGCCGCTGTTGGACCGCGAACGCCAGATGGTGGACGAGATCGGCCGCGACATCGATCGGCAGTTCGCGCCGTTGTGCCTAAAGGTCGTGATGCGCGGGGTCATGACCGGGGTCGGGTCGGTCGATTTGATCGTGGCCGAAGAGAATCTCGCCCGGGTGCGCAGGCTCGCCGAGGAGACGGCGGCGGGGCTCGAAGAGCGCTACGGCTTCGACATCGAGTTCCGCGTCCATACCTTCGCGGACGCGCCTCTTGAGCTCGTCTAAGCGAGCGGCCTATCCGCGAGGCGTCGCCAAGCCGCATGAAGCCGCGCGCGCCGCTTGACGAGCCGCTCTTGCCACGCCTTGCGCTCGGCGGCGATCGCGCGCCAATCGGGGTTGCCGGGAGCGCCGGCGTAGCCCGGCAGCTCGACGCCGCGGGCCGGCGCCGAGGCGGCCTCGGCCTTGCGCGCGCCGCCCGCGATGCGGCGGTAGGCGGTCCGAAACGGGACGCCGTCCTTGACGAGCCTCATCGCCTCGTGCGTCGCGAGCATGTCCTGCGTGACGGCGCGCTGGCAGCGCGCGGCATCGACGCGCAGGGCGCCGGGCAGCCGCGCGGCCATGTCGAGCATCTGGCCGGCCGCATCTATCGCGGCCAGAAGAGGGCCCTTGGTCAGTTGGTAGTCGCGGTGGTAGCCCGACGGCAGCTGGGCCAGGGAGAGCACTTGGCTCACCCAGCCGGGGAAAAGCGCCGCGCGCGCGCGCGTGAGCTCGACGACGTCCGGGTTGCGCTTCTGCGGCATCAGGCTGCTGCCGGTCGTGAACGCGGCGTCGAGGGCAAAGAAGCCGAACTCGGCCGAGATATAGAGCGAGAGGTCCCAAGCCAAAGTCCCGATGTCGCGGGCCGCCAGAGCCAGCGCCGAGACCGCCGCGGCCTCGAGCCGCGGGCGGCTGGACTGAACGCGCAGGGTGTTGCGCTGGACCCGGGAGAAGCCCAAGAGGCGCGCGACATAGGGCCGGTCGAGCGGGAGCAGCACGCCGTAGCCGGCGGCGCTGCCCAGCGGACAGGCATCGGCCTCGCCGCGGGCGAAGTCCAGGACCCGCACGCCCTCGAGCAGGGCCTCGGCGTGGGAGGCGGCCCAATGGCCGACGGTCGTCGGCATCGCGCGCTGGAGGTGGGAGTAGCCCGGCATGAGGACCTTGTCGTGGCGCCGGCCGAAATCCTCCCACGCGCCCGCGGCCGCGCAGGCGAGCTCGCAGAGCCCGCCCAGCGCGTCCTTGAGGTAAAGCCTCAGATCGACCTGCACCTGGTCGTTGCGGCTGCGTCCGGCGTGCACTTTGAGGCCGATGGCGCCCAACGCCTGCTCCATGGCGGTGTGAATGTCTTCCTGCGCCATCGTGATCTTGAAGCCGCCGTTTTGTCCCGCGATCTTTGCGAGCGCCCGGCGCAGCGACTCGTGCTCGCGCTTGGTCAGCACGCCGGCCTTGACGAGCCCGGCCGCGTGGGCCAAGGTCCCGTAGACCTCGTATGGGAGCAGCCGCGCGTCGAGCGCGGGGTCGCCGCAGACGGTGTACGCCTCGACGGCCTTGTTAAGGCCGCCGTCCGTCTGCCAGAGCTTCTTCACGGCGCCGCCGCCAGCGCGAAATAGTTCCGGATCAGGCGCTCGTAGAAGGCGACCCCGGCCTCGAGCTCCGCGATGGTGACGTACTCGTCGGGCGTGTGAGAGCGCCGCGAGTCGCCGGGCCCGGCCTTCACGGTCGGTATCCCCTTCAAGAAGACCCAGTCGGACAAGGTGGGCGAGCCGTACGGCTTGGCGCCGGGGTTGGCCGCGAGCGCGGCCTGGACGACGGCGTGGGAGACATCGGTCGCGACCGAGCCCAGCCGCTGAGAGCGGACCGAGACCTCGCCGCGCGCCCGGGCCTTCACCTGCGCCACGATCTCCTCGGGGGCGTAATCGGGGGTCGTGCGGATGTCGACGACGAGCTTGCAGCGGTCCGGGATGACGTTGTGCCGCGTGCCGCCTGAGATCTGGGTGACGGCCAAGGTCGGCCGGCCCAACGCCGGATGCGTCTTGTCGAAGGAGAGCGCCGAGAGCGCGGCGATGTCCCGGGCCGCGGCTTCGATCGCGTTGACGCCGCCGCCCCATGCCGCGTGGGCCGACCGTCCCGCGGCCGTGATCTCGAGGATGAGCAGGCCCTTCTGCGCCACGGCGGGCGCAAGGCCCGTGGGCTCGCCGACGATGGCCGCGTCGGGCCGAGGCAGGCGCTTGATGAGCTCTTCGAGGCCCTTTCCGTTGATCTCCTCCTCGCAGGTCGCCGCCAGGCAGACGCGGCCTTGGGGGGGATTCCTCGCGAATGCCCGC
This sequence comes from Elusimicrobiota bacterium, assembly GCA_016194705.1. Classification (GTDB taxonomy): domain Bacteria; phylum Elusimicrobiota; class Elusimicrobia; order UBA1565; family UBA9628; genus PALSA-1176. Next base: position 50,724 of record JACQAZ010000020.1, on the reverse strand, counting down.
GCGGCGCCCAGGATCATCGCGGTCAGGCAGCCTTTGGCGTCGTTGCTGCCTCGGCCGTAGATTTTCCCATCGACGATCTCGGCCGCCCAGGGGTCCTTGGTCCAGTCCTCGCCGACGGGCACCGTGTCCGTGTGCGAGTTCAATAGCAGAAGCGGGCCGCTCTCGCCCAGGAAGGCGTGCACGTTGCGGCCTTCCTTGACGGGGGACAGCCCGAGCTCACGGAGCGCGGACTCGACCCGGGCGGCGACGGACTCCTCGCGGCCGCTCTCGGAGGGAATGCGCACCAGCTCCCGCAGGAGCGAGACCGCGTTCACGCGGGGACCGCCTGGGGCGCGAGCTCGGCCTGCTGATAGGATTGTCGCTCCCGGCGCTCGACGATCATCGTGCCGCAGCCGGCGTTGGTGAAGATCTCGCGCAAGAGAGCCCCCGGCTTGGTCCCGTTGATGATGTGCGTGCGGCGCACGCCGCCCTTGAGCGCCTTGATGCAGGCTTCGACCTTGGGCAGCATGCCGCCCGTGAGGCGTGCCTCGCGCTTGAAGGCCTCGATCTCCTCGACGTCCGTGTAGGAGACCAGGCTCGACGGGTCCGCGGCGTCCTTGAGCAGGCCCTCGGTGTCGGTGACGATGACGAGCTTCTCGGCGCTGAGCGCGCTCGCCAAGGCCTGCGCCACCGAATCCGCGTTGATGTTGAGGACGTTGCCTTCCGTGTCGGCGCCCAGGCACGAGACGACCGGCGTCATGCCGCCCTCGAGGAGATGATTGAGCACCTGGGGGTTGACCTTCACGATGTCCCCCACGAAGCCGAAGTCGACCTCGACGGGCTCGGCGCCGGGCGCGGGCTCGATCTTGCCCTTCTGCCGCTTGCGCGCTGTGATGAGGCCGCCGTCCACGCCCGAGAGCCCGACGGCCGGGCTGTGGTGGCTCCGGCACGACGAGAGGATGTCGATGTTGAGCGTGCCGGCGTAGACCATCTTGGCGACCTCGAGGGTCTTGGCGTCGGTCACCCGGCGTCCGGCGATGATCTCGGGCTGAAGACCGAGCTTGAGCGACATCTCGGTGGCCTGGGGCCCGCCGCCGTGGACGAGCACGATGTTGACGCCGACTTGCTGGAGCAGGCAGATGTCCTCGACGAGAGCGTCGAGCATGTCCCGGCGGCCCACGATGCGCCCCCCGACCTTCACGACGAAGATCTTTCCTTTATAAAGGCGGATGTACGGGATGGCTTGCTTGAGCATGATGGGGGAGTCGGTCATCGGGCGTGTCTCCTTGAGGCGGTTTTAGGCGAAAGCAGTTTGAGCAGCACGGCCTTCGCGGTGTGCAGCCGGTTCTCGGCCTGGTCCACGACGACCGACCACGGCCCGTCGAGCACGCCGTCTTGCACCACCAAATTGCGCCGCACGGGAAGGCAGTGCATGAAGACGGCTTCGTCGGTCCTCTTCATTTTGTCCGGCGTCACCATCCACTCGGCCCGAAAGGCGGGATCCGAGGGCAGGGGCTTGCCGTAGTCCTTGATCGAGCCCCAGGACTTGGCGTAGACCACATGCGCGCCGTCATACGCCTTGGGGACTTGATCGGTGACCCTTAAGGAGGAGCCGTTCTCTTCGCAGCGGGCCCTGACGCCCTTCATGATCTCGGGGTCGAGATCGAAGCCTTCGGGGCGCGCGATCGTGACGTTCATCCCGGCCGCGGCCGCGATCTCGGCGGCGGAATTAGGCACCGCCATCGGCAGCCCCTTGATGTGGGGCGCCCAGGTCAGCAGGAAGTTCTTCCCCCGGGGGTTCATGCGCTCGCGGATCGTCATGAGATCGGCCAGGGCCTGGCAGGGATGGCCCGTCGCGGACTCGAGGTTGATCACGGGTACGGTCGCGTATTTTCGGAAAGCGGAAAGGACCGGCTCGAGCTTGTCCTTGGCCCAGCTTTCCCCAGCCGGGAAGGACCGCAGGGCCAGGACCTGGCAGTACCGGGAGAGCACCGGCACCGCCTCCTTGAGATGCTCGGCGGCCTGGCCGTCCATGACCGCGCCGTCCTCGAACTCCATCTTCCAGGTGTCGGTGCCCAAAGCCAGCGTCATCGCGTGGCCGCCCAGCGAGCTCGCGGCGACCTCCATCGAGACCTGGGTGCGCAGGGACGGGTTCATGAAGCAAAACGCCAGACTTTTTCCCGACAACGGCCGGTCCTGCCGCGGCGAGGCCTTGAGCTCCAGGGCCTCGTCGACCAATCCCATGAGTTCCTCGTTCGAATGCTCCTTGAGATGAGTGAAGTGCTTCATACGGCCGCCGCTTGCGTCGAGAAGATCTCCGCCAGCGCGTCGCGCAGCAGCAGGATCTCCGCCGCGCTCACGGTCAAGGGCGGCAGAAGACGGATCACGCTGGGATCATCGGCTCCGCCGACCAATATCTTCTTTTCCAAGAGGGCCTGTCGGACGCCTTTCGATGGGCCGTCAAGGACCAAGCCGAGCAGCAGCCCTCGCCCCCTGATCTCTTTGATCTCGGGAAAGGCGAAGGTCTCGCGCACCAAAGCTTCCAGCGCGACGGCGTTTTCCCACAGCTTCAGCCGAGAGATCTCGGACAAAGTCGCCGAGACCGCCGCGCAGGCCAAAGGCCCGCCGCCGAAAGTGGAGCCGAGGTCTCCGGATTTGACCCTGGCGGCGACGGACTTGGCCGCCAGCACCGCCGCGGCGGGGACACCCGAGCCCAGGGCCTTGGCGAAGGTCTGCAGGTCGGGAGAGACTCCGAAGGCCGACTCCGCCGTGGGCGCGCCGACGCGCCCGAGGCCCGTCTGGACTTGGTCGAGGATCAGCAGGGCGCCGTGCTGCCGGCAGAGCCGCTCGAGGCCGCCCAGATAGCCCGCGGGAGGAGTCATGACCCCCGCCATGCTCTGGATCGGCTCGAGGATGAAGCCCGCCGCGTCGGCGTCGAGCGCGGCCGCCGCCGCGTCGAGGTCGCCGAACGGGACGTGGACGACGTCGGCGCCGAGTCCCGCGGGCTGTTTCTTGTATTTCGGATTTCCGGTGGCCGCCATCGCGCCGGCCGTCCTGCCGTGGAAGGAGCCCACGGTCGCGACGATCTTGGGCCGGCCGGTGACGACGCGCGCGACGCGCATCGCGTTCTCGTTGGCCTCGGCGCCGGAGTTGCAGAAAAAAGCCTGCGCGCCGGCGGCGCCGCAAAGCTCGACCAGGGCCTTGCCGGCTTGAGCGCGCGCCTTCACGTAGACAAGGTTGGAGTAAAAGAGCAGCCGCTTCGACTGGGCGGCGATCGCCTCGGTCACGACTGAGGGAGAATGCCCGAGCGCGCAGACCGCGTGGCCTCCGTAGAGGTCCAAGTAGCGGTTGCCCTGGTCGTCCCAGACAAAGCAGCCCGCGCCGCGCTCGAGCACGAGCGGGAATTTCTCGTAGGTGGGCAGCACGTACCGGTCTTCCTCGGCTTTCCAGTCGGTCATGGATAGTGCCCCGCGAAGTCGAGGCCGAGCTTCTCGTCCCAGCCCATCATGACGTTGAGGTTCTGCACCGCCTGCCCCGAGGCGCCCTTGATCAGGTTGTCGATGGCCGCGATGACGCCGATGCGGCCGTCTTGGACCGTGACGAAGACGTCGCAGTGGTTGCTGCCGTTGACCGCACTCAGCGTCGGCGGCTCGTCGACGAGGCGCACGAAAGCGCTGCCGCCGTACATGTCTTGGTAGTGGCCCTTGACCGTCTCGAGGGTCCAGCCCTTGGGAAGCTCGGCCTGGCAGACCGCGTAGATGCCCCGCGCGAACGGCCCCGAGACCGGAACCAAAGAGAGTTTGAGCGCCTTGCGTCCCGCGAGCTGCTCGAGTATCATCTCGACCTCGGGCACATGCTGGTGGCGGAATGGCTTGTAGGCCTTCATGTTCGCGTGCCGAGTCGGGTGATGAGTGATCAAGGACGGGCTCGCCCCCGAGCCCGATGAGCCGGTGACGGCGGTCACCGCGACCGTGCCCGACGCCCCGCCGCGGGCCAAGGGCCCCAGCGCGATGGCGGCCGCCGTAGCGAAACAGCCCGGATTGGCGATCCAGCGCGACTTGGCGATGCTGGGCCGGTTGAGCTCGGTCAGGCCGTAGGAGAAGCTCTTGAGGAGCGCCGGCGAGTGGTGCTTGCGGCCGTACCAGAGGGGATACAGCTCGGGGTCCTTGAGCCGAAAGTCGCCCGAGAGGTCGATGATCCTCAGCTTCTTGGCGCTTTGATGGATGATGGCCGGGACCTCTCCCATGGCGTCGCCGTGGCCGCCGGCCATGAAGAGGGCGTCGAGCCGCTCATAATCGAGCTTGAGCGAAAACTTCAGCGCGGTCCGGCCCCTTAAGTTGGGGTGCGCCATGAAGACCGGCTGCCCCGGGAACGTCGAGGAAGTCGCCGAGACGATCTCGACCTTCGGGTGGCCCAGCAGGATTCGGATGAGCTCGCCGCCGGCGAAGCCCGCCCCGCCCTCGATGCCGACTCTCAGTTTCCTCACGGCTTGGTCCCGAAGACGGCCTCTTCGACGAAGGCCCCGAGCTGGTCGTACTCGATGCGCGCGTTGAGCGCCTTGACGCCGATCTGCCGTTCGATGAAGTCCTTGCCGACCGCGTTGTCGGTCGCGGGGCCCGAGATCAGGCTGATGTCCCGCTTGAAGCGGTTCTTGAACAGCTCGACCGCGCCCCACGCCGCGACCGGGTCGGTCGCGCAGAGTATGTGCGCGGCGGCCGGAGCCATGAGTTCGTCGTCTGCCAGGATCGACTGCACCCCGTACTCGCCCAGGATCCCGTCGCCGAGCTCGACGACCAGGCAGTCGGGCTCCTCCTTGTTGATGGCGTTGAGCAGGCCCTTCGAGACCGGCATCGACACCGCGTCGGTGGTGGACACGACGCCCGCGTCGTTGAAGGAGAGGCTCGCCACCGCGCCGCGGTCGATCATGCTCAAAGTGTCGCGCAACAGCGAAACCCCCGTGAGCTTGGCGCCGCAGACGCGGTAGCCTTTGCGCGTGAGGAACCTGATGATCTCGCCGCAGGCGAATGTCTTGCCGGCGTTCATGCAGGTCCCCGCAACGTAGACGATCGGCGCCGACTGATCCAGGGTGTCGGACCAAGCGACCGCGTTGGCCCTGATGGTCGCGGGCACGCCCTGCCGCTCTCCAAGGAACGGGAAGGTGAGGACCTGGCCCAGCACCTCCGCCTGGAGCGGCTTGCCCAGCTCGATATTGGTCGAGGTGCAGCGGCCGATGACGCCGCCAAGATTGAGGATATCGAGCTTGTCGCCGACCTTCACGGTCTCGGGCACGGCGCCGGCGTAGCCGCGCAGGGCGCGCCGCGAGCCGAGAACGGCGGCGATGACGTCGCCGTCGTTGAGACCGATCATGCGGCCGTGAGTGTCCTCGAGCTGGTTGTAGACGGTCTTGGTCCCGTGCACGCGCACGGCCAGTACCATGCCCTCCTCGGCCGGGACCTCCTCGCTGAGCAGGACCTCGCGCGGGATGCGCGCGTTCTTCGTCGACGACGCGATCTTGTCCAAGGTCACTTTCACAGAGCCTCCGCGTTCAATCGAGCCTGCCTGGCCAAGGTCATCGGCATGGCGTGGAGCTTGGCGAAGCCCGCCGCCTCCGCCCCGGTCCAAAGCCGGGACGACTCCCCGTAGGCGGCTCCTGGGGTCATCAGGCTGTAGGGGCTCTTCACTCCGGTGACGTCGTACCGGCCGGGCCGCAGCCGCACCCGCGCGGAGCCGGTCACGGTCTGCTGGGACGACGAGATCAGAGCCTCGATGTCGCGCATCACCGGATCGAAGAAGAGGCCCTCATGCAGCATCTGGCCGTAAAAGTCGGCGATGTGGTTTTTCCAGAACGCCTGCCAGCGCGTGAGCACGAGCTTCTCGAGCTCGGAGTGCGCCGCGATCAGGATCAGGGATCCCGAAGCCTCGAAGCCGATGCGGCCCTTGATGCCGAGAATGGTGTCGCCCATGTGCACGCCGCGGCCGACGCCGTAGGAGCGGCCCAGCTCGCCCACCGCCTGGACCAAGGCCGCGCCTTTGAGCTTCTCGCCGTCGAGCGAGACGGGAGCGCCCTTCTCGAAGCCGATCACGAGGTCTTTGGGCGCCAAGTCCTCGGAGCCCCCGACTTCGGGATAGGCCGCATCGGGAACCTCGAGCCATGGGTCGTGCGTCTCGCCGCCTCCGACCGTCGTGCCCCAAAGCCCCGCGTTGACCGAGTATGACTCGGTCTTGGGCGGGACCTTCACGCCGTGCTCGGCGAGGTACTGGGCCTCCTGCGCGCGAGACCAGCCGAGGTCCCGGATGGGCGTGTGGACCTTGAGCTTGGGCGCGAGCACCTGAAAGACCCCGTCGAAGCGGATCTGATCGTTGCCCGCGCCCGTCGAGCCGTGGCAGACGCCGTCGGCCTTGAGCTCGAGCGCGAGTGCGGCGACGAGCTCGGCCTGCAGGACGCGCTCGGCGGCCACCGAAAGCGGGTAGACCCTGCCGCGCAGTATGTTGCCCTGGATCAACGGCACGATGAAGCGCTCGAAGATCCCGTCGCGGCCGTCGAGGGCGCAGTGCTTGACGGCGCCCAACGCCTCGGAGCTCGCCGCGATGGAGGCGAGCTCCGTCTTCGTAAAGCCCCCCGTGTCGACGGTGGCCGTCACGACATCGGCGCCGAGCTCATGCTGCAGCCAGAGCGCGCAGAAGGTCGTGTCGAGCCCGCCGCTGAACGCCAGGACGATCTTCGGTCGCTTCATGGTTTCTTGATCCTCGCGTGCAGGTAGTCGAGCAGGGTCTTACTGACAGCCGCATTTTTCACGGCCACGAAAACGGTGTCGTCGCCGGCGATCGTGCCGACGATGCCGGGCAGGGTCATATGGTCGATCACCAGGCCCACGGGCTGAGCCGCGCTCGTGTCGGTGCGCAGGACGACGAGATGGGGGCCGGCGGCGGACGCGCTGCGCAAGCTCGTCCGCAACGACAGTTCGGGATCCGCCGCTCCGGTCATCGCGGGCGCCGATTGGTAGCGCCCCGCCGCCTTCACGAGGCCCAACTCGGCGATGTCGCGAGAGAGCGAGACCTGGGTCGCGTGGATTCCCGCGCGCTTGAGCGCCCGGGCCAGCGCGTTCTGCGTCGCCACGCTCTCGCTGGCGATGACCTCGAGGATCGCGACCTGTCTGGCCGACTTGCGCTCGTCTCTGTTGGCATACTTATTCATAAGAGTGAATAATTATACATATGAGGCCGCGCCGTGTCAAGCGGGACGGCGTCCTGGCGGGATTGACAACGGAAGTCGCATACTTTACAATATATTACATAGCGTAATACAAGAGGTGGGCCATGGACCGCGTCCTAAACATCCGCATTCCCGATGAAGTCCGCGCCGAGCTTATGAAGCTGAGCGCCGAAGAGCACGTGCCCTTCAGCAGCCTGGTCCGCGAATCGCTCCGGGAGTACCTCGCCGTTCGCCGCTTTCGCAGACTGCGCGGGAAGGTGCTGCCCTTCGCTGAGGCGCAGGGACTTCTGACCGATGAGGACGTTTTCAAGAACCTCTGATGCGCGTCGTCTTCGACTCCAACGTCCTCATCGCGGCCTTCGCCGCGCACGGCCTGTGCGACTCGCTCTTCGAGCTCTGCCAGCGCGGCCACCAGATCGTCGTCAGCGAGCAGATACTCCAGGAGGTGGAGCGGGGGCTGACCAGGAAGGTCAAGGCGCCGGCACCGGTCGTACGGCAGGTCCTGTCCTACCTGCGAAAGCACTGCCTCATCGATAGACCCGTCCCGGTGCCCGCGGACGCATGCCGCGATCCAGATGACGCGGCGATCCTGGGCTTGGCCGCCGCGGCGCGCGCCGAATGCCTCGTGAGCGGCGACAAGGATCTGCTGGTCCTCAAGCGCTACCACGAGAGCGTCATCCTCTCGCCGCGACAGCTCTACGAACGTCTCCGGCGGAAAAACTAGAATCCGAAAGGCTCGGTTCTTCGCGGCTACAGATAGTCCCGGATGATCTTCGCGGCGCCGAAGCCGAAGAGCACGAGACCGCCGAGGATCGCCCAACCGCAGCCGCGGCCGAAGGTCGCGTCGGGAAAGTGGTTCGAGATCATCGTGAAGATCAGCGGCACCGACATGAAGGTGTTGTGGCGCGAGCAGCGCGCCGAGCGCTTCGCCAGTTCCGGCTGGGGCGGGCCGCCAGCCGCGGTGATCGCCATCATCTTCTTCTGGTTCGGTATGATGATCAGCCAGACGTTCGAGACCATGATCGTCCCGAACATCGCGCCGACGTGCAGGTAGACCGCGCGGTTGCTCAGAACATGGCTCAGCTCATAGGCCAAAAGCACGATCAGCGCCCAGGAGATCAGCACGCCCACGGGCTCGCTCTTGCCCAGCGTCGTGTCCCAGATCAGGTGGTAGGCGAGATAGCCGCCGATGAGCACGCCGAGCGAGACCCCGACGCCCTGCGCCTGGGAGAGGGCCGAGCCGTAGGGCAAGAGCGGGGCACCGACCCAATAGACGATCCCCAGCAGAAGCATCCCCGTGATCCAGGTCAGGCCCGCCTCCCACTTGAACCAATGCAAAGTGCGCGGCATGATCTCGGGCCATTTCTGCTTCTCGACGAGATAGAAGCCGCCGCCGTGGACCATCCAAAGCTCTCCCGAGATGTTGGGCTTGGCCGTCGGATTCGGCGGAGGCTCGAGCACGCGTTCCATCCAATTGAAGAGATAGGTCTGGCCGATCCAGGTGATCCCCGCGATCACGTGGAACCAGCGCACGATCAGGTTCGACCACTCGAGCCAGTTGATGTCCATGCTCCTCCTAGAAATCGTCCGCCTTTTTCGGCGGAGCGAGGCTCAAAAGATAGCGCGACACGCTTTCGATGTCGTCCTCGCTCAAGACTTTTCCCCAAGCCGGCATGGCCACCAGGGGCCGGTCGCCGGACGCGACGTATTTCTCGGGAACGCGTCCCGTGCGTATGCGCTTCTTGAGCTCGTCGAGATTGTAGCCCTCGGCGGCCTTGAACACGGCTGGGATCTCATCGCCAGAGACGTTGTTGTTGGGGTGGCCGCCGCGGCCCTGAGCCCCGTGGCACGCGACGCAGCCGGCCAATCGGTAGACGCCTTCGCCGTCCTTCCATGGCGGTGCGCCGGCGAAGTCCTGTCCTTTGAGCGACGCCAAATAATCGACGATGACGGCGCGGTCGGCGTCATTCAAGCGAAAGTTGGGCATCTTCGTGTCGTGCTTCCAGGCCTTGGGGTCCTTGAGCCAGAGCTCGAGCCATTCGCGGGAGCGGCGGAAGCCGACGTAGGTCAGGTCGGGCCCCGCGTCGCCGCCCACGCGGCCGATCGAGTGGCAGGCGCGGCAGCCCGCCGCGTCGAAGACGGCGCGGCCGGGCTGCTCCGCGGCCCGCGCGGAGCTCAACGCCGTGAGGCACAGGGCTAGCCAGCGCATCGGATTGCGATTCTAGCAAATCGGGGTTATACTCCCCGCGATGACTCCCTGGCTCCTAGCGGCGCTCTCCGGCGTCCTGCTGGCTCTGTCGTTCCCGCCCCTTCCGTTCTGGCCGCTGGCCTGGATCGCGCTCGTCCCGCTGCTCGCAGCGGTGCGCCGTTGTCCCGACATGAAGTCAGCGGCCAACCTCGCGGGTCTTGCCGGGCTCGTCTTCTACGCCTCCTCGCTCCATTGGCTCGTGAAGGTCTTCGGACCCATGGCCTTCGCCTTCTGGTGCCTGTTCTCGCTGTGGCTGGCCCTGCACGCGGTGATCTTATGGAAGCTCAAGGAAAGGGGTCTGGCTGATCCGGCCTGGATCGCGATGTCGGGGATCATCATGACCGGCGTCGAGTATTTCCGCGCCGAGGTCTGGTGGCTGCACTGCTCCTGGCTCTCTCTGGGCTACAGCCAGACCTCGGCGACGGCCGTGCTCCAGACCGCGAGCCTCGTCGGGCTCTATGGGCTCTCGGGGCTCATCGCTTCATTCAACGCCGCGGTCTGCCTCGCCCTCGAGCGGCGCTGGAAGCCCGCCGCCGCGGCCTTGGCGCTCGTCGTTGGCCTGGCCGCGTGGGGGCAGCGTCGCGCGGGCTCTTTTCCCGCCGACGGCGGGCGGCTCGTGAAGACCGCTTTGGTGCAGGACGAGAGCTACGACCTGGGGGCGCTCTCGCGGCTGAGCCTGGCCGCCCCCGACGCCGACCTGCTCGTGTGGCCCGAGTACGCGTTCACGGTCTCCGGCCGAGAAGAGCCTTACCGCAAGCTCCTGGCCAAGAAGCTCGAGGGCCTGAAGGCCGTCCGCGTCCTACCCGGCGCGATCTTCCCTGAGGACATGAAGCGCGGACGCGAGCAGAATTTCGCCTGGGTGCTTTCTCCCGCCGGGGAACTCTTGGGGCGGTACGACAAGGCGCACCCGATCCCGTTCGTCGAGACGATCCTTCCCGCCAACAACATTCCGAAGCCGGTCGACACGCCTCTCGGGCGATTGGGCGTGGAGATCTGCTACGACCTCGACTTCGAGGACACGACAAGGGCCCTGGTCCGTCAAGGCGCGCAGATCTTGATCGTGCCCGACCTCGACCCGATGGAATGGGGCTCGTGGCAGCACCGCCAGCACTCGGCGATGTCGGCGGCGCGCGCCGTCGAGTCCCGGCTCTGGATCGCGCGGTCGGCCTCGTCGGGCGAGTCGCAGTTCGTCGACCCCGTCGGACGGGTGCGCTCGTCCCTGCCGTCCGGAAGATCGGCCGAACTGACCGGAGAGCCCCGGCTGCTCGAGCCCGGGACCGTCTACTCGCGCGGCGGCTGGCTGCTGGCTCCGCTGTGCCTCGCCGTAGCGGCCGCCCTGCTTTTCTGGCTCCTCAAGCAGGGTCGTCGACCAGCGCCCTAGAAAATTCCCCTATTGACAAGCGCTCCTTTTAGGGGCATCCTATTAGGCAACTAACCATATGACAAAAACGATTTTCATCACGAAGAACCCTCCGAGCCCCCAGTTCCTCAGCGAGCTCTCGCACAAGTACCCGGACATGGACTTGAGCGCCGTGGAGACCTTGTCGCTTCTCCTGCGCACGACCATACAGATCCTCAACGTCACGGACTTAGACCTCGCGCGCCACAACATCTCGCGCGGAAGGCTCTCCGTGCTCTCGCACCTCAACCGCCAGCCGCAAGGCTCGGCCACGCCCTCGCAGCTGGCCGACCTCATCGGCGTGACGCGCGCGACGGTCACCGGCCTGCTCGACGCCCTGGAGCGCGGCGGGCACGTCACGCGCGAGGAAGGAAACGACGCGCGCTCGGTCCTGGTGCGTCTGACCCCCAAGGGCCTCAAGCTTCTGGAAGAGATCCTGCCGGATCGCTTCAAGAAGGTGCGCGGGCTCATGAAGGGCCTCAGCGACTCCGACCGCCGCGAGCTTCAAGGGCTTCTCAAGAAGGTCGCTTCGGGCCTGCCCTCCTACAGCGGCAAGTAGCCCTTCGCAGGGGCTATTTTGCTAGAACATCCCATGGCGAAATACCCCGGGCCGGATTGGCTTGCCGTCCAGCCCTTTCCCTTCGCCGAGGCGCGCAAGATGTTCACGGGCCCGACCTTCGTCGAGGGCTTGGTCTCGCTGAAGTACTACAAGCGCCCCGACGGCAGCCTGGCCGCGGTGGCGCGCTTCGGTCCGCTCTCCGAGGGAGCGCCGGGACAGATCCACGGCGGGATGATCCTGACCGTGCTCGACGAGGCCCTGGGCGGCGCCGCTTGGCTTGCCGGCCATCCGGTCTTGACGGTCCACCTCGAGACCGAGTTCCGCGCGAGCATCCCGGTCAACGCGGAGCTGCTCGTCGAGACCAAGATCGAGGCCGTGCGGCACCGCGTCGTGTTCGTCGACGGCGCGCTGATCGGCCCCGACGACAAGACCTACGCCGCGGCCCGGGGACGCTTCCTGATCCTCGACGCGGCCGCCCAGAAGCGCATCCTCGGGAAATAGGCTTTACCGTCTTTTTTTCCCCCCGCAACAACTCTGACGCGTCCCCGGGCTACCCTACCGACGAGAGACCCGGTGCCGCGCCATGGAGCACAAGAAGCGCCGTCTCCTGCTCGCGATCCCCAGCTTGCTGGGGCTGGGGCTCCTCGCGCACCATCTGACCCCCATGCCGCGCGCTCCCGATGAGAGGCCCCGGCTCTTCGAGCAGCGGGGAGCCCAGGCCAGGCGGGGCTTGAGCGGCATGGCGCTCGTCGCTCGGCGCGAGACGGCCTACGATCCCGGACCAGCGCTGGACCGCATGCTGCTGACGATCCCGGACGAGCTCTCCGGGACTCAGAGACCCCAGCCCAACGGCCGGCCCAACCAAGCACTGGCCGCGCTGACCGCGCCTCCCGCCCGCTCGACGGCGACGCTCGAGAACGCCCTCCCGCGGCGTCATGTGCTGACGGCCTTCCCCCAGAACGGGCCGCCTCGGCGCTTGGAGCCGCAGCCGCGGCGCTTGACCGGCTTCCAGTTCGGCGGCGAAGAGGAGGGCCCCGGAGGCGGCGCGCGCCCGCCGCGCGGCGGCCGCGGGCTCAGAGGGATGCGCCGCGGCCGCGGGCGGCGCTAGCTCACCTCGAGGCGCGAGTTCCGCGCTCGAGGCGGTACACGAGACTGCCGTCGATGGGATCGTGCTGGACCAATGAAAGCTCGGGGCCGGTCCGGAACCAATCGGTGCCGCGGATCACCTCGGTGTTGACGAGGACATAGTCGACGCCATCGGCGCGCGCGCGGTCGAGCCACTGCGCGCGCGCCATGGGCTCAGGCGCGAAGGGGATCGCCGGACGCCCCGTGAAGAGCATGACTGGAACGTCGTAGACGCTTTGAAACCGCGCCTCAGCGGGCGTCTCGCGGCGGATCCAATCCATTGTTCCCGGAAGGATGGTCGCGGCGGCGGGCGCCGGCGGCAGCAGGATGATATTCTGCCTCAAACACAGCACGAGCGAAGCCGCCGCCAGACCCGCCGCGAGCGCGCGGCTCTTCGAGCGCAAGCCTGTCAGGATCAATATCCAGAACAAGGGCAGCAGCGGGATGAGATACTTGATCCCCTCGAGGACCCAGCTCAGGTGCATCAGCATCAAGATGACGGCATAGACCGAAATCGCCGAGACTCGCCCTGAATCGTTCTGCCTGAATCCCCTAGCCGCTCCATAGGCCGCGGCGGCCAAGGCGAAGACGCCGGCCGCGGCGAGCAGCCAGCCCGGCGCGCCAGCCAGCCCGAAAAGCCCGCCTCCCGCGGTCTGCAGGAGGCCGACCGCGTGCGCGAGCCTTTCCCCCGGCTCGGCGAAAGACTGGATCGAGGTCCAGCGCGAGAGGTAGCCCGGAGACAGCCTCAGCAGAAGAGAGCGCAGAGCCCAGGCTGCCGGCGCCGCGGCGGCCATGAGAAGAAAGGCCGCCGCGCGCCGGCGGTCGCGGCCTGCGGCGAGGGCCGCGGCCAGGCTTAAGATCAGCGCCGCGCCGTGGGGGCGCAGAAGCGCCGCCGCGCCCGCGCCGGCGGCCAGACCCGCCAGACGCCGGTTCGAGGGCTTCTCCTCGAAGCCGGCAAACAGCGCCAGAGAGACCGCGGTATAAAGGACGTCCGGGATCACGGCCCCGCACCACATCATGAGGCCCGTGTTGAACGCGACGAGCGCCGCCGCCGCGGCCGCCCAGCCCTCCGGCAGGAACCGCCGCGCCAGACGCCAACTCGCGGCCACCATGCCCCACGAGATCAGCACGCAGAGCCAGCGCAGGCGCTCCCAATGCGGCGCGACGAGGGCGGCGGGGATGGACAGGAACAGGGGGAAGCCCGGCAGCGGCTCGCTGAGCGGCGGCGAGCCGTTGGGCAGCGAGTAGGAGCCCGACAGCAGCCTCCGGGACAACAGGATGTGAAGCGCGTCGTCGTAATGGTAGCCGATCGGAATGCGCGAGGCCCAGAGGACGTGCAGGACGGCCGCGCCGAGCGCCAGGGCCGCAGCCGTGGTTGCCAGGACCTTCCGTGAGAGCCTCGTCGGCGTCATGACTCGGGCCGCATTGTAGCTTTTGCCTCGAGGCATTCGCTATACTCGCGGCTATGCGCAAAGCCCGAGAGTGGATCCGGCGCGAACCCGCCGCGGCGGGCCTGCTTCTCCTCGGGGCCGTGCTGCGCCTGCTGTGGCTCTCGAGACCTTCGCTCTCCTCGGACGAAGCCTTCACTTTGATCATCGCGCGGGAGCCCGCGGCGGCGATCCCGTCCTTGGTCCATTCCCTCGAGACGACCCCGGCCCTGCACTTCCTGCTGATGCGCTTCTGGCTGCCGCTCTGGACCGATCCCTTGATCGGCCTGCGTCTGTTCTCGGCGCTCTGCGCGAGCGCGGCTCTTCCTTTATACTGGTCCGTCTGCCGCCGCCTCGCGCCGGGACAGGAGCGGCTCGCGTTCTTTCTCGGGGCGACCTCGTCGTTGTGGATCCACTGCGCGCAGATGGGCCGCTGCTACGCTCTCGTGCTGCTGGTCTCGACCGCCCAACTCGTTCTGGCGCTTCGGCTCATGGAGCGCTGGTCGCTCCGGGACGCCTGGCTCTACGCGGCGCTCGCGCTGTGCGGCCTCTACACGCACTATTTCTACGGCTTCTTCCTGCTGGGCCTGGCCTGCAATCTCCTCCTCGAACGAAGGCTCCGGGAGCGGGCGCTGCTCCCGCTTCTGGCCCTGCACGCCGCCGTCGCGCTCGCATTCCTGCCGGGAGTCTCAGGGGCGCTGGCGCAGCGCAGGATGGCGCTGGGAATCTGGTTTGTCAACGAGCCGTTTTCGGCGCGAGGGCTGGCGCGCGTGCTGGGAGCGTTCCTGTTCGATCCCGCGTACCTCGGACTGGCCCTGCCCGGCACGGCCGCGGCCGTCGGCCTGGGGTCGTGCGTTCTTGCGGCGGCGGCGCTCTGGCGGCTGGGGGGCCGGCTCACGGCCCGGCCGCGCTTTTGCCTGGTCAACATCGCGGTCCCGGTGGCTGCCGCCGCGGCCGTCGGGTGGGTCAACGGCAAGCCCGCCTTCCAGGCGCGCTACCTCGTCTTCCTCGGCCTGTCGCTCTATCCCCTGCTCGCCGCGGCAGCCGAGCGCGGACTGCCGTCGCTTTGGGGCCGCGGCGCCCGGATCGGCCTGGCCTTCGCCTCTTGCCTGGGGAGCTTGACGTATTTCAGTTCGAACCTGATCTTCGACCCGCGGCTCGACGCCCTGAGCGCGTTCGTGCGCCGCGCGGCCGACCCTGAAGAGCCCATCGTGCACTGGGGCGCGCTCGAGTACGCGGCGCTGCGCTCCTACTATCTGCCGGAGCGGCGCCACTACCTCGTTGACCTCGATCCGGGAGATAGCCGCTACGCGCGCCTGCCCGGCCCTGAAGGCCTCATCGAGCCCGACCGGCTCGCCGGCATGGGCAAGGTGCTCGTCTTCGATCCGCAGCGCCGCGCCTTCCCGCGCCGCATCGGCGAGACCTCGGGCCCCGAGCTGCTGCGCCTGATCCGCGCGCGGCGCTAGCGGTCCGGGATCAGTAGAACTTCAAATCCATCTCATTCGTGTGGAGGCCCGGTGTCTGCTCACGATTCAAGCGGTGGGCCGCAGTCGACACACTTTTTCGCACAAAATCGTACAGATCTCCCAGACCGACATGGCCGTCATGCTTAGCGTCCGCATCGCCTTTCAAACCCTTGAGCAAGAAATAAGTGAATATCCCATGCTCCTGGGCTTCCAGAGTCCCTGCGATCTCGCGTCCTGTCACGGCCGTCAGCACTGTGAGCCGGCTACCCTTGGGGAAAGTGGGGTCGATCACATTGGTCAGAGGCCTCATGCCTTTAACGCCCACCGAGCGCCCGCCCTGTCCAGAGAAACAGGCGTCCAGCATCGCAATCACTTCTTTAGCCTTGAGGGCTTCAAGCTGCCGGTAGATGTCGGGGGTCGAAAAGGCAGTCGTCGGCAGGAAGTCGGGGTCTCCATCCCACGGGACAAGATAAGGAGTGCCTTTCGCCGCGTCGACGGCGCCATGACCCGAAAAATAGAAGTAGACCCGGGAATCCCCGTTCACATTGCGGGGCAGCCATTCTTCGAGATACTTCGCGATGTCGGTGCGCGACGCGCGCTGTCCGGACAGCGCTATGATGTTGTCGCCCGGTACCCCAAGAACTGACTCGGCATATCTCTTGAAAGTCTCTGCATCGTGTTCCGCAAAGTCAGCCTGTGGAACCGAACGGTATCGCTCGATTCCGACGATCAAAGCAAAATCGTGAGGGTGTGCGGCCTTAACCCGAGACGGCAGAACATCGACGTCAGACTCTGAACGCCGCGGCGGTTCGGTTGAGGATGCAGGCCTGTGCATAGCGATAATCTCATCGGCCGTCTTATCTTTTTTCGGGTCATACGACTCGGTCGTATCGACTATCGAATTGGTCCGTCCCCCCGCAAGATAAACGATACCGTCAATGACGCCGACGGCCATCCCTTCGCGCGGTATGGGCATCGGCGTCTTCGATGTCCAGCGATCCGACACGGGGTCGTACGCCTCGACATAGTCCTTACCGAATGCATAGAGGATGCCGTCCACCTCTGCGACTGGAGCGGAGCAACTCGATATCGGCATAGGTCTCTTGGGAGACCACTGGTTTGTCGCCGGATCATAAGAAAATACTGCAGTGGAACAATGTTGAAGCGGGTCCGTCCAGCCTCCCACCACATATAGCTTCCCTTTGGCGACTGCAGCACCGGCATAATTCAAGGGAATCGGAATGGATGCTTTCTCTTCCCATTTTCCAGCGCTCAAGTCATAGGCCTCCACGGTCCGCACCGCATGCCACGGAAAGGCATCATGGCTCTCAACGATCCCTCCGACCGCATAAAGATGATTTTCCAGAACCGCCACGGCAGTCCCAAATCGCTGGGTTGGCATAGAGGGCGGTACGAGGCCTGAACCGTGGCTCGTAACGTCGTATACGAATACATGGCCAAGGGAGTGCCCAGGGAATTTCCCCTGGCCGTCTCTGTAGCTGCCACCAAGAACATATAGCTTACCGTTGTAAGCGACGCTCCGCCCACCCACCATCGGCCCTACAGAACGGGCCATAGAGATCCACGCATTCGTCTTCGGATCGTAGCAATGGGCATTCTCAATATCGTATCCATAGGATGTCTTGCCGCCATAGACGCAGAACTTGCCGTCGATGGCGCCTCCGGTCGCGTCGACTCGAGGGATAGGGATCGGAGCCACGCGCCTCCACGGACTCTCCCAGGGTTCGCTTACGGAGTCGCCAAATTGGTTGTACTCCTCGACTGACGCAGTCATTCCGCTAGCATCGACACCGCCGAAAATGAAAAGGCCGCCGGAGGTCACCGCTGCAACAGCCCTGCCCCGGGGCCGCGGCATCGGCGTACGCACGTTCCAGACATCGGTTTTTGGATCATACACTTCAACGGATGATTGAAACCCATAATACTCGCTGCCGCCCCCGATCGAATAAAGCAAGTGTCCCGATACAGCGAGGGCAGGATGCTGTTGCTTCGTCGGCGCCGGCGTCTTCGAGCTCCATCTGTCGGTCGAGGGATCGTAGACGACCATAAAGCTGACTGGATTGGATTTATCGTCGGTATTTCCGATGACATAGATGAGGCCATCTATCGCAGCGACGGAGACGTTGCATATGGAGGTCGATGGGAGTGATGCTTTCTTCGTCCATTTGTTAGTCTTGGGGTTATACGCCTCGACTGGGCCCGTGCAAGTGCCACCGTCGATCCGGCCTCCGATAACGTAGAGGATGCCGTCTACTACTGCCCCTTGAGCTTCTCGCGGCGTGGGCATGGGTGCCCGCGTCGACCATCGGTCTGTCGAAGGATCAAGAACCTCCAGCGTGCCAAGGCGCCGATATTTCGTGTCAGCGCCGCCAGCGACATAGATCAGGCCATCGATGACTCCGACGGCAGCTCCGCTGCGCGCGGTCGGCATGCGCGGTTCGTTTCTCCAGGCATCCACCGACGTGTCGTATGACTCAACAGTATCGACTGCTTCCCCATCGCGCCCACCAATGACGTACACGTGGTAAGACACCACAGCGACCCCTGGGTCGGCCCTTCTTACCGTCATCGGTGTCTTGAGTTTCCAAGGTTCGCCGGCATAGGCACTGCTTGCCGCAATATGTACGAGGAGAATGGAAATCATGGCCCGATGAGCGCCGCGAACGGTCTCGTCGACTCGGCTGCGGTGGTTGAGATTCATGGAAGATTCTACACGGAGGATACCCTTAAGCCACTAACGCGTCAAGTGATTCAGTGCTCCCGAATCTCCTCCGCTTCGCGAAGTCAGCGGTAGTAGCTGTCCGGGTTGTAGATGTAGTAGAAGTCGAAGGGCTCGAGCCGCGGCAGGCTCACGTAGCGCTGGCCCTTGGGATCGACCTCTTCCTTCGCGTCGAAAAAGTATTTGGGCACCGGGGCCTTATCGTCGGGCTCCTTGACCACCCCCGTCTCGCGGATCTCGTGGACCACCGTGTCGACCCACTTGAGCTTCTGGGCCTTGTCGGCGAACTCCTCCCAGTTGCCCTCCGAGTTGTGCTTGTACATCTCCTTGACCATGCCCTCCACGCTGGTTCCCATCTTCTCGGCGACGGGTTCGGCCAGACGGCGGTACCATTCCTTGTTGATCTCGAGCTGTTCCTTCTGCACGGTCATGTTGCCCCAGACAACGCTCGACATCTGGTGGTGCAGGATGACCGCGTTGGGATAGGCGTATGAGTGGGGGGCCAAGGTCGTGATGACCGCGGCCATGCTCGCCGCGAAGGACTTGACGATCACGTGGATGGGGGCCTTGCTCGCCCGCATCGCCTTGACGATCCGGTAGCCCTCCATGACCGAGCCGCCCGGGCAGTTGTCGATCACGATGAAGATCGGCAGCTCCTCGGATTTGTTGTTGAAGTACTCGATGCGCTCGGTCACGAAGTCCGCAGATCCCCGGATGATCGGCCCGTTCAACGGGATGCGACGGTCGGAGATCGTCAGCCGTCCCTTGTCGAAGGGCTGCTTGAGGTAGTCGGGCTCGCGGTTGGCCTCGGCCTTCCACTTCTCCTTCTTCTCGCGCAGGTCGAGGTCGGTTTTCAGCACGACGGTCTTGGCCTCGGCCTCCTCCGCGTCGTACTTGAGCTTGCGGCTCTTGAAGTCGAGCCTCTTGAGCTCGAGGTCGATGACGGCCTTCTCGGCGTCGTCCTTGAGCGCCTGGGCTTGAAGCTGCTCGCGCTTGAGCTCGTTCTCGGCGCGCAGCTTCTCGGCCTCTTCGTGCTTGGGGGCCAGGGCCAGGCGCAGCCTTTCCGAGGCCAGATTGTTATCGAGGGCCAGCTTGTCGTAGGACGTGCGCTCGTCGGTCATCTCCTGGCGCTTGTGTTCGGAGGTCAGGTTGTTGTCCAGCGAGAGCTTGTCGTAAGTCTGGCGCTCGTCCGAAAGAGCCTGCCGGTTTCTCTCGGCGCCCAAGTTGAGCTCGAGCGAGAGCCTCCGGTACTCCCCCTCGCGCGGCGCGTTGGCCAGCCGCTCCTTCTCGGAGGCGATGGAGTTCTGCAGGGAGAGCTTCTTGAGCTCGCCGTCCAAGTCGGCCGTCTCGAGCCTCTGCCTCTCGGTGAGCGCCATGGACCTGATCTGCAGCTCGTCGCGCTCGTCGGTCAGCTTCTTGAGGCGCTGGAGGTTGCGTTCGCGCTCGAGGGCGTTCTCGGTCATGATCTTCTCGAGGGCGAGTTTCTCGGGCGAGGGCGGGGCGGTGCTGAAGGAGACCCCCGGGAACATCTGAGCGGCGGCGGTCACGCTCGCCAGCACCGACGCCGACAACGCGAGCACGAAGAATCTGATGTATCTCATCTCCCCCTCTGAGCGGCCACGCCCCAGAAGGATAGATGGTCTTTAGGAAAAGCGCAAGGGGGGGTGCGCGCGCGTCAGCGGCACTGGGAGTATTCCTTCTTGCCCGTCTTGAGGATCGGATAGCCGTTCGAATTGCGCGTGACGCTCAAGCCCGTGTCCTCGAGCGCGCCGCCGCCCTGCGACATCAGGAGCCTGCCGCCGCTGGCCTGCCAGCGGCCGCCGCCTTCGGCGTCGGACTGCCCGGCCACGGAGCCGTAGGCTCCGCTCGAGTAGCTCTCGCCCCGGGAGCCGGAACCCCAGACGCCGCCGGGCCGGAAAACCACGCGCTCCTGATGCGAAGCGCCGGAGATCTGGTTGTAAGTGAACGAGCACCAGGGCGAGGACATCAAGAGCGCCGAGAGTTGGTCCTTCCCGACCTTGCCTTTGACCGCCTTCTTGACCGAAGCCTTGGTCAGGACCTGGCTCTGTCCGTTCATGACGATCGTCAGCTTGTTTCCGACGACCTTGTACAACATGATCTCGGAAGCGCCGTTGGCGTAAGAGAGCGCCAGGGCCTTGGAGTCAGCCTTCCATTGCACGGGCTCGTCGCGCACCGAGCCCGTGCCGTTGGCGCGCAGTTCGGCGTAGGGGGCCCCGTCGAGGGTCCAAACGCCGACCAGAGGCGGGTCCTTGGCGGCGACGGGCGCGGCCAGCAGGCAAGCGGCGAGAAGAGACCGCAGCATGGCCCCATCATAGCTTTTCCGGCGACGCATTCGGTATACTGCCCGTATGGAGGAAGAGGCTCAAAAGAGGCTGCAGGCCCTCTACCGCGCGCATTTCGGCGCGGCGCCAAAATCCATCGCGCCGCTCAAGGCCCACGCCTCGAGCCGCCTGATCTACCGCCTCGGCGGCGGAAAGAAGACCGTCATCGGCGTTCACAACGACGACCCCCAGGAGAACGCGGCCTTCATCGAGTTCTCGCGTCATTTCCGCGAGTGCGGACTGCCGGTGCCGGCGATCTACGCGTCCGATGCGGAAAAGGACGTCTACCTGGAACAGGACCTCGGCGACGTCACGCTCTTCGACCTGCTCTCCAAGAAGCGCACGGCCGCCGGTTTTCCGAAGGATGTCATCGACGTCTACAAGCAGGCCGTCAAGATTCTCCCCAAATTCCAGGTCGAGGCCGGCAAGACCTTGGACTACGGCTTCTGCTACCCGCGCGCGAGCTTCGACAAAAAGTCGATGATGTGGGACCTCAATTACTTCAAGTACTACTTCCTGCGCTTGGCCAACACGGCCTTCGACGAGCAGGCCCTGGAGGACGATTTCGAAGCCTTCTCCGACTACCTGCTCGATGCGCCGCGCGACTTCTTCCTTTATAGAGACTTCCAATCGCGCAACATCATGGTCATGGGCGGCCGCCCTTGGTTCATCGACTACCAGGGCGGCCGCAAGGGCGCCCTTCAGTACGACATCGCCTCCTTGCTCTTCGACGCGAAGGCCGACATCCCTTTCGCGACCCGGGAAGACCTGCTGGCCTATTATGTCGAGGAAGCTCACAAGCACGTCCGCTTCGACAAGCGGAAGTTCCTCGACCATTACCACGGCTTCGTCTTCATCCGCATCATGCAGGCCCTGGGGACCTACGGCCTGCGGGGCTTCTATGAACGAAAGACCCATTTCCTGCAGAGCATCCCCTACGCGATCAGGAATCTGGAGTACCTGCTGAGGACCTCTCATCTGCCGGTCAAGGTCCCGGCGCTCATGGGCGTCTTCAAGGCTCTCGTGGGCTCGTCCTACCTGCGCCAGTTCGGCGCGGCTCAGCTCAAGCTGACGGTGCGGCTGCAAAGCTTCTCCTTCCGCGACGCGCTGCCCGTCGACGAGCACGGCCACGGCGGGGGCTTCGTCTTCGACTGCCGCGCCCTTCCCAACCCGGGCCGCATCGAGAAATACGCCAAGCTCACGGGAAAGGACGCCCCGGTCGCGGCCTTTCTCAAGAAGGAAGCGCCCGTCAAGCGCTACCTCGACCACGCCGGAGCCTTGATCGAGTCGAGCGTCGCGAACTACCGCGGCCGCAACTTCAGCGACCTCATGGTCTCCTTCGGCTGCACGGGCGGGCGCCACCGTTCGGTCTATTGCGCGGAAGCCCTGGCCAAGCGCCTGCGGGACGTGCCGGGCGTGAGCGTCGAGCTCCGGCACCTGGCCCTCGAGAAGCTCGCCGACTCGACGACATGAAGGCGATGGTGCTCGCCGCCGGCGTCGGCAGCCGGCTCAAGCCCCTGACCGACGCCAAGCCCAAGGCGCTCATCGAGATCGGCGGAAAGACGATGCTCGAGATCGTCATCCGGCGCCTGATCGCCGCCGGAGTCGACGAGGCGATCGTCAACGTCTTCCACTTCCCGGATCAGATCGCCGATTTTCTCAACGGACGCAAGAACTTCGGCATCCGCATCGAGCTCTCGCGCGAGACCGAGCTCCTCGACACCGGCGGCGGCCTCAAGAATGCCGCGGCCTTCTTCGCCGACGGCAAGCCCTTCCTGCTGCACAACGTCGACGTCTTCAGCGAGGTCGACCTCACGAAACTCTACAAGCGCCACCTCGAAAACAAAGCTCTGGCGACGCTCTCCGTGCGCTCGCGCAAAAGCTCCCGCATGTTCCTCTTCGACAAGACCGGGACGCTGTGCGGCTGGGAGTCCAAGAACGAGGGCAAGCTCGAATGGGCCAAGGGCCCCGTCGCGGGCGCCGAGAGGCTGGCCTTCGACGGAATCCATGTCGTGTCTCCCGCGATCTTTACAAAAATGACTGAGACTGGGGTCTTCTCGATCACAAAGGCCTATCTTCGGCTGGCAAGCGCGGGCGAGACGATCCGCGCCTTCCGCGCCGACGATTACTTCTGGCAGGACGCCGGGGGGCTGGGCAAGCTCGAGGAGATCCGCCGCCGCGCCGAGGAGCACGGGCTTCCCGCGTAGACCAGGCGATATGCTCAAGCACTTGGCGCTGCCCGTCGGGATGGTCGCCATGGTGCTTGCGGTCATGCTCTTCGGCTTCTGGCGCGTCGCCTCGGTGGAGAACTCGGACGCGGCACTCGAGCTCAGCGCGAAGGTCGAGGCCTTGGCCGCCGACTGGGCCGCGAAGAACTTGCCCATGCAGACCCGCACCGTCGTGCTCGTCATCAGCGACGGAGCGGTCGATGCCGACGTCTTGTCTCTCGGAGCGGACCCCACGACTTGGGACCGGCTCAAGGTCTGGCTGGGGCGGGCCTACGGGCCGAGGCGGCGCGCCGGGAGCGTCGACTCCCGTTTCGTCAAGGCCTACTCCGCCGACGCGAACACGATCGCCTGGACGCACGAGGGCTACGCGACGGCCAGCCAAAAGCAGATGACCCGCGACATCACGCGCGCTATCCTCAAGGCGCACGACGCCGGAGCCGAGCTCGACATCGTCGCGCAGGGCCTCGCGGCCGCGCCGGTCCTGATGGCCATCAAGGGCGTCGAAGGGCAGGTGCGGGGCGGGGAGCGGGTCGGCGTCAACAAGCTCGTCGCGATCGGCATGAGCCGGGATGAGCTCGCGAAGATCGACCCGGCCTTCTTCACCGGCTTCGGCAGGCCGTCGAACCTGCTCGAGTGGTCCAACGTATGGCAGGATCCGGCCCGCAAAACGACGATCGAGTTCTTCGGCGGCTCCCAGAACGGGACGGTCTACGCGGCCGAGGACTTGTACCCCGGCTGGACGGGCGCCACGGCCGACGCGGCGGGCGCCGCCAGGGAATTGGCCGCGCCGGGCGCCGTCATGGAGCGCATACTCGGCCAGCGGGCGCAGGCGGCACAGGCCAGGATCGCCTCAGCCGCCAAGCCCGCGGAGAGCGCCCCGTCTCCACAGACCCAGGATTCGCTTTCAATGATCGGCGGAGGAAGCGGCTACTCCGTCGGAACGAAGGTCTCCGAGGAGAGCCCAAGAATCAGGTCGCCGGGGGCCGAGTGCATGAACATGTATGAGTCAAAAGGGGCTTGCGCTCCCGTCTGCCCCGAGTCCTGCAGGCCTTACGGCCTCATGCCCGGGAAATGGATGTGCCTATGCCGGGGCAAAGCATCCTCAGGCCTCAGCTTCGACAAGCCGGACGATTGCAGGTACGCTTGCGCCGTCAACTGCGACGTGCTCCCCGGGCCAAAATACGTCTGCCGTTCGAATAAACAGTAATCAGGTCTAAAGTCCCATTGCCCGATAGGACTCTCGGTCCTGGACGCCGCGGCGCGTTCCGCTATACTGACTGCATCCTGTAATCCCCGAGATCAGGTCGGGGAGTCACCACCGCCGGGCCCAATCCGGCGTCACCAGGGGAGAGAACAATGACAAGCAACACCCCTGGATCAATGTCCTATTCCGACATGGGCCTAAAGACCGCGCTCGACCCCGCCCCCAAGACCCAGAGCGAAAAACCCGATCTGCGCTATCATGGTTGTCCCTTCATCATGAAAATGAAAACCCGAATACTGCTCGTCGCCTTCCTGCTGGCCTGCATGGCCGCCCTGTCGTGGAGCCAAGCTCCCCAGATCACCGTCTCGCTTAGGCTCGCGCCGGGGCAGAACCCCGACACCGACGCCAAGGCCGCGCAGCTCCAGATCGGCGAGCTGCTCTGCGACCCCTCGACGCGCTCGGTCCTTCCGGGACCGGTCGTCAAGTTTTCCGCCGCGAACTGGTCGCCCAAGCTCGACCAAGGCAAGAGGAAGCAGACTTTGGATTCTCTGAGCGCGCAGTGGGGCGATAAGCTCAAGATCGAGACCGCGGGGACCGACGAAAACTCCGGAAGCTCGGGCTCAGCCAAGACCAACGATAAAGTCGCGGCGGAGGAAGTAGCCAGGAAAATCTCGGCCGCCGTGCCGGCGCGTCTCATCACGGGAGATCAAGGCGCGGTCTACGACGCGAGCTTCGCGGCGGGCAGGATCTCAGGCCCCGCCGTGCCCGTTCCGCCTCAAAGTCCCGCGAGCAAGCCCGCGACGGCCCCTCCGCTGACCAAGCCCGTGAAATCCGGCGTCGACCTCGCCGCCATCGACCGCTCCGCGCGGCAATGCGACGACTTCTATCAATACGCCTGCGGCGGTTGGATCGCCAAGAACCCCATCCCGCCCGACCAGTCGGACTGGGGCGTCGGCTCGATCGTGCACGAGCGCAACCAGAACATTTTGAAGGCAATCCTCGAGAAGGCCTCGGCCGCCGCCAAGTCCAAGGACGCGGACGAAAAGAAGCTCGGCGACATCTACGCCGCCTGCATGGATCAGAAGGCCCTCGAGAAGAAGGGCGCCGCCCCCCTCAAGCCGGATCTCAAGCGCATCGACGGCCTCTCGAGCCTCAAGGGCCTGGCGGCTCAAATCGGTCAGCTCCACGCCAAGGGCTTCGGCGCCGTTTTCGGCTTCGGCTCGGAGCAGGACTTCGAAGACGCGTCGATGAACATCGCCGCCATCGACCAAGGCGGCATCTCTTTGCCCGACCGCGATTACTACCTCGAGGACTCGCACAAGGACGATCTCAAAGCCTACGGCGAGCACGCCGCCAAGATGTTCGAGCTGGCCGGCGACACGAAGAAGCAGGCGCAGACCGAAGCGGCGCAGCTCGTCGCCGTCGAGACCGCGCTCGCCAAAATCTCGATGGACAACGTCAGCCGGCGCGACCCGGCCAAGACCCACGCCAAGACGGCGCTGGCCAAGTTCGAGGCGCTGACCCCTTCCTTCGACTGGAACACCTATTTCAAGGAGCTCGGGGCGCCTAAGCTCGCCGAGGTCGACGTCAACTCCATGCCGTTCTTCTCCAGCCTCGAGAAGATATTGACTTCCACGCCGCTTGCGGCGTGGAAGGCCTACCTGCGCTGGCAGGTCATCCACGGCCGCGCGACCATGCTCTCCTCGGCCTTCGACAAGGAGAGTTTCTCGTTCTGGGGGCAGCGCCTCTCGGGCCAGAAGCAGCAGAAGCCGCGCTGGAAGCGCTGCGTGGGCCAAGCCGACGCCGTCATGGGCGAGGCGCTGGGCCGCGACTACGTCAAGCAGGCCTTCGACGGCAAGGCCAAGGACGCCACGCTCGCGATGGTCGCGGAGATCGAGGCGGCGATGCAGGACGACATCAAGGGCGTGACCTGGATGAGCCCGCAGACCCAGCAGAAGGCGCTCGACAAGCTCGCCGAGGTCACCAACAAGATCGGCTACCCGGACAAGTGGCGCGACTACTCCAAGCTCAATATCTCGCGGACCGACGCCCTGGGCAACATCGACCGCTCGGCCTCGCTCGAGACCAAGCGCGACATGGCCAAGATCGGCAAGAAGGCCGATAGGAAGGAATGGGGCATGACCCCGCCGACGGTCAACGCCTACTACGACCCCTCCAACAACAACATCAATTTCCCCGCCGGCATCCTGCAGCCCCCGTACTACGACCCTAACTCCGACGATGCCGTCAACTTCGGCGCGATCGGCGCCGTCGAGGGCCACGAACTGACCCACGGCTTCGACGACCAAGGCCATCAGTACGACGGCAAGGGCAACCTCAAGAACTGGTGGACCCCCGCCGACCAGGCGGCCTTCGAGGCGCGGTCCAAAGGGCTCGTGGACCAATACTCGAAATTCGTCGTCGCCAAGGACCCAGGGGGCGACCCCAAGAAGGACGTCCACGTCAACGGCGAGCTGACCTTGGGCGAGAACACGGCCGACAACGGCGGCATCCGGCTCGCCTACGCGGCGTACCTCAAGACGCAGGCCGGCAAGCCCAGGCAAACGCTCGACGGCTTCTCTCCCGAGCAGAGGTTCTTCCTGGGCTTCGCGCAAGGCTGGTGCGAGAACCAGACCGAGCAGTCGGCGCGCCTGCAAGCCTTCGACCCTCACCCGATCTCGCGCTTCCGCGTGCTGGGCACCTTGGCCAACATGCCCGAGTTCGCCCAGGCCTTCTCTTGCAAGGCAAGCGATCCGATGGTCAACCCGACGCCCGCGCGCGTTTGGTAGAATCGGGGGCTTGGAAGCCACCGGCCCCTCGAAGAAAGGCCTCACCCCCCCCGTTGGGCACGCCCTGCCCATCCCCTGGGTGCGCCTGCGCTCGGCCTCATCGGGAATCCAGCTCTACAAGCGGATGATCTCGGATGTCGATCCCAAAGCGAGAGCCGGGGACATCGTGGCGGTCTATGATAAAGCGGACGCCCCGTACGGCGCGGCGCTCTACAACCCCAAGAGCCTCATCGCCCTGCGCCTGCTGACCCGGGGCCTCTCCGGCTTCGACACGGAGAAGTTCTTCGAGGAGCGCCTGCGGCGCGCCGTCGAGTTCCGGCGCGAAGCGCTGGGCCTCGACAAGACGACCGACGCCTACCGCCTCGTGCACGACAACGGCGACGGCCTGCCCGGCCTCGTCGTCGACCGCTACGCCGATCACTTCGTGCTCGAGTTCTACTCGATCGGCATGTACCGCGAGGCCGGCCGCATCGAGCGGCTGCTCAAGGCCCATTTCCCGCAGGCCAAGTTCGTCAGGCGCGCCAGCGAGTACACGCAGAGCCAGGAAGGCTTCAAGCTCCCCGCTGGGGCGCCGGCCCGCACGCGCGTCAAGGAGAACGGGGTCCTTTTCGAGGTGGAGCCCTCGGGCGGCTACAAGACCGGGTTCTTCTGCGACCAGCGCGAGAACCGCCTCGCGGTCGCGGCCCTGGCCAAGGGCCGCCGCGTCCTGGATGTCTGCAGCTACACGGGCGGCTTCGGGCTCTACGCCAAGAAGCTGGGGGAAGCCTCAGAGGTCACCTGCGTCGAGCTCGACCCCGCCGCTGCCGCTCTGATCCGCAAGAACTCCAACATCAACGGCCAGCGCATCGAGGCGGTCTGCGTTGACGCCTTCCCCTACCTGCGCCAGGCCCAGGCCAATCATCAGCGCTACGGGCTGATCGTCCTCGACCCGTATAAGCTCATCGCCTCGAAGGAGGGCTACGCCGAGGGGCGCCAGAAATATACCGACCTCAACCGGCTGGCCTTCTCTTTGCTCGAGGAAGGCGGGCTCCTGCTGAGCTGCTCGTGCAGCGGGCTGCTCTCGTTCGAAGAGTTCCAGCAGTTCGTGCGCACGGCGGCGGGCTCCGCGGGGCGGCGCGCGCAGATCTTCCGCAAAAGCGGGGCCGGACCCGACCACCCTTTCGCGGTCGACCATCCCGAAGGCGAATACCTCAAGGCGCTCTGGTGCCGCGCGCTCTGATGGAGGAGCTCATGCTCACGGCGATCTTATTCTCGGTCCTTCTCTCTCCTGCGCGAGCCTCCGAGCCGCCGAAATACGAGGCCGACGCCGAGCTCAAGTCTCTCGGCTCGTATGCCGAAGCAGACATCGCCGACGTCAACAAGCTCCTGTCGACGCCGATGGAGAAGGCCCAGGCCCCGGCCCTCAAGGCGGGCATCGACGACATCGGCCGCCAAGCCGACGGCGCGTCCGCCTCGGCCCAAGCCCTCGACGCCGCGGCTCAGCCTCCGATCCTCGAGATGACCGCCGACATCAAGGGCAAGGGCATCAGAGAGTCGTTCGAATCCCGAATTGAGGCCGCCTCGACGGCCGCCCCGCGCAAGCGCTGGGCCAAGGACTCGGAGAGGGCCAGGACTTTGCAGAACGAGCCCGCGCCGCCGGGCGAGACCCCCGAGGAGAAGGCCAAGCGCAAGGACGCCATCAAGGCCGTCCTCGACCTCCTGGCCCAGGCCGACGCGGCGCTGCTCGACGTCGAGACCAGGCTCAAGGCCATGGACGAATCAAGGGCCTCCGCCCGCCAGGAGAACGGCCGCGCCGCGACGGCGGAGGGCGAATTGGCGGCGGCCGTGACGCGGCTCGGCAAGGGCGCGGGCCTGATCCGGGATTCGAGCGCGGAGGCCAAGGCCGCCATCGACCTGCTCGGCACCGAGCCTGAGAACGAGACCTACACGCGCGCCAACCAGAAGCTCGCCCCCGTGCTCGACGGCGGGCGCGCGGTCTACCACGAGGCCGACGTCGTCAAGCACCGGGCCCAGGACTTCTCGGCGCGCTACGCGGCCTACCTCAAGCACGCCGCGCGCTTCGAAAGCGAGCGCAAAGCCGCGCTGCAGCGGCTCTCGGACGCCGATGGCCTGCTCTCGTCGGCCGAGGACGCGCTCGGCAGGCTGTCTAGGACTTAAGACCCGGGAGTCATTGCCCCGATGGGCCCCCGCCGTTGAGCTGCGTCCGAGCTATCCTTATGAGGATGAAGCCCCTTCTCGTCCTCGTCCCCCTTTCTCTGCTGCTCGCCAGCCGGGCCTCGGCGTTTTCAGCGGAAACGATCAAGGAGACCAGGACCGTCCCGATCGACCTGCGCGTCACGGTGCCCGTCCAGCCGCGCTTCAACGCCCCCGCGCTGCTCGACATGAGCTTCTACCCGACGATGAGCCAGTCGAACGTCGTCGAAGCTCAACGGCTCGCCGCGATCGCTCCCGTGGCGACCGTACCGACCGGGCCGGCTCCGGGGAGCATTTTCAATGCCGATCCGGGAGCCAAGACACAAGACCAAGGCGTCGAGAGCTCCCTTGAGGGCTTCGCCGGAGCCGTCGCAAAGGACCGAGGGCGCGGCGGCGGAAAAACGGGGAGCCTTTCAGGCACGTTCTTTGACGCCCAGCTCGCACTGCCCGAGAATCAGGCCATACCGCACGCCGAGGGAGTCGACCGCATCGCTCACGAACTCGAGGCTCCGCCCGAGCTGCTGCGCTCACGCGGCATCCAAGCCACCGTCTCCATCTACGGCAGCGCGCGCATCCTCCCGCCGGAAAAGGCGCTGGCCCAATACAAGGAGGTCATCGAGACGCACGGCCGCAGACCCAAGACTCCCCAGGGCCGCGAGGCGCTCAAGGCCGCGCGCGAGGCCGTCAAGCTCTCGCAGTACTACTCGGTCGCCCGGCGCCTGGGAGAGCTCGTCGCCCGCGGCGGGCGCGGAAAGGTCGCCGTCGTCACCGGCGGCGGGCCCGGCATCATGGAGGCCGCCAACCGCGGGGCTTTCGAGGCCGGCGGCCCGTCGGTGGGCTTCAACATAAAGCTCGAGCGTGAGCAGAGCCTCAACCCTTACGTCACTCCGGGGCTCTCGTTCGAGTTCCAGCACTTCGCCTCGCGCGAGATCAGCCTGCGCCACGGAGCGTTGGGGATGGTCTTCTTTCCCGGCGGGTTCGGAACGATGGACGAGTTCTTCGAGATCATCACGCTCATGCAGACCGGAAAGATCGCGCGACGCCCGATCGTCCTGGTGGGCGAGAAGGCCTACTGGGACCAGATCCTCGACTTCAAGGCCCTCGCGAAGATGGGGATGATCTCGCCCAAGGACCTCGAGCTCTTCCGCTACGCGGAGACTGCGGAAGACGCCTGGGCGATCGTCCGCGGCCAGCGATAACCGTTCACGGAAGCTTGAGCTTGCCGCCGCCCGGCGGGGGCCCGAGACCGGAGAGGCCCGACGCGCCGCCTTGCGGGATCACGATCTGCGAGGACGCCTTGCGGCGCAGCTCCTTGAGCTCCTCCATCGCGTCATGGAAGGCGGTCTGGACCGCGGCGCTGTAGCCGGCGACGGCCGCCTCGAGGGTCTCGCCTGGAATCTCGAAGTTGAGCGGCAAAGAGCCCGCAGGCGTGAGGATTTGCGCTTCGCCGGTGAAATAGGGTTTGCGCGAGACATCGGGCGCGCCGTCGGGCTTGACCGGCGTGAGGCGCCGGATCGTGCCTACTTTCCGGTCGGTGAACACCTCCTCGCGCCAGAGGTCTTTGGAGTCCATCGCGGGGTTCGCGCCCTTCTCTTCGGGGTTCATGCCGATATTGTAGCTAGTTCGAGCCTCGATTTACGAGAGCGCGCAGGGGATCGCCGGAGCGGATGTTCGCCAGGGCCTGTTCATTGATTCGGCGGGCGAGATCCCGCCGTCCTTGTCCGGAGTAGATCGTGGCCAAGGTCAGGTACGGGGGAGCGCGGCTTGGGTCCAGGCGCTGCGCTCTCCTGAGATGCGCGACGGCCGCGTCCGTGCGGCCGGAGAGGAACTCGCAGACGCCGCGGTCGCTCCAGAAGCGCCAGAGGTGCGGATACTCGGCGGTCAGCTCGTCGAGAATCTCCAGGGCTCGGCCGTAGTCCTTTAGGCTCTGCCGCGTCAGTGCGACTTCGTGCCAAGTGCTGCGCCCGAGAGCGTAGAATTCGGCTTCCTCGAGGTACGACTCGGCTCGAGCCGAGTCGGCGGGAAGCGATTTGAGCGCCCGGCAAGCCCAGACCGGCGCCGACATGTCGGGACCAGCGCCGCTGCCGCAATCGCCGGGCTCGGGAGAGGCGACGGCCCTCTCCAGAAAGCGCCGGGCCGATTCTCGATGTCCCGCACGCAGCTCCAAACGCGCGCGCTATGTCCGCTTTGAACGCAAGCTCGAGCGATTCGTCGTCGTCCGGGGACGGACGCCATTGAAGAAGGGCCAGAGGATCGCCCATGCGGCTCTTCGTCAGAGCGACATCGAGGTCCCGCTCGCGGCGCTGCGGCGCGGCTCTCAAGGACTCCAGGAGATCGTCCAAGGCTTCCGGCAAACGTCCCCGGTTGATCCGCGCCAGGCCGCGTTGATGGCGAAGCCAAGAGTCCTCGGGCCAGCGGCGGGCCGCCGACTCCAGGAGATCCATGTAGTCCGCCGTCGGTGCCGCGACCATGAGGGAGATGAGAGCGGCTTGCGTGCGCAGGGCCAACATGAGCATGAGGGCCAGGGCCGCCAAGACCCCTCCCAGGCTGGCGCGGTAGGCCGCGCCGCGCTCATCGCAGGGAGGACAGCCGGCGCAGACCCCGGCCAACACCCGTCCCAGCAAAGCCAGCAAAGGACGCAGCGGCTCGAGATAGCCCGCCAGGATGGCCATGAGACAGTGGATGCCCAGGAAATAGGCCGCCAGTGCGCCGACGGCGCGGATCTCCGGGCGGCGGCGCCATGCCGCGGCGCCGAGGGCGGCGGCGGCGAACAGAAAGGGATACCAGCTGAGCGCAAGAAGAAGGCGCCGGGCCAGCCCGAGGGCGTAGCGCAGCGGATGCCTGGCGATCCGGCCGGCGGCCCAGATGACGACGCGGCCCGTGTCTCCGGACACCATGGGGGCGCCGACGAGGTCGACCAAAGGCGCATCGGCATCGGCGGCATTGACCTCTCCCAAGGCCGCGCGCGCGATATTGGCGACGGCCTCGCCCTTCTCGAAGACGACGACCTGCCGATCGAACTTCCAGTTCATCCAAATCCACGGCGCCAAGAATAGGTAGGGACCCAGAAGAAGCACGCCGACCTGGAGGCTGCGCCAGCTCAACCGGCCTCGGCCGCATTCGAACGCCGCCAGCGCGGCAGGCAAAAACCCGAGGGGAGACCGGTAGAGTAAGCTCGCCCCGATGGCTCCCGCCAAGGCGCAGGTGCGCGCAAGCGAGGGACGCCTGGCCCGCCACGCCATGAGGCCGGCCACGACCAGAACCATCAGCGCGAACAACGACTGGGGGAAATTATAAAAGGACGCCCCCGTCAGGACGGTGCAGCCGAACAGAAGGGGCGGCGCCAGCGCCCATGGAAAGGGAAGAATCAGGCCGGAGACGCAGGTCATCAAGACCAAGGCCGCCGCCATGAAGCGGCGGCTCCACCGGCGCGCGCCAAAAGCGTCATGGTTGAACAGGAGGGCGGCGGCGATGTTGGAAGCCGGGAGGTGGTCGCAGGCCACCGGACCGGTCACGGAACGCGCCCGCAGTCCGTGCAGCAGTATCTCGCCCGCGTCCGAGTACGCGGGGGGGTTCGGGGCCGGGACATCGAAGATCCGCCGCTCCCAGGGCGTGCGCAAAAAAAGCGGAGAAAAGGCGAGGAGGGCCCCGACCAAGGGGCGCAGGGTCCGGCTGCGGCTGGCGCTCATGGCGGCCGGGCCATACGCCGGTATTGTAGCTAGTTCGGGCCTCGATTTCATCCCGGCTTCAAGCTATAATCACTGGGACATGGCCAGGGAGAACACGACGGTCGCCTTCAAGATCCAAAGCGCGTCGCTCACCGCTGTCGACCTCGCCTCCCGGCTGGGCCTCAAGCCCGACCGCACCTGGGTCAAGGGGGCCGCTCGCGGAGCCTTCGGCGCGATCGAGAAGATGCACGGCCTCGAGCTCGAATCCAAGCTCGGGCCGCAGGCCTCGCTCAACGAGCACGTCCAGGAGATGCTCAAAAGACTCGCCGCCTGCGCGGTCAAGATCGGCGAGTTCGGGGCCCAGGTCAGCGTCGAGTTCACCTGCACGGTCGCGCGCCGCCGCGGGCCGCACGTTCTCTTCGGGCGCGATGAACTGCGTTGGCTGGCCGCGATGGGCGCGGCGCTCGACCTCGACATCCAGATCGTCAGCGACAGCCCGGCGCCCGGGGCGCCAGGGGCGGCCGCTGGGACGGCCGCCGACAAGCCCAAGTGAAAGGCCTGGCCGCTCTGACGGGGATCAGCCCAGCGCGGCTTCCTTCTCCTGTATGAGCGACTGGACGCGCTCCATGTCCTCGCCGATCTTCTGGACCTTAGCGTAGTCGGCGTAGATCTCCGGGTCGGAGAGCTGAGTGGCCAAGGACTCAAGCTCGGCGTGCAGCTTCTCCAGCTCGCCCAATAATTTCTCCTCGCGTTTGGCCTTGCGCTTGGGGTCCTCGGCGACAGCCGCGGCGGGCGCCGCTTTCTCCTTCTTGTGCCCGACCGGGACCTCGGTCGCGATCGGATTCTCCTCGCGCCACTGAGCGTAGCGGCGCTTGAAGTACTCGTAGTCGCCCGGGTAGACCGTGATCCGGCCGTGGTCGATGTGCACGACGTGGTCTGCGATCGAGTTGAGAAAGTAGAGGTCGTGGCTGATGCAGCAGACCGTTCCTTCGAAGCCGAGCAAAGCCTGGATGAGGGCCTCTACGCTCGCCATGTCGAGGTGGGTCGTCGGCTCGTCGAGCAGCAGCACGTTGGGCGGGTCGAGCAGGAGCTTCGCGAGGCACAGCCGGCTTTTCTCGCCGCCGCTCAAGACCTTGGTCCGTTTGTGGACGGAGTCGCCGGGAAAGAGAAAGGTGCCCAGCACCGTGCGCACCATGAGCTCCGCGTTCATGCGGTCGTTCGATAAGGCTTCCTGGAGCACCGTCCTTTCGGGCTCGAGCTGGCCCTCGCGGTGCTGCGAGAAGTAGCCGACCTTCACGTCGTGGCCGACGATCCGCTCGCCCGAGTCGAAAGGGATGATGCCGCCGAGCACCTTCAAGAGGGTCGATTTGCCGGCGCCGTTGTGGCCGACGAAGGCCAGGCGGCTTCCCCGCTCGAGCTCGAAGTCCAATCCCTCGTAGACCTTGACCTCGCCGTAGGCCTTGTAGACGCCCTTCAAGGCCAGCACCCGCACGCCCGCGCGCTGGGGCTGCGGGAAGCGGATCTTGATGGTCTTGGCCTCAGGAGGCAGCTCGATGCGCTCGAGCTTCTCGAGGCGCTTGATCATGCTCTGCGCCCGGTTGGCCGTCGAGACGCGGGCGCGGTTGCGGTCGATGAAGTCCTGCATGGCCGCGATCTCTTCCTGCTGCCGCTTCCAGGCCGAGATGACGCGCTCCTTGGCGGCCTCGCGCTCGCGCTGGAAGAACTCGTAGTCGCCGTGGTAGACGCGCAGGGTTTTTTCCTCGACGCTGACGATCGCCTTGCAGACGTGGTTGATGAAGGCGCGGTCGTGCGAGATCAGGAACACGGCGCCCTCGTAGCTCTCCAAGTATTTCTGGAACCAGAACAGCGAGTCGATGTCGAGGTGGTTGGTCGGCTCGTCCAAGAGCAGGAGGTCGGGCTCCTGGACCAGGAGCTTGGCCATCGCGACCCTCATGGCCCACCCGCCGGAGAGCTCCGAGACCTTCTTGTCGAACTCGGGCACCTTGAAGCCCAGACCCATGAGGATGGCTTTCGCCTTGGCCGTGGTCCGGCCGTCGGGGTCCTCGTGATGGGAGAGAGCCATCTCGAGCACGCTCTGCTCCGAGACCGGGGCGTTCTCCTGCGGCAGATAGCCCACGACCGCGCCGCGCCGGATGGAGAACTCCCCCGAGTCCGACTCCTCCTCACCGAGCAGAATCTTGAACAAGGTCGATTTGCCCGCGCCGTTGGGGCCGACCAGCACGAAGCGGTCGCCGTCGTTGATCTGCAGCGAGGCGCCCTCGAACAGCGACTGCTGGCCGAAGGACTTATGGATGTTCCTAAGCGTTATCATCGGAGGCGGTATATTATACCAGCCTCCGCGACCCTATACTAAGGAACTACTCTCCGGGCTCGGAATCCGGCATCGGCTTGTCCTCGGAGCCTTTCATCCGGCGGTTTTTCTGCCAGTCCCGGGCCTTCTGCGTCATCGCGCCGCGGCATTTCTCCGACAGCTCGTCCTTGTGCTCCATCATGCACTGGATGATCCCGCCGCCGCCCGCCTCGGCGTCGCCGCAGAGCTTCTCCTTGTCGTCGCGGCAGGCCGCCTGCATCGCGGCCATCTTGCCGCCGTCCTTCATCTGCGCCTTTTTCTTCGCCATGAAGGCGCGGCACTTGTCCGATAGCTCGTCCTTATGCTCCATCATGCACTTCATGATGCCGCCGCCGCCCGCCTCAGCGTCGCCGCAGAATTTCACCTTGTCGTCCTTGCAGGCCTGCGCCCCCTCCTCCATGCCTTGTTTGATGTTTTTCTTCTTCTGCTCCCACGAGTCCCTGCACTCCGGCGAGACCTCGTCCAGGTGCTCCTTCAAGCAGGCCGCGAGCCGGCCGCCTCCGGGTTTGACGCCGCCGCAGAGCCTCTCGGAATCGGCCTGGCAGGGCCAGTCCCCTTTGCCGTCGGCGCCTTCATGGGCGGCGCATGGAAGCGCTGAGAAAAGAAGAAAAGAAAACGCGCACAGTCGAGTCATCGGAACCCCCCGCGGAATGCGCCCAGTGTATCCCGCGCCCGGCGGGAAATCAATGGGGCCTTGGTCACATCGAGGAGATAGGTCTTTGGACCTATAGCCGATATGGGTCCAATGCCCTGATAGTTAGGTGCTAAATTATTGGCGGAACTAGGTATAATGGTACCCATCGCTAGCCCGGACTCCCTGGGGAACACAACCGGGCACGGAGGACAGCACGAAATGCATAAGTGTAGATCGATCCTCGCCGTCGCCGCCGTGGTCGTCGCCACGGCCGCCGTGGGGATTCTCGCAGCCGAGACGCAGAACTTCGAACAGACCGTCAAGAGCACTCTGAGCAAGGATAACTCGCTCTTCTCGCAGAGCTCGACCCTCAAGGCCAGCGTCTCGCAGAACGCGAGCGTCATGAAGGACGCCGTCGAAGCGGAGGCCATCGAGCAGAAGGCCGCCGAAGACGCGCAGTACACTCCCGAGGGAGCGGCGCAGTTCACGGAAGAGGACGCCTCCGTCGAGATGGATCGCGGCGGCCCCCACGGCGGACATCCCGGCGGACATCCCGGCGGTCCTGGTCGTCCCGGACCCGGCCATCCCGGCAATCCCGGTCATCCCGGCGGCGGACACCGCGGCCCCGACCGCGACCACGGCCGTCACGGCGACGGACGCCGCGGACCCGATCGTCGCCCGCCCGGTCATCACTACCCCCACAACGATTGGGGACGCTGGCATGGACACCACGGCTGGGGCGGGTACTGGGGCCCGCGCGGCTACTACTGGGGTTGGGGCCCGTACGGCTATCCCCTCTGGTGGGGCTGGACCATCTGGTACCCGGCGTACGGCTCGTGCTGGGCTCATTACGAGCGCCAGTATAGCGCGTGCCTGGGCGCCGCGTCGAGCGAGTACAACTTCTGCGTCTCGGAGTGCTACGGCAACGGGGAGTGCGTCGCCCAGTGCGGAACCAACCTGAGCTACGCGCGTCTCGGCTGCGAGGAAGAGCGCCGGAGCAACGAGAGGTGGTACTGCCGCTGATCTAGACACCGCAACACGCTGACAACGCCCCCGTCCCGCGCAAGCGGGGCGGGGGCTCTGTTTTTGGGACCAAAGGGCCCACGCAAATAATAGGTCTTTAGGGTAAAATAGTCCTTGCTTGTTTGGCGGCTAATTGTTATTTTTTGCAGGCACCTTCGACCGCGACTTCACGCTCCGGACTGCCGGGCGGGAGGAAATGCGAATGCATCACCGCAGGACATGGCTCGTCGCCGCGGCCGCCGCTCTCACGGCGCTCGGCTCGGGCCTTCTCGCCGCAGCGACGTTCGAGGAGACGGTCAACACGACGGTCAGCAAGGACAGCGCTCTTTTCTCGCAGACTGCCGCTCTTACGCAGAGCGTCGAGAAAAACAAGGCTCTCAGCCAGCAAGCGCTCGACCAACAGGCCCGAGAAGAACAGCAGGCCGTCGAGCGCGCCGAGGCGGAGCAGCAGGCCGCCGACGAGGCCGCGCAGGAAGAGCAGTATGACGAGCAGGTAGCGCCCCCGGGCGGCGGTCATCCCGGTGGCGGACACCCCGGCGGGGGCAACCCCGGTCATCCTCCGGGCGGCGGTCATCCTCCTCCGGGCGGCGGTCATCCTCCTCCGGGCGGCGGCCATCCTCCTCCGGGCGGCGGTCATCCTCCTCCGGGCGGCGGTCATCCTCCTCCGGGCGGCGGGCATCCTCCTCCGGGCGGCGGGCATCCTCCTCCGGGCGGCGGTCATCCCCGGCCTCACCCGCCGAGCGGCGGCCATCCCCCGGGTAGCCATCCTCCGGGCGGCCACCATCCGCCGGGACCGAGCCATCCTCCCGGCACGCCTCATCCGCAGCCGCATCACCCGGGTCACGGGCATCCGGGGAACCACGAGCCCGGCCATCATCATCCCGTCCCCGGCAACGATTGGGGTCGCTGGCACGGCCATCACGGCTGGGGCTGGCGCTACCACGACCGTTGGTGGTGGTACGGCGGGTATCCGTACTGGTGGGGCTGGGAAGTCTGGCGCGGCCAGCGCCGTGCCGAGTGCATCAGCTACTACGACATGAAGCTGGGTCAATGCAACGACGCCTGCGAGGAAGAGCACAACGACTGCAGGCAGGCGTGCGATGAGAACGCGCCGGGCGATCCTGACTGCGTCGACCAGTGCAACGCCAACAGCAACAGCTGCTACGACAGCTGTCTGGTCTCGTACGACGAGAACGTCGCGAACAACTGCCCGAGGTGGGTCCAGTCTCAG
Organism: Elusimicrobiota bacterium; assembly: GCA_016194705.1. GTDB lineage: Bacteria > Elusimicrobiota > Elusimicrobia > UBA1565 > UBA9628 > PALSA-1176. Next base: position 12,885 of record JACQAZ010000020.1, on the reverse strand, counting down.
TCCGTCCAGACGGACGCGGTGAGATCGGAAGGAACCCCGTAAGCGCGGTTGAAGGCTTGAAGGGCCCCCACGCGAGGGAGACCTCGCGTGGGGGTTTTCTTTTTAGAGCTTGACGCCGCCGATCGGCGGCAGCTCGCCGGGAGCGGCGCGGGCCGTCGTGGCGGCCTGCCAGGCGATGCTCAAGCGGCCGGGAACCCGGAGCGCGCCGGTGACCAGCAGGATGTAGAAGGCCGCCCACAAGAGTTTCTCCTCGGAGCCGGCAGCGGGAATCCCGAATCCCGTGACGATGGGGCCGCCCCAGCGCAGCAAGGCGTACCAAAGCCCGGCGAGAGCCGCGTGCGCGGCCGCCTGCTTGGCGCACTGCGCGCGCTCCGCGCGGCCCCAGACCGCGCCCAGCGCGTGGACGGCGGCCAGCGCCGCCGCCAGCCACTCCTCGACGAACACGAGCGCGCCCCCCGCGCCCATGACAGCGCTCAGGACCGCGCCCAAGGCCTCGCGCTGCTTGCCGTTGGAGAGAAGAATCCAAGAGTGGATCACGAGCACCAAGGCGCCCACCGCGATGACCGCGTGGGCGAGGGTCACGGCGGCCGCCTTGAGAGAACTCCAGGTCGTCATGATCTTTTCTTGGAGTGCGTCCATAAGTATCGTCGATCATAGCAAAAGGCGCCGGCGCCGATCGAACCGCGAGAATATGAGGTATAATCGGCGCAGGTGATCATGAGACGCTCTCTCATCGTGCTGACCCTGTTCGCCCCGCTGGCGGCGGCCGTCGCCCAGCTCCCGCTGCGCGCTCCCATCGAGATCGACGTGACCGGCTTCAAGGCGTCCCTGGACGACGGCCGCGTGGTCGCCAACTGGCGGCGCTACAAGAGGACCGACTTCGCCTCCTACAAGATCGTCAAGTCGTCGGCCAAAGAGGCGCCGGTCTTCCCCGACGATCCGGCCGTCTACTCGACCGACGCCGCCGGCGACACGCATTTCGAGGACGGCAAGCTCGCCGAGGGCACTTGGCGGTACCGCCTCTGCATCGTCACGCGCTTCGGCGACCTCTGGGTGAGCCGGCCCGTGACTCTCGTCATCGACTCAGCCTCGCTCAAGCGCGCCGCCCCGACCGCGGCCGACTTCGAGGGTCCATGAGGACCGCAAGCGCCGTGTCGTTGCTGATCCTTTGTTCGCTCTCCGCTTTCGCAGCGACCCAGCCGGCCCTCTCCGAACTCGAACGAGCCCCGCGCATGGAATCCCGCTCTAATTTCGCTCCTCCGCGAGCCTCCGCCAGAAAGGTCCGACAGGCGCCGGGACCGGCGGACTGTTACGCGGCGGCCGGCGACCTCACCGCGTTCCCCCCCTTGCTCTGCGCGGGCGCAGGCTCGAACGCGCCGGTCGCGTGCTTCAACGCGGCGCGCGGATTGACGCAGTATCCGGCGCTGCTGTGCTCGGGAGCGGCGTCGGACGCGCCGGTCGCGTGCTTCAGCGCGGCGGGCTCTGTGACCAGCTTCCCGGCCCTGCTCTGCGCGCGCGCGGCCTCGAACGCGCCGATTGATTGCTTCCGCGCGGCTCAAGGGCAGACCGATTATCCGGCCCTGCTGTGCTCGGGGGCGGTCTCCGCGGCGCCGCTCCAGTGCTTCGCCGCGGCCAAAGGCCTCACGCGCTACCCGGCCCTGCTGTGCGCCGGCGCGCAGTCGAACGCGCCGGTCTCCTGCTTCTCGGCCGCGCAAGGCCTGACCGATTTCCCCGCGCTGCTATGCGCAGCCGCGTCATCGAACGCGCCCATAGAGTGCTACAAAGCGGCCAAGGACTTGACCCGATACCCGGCTCTGCTCTGCTCGGGAGCCAAGAACCTCGGCCCGATCGACTGCTTCAATTCCTCGAAGGCCGTCACGGACAACCCCGCGATCCTCTGCTCTTCCAACGGCGCCCTCAAAGGCGTGACGCACGACAACATCGACCCCAAGTATCCGTACCCGTATCCCTTCCCGTACCCGCACCCCTATCAGTTCCGCTTCCCGTTCCCGGACCCGGGACGAGACCCGAGCCGGCCCTCGCCGAACCCGTAGTCCTCCCATGGCGGAATTTCGCGATCTGCTCTTCGCCCTTCAGGAACCTAAGGAACTAATGGCGGGCATCGACCGCAGCTCCCCGGCCGCGGGGCCCTGGGCGCTCTTCGACCAGGCCGTCGCCGCACAGCGCGACGGCCGCGACGGCCAGGCCGCGCAATGCCTCCGGCAGGTCTTCGAGCTCGGCGGCGAGACGCGCACCTGGCTGTGGGCCTGGAACGGCCTGAGGGCGCTGGGCGTAGCACCCTCGGAGGACCTCGTGGGCCAAGTCTGGGGAGTGGTCGTCGAGGTCCCGATGCCCGGGGGGCTCGACACCTTGGCCGCTTACGCGGACGGCTCGGCGCGCTACATCAACCAATCGGGCAAGGTCCTCGTCTGGGACCTGCCCCCGCCCAATCCCCTGCACCCTCACTTCGAGGCGCTGTTTCCCGCCGCGCACGAATTGGTCACACAATGGCCGGCCGCGCGTCCCGAGAAGCCACCGGCGGGCCACGTCGGGATCACCTTGCTCACACCCGAGGGGCCGCGCTTTGCGACCGCAGCGCTCGGCGACTCGGAAGTTTCCGGGCCCGCGGCCGCGGTCTTCTCGGCCGCGGCGCTGATGCTGCAGGCGCTCGTCGCCGAGAGCGAAAAGCAGGGAGCTCCCGCCGCACAGAACATTCAGCCCGCGGCCGATCCGGATCTCATCGCGTTCAAGACCGGCTCGGGCGACGCGCGCTGGCAGGCCCTCGGCCGCATCGCCGAGCGCGGATCCAGCGCGGTTCTCGCGATCGTCCCCGACATGCTTTCCTGTCTCGACGGCGCCGATGGGACGCTCAAACTGCTCATCATGAGCGCTTTCTCGGGCCTGGGCCCCGGCGGCATCGCCGCGCTGCAGGCCGCAACATCCCATCCCGACGCGCGGGTCCGCCAATGGGCAGGTACTATGCTCGCCCAGCTCAAGAATCAGACCTGAACGCCGAGCTCCACCAGCCGGCGCCGCGCTGACTCGATCTCCTTGCCGTCTTCTTTGGCGGAAGCGAGCGCGAGAAACTTCTTGTAAGACTCTACGGCCTGATCGGACAGGTACATCTTGTCCTCGCAGACCGCGCGCCCGTACCAGGCCGAGGAGAATTTGGGCGCTATCTCGATGGCCTTCTGATACGCGGCCAGCGCCTCCTGATACTGCTCGAGGTTTCTATAGCTGTCGCCGCGGCCTCCCCACGGAGCCCCGAAGCTGCGGATCGCCAGCGCCTTCGAGAAGCAAGGCAGGGCGTCCTTGAAGCGGCCGAGCTTGTTGAGAGCCTCGCCCTTGTTGTCCCAGCCGAAGGCGTGGTTGGCGTCGAGGGCGAGTACGGCCTCGAAGCTGCGCAGGGCCTCGACGAAGCGGCCCATCTTCAGCTCGGCGCAGCCCTTGTTGTTCCACACATCGGGAATTTTAGCGTCGATCTTCAGCATCTCCTCGTAGCAGGCCAGCGCCTCGGGACCTCGCCCCAGATCGCTAAGGTTGGTCGCCTTGTTGAGCCAGGCCAGCATGTCCTTGGGATCGAGCTCCAACGCCTTGTCGAAGCAGGGCACCGCCTCGGCGCCCCGCCCGAGTTGGGTCAGTATCGCGCCGCGGTTGAGCCAGGAGCTTTTCAGTCGCGGATCGGCCTCGCACGATTTCACATACGATTCCAGAGCCTGCTCCTTGGAGCCGAGGTCGCTCAAGACCAGGCCCAGGTTGCCCCAGGCTCCTGCGAAGGCGGGGGAAAGCTCGACGGCCTTCTTGAAGGCCTCGGCGGCCTCCTTCGGCTTCTTCGCCTTGAAATACTCGATGCCCGTTTTGTTCCACTTGACCGCCTCCGGCGTCAATTCCGCCTTTGGGGCGGCGGCCTGACGGACCTCCGGCGGTATGTCGGGAGCGTCCTCGGGCGGGGGCAGGCCCTTGGCGCAGGCCTCGCGCGCGGCCAAAGCGTTGGGAAAGCCGGGATAGAGCTCGAGGCTCTTCGTGTAGCAGACCTGGGCTTCCTCACGACGCCCCAAGGCGTGCAGGCAATACCCTTTGTAGTACAGCGCCCGGCCCAAGGTTCGCGTCCCGGGCTTTAGGACTTTCTCGGCCCTCTCCAGATACGGCAGCGCTTCGGCGAAGCGCTTGAGTTCGCGCAGGTTGTCGCCGCCGAAAAGCAAGGCGGAGGCGTACTCCGGCTCGAGCTCGAGGGTCTTGGCGAAGCACGGGACCGCGTCGGCGAAGCGACCGAGGGTATAGAGTGAGGACGCCTTGGCAAACCAGAACTGGGCTTGCGCGGGGTCCAAAGCCACGGCCTGCTCGGCGCTCTTCAGGGCTTCGTCGAGCTCGCCCGTCATCGTCGACGCCGTCGACCGGCCGTTCCAGGCGCGCGCGAGCTTGGGATCGAGCGCCACCGCACGGTCGTAGCAGGCAAGCGCTTCCGCCGGCTTGACCAGATCGACCAGGGCGGCGCCCTTGTCGGCCCAGACCGCGGCCTTCTCGGGCTCGAGCTCGAGCGCCTTGTCGAAAGCCTTGAGCGCCTTTCCCGGCTCGCCCAGGTTGCCGAGGCACTCGCCCAGCGAGATCCAGGAGGGCGCGAGCATCGGTTCGAGGATCAGCGCTTTATCGAAGCAGGCCACGGCCTCCTTGAGCCGGCCCATATGACGCAAGGTGTTGCCCTTATTATTCCATGCATAGGAGTTGTCGGCGTCAAGCTCGAGGGCCCAGTCGTAGCTGCGCAGGGCGTCCTCGTAGCGCCCCAAGTTATCGTAGCAGGTGCCCTCGGCGACCGCGGTGACGGCATTCAGCGGCGAGATCGCGGCGGCCTGCATGAAGCACATCAGGGCTTCCTCGTGGCGGCCCAGCTCCATGAGCTGGAGGCCCTTGTCGGTCATCGCCGAGGCGTGCTTGGGGTTGAGGGCCAGGGCCTTGTCGAAGCAGGCCAGCGCCTCGCCGGAGCGCTTGAGGTCCATCAGGGCGCAGCCCTTGTGCGTCCAAAGGTACTCGTCGTGGGGGCTGATCTCGAGCCCCTTGTCGAAGCAGCGCAGGGCCTCGTCGTACCGCTTGAGGTTCGCCAGGCTCAGGCCTTTGTCGTTCCACTGCGCCGCGTCGAACTCCTTGACGGTCGGCGGGACGACCGTCTCGCCGGTCGCGGCCTTGAGCAAAATCTCGAGCTCGGCGCGCAGCTCGGCGAAGCTTTGGTAGCGCGCCGCGGGAGTCTTCTGCAGGCAGCGCGCGATGACCGGCGCCAGCGGCGAGTCGAGCGGGGGGACCGGCGCCTGCGCGTGGAGCTGGTGCATCGCGTTCCAGAATCGCGAGGACTCCGCCGCGGAGCCGTCGCGCGGCACGGGCGCGAGGAACGGAAGACGGCCCTTGGCGGCCATTTGAAAGAGGACCGCGCCGAACGAGTAGACGTCGCTCTTCTGGTCGCAAGCGGCGGCGTTGGTGAACTGCTCGGGAGGCATATGCGTGGGAGTCCCGAAGCCTCCGCCCGAGACCGCCGAGAGTCCCACGCCGCCCGCATTGCGGCTCACGCGGCCGGCCAGCGCCTTGGAGGCCCCCAACGCCGCGGCCAGGCCAAAATCGGAGATTTTGACCGTCGCGTCGCCGCTGATCAAGATGTTGGCGGGCTTGATGTCGCGGTGGCAGCGCACGCCCTTGGAGGCGGCGTACTCCATGCCATGGCAGAACTGGATGGCCCATTTGAGCGACTGCGCCAACGCCGGAGGCTGGCGGCGCAGGAAGGCGTCGAGCGAGTTGAGCCCGCTGCGGCCGGGCGCCACCATCTCCATCACAAGATAGAGCCGGCCGGTGATCTCGTCGACCATGAGCGCCCGAACCAGATACGGATGGCGGTCGAGGTCGACCCAGACCTGGGCCTCCTTGCGGAACTGCGCGCGCGTCTGCTGGTCGCCAAGGTACTCGTCGAGGAAAGTTTTTAGGGCGCAAACGTTCATCGTGTCGAGCTGCAAGGCCTTGTAGACGATGCCGAAACCCCCGCGCCCAAGCACTCCGGCGATCTGGTACTTCTGCCCGATGAGGTCCCCCTCCTTGTGCACGGTCGATGACCCCGGCGCCGCGGCCGGAGCGGCGGTCGTCGCGGAAGCCGGCCGCTGTCCTTCGCTCTTGCGCCGCCGCTGCGCCTCGATGAATCCGACGAGCCGCTCGCGGCGCGCCTCGTCCTGTTCCGTGACCGCAGGCGACGGGAGCAGGGCCAGGGCCTTCTCGAAGCAGGCGATGGCTTCGTCGATGCCGCCGGGAGAGAGCGCCGCGTTGGTCCCGCGCTCGATCAAGGCCTTGAACTCGGCCTCTTTGTCCTGCTTGCTGTTCGCCGCGGGCGGCGGCGCTTGCTCAGGCGGCTTGGCCGGCTCGCGCTTGAGCACGGTCTGGCAGAGGTTGCAGCAGAGCGCGCCGTCGGCGTTGTCGTAGGCGCAGTTCGGGCATTTGACCGCCATCAGCCCAAGCCGCCCGTGATCCCGCCGTCAACGACGATCTGGGCGCCGCTCACGTAGCCGGCGCGCTGCGAGCACAGGAAGGCGACGACGTCGGCGATCTCTTCGGTGCGCGCCAGCCGGCCGACCGGAACCGCCTCAGCCGCGCGGCGGCGCTCCTCGTCGAGCCCCGTGCCGCGCTCCTTGGCGCGCAGCTCGAGCAGGTGGGTCTGGCGGTCTGTCTCGGTATGGCCCGGCAGCAGGCAGTTGACCGTGATCCCATCGCGCCCCAGCTCGCGCGCCTGCAGGCGGCTCATGGCGGAGATGCCGGCGCGCAGCGTCGAAGAGATGGCCACCATCGGATCGGGGTCCTTGGCGACGAGAGAGGTGATGTGGACGATCCTGCCCCAGCCGCTCTTCTTCATGGCCGGGGAGAGCCCGTTGACCAGGCGCACGACGTTGAGGACCGTGTTCTCGAACCCTTTCTGCCATTGCGCCGCGTCCATCGCGCCGATCCGTCCCGCGGGCGGGCCCCCGGTGTTGGTGACGAGGATCGAGGGAGCGCCGAGATCGCGCTGAGTGACGGCGATCCAGTCGGCGATGTCGCCGGCGGAACCCAGATCGCAGCGGTAGGCGCGGTGCGGCTTGCCCAGCAGCGCGGCGGCCTTCTCGATCCTCTGGGCGTCGAGGCCGCAGACGGAGACCAGCGCGCCCTCCTTGGCCAGGGCTTGGGCGGCGGCCAGCCCGATGCCCCGCGTCGCGGCCGCCACCATCGCCACCTTGCCCTCGATCCCCAATTCCATGATTTCATTAAAGAACTCCCCGCCGATCATATGCAAGGAAAAATCGTCCGGGCGCTCAGTCGTTGAGGCCCTGCGCGCCTGGCGCGTCGAGTGCGGGCTTGACCTTGCTCTCGCAGGGCGCGACTAAATCCGTCGCATCAGAGATTTGCTAAATTGTTGTCCAGATGATCCACGCTCTCACGAAATTTCAGACGACGGCCGCGGGGATGGCGCTGTGGGCGCTTCTGGCCGCCGCAGCCGCAGGGGCCGGGTCATCCGGGAAGCCGGACTGCGCAAGGCTCGGCCGGTGGCACGAAGACAGGCTCCGCTCGGCCTGGATGGCCAAGGAGCCTGAAGGGCGGGTGGACGCCGGCTTCCGAGAGGCGGCGGAGGCTCTCAAAAACTGCCCGAACGAAGAAAGGATTTGGTACGCGCTGCTGAGGGCGGCCGAACTGGGAGCGCGCGGGTTTCCGGCGGAGCTGGCCGGCGATCGAGCGGAGAATCTCGGCGACGCCGCCGAGCTCGCCGCCCGGCGCCTTCCGCGTTCGGTGCGGATCATGACGATGCTTGCCCGCGCGCGGGGCGACGCGCCGGCGGCGCGCGCGGCGGCGGCGTTGGACCCAAGCTACTTGCCCGCCCAGGCGGCCCTGGCCGCGGCGCTTCTCAAGTCCGGCGACGCCCAAGGCGCCCGCGCTGCGCTCGATCCTTTGAAAGGGCTCGAACATGTCGCGGGGGGTCCGACGCTCCTCGCGCGCGCCCGGCTCGCCGCGGGCGACCCCGATGGAGCGCTCCAGGCGGCGTCCCAGGAACCATCCTCCATCGATCCCCTGCTCGTCGAACCCACGGCGCGCGACGAACGGCCGCGGCGCGCGGCGTTCGAGGTCTCGGGGATGGCGCAGCTCGCCGCGGGCCGCTACGAGAAAGCGGCGCGGCTCCTGCTGCTAGCGGCCGCGGAGGGGTCCGATTCCGCACGCTCGGTCCTGCGCTCGGATGGGAAGCTGCGCAGCGCTTTGGAAACGCTCACGCATAATAAAAGCCTCCCGGCCGCGCAGCGCAGTCTCCTTCGAGAGCTGAGGACGCGGACCCCATGACGAGCTGGCCGAGCAGAATGCTCGTCCTCTTGGTTAATGTGGGCGTCGGGCTTGGCTTGATGCTCTTGAAGCAGCGCGGGGAAGGCCAGCCCCCCAAGGAGTTCTGGGGAGTCGCCGTTCTCTTCGGCTTGAGCGTTGCCGCCGTCCTATTCGCCGGATTCAAAGACATCTCTCCGTCGTGGACCGCCGGGAAGAGACTGGCCGCCTTGTTCGTCATGACAATGGCCGGCGTATTCCTTTTCGTGCTTGCGTTGACTGCGTTAGGGGAGCTTGAGAGAGCTCGGGGCTTGCCGCCCGGCTCGGAGTCGAGCCTCTCCAGTCAAATCCATAGGGATGGCCCGCTCGCGGTCATCCTAGGCCTTCTTGCCCGCCAAGTCGCCTTCTTTTTTGTGGGAGCCTGCATCGGCTTTCCCATTTGGCTGCCCCTGTGGCTGCTGAATTACTTTCTGTTCAAGAAAATGAAATAGACCTCGAGTCATGGGGAAGCTCCGCCCTGAGTCTTTTCACATGGCCTGACGCCGCGACCCTTGAGTATGGACCAAATCCGCCCTTGCAGGGATTTTGTCTTGCTCCCTTCCAAGATAAGAAATGAAACGCGCTTTCCCGCCAGGCAGAAGTCCGGCGTCATTGGCTGCGTGTGGATCTGGGCCTGCGAGTCCGGTTCGTGGAAATCGATGTAGAGCCAGACGCCGTCGTCATCCGGGTTCGGGACCTGCGCTGTCCAGCCGCCCCGACGCCGCGGCTCGTGCGTATGATACGCGTACCCGATGGTCAAATGCTCCGGATCGACGCTCCGCGTCGACGAGAATTCCTTCAGCTGGGGGAACTCGCCCCTCAGGCGCGCGATATCCCGAGCGACCGCTCGAAGGATCTTGGAATAACTCTGTTCCGCCGCCATGACCGAGCCTCCCACGAGCCATGCCCCCGCGACCAGGACGCCCGCCAGCCGCGAGTTCATGGCTCCGGCCGTCCTATCCTAGCGCCCCGGCGCGACGCACATCGTATCGCCGTGCGCGTCCAACCCGTCGCCCTTGGCCCCGGCGCTGCAGAGTTTGAATCCCAGCCCGCCGGCCCGCGGCGAGTAGGCGAAGGGGCGGTCCGAGAAGTCGTCCATCAGCAGTCCCCGCGCGGCATACGCCGGGGACAGGACGGATAGCTCCGCGGGATAGCGGCCGTGCGCCTTTCGGTACTCCGCGAGGGCCGACCCCGCCAAGGCCAGCTTCAGCCAGGTCTTGAAATCCCAGTCCTTACGGTGGAGCTCCGAGTACCTCGGCACGGCGAGGGTGAGGGAGAAGAAGGGCCACGCGGGCAGGGCGACCAGCTTTTCCGCGGCACCCGAATCCTCCCGTGCCTGCGCCCAGGACGCGGCCGTCGCTCCGCCCGTCGCGATTCGCGCTCCCTCCAGGACGTTGAGGTCTACGACGCCCATCGCCGAGGCCAAGCGCTCTAAGACGTACTCGAAGCGCTCGTCGAGCCCCGTGACGCTTTGGGCGGGGCGGCTCACGCCTTCTATCCAGTCGCGGAAGTCGAGCTGGAAGGCCAGCTCGCAGCGCAGGCCGTCTCGAGCCAAGTATTGGCCCAGCAGCGCCTCCAGGCGCTTGGCCAGGTCCTTCGGGATCGTGAGGCCGGGGTCGCCTAGGAGCATGACGACGACGCCGGAGACCGCCTGGCGGCGCAGGGCCAAAGTGACCATCTTAGAGATCAAGGAGCGTTCGGAGGCCACCATGTCCGCCACGTCGAGCTCCGCCTTCACGTACGGCCAGGCCTTGGCGTAGTCCTTGCGAAAGGCGTGCGACTCGGCGCAGAGCTTGAAGACGCTTCCGAGCTTGATCAATTCGGCAAGCTTAGGGATGGGCATCGCGAGGGGATTGCGGCTGGCGGCCCTGAAATCCACTTTTTTATAATGGGAATAGCGGCCCGCCAGAGGCAGGAATTCCTTGACCACGACGGGCTCGAACTCCCTGACGAAGGGCGCCTCCGCCTCCGCGGTCTGAGGGGTCCAGGCCTTGAGCTCTTCGCCAGGGTGCTTCTTCGAGTTGAAGGTCCGCTTGGGGTCGAGATTGGCGAGCGCCGAGGCGAATGCCGACTCGCCGTACCGGGCGTCCGGCGGGTCTTCCGCGAAGTCGGCGAGGCTCGCCGGCACGCCCCGCGTCCGGAGCTCCGCCATGAACGCGTCGAGCGCTCCGTGGTGCCCACGATGCGTCGTCCACATGAAAAGACGCACGACGACGGCCATGACAAGGAGCCAGAGGGCGGGGCCCGCGAGAGCCGAGCGAGCGGGAGCCGCATCGGGCCCGTGCGCCGTTTGAGACCACGAGAAAGGACCGAGCCGGACCTCTTTGCGCCTCGGCTCGATGCCGAAGCCCCGGTAGAGAGGCGCCAGCGCTCGACTGCACGCAAAGCCGCACGCGGCCAAGGAGACGACGAGGACGACGCAGTTGGCGGCCGTACCGCCGAGGCCCGGGAAGCGCACGATCACGGTCAACAAGCCCAGCCCTGTCAGGACGAGCCAGCCGAGCCCGAAGACGCTCAGCGCGGCGTCGGCGACGATCCGCCGGCCCGAAGCGTACTCGATGAACCGGGAAAGGCGCGATCCTGCTCCGTCCGATGCGGTCATGGCATTACCCTCCAATCCTCTACAAAGAAAAAGTCCTCCGAAAAACCCGGAGGACTTACTCTACAAAAATTGGCTACCTGGGTCACTCAATAGAAAGAACCTTCAAGGCGCCTTTCGTTCTGAGGCCATGCTCCCGCCGGAGGGGTCGACAGAGTGAACAGTTGACATGTTAATAGTTATAGTATATACTATACTATAAACAATGAAGACTGGCACGCGCGCCAAAATCTTGGAGATAATAAATAAACGGAGCGGGGTTCGCCCTTCTGAACTGATCCAGACCCTGGAATTGACCCCACAGGCGGTCCACCGCCACCTCAGGACTTTGCTTGAGGAAGGCAGGCTTGAGCGTCGCGGGGCAGGACCCAAGGTCCTATATTTCGTCGCTGGAAAACCGCAGTTGGAACGGGTCCAGGCGTGGTTCGGCGCGAAATCGAAGCCCGCGGAGAACCCGCCCGAACTCATCTGCGAAACGCGCGACGCTTTCGCCGGGAGGCTGCCCCGGCTGACCTCGACCGGCCTAGGGAAGGACGAGCAGTCTCTGGCGATAGCCGCAGTCGGGGAGATTGGGAACAACAGCTTTGACCATAACCTCGGCCACTGGAAGGATACGCCCGGATGCTGGTATCAAACCCAAACCACCGGCGGACGCCTATGGATTTGCGTCGCCGACCGCGGCCAAGGCATCCTGAAGTCGCTGGCCCGCGTTGATCCTGGGATTACGGATGACCACACCGCGCTCGTGACCGCCTTCGAGAAGATCTTGTCCGGTCGAGCTCCGGAAAGGCGCGGGAACGGCTTGAAGTACGTCAGGAACATCATCACGGGAAAAGATCGCCGTGGACTTGCCTGCCGCTCCGGCAACGGCCTGGTGGACTACGGAAAACTTGGCGTTGAGTGCAGGGAAGAGCTCGCGCGGTTTCCTGAATCCGCGGGCACAGTCACATTGATCCTTTGGAGCTTGAAATGAAGATCTTGCTGAAGAAATACGGTCAGATCCTCACTTCCCGGCCCGCCGGGCACGAGGCGGCGTTGGCCATGAAAACAACCGTCAAGCCCGCCAACGACGAAGCGATAGAGCTGGATTTCGAAGGCGTGCTCTCCGTCGGCCCGTCCTGGCTGGATGAAGTCCTTTCTTCCCTTCGGACCGAATATGGCACGGACCGGGTCATCTGCCTCCCGACAAGGAATCCCTCCGTCATCGAATCATTGAGAGTCATCGATACGCAGCCGCCTCATTCCAAATGAGAGTGAATCCGGAATAGCCCCCATTCGGATCCTTACCTTCGAATTCAAAGCGAAAGCCCCTCGCGTTTCCGCGAAGGGCTTAATGTTCCGAGAGTGGCTGCCGAAACCGACGAAATCAGAACCTGGCTGCGGGCTCAAAGCCCTGCTGTTTTGCTCAGTTCCTAAATTCTGTCGAGCTGTCCACAACCCGAATAGGACGATGCTTGAACCACAACTCCATTCCAAGAAAAGATAAAATGACCGGATACCAAACGGCAGGCCCGGCGATCATCCCCTGACCGACATCATCACTCATCATAGGCCGTTATTTTCGCCGCAAATAGACGGCTTGATCCGAGAACTCGACGCGCTTGGCGGACTTCACGGGGACTTCGCAGAAGATGCCGTCACCCTGTTGGCGTCCGAGTTCGATAATACGCATACAAGCGTTGAGACACGCGAGATGATACTTCGCGTCTTACAGAACGTCTTAGTGCGCGAGCGCGACCGGCTCAAGAAACCTCCTAAACCTTAACCCTTGCCCCAAGACGCACAAGAGCCCTCCTCTCGGAGGGCTCTTGTGTCAACGCGTATTAGATGCCGCCTTGAACCATTATACAAACGTACTTTACCTGCTATACTCCTCCCGCACGTGTTAACTTCCTGCAAACTGACGGGCAACCCCGAGGCGATCTCAGCCTACCACACCAAGGAAG
>JACQAZ010000023.1 GCA_016194705.1 Elusimicrobiota bacterium | reverse complement strand
CCTGCGCGACCCCGCCTTCATACACCAATATGTCGTCGACACCTGGACCGCCCAGCACGCCGATGAGCGCACTAAGCCCATCGCGCTGACCTTCGCGCTGGTCGGCCTTTGCCTGCACGCGCGCGGCGTCTCGGGAAAGCAGGTCCAGAGGTTCCACATGGACCTCGCCCGCCGCAAGGAGCGCTGGCCCGATTTCCCGCGGCCTCTGCAACGCGGCCGGATCACGGCCACCCAAGTCATCTGCGCGCCCGCCGGGGCCGAACGGGACAAAGCAATCGACGCCTGGTGCGCCTGCGTCTGGGAAGCCTACCGCGAGTCGCACAAGGCCGTCGCCGACTTGTTGAAGCGGCACGGCATCTAGAAAACGCAAGGCCCCGCTTTCGCGGGGCCTGTTGGTCGTCTAACGATCTCGACTGTCCGGGGTCCAGACAGCCGCCGGGGTCGCCACCAAAAGTAGTATAGCCTCCGAGCCATTTTTCGTCAAGGCCCGGTACGTCTTGCGGAAGTGGGACTCGAACCCACATCTCCGGGGTGGCGACCCCGTTATCCTGCCATTAGACGACCCCGCACAATATATATACGATTGAGCCCCCCAAATTGTTCCCTCTGTATTGGGGAACGCCGGGGCCGGATGTCACACGCTGTCCATTGAGCCGGAAAGGAGAAATGAGTACAATCCGGCGGACAGGAGGAACTCATGAAACGATCACCAACCAAGTCCAACCGGGCCGGCACGCCGGCCGTCCTCATCGCCACGCGCAAGGGCGCCTTCATCCTCAAGGGCGACGCCAATCGCCGCTCTTGGAAGCTCTCCGAGCCAATCTTCCTCGGCCACATGGTCCACCACATGGTCCAGGACCCGCGAGACCCCAAGGTCATCCTCATCGCGGCGCGAACCGGCCACCTCGGCCCGACGATCTTCCGCTCGACGAATTCCGGCAAGACCTGGAGCGAGGCCCAAAAGCCTCCGGCCTTCCATAAAGTCCCCGAAGGCCAGAAAGGCCGCGTCGTCGACCATGTCTTCTGGTTGACGCCGGGCCACGCTTCCGAGCCCGGCGTCTGGCTTGCGGGCACCTCGCCGCACGGGCTGTTCCGCACCGAGGACGGCGGCAAGACCTGGAACGGGGTGGAGGGCTTCAACGAGAATCCCGAGCGCCCCAACTGGTGCGGCGGCGATCCGACTCCCGACGGCCCCAAGACTCACTCGATCAACATCGACCCGCGCGACAAAGACCACATCTACATGGGCTTCTCGAGCGGAGGCGTCATGGAGACCAAGGACGGCGGCAAGAGCTGGCGGCACCTGATCAAGGGGCTCGACGTCGTCGGAGGCTTCGACGGCACCGATCCGCGCGTGCACGACCCGCACTGCGTGCGCATGCACCCGCAGATGCCCGACCGGTTGTACCAGCAAAATCATTGCGGAATCTATCGCTTGGATCGTCCAGCCGAGCGATGGATCCGGATCGGCCGCAACATGCCCAAACAGATCGGCGACATCGGCTTCCCGATGGTCCTGCACCCGCGCGACCCCGACGCCGTTTGGGTCTTCCCGATGGACGGCACCGAGGTGTGGCCGCGCACGAGCCCCGGCGGCAAGCCCGCCGTCTACGCGACCAAGGACGCGGGAAACAGCTGGAAACGCCTCGACGGCGGACTGCCCAAGGCCAACGCCTGGTTCACGGTCAAGCGCCAGGCCATGACTGCGGATTCTCTCGACCCGGTCGGGCTCTACTTCGGCGCGACGCACGGCGAGGTCTGGGGCAGCCGCGACGAAGGCAAGAAGTGGGGGTGCCTCGCCAAGCATCTTCCCCACATCTACGCCGTCGAAATCGCAAGCCTCTAGATGCGGGTCATCATCCCGTCCTCGCTGCGCTCGTACACGGGCGGTGAAGGCGAAGTCGAGGCCTCCGGCTCGACCGTGGCGGAACTCATCGTGGAGCTCGACCGCCGCTACCCGGGCTTGCGCTTCCGCGTGATCGACGAGCAGGACGCCCTGCGGCCGCACATCCGGGTCAGCGTCAACTGCGAGATCGTCGCCGATCTCTCGATCGCGCTCAAGCCCGACGACGAGGTCGCGCTGATCCAGGCCTACAGCGGCGGTTGATCCAAAAACGAGAGGCCCCGATCCACCAGAATCGGGGCCTCAAGTCCCTGCCGACTACGCCTGCCGAACGAAGTCCTCCAGCTGCTTCTTCATGTCGCCGCGGTCTTCCATCTCGCGGGCGTTGGCCCGCTTGACGAGCCGGCCATGGTCGAAGAGCAGGACGATCGCGTCCTTCTCGACGCCGTATTGCGCCCCCAAGGCCGGGCTGTCGACCGCGTTCATCGTCACGACCGCCACGCTCCCCTTCCATTGGCCGCGCAGGGAGATGAGCTCGTCCTCCGCGCAGCCGCATTGGCGTGCCACGTCGAACATCACGAGCACCGGAGTGGAGACCTGCAGGACCTTCTCTGCGAAGTCGGCCTGCTTGATCTCCATGGGCGGGATGGACGGGAGTCCAGGCGCCAGGGCCAAGAGCAGGCCCAGCGCCCCAGAAGCCAGCCATACCCACGCGGAGATGGTGAGCCTCCGTACGGGCGCGGCGGCGGCGGGGAGCGCCGGCTCAAGAACCCGGCGCGCGCGCCACTTAGCGAAGATGAGGCCGCAGACGCGGCACTCGACGGCCTTGTCCGCGCCGAGCGTCCGGCAGTGCGGGCAAGGCAGGTAGAGCTCGTCGAGCCGGACGTCCTGCACCGCCGCGCCTTCCGAGGCTCCCGGCTCCTCAACGAGCCGGGGTGCCCTCCGTCTGCGTTCCAGCGACGATTCCACGATCGCCATGACATCCTCCGTCGTCTAGTTAAGGAATGTATGATGGTGCGTCGCCTTAAGTGTAATGCGGGGACCTCTCATTGTAAATTCACAGGGGTGTTCTTCGGAGTAACACCGCTGTAACTCGCAATCCGTCGTTGCGGGGCGGGACGCTAAGTTGATAAGATGATCCGGACTCCATGGAGCCAGAACACCACCACGCCGAAGCGCATCACCACGCGCCGCACGGACACCTCAGACGCCTCGCGGGCCTCTCGCGGGACCATTGGCGCGCTCATTGGAAGCTCTTCGTGGCGCTGGGCGTGCTCGGTGGAGGGCTCTTCCTCGCGGGCTCGTTGCTCGTCCTCAAGCCCAAGCCGGCTCCGCCGCCTCCGCCGGCGGCAGCGACGCCGGTCCAGCCCCCGGCTCCTGCGGTCCCGCCCGAACCCATGGCGGCGTCGAAGGTTCCGGTGCCGCCGGTCATCGCGCCGAAGACTCCTCCCGCGAAGCCGGCCCCGCCGGCCCTCAAACCGCCGCCTGCTCCAAAGCCCGCTGCCGCCCCGGCCCCAGAACCTCCGCCGCCCCTGGCGCCCAAGCCCAAGCCGCAATCGCATGTCGACACCAAGCGCGTGATGTACAACTGCAGCACCGAGATCGGCCTCCTGTGCAACGAGTTCTCGGAGAAGCCCTGGTCGGCCGTGAAATGCCTGCGCGAGCACTCCGACCATCTGCTGCCCGCCTGCAGCCGGAGCCTGGAGCCGGTCGACGGCGAGTCCGACACCCCCTGACCCCTTCTGACCGCCGCGTAGGCCCTTCTAGGTCTAAGGGCCTACTTATTTAATGCACCTATTGTAATGCGCCGGGGCATTTGATATAATGTCTCGGTTCGGTGATCCTTGACAACATCAGACAAATTCGCTACCGCATAGCCGCGGCGGCCAAAAGGGCAGGGCGCGACCCGAACGGCGTCACCCTCATCGCCGTCACCAAGTATGCGAAGCAGGAGCAGGTCCTGGAGCTCCTTCAAAGCGGGGAAGTCCGCGAGATCGCGGAGAACCGCGTCCAGGACGCCTCGGCGCGCCGCAGCGCTCTGGGCGGGAAGGCCGGGGCCGTTGTGTGGCGCCTGATCGGCCATCTCCAAAGCAACAAGGCGAAGAAGGCCCTCGAGGTGTTCGACGCGGTCGACTCCCTCGACAGCCTGAAGTTGGCCGAGGCCCTCGAAAAAGCCTCGAGCGGGACGGACCGGAAGCTCCCGGTCCTGATCCAAGTCAAGCTCAGCGGCAAGGAGACGCAGTCGGGCGTGGCGCCCGAGGCGGTGGGGGGGCTCATCGAAGGCCTGAAGCCTCTCGAGCACCTCGCGGTGCGCGGCCTCATGGCCATCGCGCCCAACGTCGAGCCCGTGGAAGCCGTCCGGCCTCACTTCCGCAGGATGCGCGAGCTCTTCGAGCGGAACTTTTCCGGGGTGCCCGGTGCCCAACTGTCGCTCGGCATGAGCCGGGACTTCGAGCTCGCCGTGGAGGAAGGCGCGACCCACGTGCGCGTCGGAACATCGATTTTTTCATGAATCAGCATCTACAGGGAGGACCTACATGATCGTCAAAGTCCGCGTCATCCCCAACGCCCCTGACAACGAAGTCGTCAGCCGCATCGGAAGCGTGCTGCGGGTCAAAGTGACCGCCCCGGCCATCGACGAGAAGGCCAACGCAGCCCTCAAGAACTACCTCGCGGAGTTCTTCGAGGTCCCGCCCCGCAAGGTCAACATCCTCCGCGGCGCCAACGGCCGCGAGAAAACCGTCGAGATCGTCGGCCGGACCGAGGAACAGCTCAAAAGGGTGATGGAGTCCATCCCCTAAGCTATCGGCGCTTCGCCGATAGAGACTGCCGCAACCAACCTCTGAAGGGGCTGGTTGCGGCGGTCCCTTTTTAATAGGATAGGAGACACATGATCCACAACGGACATCCGAGTTCCCAATACAGCCTGACGCTGAGGCTCAAGATCAGCAACAAGCCGGGCATGCTCGGGCGCATCACCTCGCTGATCGGCAAGGTCGGAGGCTCCATCGGCTCGATCGACCTGGTCAGCGCGCAGGACTCCGAGCTCGTGCGCGACATCGTGGTCAACGCGGCCAGCGAGGAGCAGGCCCGCAAGATCCCTCAGGCCCTGCACAAACTCAAGGGAGCCGAGGTGCTGCACGTCTCCGACCGCACCTTCCTGGTCCACCTCGGCGGCAAGATCGAGGTCGTCGCCAAGATCCCGCTCAAGACGCGCGACGACCTCTCCATGGTCTACACCCCCGGCGTGGCGCGCGTCTGCCTGGCCATCGCGGAGAAGCCCGAGAAAGCCTGGAACCTGACGATCAAGCGCAACACGATCGCGGTCGTCTCCGACGGCACCGCCGTGTTGGGCCTGGGCGACATCGGGCCCTACGGCGCGATGCCCGTCATGGAAGGAAAGGCGATGATCTTCAAGGCCTTCGGCGGCCTCGACGCCTTCCCCATTTGCCTCACCACCAAGGACCCCGACGAGATCGTCGAGACGGTGGTCCGCATCTCTCCGGGCTTCGGGGGCATCAACCTCGAAGACATTTCCGCGCCGCGCTGCTTCGAGATCGAGGAGAAGCTACAAAAGCGCCTCGACATCCCGGTCATGCACGACGACCAGCACGGCACGGCGGTCGTGGTGCTCGCGGGGCTCATCAACGCGCTCAAGATCGTCAAGAAGCGCTTCTCGGAGGTCAAGATCGTCATCTCCGGCGTGGGCGCCTCGGGCGTGGGCGTCTCGCGCCTCTTGATGGAGGCCGGAGCGCGCAACATCATCGGCTGCGACCGGGCCGGCGCCATCTACAAGGGCCGCAAGGAGAACATGAACTCGACCAAGGAATGGTACGCCAAGCACACCAATCCGGACGGGGTCAGGGGCCCGATCGCGGGAGCGCTAAAGGGCGCGGACATCTTTCTGGGGCTCTCGGGTCCGGGCACGGTCAAGGCCTCCGAGCTCAAGCGCATGGCCAAGGATTCCATCGTCTTCGCGATGGCCAACCCGACGCCCGAGGTCATGCCCGAGGAGATCCCTTTCGTCAAGGTCATCGCGACGGGCCGTTCCGATTATCCCAACCAGATCAACAACGCCCTGGCCTTCCCCGGCATCTTCCGCGGAGCCCTCGACGTGCGCGCCTCCTCGATCTCGACCTCGATGCTCGTGGCCGCGGCCCACGCAATCGCGGGCACGGTCGACCCCAAGGCCCTGGGGCCGGACTACATCATCCCGTCGATCTTCAATACCGCCGTGGCCAAGGCCGTCGCCGAGGCCGTCTCCATCGACGCCAAGCGCTGCGGCGTAGCCCGGCGGCGCGACCACAACACCGCCGATGTCTGAGGTCTTCCCGCTCAAAGACCCGGTCCGCCACATCATCTGGAAGGGGGACCGGCTGCGGGTGCTCGACCAGCGGCTGCTGCCGCGGCGCATCAGCTACATCGACTGCCGCACCCCGGCCGGCGTCGCGAAAGCGACCAAGGACATGGCCCTGCGGGGGGCGCCCTTGATCGGCTGCGCCGCCGCGTTCGGGATGGCCCTGGCCGCCAAGAAAGGGGGAAAGCGCGCGCTGCCCGAGGCTGCCGCTTTGCTCAAGAGCGCGCGGCCCACGGCGGTGAACCTGGCCTGCGCGGTCGATCGTATGCTCGAGGCGGCGCGCTTTTGCCCCAACGGCGACTTGTTCGCGCATCTCGCCGGGGCGGCGCTCGCCTTTTATGAGGAAGACATCCTGGCCAACCAGACGATGGCCAAGCTCGGCGCTTCCCTCATGCACCGAGGGTCGCGCGTCATCACGCACTGCAACGCCGGGGCTCTGGCCACGGCGGGCTTGGGCACGGCGGTCGGGATCATCCGCTACGCTCATCATCTGGGCAAGATCGAGCATGTCTACCCCTGCGAAACCAGGCCCTATCTTCAAGGCAGCCGCCTGACGCTATGGGAGCTCATGCGGGCCAAGGTCCCCGCGACCTTGATCACCGACAACATGGCGGCCCACGTGATGAAGACCCAGAGGATCAGCGCGGTGATCGTCGGCTCGGATCGGATCGCGGCCAACGCGGATGTCTGCAACAAGATCGGGACCTACGGCCTGGCGATCTTGGCCCGGCACCACGGCATCCCCTTCATCGTAGCCGCGCCCGCGACGACCGTCGACTTCATGACGCCCGACGGCAGCGCCATACCTATCGAGGAAAGAAGCGCTTCTGAGGTACTCGAGATCCACGGCCGGCCGATCGCGCCGGCGGGCGCTCGCGCCCGCCATCCGGCTTTCGACGTGACTCCCCACGAGCTCGTCACCGCCATCGTGACCGAGAAAGGCATCGTCCGGCCCGTCAACGGCCGCAACCTCAAGCGCATTGTCTTAGGAAAAAAATGATATCCCTCAACGGAACCTCGCCCATCCCGGGCCGCCCGAAGATGACGAA
Organism: Elusimicrobiota bacterium; assembly: GCA_016194705.1. Lineage (GTDB taxonomy): Bacteria > Elusimicrobiota > Elusimicrobia > UBA1565 > UBA9628 > PALSA-1176. The sequence goes on along the minus strand of JACQAZ010000023.1, from coordinate 71,943 downwards.
GATCCTGGCGACCTTGGGCCCGGCCTCCGAGAAGCCCGAGGTCATGAAGTCCCTCATCAAGGCGGGCGTCAACGCCTTCCGGCTCAACTGCTCCCACGCCTCGATGTCGGAGCTCGAGGCCTCGGTCAAGCTCATCCGCCGCGCCTCCGCGCAGAACAAGACCGCGCTCTCGATCGTCATGGACCTCCAAGGCCCGCGCCTGCGCGTCGGACGCCTGCGCAACGGCGAGGCCGTGCTCCTCAAGAAGGGCGCGCGCCTGCGCATCACGACCCACGACGTCCCGGGGACCGCCGACGAGATCTCCACGAATTTCAAGGGCCTTCCCAAGGCCGTTTCCAAAGGCTCGCGCATCCTGCTCGACGACGGCTCGATCGCGCTCTCGGTCACGCGCAGCAACCACGCGAGCGTCGAGACCGAGGTCGAGGTCGGCGGCCTGCTCAAGGAGCACAAGGGCATCAACCTGCCCGGCGCCGAGATCGACCTGCCCGCGCTCACCTCCAAGGACATCCGCGACCTCCAGGCCGGCATCAAGCTCGGCATCGGCCACGTCGCGCTCTCCTTCGTCCGTTCTCCCGATGATATATATCGAGCGAAACGGATGATCAAGAAGGCGGGCGTCTCGATGCGCGTGATCGCCAAGATCGAGCACCCCCTGGGCATCATCCGCATCCACCCGATCCTCGACGCCGCCGACGGCATCATGGTCGCGCGCGGGGATCTGGCCGTCGAGCTCTCTCCCGCCGACGTGCCGGCCGCGCAGAAGCAGCTCGTGCGCAAGGCCAACGACGCGGGCAAGCTCTGCATCGTGGCGACCCAAATGCTCGAGTCGATGATCTCGCACCCCCAGCCCACGCGCGCCGAGGCCTCCGACGTGGCCAACGCGATCTACGACGGGGCCGACGTGGTGATGCTTTCCGGGGAGACCGCGGTGGGGCAATACCCGGTCGAGACGGTCGCCGTCATGTCCGACATCATCCGCAAGGCCGAGGCCTCGCAGTTCCGCTACACCCACATCCCCAAGGGCCTGACCGACACCAAGCAGACGGGCTTCGCCCACGCCCTGGCCCGCGCGGCCCACGACGCCTGCACGGTCACCGGCGCCGAGGCCGTGGTGGTCTACACGATGACGGGCTGGTCGGCCCAGGTCATGTCGAAGTACCGCCCCAACGCGCCGATCTGCGCGCTCACCCCCTTGAAGGCGACCTACAACCAGCTCGCGCTCTACTGGGGCGTGACCCCGGTGGTCTGCCCCCTGGGCACCGGGACCGACCAGATGCTCGGCATGGGCGAGCGCATCCTGCTGAAATCCGGGCTCGTCCACCAAGGCGAGACCGTGCTGATCACGGCCGGCGGCACGGCCAAGCATAAGGCCTCGAACATGCTCAAGATCCAAGTCATCGGCTCGCTGACCTACCGGTGACGCTTTTCCAGGCCGTGGTCTGCGGCGTCGTGCAGGGCCTCGCCGAGTTCCTGCCGGTCTCGAGCTCCGGGCACCTGATCCTTTTGCGCAGCCTGCTCGGCTGGGAGGATCCCGGGCTCTATTTCGACGTGGCGCTGCACTTCGGGACCTTGCTGGCCGTCATCGCCTATTTCTTCAAGGACTGGCTCGATCTGGTGCGCTCTGTCCTCGACAAGACGCGGCCCCAAGCTCACCGGCGTCTTTTCTGGCTACTCGTCGCGGCCACTGTCCCGGGAGCCTTGGCCGGGAAGCTCCTTGAGAAATGGGCGGAGGAGACCTTCCGGGCTCCGACGATCGTCGCGGTCATGCTCATCGTCGTCGGGCTCCTCATGTGGTGGGGGGACTCGTCGGGCAAGCTCGGCCGTCAGCTCGAATCCCTGGAGCTCCCGGACGCGCTCAAGGTCGGCTGCGCGCAGGCTTTCGCCGTGATCCCCGGCGTCTCGCGCTCGGGCTCGACGATCACCGCGGCGCTTTTCCTCGGCCTCACCCGGGACGCCGCCGCGCGGCTGAGCTTTCTCATGTCGACGCCGATCATCGCGGGCGCCTGCACGCTCGGCGCCCTGCACTTGCGTCACGAGGGGATCCCAGCCGACCAGCGCGCGGCATTTGCCGCGGGCATACTGACCTCGGCCGTCGTGGGCTACGCCGCCGTCTCCGGCTTCATCCGCTATCTCAGGACCAACACCCTCAAGCCCTTCGTCATCTACCGCATCGCCGCCGGCCTACTCGTCCTTGCTCTCTCTCATTGACGCCGTCGCCGGCGTCGGTAACACCGGGGGCATGTCGCGCAGGCTTCTGGTGGCCGCCGCCCTGCTCTGGCCGACGGGCTTGGCCGCGGCCGCCGCTGAGAAGCGTCCCGATTGCATCTACACGGTCGAGGAGAAGGACCCCGCCACGGGCGAAGCCCATGACGTCGACCGGCCGGGGCTCTGCGGGGAGGAGAAGCTCCCGTACAAGAGGATGCGCCGGATGACGGCCTGGGAGGAGAAGCTCTTCGGCGCCATCCAGGCGGCGCAGCGAGGTGATCCCCAGGCGGCCGTCAAGGCGGCCACCGAGAGCCTCGCCGAGAGGCCTACGCCGCCGGCCTACTTGATCCGGTCCATGGTCTACAACGGCACCGGCCGCTACAAGGAAGCCCTCCAGGACGCGGACAGCGGCCTTGCGCTGCAGCCCGGCGACCCGGAGCTGCTCAAATCCAGAGCCGCCGCCCTGAGGAATCTCGAGAGGCTCAAGCAGGATTTTGAGCCGGCGAAGGCGCCCGCCCCGCTGATGCCGCCATCCGGATCTGAGCCCGCGCCGGCCGAGAAGGAGAAGCCCGGCGGGGGTTCCCCCGGACCGTTGATCGTCGTGCTCGGCGCGGCCTTGGGATTGGGACTGGTCATCGGGGCTCGGCTTTCCTCGCGCAGGGCTAAGTCCGCGCCGAGGTCCGCCGACCAGACGCCCACCCTGCTCCAGACCTCCAGGCCCCCGCAAGCCGGCGCCCCGGCGGGTATCGCGACGCAGGCCCCGCTCTCGGTGCCGCTCTTGCGCGGACGCTACGAGCTCAAGGGGCGGATCGGCTCGGGAGGCATGGGGATCGTATACGAAGGCTACGACCACTCCCTGGGCCGGCGCGTGGCGATCAAGCAGATGCGCTCAGAGATCAAGGACGACGCCCAGCAGCGGGAGGTCTTCCTGCGCGAAGCGAAGATCATCTCGCACCTGAGCCATCCCTACATCGTGGCCATCTACGAGGCCGTCCAGGAGGGAGGAGAGATCTACCTGGTCTTCGATTACGTGGACGGCAAGCCCCTGTCGCAGATCCTGCTCGAGAAGAAGCGCCTGTCCCTGCCCGAGTGCCAGCGAATCTTCACCTACGTCTGCGAGGCCATCTCCTGCGCGCACCGCAGCCGCATCCTGCACCGCGACCTCAAGCCCTCCAACATCATGGTGGACAAGGACGGCTACGCCAAGGTCATGGACTTCGGCATCGCGCGCGAGGCCAAGGAGAGCCTGACCCGGCTCACTCACGCCGACGCCTCCGGCACGCCGGCCTACATGGCGCCGGAGCAGCATCTCGGCCGCGGCGGCCGCGCCTCCGACATCTACGCCCTGGGAGTCTGCCTCTACGAGGCGATGACCGGCTCGCTGCCCTTCCCCGGCCCGGACTTCTTGGCGCAGAAGGAGAGGATGAAATATCCGCCTCCCCAGTTCCTCGCTCCCGACCTTCCCAAGGAGGCCGAGCTGCTCTTCGCCGTGACCTTGGCCCTGGATCCCAAGCTGCGCGTGGGCGACGCCGCCGAACTGCTCGACTCGCTCAAGAGCCTCCGAAGTTGAGGAAAATTGATAACATCCCATCATGGGAAGCTTCTACCGCGTCGTGCTGGTCACGGCACCCGCCGGGACCGCCCGGAGCCTGGCGAGGGGACTCATCGATGAGCGCCTGGCCGCCTGCGTCAATGAAGTGCCCGGCCTGACCTCGCATTACCGGTGGCGGGGCAAGCTGCGCCGGGACCGCGAGGTCCTGCTCGTCATCAAGACCCGCGCCTCTCTCTTCGGCAGGGTCAAGCGCTTCGTTCGGGAGAACCATCCGGCGGAGGTGCCCGAACTCATCAGCCTGCCCATCCTGGAAGGGAGCCGCGACTACCTCGCGTGGCTCGCTCAAGAGACGAAATGAGCGAGCCCTCCGCGCCGCGGCACTTCGCAGCGAAGGTCCTTTCCGTCGCCGACGAGTGCTCCGGGGTCAAGACCTTCCGTCTCGCCGTACCTCCCGAATTCTCCTTCGTGCCAGGCATGTGGGTCATGGTCCACTTCGCGGACGAGCCCAGGGTCACGCGCGCCTACTCGATGTCCTCCTGTCCGCTCCAGAGGGACTCCATCGAGATCAGCCTCAACAGGGTCGGGGACTTCACCGCGCGCATGTTCGCGCTCCAGCCCGGAGACGAGCTCGGCCTCGCCGGACCTTACGGCAAATGGCGCTACCGCGACGAGGAGCGCCATGCCGTGCTCATCTCGGGAGGCACCGGCCTGACGCCCTTCCGGTCCATGGGCCGCTACGTGCTCGAAAAGAAGCTGGCCAACAAGCTCAGCATCCTTTATTCGGTCAAGACTCCGGCCGACATCCTCTACGCCGAGGACCTCGAGGCCTTCAAGGCCGCGGGGATCAAGGTCTACACGACCGTGACCCGGCCCCAGGACGTCCATTGGAACGGCCCTGTGGGCCGCTTGGACATCGCGACCGTCAAGAGCCAGGTGCAGGATTGGAAGGAGGCCTCCTACTATCTCTGCGGCCCGAAGTCGCTCGTGGTCGACTTCACCGAGGGACTCCAGCGAGAAGGCGTCCCGCGCGAGCGCATCCATTACGAGAAGTGGGGCGACTATTGAAGAAGACGCTCATCCTGGCGTCCGCCTCGCCCCAGCGGCGCCGGATCCTCAAGCGCCTGGGCCGGCCGTTCCGGATCATCCCGAGCCATGTCTCGGAGCGAACGACCGAAAAGGACCCCCGGAGGATGGTCGTGCTGCTCGCGCGGCGCAAGGCGCTGGCGATCGCACGCCTGCATCCGGAAGCGCTCGTCCTGGGCGCCGACACGATCGTGGTCTGCGGGGGAAAGATACTCGGCAAGCCGCGCGACTCCGCTCACGCGCTTCGCATACTCAAGCTCCAGAACGGGCGCTGGCAGCGGGTCTACACGGGCGTCGCGGCCGCCTCCGGCGGCGGGCGGCGCGTCGTGTGCGAGGCCGCGATGAGCCGCGTGCTCTGCCGCCGCCTGCCCGACGCCCAGCTGCGCGTCTATGCCGGCAAGCACATGGACAAGGCCGGGGGCTACTCCGTCTCGGACCGCCGCGATCCCTTCGTCGCGCGCGTGGAGGGGGATTTCGACAACGTCGTCGGCCTGCCCCTCAAGGCGGTCAAGCGCGTGCTACGACGCGCGCTCATTTGGTAGGATGAGTCCGATGGAAACGCCCGCTCCCCGCGCCGTGGCCGCCGACGACGAAGCCGCCTCCACGCTGTCCCGCGCCCTGGGGCTAGATGAGCTCTTTCCCGGCTTCGACGCCGCGCGCCTGCGCGAGGTCTTCCCCGGCGGCGTGCTCAGCGAGTATCCCCTCGGCTTTCGCCTCGTCGACCAAGGCGAGGCGGGCCAAGACGTGTTCGTCATCGCCGGCGGGAAGGTCTCCGTCCGGGAGACCATGGGGGACGACGACATCCCGCTCGTGGTGCTGGGAACCGGCGACGTCTTCGGCGAGATCGGGCTCCTGCGCGGCGGAGTCAGGACGGCCACGGCCACCGCGCTCGAGGACTCGAGGATCTTCCGTCTGCCCGGGAAGGACCTCCAGGAAGTCATCGCCAAACACCCCTCGCTCGGGGACCATCTCGGGCGCATCGCCGCGGCCCGGCTCGGGCGCTCTCAGTAGCGGCCGCGCGTCAGGGCTCGTCGGCCTTCTTGGCCGGTTCGTCCTTGGTCTGGGCGTCGAAATCCTTGAGCTGCTTGGCGAGGTCGTCGACCGCGCCGTTTATTTTCGAGACCTTCTCCTTGGCCTGCGGGACGTCCAAGGGCTGGCCGGAATGCTTCCTGGCCTCGGCGTCGAGGTCGTCGAACTCCTTCTTCGCCCTCGTTTCGACGGTGTCCTCGATCTCCACCTTGATGTCCTTGGCCTTCTCATAATACGACTCGAGCTTGTCGTAGCGCTCGTTGAACTTGGCGACGCACATGAGCCCCTTGTTGTGCATGTCGCAGAGCTCCTCGTAGCGGCGGATGAGTTCCTGGCTCATCGCGTTCCAGTTGATCTCCGCGCGCCGGCCGAAGCTGACCTCGGGACCCACGGAGGCCACGAAGGCCGCGCTGAGCTTGAAGCCGAAGGTCAGCGACTTGGACTTGTTCTTGTGGATCGAGCAGTCGAGCTTCTGGCGCTTGACCCGGGACGTGCAGGCCTCGTCGACGCACATCTCCACTTTTCCGGCGCGGACGGGGCAGGCGGCGAGCAAAAATGCGAGCGCGACCAACGGTCTGAGCATGGTTCCCCCTTGCCCCAGAAGCATAGCTCTCGAAGGGCTCCCCGTCAAGGCCGATCCCGTCACGGACGGTGACTGACGCCCGCTGACAAGACTGACATTGCCCGACGCGAGAGTCCCGGCTACACTGGGACTGATGAACGACAAGATCTCCGCCGGACTGGTCTCGGCCCTTCTCGAAGGCCGCAGAGTCGTGGTGGCCGCCGCGGCGCCGGAGAAGGGCATGCGGACTTTGAGCATCCTCTGCGCCTTCACTTTGATCTGCCAGCCCCGGGCCTGGGGGGAGGGCGACCCGATCATCGACGAGCCCGACGAGGCCGCCTCGATGCCCGGCGCCGTGCAGCCGGCCTACCGCTTCATCGAGGGAATCTCGGACGGAGTCTACGATTTCGCCAGGCGCCGAGTCGCGGGGACCTTGCTGCCGGAGCGCCTGACGCGCAGCCTCAAGGCCGCGCCTAAGAAGGATTCCGCCCCGCTTTTCGAGCGGCATCTTCAGGAGAACGAATCCCGGTATTTGGCCCGCGCGCGCGCGGCCTATCCGCTGGCGGGCGGCGAGGCGCAGGTGCGGAGCTGGCGCTCGTGGGCTGCCGCCGAGCAGGCGAGCGTCGCCGCCGACACTTTGGCCGACACCTTGGTCGAGCGTTACCAGCTCGAGTTCTTCGGCGATTCCTCGGGACGCTACGCCCTCGATAGGCGCAACTGGAACCCGGGCTTTCTCTCGATGTCGGGCGTGCTGGGCGGGACCTTCCTTTATCTGGCCGGCGTTCACGCCAGCGCGTCCGTCGGCCGCTTGAAGCTCGGCATCGACCTCTCCCCGGGACTGCGCTTTCAGCGCGCCTTGCAGGGCGCGGGCGAGGCCCAGCGCCTGGCCAGCCTCGAGCTCGGCCTCAAGGACGTGCCGCTGACCTTGACCACGGAGTGGGGACTCTCCGAGGGCCGCCTGCGCGGCGAGCGCGTCGCGCTCAACTACCGTCTGCGCTACTAGCGGCCTCCCGCAGCGGCAGTCCGGGTTCCGAGACGGGCAGAAGGAAATAGAAGCAGGCCCCGTGAGGTTTGGCGTCCTCGATGCCGATGCTCCCTTCGTGGCGCGTGACGACCTTCTCGCACAGGGCCAGGCCCAGGCCCACGTTGCCGACGTGGCGCTTGAGATCCTTCTGGAAGAATTTTTGGAAGAGCTGGGCGCGGGCCTCGGGAGGAACGCCGGGCCCCGAGTCCGAGACGCTCACGCGCACGTGCCCCGCCTCCAATCCCGCGGCCACCGTGATCGTGCCGCCCGCGGGCGTGTGCTCGACGGCGTTGTGGACGAGGTTGTCGAGCACGCGGCGCAGCAGCGGCTGGTCTCCGAGCACGCGCGGCAAGGGCTTCTTGGGCAGGACCAAAGAGATCTTCTGCTTGCGGTCGGCCACGACCAGCGCGAAGTCCTTGACGCAGGCCGAGGCCAGCGCGCCGAGGTCGACGAGCGCGCGCTCGCGCAAGCCCGCGACCTCCTCGAGCCGCGCCAGCTGCAGGACGTCCTCGACCATGCGGTGCAGCCGGCTCGTCGACATGTCGAGCAGCTCGAAGGTGCGGCGGCGGCTGCCTCGCTCCGCGCCCTTGCGGCCCTTGGCCTTGCCGTCCCCGTTGGGCTCGGCAAGCTGCTCGTGCAGGAGCGCCAGGCCCGAGCGGATCACGGTCAGCGGCGTCTTGAGGTCGTGCACGAGCATCGCGGAGAGGTCCTGCTTCTCGCGCTCGAGCTCGCGGCGCAGCTGCATCTCCCGCTTGAGCGTGGCGCCGAGGTTGTTGTAGGCCGTGACCAGGCGGGCGAGCTCGTCGTCGGAGCCGTCCTCGCGGATGGGACGGAAGGCCTCGGGATCGCGCGGCAGGGCCTCGATGCGCGGCACGAGCTTCTCGAGGCGCAGCCCGAAATGAGTGCCGATGAGCCAGGCCAGCAGGGCGACCGCCAGGAAGGCCATGACCGCGAAGCGCACGGCTTGGGATGCGATCTCGTGCAGGCGCTGCTTGAGCGGGTCGGTGTGGAAGCCGGCCAGGACCGTGCCCTTCCCGCGGGGCCCGAGGTCGGCCTCCTGCTGGACGTCGTAGATGCCGTCGGCGGCCGCCTCGATCGGGACGCCGGGATGGGGCTCGCGCGCGATGAGCGCGGGATCGTCCGAGCGGCCGACCAGACGCCGGCCGGAACGGTCCTTGACGACGACTTGGGCCATGCCGCTCTGGCGAACCATCTCCTCGAGGTTGCGGCCCAGCAGCTTGAAGTTCCCCGACCGCGCCTGGTCCTCAACGAGAGCGCGCACCGCCGTGGTCGTGCCCTCGGCCATGGTGCGCGTCAGGTCGTAGCAGGCGCTGCGCACCTGGCGCACGTGGTTGATCTGGAGCCCGCCGGCGATGGCGAGGCCGAAGAGGGAGAAGACCAAGGTCAGACGGTGGCTGAGCCTCATGCTGATGGGTTGCGGCCTGTCCAGTGTAGCTCATTTTAGCTATACTGTGCACGAGGTAAGGCATGTTGCGGTTCTGGCTGGCGACCTTGGCGCTGCGGCTGCGCTTCTTCACGGGCAAGGCGAGCTTCGTGGAGGCGGACGTTGAAATGACCACAAACCAACTCGCGGACGTCTCCAACGCCCCGGGCGCAGCGCCCGAGCGGCGGCTGCTGGCCCATTACCGCCTCAAGACCCGCAAGCCCCACTCCGGCGGAGAAGGCTGGAGGCTGTTCCGCGACCGCGCGGGCGCGGCGGGGACCGACCAGCTGGTCGCGCTCGCCTGCGGCTTCTGCGGACACTTCTTCGTCGTGCAGGTCCTCTCGGCGCTCGATCCCCTGGCCTCGGAGGCCACGCGCGGCCGCCCGCCGGCCCAACCGGCCTCCTACGCCAGCGATTGGTTCGAGTTCATGCATTCGGACTACTCCGGCACGCCGTCCCTGTACTGCCTGCGCTGCGAGACCGACGGCTCGCCCCGCGTCAAATACCTCGCTCAACGGCCCCCTCCCGCGGCCTGACATGGACGCGACGCCCCCCGACGATCCGGCCGCGCGCTTCCGCAAGCCGGGGGAGCAGCCCGCGGCCCAGCCCGCGGCCCAACCCGCGGTCCAACCCGCGGTCCAACCAGCGGCCCAGCCGCCCGCGACGCCGCCGCCGGCCCCGGCCGGCTTTCTTCAGCTCGTCGAGGACACGCTGACGGCGCCCTTCGGCCTGGGGACCGTCTTCGTCAGGCACGCCAAGGCGGCGGCCCCCGGGTACCCCGCGCTGGTCGCCAACACCGCGGTCTACGCCGCCGCCTTTCTCGCCCTCAACATACTGCGCGCCCGGCTCATGTTTCCCGACGCGGCCGGGCGCTACTCCGCCGAGCACCTGGCCCTGGCGGGGACGCTCGGACTGCTTTTGCTGGTCCCCTTGAGCTTCGTCTGGGCCGGCGCACTGCACGCGCTGGCCCGGGCCTCGGGCGGCGCGGGCGATTACCGGCGCAGCTACCAGGCGCTGAGCTTGCTCTCGCTGTTCTGGCCCGTCATGGCGGCGGCCAACGCCGCGCGCTACGGCTGGGTCGCCGTGCTGCTGTTCTGGGCCCTGGTCGCCTCGGTGGCCGTCGAGAACCTGCATCGCGCCCCGCCCGGACAGACGCGCGCCGTCTTCGGAGGCGCCGCGCTGGCCGGGATCGCCGCGATCTGGGTCGTGAGCCTGCAGGTGGACAAGGTGCTCGCGCCCTTCCTCCAGGCCCAGCGCGCCCAGGCCGAGCTCGCGCGCGAGCTGCTGGAAGCCCAGGCCGCGCAGCGGCTCGCGCTGGACCCGGCGCGCGCCGGCTCCCCGGAGGCCGTCGCGCAGGCGCAGCAGCTCATGCTCCAGGCCCAGCAGATGATGCAGGCCTCGGGAGTGGCCCGCATCTCGACGGGAACCGCCGGCTCGAGCCTCGGCTTGGCCGCGCTGCCGACCGCGGAGCAGGCGGCCGCGACCCTCCAGGCGATGCCGCCTGAGGCCGCCCACCAGCTCGCGACCACGACGCTTGACTCCGTGCTGCCGCTGCTCGAGAACCCGGCGCTGACCAAGGGCCTGCCTCCCGAGCAGGCCAAGCAGGTCAGGGAGATGAGCGCGCTGGTGCGCACGCTGCAGGACAACGCGAAATCCGGCAAGCCCGCGACTCCCCAGCAGCGGGCGCAAATGCAGCAGATGCAGCAGACCATGCTGCAGATGATGATGCAGAACATGCAGAAGGGCGGCAAGGGGCCTCAGGCCCAAGGGTCGCAGACCCCGCCCGCCCAGGAGTCCAAGCGGTGACCTTGGAGGGCAAGGCGGTCCTGGTGACGGGTGCGGCGCGCCGCGTAGGGCGAGCGATCGCGCTGGCGCTGGCCGAACGCGGCGCGCGCCTCGCCATCCACTACAACCGCTCGCGCAAGGAAGCCGCGGAGCTCGCGCGAGACATCCACAGGAGCTTCGGCGTCGACGCGATGACGGTCAAGGCCGAGCTCTCGGACATCCGGGCCGTCGAGCGCATGGCCAAGACGGTCGCATCCGGGCTCGGCGGCCTGCACGCGCTGGTCAACAGCGCGTCGGTCTATGAAAGCAATGTCTTCGGGAAGACGACGCCCGACGATTGGAACCGGCACCTCGACGCGAACCTGCGCGCGCCCTTCTTTCTCTGCCAGGCGGCCGCCCCGCACATGAGGCGGTCGGGGGGAGGGGTGATCGTCAACATCGCGGACTGGGCCGGCCTGCGGCCCTACGCCGGCTACATCCCCTACTGCGTCTCGAAGGCGGGCCTTCTCTGCCTCAACACGGCGCTGGCCAAGGCGCTGGCGCCCGAGATCCGCGTCAACGCGGTCATGCCCGGGCCGGTCCTGCTCCCGCCGGGCACGACCAAGCGTCAAGCCCAGGCCGTCCGCGAGGCGACCTTGGTCAAGCGCCTGGGCAGTCCCGAGGACGTAGCGCGGGCCGTGGTCTATTTCTTCGAGAACGACTTCGTGACGGGGGCGGCGCTGCCCGTCGACGGAGGCCGCCTGATCGCCTAGGAGGACCCATGTATACGGTCACCAGACTCATCCATTTCTGCTACGGCCACCGCCTGCTCGGCTACGCGGGCAAGTGCCGCCACCCCCACGGCCACAACGGCAAGATCGAGATCACGATCTATCGGAAAAACCTCGACGGGCTCGGCTTCGTGATGGATTTCGAGGAGATCAAGGAAAAGGTCCAGCGCTGGGTCGACGCCGAGCTCGACCACAAGATGCTCTTGAACGCCAAAGACCCGCTCGCCAAGGTCCTCAAGGACATGGGGGAACCCGTGGTCCTCATGAAGGGCAACCCGACCGCGGAGAGCATCGCGCGCCACATCCACGACTACGCCCGCTCGCGCAAGCTCCCCGTGTCCCGCGTCAGGCTTTGGGAGACCGTCAATTCCTTCGCGGAATATGCCGGAGACTGAACTCCCGGAGCCTCTGCGCCGGGCCAAGGCCGTCCTGCACGCCTTCTTCTCGTTCGAGGCCGACGTCCTGCTGGCCGCTTTCTACTACCTCGCTTTGGCCCCGACAGCGTGGCTCGTGCGGCTCTCCGGCCGCGACGGCCTGGGCCTCAAGGACGCTCCCACCGGCTGGACCGCGCGCGAAGCGGTCGACCCCGCCGAGCACATGGCCGGCCAAGGCTGAAATGAACATCCTCGGCGTCAGCTGCCATTACCACGACTCGGCCGCCGCCCTCATCCAAGACGGCGAACTCGTCGCCGCCGCCGAGGAGGAGCGCTTCACGCGCAAGAAGCACGACTCGGGCTTCCCCTCGAAGGCGATCGCTTTTTGCCTCGGGCGGGGCGGGGTCAAGCTCGGCGAGCTCGACTACGTCGCCTACTACGAAAAGCCCTTCCTGAAATTCGAGCGCATCCTGACCGGCTGCGTCGAGACCTTCCCGCGCTCCGGGCCGTTGTTCCGCCGCGCGATGAAAGCGTGGCTCGGCGAGAAGCTCTGGATCAAGAGCCGGCTCTCGCGCGCCCTCGACCTGCCCGCCGAGCGCGTGCTGTTCTGCGACCACCATCTCTCGCACGCGGCCTCCGCGTTTTTCTGCTCGCCCTTCGAGGACTCCGCGGTGCTGACCATGGACGGCGTCGGCGAATGGGCCTCGGCGGCGCTGGGCAAGGGCGAGGCCTCGTGGCGCGAAGGCGGCCGGCAGTCTTTGGTCCTCTCCCGCGAGATCCGCTACCCGCATTCGATCGGCCTGCTCTATTCGGCCTTCACGGCGTATCTGGGATTCGAAGTCAACGACGGCGAATACAAGGTCATGGGCATGGCCCCCTACGGCGAGCCCAGATTCGCCGATGCCGTTCGCGGCCTCGTCAAGCGCTTCGACGACGGCTCCTTCAAGCTGCGCATGGACGCCTTCGCGTATCACTACGACGCCGAGCGCTCGTTTACGGGGGAGTTCGAGCGGCTCTTCGGCGCGCCGAGAGCGCCGGGCGCGCGCTTCGTCACAAGACTGACCAGTCTTTACGACGACACGGCGGCGCCGTCTTCAAGGGAGCTCGAGGAGAACCAGCGCTTCGCCGACGTGGCCGCGAGCGTGCAGCTCGTCACCGAGGAGCTCGTGCTGGGCCTGGCCAAGGAGGCCAAGCGCGCCTCGAACTCCAAGAACCTTTGCTTGGCCGGCGGCGTGGCGCTCAACTCGGTGGCCAACGGAAGGGTCTGGCGCGAGGCGGGCTTCGAGAGGGTCTTCATCCAGCCCGCCGCGGGCGACTCGGGCGGCGCCCTGGGCGCCGCGCTCTACGCCTACCACGCCCTCCTGCAGAAACCGAGGCGCCACGTCATGACGCGCGCCGATTGGGGAAAGTCCTATTCCGCCGGCGAGGCCGCCGACGCCCTGCGCGCGCTCGGCGCGGGCTTCGAGGCCGTCGAGGACGAGGACAAGCTGCTCGACCGCGTAGCCCAGCTGCTCAAGGACGGGAAGGTCGTCGGCTGGCACCAGGGGCGCTTCGAGTGGGGCCCGCGAGCTTTGGGCCACCGCTCGATCCTGGCCGATCCCCGAAGCGAGAAGATGAAGGACACCGTCAACATCAAGATCAAGTTCCGCGAGCCCTTCCGGCCCTTCGCGCCCTCGGTGCTCAGCGAGTCGGCGGCGTCCTATTTCGAGCTGGGAGGAAAGCCGACTCCGGAGGCGGCGCGCTTCATGCTGATGACGATGCCGGTCAAGGACAAGAAGCGCGCAGAGATCCCGGCCGTGACGCACGTCGACGGCTCTTCTCGAATTCAAACGGTGGGCCCCGAGGGCGACGCCCTGTACCGCAAGCTCATCGCGCGGTTCCAGCAGGCCACGGGGGTCGGCCTCGTGCTCAATACCTCGTTCAACCTCAAGGGCGAGCCGATCGTCAACACGCCCGCCGAGGCCTTCGCGACCTTCATGGACAGCGGCATGGACGCGCTCGTCGTCGGTCCCTGCCTGCTGGAGAAGGGGAAAAATCAACCATCGGAACGGAGGCGGACATGGCGATCTTCCGAAGCGCCCGACAAAAGCTTGGTATTGTAGGCGAACTGCTCGCCTTCATGTGGCGCAAGAAGCTCTGGTGGATGATCCCGATGCTCGTCGTGCTGCTGCTCATCGGGCTGCTGGTCGCCCTGTCCCTGACGACGCCGGTGGCGCCCTTTGTCTACACCTTGTTCTAAAACGAAGAGGCCCCGGTTTCCCGGAGCCTCTCGGGGCGGTCTAACGGATACTTCCAGCCACCTGTCACGTATAGAGACTATAACAGCACGATGCAGGAATTTCAAGGGGGGAACGACGGACTGCGGGGGTGGGCCTCGAACCCACATCTTCCACGTGACGGGTGGCTGTTTTACCATTAAACTACCCCGCATCAATATATATACGATCGACCCCCCCAAATTGTTCCCTCCCTCGACGAGAAATGGTCCGCGGTAAACCCAATGATGTCCTCCTCATCAAGCTCGGCGCCTTAGGCGACGTCATCCGCACGACCTGCCTGCTGGGTCCGATCCGCCGCAAGTACGGACCGTGCCGGCTCACTTGGGTCACGGCGCCCGAGGCCTTGCCGCTTCTTCAGGGTCTGGGCATCGAGCGAGTCCTCGCCGCGGGACCCAGGACCCTGGAGGCTCTCAGGCGCCGGAGCTTCGACCTCGTCTTGAACCTCGATGAGGACTCCGCGGCTTGCGCGGCCGCTTCGGCGCCGAGCTCGAAGGCCTTGGTCGGCGGGCATCTCAAGGAAGGCAAGCCCGCCTACACGCCCGACAGCTCGCCCTATTTCGACCTGGGCCTGCTCAACCGCGGCGCCGACGGCTCGATGGCCAGGGCCGACGCGCTCAAGAAGGCCAACCGTAAGACCTACCAGCAGCTCTGGGCCGGCGTGCTCGGCCTCGACCTGGGCACTTACCCCCGCGGCTACGAGCCGCTCGTAGCGCCTACGGTGGCCGAACGCGCCGCGGCCGCCAAGCTTCTCAAGAGCACGCCGAAGGTCCGGGTCGGGCTCAATCTCGGGGCCGGGGCGCGTTGGCCCGCCAAACAGCCCTCGCTCGAGCACGCGGCCCAGGTCGCGCGCGGGCTCGCCGAGAAGGGCTGCGAGGTCGTCTACTTCGGAGGGGAGGCCGAGCTCGAGCGCAACCGCGAGCTCGCGCGGACCGCGGGGGCCGGCGCCGTGGCCCCGATCAAGCCCTTGAGGGTGTTCGCGGCCATGCTCGCGCGCTGCCGGGCCTTGGTCAGCACCGACAGCCTCGCCCTGCATCTGGCCTGCGCGATGAGGACTCCCTGCGTGGCGCTCTTCGGGCCGACCTCGGCCGCCGAGATCGAGCTCTACGGCCGCGGCATCAAGCTCGAGCCCAAGCCCGCCTGCTCCTGCTATTATCAGCCGCGCTGCACGGCCGCGGCGCACTGCGTCGACCAGGTCCCGGCCTCGGCGGTGGTCGCGGCCGTCGGCCTACTTCTCTAGGTCCTCGAGGCGCGCCTCGATGCGCGCCCGCGCGCGCAGGACCTGGGTGAGCTCCTCGTCCTCCGGCTCCTCGGCGAGCTTCAAGTTCCCCACGAGGATGCCGACGACGGAACTCAGCGAGAAATAGGTGCCGAACAGGATGAACGAGACGAAGAAGACCCAGGCGTAGGGCGACTGCGGCATGATCGCGTACATGACGCCCGACCAGCCCTCGAGCGTGATCATCTGGAACAAAGTCAGCAGGCTGCGCCCGAGCGTGCCGAACTTGGCGGGCAGGATCGCGCCGTAGAGCAAAGTCCCGGCTGTACCGTAGATGTAGAAGAGCAGGAACAGGATGACCGCGACGTTTCCGAGAGAGGGTATGCTCGCGAAGACCGCGTTCGAAATCTTCTTCAACCCCGGCATGACGCGCACCGTGTGCATGAGGCGCAGGATGCGCATGAGCCGGAACACGGTCAGGAACTGCGAGCCCGGAAAGAAGCCCGCGCCGATGACGGCGGCGTCGAACCAGCTCCACGGGTCCTTGAAAAAAGCGATGGTCGGCGAGGCCGCGCGCAGGCGCAGCAGCATCTCGAGGCAGAAGACGTCCATGACGATCGTGTCCATGTGGCGCAGGACCGTCCCGTAGCGGCGCACCATCTCGGGGTCGGTCTCGAGGCCGATGTGGACGGCGTTGATCAGGATGGCCGCGATGACGGCGCGGCGGAAAAGAGTCGACTCGACGATCTCCTGGACGCTCTTCATCGCGATTGAATTATGCGGCGAGGACCGATTTTTGTCAATGCCGGCGGGGGAATCCGGCGGGCGCCTAGGCCGCGGGCGAGCGGCGGCGGGTGAGCTCGACGGCGACCTCGCGCGTCTTGGGCATGGCCGCGGGCTTCTTGCGGACGACGATCGTGACGGCGCCGATGCGCTTGTCCTTGGCGAGCACGACCTGCGCGAGCTTCTGGGCCAAGGTCTCCACGAGGCGCCGCTCGCCGGCCTCGGCGCTTTCGCGCACGGACTTCTCGACGGCCCAATAGTCGGCGGTCAGGCGAAAGTCGTCTCGCGCGGCGGCCTTCGAGACGTCGAGCTCCATGCCGACGTCGATCAAGATCCGCTGCGGCTTTTTGCGCTCGGAGTCGGGCACTCCGACGCGGCAGCGGCACTCGATGCCGTAAAGCCAGATCCTATCCATGGGGGAGTTCGCCGTTGGCCGCTACTTTAGCATAGAAGTCCGCGCCGTCGGCGGGGCGCCGGTCGCGCGTGTAGAGGCCGAAGCGGGGCCGGAAGCTGCCCCACTCGTAATTGTCGAGCAGGCTCCAGTGGAAATAGCCGCGCACCTCCGCCCCGGCCTCGATGGCCTTATTAAGGGAAGAGAGGTGTCCTCGGAGGTATTCCTCGCGCGTGACCTGGGAGGGCTCGGCCATCCCGTTTTCGAGGATCAAGACGGGCTTCTTGTAGGCCTTGTGGTAGTCGAGGACCAGCGGGCCGAAGGCCTCGGGCACGACCTCCCAGTCCATGCCCGTGCGCGGCTTGCCGTCGCGCCGGCCGCCGAGCAAACGGAACACGGGCCGGGTCATGCCCTTCTCGAGTTCGGCGTAGCCCGGCAAAGTCCCCAGGGGCATCCAGGGCACCTTGCTCTTTGAGACGAAGATGCGCGTGTAGTAGTTGAGCCCGAGGAAATCCTGCGAGCCTTTGACGAGGTCCAGGAAGTTGCGGTGCATGAACCAGTCCCAAAGCCGGGCGGCTTCCTCATCTCCTTTGTGCGCCGGCTCGACGGCGGCGACGTTCTGCGCGAGGCCGACTCTGGCGTGAGGCTGCAGGTCGTGGATCATCCGGTAGACGCGCTTGTGGGCCGTGGCCATGTTCGGCACGAGGATGGGGATGAATTCCTTGCGCGCGTCGGTCAGCATCCAGCGGCCGGGGGGGAATTGATGGTAGCCGTAGGCGCCGACGAGGAAGACCATCGGTTCGTTGAAGGTCACCCAGTCGGAGACCACGGGTGAGAGCGCCCGCACGACGCGGGTCGCAAAATGGAGAAAGCGGCCGGAGACGTTCTCGTCGAGCCAGCCCCGAGGGTTTTCCTTGAGCAGCCACGCGGGCTCGGAGAAGTGGTGGAGGCAGACAAACGGCCTGATCCCTTCTTGGCCGAGCTTTCGCGCCCAGGAGACGTAGCGCTCGAGCGCGTTCTGGTCGATGCGGCCGGGCTCGGGCTCGACGCGCGACCATTCCACGGAGAAGCGGTAGGCGTTGAGGTTGAGGGCCTTGATGATTTTCAGGTCCTCGTCGAACTTCTCCCAGGAACCGGCGGCCTGGCCCGAGCGCTCCCAGCCTTTCTTCTTTTCCCAGTCCCAGAGCGCCGAGCGGTCGTTGCCGCCCTCGATCTGGTAGGCCGAGGTCGAGGCGCCCCAGAGGAAGGACTTCGGGAAAGACATCAGTCGGGAGTCTGGCGGGACCCGCGGCCGAGGAGCCAGACCACGCCCGCGATCACGAGCGCGGTCAAAGCGACCAGCGCCATCGGCGCGAACTTGCGCACCGGGTCGGGCAGCCCGCCGAAGAGCTGGTCGCGCGCGGTCTGCGGGTTGAAGCCTCCCATCGCGTTGCGCCCGGCCATGCCGACGCCGTTGGCGTCGACGGCCTTGTCGGGGTTCTGTGGGAGGCCGGCCAGGGCCTTCTCGTACTCGGGCGTAAATGACGGATCGAGCTCCTTGGCCTTGGCGAGCTCGGCGCGGACCTGCTCCGGTGAGGCGCCGTCGGCCTGGAGGGCCAAACCGAGCGCGGCATGGGCCTGCGCGAGATTGGGATCGCCTTTGACCGCGTTCTTGGCGTCGGCCAGCGCGCCTTGCTTGTCGCCGAGCGCGAGGTTTTCCTTGGAGCGCATCGCCAGCAGCTGGGCGTTGCCTTGCGCCTTGGCCAGGGCTTTGTCGAGCTGATCCTTGGCCGCCTTGTGGTCGCCGAGCTTGATGTAGTTCAGGGCGGAGGTGTGGAATGTCGCGGCCTCCTTCATCTGCTCGTTCTGCTGGGCCTTGGTCAGGATCTGCGCCATGGTCTTGCGGTTGGGGTCGGCCGGCAGAGGCTGGTCGTAGTGGAAAGTGGGGGTGGGGGCCTGCGGCGTGAGGCTGCCGCCGCCGCGGCCGGCCGAGAGGGCGAAGATGTTCTTGGCCTCGGGGTCGCCGGGGTTGCGCTTGAGGATGGCCTGGGCGTCGCGCGCGGCGGCGGGGTAGTCCTTGAGCGAGAAGTTGACGTTGGCGCGGAGCTGCAGCGCCTTGTTGTAGAGCTCGGGGTTGCCGGAGTCGCGCGCGAGAGCGACGTATTGGTCGGCGTGGGGGAGGCCGCGTTTGGGCTCGCCGACGTCAATGAAGGCTTGGGTCGCGGTGGCTTGGACTTGGTCGTCCTTGGGGTATTGGCCGGCGATCTGATCTATCTTATCCAGGTGCTGGGGTCGCTCGGCGGCCCATTCGTCCTTTTTTTCCGGAGGGGTGGTCGGTGCGGCTGCTGTGGCGTCGCCGTTTTGTATTGTCGAGGCGACCTGCTTAATCTCCCTCTTCGCCCGATCATTCGGCGGCAAAGCCTGAACGGACAATGCGAATAGAGAGACGAGAGCAAGTATTTTCATGCCGCTCGTCATTTTTCCCACTTGAGTCCGATGGAATCCTTTATCCAGAATTCCATTTCCTTGCGAAACCTGTCCTTTGTCTTCGAATCCAGTGCGGCCCGCGTGAATTTCACTTCTCCCCGGAACCCGCGAGATGTGGAAGCGGCCCTGAGCTTCCCATCCAAACTGAGATAATATTCGAAGCCTTCCAAAAATTCTTTCTCACCGTTTTTTGTTTTTTTCGTGAGTGACCAAACGATACCCTGCGGCTTGGAGCCCTTAACAAGAACGTTGTACACATGCTCGAATCCATCAGGGGAAATTCCTTGGTCGTAATAGATTTCCTTCGTCGGATTCGCGTCTCCCAGCCCGATGCTCTGGCCCACAACGCCAACATTGTAATCTTCGCCTTGAGACAACGCGAGTTCCGTAACCTCCTTCAGAGTCCGGCTCTTCACAGGGGAATTCTCGGCCGGCGCGCAGTATCCGCCGCGGAGCGGACAAAGAAGGAAGGCGGACATGATGAACTTCATCATAGGGCAATGATAATAAATCCATCGGGCCCGAGGAAGGGGGGCCGCGAGAGCGCCCGAGATTCGGAGTCCTTGACTGCGGATTTCATAAGACGCATACTCAACTTGGATCCCAATGAGATACCTGGCCGCGAATCTCGTCCCGTTGCTGATCCTATTCCTCGCATCATCCTCGCGCGCCGCGAAGTTGGAGGCGGTCGACCAGAGCTTCACGCTGAGGGTCCCCGGAAAATGGGTGGTCGTGAAAACCGCCGACCGGGACGTCGTCCTCTTGGCGAAGAAAGCGCGCTCCGAAATCCGCGTTCGCGCCCTCGTGCAGCGCCTCTCGGAAGAACAGATGCGCTCGAAGCTGGAAGAAGAGTTGAAGAAGCGCAAGACGGCCGGAGGCGAGGACGACAAGGTCTTGAGCGAGTCGTCGGCCTCCGGCGGGCCTCTCGCCTATATCCGGTTCTCGTCGAAGGGCAAGCAATTTCGGTCGGGTTATTTCATTCACGACGGAGATTCCTACGCGTTTCTGGCCGCCGAGCTCTCCGAAACGGACTTTCAAGCGATGGTCAAATCCGTCACCCTGGGCGGCGGCGCCGAGCCGGATGAAGCCGCTCAGGCCGATTCGGGGGGCGGGGAGTCGGGCGGGCCCGCGTGCGATGAGGTCGACAGGCTTCTCTTGGGAGATTCTTGCGCGACGTCGAAGGGGGTCGCCGTCAAACGCGTGCGGCATGGGAAGCTGGAAGGCGCCGAATTCGGCGGCGTATTCTGGTTCACTTCCGTGCATCAGGCGTCGTCCAATGAGGCGACCGCCAGCTCCGCCGACAAGGTGTGCAAAGCAAAGGACCCCGGCCTGCGCCTTCCCACCAAGCAGGAATATGAAAGCCTGGACGCCTCCTTCGAGAGGGCCGACCTGGCTTATCATGACGGCATCCAAGAGTTCCTGACGGCGATCCCGGATCAGGAGAGGCAGGCCTACACTCGCTACTGGTCCTCCACGCCCGACGCGGGCGATCCGGCCCACAAAGCCTGGTCCTACCGTCCCGTCCAGATCGAGACCTTCCGTTCCGATGCGCGCAGTTCCTCGCTCGATTTTTTCTGCGTCGGAAAGCCGGGCGAAATCGTCCAAGCCAAGCCCTCGGATGACGAATTCGCCGAGTGCGCTCATTCCTTCAGAAACGACCTGCATCTCGACGATGAAAAGGCCCAGCAGCGGTGCCGGCTCCCGCACTGGGCCGCGTACAAGGCGTGCCTCGAGTCCCGGCCCGGGCAGGATGATGACTGCGTGGAGGAGGCGGCCCATCCCATGAAAGACCCGAAATCCAAGGTTGTTTTCGAGGCTTCCTGCCGTGCCGGGAACGCGGCCGGCTGCCGCTGGCTCGGGCAGCTGTATCAAAAAGAGAACAACATGGCCGAGGCCATGCGCCTATACAAGAAAGGATGCGACGCGGGATTTCAGCCCAGCTGCGACAGCCTGGCCGAGATCGAACAGGCTCAGTAGCTCTTGCCGACCCGGGCCGCCGGCAAGACCGCGCTCGACGTGCATCGCCACCTGGGGTGCGGCCGGATTAATCCGGAAGACACTCCGGCGGAAGCTCGATTTCCGATTCTGGAAGAGCGAGCATGTCGCGTTCGACTGCATGGAAGTTCTTCAGGTAACGCGGGACGTCCTCGGCGCGAGCATCGCACGCGAACCATTCGGCCGCTTTCTTGAAGCGCTTCAAAAGCAGGGCATGGTCGAGGAGCCCCTTGTCCGCCATCGCGCGGATATCGTCGCGGTCGCTGGCGTTGAACCGAGAGAGCTTGCTGACTGCGACGTCGACGACATCCAGCACCTCGATCCTGAAGTTCTTGAGGCGCAAGCCGGGCAGGGGGTGGAATTGCGCCTTGACCGGCAGGAACAAGAGTCCCCGGAGCACCACGTCGATGTACATGTGGAATTGATCGCGGAGCTCGGACTTCTTGCCGGCCAGCGCGAACAGCTGCTCCCTGATCCGTTCCGTATTCTCTTTCGACTCCAGCACGTCGCCATCCTTTGTACCGCGGTCGTAATCGGTCTGGAGCATGAGCGCGGCCGAGCCGATGACTTGGAGCGTGAGGGGCTCGGCGCCGATGGGCTTCCAGCGCTTGTCGATCTCGGCGAGGAACTCCTTAATCAGCGCCACGGGCGCCCCTCAAGGCGTTGACGAAGTCGTCGACTTCGATCCTCGTTGCGATCTTCCACTTGCGCGCCAGGGGGGAGAGGTTCGCGATGACCTCCTTAAGTGTCTCCGGGCTGGCGATCCCGGGATCGAGGACTTCGAACGGCGCCGGAACGTTTGGATTCCCGGTCGGCCTAAGCAGGATGAAGGGTGCCACGAAGGTGTCGATGATGAGGGCGGCGCGGCGGTATTTGATCCGCCACTCGCGCGGCAGGACTTGGGCGGACTCGCGCTCTATGGCCTCCCGGGTGGTCTCGATGGCCCAGCCGAAGCGGTTCTCGAGGCCGAGTTCCGCGAGCTCGTTGCGCAGCCGCGTGAGGTTGATCTGCCCCGCATGATCGACCAAGACCGGGGCTAGTGCTGCGATCTGCCTCGGCGAGTCCGCCGAGACGAGCGTCTCGCGGATGACGGCGGCCGCGTTCTTCAGTCGTTCAGAGGGAAGGATGTCCTGTCGCTCGACCAGATGCGCGGCTCCTTGCCGGGCCAAGGCGTTTTGAAGCTGACTGCCAGCCGAGGCCTTTTCCGGGGAAAAGTAATCGAGTTGGACGTTGAAGTGCTTGAGAAGCGTGAGCAATTGATCCGCCGTGAAGGATGCGTTGCCCCGTTCCAGCTGCGAGAGGTGGCCTTGGGTGATGCCGAGCAAAGCCGCGAGGCGCTGCTGAGTCCAGCGTCTTTCGTGGCGAAGCTCGCGGACGCGCGAGCCGATGGGGGATTCGGGGGCTTTTGTAGTCATATTTTAATAGAAATAAAATTATTTCTATTAAAATAGTATAGACTAGAAAGCTCTGTTTGTCAAGGGTGTTTTTCGTCGAGTTGGGCGAAGCTGTGCCGGCGAAGTCCTCCTGACGCGCCGACTCCGGTATACAACGGGAACAATTCGACCCCCTCGATCGTATGTAATAGTGAGCCCTTGACAGGACGCCGCCGAGGGGCTACTATTTAATAGGGACTAAGGGACTAATAATTATGGCGTCGGGCCTCCGGAAGAAACTTAGCTTCCTGATCGCCATCCCGATCCCGCGCTTTGACCAACATCGAAAAGCTCTGGCGAAGACACGAATCGACCAGGCTGTTGGGGAGGTCGTCGAGGCCTTTTCCAGGTGGTTTGGAGGAGCGAGGGTGCTGCACTCCGTTGGAGCCTATCGCATGATGGATGGGACGGTTATCGTAGACGATGAAGAGCCGGCCGTCGTTGCGATGACGTCCCGGGCGGAGTATCGCAAGAGAAAGGCCGATATCGAGCGATTGGCGGATCTCGTCGGAACGGGACTCGGCCAAGAGTCGATGGCGGTTATCGCTTGTCCGGCTGAAGGATTTCTGGTCTTTCGGGGGTAATCATGAGCAAGGTGAAATTCTTTGAACTGTCGAAGACGACAAGACTGCGTCGGATCGAAGGGCAGATCAACCGCGAGTTGGCCGCGACGATCCCCTCGCGGCCTTCCGTCACGCTCTTCGAGACCGCGGAGGGAGAAGTCGGTTATTCCGTCTCCGGCGTCCCGCTGGAGGGGGGACGTGCGATCATGGGCAAGGTTCATCGGACGATCCGCAAGACCCTCAAGCTGCGCCGCGGCCGACCGGTCTCGGAGCCGAAGCATCAGGTCAAGTTCTGGATCCCCGAGACCAAGTACCGGGCCCTGACCGCGCGGGCCAGGCGGGAGTCGGTCTCGCCGTCCCGGTTGGCGGGCACGTTAGTCGCCGATGGGCTCCCTTGAACACTAAGCGAAAGGACGCTAGGGGCCCCGGGGCGGAGACGCGCGTGCCGACGGCGCTCGTTATTATAGGAGGGGTGACGGTGTCGACCTTCCTGACGTTGCTCGTCGTGCCGTGCGCCTACAAGCTTGGCGGCGCGGCTTGAGAGCCACAAGCACGACGCGCGCCTGCGCGAGACGCTGGTGGAGCTGGGCGAGGCCGTGCCTGCCAAGGCTTCCTGACCCTACGAATCGTTGAAACAGTAGACGCGAAAACAATATAATCTTTGGTAGGGAAAGTTTAGTGCGTCTTTTTTGTCCCGCCCCTGAGGCAAACCCCAAGAGATCTTCAACGATATGGATGATACCAGCAGATACGAGTTCCCCATCTTTGTCAGTTCAACTGAGTATAACCTCGTCGATTTAAGAGCGGAGCTAGCCCGTTTCCTACGGGAGCTTGGCTACTCACCGAAGCTAAGCTCCGAAGATGGATTCCCGGATCTGACCCCGGGTCTAGCACCGTGGGAATCTTGTCTCCCCGTACTCGCTGCTAGTTTTGTCGTCATCATTGTTATCGATGGGCGATATGGGAAGCCTTTAAAGTGGCCGAATTTCAAAGAAATTGGTCAACGCCATATCTCTCCTACGCATGCAGAATATATTTACGCACACAAGCTTGGAAAACGCATTCTGGTGTTCGTGAGAGAGGATATCAGTGCGCATTATCAAACCTACCGGACAGCGCTTGCTTCGCAGAAGGGAGATCGTGACCGTGCCCGAAGAATACTCTCCAAAGCGCTGCCGAAAGGCGTAGATTTCGAGGCGTTGGAATTCCTGAGCGAAATAAAAACCACGGATCAAATCCCCTGGATTCGTCCGTTCCGGGATGTAACCTCCATTAAACGTGATGTC
This sequence comes from Elusimicrobiota bacterium, assembly GCA_016194705.1. Lineage (GTDB taxonomy): Bacteria > Elusimicrobiota > Elusimicrobia > UBA1565 > UBA9628 > PALSA-1176. Next base: position 47,703 of record JACQAZ010000023.1, on the reverse strand, counting down.
CAAGGCAAGTTGCTCAATCATCTCGCTGAGGTATTCATGATAAAAGAACTACATGTCCAGACCGTGATTCGGGCATTTGGCCGAGTCATGGAAGAACTGTCTCCCGAGAAGCGCCTTGATAAACTCCGTGAGATAGGTGTCACCCGTGAATTGGTCGAGGCTTTCGAGAAAAAAGAAAAAGACCTTGCTGATCTCCGGGTTCAAGACACCACATTAAGGAAAGAACTGGAGGACTCTAAAGGGAAGATTGAGCAAGGGAAAAAAACCGGGGAAGAAAAGACCAAACTGGAGAAGAGGGTCGTGGAACTCACCGTGAAGATTTCAAAGCTCGAAGGTGAGATAACGCGCAAAGAACAAGCAAATGCCGCCATGGTCTTCTCTTCACCGTCGATGGGCACCGTACTATCTACTGGATTTCCCACACAAGGCGTTACGAATCTAATGGCCACACCACTCAGCGTACTCGGTAGAGGGTTGTCCTCTCTTATCGGCGGATCAATCACCCTTACGCCAGTCATGTGTAAGGGATGCAACGCTCAACAGATGCCGTACATGTTGAGGTACTGCCCCCGGTGCCTGCGTGCACTATGTTCCCAGTGCTGGACCCCTGATCCACTTCATACTGATCAATTCTGTCCTCAATGTCGCGACGGTGAGAAAAAGAAATAGGTGGGAAACAAAGCCGCTCCTTTCGACCTCTTCAGCGATGAGTTTCAGCGGGCAGTCTCTAAAATTCAGCCACGAGCGGAACTCCAGGTCGATGATATTAGCAGAGCGATTACAGAAAGCTTCGTCGATGCCGGGCTACTAGTTCAACTTCAAAACACTCGTCGGCAAATCATCATGGGAAGACGTGGCTCAGGGAAGAGCCACCTCCTGTTGAAATTAGCTGAATCAATACAGCCAGGCGAGTCTTGCCTCTACTTGAACTATCAGCGGCTCGGCAGTGGCCCACTGGTAGCGACTGAGAGCGCGGAACTGACCGCCAATAAGCTGCACCATTCCATCTGTAGGCGTATTGAAGAGTTTTGCTTGCAGGATATTTATCGCCGCGGCACGGTATCGAAGGATAACAAGATTAAAGCGACGGGACAGCTGATTAAAATGGCCGACCTCAGCGCAGCGGACAAGTATGCAGATTATTGCAAACAGTTCGAGGACTTTTTGCATTTACTTTCCATCCCGCGCTTCACCCTCATCTTGGACGAATGGGTCGCGGTCCCCTACCTCGTCCAACCCTACTTAGCCGAGTTAATTAAGCGCACTTTTTTTCACAGTCCAAAAATCGTAATAAAAATTGCTGCCATCGGATTTCAATCGCGCTTTGGCCGAGCCACTCAACATGGCGCAAGCACTATCGGGTTCGATGTTGGGGCTGACATCGCCATCGACACGGATCTTGACGCATATCTGGTTTACGATAAGGAGACGGATAAGGTAGAAAAGTTTCTCGCGGCCGTATTGTTCAAGCACTTGGAATCCAGCTACTCTCTCCCAAAAGATGATCCGCACGATTGGCTAATAATCAACTGTTTTACCCAACGCGAGGCGTTATCCGAACTGGTCAGAGCCTGCGAGGGTGTCCCGCGCGACTTCCTGTATATATTCTCAAGGGCATACTTCGACGCGCTACAAACAAGACGCCCGATCGGAGTTCCTCACGTTCGAAAGGCGACCGAAGGATGGTATGTCCAGGACAAACTGAAGAACGTGCAGGACGAGCCTCTCCTTCGAGATTTTCTAAATACAATTGTAGACGAAGTAATCGGAAAGAGAAAGGCACGGACCTTTCTGGTTGAGCAACGCTTTTCACGCGCCCGCATCATTCTTAAGCTATTCGATCTGAGGCTGTTGCATATTATGAAGCGGGGGTGGTCACGCAAGCATAAACCGGGTGTTCGGTATGATATTTTTTCCATTGATTATGGGGCATACGTAAATCTCCGCAACACCGCAAACGAGCCTCAAATTGAATTCGAGCTTTTCAAACCAGAGGACGCGCAAAATGAAGCGGAATTTATTGTTCCATTCGATGATTTTAGAAGAATCCGAGGGATCGAGCTCCCGGAAGGGCTGTTGAATACGTTCGAGACTCGTTATCTGCAACAGATACGACCCATTCTGACTGAATAGGCTCCGTCCCAAATCCAAAATGTTATAATCACCTCGTGAGCGACAAGAGCTTCGCCAAAAAAGCCGTCATCATCGGCTCAGGCAGCGCCGGCTACACCGCCGCCATCTACGCCGCCCGCGCCAACCTCGACCCCCTTCTCTTCGGCGGCGTCTCGATGGGCGGCCAACTCATGATCACGAGTGACGTCGAGAACTTCCCCGGCTTCCCCGAACCCGTCCTGGGCCCCGAGCTCATGGAGCGCATGCAGAAGCAGTGCGAGCGCCTCAACGTCACCATCATCCCCGAGCTCGTCGAAGAAGTCGATCTCTCCAAACGCCCTTTCAAATTAAGAACGACAGAAGGAAAGGAAGCCACGGCTGATTCCCTGATCATCGCGACCGGCGCCAACGCCAAGCTCCTCAACATCGAATCGGAAAAGCGCCTCATGGGCCACGGCGTCTCGGCCTGCGCGACCTGCGACGGATTCTTTTTCAAAGGAAAGGAAGTCCTCGTCGTCGGCGGCGGCGACACCGCGATGGAGGAAGCGACTTTCCTGACCAAATTCGCCACCAAGGTCACCGTCATCCACCGCAGGGACACCTTGCGCGCCTCCATGATCATGCAGGACCGCGCCAAGAAGAACCCCAAGATCTCTTTCATATGGGATTCCGCCATCGCTGAGATCCTCGGCAACGGCCACGTCGAGGGCGCCAAGCTCAAGAACCTCAAGACCAACCAGACGACCGACGTCAAATGCGACGGCGTCTTCGTCGCGATCGGCCACAACCCCACGACCGGCTTCCTCAAAGAACAGGTCAAGCTCGACCCCGAGGGCTACATCGTGACCGACGGCCGCACGCGGACTTCCGTCAAAGGGGTGTTCGCCGCGGGCGACGTGATGGACACCCGCTACCGCCAGGCCGTCACCGCGGCCGGCACCGGCTGCATGGCGGCGCTCGAGGCCGAGCGGTACCTCGCCGGGCACGAATAGAATTCGTGTAAGGTCGCAATCTGCGACCTTAAAGCCCACCCCGACGACTTGAGGTTCCAATTTGGCACCTCAAAAAATATATGGCCTTAACATGCCTTATTGCGCGACCATCGTTTGAGGTCACAAATTGTGACCTCAAGTTAGGGAACATTTTAGGGGGGTCAATCGTATACTCTTCATGGACACCCCAATCGCCGGACCTCTGGACCAGTTGATATTCCGCATCCGGGGCCGCAAGGTCATGCTCAGCACCGATCTTGCCCGGCTCTACGAAGTCCCACCGAAAGCCCTCATCCAGGCCGTCAAACGGAACTTGGAACGTTTTCCAGACGACTTCATGTTCAAGCTCGACCCTGCCGAAACCCGAATTGGAAGTCACAATTTGTGACTTCCAATTTGGGGGTGAAGATGGGGTTGCGCAAGCCGCCCTACGCCTTCACGGAGCAAGGCGTCGCCATGCTCTCGAGCGTCCTGAACAGCAAGAAGGCGATCCAGGCCAACATCTCGATCATGCGCGCCTTCGTGAAGCTGCGCGAGCTTGGGGCCCAGAACCGGGAGATTCTCAAAAAGCTTGGCCAACTGGAGAAGCGGGTCGACAGGCACGACGCCGACATCGGAGAGCTCATCGATGCGATTAGGGAGGAAGTGCTCAGCGAGCCCCGCAAGATCGGCTTCAGCCTTCCGCCGAAACCGGCAAGGTGAAGTAGAACTCGCAGCCGCCGCCGGGGGGAGAGGTCAACCCCGCCTTGCCGCCGTGGGCCTCGGCGACGTTGCGCACGAAGGCCAGCCCTAGGCCCATCCCCGGAATCTGGCCCGTGAAGTCCTGGTCGACCTGGTAGAACTTCTTGAAGAGCTTCGGGTGCTCCTCGCTCGGGATGCCGGGGCCGTTGTCGGTCACCGAAACGCGCACCTCCGAGCCCAAGAGCGCCGCCGACAGCGCGACTTCTTTTTTGGCGGAGCGGTTGAACTTGACGGCGTTGTCGATGAGGTTCTTGATCGCCTCTTCGATCATCTGGGCGTCGAGCTGCAGCGGAGGCAAAGTCGCCAGCGCCTCGGGGTCCCACTTGAACGCGACGGAATTTTTCTCGAGCAGGCCCTTCATCGACTTGACCGCGGCCGCGGCCACGGTCGCGATTCCGGTCGTGACCCTCACGAGCTTGATGGCGTCGGGGCTCTGCACCGTCGTGAACAGCAGCAGCTTTTCCACCAGCGAGCGCAGCTTCTCGTTCTCGCCCGCGATCTTGCCCAGGGCCTGCGCGTGGAAGGCGTTGAGGGACTTGGCGTCGTTCTGCATCATCTCGGCGTAGCCCAAGGCCACCGCCAGCGGCGTGCGCAGCTTGTGCGAGACGATCGAGAGGAAATTGCGCGCCAAGGTCTCCTCGCGCTTCTCGATGGTCGCGTCGTGGAAGACGAAAAGGTAGCCCGCCGGGTCCTCGTCGCTGCCCAGGCGCCCCGCGATCCCCGCCAGGACCAGGGGCTTGGGCTTTTGGCGCGCGAACTCGCAGGGGATCGCGCGCGAGGAGCTCGCGAACACGGCCTTGAGCTCGGGCTTGACCTCGAAGCCCGTCAGCGCGCTCGAGAGGTCGGCCAAAGAGCGGTCGCGGCAGTCGAGCATGAAGCTCGCCGCGCGGTTGATGAGCAGGATGCGGCCGTCGGCGCGCGTCCAGACGATGCCTTCCCTGGTTTCCTGAAAGACGGTGGCGAGCTTCTCCTTCTCCTCCCGGATCGCGGTGAAGAGCAGCGCGTTGGCGGTGGTCATCTCGTTGAAGGCGCGGGCCAAGGTCCCGATCTCGTCGCGGCTCTTCCACTCGATCTGCACGTCGAAGTTGCCGCGCCCGGCCTCGCGCGCCGCGTTGGCCAAGAGCGGCAGCGGCCTGGTCAGCCAGCCCACGATGAGCACCGTGCCGAGGATCGAGGCCAGCACGGCGGCCGCCGCGATGACCAGCAGCTGGCGCTTGGGCTCGCGCAGCGCCTCGTCGACCGAGGCGCGGCTAAATCCAATGCGCACCGTGCCCACGCGCTTGGCCGCCACCACGACCGGCGCCGAGAGGTCGTAGGCCTCGGCCCCTTTGGGATCGGTTATTCTCTGCAGCAGCGGGCTCTCGCTGGCGAGCGCGCGGACCGAGAGCGGGTCGGCGCCTTTTTCGCCGATGCGGCTCGGGGTCGAATGAGAGAGGAAGACCCCGTCGCCGTCCATGACCGCGGCGTAGACGACGGCTTTTTCCTTCAAGAGCTCGGAGACGTGGAAATGCAATGCGAAGGGGTCGACTTTGGGGAACAGCCCCTCGCGCGAGGAGCGCGCGAAGAACTCGGCGCGCACGCGCATCTCCGCGAGCAGCGACTGCTCGGTGGCCGTGAGTATGCGCTGGGCCATGACCGCGATGACGCCGAGCACGAAGAGCGAGGTCAGCAGCGAAAGCTTGGAGGAGAGCGAGCGCAAGGGATTCAATATTTCACCGCGATCTTGAATTTCTGGGCGGCGCCGGAGCTTTTCTTGATGGAGACCACGTAGCCGCCCGAGGGGACCTTCTGCCCGCCCTCGTTGGTGCCGTCCCAGACCATGATCTGGTTGCCTCCCGCGACGAAGGTCTGCGAGAGCTCCTTGACCTTCTTTCCCTGCAGGGTGAAGATGCCCAGCGTGACCGTGCCCGGGGCCTCGAGGAAGAAGGTGATCTGCGCGGGTTCGACCGCGGGGTTGAAGGGGTTGGGCCAGTTGTAGGGCTTGGCGACCGTGCTCTGCTGGCCGGGGATGAAGACCGGCAGGCCGACGAGCACGGCCGAGAACGGGCCGAAGACCCCGGCGTTCGAACGCGCCCGTACCTGGGCGTAGTAAGTCTTGCCCGAGACCAGGCCCGCGGCCGCAAAGGCCAAGGTCGTGGTGCTGCCGTTGAAGAAATCGCTGGCCCCGAGCGAGGTCCCGAGCTGGAAATTGTAGTCGAGTATGCCCACCGAGCTGGCCGCGGCAGCCCAAGCGTAGTTGGCCTTGCCGTCGCTGGAGAAGGTGCGGTCGGCCGCGGGGACTCCCGGCGCCGTGGGCGGCGTGAGGTCGGTCAGTATGCCGGGCTTGGCGGAGACCGCCGTCGTGTTCGCCGTGCTGACTCCGTTGCGGTTGCGCGCCGCGACGTGGAAATAATAGAGCGTCCCCGGGACCAGGCCGGTGAAGGCGACGCTCGCGTTGAGAGTCTGCGACGAGGCGTTGACGCTGAAGAAGTTGTCGGTCGAGATCTCGGCGATGTAGAGCGTGTCGGAGGGATTGGCGCCGCCCGACCAGGTGAACACGACGCTGGTCACGTTGACCCCGGAGAAGCCGGCGCCCGTCGGAAGGCTCGCCAAGGTCGCGGTGGTCAGAGTCGCCGCGAAGGCCGTCGGGATTTGGGCCAAGTTGATCGCGCGCACGCGGAAATAGTAGCTGGTGTTGGGGGTCAGCCCCGTCGGAGACGACGAGAGGCCGACCACGAAGCTCGTCGAGGCGGGGACGGCGAAGACGGCCGAGGTCGCGCGGTCGACCTCGTAGTTCGTGTAGGACGGGTTGGCGGAGGCGCCCGCGGTCCAGTTGACCGTCAAGCTCACGTCGGCCATCGCGGTGAAGGCGGGGGAGGCCGCGCCCGGGACGCTGGCCAAGGTGAAGGTCGAGACGATCGTGGACGGCAGGCTGTCGCCCCAGTCGGTGAAGGCCGTCAGGAAGCGCGAATAGGTCGTGTTGGGGGTCAGCCCCGTCTCGGTGGCCCCGGTGGTCAGCGCGGCGGCGATGACTTGCGGCAGCGGGAAGGGGGGCGTCGAGGTCCCCGGGTAGAGCCGGAACTTGTCGGAGCCCGTCGGGGCGTCGCCGGTGGAGACCGCGTTGCTCCAGGTCCAGGAGATCGAGGTCACGTAGACGCTCGAGAAGCCGAAGGCCGTCGGCGAGGCCGCGACCACGCCGAAGCTCGCCGCTCCGATCGTCCCCGAGCTCAGGCCCGGTGCGGCCGTGTCGGTCGAGCCGCTGAACGCCCCATCTTTGAATCCCGCCGGACCGGCCGCCGTCGAGATGGAAACGGTGATGATGCTTCTGCTGCCGGTGAACATCTTGATGCGGCCGCCGCCGCCGCCGCCGCCGGGATCGAGCGTTCCCGCGAACAGGGAATCCACGCTGCCTCCGCCGCCGCCGTTAGCGGACAAGGTCGCGCCGTAAAGATTGAGTATGCCGGGTATTCTGAGCAGCAAGGTCCCGCCGCCGCCGCCGCCGCCCGCGGGGTGGGCCCCCACCGCGCTGTCGGTGACCGCGGTCGCGGTGTCCGCCGAAACCAAGAGCGAGCCCGTGACCGTCATCGAGGCGGCCTCGAGATAGATGGCGGCGCCGCCGTTGGCGCCTCCCCCGCCCTGGAGAGACGAGTTGCCCGCGCCCCCGCCGCCGCCCGAGCCCATGAAGAGGTCGTCGGCCGAGATCGGGCTCGTGACCGTGCCCGTCGAGCCGTAGCCGACGCCCGCGGGCCCGGCGGACGAGCCGGCGCCCGTGCCTCCCGCTCCCGCGCCTCCTCCGCCGCTGCCGCCCTTGGGCGTCGCCGCCGAGGCGCCGCCGGTGCCGCCGCCCAAGCCGCCGGAATCCGCCGCCGTGCCGTTCTGGCCGGAGCCCGACACGGCGCCGCCTCCGCCGCCCGAAGCGCCGCGGCCGGTGCCCTGCAGAATCCCGCGGATCGAGATCGTCGTCGCGTAGACGGCCAGGGGCAGGCCCTGGATGACGGTCGCCGTCGTGCCCGTGCCGACGTCGAAGAGCCCGACGTTGGTGAAGGTCCCGGTCAGGAAATCGCCGTTGGCCGGCACGAGGTTGGCGCCGCCGTAGTCGGAGCCCGTGATGATCGCGGCCCGCGCGGGCGCCGCCGCGAGCAGGGACAGCAGCAGGAGGGCCCTCATTTCGAGAGCCTCAGCGCGGCGTCGACTTTTTCCTGCAGGCCGCGGCCGGCCTCCGAGCTGGGGTCGAGCGCGAGGACCTGGTCGACGAGCGGCTTGGCCGCGGCGTAGTTCCCCTTGAGATACTGGTCGACGGCGCGGTAGTAGAGCTGGTCGATCTGCTTGCGCGTCTCGGGCGTGATGACCTTGACCATCATGCGCTTGAGGCCCTCCATCGAGACGGCGGCCTCGACGTTGCCGGGGTCGTCGCGCAAGACCCCGCGCAGCAGCTCGAAGGCGGCGTTTTGGTTGGAGGCCTTGACCTGGCGGTCGGCCTCGCCCAGGCGCGCTTCAACCGAGGCGCGCAGGCTCTGCGCGACCTTGGCGAGGAAGGCCTTGAGCCTCGGGTTGTCGGCGCGGGCGCCGAGCCCGCGTTCCGCCTCGGCGCGGGCCTGCGCGAAGAGCCCTTGCGCGAGCAGGGACTCGGCCGCGGTCAGCGCCGCGGACCGGGCCGCGGGAGGCGCATGGCGGGCCTCCTCGACCTTGAGGCGCAAGTCGAGCGGCAGCTCGCCGTCGATGCGGGCGATGAAGGACTTGGCCCGCTCGCTGTTGGGGTCCATCTCGAGCGCGCTCTGCCAGTACTGGCGGCTGGCCAGCAGGTTGCCCTTGTCGTACTGCTCCTTGGCCAGGGCCTCGGTGCGATCGAGGATCTGCGCGCCCACCGAGCGGTTGAGGCGCGAGGTCAGGCCCTCGATGCGCCGGCGGATGTCGCGGTTCTCCGGGTCCCAGAGGGACGCCGCTTCCAGCTCCCGCAGGGCCTCGGCGACGCGCTCCTCGCGCAGGTCGGCGTCGGCTTTTTGCAGGTAGGCCTTCGAGAGCCGCTCGGCCTCGCCGGGGGTCAATTGGCTGATGCCGCGCCGGATGACTTCCTCGAGCTCTTCCCGGGTCTGCCCGGAGCGCAAGGTGACGCTCAATTTCTGGCTCAGACCCAGATCCTCGAGCAAAGCCGCGTAGTCGAACTGCAGGTTGCCCCAGCGCACGCCGACGCCGGCCGACATCCCCTTGTTCTGGCGGCCGAAACGCAGCGCGGCGAGCCTGCCGTACTGCAGTTCGAGACCGCCCGAGAAGGCCAGGCTCTCCTGATCGGCCTTGGCGACCTGAAGGGCCGCCACGCCCTTCCATTGCCGCGAGAACGGCCAGACCACGGCGGGCGAGAATTCGAGGACCCGCGGATAGGCGGCCTTCTGCGAGCCGAAGGCGACGTTGGGGGCAACGAGGTTCTGGGCCATCGCGCCGAAAAGCCAGCGCTCGTTGGGCCGGAAGATCAGGCCGAGGTCCGCCCCGACGCCTGAGTTCGAGTTCGCGTCGATGGTCTCGCCGACGGCCTTGACGGTCAAGCCGGCCTCCAGCGGCTTGGGCTCGGTGATCCAGCCGGCGCTCAGCGCAGATGGAAGCGCTAAGGCGCCGCCCCAGCCGCCGAGGAAGGCGTTTTGCGCGATCGTGAAGGTGACCGGAGTGTCGAGCGGACCGGCGCGCTTCTCGAAGCCGCCGCTCGACTGGCGGATGTAGGCCGCCCCGAAGCCTCCCCAGCGCTTGGTCGGCGCGCTGCCGGCGGCGTAGTCGTGGGTGGTGTCCTCGAAGAGGATGACGTGGCCGAAGCCGATCTCGGGCTTGACCAGGCGCGAGAGCCCCGCGGGGTTCCAGTAGACGGCGGTCGCGTCGTCGACGATGGCCGACATGGCTCCTCCGAGCGCCGCTCCGCGCGCGCCCACGTCCTCCCGCAAAAAAGCGCCCGCCTCGCCCGCCCGCGCCGTCCCGGGGGAGCATAGCAAGAAGTCAAGCAGACAGACGGCCGCGAACAGGCGCCGCATCATATCGCTGGTGTCATCGATGATGTCTTGAAACTCATATAACAGGGGTTGCCCCTCCTGTCAAGACTAAGCTTGTTTCCTATACATCATCCGGAGAATGGGCCTAAAACCGGACAAACGCTGACAAATCCTGACCGATCGGGCCTTGTTTTCGTTTTTGCATCTGTTACGCTTATGGAAATGAGGGGGACAGCGGCACGCCTTGGACTCATGGCGGCTCTCTGCGGGTTCTCGTATTCGCCCGCGGCGGGCGCCGATTTTTCCGCGACGACCTCGCTGCCGAGCACCGCGGTCGGACACGCGCTGACTTCCTCTTCCGGTTTTCTCTACAACATCGGCGGGATGGGAGGCGTCAACGGGATTTTGGACGGGAACAAAGTCTTTTACGCGCCGATCACGGGCCGCGGCCAGGTCGGCGCGTGGACCGAGGGCACCCCGCTTCCCGAGGCCGCGATGTTCCACTCGGGCGTCGCCTGGGGCAAAACGCTTTACGTGATCGGCGGCTACCATCTCGGCGCCGACGGCTTCGGGGTCTCGAACAGGGTGTATTATTCGAAGCTCAACGCCGACGGCAGCCCCGGACCCTGGAACGCGGCGACGAGCCTGCCGCAGACGACCTTCCTGCAGAGCGCGGCGGTCGAGAACGGCGTCATCTACGTGACCGGCGGCTGGGCCAGCGCGAGCGAGACCAACGGCGTCTACTCGGCGAGAATCCAGGCCGACGGCAGCCTCGGCGCTTGGGCCGCCCTGCTCCCGCTGCCGGTGGCGGTCTACGCCCACGTCGCGGTGCAGGACGGCTCGCTCTACGTCGTCGGCGGCTCGATCAACAACGGCACGACTCTGACGAGCGCGGTCTACTATTCGCGCATCAACGCCGACGGCACTTTGGCCGGCTGGCAGGAGACCACGGCGCTGCCGCAGCCCGTCGCCCAGCACGTCGCGGCGCTCGTGGGCGGCAAGGTCTACGTCGTCGGGGGCTGGACCGGCAGCGCGCCGACGGCCGACATGAACGCGGCCGCAACGCGCTCCGACGGCTCGCTCGACGCCTGGGCCAAGGCCGCGAGCCTGCCCCATCCCCTCTACCTGCACGCCGGCACGGTCGCCGACGGGGTCCTTTACCTCAGCGGCGGCAGCGACGGGGCCGCCCCGCAAAGCGGGGTCTTCTCCATTCCGCTCTTCACGCCGGAGACCAAGCTTCTGGCGTCTGTCGACCTCGATCCCGACACGCTCAACCTCGTCAGCAAGGGAAAATACATCACGGCTTACCTGGGATTCCCGGGGAACAACGCCTCTCCGGCCGACATCGCGGTCGACTCCATCAAGATCGTGCGAGTCAACGGCAAGGCGATCACTCCGATCGCGGCGCTGCTCAAGCCCACAGAACTGGAGGACGAGGACGGCGCGCCGACGCTTATGGTCAAGTTCGACCGCCATGCCGTCGAAGCCGTTCTGAGCGCAGGCGACCAGACCTTGGATCTCGAGGGCGCGCTAAAAAACGGCAAGGCGTTCTCGGGCAGCGGCAAGATCTGGGCGATCAGCCGCGGCGCCGCGGCGCACTCGGAGAAGGATTTCGGCAAGCCCAAAGACATGGACGACGGCGCCGTCACGCTCAACGTCATGACGCCGCACGGGGGCTCGGTGTCGCACCTCGATGGAAAGGTCGAGATTCCCGACGGCGCGCTGCGCTCCGAGTTGCCGATCACGATCAAGACGCACCAGCCGCGCGCCGAGGAGCGGGCCGATCCGACGCTCAAGGCCGCGGGGACCGGCGTGGAGTTCGGCCCCGAAGGCACGAAATTCGAGCAGCCCGTCACGGTGAAGCTGTCATACGATCCGTCGGCCGTGCCGAGCGGAGCCAGCGAGGACGACTTGGCCGTCCATTACTGGAACCCGAACTCCAACAGCTGGGAGAAATTGGCGTCGACGGTCGACCGCGACCATCACACGGTCAGCGCCCAGACGGGACACTTTTCTCTGTACCAAGTCCTCGTGAAGGTTCAGCCTCCGCCGATTGCGCCTCAGGCGATTCAAACGCCGGCAGCTCAAGCTCCGGCTCCTCAAGCCCCGGCCGCGGCGCCGCAGGTCTTGATCAACGCCGCCACGGTTCGTGCCGTGCGCGAGGCCATCATGCGGCTGATCTCCGACGGAACGGCGGCCCCGCAGCCCAAGCCGGCCGCCCCGGCGGAGCCGGGCGCGCGCCCCGCCCGGGTCGTGAGCGCGCCGAGCCCAGCGGCGGCGATCTCGGCGGGCACGGCTCCGACGGCGCTCGAGGCGCCTCTCGAGAATCGCCTGGCGCCGCAGCCGCGTTCGCGCCCCGCAGCCGAGGTCCCCGCGCCGGGCCGCGCGCGGCGGCTGCTCGGAACCGCTTTGTGCCTCGCCGTCCTGCTGATGCTCTGGCACCGGCTGGTCTGGCGCTCCATGTCCTGATTTGAGAGGGCGGCATCCTCTGCTCCCCGCCGCGCGCCGCGCGCGGAAAGATTCTTGCGAGGAGAGCGGGGGATGTCCTATCTTTGTCATATCCCCGATGGCCATGGGCAATGAACTCGACCCGGACGACGCCAACCGGAAGCTCGCCGAGAAAGTCTCGGAGCTCGAGCGCCGCCTGGCCGAAATCGAGAAAAGGGTCAAGCAGCCCGCGGCCCCGCAATCCTGCGAGCCCGCCGAAAAGGCGCCTCCGGTGAGCCCGGCGCGCCTTGCGGACCTGCGCCGCATCGGAGGCAAGGACGGCCTCGAGCTGCTCGACGCGGTGATCGGACTTTTTTTGAGCAGCACGACTCCGCTGCTGGCGGCCCTGCACGACGCCGCGGCCAAGCGCAACGCCAACGACCTGCGCTCGGCCGCGCACGCCCTCAAGAGCACGAGCAGCAACCTGGGCGCGCGCGAGATGATGACTCTCTGCCAGACCCTCGAGAAGATCGCCGAGATCGGCGCCTTCTCCGAGGCCGAGAAGGTCCTCGACGCCCTGGGCGCGGAATTTCAGCGCGTCCACACGACCCTCGAGGCTCTGCGCGAGGAAGGGAAGGCGGAACCGGCGGCTCCTCCCACGAGCGCGGAGGCTTCGACGCCGCGGCCCCTGAGCGTCAAGGCGTCCTCCAAGAAGGCCGTCATCTGCGACGACGACAAGACCTTGCTGCACATCGTGCGGCACATCCTCGAAAAGCAGGGCTTCACGGTGTTCGACGCCGTCAACGGCGAGGAGGGCCTCGCCTTCATCCGGGCGCAGGCGCCGAGCTTCGTCCTGCTCGACCTCGACATGCCGGTCAAGGACGGCGTCCAGGTGCTCCGTGAGCTCAAGGACGGCGGCGGCGCGAGCGGCTACGTCATGGTGCTGACCCACCACGAGAGCCCGTTGACGCATGCCGAGTGCCGGTCTCTCGGTGCGCGGCAGGTCATGGTCAAGCCGTTCGATGCGGCGGCTTTCGCCAAATCGATCGACGCGATGGTGCAGGAGGGTACGATATGATGTTCGACGCGCGGCAGGCCTCGCTCGGCGAGATCCTCGTCCAGGTGGGCGTCATCACGGCGGACCAGCTCAAGGAGGGCCTCAGGGCGTGCGGGGGGGACCACAGGAAGCTCGCCGGCGCCTTGATCGAGTCCGGCTTCACGACCGAGGAGAAAATCATCAAGGCCATCAGCATGCGCCTCGAGATCCCCTTCTTCATGAGCTTCGACGGTATGATGGAGCCCGACGCGGTCAAGGCCTTGCCCGAGACCGTCGCGCGCAAGTGCATGGCCGTCCCGCTGTTTCGGACCGCTGAGTCGCTCACGGTCGGGATGGCCGACCCGCTCGACATCAACGCCGTCGACGAGGTCGCGCGCAGCGCGGGCCTGCGGGTGCTCACCGTCATGACCACGCTCTCGAACCTGTTCGATTCCATCGAGCGCGCCTACGCGCGCAAGCCCAGCGCCCCCGGCAAGGAGCCCTCCCTGCTCTCGCCGGCGGGGACCAAGGGGGTCCGCGCCCTGGCCGAAGAGGGCTCGGTGGTCGCGATCGTCAACTCCCTGCTCCAGGAGGGCATCTCGCGCAAGGCCTCCGACATCCACCTCGAGAGCGGCGAGAAGATGGTCCGCACGCGCTTTCGCGTCGACGGCATGCTCCAGGAGGGCAAGTCGTTCGGCAAGGACCTCGAGGCGGCTCTCGTGGCGCGCGTCAAGATCCTCGCGCGCCTCGACATTACCGAGACGCGGCTGCCTCAAGACGGGCACCTGCGCGTCGACTACGGAGGCAACTCGGTCGACGTGCGCGTCTCGACCCTGCCCTCGACCAACGGCGAGAAGGTCGTCCTGCGCATTCTCGACTCGGCCGCGGCCCTGCGCGTGCTCACCGCGCTCGACATGTCGCCCGCCATCCTCGCGGCCTACCGGACCGCCATCTCCCAGCCCAACGGCCTGATCCTCGTGACGGGCCCGACCTCGAGCGGCAAGACGACCACGCTCTACGCCGCGCTCTCCGAGCTCAACAGCAAGGAACGCAACATCATCACGATCGAGGACCCCGTCGAGTACCGCGTCTCGGGCATCACCCAGGTCGCGGCCCAGCCCAAGATCGGCCTGAGCTTCGCCGCCGGCCTGCGCTCGATCCTGCGCCAGGACCCCAACGTCATCCTGGTCGGCGAGATTCGCGACCTCGAGACCGCCGAGATCGCGGTCCAGGCGGCGATGACCGGGCACCTCGTCTTCACGACGCTGCACACCAACGACGCGGTGACCGCCGTTCACCGCCTGATCAACATGCGCGTCGAGTCCTTCCTATTGGCCGACACCTTGCGCGGCGTGCTCGCGCAGCGTCTTCTGCGGCGGCTTTGCGTGAAGTGCCGGCGGCCGCACTCCCCGGCCTCGTTCGAGACCGCCCAGTTCGACGAGGACCTCAAGGGCGGCAGCTTCTTCGAGCCCGCGGGCTGCCCCGACTGCTTCTCGACCGGCTACTCGGGGCGCATCGCCGTCCACGAGTGGTTCGGCGCGAGCCCGCAGGTCCGCGAGCTCATCGTCCGCGGCGCCACGAGCGACGCTCTGCGCGCCCAAGCCAAGTCCGAGGGACTGGGCACTTTGCGCGAGGACGCGCTGGCGAAGGCCAAGCAGGGGATCACCTCGCTCATCGAAGTCCTGCGCGTGACCCGGGAAGAGAGGGCTTGATGCCGTCGTACCGCTACAAGGCGATGGACCGCAACGGCCAGCAGGTCACCGGCTCCTCGTCGGCGGCGAGCCTCGACGATCTCACCGCGATCCTCAAGACCCAGCAGCTCTTCCTCATCGAGGGGAAGGAGGAAAAGAAGGACGCGGACAAAGCCTACGCATCGGCCGAGTCCGCGGTCGAAGGCGTCGCGAAATCCGACGACAGCGCGTCCCTCAAGACCGTGGCCCTTTTTACGACCGAGCTGGCCATCATGGTCCGCACGGCCCTTCCCATCCTCGAGGCCTTGAACACCTTGGCCTCTCAGCAGCAGGACGCGGCGTTCAAGCTCGTGCTCCTCGAGGTCGCCAAGAGCGTGCGCGAGGGCAAGCCCCTCTCGGCGGCTTTCGCGCGGTATCCCAAGATCTTCGACGAGATCTACGTCGGCCTGCTGGCCGTCGGAGAGGCCGGCGGCACCATGGGCTCCATGCTGCAGCGCATCGAGCGCTACCTCGAGTTCCGCCTCGAGCTCAAGGCCAAGATCCGCTCGGCCCTGCTCTATCCCTCCATCGTCGTGCTCACGGCCTTCTGCGTGGTGGTTTTCCTGGTGCTCTTCATCCTGCCGACCTTCATGGAAATCTTCTCCCAGCTGGAGGTGCCCCTGCCCTGGTCGACGCGCCTGCTGCTATTCTTAAGCGCCCATTTCCGGACCTGGTGGACTTTCTACCTGCCCGGCCTGTTCTTCGCCTGGCTTTTCCTGACGAACTGGATTTCCGAGCTGGCCCATCGCAAGAAGCTCGAGGCCCTGCTGCTCGAGCTGCCCGTGCTCGGGCCGCTCGTCACGGCGGTCGTCCTGACCCGCGTGCTGACCACGCTGAGCGCTCTCATGACCAGCGGCGTGCCCATCCTCAAGTCGCTGAGCCTGGCCCGCGCCGCGGCGGGCAACGCGGTCTTCGACGATCTCTTCGGCGCGGTCTACCGCGACGCCTCCGAGGGCAAGGGCCTGGCCTCCGCGCTGGCGGCGAGCCCCTATTTTCCTCAGTCGGTGACCCACATGATCGCCAACGCGGAGCGGACCGGGAACCTTCCCGAGGTCCTCGACGAGGTCGCGGCGCACTACGGCAAGGAAGTGGACGTGACGCTGAAGGATCTTTTCACGGTCCTCGAGCCGAGCTTCGTGGTCTTCCTGGGGCTGATGGTCGGGGGCATCGCCGTTTCCGTCCTGCTTCCGATCTTCGAGCTCGCCGGCGCCATCCAATGAAGGGCTACATCCTGCTCGAGGCGTCGATCTCCTACATCGTCGTCTCCTTGGCTTTGGTCTCCTTGCTTCCGTTGTTCATCCTCTCCATCCGCGCCAACAAGACGACCGAGAACATCGCGGTCGCCACCCATCTGGCCGTCGAGCTCATGGAAGAGGTAGGCACTCGGAAATGGGACCAGAAGACTCCCAATCCTCCCCAAGTCGTCGCGGTCAAGAGCGCGCTCGGCCCCGACACCGATGAGCCTCCCGCCGACAAGCGCTCTTTCAACGACATCGACGATTTTCACGGCTGGACCGAGAGCCCGCCCTTGGATCCGGTGATGCGCCCCTTGGCCGGCTTCGAGCGGTATTCCCGCGACGTCGCGGTGAGCTACGTCGATCCGGATCTCAAGCCCTCATCGATCCCGACCGACTACAAGAAGGTCACGGTCTGCGCGCGCTTCCCGGCCTCGGTCCCCGTCTGCCTCGACAAGGTCTTCGCCAATCGATGAGCGGGAGCAGGGGGATGACGCTGGTCGAGCTCGCCGTCGGCATCGCCGTGCTCTCGGTCATTTGCCTCGTGACCGCCCGGCTGTTCAAAGCCGGCATACAGAGCTATAACTACACCCTTTCGCAGGTCGCCGCCCTCTCCAACGCGCGCAAGGCCATCGACGGCGACGGCGCCGCCCATGGGATGGTCTGGGCGGCGCGGGAAGCCGCGTCGCTCAGCGACCTCTCCGCGGACGCTCTCACCCTGAAAACCTCCGAGGGCCCCGCCCTGGCGTTCTCCGTGTCCGGCCAGGTGCTTCGGCAGACGAGGCTCCTCGACTCGCGGGACCAGGCCAAGGGAGTCGCCGGGCTCCAGCTGACTTACTACAACCTCGACGACCAGGGCAGGATCGTGGAATCCACGGAGGCCGCCTCCGCCGTGCTGGTGACCTCCGCGCTGACGCTGCGGGGCCCCCGGGACAAGACCTACCGCTTCTTCTCCGGGGCGCGGCTGCGCAACCACTGGTGAAGACTCTGGGCAACTCTCGCGGCTCGGGCCTGGTCCTGAGCCTCATCGCTCTGACGACGCTGGCGCTGCTCTCGGGCACGGTGTACCGCGTCACGCGCAGCCAGGTGCGCGAGTCGGTCTACGTGCTGCGCCAGGCCCAGGCCCACTTCATCGCCGAGACGGGGATGGAGGACGCCCTCTGGCGCCTGTCGAAAGACGCCTCGTGGCGCGAGGGTTTCGAGAAGAAGCCCTTCGGCGGCGGCGACTACACGGTCACGCTGTCGACGGAAGATCCGCCCTGGATCAACTCGACCGGCTATTCGCCGGCCATCGCGCTGCTGGGCCCGGCGGTCATGACGGTCCGCGCCCGCGCCCAGTTCACCTGGGACCACAGCGTCCTGGTCCGCGCGGCTTGGCAGCCCGACACCTGGGCGACGAGCTATCAGCGGCGCTGACTCGCCCGGCTAACGCGCGGGCGCAGCGGGGATGGAACTCGCGCCGTTGACCTGGGCCAGCGCGTGGGCGATGACGGCGGCCAACTCGTCGAATCTGACCGGCTTCTGCAGGGACGCGGCGGCCCCGAGCTTGGTGATGGACTCATGGGTGAACGGCCCCTCTCCGTAGAAAGCCGACACGACGACGACCGGAATCCGGCGGGCCGTCTCGTGGTCCTTGAGCATCTTGAGGACCTCGAGGCCGTTGAGGGTCGGCAGCATCATGTCGAGGAGGATGAGTTCGGGTTTGAGGCTGACGGCCTTCTCGTAGCCGTCCTCGCCCGTGAACGCCCTCTCGACGTTGTAGCCGTAGCCTTTGAGCGCGATGTTCACGACGTCCTGGAGATCGACGTCGTCTTCGATGCACAGAATGGTCGCCATTTCCCATTAGTATGCGCCGTCCTTTGGGAAATGTCCAGGGCCTGGATGTCAGCGATTGCCAGCGCGCGTCAGTCCCGGCGATTGAGGTCCCGCTCCGACTCAAATTGCTATAATCGGCCGGTGACGCGTCCCAAGCTGCCGCCCTGGCTCAAGGTCAAGCTTCCGGCGGGGCCGAACTACGAGCGCATCAAGGCCGCCTCGCGCGCGCGCGGCTTGTCGACCGTGTGCGAGGAAGCCCGCTGCCCCAACATCGCGGAATGCTGGGGCGGGGGGACCGCCACCTTCATGGTCATGGGCGACGCCTGCACGCGCGGCTGCCGCTTCTGCTCGGTCGCTTCCTCCGCCAAGCCGCCGCCGCCCGATAGAGAGGAACCCCGCAAGCTGGCCGACGCCTTGAGCGAGATGAAGCTCGACTACGTCGTGCTGACCACCGTCTGCCGCGACGATCTGCCCGACCAGGGCGCCTCGCATCTTGCGGACTGCGTCGCGACGATCAAGAGGCGGCTTCCGGACATGAAGCTCGAGATGCTGCTGCAGGATTTCCGGGGCGATACCGGCCTTCTCGAGCAAGTCCTCGACAGCGGCCCCGACGTCGTGGCCCACAATATCGAGTGCGTCGAGCGCCTGACTTCGACGGTGCGCGACGCGAAGGCCGGCTACCGCCAATCCTTGGATGTCTTGGCCCATGCCAAGAAATTCAGGCCGCTGTCGCCGACCAAGTCGTCGATCATGGTCGGCTTCGGCGAGACCAAGACGGAGCTCGTCGAAGCTCTCGAAGACCTCCGCCGCGTCGGCTGCGACATCGTCACCCTCGGCCAATATCTTCGGCCCACCGCGGTCGGTAGAAACCTGCCGGTCGCCGAGTTCGTGACGCCCGAGACCTTCGTCGAGTACGGCGCTCTCGCGCGCGAGCTCGGTTTTCTCTACGTCGCGTCCGGGCCTTTCGTCCGGAGCTCGTACCGCGCCGGCGAATTGTTCATTAAAGGCATGCTGGAGGCCGCCCATGCCGGTTAAGACCGTCGCCGAGGCCAAGATCGAACGCCTCGAAATCCTCTCGCCCGACGGGAAGGTCGACGAGAGGCTGCTCCCAAAAATCTCCAAGGAGCTGCTGCTCAAGATGTACCGCCTGATGTACCAGATCCGCGCCTTCGACGAGCGCGCGATCCTGCTGCAGCGCTCCGGGCGCTTGGGAACTTATCCGATGATCACGGGACAGGAAGCCACGCAGTGCGTCCCGCCCTTGTGCCTCAAGCCTTCCGACTGGGTCGTACCGACATATAGAGGAGGAGGCGTCTACTTCGCGCGCGGGATGCAGATGCGCTACGCGCTGCTCTACTGGGCCGGCGACGACCGCGGCACGCATTTCCCAGACGGCAACAACGACATGATCTTCTCGATCCCGGTCGGCACGCACCTCACCCAGGTCATGGGCCTGGCTTGGGCGGAGAAGCTCAAAAAAACCGGCGGCGTCGCGGTCGGCTACTGCGGCGACGGGACCTCTTCCAAGGGCGACCTGCACGAGGCTCTGACCTTCGCCGGGCAATTCAAGCTGCCCGCGATCTACATCATCGAGAACAACGGCTGGGCCATCTCGGTGCCGCGCTCGAAGCAGTCCGCCTCGCAGACCCTGGCGCAGAAAGCCTGGGGCTACGGCGTCGAGGGACTCCAGGTCGACGGCAACGACTGCTTGGCCGTTTTCAAGGCCATGACCGACGCCGTCGAGCGGGCCAGAGCCGGCGGCGGCACGACCTTGATCGAGTGCGAGACCTACCGCATGAGCCACCACACCACCGCCGACGACGCCGGGCGCTACCGCGACGCGGCGGAGGTCGCGGCCTGGGCCGCGAAGGACCCGATCGCGCGCCTGCGGAAGTTTCTGACCGCGAAGAAGCTTTGGGACGAGAAGAAGGAGATGCTGCTCTCGCGCGAGACCGAAAGCTGGATCGACGCCGAGGTCGCGGCCTACGAGGCCGCGCCCCAGCCCAACCCCCTCAACATGTTCGCCGACAACTACGCTCGCGCTCCCTGGGCCTTGGTCGAGCAGCGGGCCGAGCTCGAGAAGCTCCTGGAGGCCAAAGGCGGGCCTGAGGTTCTGACTCAGCTGCCGCCGGCCGAAGGGCGGTTCCCATGAACAAGACCTCCACGGCGACCAAAGAGCTGAACCTGGTCCAGGCCGTCAACGAGGCGCTCGACCAGGCCATGGCCAAGGATCCTCGCGTTCTGCTTCTCGGAGAAGACATCGGGCGAAACGGCGGCGTGTTCCGCGCCACCGACGGCCTCTGGAAAAAGTACGGAGACGCGCGCGTCGTCGACACCCCTCTGGCTGAAATAGGAATCATGGGAGGGGCGATCGGACTAGCGATCAACGGCCTGCGGCCCGTGGCCGAAATCCAGTTCGACGGCTTCATGCCGGCCGTGTTCGACCAGGTCGTCTGCCACTTGGGGCGCCTGCGCTCGCGTACGCGCGGCAAGATGTCCGTGCCGCTCGTGCTCCGCGCTCCGCACGGAGGCCTGATCCACGCCCCGGAGCACCACTCGGAATCCCCCGAGGCCTATTTCTGCCACACCCCGGGCATCAAGGTCGTCATCCCGTCGACGCCGCAGGACGCCAAGGGCCTGCTCCTGGCCGCCATCGCGGACCCCGACCCCGTGATCTTCTTCGAGCCCAAGCTCTTGTACCGCGCCGCGCGAGGGGAGGTCCCCGTCGAGCCCTACACCGTCGAGATCGGAAAAGCCAGGATCGCGCGCGAAGGGACCGAGCTCACTTTGATCTGCTGGGGCGCGATGGTGCAGACCTGCCTGGCCGCCGCCGAGAAGTCGGGCCGTTCGATCGAAGTCTTGGACCTCAGGACGCTCACGCCGCTCGACTTGGACGCGCTCCTAGCCTCCGTCGAGAAGACCGGCCGCGCCGTCATCGCGCATGAGGCTCCCAACACGGGCTCCTGGGCGGCCGAGATCGCGGCGCTCATTTCCGAGCGGGCGCTCTTGAAGCTCCAGGCTCCGGTCAAGCGGGTCGGCGGCTGGGACATCCGGATGCCGCTGTTTCGCCTCGAGAAATACTACATCCCCGACGCGGACCGCGTCGGCATGGCGATCGCTCAAACGCTCGCTTTCTGATGAACGCCGAGCCCCTGATCCCATATCTGACGCAGGCCATCCTGCTCTGGGAGCGCGTCATGGCCGATCCGAGCGCGGGGCCCGCCATCTCGGCCCTCTTGTTCCTGACCGGCATGAGCGGCGCGTTCTGGTTCATCTCGAAGCTGCTGGGCATCCTCGCCCTCCAGGTGCACGATATCCTGCACGAGGACTTCGCCGCGCTCTTCGCTCTGAGCTACAACACCGTGCTCGCCTCGCTGTTCGGCGGCGTCATGGGTCTGGCCGTGTTCCGCAAGGGCGAGGGCCCGTTCCTCCTGGCCTGGCAGGCCGCGGGCTTCGTGTTCGTCTACATGGTCTTAAGCGCCAACTACGCCAACTCGCGCGGCGAGGTCGACCCGCACACGGGCGGAGGCTACGCCGGCGGCATCGCGGCTTATTTCCTGGTCTGCCTGTTCCCGCATTGGCTCTCGGCGCACCCCGTCCTCGTGCGTGCCCACGAGGCCGTGACCTGGACCGTCCACAGCCCGGCGGGCAAGATCATGCTCGCGGTCTCGGTGATCCAAGGCGTGCTCTACGGACTGCGCGCGGTGCGCGGCTGGTTTTTCTGGAAGAGCGTCAAGATCGGCAAGAAACGGTTTTTTTTTAGCTACGCCTGCTAGGAGCCTTTCATGAGATACGAATTCCTGCTGCCCGACATCGGAGAAGGCCTCACCGAAGGCGAGGTCGTGCGCTGGCACGTCAAGGAGGGAGACACGGTCAAGGAGAACCAGACCCTGTGCAACGTGCTGACCGACAAAGCCGAGGTCGAGATCCCCAGCCCGAAGGCGGGGAAGGTCGTGAAGCTCTACGCCAAGCCCGGCGAGAAGGTCAAGGTCCACCATCCGTTGGTCGCCTTCGAGCTGGCTGGAGGGACCGCATCGAAATCCTCCACCCCGGCCTCGTCGAGCGCCGGCCGTCCCGCCGCCGCCCCCGCAAGAACTCAGGCGACTGTGCCCGGGCACGGCGTCAGCGCGACGCCGATGGTCCGCCAGCTCGCCAAGTCCTTGGGCATCGACTTGACGCTCGTCCCGGCCACGGGGCCGCAGGGACGCGTGCTCGAGGCCGACGTGAGGAATTTCAAAGGGGGTTCGGGGGCTCCCGTTTCGACCGGGCCCGTCAACGCGACGCCGGCGGTCGCTCGGCTGGCTCGCGAGCTCGGAGTGAATCTGGCGACGGTCCAGGGCACCGGTCCGGGCGGACGGATCGCGGAGTGGGATGTCAGAAAGGCGGCGCCCCATGCCGCGGCGGGCGTTCGCCCGCCGTCCTCGACTCCTTCGGAGTCGAGGGGTCAACGGCTGCCGGTCCTGCCTGGTGAGACCAGAACTCCCTTCGTCGGGATACGGCGCAAGATCGCGGAGCGGCTGCATCACAGCGTCTCGACGGTGGTCGCCGTCACGCACATGGAAGAGTGCGACATGACCGCGCTCGTGGCGCTGCGCGAGGGCATGAAGAAAGAGGCCGAGAAGAAAAAGGTCAAGCTGACCTTCCTGCCGTTCATCATCAAGGCGCTCGTCAAGGCCCTCAAGGAGTTCCCGAATCTCAACGCGAGCCTCGACGACGACGCCGGCGAGCTCGTGGTCAAGAGCTACTGCAACATCGGCATCGCGGTCAACGCGGGGCAGGGCTTGATCGTGCCGAACATCAAGGACGCCGACAAGAAGGACCTCTGGGCGCTGGCCGCCGAGGTCGCGTCGCTGGCTTCGAGCGTCCGCGCGGGCAAGATCGACGTGCCTTCTCTGCAGGGCGGGTCTTTTACGATCACCAACATCGGGCCGCTCGGCGGGCTCTTCGCCACCCCGATCATCAACCACCCCGAGGTCGGCATCCTCGGCCTCATGAAGCTTCAGAAGCGGCCGGTCGTGCGAGACGACAAGGTCGTTGCCCGCGACATGATGAACCTCGTGCTGACCTTCGACCATCGCGTCGTCGACGGGGCGGACGCGGCCAACTTCATGAACACCATCGTCAAGTCGCTCGAGAATCCAAGGACGGTGCTCTGATGGCCCTCAAGACCGACGTGCTCGTGATCGGCGGCGGGCCCGGCGGCTATGTGGCCGCGATCAAGGCGGGGCAGCTCGGCCTCAGGGCCCTGGTCGTCGACTACGATCCGCTCGGCGGCGAGTGCCTCAACTACGGGTGCATCCCCTCGAAAGCGCTGATCAACGCGGCGGGCGCGCTCTACAAGCCCCAGAAGGCCAAGGCCTTCGGCTTGAGCGCCGACGGCCTCAGCCTCGATTGGTCGCGCGTGGTCGCCTGGAAGGGCCAGCTCATCGGCGCCTTCAACAAGAGCATCGGCGTGCTGATCAAGGCCAACAAGGGCGAGGTGATCAACGGCCGCGCCAAGCTCACGGGGAAGAACTCCGCGGAGATCGCGATGACCGCCGGCGGCGCGCAGAGCGTCGAGTTTGGACACGCGATCATCGCGACCGGCTCGTACACGACGGCCATCCCGGGCTTCGCGATCGACGGCAAGGACATCCTCGGCTCGAAGGAGGCGCTCGACTTGACCGAGGCCCCGAAGGCCCTGCTCGTGGTCGGCGCCGGAGTCATCGGCCTCGAGATCGGGACCTTCTTCGCCAAGCTCGGCACGAAGGTCGCCGTCGTCGAGTTTCTGCCCGACATCCTGTCCGTCATCGAGAAGGACATGACCGTCCCCGTCTCCCGAGTCCTGCAGCGGCTCGGCGTCGACCTCCATCTGTCGTCCAAGGCTAAGGCCTGGTCCAGGAAGGACGGGCGGCTCGAGGCGGCGATCGAAACGCCGGAAGGCGAGAAGAAGATCGCCTGCGACAAGATACTGCTCGCGGTCGGCCGCGCCCCGCGCACGAAAGACCTGGGCTTGGAGAAGGCCGGCGTCGAGCTCGATCAGCGCGGCCACATCGTCGTCGACACCGAAATGATGTCGAGCGTCCCGTCCATCTACGCGGTCGGGGACTGCGTCGGCCAGCCTTATCTGGCGCACAAGGCCTCGCGCGAGGGGATCTTGGCCGCACAGTCGATCGCGGGAAAGCCGCTCGAGCCGCGCGGCGCCGTGCCGTGGGCCGTGTTCACCGATCCCGAGATCTCCTGGGTCGGCGAGACCGAAGGCGAAGCCAAGGCGCGCGGCGCTCAAGTCCTCGTCGGCAGGTTCCCGTTCTCGGCCTCGGGCCGCGCGCAGGCCGTGAGGGAGACCGAGGGGTTCTGCAAGGTCGTAGCCGACGCGGGCTCTCGCAAAATCCTCGGCGCGGGCTTCGTCGGCCCCAACGCCTCCGACCTCGTCGGCGAGGCGTGCCTGGCCGTCTCGCTCGGCGCGACCTTGGACCAGGTCGCGGCCACGATCCACCCGCATCCGACGCTCAACGAGGCCTTCGTCGAGGCCTGTGAATCGGCCCTCGGCCATCCCGTCCACGCGTTGCCGGCGTCCGCCCTGGCCAGAGCCTAGATGCTCGTTCGCGCGCTCGGGCTCAAGGAGTACGCCGAGGTCTGGCAGCTCCAGCGCGAGCTCGTCGAGAAGCGCCGCGAAGGCGAGATCCCGGACACGCTTATTCTCGTCGAGCATCTTCCCGTCTACACGCGCGGAATCTCGTCGAAGGCCGTGGTGCCCTGCTTCCTGCCTTATCCGCTGCACAGCGTGGAGCGCGGCGGCGACCTGACCTACCACGGCCCGGGGCAGCTCGTCGGTTATCCGATCATCGACCTCGGCGAGCGAAGCCTTAAGATCCGTTCCTACCTGCGGACTTTGGAAGCCGTCTTGATCGAGGCGCTGCGCCCCTTGGACCTCGAGGCCGAGGTCCTGCGCGGCTTCACCGGCGTCTGGTGCCAAGGCAAGAAGATCGCCTCGATCGGCGTGGCGGTCAAAGACAGCGTCTCCTACCACGGCTTCGCGCTCAACGTCAGCGTCGACCTCGAGCCCTTCTCGCACATCAATCCCTGCAACCTCGAGCCCGATGAGATCGGTTCCATCCAGGGCCTGCTCGGACGGCCGGTCCACCATCATCAGGTGCTCAAGCTCGTCGCCGACGCCTTCCTCGCCTGGTTCGCCGAGCCGACCCGCGTCCCGTGACCCCGCGCGGGAGGATCACGGCGTTCGTGACCCTCTGGCTGCTGGTCTTCAACTACGAGTCGCTGCGGGCCAACTATCTCGGCGCGGATTGGCCCAAGCTCAAGTTCTTGTTTCCGCCGGCGGGCTGGATCATGTTCTACCGCGTCGACAAGTACGACGGCCATGCCGAAGTCTACGGCGAGAGGGGGGACAAGCTCGAGGAGCTCGACCCGCACCGCATCTTCGCGACGCGCTGGCTCGGCTACGACAACATCCGCCGGAACATACTCGTGACGACGCTCAATGAACGCCGCGCGCCCGAATTCTGCGCCTACCTCGGCCGGAAATTCCCCGACTACCCGCATTTCGCCGTGGTCGAAGCCTGGATTGGCGACGTGACCGAGCGCCCGCAGCGGACGCTCCGGCGGATCGTCTACAAATGCTGAAGAGGCTCTGGGGGAAGGGTTTCCTCGAGGAGAGACCCTCCGCGAGTCTCGGGCTGTTTCGTCCCGGCCTGGCTCTCGTCGTCGGCCTCCATGTCTTCCCGACGCTCTTCGAGCTGCGAGACAACTACCTCGCCGGTTCATTCCGCGAATACAACGCCTGGTTCTTTCCGGTCGGCGTCCTCGAGCTCGTCGCGCGCGCCCCGGACTCGGTCGTCTGGCTCATGGCGATCCTGTTTTCTCTGTCCTGGCTCTGCTTCCTGCTGGGACTCAAGACGCAGAAAACCGGGATCCTCATGACGCTCGCCTGCTATTTCTTCTACGCGCGCAACTCCCTTCACATCGGGACGCTCTCCTGGGACATCCTGCTCGTGACGGTGTTTCTTTCGATCGCGACGCCGTATCTCGGCGACTCGTTCTCGCTCGACGCGGCGCTCGCCGGGAATCCCGAGTCGTTTCGCAGGATGCGCCCCTTCTTCATTCAGCGCCTGCTCCAGCTCCAGGTCGCCCAGACCTACTTCTACACCGGGCTCTCGAAATGCGCGGCGGGCGGGAACTGGCTCAGCGACAATCCCTATTGGCACCTCATGAACAACCCGCCCACCGGCGTCATGCGCGACTTCCCGCTGCGCAGCTTCCTGGCCGCCTCGCCCGAGCTCTGCCGAGGCCTGGGCCTCTCCTGCATCGCCTTCGAGACGACCTTGCCCTTATGGCTGTTCTGGCGCCGCAGCCGCCCCTACGCGATCCTCATCGGCTCGCTGTTTCAGTTCTATCTTTGGGGGACGATGCACGTTCCGACGATTTTCGTCTTCTTGTTCCCGCAGCTGCTGCTCCTGTTCGTCGATCCCGAGGCCGTCGTCGCCGGACTCGACCGTCTGAGGTCCCAGAACGCGCGCGCGGGCCGGCCGGTGCTGCTCTTCGACGGCGCCTGCTGCTTCTGCGCGGCGTGGGCCGGGAGGATCGCGGCCCTCGACCCCACCGGCCGCGTGAAGACGGCGGATTTCCGCAAGACCGACCTCCACGCTCTCGACCCGCGCCTCTGCGCCGAGCGCTGCGAGGCGCGCCTCCAGCTGCTCGAGCGGGGGGGACGGCTCTGCGAGGGTTTTGCCGCTTTTCAAAGGCTTTCTCTGCTCCTGCCGCTGCTTTGGCCTGCGGCTCCCCTGATGCACATCCCCGGCCTCAGGCTGATCGGCGAGCCCGTCTACGACCTCGTAGCGTCGCTGCGTTTTCGCCTCTCGGGCCCCTCTTGACACCCCCCTTGACAGGCCCATCATTGGGTCTTGACAAAACGGGAAATCCGGCTATACTTTCCATGTAGCATCCCGTCTCAAGTGCATGCCGCGAGTGGCGTGGTTGGACGTTTTTGCGGCAGGCGGGCTTCTTGGGATGGGCGATAACGGCAAACCCGGCGCAAGTCGGGGGCGCAAAGCCATGACTCCTTAGTTCACGAGGAGCGTCAGGCTACCGAATAGACCATGGCCCAGCTGTTTGCTGGGGGCCCGGCCCCCAGTCGCCGTGTGCGACCTGCCGCGATTGCGCTCCCCTGCGCGGCGGGTTTTTCATTGCCCTCCAGCCTGTCAAGCCCCACCCCTTGCGTTGTCAAGCCTAGAAATAAATTTGAAACGAATTTTTCCAATACTCCTCCTGACACCGAGAGGGCAGCCGAGCTAGATCGCCCGGCAGCCTTTTCCCGGCAGGAGAGGAGGCTTATGACACCTGCAACCAGAACCGGGACCCGCCATCATTACGTCCATGCCTTGAGAAGCTATTGCGAAGGATTCTTCGCCGACGCTTCCCGAATCATTCGGGAAGCCGCCCGGAAGATCGCCTACACTGGGGTCATGAGAATCGCCATCCTCGCCGGCGCCGCCGCCCTGCTGGGCGCGGCCGCCGCGCGCGCCGAGATGTCGGTCGTCCCCAACGCCGAGCCCAACCCGATCATGGACGAGTCCGCCGGTCCGACCGCGGTGGTCCCCGGTTCCGTCGACCCGGCCTACAGGCTCGTCGAGGGGCTTTCCGACGGGGTCTTCAACTTCGTGCGCCGGCACGTCATCGGCACTTTGCTGCCGGACCGGCTCACGCGCAACCTCAAGGCCGCGCCCCGCCAAGGCTCCGAGCCTCTCTTCGATCGAAATCTTCACAATAACGAAAGCCGCTACCTGGCGCGCGCGCGCGCCTCCTACCCGCTCGCGGGCGACGGCGTGCGGCCTCCCAACGAGGCCCAGCTCAAGGCTTGGCGCTCGTGGGCCGCGGCCGAGCAGGTCAGCGTCGCCGTGGACTCCTTCAAGGACACCATGATCGAGCGCTACCAGCTCGAGCTCTTCGGCGAGAAGTCGGGCAAGTACGCGACCGACCGCCGCAACTGGGACCCGGGCTTTTTGACCATGGCGGGCATCCTCGGCAGCACCTTCATGTACTTCAACGGCATGCACGGCGACACGAAGCTGGGCGCGCTCAAGCTCGGCTTCGACCTCGCCTCGGGCCTCAAGCTGCGCCAGGCGCTGCAGACCGGCGCCGACACGCACGGCGTGGCCGGCCTCGAGCTCGGCTACCGGAACACGCCCATCACTCTGGCCACCGAGTGGGGCCTCATTTCCGGGCACATGAAGAACGAGCGCGTCGGCCTCAACTACCGCCTTCATTTCTAAGACGCGAGACGGCCGTCGGATTTTAGTCTTAATTGAGCATTCGCTGTCCCTTCCTTGAGGCGCGCCTGTTACGCTCGGAATGCGGCAGGATCGTTGCCACGGAGTTCTTCATGCGGGAATCTCGAAGCCGGGCCTTTGGGCCTAGATCAGACTGGGCCTTTTCCCCTCGGGGAGCCAGCACTCCGACCCCTGCGGCGAGGCCCTGGACGCCCTACACTGAGGGCATGAAGACATTGCGTGCCGCCTGCGCCGCCCTGCTCCTGACGGGCCAGGCATGGTCCCAGACGGCTGCGATCCTCGGAGGCGCGCCCCCGGCCGCGGCGCCGGCTCCCGGAGCGGCCGAACCGGCCTACCGCTTCGTCGAGGGCATCTCCGACGGGGTTTACGATTTCATGCGTCTGCACGTCATCGGCGCCATCCTTCCCGACCGCTTGACGCGCAGCCTCAAGGCCGCCCCGGCTCAGGATTCGGCTCTTCTCTTCGACCGCAACCTCCATGATAAGGAAGCCCGGTATCTGGCCCGCGTGCGCGCCGCCTATCCGACCTTTGCCGAGGGCAGGGCGCCCTCGGACGCGCAGATTCAGGCCTGGCGCTCCTGGGCGACCGCCGAGCAGGTCAGCGTGGCCGTCGACGCGTTGGGCGACACCTTGACCAAGCGCTACCAGCTCGAGCTCTTCGGAGACGCGTCTGGCGAATACGCCAAGGACCGCAGGAACTGGGATCCGGGCTTCCTGACCATGTCGGGCATACTCGGCGGGACCTTCCTTTATCTCAACGGCATGCACGCGACCGCCTACCTGGGCCGTTTTAAGCTCGGCGTCGACATCGCCTCGGGCCTGCGCCTGCGCCGGGCCCTGCAGCAAGAAGGCGACTCGCGGCGCCTGGCCGGCGTCGAGCTCGGCTACAAGGGCTCGCCGCTCGCCCTGACGACCGAGTGGGGCTCGACCTCGGGCCGCGTTAAGAACGAGCGCTTCGGCGCGATCTACCGCCTCCGGTTCTAAGGCCCCGGTTTTTTACCAATCCTTTTTGGCGCCCGCGCTCGATTCGGACGCAGGACTTCCGTAGAAGTCAAATGACGGATGCGAGCGAGCTGGCTAACGACTCCCGGGGCTGAAAAGAGCATACGTCCTCCAGCCAAGGGAGCCGTCCTTTTTTTGGGGGGGTCCCCGCCTTATTTCCTCAAAGCCTTGCGCAAGTCGGCGAGGAATTTCGGCACGTCGGGGACCGCGTGATAGACCGCCGCCTTCTCGGGGGAGGCGAACAGCGTCAGATAGCAGCCCGCGCAGAAGGTGATGCCGTGCTTGTCGAGCACCTTAAGCACGCGGCGGTCCGCGGCGATGTACTCGCCCAGCGGCCGGGGCTTTATCTTCCCTGCTTTGCCGTGTTTGCGGATCGGTCTTGCCATTCGAAGGGTCCTTGCGGGAAGTTCATCGCGAGCTTGATCGCCGTGTCGATGTCGGCGCGGCCCGCGACGCCCTCGGCGCGCGCGAGCTCCGCCTCGGATTTGAGCGCGCCCGAAATCCGCGACCAGATCTCAGCCGAGGTCAGCACGCCGCCGCGCGGCAGAAGGTCCGCCGCCTCGGGGTTCTCTCCCGTCCTCTGGGCCGCCTCGTAGAGATACCACCCGCGACCCGCCTTGCGCCCGAGCGCGCCCTTCTCGACGAGGCGCTCCTGCGGGAACTGCGGCGTGAAGCGCTCAGGGCGGCCCAGCGACTCGTAGAGGACCTTGGTGATCGCGAGGTTGACGTCGAGGCCTATCAAGTCCATGAGCTCGAAGGGTCCCATCGGGACGAGCCCGACGCCGCGGCAGGCCTCGTCGACCGTCGTGATCGCTGCGCCCTCGAGCGCGAGCCTCTGGCTCTCGAGGTAATACGGGCGCATCACGCGGTTGACGATGAAGCCCGGCGTGTCCTTCACGTCGACGGGCGTCCTGCGCAGGCCCGTCAAGACCCAATCCCAGACCCCATGAAAGACCTCGGGACTGGTCTTCGCGGTGCGGATCATCTCGACGAGCTTCATGACGACCGGCGGGTGAAAAAAATGGATGCCGGGCGCGCGCTCGGGGGATTTGAGCCCCGCCGAGATCTCCGTCACTGACAAAGACGAAGTGTTGGTCGCTAGGATCGCGTCCGGGCAGATGGCGTCGAGACGCGCGAAGAGGTCCTGCTTGACCTTGAGGTCCTCGGCCGCCGCTTCGATGACGAGATCGGCGCCGCCGAGGTCCTCGAGCGCAGCGCACGGGCTCACCGAGGCCGCCGCGCGCTCGGCCTGAGCCGTCGTGAGCTTTCCTTTGAGCACGGCCGCGTCGAGGCCCGAGCGCAGCCTCTGGGGGAGAGACTTGAGGGCGGCGGGGAAGGAATCGAAGACCTTCACGGAGAAGCCCGATTGAGCGCAGAGCTGGGCGATCCCGGCGCCCATCGTCCCGGCGCCGACGATCGCGACGCGCGAGATCATCGGCCCGCGTTCTTCTGGTGGAGGCCCACGACGTTGCCGTCGGGATCGTGGAGAATGGCGTTGCGGCAAACGGGCGTCGCGAAAGGCTCCATCTTGGACTCGGCTCCTTTGGCGGTGAGCTCCTTGAAGGTCTTGTCGACGTCGTCGACCTCGAAACTGATCCCGCTGCCCGAGCCCTCGAACATGGTCGTCAGCGCGAAGCAGCCGTTGTCGAGGTAATACTCGATCCATTGGCCGCCGGCGTAGTCGCCGCCGAGCTTCAAACCCAGCGCGTCCTCGTAGAATTTCCGAGCGCGTGCCATGTCCTTGACCGGGTACACCGTGAAGGCGATGTGCTTGACGGCCATGGCTCAGCCCGGGATGAACGGCTCTTCGGACATCTTGGCGGCCTCGGGCTTCCAGTCCGGCACGCGCAGCCCGAACTTCCCGCAGAGGTTTGCTACGTCCTTCGAGAAGGCCTGGCGGACCTCGTCGTTGTCCCGTTTTTTTAGGCCCAGCTTGCGGTAGACCGCGTTCTTGGGCGAGTTCGCGCGGCCGAAGATGTTCATCGTGCGCGGGTACCAGCGGTCGAGCGCGGCCTGCAGGTCGCCGCGGGTCTTCTCGCCCTTGGCCAGCTGCTCGGTCCACTGGTCGCCGTGGGCCATATGCATCGCCTCTTCCTTGAAAATGCCCTCCATGCCGTCGCACCAGGGCTTGTAGGAGCAGTCGAGCGAGTCCTCGAGCTGGTGGCCGGCCCCTCGGTCCATGCAGAAGTTGAACATGATGAAGTCGAACCAGGTGTCGATCGGGTAGTAGAAGATGTTGACGCGCTTGTCGTCGGCCGCGCGCATGGTGCCGATGTCGGCCTTGTCCACGCGCAGGTTGAAGTTGTGGCTCTCGTAGTAGCTCTGCACGTCGACGCCGAGGCCCTCGAGCAGGCGGTACATGACGCGCGCGTGGCGGACCTCGTCCTTGACGATCTGGGCGACCTGCAAAGTCTCCTTGATGTCGGGGGACTTGGTGATCCACGGCACGTAGCCGAAGGCTCCGGCCAGCTCCGAGTCGGCCTGCATCATCATGAGGTGGGTGAGGTGCCCGCGGTACTCCTCGGTCATCTCGTCGACGGTCTCGACCTTGCCGCCCTTGGACAGCTTCTCCTCGAGTCTCTCTTCCTTGACGCGCTCGGGTTCCTTGCTCATCGGCTCATTCTCCCTTGAACTGCGGCGGACGCTTCTCGAGGAACGCTTTCACGCCCTCGGCGTGGTCCTTGGTCTTTCCGAGGATCTCCTGCAATTGGGCCTCGTACTCCATCTGAGCCTCGAACGAGTTCTCGAAGGCGCGATTGATAGCCCTTTTCGTCAACGCGACCGAAAGCGGGGGGGCCTTCGCGATCTCTCCGGCCACCTCTGCGGTCTTGGCCGCGACCTGATCGGGTGCGACGACATAGTTGACCCAGCCGAACTGCAGCGCCTGCGCCGGCGTGATCGGCTTGGCGGTCCAGGCGTGCTCGAGCGCGAGCGAAAGGCCGAGATACCGCGGCATGAAATAGGTCATCCCCGAATCGGGCACGAGGCCGACCTTCGTGAAGGCGTTGATGAACTTGGCGCTCTCCGAGCAGACCTTGACGTCGCAGGAGAGGACCAGTGAGGCACCAGCGCCCGCCGCCAGGCCGTTGATCGCGCCGACGACGGGCTTCTCCATCTTCCTGATCTGGAGAATCAGCGGGTTGAAATGGTTTCTGAGCTCGTCGCCGAGCGAGAAGGCCTTCGCCGCCTGGCGCCGCTGGAGGTCGCCGAGATCCGCGCCGGCGCAGAAGGCGCGCCCGGCCGCGGTCATAACGACGACGCGCACGGCCTTGTCCCGCTCGGCCTTCTTGAGCGCGTCGGTGAGCCCCTTCATCATGCCCATCGTCAGCGAGTTGAGGACCTCGGGGCGGTTGAGCGTCAGCGTCAGGATTCCATCCTTCGTTTCGCTCAGAAGTTCCGGCGCGGTCGCGGTCGTCATTTTCCCACGAACTTCGGCTCGCGCTTCTCGATGAAGGCCTTCATTCCCTCTTTCTGGTCCTGAGTGTCGAACAAAGAGTAGAAGTGCTGGCGTTCGAAGGTCAGGCCCGTGTCGATGTCGACGTCGAGCGCCTTGTTGATCGCGTCGCGCGCGGCCTTGACGGCGATCGGAGGCTTGGCCGCGATCTCATGCGCGAGCTTCTTCGCCTCGCTCAGGAACGACTCGACGGGAACGACGCGATTGACCAGCCCCCGAGAGAGCGCCTCCCGGGCCGTGAAGCGCCGCCCGGTCAGCACGAGCTCCATGGCGCGCGCCTTGCCGATCGCGCGCGTGAGCCGCTGCGTGCCGCCCGCGCCCGGGATCACGCCGATCAGAATCTCGGGCTGGCCGAAGACGGCGGTTTCCGAGGCCACGATGAGGTCGCAAGCCATCGCGAGCTCGCAGCCCCCGCCCAAGGCGAAGCCCGAGACCGCCGCGATAGTGGGCTTGGCGCATTTACCCACGCGGTCCCAGCGCGTCAGATGCGGGTCGGCCGACATCTGAGCGACGGTCGCTTGGTCCATCTCCTTGATGTCGGCCCCGGCCGCAAACGCTCTCTCGCTGCCGGCGATGATAATGGATCGAATCGGAGGAGCGGCCTCGAAATCCTCGAGCGCCTCGACGAGCTGTTCCATGAGCCCATGGTTGAGCGCGTTGAGGGCCTCGGGGCGGTTGAGCGTGATGAGGCCGACGGGACCGTCGGTCTCGACGAGGATTTCCTTCTTCGCCGTCAATTGAGGTCGATCCACACGCTCTTGACCTGGGTGTAGGCCTCGATGGCGAGCTCGCTTTTCTCGCGGCCGTAGCCCGACTGCTTGAAGCCGCCCCAGGGAGCGGCGGCATCGACGAACTGGTAGCAGTTGACCCAGATGACGCCCGCCTTGATCGATTGAGTGAGGCGATGCGCCTTCTTGATGTCCTTGGTCCAGACCCCCGCGACGAGGCCGTAGGGCGTTGCGTTGGCGCGCGTCACGACCTCTTCCGGAGAATCGAAGGGCATGACGCAGACGACCGGTCCGAAGATCTCTTCTTGGGCGATCTTCATCGAGTCCTTGACCTCGGAGAACACCGTCGGCTTGACGAAGTAGCCCTTGCCCGGAGCCTCATCGCCGCCGGCCAGAATCTTGGCGCCCTCCTTCTTGCCGCTCTCGACGTAGGACAGCACGCGCTTTTTCTGCTCGGCGCTGACCAGCGGCCCCATCTGCGTCTTAGGGTCAAGGCCCGGGCCCTGGCGGATGGTCTTGGCGCGCTCGGCCAGGGCGCCGACGAGCTCGTCGAACTTCGAGCGCTCGACGAAAACGCGGGAGCCCGCCGAGCAGGTCTGGCCCTGGTTGTAGAAGATCCCCATGAACATGCCCTTGGCCGCGGCCTCGAGGTCCGCGTCGGCGAAGACGATGTTGGGCGATTTGCCGCCGAGCTCGAGGGAGAGCTTCTTGAGATTGCCGGCCGAGGCCTTGACGATCTCGCGTCCGACTTCCGTGGAGCCGGTGAAGGTGATCTTGTCGACGTCAGGGTGAGAGGCCAGGGCCGCGCCCGCCGTCGGTCCGAAGCCGGGAACGACGTTGACGACGCCTTCGGGCAGCCCGGCCTCGAGCAGAAGCTCGCCCAGGCGCAGCGCGGAGAGAGGCGTCTGCTCGGCGGGCTTGATCACGACCGTGTTGCCGCAGGCCAGAGCCGGGGCCAGGCGCTCGGCGGCCATCAAGAGCGGGAAGTTCCAGGGGACGATGACGCCGACGACGCCGACGGGCTCGCGCACGGTGTAGTGGAGGAACTTCGCTCCGGGGTAGTACGGCACCGAGACCGGAGTCGTGTCGCCGTGGATCTTGGTCGGCCAGCCGCCGAAGTAGCGGAACAGCGCGACGCAAAGGGGCAAGTCCCCGTTCTTCGCCTCCCGGATCGTCTTGCCGTTGTCGAGGGATTCGAGCTGCGCGAGCTCGTCTGCGTGCTTTTCGACGAGGTCGGCGATGCGGTGCAGGACCTTCTCGCGCTCGACCGGACTCATCTTCGACCACGGGCCCTCGAGGGCCTTGCGCGCGGCCTTGACCGCGGCGTCGACGTCCGCCTTGTCCGCCTCGGCGACCTCGGCGATCGCCTCGCCGTCGGCTGGGTTGAAGGTCTTGAACGTCTTGCCGGAGGCGGCGTCGACCCGCTGGCCGCCGATCAGCAATTGATGAGATTTTTTCGACAAGAACGAGCGCAAATCGGGGTGAATCTCGGGGAGAGCGGTGGTGGTAGCCATGGGCTTAAGATATCATTCCGCCGTCGACGTGTCAAACGGGCCGATCGCGCTGGACCGGGGGGCCCAAATATGGGAAAATCACGACTATGTCGTCGTTAAAGAGGCTCATCCCGTACCTGCGCCCGCACAAGGTCCGCATCATCGAGTCGTGCCTCGTGATGA
Source organism: Elusimicrobiota bacterium (assembly GCA_016194705.1). Classification (GTDB taxonomy): domain Bacteria; phylum Elusimicrobiota; class Elusimicrobia; order UBA1565; family UBA9628; genus PALSA-1176. The sequence goes on along the minus strand of JACQAZ010000023.1, from coordinate 12,522 downwards.
TCGCGGTCGCGGTCCTCAACGGCGGGACGGTGCTGGTGGTCAAGCCCGCCATCGACTACGTCTTCATCAACAAGGACGACCGGATGCTCTGGGGCGTCGTGATCCTCATCCCCGCCCTGTTCTTCCTGAAGATGATCTTCACCTACACCCAAAGCTACCTGATGGCCTGGCTCGGCCAGAAGGTGACGCAGGAGCTCCGCGAGGACCTGTTCCGCCACCTGCACGAGCTCTCGATGGACTTTTACTGGAAGAGCAAGAGCGGCGACGTGCTCTCGCGCCTGACCAACGACCTCACGCGCCTGGGCGACGCCATGCAGTTCGTGCCGCTCTACGTGGTCCGCGACTCCATGACGGTCGTCGTGCTTCTCGGCGTCATGTTCTACATCCACTGGCAGTTCGCGCTGACCGCGCTCATCGCGATCCCGGTGGCGGGCGGCGTCTTGGGCGTCTTGGGCAAGAAGCTCAGAAACGCGGGCCGCAGGAGCCAGGAGATCACCGGCGAGATCTACCACAGGTTCCAGGAATCCCTTCAAGGGATGCTTGTGGTCAAAGCCTTCAACTACGAGAAGGGCGCGGTCGCGAAGTTCCGCCAAGAGAACGACTCTTTGTTCTCGCAGATGATGCGCTATTTCCGCGCGACCGCGCTCTCGGGCCCGCTCATGGAGTTCCTCGGCTCGATCATCATGGCGACCGTGGTCTACCAGGCCGGGCGCGAGATCATCGGCGGGCGCATGACGCCGGGCGCATTTTTCACCTTCCTGGGCTCCTTCTTCGCCGCCTACGCGCCGATCAAGAACCTCGCCCAGCTCAACGCCTCGCTGCAGCTCGGCCTGGCCTCGGCCGAGCGCATCTTCGCGGTCATGGACGAGAGCCCCAGCGTGGTCGACAAGCCGGGTGCCGCGGCGTTCGTCAAGCTCTCCGACGGGCTCGCGCTCGAGGGCGTGTCGTTCAAATACCCCTCGCGGGAGCAGATCGCGCTCAAGGGCGTCGACTTGACGATCAAGCCGGGCGAGGTGGTCGCGGTCGCGGGGCCCTCAGGCTCCGGCAAGACGACCCTCGTGCATCTGCTGCTCCGGCTCTTCGATCCGACCGAGGGGCGCATCGCGCTCGACGGCGCCGACCTGCGCGACTATTCGGTCTCCTCGCTGCGCGAGCACATCGGCTTGGTCACGCAGGACACGATCCTGTTCAACGACACGGTCGCCGGCAACGTCTCGCTGGGCAAGCCCTCGGCCTCGCGCGACGACGTCAAGAAGGCCCTCGACGTCGCCGACGCGCTCAACTTCGTCATGAAGATGCCCCAGGGCCTCGACACGCCGCTGGGCGACCGCGGCCTTCAGCTCTCGGGAGGGCAGCGCCAGCGCATCGCGATCGCGCGGGCGGTGCTCAAGAACCCCGCGCTCTTGATCCTCGACGAGGCGACCTCGAACCTCGACGCGGGCAGCGAGAAAAGCGTGCAGGAGGCCCTCGAGAAGCTCTACCCCGGCCGCACCGTGCTGATCATCGCGCACCGCCTCTCGACCTTGCAGAAGGCCGACCGCATCGTGGTGCTCCACCACGGCGAGGTCCAGGAGTCCGGCACGCACCAAGAGCTGCTGGCCAGGGGCGGCGTCTACGCGACGCTCTACAAATTCCAGCAGCTCGAACCCGCCGCGGCTTAAGTGGTCACCCTCGTCTCCCTGTCGGCCGTCTTCGTCCTGGCCCTGCTGCTCCTCGCGAGCCTCAACCGGCGCACGGCCCTAGGTCCGCTGGGGATCGCCGCTTCGGACCTCTGGCGCTTCGACGGCGAGATCGACCGCGGACCCTACGCGATCCTGGGCTTCGGCTTGTTCGCGGTCAAGCACAACCTCGACCGGCTCGTCGCGTGGCTCGCGTTCAACAAGCCTTTGACGCTCTTCGAGTACTTTCTGCGTCCCGAGGCCGTCAAGTTCGACCTCGGCCGTTTCGCCTTCGGCAAGGACCTGCCGATGTACGCGGCTTTGCTCGCCGTCGCCTTGCCCTTCATCTGGACGGGCACGGCGCTGACCGCGCGCCGTTTGCGCTCTCTTGGCTGGCCGCTCTACCTCGTGGCCTTTTTCTTCCTGCCGTATCTCAATCTTCTCTTCTTCCTTATCCTCTGCGTCGTTCCGGCGAAATCGGCCGCGGCTCCCGATCACCGGGCGGGCCTGCCCTCCTTCCTCGACCGTCTGATCCCGCGAAGCGCGGCGGGCAGCGCCGCGGCCGGCATCGTCCTGGCGACAGCGTTCGTCCTGGCGTTCACTCTGCTCTCCGCCAACCTCATGCGGCTCTACGGCTGGGGGCTCTTCGTCGGGCTCCCGTTCTGCCTGGGCTTGGGCTCGGCCTTGCTTTACGGCTATCACGCCCCGCGCTCCTTCTTCGGCTGTCTCGGAGTCGCGACGCTCTCCGTGACCCTGGCGGGCTTCGCTTTGCTCGCGGCCGCGATCGAGGGCGCCATTTGCCTTGCGATGGCCTTCCCGTTCGCGCTGGTCCTCGCTTGGATGGGCGCGACGGTCGGCTACTTCATTCAACGGCGCGACATGGCGCCGGGCACGCCGTCGCTGGTGCTGGGCCTCCTGCTCCTCGTCCTGCCGGGCCTCATGGGCATGGAGTACGCGTCCCGGCCGGAGAGCGACGTGGTCGCCGTGCGCACGACGATCGACATCGAGGCGCCCCCCGAGGCCGTCTGGAAGAACGTCGTCTCTTTCGCGGAGCTCCCGCCCCCGGAGCATTGGATTTTCAAGCTCGGCTTCGCCTACCCGATGCGCGCGCGGATCACGGGACGCGGACCGGGCGCGATCCGGCGCTGCGAGTTCTCGACGGGCGCCTTCGTCGAGCCGATCGAGGTCTGGGACGAGCCGAAACTGCTAAAATTCTCCGTGCTCTCCCAGCCCCTGCCGATGCGCGAGTCGAGCCCGTGGGGCTCGATCCACCCGCCGCATCTCGACTCCTTCCTCGTCTCGCAAGGCGGCCAATTCCTGCTGACGCCTCTGCCCGGCGGCGGGACCCGTCTCGAGGGCACGACCTGGTACCGCCACAGCATCGAGCCCTCCGCCTACTGGCGTCCATGGACCGACTTCATCCTGCACCGAATCCACGAGCGCGTGCTCGCCCACGTCAAGCGCGTCACGGAGGCCGAGCGCTCGTGAAGGCCGTCATCTTCGACATGGACGGCGTCATCGTCGACAGCGAGAAGCAGTGGAAGCTCGCCGAGGGGCCGTTCTTCCGGCGCCTCGTGCCGAGCTGGACCGACCACGACCACCACAAGATCGTCGGCCTGGGCGTCGTCGACCTCTACCACTGGCTCGTCGACGAGTACGCGATCACGCAGCCCAAGGAGGAGTTTCTCAAGGAGTGCCACGCGCTCGCCGAGGACATCTACGGCCGCAAGGTGGTCTACACCGAGGGCGTGGGCGCGTTCCTGGCGATGCTCAAGCGCAACCGCGTCAAGGTCGGGCTGGCCTCGTCCTCGCCGCGCGAGTGGATCGACATCGTGCTCAATCGCTTCGAGCTCAAGCACGAGTTCGGCGCGGTCGCCAGCGGCGACGAGACGCCCGGCAAGACCAAGCCTGAACCCGACCTCTACCTGCTCTGCGCCGAGCGCCTGGGCGTTCTCCCCCACGAATGCGTCGCGATCGAGGACTCGGCGCCCGGGCTCAAAGCCGCCAAGGCCGCCGGCATGTTCTGCGCGGCCTTTCGCAACGGCCACAACGACGAGCAGGACTTGGAAGGCGCGGACTACGAGTTCTCGACCTTCGAGGAGCTGGGCACCCGCTTCAAGATCAAGCCAGCTCGCGGCTGAGCTTGGCCTGGGTGTCGACGAAAAGCTTCCAATTCCGGCGGAGTCTTGACGACTCGTCGGCGGGCATCGTCGGCTTGAAGACCTTGTCGATCGGCGCGCTGCGCAGCAAACGCGCCCAACCCGCGCCCGCGGCCTGGGCCGCCAATTCAGCGACGCCCAAGGCGGTGGCCTCGGTCTCCGCGCAGCGCTGGAGTTCGAGACCCAGAATGTCGGACTGGAACTGCATGAGATGGTCGACGCGCGAGAGGCCGCCCGACGCTCTCGCGACGCCCGGCCGCAAGCCCCCGGCGCGCATGGCCTCGACGATGTCCGAGATGAGATACGCGATCCCTTCCGCGACCGCGCGCACGAGATCCGCGGGCCGCGTCTGCGAGTTGAGGCCGAAGAAGGTCGTCTTCGTGGTGTAATCCCAGCGCGGCGCTCCGAGCCCTCCGATCGCGTTCAAGGCGAGCAGACGTTGGGTCGAACCGGCGCAGACCTTGTCGAGGTCCCGGCCGTCCAAGAGCCCGAGGTTCTCGCGCAGCCAGTCGAACGACGCTCCGGCCGCGTGGACCGTGCCCTCCTGCAGGAAGCAAGGCGCCTGGCCCGCGACCTTCCAGCCGACCGAGGTCAAGAGGCCGGGGATGCGGTGCTGCTCGGTGCCGGTGTTGTGCAGGAAAAACGCGCCCGTGCCGTAGTTGGCGATCGACGAGCCGAGCTCGAGGCCGCCCAGGCCGATCGCCGCCGACTGTTGGTCGCCGAGGCACGCGCGGATCGGCATGGTCCGGCCCATGCGCTTGACCGAGCCCCAATCGCCGGCCGACGGGATGACGCGAGGCAGAACGTCGCGCGGGACACCGAAGAGGTCGAGCAGGGATTCATCCCAGTCCATCGAATGCAGGTTCAAGAGCATCATGCGCTGAGCCATCGTCGGGTCGGCCGCGAAGACCTCGCCCTTGGTCAGCCGCCAGAGGAGGAACGAGGAGACCGGCCCGACCATGAGCCGGTCGCGCTCCAGAAGCGAGAGGACCTCGCGCGAGTTGTCGAAGAACCAGCGGATCTTCGGCGCGGAATAGTACGGCGTCAGGTAGAGGCCCGTGAGCTCGTGGACCTCGGCCTGGCGGTGCTGCCAGGGCGCGATGATTCCCGCGGCGCGGCCGTCCTGCCACGAGGGCGCGCGCGCCGCGGGCTTGCCCGTCTCGCGGTCCCATAGCACGACGGTGGAGCGTTGGCAGGCCAAGCCCACGCCGACGACCTCGACGGACTTAGGGAGCTTGGAGAGAACCGCGTCGAAGGCCTTCTCCTGGGTGCGCGCAATGTCGAGCGCATCGTGCTCGACCCAGCCGGCGCGCGGGTAGAAGGCCTTGATCTTAAACTGAGCGCGGGCCAGGACCTTGCCCGTCGAGTCGATGGCCAAGGCCCGGGAGCTCGAGCTGCCTTGGTCGAGCGCGATGACGGCCTGCTTGGCCATCAGAGCGGCTTGACCTTGAGGTCGGGCGTCTCGACGCGCACGCCGAGCTCGCCGAGGCGCGCGCGCAGGTCGGCGGGCAAGGCGGGGTCGGACATCAGCTGCTCGACCTTCGGAGCGGAGGGCGCGAGCACCTTCTCGTAGAGCCCGGCCTTCTTGATCAGCTCGAGGACCTTCTTCTTGTCGGCGAATTCCCATTTCTCGGCCGCCGCGCGCGAGACCTGGAATTTCTTGCCGAAGGCGCGCACGAAGCCCTTCTTGACGAGGGAGGCGAGAATGTCAGCCTTGAGCTGGCCGGCCTCTTCGGCGGCCTCGGCGAGGCGCTCCTGCAGCTCGCCGTAGCGGTCGATGAGGCCCGCGAGCTCGTCGGGGTCGGTCTCGGGTGTTTGGTAGGAGTCCCTATAGACCGGGCAGATCGGCTTGTAGTCGCACCAGCGGCAGACTTTCTCGTCGGGCTTAGGCTCAAACGCCCCCTTGACGATCGACTCGGCCGTGGTCACGATCTTCGCGCGCAGGCCCTCGACGAGCTTCTTGGGGTGGCGCTCGACGACCTGCTCCTTGAGCGTCGGCACATGGTAGAAGGTCAGCCGCGCGACCTCGGCGCCGAGCAGCTCCTCGCAGGCCATCTGGTACATGGTGAGCTGGGCGTCGGTCTCGACGCGCGCGCTGGAGAGCGACTTGCCGGTCTTGTAATCGAGCACCGCCAGACGCCCGTCGGGAAGCTTGTCGATGCGGTCGACGTAGCCGATCACGGGCACGCCCTCGACTTTGAGCTTGAACTCGTACTCGACGAAGAACGGGATCGCGTAGTCCTGGATGTGCTTGTCGTAGAATTTTGTGAGGATGTGCTTGCCGTCCTGGAAATACTCGGCCTCCTGGGCCTCGTCGCGGTAGCCGCCGCGCACCCAATGCTCTTTGAAGTGGGCCAGCAGCTCCTTGAGGCTCGGAGGCGGCAAGGTCTTGACGCCGTAGAAGTACTCAAGCGCCGAGTGCACGCTCTGGCCGAACGAGAAGAAGTGCTTGGGCTTCTCGGGGATCTTGTCGACGTACCTGAACTTGTACTTCTGCGGGCACTCGGAGTACATGGAGATCGACGAGTGGGACAACGGCCTAGGCAGGACGAGATCCATGGCCTCTATTTTATCAAAAACCCTACTGAGAGAACTTGACGAGCTCGGTGTTGGGGTTCTCGAAGCCGGGACCGGCGACCGTGGTCGCCACCTTGCCGACGAAGGGCGCGTAGTAGTCGTACTTCCAGGAGCCTTTGAACTTGCGGTTGAACTCGCGGACCTTGAGGCAGTTCGTGAAGGTGCCGGCCACGGTCTTGACCTTCGCGTCGTCGTCCTCGATGCGGTAGGCCAGTGGATCGCCGCCGCGGAGAGCGTTCCAGGCCTCGCCCTTCTTGAACGGGTAGCGCAGGATCGGCACCCAATCGCCCTCGGCGCGCTGCAGGACCATCCAATCGGCCTTCTTGTACTCGGCGCGCTCGACGCGGATCTGCTTTGCGCCCGCGTAGAGCGCGGTCAGGATCGTGCCGCCCGCCCCGCCGCTCGAAAGCCGCACCTCGGCGTCGAGCCTCATGTTCTTGCCCCGGCTGGCGCTGTCGCCGTAGACCCAGACCCGTCCTGACTCGAGCGGAAAATAGTCTGGACAGCCCATGATGCCGCCCTTGGCGCGCGCCGCCCAGGGCTCGAGCTTTGGGAAGCCCCGCGCGGCGGCCTCGAAATGGCGCCGCGCCTCGAGGCAGCGATGCAGGCCCGAGTACAGCTCGCCCGCCCGGACGTGGACCTCGGCCGCGCGCGGATCGTCCGGACGGTCCTTCAGAAACTTCTCGTAGTGGTCGAGGGCGGCGAACGGGCGATGGCGGACATCGCTGAAGCGGCCGCTGTGGTAGTGATACGAATCGCAGCCGGCCGCGAAAAGAAAAACGAGGCAAAGTGAAGTCCTCATGAAAGCAGCCCGTGCTCCCGGAAGCTGAAGAAGCACGACTCGGCGACGATGAGGTGATCCAGGAGCGGAAATGCTGACTCTTCGATTATGCCGACTCCTGATATCATCGCGGGGCACTCTTCACGGAAGATCTGATGGTGAGTCGGCATAATTATAGCCCATTTAAGAACCCCATGAGCCGATCGCCCGGCTTATACCGCCGAAAGGTCCTCCCGATTGGAGCCAGCCGCGCCAGAGCTTTCTCCGTGGCCGAGAGGTCCGAGCGCATGTAGATGTAAGCCGTCTCGACCGATTCATGGCCCATCGACAACGCGATCGTTTGAATACTTTCCCCTGATCGACGCAGACTCATTGCATAGGTGTGGCGCAGCACGTGCGGCGAAACCCTCTTCTCCTTGAGCGATGGACATGCTTCCGAAGCTTTGGCGACATGCTTGGTGACAATGCGTTCGACGGCGTCTCGAGTCAGCAGGCCTCCGCCACGCTTTTGAAAGAGCGCCTCAGAGGGATGACCACCCTGTTCTTCAACCCATTTTTTCAGGACGTCGGCCGCGTCTCGTCTGAGCGGAACGCAACGTTCCTTGCGCCCTTTTCCCCTGCAACGAACGTGAGGACCTGTGCCGAGCACCATCTGCTCTGAGCACAAACGAATCAGCTCCGAAACGCGCAGTCCAGTCTCAACGCCAGCGAACAGAAGGGTGTAGTCACGTTGGCCGAGCCAGGTCGATTGGTCGGGCGCCTTGAGAAGCGCTTCCTCCTCTTCGGGGGTCAGGAAGTCCACGAGGTTTCGGTCGCATCGTTTTTGTGGAATTGCGAGTACGCGCTGAATGAGGCCGCTGTGCGCCGGCTCCAGAAAGGCGACATAGTCAAAGAACGAATGAATGGCGCTGAGTCGCACGTTGCGGCTCTGTGGTTTATTGTGCCGGTCCACTTCGAGATGGCTCAAGAACGCGCCAACGAACACTGCATCTATGTCGGCGAGCAAGAGGTCCGATGGGGCTTTCCCTAGATGAGTATGAGCGAAACGAAGAAGAAGCCGGAAGGCGTCTCGATAACCCGCGACCGTGTTGGGACTGGACCCTAGTTGCTTGTACAAGCGGTCTGTGAAGAATGACTCGAGCAAGGGAGCTAGCAATGTCATCGTGCACCTCCGAGGTGTTTTTGTAATCGTTCAGCGATCAGGACCACAAGCTCAGGGACGGCCGTCAAATACCAATAGGTATTGGATGGATTGACGTGCCCGAGGTACGTCGACAGGATCGGCAGAAGTTTCTCTGGATCGGCTCCCGACCTGTACCAGTCGATTAGGGTCTGCACGGCAAACGTATGGCGCAACTCATGGACCCGCAACCGGTGCTTCGCCTGATCTGGCAGCCCAACTCGGCGCAAAAGACGAGGGAAGCAGAATTGAAAGTTCTGCTTTACGACCCTGGTGCCGGCCTGAGAGAGAAAGTAGCTTGGACTTCTCGGTCGTCGAATGACGCGATCTCGTTTGGCAGCGTAGGCTTGCAACGCGGCAACAGTGGTTTGATGCAAGGGGATCTCACGAGATTTACCGAACTTGCTATCGCGGATTACGAGGAGGGCCTCGCGCTCATTCAAGTCTGAGCGGCCCAGGTTGATTGCTTCACCCAGCCGCATGCCTGTCACCGCGAGCAGACCTATCACAGTCGCGTACGTGTCGGGGCGCAGCTCGCCCGCCAGTTCGCGAGCCGCGTTCATGAGTGCCGGGATTTCTTCTTGTTTGTAGAGACGGGGAGTCGGACGTTGCTTCGGACATGGAAGGAGCTTTTTCGGGGGAACCTCAGTCCTTGGATCCAGAGCATGGACATGTTTGGCGAAGCCGCGCACCATCGAGAGTCGGCCTGCCCTCGTCTTCGTAGAGGCGTTAGATGACAAACACGCCCAGTTAAGCGCCGCCGCCGTCGTGATTCGGGGATCTCCAGACCGCTCCAACGTCGCCACGAACTCGAGTAGCGGACTGCCATAGTCCTCCAGCTTGTAGCCAAGAGCTCGTCGCAGCGTCAGGTAGTCGCGAACGGTCTGTCGAAGCGCACTCACGATATCGCTCCCGGCCACGGGCGGCAGATGGTTCTCAATCCGTTGCGATCCACTTTCGCGTAGATTGCGGGAGTGTCCACGCCCTCTTGACGGAGCGCCTGACCGATCTCGGGCAAGGATGCCCCGTTCCAAAGCATGTGTGTAGCAGCTGTGTGGCGAAGTCGGTGTGCCCTTAGACCAGCAATCCCGCTTCGCTCTCCTGCAGCTCGCACGATTTCTGACACAGCGTTGCCCGTTATCGGCCCATGCAGTGCCCTGGAGTTCAGGAACAGCCTCCGAGAATTTGAATGTGGGCGTGCCCGTTGCAGGTATGAGACGATCGCTTCTCCCACCTCCTGTGGAAGGGGGAGACGATCTTGGCGCCCGCCCTTTCCTCGCACGAGCAGTTCGCCTTGCGACCAGTAGATGTCATCCAGAGTCAAGTTGGCTACCTCGGCAGCCCGAAGACCCAATCTAACTAAGAGTAAAAGGACGGCATGCGCTCGACATCCAATCAGCGTACGGCGGTCCTGCGATCCTAAAAGCCTGGCCGTGTCATCGGGCGTTAGGAATTTTGGTAATCCCGCCAAGCGCCAAACTGCTGCGGAGGGAACAGCACCAGATAGATCTCGCTCAAGCTCGCCATGCACATAGAGATATCGCAGCAGCGAGCGTAGGGCCGCAATCTTGTTTTTTGCACCGCCTCCACGCGACGTCTGCACTTCACCGAGGATGTAAGAAGACACATCAGCCATCGTCAGGAGCCCAAAGTCTAGCGCCTGGTCCGGCAAGGTCGTCTCCAGGAAGCGGCGCGCCCTGGTCCGATAAGTGTGCACCACCTTAGCGCAGAGCGACCGCTCCTGAACCAAGAACGCCTCATATTTCTCCAGGAGCCTATTCAATGGCGTCGGCGCAGGAGCTTTCATTTCCTCGGGCGGAACAAGCCCTGACCTCCGCAGAAATCCAACGACACTGTGCAGACCTCGCGGCGTCACATAAGTCTTCCTGCCAGCGTGCCGCCTACCTCGGAGGAACTCTCCTAGTCGCTGGGTCGTGAACTGCTCAGGCCGCAACCTATTCTTAGCAAGCCAGCGGGCGACATGCGCCATATTGCGCACTAGCAGTGCGCTGGTCTGTCGTGTGTAGCCCTGGCGGAGAAGGTCTTCCGCCAAACCGTCTCTGTACGTCGCCAACGGCCCTTCGATGCGAACTCGAAAAGGGTCTTTTCCCATGCGTCCTCCTTTCCGGACTTCATCGTCCGGAGGAAGAATCATGGCAAAGGGCTGTTTCAGGATTGTGGCCCAGACCGACGCGGGGATAGAGCCTCTTGGGGCGGCTGGCGAGAGGGTCCGGGCTTTGCTATAACCGCAGTTGCGTCACAACATCCGATCCGATGGCGTAGAGGTGCTGACCGTGACCTCTTACGGAAAAATAGGAATCTCTCGAATGATTTTCCCGTCGTCCTCGAACCGCAGAGTGCCGTCGTCGGAGATTATCCTCTTGCTTCGATATTCTCTTCCCGAAGGGAAAATAGGTTTGGTGATCTTCTTGTCCACATTGAAAACAAGGAGGCTGTTGCCCCAATCTGAATATCCAAACCGCCCGTTCCCGGATAGGTAGGTCAGGTATCCAACGCATGATGCCTTCTGGTCGACGCGCCAGACGAGTCGTCCTTGACGATCCAAAACGTCTGTCCGGCAATTCTTGTGACTAAAGGGGCGCGTGCGAATCTCATCGTAAAATCCGAGGATCAGGCGATTCCCGTCCATTGAAATCGCTTCTGCGGAGAGTCCGGATATCGTATTCACAAATGGTTTCGACCATAACGGCTTGCAGCTTTGATCATAAAGAGTGAAGAAATGGGATGAACCCGTCACCGCCCCCGCGTAATGTCGATCGCCGCTTACCACGATGTCGCGAGCCTTGATCGTCTTGATCACCCTGCTGTTGCGGTCGAGGCACTCTGCCTGGTGGTTTTCATGGGAGGCTCTCCATCCTGGGATCCTTGAGGAGGCGATTGTATATGTGAAGTCCGGATTGCCGCGGCGAGGCTCGTCGTTAGGATAGATGAATTGACATGAGATCTCGATGCCGTCGACATGACCGTCGCATTTTGCCTGGTGACTCATTTCACGCGCTTCATATGGATAAAGGATGAGAAGGTGCGAATTGTCCGTCCATTGAGGGTGGACCCACAACGGATGGGACTCGGAAGAGAATACAGCTGTCGACCGCAGCGCCCCTCTTGATCGCACATCGACAGAGGTGTGGAAGTCATCGGCAGCGCCCGCGTCAAACTCGGTCACGCGAGCGGCGTGCAAACCGTCCGGCGACCAGATGGAGTGGCTCCGTATGGTCATGAGTGAACACGATTCAAGCTGCAGCAGGAAGCCGCCGGCGACTGCCGCGAAGCCGCCGAGCAGCCTTCCCGCAAGTTTCGGATAGAAGCTTAGGTTGCTGACGCGCCAAACGAGGACGACTCCACTCGTGACAATGAGGAGAAGAAATGGAGCCCGAACGAAATCGTGCGGCTCGAGCGGAGCGCTGCGGCTCAGCGCCATGAACAAAATCGCAAGCACTGAAAGCAAGAAAGGGGACGTAATGATCAGGAATCCGAAGAGATACTCTCGCCGTTTTTGGTCCTCCTTCGATCCTTGTAGCGAGTTCCACTTGAGGACATTTGAGCGGGAAAAGTATATGAGGGGCGCGAAAAGCCCCAGAATGATGGCGCTCTTGATCGCTAAGTTGATGGAAGATTCGAGCACGTTTTTTCCTTAGTTTGCCCCACGCTCCACAGGGTATCCCCGCATCCCGCGGCAGTCAAGGCCGGCGGCCGGGGTCCCGGCCCTGAATGAACTTAGCGGATAGCACCTAAGCTCGGCGGGATAATGCCGACTCCCGATCAGTTGCGCGCAGGTTTTCTCGACGAATGATCTTAAGGGGCGCGTCTGGACTCGGCATAACTCGAGGGTCCGTTGTTATGCCGAACTCGGCATTAGAGCGGAATGCCCAGGAGCTCTCCTGATCGCGTCAATCTCCGCGTGGCGTCGCGGTCCTCGGCCGACGGCGTGCAGTCGCCGGACGGGTGGTTGTGCGCGACGACGAGGCCCGCCGCCGAGTTCGAGATCGCCGGCCCGAAGACCTCGCGCGGTAATGTTGTGCAGGAATTAATGTTGTCGAGATCGTAGATGGTCGTCGTCCTCGTTCATTCTTACGCAACATAAGTATAGCAGGATTTGCCGGAGGATTTTTCCTCCAGGAGGTCTCCAACCATGTTCGAACAATT
>JACQAZ010000019.1 GCA_016194705.1 Elusimicrobiota bacterium | reverse complement strand
GCGCGGTAATGTTGTGCAGGAATTAATGTTGTCGAGATCGTAGATGGTCGTCGTCCTCGTTCATTCTTACGCAACATAAGTATAGCAGGATTTGCCGGAGGATTTTTCCTCCAGGAGGTCTCCAACCATGTTCGAACAATTATTCACCAAGACGGCTGCCGTCGTCCAGCACCGCGCCGCGCCTTACGTCATCGAGCGGGAGCGGTTTCTAGTCCATTGCAAGGAGCAGGGCTACACCCAATGCCATCTAAAAAGATCGGCCGCGAATCTTCTAGCCGCCGCCTATGAACTTGAGTCCCACGGGGGTCTTCCAGCGAGACCGGAAGACGTTGAAGCCGCGGCTGATCGGCTCGAGCAACTGCGTTCCGACATGCAGAGGACGAGAGGAGCCACAATTTACCGATTGCGATTCATCCGCGACTCGACCCAATGGCTCCGTTTCTTGGACCAGCTTCAAGGAGCCGAGAACCGTCCACCCGTCTACTCGCAGCTGCTCGAGGATTTCACTGATTGGATGCGTGACGAGCGGGCGTTGTCTCCGGCGACCATCCGTAATCGCCGTTGGCACGTCGGTCGATTCCTGGCCTGGTACTTTGATGGCGGCCGGCAATTGGCCGATCTGCGGCTGCAGCACATCGATGCGTTCTTCGAGAGTCTTCATGCAAAAGGCTTCTCTAAGGTCACGATCAAGATCTATGCAAACGGTGTTAGAGTGTTCGTCAGGCACGCCGAGCGACGCGGTTGGTGCGACGCGGGGATCGCAGAGGCAATCGCTGGGCCGCGAATCTACAGGCAGCACGGCCTTCCTAACGGACCTTCGTGGGATGTTGTCAAGAAAACCCTGGCTCTGACGGCATCAGATTCACCAGTCGACATTCGGAATCGGGCCATCATCATGCTCTTTGCGGTCTACGGCCTCCGGGCCAACGAAGTTGCCAGCCTTCGTCTTGAGGACGTCGACTGGGAACACGATCACCTTCGAGTGCCCCGGCCTAAACCGAGACGTGAAGATCGCTACCCGTTGGCGCCGGCTGTTGGCGAGGCCATCGCGCGATACCTGCAGGTGGCGCGCCCGAAGGACAACTCGAGAAGCCTCTTTCTCAAAGTGCTCGCTCCAATAGGCCCAATGACGTCGAAGAGTCTGTATTTCGTCGTCTCCACGCAATTGCGTAAAGTCGGGGTGAAACTAGCGCACTACGGTCCACACACGCTAAGGCACGCCTGCGCGCAACACCTGCTTTCTCAGGGGCTTACGCTCAAGGAGATAGGTGACCACCTTGGCCAAGACAGGGCCGATTCCACTCGCATCTACGCAAAGGAGGACATGAAGGGGCTAGGGGAGGTCGCGGCGTTCGATCTCGGGGAGGTCGCGTGAATCTCCCTGAAGCGATCGAAAACTACATCAGTCATCAACGCTCGCTGGGCATGGTGTTCCGCACTCAAGCCGGCATCCTTACTCGGCTGGGAAGAGCGTTGGGATCCATAGAAGTCGATCGAATCGACGCCACGAGTGTGCAGATGCACTTATACAGTGCGCCTCCGCCGTCGCGGCCTGGCCAATTCGCCACGATGAATGGCTTCTTCCGCTTCGCGCTCCAGCGACGCCTGTTGGCAGAATCGCCGCTGCCCATTGAGAAGCCGACCAAGCCCCCGTACTCAAAACCCTATATCTATTCGCCAGGAGAGGTTCGGCGCCTTCTGGATGCCTCGGAGGCATTAGAGGAGTGGCAGCCCACGCGGCTTTCGATACTACCGCAGCTGAGCATGCGGACACTCATCCTTCTGCTCTATGGTGCGGGTCTTCGTATCAGCGAGGCAACCTCTTTGACGCTCGACGATCTGGATATCCTGAAGGCGCGGCTCGTCGTACGAAACGCAAAGTTCGGGAAGTCTCGCCGGCTACCGATCGGGCCGAAGCTTTGCGAGGCGCTAAGGATATACGTGAAGGCAAGAAATTCTCTTGGAAGACACCCACCGCCCACGCCTGCGGTTTTTGTAAAAAGGTCGGGGGATCCGGCTTCCCGCTTCGCGGCAGATCTTTCCTTTGCTGTAGTCCGCGGCATGGCCGGGATCAAGCGTACAGACGGGGCTTTCTTCCAACCCCGTCTCCATGATCTGCGGCACACCTTCGCAGTCCATCGTCTCGTCGCCTGGTATAAGGCGGGCGCCAACGTCCAGCTTCTTCTGCCTAAGCTCTCAACGTATCTCGGCCACGTTGGCCTTGCCGAGACCCAGCACTACTTAACGATGACGCCGGAGCTTCTGCGTGAAGCCAACCAGCGCTTCGAACACTACGCTGCACCGGAGGATTACCATGCTTAAGCAGGATATGCTCTCGCCTTGGATTCGACGTTTTCTGCTGGAGTATCTCGTCGGGGAGCGCAATTTCTCTCCGAACACGCAGGCCAGCTACCGGGACGCGTTGTCATTGCTGCTTCCGTTCGCTGCCAGAGAGGTCAGCAAGCCGATCGATCAGTTGCTCATTCCGGACATCTCGACAGACCTGGTTCGGCAGTTCCTGCAGCACCTCGAGACTAAGCGCAATTGTTCCGTTTCGACGAGGAATCAGCGACTGGCCTCTATTCACGCGTTGTCGCGCTTCATCGGCACGCGCAGCCCCGAACACCTCTCATGGTGCACGGGGCTCGCGACAATCCCCAGCAAGCGCGGGACAAAGGGCACGTTGTGCTATCTCGAGAAGAACGAAATGGACGCGCTGTTGGCGGCGCCTGATCGCAAGAGCCACCAAGGAGCTCGCGATTATTCCGTACTTTTGTTTCTGTACAATTCTGGGGCTAGGGCCGACGAGGCTGCCCGTCTGTCTGTAGGAGACCTCGAATTCGGAAGCTCGCCAGCAGTGAGGATCCTGGGGAAGGGGAATAAGGTGCGCCTTTGCCCTCTGTGGAAGTCGACGGCGGAGGTGCTTAAGGAGATGCTGGCGGGCCGCGGCATCCAGGATCGCGTGTTCCTTAACCGTCGCGGCATGCCGATGACTCGCTTTGGGATGTTCTCGCTCGTTCGGCGAGCTACGCAGGCGGCCGCTGAACACGTCCCATCCCTTAACTCGAAGGATGTCGGTCCGTATGTGATTCGGCATACGACGGCGGTCCACCTGCTACGTGCTGGGGTCGACATCAACACCATTCGCGCGTGGTTGGGCCACGTCTCGCTCGACACGACCAACATCTATGCCGAGGTGGATCTCGAAATGAAGGCGAAGGCGCTCGGGATGTGTGAGGTCTCACGCCGGAAGGCTCGTACTCCTTGGCACGAAAAGCCTGGTGTAATGTCGTTCCTCAAGAATCTGCAACGATTGGACGGTCGGCCGCCCCAGGGGGATGCCAGCGGCGCCGATCACCCTTAAGAAGTAGCTATCAAGTGTGCTAACGGGCACCGACCTCAACGGGATTCGTGCTTGGCTCGGCCACGTCTTTCGAGGCGCTCACGTGCGAGGTCCGAGATTCGACAAGCGCACGCTCCTGGCGTGGCCAGCCAAGCCTGATCACATTCCTAAAACAACTCTGACCAGGAAACTAGTGGTCGCGGTGATGCAGGTCAGGCCAGTGAGCGTGGCTATGCGCCACTGCCGCATGGGTGTGTTCATGCTCGTGAGGTACTTGGGGCTCGTGACCATGCGCATGATGGATGTCGTGCTTGTGCAAATGCCGATGTCTGAGCGGCTCGTGAGCGTGGAGGTGTTCGTGCCGTTCAAAGAAGATAGCCGCGACGCCTGCTGCCATTGTGGCAGCACCAATCCAGCTCATCGTCGAAGGCCGTTCCTTGAGAGCGACAAGCGAGCTGACCATTCCGACGAACGGGGCTGTCGCGAAAAAGGACGAGGCCCGAGCGGCACCCAGGCTGCGAAGCGCGCGGATGAAGAGCGTTAGGCTTACGCCGTAACCGATGACCCCGATGGCCAGTGCGCCCCCAACGGCCGATATCGTTGGGATGCGTAATCCAACAAACATAGCCAGCATGACGTTGGAGAAGCCGGCGACTAGGCCCTTGGCGGCCGCGATCGTGGGAGCAGGCAGTTCCTCGAGGTCCCGCGTGAAGTTGTTGTCGAGTGCCCAAAGAATGCTTGCAGCTGCCACGGCAAGAGCGCCTACGCTGAGCGAAAAACCTCCCGGCTGAATCGACAGTAGAAGCGCTCCGGCGACGATGGCGGCTTGTCCGAACCAAGACCGAGCTGACACATGCTCCCCGAATGCTGTTGCCGCGATCAAGGCCGTTGCGGGTAACTCGATGTTAAGCAGGGCTGAGACCGAGAACGCTGAGGCATGCGCGAGGCCGAATGCGAGCGCGATGGGCGCCATGACGCCACCGGCAATGATGGCCCCAGCAAGCCGCAGACGAGTCCTTGACGATGAGTTTCTATAGCGGGAGCCAAATCCCCGCAGTGCGTAGGTAGGCGGCAGGATAAGTCCTAGGCCGCAGCCGCAGTAGAGCAACCCCGCAAGCCAGAGCGGCCCCAACTCGCCAACGAGCAGCTTCGCAATCGGAGCGGAAGCGCCGAATAGAGCGGCGGCAACAAACGCGAACGCTGGCCCTCGGAGACTTGACGACGATCCCGAATTTCCCACGAGGAAATTACATCATTATTGGCGCGTCACAGGTCGACCAAGAGCCGGAATCATGTTGTGTCCGACCCAGACTCGTCCAGGACTCCTTAAGCACAGGCAACATAAGTGCGTCCACAACATAACCCCGCTTATGTGCTGTAGCGCATAAGCGCGGATGCACGAGGCTCGCCGACAACGTGCCGATCGAAACGGTCTCGAAGTGCAGCAGCTGGGAGCGCGCGTTGAGGTAGAAGGCGATGAAGTGCTCCTTGCGTCCCGTGCGCACTGCGGCCGGCACGCACTGCGCGACGCGCTGGGGGGAATCGAGCACGGGACGGCAATCGGCGCCCTTCGCATTGCGCCGGGCCAGCTCGTAGCAGGCGGCCACCGCCGCGGCCCGACGCTCGGTCATCCCCTTGATCCGTCTGAGTTCGTCGTACGAGGCCGTGTAGGGTCCGGCGGGAAACGCGCTCGACAACGACTCCGCCAGTTCCGAGGAGTCCAGCACCAACGACAGCAATTCCTTGTCGCTGAGCGCTTCGGGACTCCTGCCTTGGAGCGTCGTCATCGGATCGATTGCGCCACCCTCTGCAGCGATTCGGCCGGGACGGGGCCGACGAGCACGAATTGCGAGCGCCCCGACGACCAGCCCAGCACGTTGCCTTCGCGCGTGCGCGCCAGGCTCCCCGAGCCCGCGGCCAGCTTGACGGAACGCGTCGACGAGTTCCCAAAATCCGGCTTGAGCCGCGCCGGGCCCTGGAACAGCGAGAGCACGTTCATGCCGTCGGAGTAGCGGTAGTGGATGACCTTGCCGGCGCCGCGCGCCAAGACGTCGAGGCTCTCGAAGACGTAGCCCGACGGCAGCCAGAGCGGCGTGCGGGGCTCGAGGCCGGAGGCGGATTTGGCCTCGCCGAGCGCCTTGAAGTCGGGCTCCGCGCGCTTGACGACGGCCGCGCCCCGCGGGGGGGAGAACTCGAAGAAACGGTCCTTCTGCGGCTTCTTCGGGTAGAAAACCGTCTTGAACTCGATCGCGGAAGCCGCTCCCTCGGACAGGTTTTGGCTCTTGAGTATGAGCCCGGTCTTGCGGTCGACCCAAAGGCGGCGCTGCAGGAGGCCGTCGTGGCGGGAGCGCAGCTCCAGGAGCCAAACCCGCCGGCGCGCGACTCGTCCGCCGTCGGCGACCGAGACCTCGAAGTTGGCCTTGAGCAGGACGTATTCGTCGTCGGGCCCGAGGCGCTTGGCCGCGGGGTCCGCCGGCTCGCCCTGCCACGCCCGCTTGCCGGCCTTGTCGTAGATCCACTCGGTCTTGCCGTCGGAGACGACGATGAGCGCGGGACGGCCTTCGGCGTCCAAGGTCTCGCGCCGGTAGCGTCCCGGCGGATCGAAGCGCACGCGCATCGGCTTGCCGTCCACCGAGACCAAGCCCTCGTAGGACAGCGCCGCCGGCTCCATCGCTTGGCGCAAGACTTCCAGAGAAGCGGGGAGGGATTCTGACTTACGGCGCCGGCCGCCGTCCTTGGCGAAGGCCAGGATGGGCAGCACGCAAACCAGCAGTCCCGCGGCGATCGCTCTACATCTCATGGTCAGTCCCTCCCGCGCTCATGCGCTCGGGAAGCTCGGCCAACAGCTGTTCTTGCGAGGAAAGCGGCATCGTGCGCTCGTACTCGCTGTGCGCGGCGAGCATCGCGTCCAGCGGCAGGACCTCGGGACGACCCGCCGACAGCCGGGCAAACAGCACGACCGCCGCGGCCGCGCCCGCGAAAGCCAGGCCGACCTGCCAGGGCCGCAGAGCCCAAAACTCGCGGACGCGCGCCAGAGGGTTCGGCGCGCGCGCCGCGCGCACCCGGGCGGCCTCGGCGAGCAGCGCCCGTTTGAGGTCGGCGGGCAGCGCGGGAAGGGGGACTCCCTTGACCGCGGCCTTCGAGGCCGCAATCCAGCGCAGCACTCCGCGGCAGCCCCCGCACGACTCCAGGTGACTGAGCACCGCCTTCTGCTCGGCGAGACTGGCCTGCCGGTCGGCGTAGGCCTCGAGCAGGTCCTTCATGTCGTCGCACTTCTTCATTCCACCACCTCTTGGGACTTCGCCAGCAAAGCCGTCTTGAGACATTCGCGGGCCCGAAAAATGCGCGAGCGCACGGTGTTGAGAGGGCAGTCGAGCACGGAGGCGATCTTCTCGTAGCCCAAGCCTTGGATGTCGCACATCGTCAGGATGACCCGGTGCTTGCGGCTCAATGACTCGATCGCCGCGTGGACCCTCTCCGCGGTCTCCTGCCTCTCCAGGTTGAGCGCAAGGTCCAGGTCCCGCGAGTCGGCCACGACCTCGGCGAAGGTCGTCCCAGCCTCGCCCTCCTCCGAGTCGAACTGGACGTCGAGCGAAACCGTATTGCGGCTCTCGTACTTCTTGAGGCCGTCGAAATAGAGGTTGCGCAAGATGGCCAGGTACCAGTTGTCCAGGCGCTGCGACTCGTCGTACTGGTCCCAGGTCCGGATCAGCCGGAAGAAGGCCTCCTGGACGAGCTCCTTGGCCTGCTCCACGTCCCCGGACAGGCTGTAGGCGAAGTGGAAGGCCTCCTGCGCGTACTCCTCGATAAAACGCTCAAGCATGCTCTTCTTCGCCCGCCGGCCCCAAGATGTCCATGAAGAGTATACGATTGACCCCCCTAAAAAGTTCCCTTTCTCGACGGAGAGACTCCCCGGCGGAGGGGGGGCTCCGGGAGGCCCCCCATTCTAACAAAAAATGGGTAAAAGTCCGTAATATGCCTGTAACAACAAAAGCGCATACTGTGAGCAGGTACGGAGAACATCATGGAACCGACAACCAACACGATGACCCAGTGGGAAGACCTGGTCCTCCCGAAAACCCCCGAAGCCGCCGAGGCTCCGCTCCCGCAGACCCTCATCCAGGCGGTCCCGACCCGAAAACTCGACCAGGAGGCCCTCCCCGCCTCCTACCTGACCCACGAGCTGCGCGCTCCGATCACCTCGATCCGCCTGGGCCTCGAGATCCTCCAGGAGCAGGCCTCCGACCGCCTGGAGGCCGACGAGCGCCAGATGCTCAATCTCGCCGTCAAGAACACGGGCCGCTTGGAAGGCCTGGTCAACGACATCATGGACTACTCCAAGATCATGGCCGGCAAGATGCAGATGGAGAAGGAGCCCTGCGACGCCCGCGAGCTCGCCGGCGAGGCGGTCGACGGCATGCAGGCGGTCGCGGTCTCCCACGGGGTCAAGCTGATCCGCGAGGAGAGCGAGCCCCTGCCGCGCGTCAGCGCCGAGGGCCGCCGGATCGTGCAGATCCTGACGAACCTCATCTCGAACGCCGTCAAGTTCACGCCCGCGCGAGGCACGGTGACGGTCTCGGTCAAGCGCGGCGAGCACGAGCACGCCGGGACCTTGGTCTTCCGGGTCAAGGACACCGGCCGCGGAATCCCGGCCAAGGACCTCCCCAAGATCTTCGACATGTTCCAGTCCTCGGGCAAGGTCAAGCAGACCGAGGGCACGGGCCTGGGCCTGACCATGGCGCGCATGATGGTCGAGCTGCACGGCGGCCGGATCTGGGCCGAGAGCTGGCGCCAGATGGGCGCCTCGTTCTACTTCTCGATCCCGATCGAGTCCGCCGACCTGTCCAAGAAGGTCGAAGTCTACCCCAAGCCGGTCGAGTACACCGGCCTGCTCGTCGACATCGCGCGCGGCTTCAACGCGGTCCTTGCGATGTTCATCTAGTCCGCCCCGAGCGCCGCTCAAAACGGCATTGACTTTTTTCGGCCGAGGGTCTACACTTAATCCACTCCATGGCATCCCCCGGAAAGAAGGGGCGCATCCTCATCGTCGACGACGAGCCGGCGATCCTCGAGCTGATCGGGCATGTCCTGACCGACGAAGGCCACGAGATCTGTTTCGCCTCCGACGGCCAGCAGGGCCTCGAAAAGGCCGCCTCCTTCGCGCCCGACATCATCATACTCGACGTCATGATGCCGCTCATGCACGGCATCGAGGCCCTTCGCCGCCTGAAGGCCGATCCCAAGACGGCGGCGATCAAGGTCGTCGTCTTCTCGACCAAGGATTTCAGCGCGGACCGCTCGCGGGCCCTCGAGATGGGCGCCATCGACGTCATCGCCAAGCCGCCGGACCTGTCCTCCTTCCGCAAGCTGATACGCGAGCTGCTCGCATCGGGCGCCCCTCCGGCGGCCGCGGCCGCGTCCGCCAACGGTTCGGCGCAGCCCGCGCCGGAATATCATCCCAAGCTGTCCACCGGCCGCGGGACCGTCAGGCTTTGGGGGACGCGGGGCTCGGTCCCGGTCTCGGGGACCGATTACGTGCGCCAGGGGGGCAACACCTCGTGCCTGACCCTCGAGCTCGGAGACGACCTCGTCATCCTTGACGCGGGCACGGGCATACGGCCCCTCGGGGAGGCCCTGGCGGCGGGAAAACCGCGAAGGATGCATCTCTTCATCACGCACACGCACTGGGACCACATCCAGGGCTTCCCGTTCTTCGTGCCGGCTTACCTGCCCGGCTTCGAGCTCAGCGTCTACGGCGCCAAGGGCTTCGGGAAGAACCTCAAGGAGATCTTCAAGGGCCAGCTCGACCGCGATTACTTCCCCGCCCAGCTCGAGGACATGCGCGCCAAGATCGATTTCCACGAGCTCGCCGCGGGCGCCGTCCAGGCCGGCGCCATGAAGGTCTCGTGGGAGTACACCCACCACCCCGGCGCGACCGTCGGCTACAAGGTCGAGATGGGCAGCCGCAAGGTGGCTTATGTGAGCGACAACGAGTTCCTCAAGGGCTACCTCGGCGCGCCCGGCGCGGTCTCGCCCGGCTCGGACCTCGTGCTGCCGCACAAGAGCCTCATCGACTTCGTTTCCGACGCCGACCTGCTGATCGCCGAGGCGCAATACACCAACGAGGAGTACAAGACGAAGATCGGCTGGGGGCACTCCTCCCTGTCGAATGCCTGCCTCTTCGCCAAGCTCGCTCAGATCAAGAGATGGCTCGTGACCCATCACGAGCCGCGCTACGGCGACAAGGTCCTGCAGGACAACCTCAACTTGACAAGGCAGGTCCTCGAAGCCCTCGACTGGGAAGTCGAGGTGCGCCACGCCTTCGACGGCATGACCGAACTCCTCTAGGTCTAAAGACCTAGGCGGTCCTAGGCCCTTCGCTCCAGCCCGGTTCGCGCCGCGGGGCTATCCTAGCCTCATGGAAGCCGCCAAACGCCTCTCCTGGGCCGTTTTGGCCCTGCTCTTGGGGTCCCAGGCGTGGGCCAAGGACGAGCCCAAACCCGTTCCCAGGCGCCTTTCGGCGCTCCAGAACGATATCGCCAAACCCGAGAATTTCGACCGCTTCGTCGACGGCTCGCCCGTGCTGCGAGCCGGCGCAGCTTCGCCCGTCTCTTCCGTCTCAGCCCCGACCCGAGAGACCGCGCCGCTCGGAGCTCCCGCCTTTGGAGCGCGGCGCCCCGTCGCCGCGCCGGTGCCGGCGGCGCAGGCCGACGGCGCGCCGGCAAAATCCCCGCGGCCCGCCGGTTGGCCCGGTCCGGCGTCGGCGGGAGCGGCTCTTGGCCTGGGCCTGGCCTTGGTAGCGCTGTCGCTGCGCGGCTCGACCGTCAAGGAGTCGACGCCGCTTGCCCGACCGGCCGCGGTCCCGGTCCGGGCGCCGCAAGCCCCGGCGGCCCCGCCGCTCGGCTCCGAGGCGCGGCCGCGGCTCGAAGTCCCGGAGCCGTTTCTCGATACCCGCATGCCGGTGCCGACCTGGCGCGCGATCACGCAGGGCGAGCAGGGGCTCATCGAGGATTGGGGCGCCAGCGCGCAAAAGGCGCGCGGCGAGTCTTCGCTGGAGGACTGGATCGACGCTCACGCAGCAGCCCGCGGCGTCGACGCCGCGGCCTTGAAGGCGAAGCTCCTTCGCGACGCTTAGGGCGCCGCGCAGTTCGAGGCTTTCTTCCCCGCCGCCGCCGAGAGCCCTTCGCAGAGGGCGTAGAGAAACCCCGCCCGGTCGGAGACCCTAAAGCGCGGGACGAGCTGACGGTCGCCGTCGACGTCGGCGACCCTGCCGCCGATGATGAAAGACGCCTTGTAGCCCAGCGACCGCATGACCGCCGGAGTCGCTACGTTGTACTTGCCGTAAGGATAGGCGGCGAACTCCACCGGGCGGCCGAGCAGGGCCTCGAGAGCCTTCTTCGACGCGCCGTACTCCTCGGTCTGCTCGGCCTCCGTGCCCAAGGTGAAGCGGTCGTTGTGCGTCTTGGAATGGTCCTCGACCCGGAAGCCTCCCGCGTCCATCTCGCGCAATTGCTCCGCGCTCAGGCGACCTTGGCAGTCCGCGTTGTCGGAGACCATGAACAAGACGGCCTTCATCTCATGCTCGCGCAGGAGTCCGAAGGCCTCGAAATTGTCGGCGTAGCCGTCGTCGAAGGTGATCACGACGTCCCGCGGGCGCAGGTCGGGCCGCGCGGAGAATATCTCGTCGAGAGTGCGCCCGCGCCAGCCGTGGCTGCGCAGGTACTCCATCTGCCATTTGAACTCGTCGTAGGCGACGACCATGCCCGGGCCGGAGACCCCGCCGCCCGGGACGGGGCAGTGGTCGGCTCGGCGCCGGCAGGAGCCCTTGCCCATGCAGTCGTGGTCGCCCGCGTCGTCGGGGGCGTTGCCCAGCATGTGGTACATCAGGATCGGCACGGTATGGACGCCGGCGCCCGCCGGGACTGCGGCCAGGACCGCGGACAGCAAGGCTGAAAAGGTCACATCGAACATTGTACGGCGCGGATCGGCGGGAGTCAACGGCTTTTGATGCTCCGACGAGGAAGGGAACTTTCGAGGGGGGTCAATCGTATGCAACTTGAGGGCCTCTGGGCCCTTGCCGCCAAAAACGGGGGAGGGTATAATGGATCAAGATATGCAGAACATCGTCCAGGCGCTCAAGCCGTCTTTCGATCAGCTCAACTCGCGATTCGAGGGCATCGCAGCGCAGCTCCAGAAGATCGACGCGCAGTTCGATAAGATCGACGCGCAGTTCGCGAGGATCGACGCCCGCTTCGACGACGTCGAGAAGGACGCGGCGGCCATCAAGACGGTCCTCGGCTCGCTCGCGAACGATGCCGCGCGCAAGGAAGACATCCGCCGCCTCGAGGAGAAGCTCGACGACCAGCGCTATCGCTGCGCCGGCCACGCCGAGCTCCTGCTCGAGCACGACAAGCGCCTGCGCAGGCTCGAGGGACGCCGGGCCTAGGCGCCGGGCTTGGCGCCCCGAAGGCGCTTGAAGAAGGCCTCGGAGCTCGGCAGGCGCCCCAGGAAGGCGATCAGGCTTTCCATCTCGGGGCGCGACGAGCCTTTCTCGAGTACCTCTTCGCGCCAGGCCTTGCCGACGGCCGGACTGAAAAGCCCCTCCTTCTTGAACCGCGTGAAGATGTCGTCGGCGAAGACCTCGGACCAGAGGTAGCCGTAGTAGCCCGCCGCGTAGCCGCCCATCAAGTGCCCGAAGCTCGCCTCGGAGTGCGCGCCTGGGTTGACCGGCACCAGGCCGACGAGCTCCATCATCTGATTGAAAAGGCGCGAGGTGTCGGCCGGCACGGCCGTGTGGTAGAGCATGTCGATCATCGCGAAGGCGAGCTGGGTCAGATAATGAATGCCGTTGCCGAAGTTCTTGGCCGCGAGCATCTTTTGGAAGAGGGCGTCGGGCAGCTTTTTCGAGGGGTCCTGGTAGTGCCCGGAAATCTCGTCGAGCACCTCGCGCTCCCAGACGAAGTTCTCTAGCATCTGAGAAGGGGCTTCGACGAAATCGCGCGCGACCGACGAGCCCGAGAAAGTCGCGTAGCGCGCCTTGGTCAAGGTCTGGTGCATGAGATGCCCGAACTCGTGGAAGAAAGTCTCGACGTCGGAGTGCGGCAGCAGGGCGGGCTGGCCCGGCGCGCCTTTCGGGAAATTGGCGACCATCGCCGAGACGGGCTTCAAGTAGCCGTTCTGTTCGAGCTCGCGGCCTTGGATGATCGTGAAGGCCGCGGCGTGGCTGTACTTTCCCTGCCGCGGGTGGATGTCCAGATAGAAATAGCCGATCTCCCGGCCGTCTTTGCCGTCGTTGATCCGGAACAGGCGCACGTCGGAGTGCCAGGCCTCGGGGCTGGCCACCTCGGTGAAGGTCACGCCAAGAATCCGTTGATAGACCCGCATCGTTCCCGCCACCACGGTGTCCACCGGAAAGTACTTCTTAACCTCCTCGGAGTCGAGGTCGAAGCGCGCCTTGCGCAGCTTGTCCGAATAGTAAGACAACTCCCACGACTCGACGCGTTCGGCCTTCGGATCGTCTTTGCGTTTCTCGGCGAGCAGGTCCTTCAAGTCCTGGTCCTGCGTCCTCAGGATCGGCCAGAGGCCGTTCAAGAAATCCCAGACTTTCTGCGGCGTCTCGGCCATGCGCCCCTCGAGCGCCTTCTCCGGAAACGACGAATAGCCGAGCAGCTTGGCCGATTGGTCGCGCAATCGCAGGGCCTCCGACAGAATCGGCAGGTTCTTCTCGACGGCGCGGTTCTGGTACTTGAGCTGGAGCTGGCGGCGCAGCTCGCCGTTGTCGGCGTACTTCATGAAAGGGATGTAGTCGGGGTATTTCAGCGTGACGCGGATCTTTCCGTCGGGCGTCTGGTTCTGCTGGAGGCGCTTGATGATGTCGTCGGGAAGCCCTTTGAGGTCCTCGAGCTTGACGTCCATGCCGCCGTTGTCGGCGTTGATGTTGCCCTCGAACTCGGTCGAAATGACGGACAGGCGCTCCTGAATTTTCTGCAGCTTGTCCTTATCCTCGGGCGAGAGGCCGTGCCCGCTCGATTTGAACTCGCGCAGCATCCGCGTAAGCAGCCGGCCGTCCTCGCCGGTCAGGGTCTCGCCCTTGTCGGCGTAGTCCTTGACCGCCTGGTAGAGCCCGGGCCGGGCCCAGACGGCGACTCCGTAGGCGCCCGCGTCGGCCTCGACCTTGAGGCCCGCCTCGCGAACCGCCTTGTCCGGCGAGACGTAGCCGAGAAAGGCCAGGCTTTGTATCTGCTGGTCGAACACGGCGTTGGCGGTCTCGAAGGCTTTGACGGTGTTGTCGAAATTGCGCGCGCCGGCAGGGACGCCCAGGATGCCCTTGAGGCTGGCTTCAAGCTGGCTTTGCGCCGCGGCGTATTGGCCGGCGATCTGCGCGGGGTCGAGCTTCCAGTTGATGCCGGGCCCCATGACCGGCCGCGAGGGGATGCCCTGGGGCGCAATGACATCGACGGCCCGAGAGGGGAGGGGGAAAACGGCGAGAATGAGAAGGAGGATGATAGCCAAGCGTGATGTCGTGATTCTCATGTTGGCATTCTAGTTCTCTGCGGACCCTATCGATGAGAGCCCATCGACCTATTAGAGGAGGGACATTCGGCCCAGGGGCCCCGGGCCCGGTTGGTCCCGCGCGGGGTTGGAGGATAGGGCTGAAATTATGGCCGACCGGGCGGGGCGGCCATAATGAAGAGTGACGAGAAGCACCCTGTTGATAATTTTCCGTTGCGGGGCTACACTTAACTAGAAATCCGACCGAAAAGATTATGCCGACCAGCGAATATTAGGCCGACCAGTATAATTGTCGTTAGGTGGCCAGTGAGGCTCGCATTCCCGGTAGCACAATGAAAACTAAAAGCGGTGAAACAAAGGTGATCAGGCCGAAGCCCTTTGATTCACAAGAAGCCAGCATTCCGCTAATCATCGGGCTCTTAATGGTCGCCATCTCATTCCAAGATATTCAGAAGCATCCAGGCGCCAATTTTGAATTGCTGAAATTCTCCTTGGTTTGCGCAATTACTCTGGTCGTAGTGTGGAACATGATCTTCTCTAATGCCTGGGTTGAAAGACACAGCCTGACTCTCACGGACGATGGACTAACGATTGGGCCAAATTTTTATTCGTGGTCCAGCATTGAACGCTTTGGCGTTGAAAAGGGCGGCTCTACCCCTGCCCCCTCGTCTGCATACTTAATCAGAAACATCACCAACAACAAACGGATTTATTGGATTTTCAAAAACACGAGCAATCGTGCCAATGCAACCAGGAAAGCCAGAATCCCCGCTGGTGACTATAAAATGGTAGCGGGGGAACTAGCTGCGCTGCTCAATGAACGCCTGCAGCACCACACGGGCAGGAAAATCAAAACGGATGACGTCGAGAGATTCCCGAGTGGACGCCTTATCGAAGGCGTGTTGGGATTCACAAACATTCTCACATTCGCAATTCTCGCGGTTTTCGCACTTCTTCTTTTTGATTGGCTACCATTCATTTTATTGTTCAAACCATGAGAGCACTGGGGGATTGCCACCTAACCATGCGGTTGTGCCGCCCGCTTTGCTCTAATGCTGGCAGCTGTGACGCGGCGGCACACCGTATGCGTTATGCACCCTATGAACAAATTCTTCTCAGGCGCCCGATAAAGTGAAACGGAAACTGATTGCCGCGGCCCTTTTGTTGCTCGTCGCGCTCCCGATGGCTAGATTTCTTAGGGAGGAAAATGGCGTCCACCGCTCAACTCACCATATTTTCGATGCGATTCAAATCGGGATGCCTATTAAGGAACTCCAGGTATTCAGCACCGACGCCCCGGATGGGCCCGGAAGAACGGAGTTTGTCATTTGCACGGCGCAGAAAGATGCACCCCTGTTGCATCGAGACAACTGGTGGAATCTCGCGAAGTCGGAAAGCGGCTTCCCTCCTGCGTGTCGAACGATGGAGGTTTGGATACGCGGGGGCACGATGGGTCCAGGGGATGAGCTGTTTGATTTAGAATTTGACGAGAGCTGGAAGGTTTCCAAGATCGGAGGGATGAGAACCAACCTTCGAGGTTGATGCTTAGCAATACATTCAATCAGGGTGGGAATTATTAAGGTGCCACTCGTTGTCACGCCATTCACTCAACATCGGGTAGAGCGGCCGGCGGCTCGGTGAGGTATTCTAATAGCCGCCGCCGCTCACCCACTCGTTCGGCCGAAAGACAGGCAAGTAATAAGTAGAATAGCCGCGATGCCGGAAAAGCGGGAGCAGCTGGCCGTCGCGGGCTTCGTCGTGCTGTGCGCCCTGCCTTTTCTCGGCAAGGCCTTCCACCTCGACGAGGTCGAGTTCCTGCTCGTCGCCCGACAGATACTCAAGGATCCCTGGCATCCCCTCTCCTTCACGCTGAGCTGGTATCTCTGCCCCAAACCGGCCTCCTCGGCCTTTATCCATTCGACCTTGGTCCCGTACATACTAGCGGCCGCAGAGAGATTGACCGGCGGCTCGGAGATCACGATGCGGCTGGCCTGCCTTCCCTTCGACATCGTCGCGGCCTTGGCCCTGCATCGTCTCGCGCGCCGCTTTCTCGACAAGCCGCTTTGGCCGGTGCTCGTCATACTGGCCTGCCCCGGCTGGCTTCTGTGCGTCTCTCCCCTGATGGCCGAGAAGTGGACGATGGCGCTGTCTTTAAGCGCCTTGTGCCTCGTCGCGGAGCGCAGGATCGGGCTCGGAGCGGTCCTGCTCGGCCTCGCCGTGATCGCCAAGCACACGGCCGCCGTGTTCCTGGCGCCCGCCGCGGCTTTGCTTTACTTAAACGGCGTCAAGCCGCGGCGCATGGCGCTTTGGCTGGCCGCGGCCCTGGCCCCCGCGCTGATCGACGCTCTGCTCCTCGAGCCCGGGCGCCTGGCTGCGGTGGCGGCCGTCGACCTTCCCCTTCGGATGGCCGAGGCCGGCGGCGTCCACCGACTGCGCTCTCTGCTGGCCTTCACAGGCGGCTGCGGGGCGGCAACGCTTCTCTGGCCGTGCGCGCGGGCCGGCGCGCCGAGACGGCGGCATCTGCTGACCTTGGCCGGAGCGGCCTGGGTGTCGTGCCTGCTTTTCTCGAGCCTCCTGGATCCTGCCGGAGCGTCGATCCGGCCCGTAGACCGGCTCACGGGCGCTCTCATGGCTTTCGCCTGTCTCTCGGCTTTCGCCCGCCTCTGCGAGCCCGAAGCGCGCGGCCAGCGCGGAGACCTCGTCTGGTCGGCCTGGGCCTTGGCCGCCGCCGCGGCCGCCTGGCTCAACTGGGCGGTCTCCGCGCGCTCGGTGCTGCCGCTCCTGCCGCCGCTGGCTCTGGCCGGTGCGGCGCGCCTCGAGAAGGCGTGGAAGGCGGCCGAGCGCGAGCGCTTCTACATGGCGAGCCTCGCGGCGTGCTTTGCGCTGAGCCTGTGCCTGGGTTGGATCGACTTCAGCTTCGCCGAGGCCTCGCGCGCGGCGGGAAGCTCGACTGCGGCCATCCAACTCGAGCCCGGCCGAAAACTTTGGTACACCGGACATTGGGGCCTGCAGAACTACATGCCGCAAGAGGCCTTTTTCATAGACCCCTGCGCGGGAGGCTGGGACGCCGTCGGACAAGGCGACACGGTGCTGATCCCGACGGTGAATGCCGGCCTGCCGCTGCCGCCCATGAGGGCGCCGTCGCTCGACTGGACGATCAAGAGCGCCCTTCCCCTGCGCCTGATGAGCTTCGAGGGGGCAAATCAGGCCGGCTTCTTCTCGAACTCGTGGGGCTTCTTGCCCTACGCTCTCTCGCGCGCGCCGCTCGAGCGCTTCACGCTCATTTCTTGGAGAAAAACACCGCCGCCAACGCCCCGCCCTGGGCGACGTTGACGATCCGTCCGGGACTCACGCGCGCGTAGAAGCCCAAGCCCTGGCCGCCGTAATAGACGCCCAGCGCCGCGCGGCACGGCGAGCTCTCGATGCGGTCGCCGCGCGGGATCAGCATCGAAACGGCGGGCGCCTGGCGGCGCTCCTGAACGACCCAGCGTCCCGGCTCTCGCGCCGCCCTCTCGAGCGCAGCGTCCCAATTTTTCTCGGAGCCGAAGACGATGCCCGCGCCGCCGCAGTCGCGGTTGGGCTTGAGCAGCCAGAGGGAGGGAGCCCGCCTTAGGAATTCCAGCAAGTCGACCGCGCGGCCGTCGGGTCCCGAGGTCTTGCGCGCCCTGGCGACGCGCGTCCACGGCACGCAGGCGCGAAAGATCCTGCGCTCCGCCGCCGTGAACAGCGAGGAAAACTCCTCGGAAGTGCAGAGCTCGAGCATCGCCTTGTGGTCGAACTCGGCGGCCGGCCCCGGGACGGTAAGCCCCGCCTCGAACATCGCGCGGAAGACTCTCAGCCGCGGCGAGGAGGGCGACGGCATGTCCTTGAGGCAGACGTCGCGGAAGACGCGCTCGACGGGCCGGCCGCGCAGCGCGAAGACTCCGCGAGACCTCGAAAGCTCGGAGGGCGTGCCCCACGAGGTTTCCCAGCCCAAGGTCCGCAGATGGCGCGCGACCTCGGGCATCTCGGTGTCGCCCGGGCCGAAGGGGCGCGGCTCGACGAAGCCGACGCGCTTGGAGCGGCCCGCCGCCGCGAGCCAGCGGCGCAGGAAGTCCAGCAGGTCCGGCGCGTCGCCGAGTCGAACCCCGGACGGATCGAGCACGAGCTCTTTGACGATCGCCGCGGCCTGGGTGTGGTAGTGGAATCCGGCCAGGGCCGTCGCGTTGGTCTCGTACATGACGGGGCCGCGCGGTCCCAAGCCTACGTCGAGCCGGATCACGAGCGGGCCGGGGCCGCGGCGGGAAGGCCACAGGGCGAGCCATTCGAGCGCGCGCTTCTCGAGAGGACAGGCCTCCCCGATCCCCGGGAAGCCGTCGCGATAAAGAGCCGGCAGGCGCAGATGCAGGCGGAAGACCGCCTTGGCCAGAGGCAGAAGGTCTCGCGTCTGATTCTCGCGAAGAACGAACGGATCGAGCGCCAGCGGATGCGGGATCGGCTTGCGGCCCTTGGGGCGGTAGATGAAGCGGCGGCGCAGGCTCTCAACGCGCAGCCGGCGCGCCAAGGCGCGCCGGCCTCCGGGATCCCGCGTCAAGGCTCTAAGCGTAGGCCCGGGCGCGGCGTCGAGATCCCACGTCGCGGCGCCGCGGGTGCCTCGAGCGGCGCGCGGCGACGAACCGCCGGGCGACCGTCCTGTGCTCCTCATCGAGCAGCGCGAAGAAGGCTCTGAGCGCGGCCGCCAGGACGACGACCACGACGAAGGCCCAAACGACCGGTTGGTGTTCCATGGCTCCTCTGAAGGGGCCTCCTCAGTATAGCCCCGCACCCGCCGGCGCGCCAGGGGAAAATCAGAGGCGGTGGTAGGCGAGGTCCTTGAAATGCGCCTCGAGCGAGGGATTCTTGTCCATCAGGTACTGGAGGTCCTGATAGGGCAAATGGAAGATCTGGGAGTCGACCGCCGCGACGACGGTGGCGTTGCGCTTGCCGTCGCGCACGATCGCCATCTCGCCGAAGAGCTCGCCGGGGCCGAGGTAAATCTGCTTCAAGACGAAGGGCCTCATGACCTCGACCTTGCCCGCGTAGACGGCGAAGAGGTCGCGGTTCTCCTCGCCGACGTTGATCAGGCGATAACCCGCCGGGTAGAGGTTGAGGCCGCCGTGCGGGAAGACTCCGCGGACCTGGTCCTTGGTGAACTCCGGGAAGAAGCCCTCGATCTTGAGCGCCCGGCAGAGCAAAGCCGCGGCCGCGTCGTCGACGGCGAGCTTCGAAGGAGCCGGACCTGCCATCCGAGGCGGGCTACCAGAGGCGCGTCTTGAGCACGTCGAACACGACGGTCAGGCTGAGCAGCCCCTGCGCGCTCGGGTGCGGGATGCGGTTCATCGCGCGGATCATCTCGGCCCAGCGCCGCCGCGCCTCGTCGAGGTCGTTCTGGTAGGTCTCGAGCTTGGCCGCCCACTGGCGGCGCATTTCGGCGGTCCATGCGTCCTTCTGGCGCTTGTACTCGAGCTTGGCGCAATAGTACTGCACCATGGCGCCTTCGAACCTCTGGCGCCCGGCTTCGAGCCGTCCCTGCACGAGCTCCCACATGCGCTCGGGCGCGCCGGAGGCGGCCAGGCGCTCTTCAATGCGCCGCATCTGGACCTCGAGCTTGGCCTTCAGGATCAGGGCCTCCGGCGTTCTCTTCAAGTGACGCACCTGGCCCAAAAAGTTCATCGCGTAGAGCCACCACTTGCCGAGGTCGAACTGGTACCAGCGCACGCCGTTGCGGAAGTCGGCCTGAAACTTGTGGTGGAAGTTGTGGTAGCCCTCGCCGAAGGTGAAAGGGCCGAGCATCCAGTTGTCGCGGGCGGTGTCCTTCTCGCTGTAGGGCTTGGTGCCCCACATGTGCGCCAGCGAGTTGATGAAGAAGGTCATGTGATGGACGATCACGATGCGCAGAAAGCCGCCCCACAGAAGGCCGCCGACGGGCCGCCCCTCGATCAAGCCGACATAGGCCGGCAGGGCGAAGCTCACGACCAGCACGATGAAGAGATACCACTTGTCCTGCCAGACCACCAGCGGGTCCTTGAGCAGGTCGGGGATGTTCTTGTACTTCTCGTGGACGCTGCGCGTGTCCTTGTAGAAGATCCACCCGATGTGGGCGTAGAGCCCGCCGCGCAGTATGTTGTAGGGATCCTCGTCGGTGTCGACGAAGCGGTGGTGGTAGCGGTGGTCCGAGCACCAGTTGAGCGCCGAGTTTTCCACGGCGGCCGCGCCGAAGATCAGATAGAACAGCTGGAGCGGCTTCGAGCAGTCGTAGCTGCGGTGGGTGTAATAGCGGTGGTACCCCGCCGTGATGCCGATCCCCGTGAACAGATACATCAAGGAGAAGTTGAGAAGCTCGAGACGGGTCACCCCGTGGTAAAAGATGTACCAGGCCGTGCCCCCGAAGGCCACGATGGGAGTCAGCAGCAGGAAGGCGATGTTGACGAGATCAAACTGGGCGTTGGGCCGCGCGATGCTCGACTTCGTGGTGGCGTCCATTGAGTCTCCTTGGTCCGGGTTTCAACTCGTCGTACACTTGTAGGATAACACTTGGACCTCTCATTCTCAAGGCCTATTTTTGCTATGTTCTTCCTATCATGACGCCGGCTCGAAAGGCCTCGTACGCGCTTTTCGCCGCTCTCGCCGCGGCGATCATTTGCCTGCACCTGGGTCCCGTGCTTCTGGCCGGTCTTTTTTCCTACATGATCCTGGACCTCACCCACCGCAAGCTCGCGGGCCCGCTGCCTTCGCTGGCCGCCCGCGCCGGCGCCGTGGCGACCTTCGGGGTGACGGCGGCGCTGCTGACCTGGCTCGTCATCACCTTCTTCAAGCTCGCGATGCACCGGATGCCTCTGATCCTGGGCTCACTGATCCCGACGGTCGACGGCATGGCCAACGAGTACGGCATCGACCTGCCTTTCGAGAACCTGCACGGCTTCCGCGTGGTGCTCCTCGAGGCCCTCAAGGAGAACGCGCGCTCGGTCACCGAGACCAGCGGCCTCTTGACCAAGGGCTTCTTCCAGATCGTGGTCGGCATCTTCGTGGCGATCCTCCACTTCCTTTCCGAGCCGGAGCCCGCGATCAAGCACAACCTCTTCGACGCCATGCGCCGCGAGTTCGACCTGCGCGTCAAGGTCTTCATGCTGGGCTTCGAGAAGATCCTGTCGGCCCAGGTGCTCATCTCGTTCATCAACGCCGGGATCACCGCGATCTTCCTGCTCGCCGTGGGCATCCCCTTCGTGCACTTCCTGACCTTGACGACCTTCATCTTCGGCATACTGCCCATCGTCGGCAACATCGCCAGCAACACGGTCATCGTCGGCACGGCTCTGACCATCTCGCCGCAGATGGCCGTCGTCGCGCTCATCTTCCTCGTGGTCTCGCACAAGGCCCAATACCTGCTCAGCGGGCATATCCTGGGCTCCCGCATCGACACTCCCGTCTGGCAGATTCTGGCCGGCCTGCTCATCGGCGAGGCCTTGATGGGCGTGCCGGGCATGATCCTAGCGCCCGCGATGATCCACTACCTGCGCGAGGAGCTGCGGGACATCCCGGTCAAGGCGTGAAGGCCTCTTGGAGCCTGACGGCGCTGCTCGTTCTGCTCTCTCCCGGGCCCGGCTTCTGCTGGGGCGAGCGCGGCCACAACGCGATCGCGCGCGTCGCGGCCATGCGCCTCGACGACCCGGCGCTGCGCGGCTTCTTCCAAGCCAAAGCCCTCCAGCTCGGGCATCTGGCGAACATCCCCGACACCTCGTGGCGCAAGCTCGGCCCCGAGGTCGAGGCCCTCAACGCGCCGACGCATTTCCTCAACGCCGACGAGTGGACCGACGACATCGCCTCGCTCCCGCTCGACTATTCCCAGGCCAAGAAGTCGGTCGACGGCCTGAAGAGCCGCGCCGATGCCAAGCCCATCGACCTCTTCGAGAGCGGCACGGTCATCTGGCGCGCGGAGCAGCTTTTCGAGAGGATGACCGACTCGTTCAAGAAGGCGAAGTCCGAGGAGCCCGGGTCCAAGGGATTCAAGGCCGCCGTCCAGCAGGCCCTGGTCTACGGCGGCCTCATGGCCCATTTCGTCGGCGACGCCTCGCAGCCCTACCACAACACCGCCGACCACGACGGCTACGGCACCGGTGAGGGCGGCATCCACTCGTTCTTCGAGAGCGCGGTCCTCAACGTCGAGACCCCCGCCTTGGAGCTCGACGTCTTCGAGACCCTGCCGACGGCCGCCGCGGCGCTCGATTGCGACCGCATGATGGACGACGGGGCCGAATGCCGGCGCTTGGCCGGGGCCTGCGTGACTCGCGAGCTCAGCGCGAGGGCTCTAGCGCGCGTGGGCGAGGTCCGGCGAGCCGACGCGCCGCTCGTGCTTGAGCCAAGCGTGGGCAAGAAGGCGGCGAAGAGAAAATCCGCCGACGAGGCCGCGCCCGCTTTCCGGCCCATCATCGAATGGCAGCTGGCCTTGGCGGCCGGCGCGCTGCGCTGGCTCTGGCGCGAGGCCTGGCAGCGCGGCGGACGCCCCGACCTCTCGAAGGCGCAGACCTTCGACTACGCTCTCGCCCCGGATTTCGTCGAGCCGGACTACGACCCGCAAGCCGTCGCGCGCGCGAGCGCCGCGCGAGGCGCGCCCCGAAAATGATAAGATCGTCGCCTCGATGCGTCTCCTGCTGATCCTTTTCCTCACCTTGCTCGCTCAACGGAGCCCGGCGGCCACCTTCAGCGTCACCAACACCGGCGACTCGGGTGCCGGCAGCCTGCGCCAGGGCGTGAGCGACTCCAACGCGCTGGGCGGGACCAACACGATCGCCTGGGGCGTCGGAAGCGGCGGCACGCTGACCTTGCTCAGCGACCTGCCGGGCGTCGCGGCGATGACGACGCTCGACGTCTCGAACGCTCCTTCGGCCGTGACCATCGCGGGCTCTCCCAACGCGATCCCGCTGGCGGGGGCCGCCACTTTCAACAACACCAGCGTCCCGCAGGTCTGGACCATCTCGGCGGTCATCAGCGGCGCGGGCTCCCTGACCAAGACCGGCGCGGGGACCTTGACTCTGACCGGCGCCAATACCTACACGGGCGGCACCACGCTCGCCGGGGGGACGCTCAACATCAACGCCGACGCGGCCCTGGGCGGCTTGGCGGGAGGCGTCGCCTTCAACGGCGGCACCCTGCAGACCGCGGCGGGCATCGCCACCGCGCGCGCCTTCACGATGACGAGCGCCGGGACCTTCGACACCCAGGGATTCAATTCGAGCATCTCCGGGGTCATCGGCGGCGGCGGCGCCCTGACCGTGCTGGGAGCCGGCACGCTCACCTTGACCGGCATCAACACCTTCACGGGAGGCCTGACCTTCAACGCCGGCACGATCAACGTCAACAACAACTCCGCGCTGGGCGCGGGCACCTTGGTCTTCAACGGCGGCACCTTGCAGACCGCCGCAGCCGTCTCGGTGACCTCGATCTCTCTCAACGCGCTCGGCGGCACGATCGACACCTTGGGCAACAGCCTGGCGCTTTCCGGGAACATCTCGGGCGCCGGCGCGCTCAACATACTCAACGACGTCGGGGCCACCAAGCTCACCTTGACCGGGTCCAACTCCTACGGTGGGGGCACCGTGTTCAACGCGGGCACGCTCAACATCAACATGAATTCCTCCTTGGGCTCCGGGGCGATCACCTTCAACGGCGGCGTCCTGCAGACCGCCTCGACGGTCACGGTCTCCAACGCCGTCACCCTCACCGGCAACGGCACGATCGACACGCTCGGGAATCTCTCGTCCTTCTCCGGAATCATCAGCGGGGCCGGGACACTGACCAGCGCCAGCACCGGCACCCTCGCGCTGACGGGGATCAACGCCTACACCGGCGGCACCGTGCTCAGCTCGGGCACGCTCAGCATCAACAACAAGGCCGCCCTCGGCACGGGAACCCTCACCTACAACGGCGGCATTTTGCAGATGGTGAACAGCTTCTCTCTGACCAACGCCATGACGCTCACCAAGACCGCGACCATCGACACCAACGGCAATAATACGGCGCTTTCCGGCGCGATCACGGGCGCCGGCGGGCTGACGAAGCTCGGCAAGGGGATCCTGACCTTGGCCCAGGCGATGGGGGTCAACACCTACGGCGGAGCCACGATCGTCAACGGCGGAACGCTCGCGCTCGGCGCCAGCGGCGCCTTGCCCGCCGCCACCGCCCTGACGGTCGCCGCGGGCTCGTTCTTCGACGCGCAGGCCTTCACGCAGACCGTGGCCAGCTACGACGGCAGCGGCGGCGGCACGCTGAAGATGGTGCTCAAGCCGGCCGTGACCAACCTGACGATCACCGGCGCCGCCAACATGACCAACGGGACGCTGTCTGTGGCGCTGCCGCAGGGCGCTGTCGTCAAGGCGGGAGACGTCTTCGTCCCGATCGCGATCGGCGGCGCGATAACGGGGACGGTGCCGAAGATACTCTCGCCGGCCGCGCTGAGCTTCACGCCGACCTATGCCGGCGGCGGGATCACCTTGACGACCGTCCTCGTGCCGTTTTCGGCCGTTGCCGCCACCGGCAACCAGGCGACGATCGGCGCGGCGCTCGAGCCCCTGCGCGTCTCGCCGGCGGGAGACTCGGCCGCCGTTCTCTCGCAGCTCTACGCGATGGACACCGGCTCCCTGCGCGCCGCCCTCGACCAGATCGGCCCGGCCTCGCTGGCCTCGATGGCGGGCATCGGCCTGGCCGGCGCCAGCGTGCAGGCCGCGGCCGTCAGCCAGCGCATGGCCGTGCTGGCCGACGGCAACGACCACCCCGGCTTCTCGACCTACGGCCTGGCGCGCCGCTCGCCCTACCCCGGCGCGCTCTACGCGGCCGCCGGCGCGGGAGACGACGAGACTCCCGCGTCTGCGCCCGACGACAAGGGCGCGTCCTCCCCGTGGGGTTTCTTCGGCTCGGGAGCGGCGACGGGCGGCCGCCTCTCGGAAGCCAACAGCGTCAACGGCACCCAGCCCGGCTACGCCTTCAACTCGGGCGGCTTCACGGGCGGCGCGGACTACCGCCTCGGCGACCAGATAGCGGTCGGAGGCTCGGCCGGCTATCTCCACGGCCACGCCTCGATCTACTCGCCGGGTGCCGGCACCGTCGACGACAACAGCGCGCGCCTGGGAGCCTACGCGACGGCCGGCGGCGAGAAGCTCCACTCCACCTTCTACCTCGGAGGCGCGCTGGATTCCTTCAGCACCAAGCGCGCCATCGCCATCGGGACCCTGCGCCGGACCGCCTCGGCCTCGCCGCGCGGCACCGAGCTCAACATGAACGGCAGTCTCAGCTACGATTTGAGGTCCCTCGAATGGGGGATCTTTTCGCCGTTCGCCGGCCTCAACTACAACCGCCTGATGATCGGCGCGTTCTCGGAGGACGGCGCGGGCTCCTTGAACCTGAGCGTCGGCGCGCAGACGGCCGAATCCCTGCAGTCGAGCCTCGGCCTGCGGTATTCGTGGCAGTTCGACGTGGACTCGCGCTCGGTCGTCCCCTACGGGAGCCTCGGCTGGAGGCACGAGTTCGAGGGCCAAAGCCGACCGATCAGCGCCCAGTTCGCCGACGGCGGCGGCAACCCCTTCTCGGTGACGACGGGCTCTTACGCCCGCGACGGCACCATCCTGGGCACCGGCGTTTCGGTCAGCCTCGGCAAGGGGGCCGTGGCGAAGTTCGACTACGCCGGGGATTTCCGGTCGCGCTTCCAAGACTCGATGTTCAACGCTAGCGTGCGGCTGCGGTTCTAGCCAGGCGGCGGTAGACGGCCTCGCCCGCCTTGAGCCGCTTGAGAAAGCCCGCCTCAAGGCCGTCGGCAAGCCCCGTCTCCTCGGCCAGCTCGACGGCACGGGCCGCGTACTTGAGGTTCTGGACCGCCTCGAGCCCGCCGATGTCCGAGAAGAACCAGCCGCAGCTCGTGTACATGAACATCGCGAATTTCTGGCATTCGAGGATGCGCAGCAGCGCCCTCTTGGTCTCAGGCGTCGGGTCGACGATCATCCGCCTGCGGCAGAAGAGGTCGACGTTCTCCGCGGAGGGGTCGAGCAGGACGTCGATGTAGTCGTCGCGCACCTCCCAGAAATCGCGCACCAGCCGGTGCGTCTCGGCTTCGGCGACGGCGGCGAGCTGATCGCGCAGCCAGTCCAGGGCCTCCCTCAGGGGCGCGCGCCATTGCGTGCTCCTGCCCTCCGAGCCGCAATCGCAGCCGCCTTCCCACCGCGCCAGGCCGTGGGCGCAGCTCCAGGCCGTGTTCTCGCGTATCTCGGCCTCCCAGGTCGGCCGGTGCTTGGCGAGGTGATAGCCGAAGTTCACCGGCGAGATGCGCCGGGCCGGCAGCTCGTACTTGAGCAGGTGGGCCAGGCCCATCTCGGCGAATTTGTCGTGGTGGCCGTAGGTCTCGCCGTCGGTCGCGATCGAGACGAGCCGGGAGTGGCGCTGCGCCGGGTCGAAAGCCTCGCCGATGCGCTCGGCCGCCGTCTCCGAGCTCGCCATCAGCTTGCCGAAAGCCACGGCTTGAGAGAGCTCGCCATCGTAGAAGAACAGAGCGATCGAGCGCTGCGCCTTGGAGGCGCGGTCGGTCCAGCGGTAAGGATGGCCCGTGTCGAGCGTGGAGGCCGCGGCGTCGGTCCACTTGGATTCGCCGATGCGGCGGGCGCGCTTGGCCTGGGAGGGTGCTAGGATCGCGTATTTGAGACCGTGGTCGATGAGCACGCGCAAGGTCCCGGAGTCGACCGCGGTCTCGGGCAGCCAAAGGGCCTCGGGATCGCGGTGGAAGCGCGCGCGGAAATCGGCGATCCCCCAGCGCACCTGGGTGACCTGGTCGCGGGCGCCGGCCAAGGGCAGGATCATGTGGCTGTAGGCCTGGGCGATGGCGTTGCCGTGGCCCTCGAGCCGGACCCCGCTCTCGCGATCGGCGGTCAGCAGGCGCTTGTAGTCCTCGGGATGCTCGGCCGCGAGCCAGTTGAGCAAGGTCGGCCCGAAATTAAAGCTCAAGAAGGCGTAGTTGTTGACGTAGGCCAAGGTTTCGTTCCGGCCGTTGGCGATGCGCGCGCGAGCGTTGGGAATGTAGCACTCGCGCGCGATTCGTGCGTTCCAGTCGTGGTCCTCGCCGGCCGAGGGCTGGCGCGGGACGCGGCCGGTCCAGGGGTCCTCGCGCGGCGGCTGGTAGAAATGCCCGTGGATGCAGACGAACCGGTTCTCAGGCGTCGGCGCCATCATCTTTACTATAGACGATTTGCGCCGTCTCGTCCATCGGTGAAACCCCGCGCTGGAGCCGAAGGCTCATCGCCTCGAATCGACCCTGCCGGGATTGTCAGTTTTTCCTGACATATGGCCGGAAAAACTGACAATCCTGGGAGAGACGCCCACCGACGGCCCGGTCATGCCGCGCAGAACTGCTCGACGACTTCGTTGAGCCAGACCGAGCCCGCCTCGAGGCCGGAGATGGAAATGCGCTCGTTGGGCGCGTGGTAGAGCTCGGCGAAGGACTCGCCCTTCTTGAGGAGCACGGGCGAGAAGCCGTAGGTCTTGATCCCGATGCGCGCGTAGTCCTTGGCGTCGGTCATGCCGGTGATCATGT
Organism: Elusimicrobiota bacterium; assembly: GCA_016194705.1. Classification (GTDB taxonomy): domain Bacteria; phylum Elusimicrobiota; class Elusimicrobia; order UBA1565; family UBA9628; genus PALSA-1176. The sequence continues at coordinate 49,381 of JACQAZ010000019.1, read as the reverse complement.
TGGGAGCCACCGTGCAGCCGGGGACGTGCCGCTTGACGACGCGCTCGATGACGTCCCACAGCTCGCTCTCGTGGTTCTGGTCGAGCCCCGGCGCTCCGTCGAAGGGGGTCAGCTCGATGTCGGGCCCGACAATCTTCTGGACTTGGGCCAGAAACCTCTTCTCGTTGGTATCGGGCAGGTACCGGCCGTCGACCTGCGCTTCGGCCACGTTAGGGATCACGTTGACCTTGACCCCGGCGGCAAGCCCCGTGACCGCGGCCGTGTCGTGGAGCATCGCGTTGAAGACCTCGCGGCGCTCCTTCGGCAGAGCCTTGAGCGCCATGTCGGCGGTCTTGCCGTAGAAAAGCCCCTTGAGCGCGACCTTGGAAGCGCCCGAGTGCGCCGCGACCACCGTCTTCAAAAACTTCGCGGCCGTGGAGGTGAGGCGATAATCGAGCGGCCTCGTGGAGAGCTTGTGCACGGCGGCGGCGAGTTTCTCGATGGCCGTGTCTTTCTTGGGCTTCGAGCCGTGGCCGGCCTCGCCGCGCGCGCGCATCGTGAACCAGCAGTAGCCTTTCTGAGCGACCTGCACGGGCACGATGACCGTGTCGCCGATCGGCGTCGCGATGCCGCCGACTTCCGTCATGCAGAACTCGGCCTTGATGAGCTCCGGGCGATGGTCGACCAAGTAGCCGGCCCCCGCCTGGCCGCCGGCCTCCTCGTCGGCGACGCCGGCGAAGATCAAGTCGCGCTTGAGCCTGAGTCCCTTGCGTTTGATCTGGAGCAAAGCGACGAGGCTCTGCGCCGCCATGTGCTTCATGTCGACGGCGCCCCGGCCCCAGACGCAGCCGTCGTGGACCTCGGCGGCGAAGGGGGGATGGTCCCAGCCCTCGAGCGCGGGCACGACGTCGAGGTGCGCGGAGAGCAGCAGCGGCGGCTTGGAGGCGTCCCCTTTGAGTCGCGCCACGATGTTGGCGCGCCGCGGCAGGGGCTCGACGATCTCGAAGGGGACTCCCTCATCCTTCAAGATCGCGGCCAAATAATCGACGGCCGGCCGCTCGTTGCCCGGCGGATTGGAGGTGTCGAAGCGGATGAGGTCGCGCAGGATGCGCACGACTTCGGAGTCTGCCATCGCTTTCAAGTATACAATAACCGGCCTTGACGGCTCCGCGCCCGGCGGATATACTCCCGCCATGCGCTCCTTGCTCGCCGTGCTCAAAAGCCGGCGACTTCTCGCGGTCACCTTGCTCGGCTTCTCGTCGGGCCTGCCGCTGGCCCTGACCGGGGCGACGCTTCAGGCCTGGATGAAGACCGAGGGCGTCGATCTCACGGTGATCGGCCTGTTCTCGCTGGTCGGGATGCCCTACGGCTTCAAGTTCGTCTGGGCGCCTTTGATGGACCGCTTCGTGCCGCCGCTCTTCGGACGCCGCCGGGGCTGGATCCTGCTCATGCAGCTGGCCCTGGCCGTCTCGATCGCGGCCCTGGCCTTCAGCCAGCCCGCCAAGGCGCCGGCCGCCACTGCCTTCATCGCCGTGCTGGCCTGTTTTTTCAGCGCCAGCCAGGACATCGCGATCGACGCCTACCGCTCGGACGTTCTCGAGAAAGACGAGCTCGGGCCGGGAGCGGCGTTCAGCACGGGCGGCTACAGGATGGCCATGCTGGTCTCGGGCTCGGTCGCTCTCATCATGGCCGATCACGTGAGCTGGCCGGTGGTTTACTGCACGATGGCCGCCGCCATGGGCGTCGGCATCGCGGCCACTTTTTTCGCCCCGGAGCCGCGCGTGGCCCCCGCGCCTCCGCGCAGCCTCCAAGAAGCGGTGGCCCATCCCTTCAGCGAGTTCTTCAAGCGCACCGGCTCGCTCGAGATGCTCGCCTTCATCCTCCTTTATAAAGTCGACGTCGTGATGGCGACCGCCTTGATGACGCCCTTCATCCTGGAGCTGGGCTTTTCCAAGACCGACATCGGGGCGGTCTCGAAGAGCGTCGGCATGATCGCCACCATCGTCGGAGCCTTGGCGGGGGGGGCCTTGATGGTGCGCCTGGGCGTCAAGCGCTCCCTGTGGACCTTCGGTCTCTTTCAAGGCGTCTCGACGATCGCCTTCATGCTGCTGGCCCACGTCGGCCACCACTACCCGACCATGGTGGTCTCGATCGCCGCCGAGAATTTCTGCTCGGGCATGGGGACCGCGGCCTTCCAGGCCTTCCTCATGAACATCTGCGACAAGCGCTTCACGGCCACGCAGTACGCGCTGTTCTCGAGCATGTTCGCGCTGACGCGCACGATCGGCGCCGCACCCACGGGCTTCATCGTCAAGGCCCTGGGCTGGCAGGCGTTTTTTCTGGTCTGCATCGTCGCCATGATCCCGGGCCTGCTCCTCTTGACGCGCTACGACCGCTGGACCCGGCCGGAAATCGCATGACGCGCTTCGTCGCGATGACGGAACCCGAGATCGCGGCGGCGCTGCGCAATATCCATGAGTCCCAGCCCACTCTCCCGTCCCGCGTCGAGACGGTCAGCTCGGCCTTCATCGGTACGCCCTACAAGCTCGGCTGCCTCGGCGAGGGCGACGGCGCGCCTTTCGACAGAGATCCCGTGTACAGTTTCCGCCATGCCGACTGCACGACCTCCGTCGAACAGGTGATGGCGCTCGCGCTCACGGGCGACCTCGAGAAAGCCCTGCACGACACTCTGCAGAGGATACGCTACAAGGACGGCCGAATCGGCTACGAAACCCGCAACCATTTCATCGAGGCCGACTGGATCCCCAACAACGCCGCGGCGGGCTTCCTCGAGGACATCACCGAGGCCGTCGCCGGGCCGAAAACCAAACGCCTCCGCAAGCTCGTCTGCAAGCGCGATTGGTACGCCCAGCGCACGCTCGACGACATACAGGGCTTTCCCTCCACGACGCCGGGCTCCGAGAAGGAGAAGCGCATCAAGGACCTCCAAGCCTTGGGGGCTCGGTTCGCCGACCAAGAGACGCTGACGCCATATCTCCCGATGGACCAGCTGGAGACGCTCATGCCGAAGCTCCCGTCGGGCACGATCGCCAACCTCGTGCGCGAGGACCGTCCCGGTAAACCGACCATCATTTCACACCAAGTCCTGCTCATCGGGAAGAAGGGTAAATTCGTGCGCCACGCGGCGTCGGGCAAGGAGTACCTCGACGTCCCCGCACTCGAGTACTTCCGCTCCTGCTCCGGCTCTTCGTGGAAACCGCTCGGCGTCAACCTCAACGCGATCCGAGAGCCTTGACGCTGTCCGGCAAAACCGGCAGAATGGCTTCATGCGAGACGCCATCCCCATGCGCCGCGAGCTCAAGCTCGAGTCCTCGCCCGAGGAGCTCTGGCCGCTGATCTCGAACACCGGCCGCTTCAACAAGGCCCTGGGCCTGCCCGCCATGACGCAGGGCGGCCCCGGAGCCTCGGCCTTCGCCACGACGGTGCGCGCGCGCCTGTTCGGCATCCCGCTCTCGTGGAAGGAGCTGCCCTTCGAGTGGGTCGAAGGGCGCTTCTTCAAAGGCGTGCGCGAGTTCGACGGCGGACCCATCGCGCGCTTCGAGGGAGGCATCGAGTTCATCGCCGATGGGCGCGGTTGCACGGTCAAGCTCGATTCGACCTTCACTCCGCGCAACGCTCTGGGCGGCTTTCTCGTCAAGTACGTCACGGGACGCAAGGCGATCAACGGCTCCGAACGCCTCGTGCGGGCCATCGACCAGTCCCTCAAGGCGGCCGGTCCCGAGCCCTTCCCGGTCCATCGCGTCAAGACGCCGCCGCGCGAGACCTCGCTCAAGCTCAAGTCCGAGGCGCTGCACGCGGCCCCCGTCGATCAAGCCGTCGCCGACCGCTTGATCTCCTTCCTGCGCAACGCCTACGACGACCAGCTCTCCCGCATGAGGCCCTACGAGCTCGCCGATCTCTGGGGCTTCGACCGCTGCAAGACCCTCAAGGTCTGCCTGCAGGCCGTCAAGGCCGGGCTCCTCGACATGAACTGGGACGTGCTTTGCCCCAATTGCGGCGGACCCAAGGAGAACATCGCGCACTTGAAGGACCTCAAGAGCACGGCGCACTGCCCGGCCTGCGGCATCGAATACGGCGTCAACATGGACCAGGCGGTCGAGGTGCGCTTCACCGTGAGCCCCGCGGTCCGCCCGGTCGATACCGCGGTCTTTTGCGTCGGCAACCCCTCGAAGGCGCCCTTCGCGCTCGCGCAGCTCATCGTCGGGCCGGGCCGGGCCCGGAGCGCGGAGGTCGACCTCAAGGCCGAGTCCTACCGCCTGCGCGACCTCGCCTCGCGCAAGTTCCTCTGGCTGCGCCCCTCCGTGGAGGCTCCCTCCACGCTCAACGTCGACATGTCGAAATGCGAGGGCGGCTGCGAGCTGCGCTTCAAGCCCGGAACGGTCAAGCTCATCCTGCAGCCGGCGACCGAGCCCATGCTCGTGCGGCTCGAGAAGGAGAGCTGGAAGGAGAAGGGCGCGACCGCGTGCGGCGTGACGGCCCTGCAGGAGTTCCGCGACCTGTTCTCCTCCGAGGTGCTGGCCCCCGGCGTCGAGATCGCCGTCAAGAACATCGCCGTGCTGTTCTCGGACCTCAAGGGCTCGACCGCGCTCTACGAGAGCATCGGCGACGCGACGGCCTATTCCGTCGTACGCGACCACTTCGACTACATGTTCGCCAAGATCGCCGAGCAGGACGGCGCGGTGGTCAAGACCATCGGCGACGCCGTCATGGCGGTCTTCCCGTCCGCGGCCCCCGCGCTCGAGGCCGCGCTCGAGATCCAGGAGCACGTGGCCGAGCTCAACGCCCGGCTCAAGCCCAAGCCGGCGGTCGTCATCAAGCTTGGGCTCCACATGGGCCCGGCCATCGCGATCAACGCCAACGAGGTGCTCGACTATTTCGGCACGACCGTCAACGTCGGCGCGCGCGTCCAGAACGAGAGCAAGGGCGGCGACGTCGTCATCACTCAGGCCGTGCTGGCCGACGCCGGCGCCTGCCAGTGCATGGCCGAGCACCATCCGACCACCGCCGAGGATTTCGAGATCCGCCTCAAGGGCTTGAGCCAGGCCTTCAAGCTTCGCCGCCTGATCCCCAAGGCCCCCTAGCCGTGCCGCGCTCGTTTCCCCCCGTCGTCGCTCCCGGCGCCAAGGTCCTGATCCTCGGCTCGATGCCCGGCGCCGCCTCGCTCAAGAAAAAGCAATACTACGCGCACCCGCAGAACCAGTTCTGGCGCCTGCTCGGCGAGGTCCTGGGCAAAGACCTGCCGCTCATGACCTACGAGGACCGCCTCGCGGTCCTGAAAAGCAGCGGCGTGGCGCTCTGGGACGTGCTCGCCGCCTGCGAGCGCGAGGGCAGCCTCGACGCCGACATCGAAGACGAAGAGCCCAACCGGGTGGCCGAGCTTTTGAGGGAGACCGAGATCAAGATCGTCTTTCTGAACGGAGGCAAGGCGGAAAGCGCTTTCAAAGCGTTCATCGCCGAGAGCCTTCCCGCGGGCGTCTCCTTCGCGCGCCTGCCCTCGAGCAGCCCCGCCCATGCGGGGCTCACCTACGCGGAGAAGCTCGACGCCTGGCGCGCCATCGGCGAGGCACTTTAGCGCTCGCCCGCCGAATCGACCTTGAGCGCCTTTTCCAAGTCAGGCATCTGGCCGCTGAGCCTCGGGTCCTTGAGCAGAGCCGCGATCCGCGGGTCCTTCTGCAGGGCCTCCAAGTCTCCCGATTCGAAGGCCTTCATGACCGAGTCGTCCTTGAGCGCTGACTGAAGCCCGGGGTCCCCCAGCATACCCTGGAGCTTTGAATCTCCGAGCAGGGCCGCGGCAGCCTGGGGGTTCTTCGCCGCGTCCATGAGCTTCTGCATGTTGGTCAGCTGCGGCAGCGTGATCGACGAGAAGAGATTGTGCCGGCGCGTCCAATCGGTGACGGCGGTGTGGGGGACTTGGAACGAATCGCGCACCTCCGCGGGGACCTTTGTCTCCATGAAGAGGGCCAAGGAGAGGGGGACATAGACCAGGAAGCAACCCTTAAGCGCCCCCATCGCGAAGCCCGCTTGTCTGTCCCAAGGGCTTTTTTCCTGGGCTCCCGCGAGCTTGTGCAGGATCACCGCGGCCAGCAGCGAGAGCGCCAGATATAAAGGATAGAAGCCGACCGCCGAGAGCCCGATCTTGACGGCGGCCGGGGGAAGCGACAGGCGCGCCGCCAGCGCGGGAGCGGCGGCGGCGGCCAATGGCTTGGCGAGGAAGTAGGCCAGCACCAGGCCCAGCGCGTGGGCGAGCTGCTTGATCGCGCCCGAGAAGGCGCCCAGCGCGCCGAAGAGAACGACCACCACGGCCAAACCAAGGTCGAGCCCCATGTCCCTGCGAGGGTAGCAGAGGTCGGGCCCCGCGTCAAGATGCCTGGGCCTTGACAAGCAGGCCTTCGCCTGCTATACTGCGAGTGAACATTCATTCACATATGCAGATCCACGTCGAGCAGGCCAAGAAGAAGACGAAGCTCCCTTCGATCCTCGGCTCCGCTCTCAAGCTCTTCGTCAAGCGCGGCATCGACGGCACCAGCATCCGGGACATCGCCGCCGCCGCCGGCGTCGCGGAGGGGGCGCTCTACCGGCATTTCAAGAGCAAGGAAGACCTCGCCTGGTACCTTTTCGCCAAGAATCTCAAGGAGTACACGGCGCAGCTCCTGGGCCGCGTGCTGGCGGTGCGGCCCGCCAAGGAGCGCATCCGGATCCTCGTGGCCGAATCCTTCTCAGCCTGCGAGAAGAACCGGACCCTCTTCTACTTTCTGATCCTCTCGGAACATCGCGAGCTCCGGAAATTCACGCGGGACTATCTCCATCCCGGCAAGCTCGTCGAGCAGATCGTCGAAGAGGGGCAAAGGCGCGGCGAATTGCGCCGGGGGGATAGATTCGTCCTGTTCTCGCTCATCTTGGGCCCCATCCATCGGCTGTGCGTCCTGCGCTCCTGGGGGCTGGTCAAAGTCCCGTTGACCGAACTCAGCGCGGAAACGGCAGAGACGATCTGGCGGGGGGTCAAATCATGACCCGCCGCCGGGCGGCCTTGACGCGCAAGGGTTCGGGGGCTATGCTCCCGGGGGCCGCCCATGCAAGATAAAGAACTGGTCGAGGCGCTGTGCGGCCTTCTGGCCTCGGGCCGGCTGGACAACGGCTTCATCCTGCCGGTCCTCAAAGAAATCGGCAAGGGAAGCGGCGCCAAGCCCTCGACGGCCGAGCTCATCGAGATCCTCTCCCGCCACCCCGGGTCCTCCTTTGAAGGACTCGTCGCGCACCTCAAGTCCCGCCGCCGTCTCGAGGCCTCGCGCTGCCACAACCGCAAGGCAACCGGGAGCACGGAGCTCGAGGAGTTTCGGGAGCTCCTTGGCGACTTGCCGCTCGATGTCACCGTCGATTGGCTCGCCCTGCCGGCCAGGCTCCTGCGCCTCCAGTTCGCCTTGACCCTCCAGCGCGACCGGTTCTTCCTCGAGACTTGGGGCAAGAAGACTCCCAAGACCGAGCAGGTCGTCGACGATAAGCTCCGCAAGGCGCTCGCCGCCGGCGCCGGCCTCATCGATCCGCTCCCCCTGATCGAGCGCCTGGAGAGCGACCCTCAGGCCGCCGCGCTCCAGACGCATTGGGAGCCTCTCAAGAAGAAGGTCCAGGAACTCAACGCGCGCAGGATCGCGCAGGCGCGCGCGAGCCTTTCCGGCGCCGCCCAGCCCTTCCCGCAGGACCTCGACGAGGAGGCCGCGGCCCACGTGATCGAAGGTGCTCAAGACAAGTGCCGCGCGCTCGACGCCGCCGCGTCCTGGCCCACGAGCCGGCTGGCCCCTGTGATTCGAAAGCTCGGCGCCGACGCGAGCCTCCAGGAACGCGCCGCCCTGATCATGGAGCTGCGCTTCGGCTCGACGCCCGGGCCGGACTGGCCCGAGGTCTCGGCGTGGCTTGCGCGCGTCGAAGAACAGGACCAAGGCGCGGCCAAGGACCTGGAGCTCCTCTGCGGGACACGTCCCGCCGAGCTGCTCCTGCTTTGGACGCGGCGGCATATCGAGGTCCCCGACGACATCAGGCGGTCGCTGGAGTCCTGGTGCCGCGAGCGGGCGCAAAAGGTCCCCGAACGCGAATTCCTCCAGCGCCACGGCCTTGCGCTGAGCAACGAAGAGCGGCTCTCGCTGGCCCAGGCCGAGCCGAAGGCCGCGCCGGTCATCGAAGCTCCCTTCCCGAAGCCGGCGCCGGAGACTCCCGTTCCTCCCGCGGCGCCGGAGGAAGTCGTGCCGTCGTTCTGGACCGAGCATCTCCTGCCTTTCTTCGCCGAGAACTGGGGGCTTCTGGCCGGCATTGCGATGGTCGTGGTCGGAAGCTCTCTGCTCGCGTTCTACACTTGGGACAAGCACTGGTTCGTGCGCTATACCGTCCTGCCCGCTTTGCTGGCGGGCCTGACCGCGCTGCTGGCTCGCATGGGCTCCTGGCTCGAGCGGCAGAGCGGGAAGCTCAAGGGCACCGCGGACATGCTGCGGGGCGCGGCCATCGCGCTTCTGCCGGCTAACTTCATGGCGGTGGCGCTCATGGCGCACGATCCGCAGGTGACGCATAAGGATTGGGTACTCCCGCTCGTTGCGCTGGCCTACGTCGCCGGCTTCGGACGCGGCTTGAGACGCTGGTGCGCGGCCGTCAATCCGGACCTCAAGGACCTGCTCGGGCTTCCATTGCTCTTGATCAACGCCCTAGTCCTGCTCGGTCCGTTCGCCCTGGTGTTCGATCCGGACGGCGATCGCGTGTGGTTCATCCTCGGCGCCGGCTTCCACGCCGGCTTCCTCCTCGTCTGCATAGCGATACTTCGCTTCGTGCGCACGGAGCTCTCGCCCGCCCTTATAGAGGAAGGGAGGGTCCCGTGGTTTTTCGGCGTTTCGTTGACCACGACCTTTCTGCAGGTCTTTCTTTGGGTCTACGGCTTCATGCGCCATCTGCCCCAGATCCAGGTCTATGCCGCCATGGTGGTCGCCGCCGGGGGACTCGTGCTGTTCGGGGAGCAGTGCTCGCGCAGCTTCCGCAAGGAGAGTCCGGCGTACGGCAAGGATTCCTTCATAGGTTATGCCCTCATACTCCTGGGTCTCTTCATGGGCGCATCGCAGCCGCAGGTCAGGCTCCTGACCTTGGTCTTGGCGGGCGCGATCTGGACGGCGCAGGCGCTGTTCCGGCGCGACATCCTCCATGCCTGGATCGCTTTCACCTTGCTCGCGCTGGGCGGAGGGTCGATCGGGACCTGGGAGTCGTTCCCGGGACCTCGCATCCCGGCGCTCGGTCTCGGGCTGGCCCTAGCCGTAGGCGGTTCGGGGATCGTCCTGCGGCGCTGGTGGGAGGATCTCGCTAAGGTCGCGTCGCAGATGACAGCGGCCGTCCTCAACGTCACGACCGTGCTGGCCGTGCTGGTGCAGTGGCACTACAACACACCGCCGCTGCACACCGCCGTTTATCTCCTGCTCGCGGCCGCGCTGTTCGGCTGGCGGGCGTACCGCGACCAGAACCTCGTTTATGTCCACACCGTGATGGCGATCCTGGGTGTCTCGCTGCCGTACCTGGGATTTGCGGACATGTCGGGACGCACGCTCCACGGCAACAATATGGTCTTCGGCCTGTCGCTGCTGTCGCTGGCCTGGCTCGCGGCCGCCGGGGCCTCGAGGTCGCCGCTGCTGCGCAACGCGCGGTCCACGGTGCTCCTGGTCTACGGCGCCGTCGCGATCGCGGCGATGTGCTTGCGCGTATTTTTCGAGCAGGGCCTTCCCGAGAACGCCGCGGGGATCCAAGTCGCCATGACCATGGGAGCTCCCCTGCTCATGTCCGGCGTGCTCGTGACCGCCGCCTATTTCTCGCGGTCGCTTCTTCCGGCCGGCATGGCGGCCCTGATCGTCTTCATCCTGTTACCTGAACTCAAGGCGGAGAGCGAGGCGCTATTCCCTTTCATCGAATGGGGTTCCGGGCTCATGAGCGGCGTCTGCGCCGCCGCGCTGGCGCTTGGGTGCTTTTCACTGCGAGCCGCGCCGTTCCTCGCGGGCCTGGGGGAAGGCGATCTCTTCATGGGCAAGGTCCCCTTTCCTCTGCAGCGCCGGGACCACTCCCTTTTCACCAACCCGCTCATGGCATCGGCGCTTTTCCTGGCTTTCAAGGTCGACACTTGGAACCTCGCGCGGAACCTGCTTGGCGCAGGGATCCATCTGAGGGGCGCCGCGGGGCTCGTCGTGGCGGGCCTCGCCTGGACCTTGATCGCGGTCTACTTCCGGACCGATCCGCGAGCGAAAATTCCGGTTCACTTGGGGTGGATCTCGGCGACAGCCGGGATCGTTTCGGGATACTACGATCAGGCGGCCGATCCGCGCTGGCACGGCGCCGCCCTGCTCGTCGGCCTGGTCCTCAACGCCCTCTATTTCCTGTACCGGGACGGTCTGAGGCGGGGAGCGCCCTGGGTCGACGCCTTGCTCGCCGCTCCTCTGAGGAGCGTCCTGCGCGCGGGAAGCCTGCTCGTATGCGCCGCGCTTCTGTGGGCGCTCTCGAGCGGCGACGAAGTCGCGCCCCTCAAGCCCCTCTTGACCTACGCGAGCGCCCAGCTCTGTTGGTTCGCGCTCGCAGATGAGAAGCCGTTTCTCGGCGGCTTGCTTTTCCTGCAGACCTGGGCCGCGATCCTCGCCTGGTCCGTTCCGGGCGGCGCGCCGCTTCTCGAGCGCCTCACGCCCGCCAACTCCGCCGCGCCGACCTTGCTCTTTTTCCTCTGGATCCAGGCTTGCCACCTGCTGATGGAGCCGATTCCGGAGGTGCGCAAGAGGCTCTCGGCATTGGCGGCTCCCTCCCTTATGCTGGCAAGCCTCGCGACTTTGGCCGCCGGCCTCTGGGGTCTTTACGACGGCGTTTTCCCGCGCGAGCTGTCCTCGCACCAGCAATTGCTCCTGCTCGCGGCCGTGCTGGCGGCGGCCCGCGCGCAGGCTTGCGGGCCGCTGGTCCTGCTCGGGGCGGCGCTCGCTTATGTCGACGTCTTCACCGGAGCCCTCGGGGTCCTGGCGGGCGGGGAAGCTCGCTTCGACTTCCTGCTCTCGCCGTGGAGGCTTGCGGCCTTCAGTCTGACCTTGGCCATGGCCGCCGCCGCGGGCTCGGAGCTGCGCCGGCGCTGGTCCTGGCTCACCGAGGGGCGCTACGCCCAGGAGTTCTTCCGGCTCCCGGCCGCGCCGTGGCTCCAAGTCCCCGCGTTGCTGCTCGCCGGCTACGCCGTGATCTCCCATGCGGCCGATCCCGCGCTGAGGAACGCGGGCGTCCAGCTCTGGACCCCCTACCTGGCCGCCGCGGCCTACGCCGTGGTCGGCCTCTCGCTGCGCCGCCAGGTCCTGTTCGCGGCGGCGAGCCTCTGCCTGGCCGACGGCAACATCCACTTGGTGCGCTTTTATTTGGGCGACGCCCTGCGCGCCCGAGGTCTCATGGAAAACCACCTCCTGTGCCTGGGCGCGACGGCCACCCTCTTCGAGTTCTCGGCCGGACGCCTGCTGTCGAAACGCGAGGACATCCAGGCCTTCATCAACCGCGTGTGCCTGGTCTTGGCGGGGTCCGTGCTGGCCATGCTGACGAGCACCTATTTCCTTCAGCCCGACCTCGAGCTCATGACGAGCACGCGCTTCATCGTCTCGGGCCTCATGGCCTACGTCGCCGGGCGCTATTTTCAGAGAGCCTCGCGGCGGCCCGACGCGGGAGAGGCGGCCAACTGCGCGCTATGGGAAGGGCTCTACCACTACGGCGTGACGACGGCCATCTGGTGCGCGGCGATGCTCGTCCCCTGGTTCCGGCATCCCAACGCGGCCTTCCCGGCCCTAGGCCTGCCGGTCCTGTACTTTTATCTGCGCGCCGAGCTCAGCCCGGTCGAGGATCGGACGATGGTCGCGCGTTACCGCAACACGGCCGCGGCGCTTTGCTTCTTCATGCTGGTCCTCTACGCCTTCCGCGGCGCCTTCCAGATGGTGCTGTTTCCGCAGGCGCCTCTCGGCCTGGACCACTACCACTTCAACGCGCCCTTCGTGATGGCATTGGCGCTCCTGATGATGCGCCTGCACGGCCTCGGCGGGACCTCGTGGCTCGCTCTGTACGGGGGCCTCGCCATGATCGTCGGCAGCTTTTTCTCCCTGACGCGGCTGCCGGGCTTGAGCCCCTTCGACTTCCCGATGCCCTCGGCTTGGTGCTCCATCGGGATGGGCCATTTCTGGATCCTCTTCTGCTCGCGGCCTTCCCCGCTCAAGACCTTCCTCCAGCGCATGGGCGCCATCGACGACGAGCTGTGGCGCTCCTTGCAGAACACTTGGGGCCTGGTCCTGCTGGCCGCGACGCAGACGAGCCTGCTGTGGGGACTGACCGAATACTCGGCGCACACCTTCCAGGTCGCTCCCCTGCTTCTGGGGGGAGCGAGCCTTCTCATCCACCAGGGCCTCATCCGCCGCGAGCCGGCGTTCTTCGTGTGGGCGGGCGTCGAGCTGATGGCGGCCCTGCACGCGGACTTCTTCGTGGCGAGCTACCTGCATCGGGCCGAAGTGATCTGGGCCGTGTTGGGACTCTGGGGAGGGTTCCTCGTCTTGGCGCAGGTTCGGCCGCAGCGGCTCGGCCCCAAAGCGATGGGACCCGTCGCGTTCACGCTCGGTGCCGCCGCGATGCTCCACGTCCTCTATCATCACCCGGACTCGACCAAGGGCCTGTGGGCCTTCGGCCTCGGCGCGGCGCTCGCCGCGCTGACGCCCCGCGCCGCTCGCGCCCCCGCCTCGTCCAGCGAGGCCCTGTTCTCCGGCCTCCTGCTCGCGGTCCCGACCTGGCTCGTCTATTTCAGCCAATGCCGCGAGCCTTACCCGTGGCCCGTGTTGGCCGTCGCGGGCTCGGTGTTCTTGACGGGCGCCGCCTGCCGCTGGGTCCAGGACCGCTACGCGGCGGTCTTCGCGGGGCGCGAACCGCAGCCGCCGCGTCTCTTCGATCAGACGCTCTCGATGCTCGGACAGGACGGGTGGTCGCTCAACACTGCAGCCTTGTACTCCGCCTTCGCCCTGGCGGCCTCGGTGCAGATCCTGCGCTACGACAAAGCCTTCGATCCGCGCAGCCTGGGGCTCATCTTGGGGCTTTACGGGGCGTCCGTCTGGGGCTGGTGGGAGGAGGGCGTGAGGCACAAGACGATGCCGCCTTATTTCATGATCCAGTTCTGCGCGCTGGGCTTCTTCGCCGTGGTCCGGCGCCAGCTCATGCTGACTTTGCACTGGTGGAACTACGAGTACGATGTGTGGGCGAGCCTCTTGGTCTCGTATTCGCTGGCCGGCGCCAAGCAGGTCCTGCCGTTGAGCGACCGCGAGGTGCGCATCCCGCTCCTGGGGACCTTGCTCACGATGCCCGTGGCTGCGATGCTCTGGGTGCTGCTCCACCACCTGGGCACCAACACCGTCCTGCTGGTCGTCGGCCTTTACAGCATCATGTTCTCCTACATGGGCAAGGACGACCAAGAATCGCCCTACCACATCGTCGCCGTGGCGGGTTTCGTCTCTTTCATCATGATTGTCTTCTGGACCAAGCTCGAACTGCGCGTGCTGCAGGCCTACGTGATCCCGGTCGGTCTAGGGATATTGGTCCTGCTCCAGTTGTTTAGGAACAAAATCCAGCCGGCCTTGCGCAACGAGATCCGCGCGGTGACGTTGCTCGCGATGCTCGGAAGCGCGGCCTACTACGCGCTGACCGACGAGCGCTATCCGATGGCCTTCCACATGACCTTGCTCATGCTCGGCGTCCTGTCCATGTCGCTCGGGAGCTTCCTCAAAGTGCGGCTCTACGTCTTGCTGGGCCTTGCGGGAGTCGGCACCGACTTGGCCTCCATCCTCTACAAGGTCCTGATGCACATGGACCGCAGTTCCCGGATGACGCTGATCGGCACCCAGGTCCTCATCCTCGGCGCGCTGCTCATCGGGGGGGCCGTCGTCTACAAGACCCACCAAGAGAAGCTCAACGAGACCCTGGATCTCTGGCGCCAGCGCTTGACGAGCTGGGAGTAGCTCATGGAAATCAAGGATTTGCTCGCTGGAAATGAGAAAAGCCTGCCGACGATCGAGCAGGCCATGTCGACCTCGACGGCCGCGGCGCTGCCGACCGTGACGGCCAAGCCCGAGACCTTCGTGAAGTTCGGCCTCAGCGCCGTGGCCGGTCTGGTGGGAGCGGCGCTGCTCATCTCCGGCAAGAAGAACAACGACGTCCAGAAGATGGTCATCGGCGCGGCTCTGACCTTGGCCAGCTTTTTCCTCTTCTAACCCGCCTATCCTCGTCGAGAGAGGGAACAATTTGACCACCTCAATCGTATATATATTAGGTTTGCCGGGTCGTCTAACTGGCAGGATACCCCCCCGTCAAGCGTGGAGATGTGGGTTCGAATCCCACCTCCGCAAGCCGACCATTGACAAGCGAGGGGAGGCCTGTTATGCTTGAAGTGCTTGACGGGCGGGAGATGGATGACCCGAAGGCTCCGGGAGACCGGGGCCTTTCGTTTTTTTAGGGGGAAAGGAAGCCGCTGAGCGCTTGCGCGACTTCGGCCGGACGTTCCGCCGACATGGTGTGCCCGGCGCGCTGAATGAGGACGAAGCGCGAGCCGCGGATGAGTCGGTGGACCTCCTCGCCTTCCTTCGGCGTGCAGGCCACATCCTCTTCGCCGGACACGACCACCGTCGGCATCGACAACCTTGAGAGCTCTTCAACGAACCGCCGACGCTTGCGCCAGGCCCGCAGCGAGCAGTACGCGGCCCAGGGCGAGAGCCCGGCGATCCTTTGCGTCCATCGCGCGTACTCCGGCGACGCTTCCGCGCGGTAGGAGTCTCCGAAGAGCGTCGTGACGGCCTTGTGGAGGATGGGCCCCCGGACGCCGAAACAACGCACGAGCGGCGACAGGAAAGCGTTGCGGGCCGAGGTCGCGAGATCGTCCTCCCGCGCCGTCGCCCCGAGCAGCGCCAGCGATGAGACGCGCTCGGGCTTCGCCAACGCAAGCTCGAGCGCAACGGTGGCGCCCATCGAGAGCCCGACGACCGCGGCGCGCGAGATCCCTTCGGCGTCGAGCACGGCCGCGAGATCGTCCGCCAGGTCGGCCGCGCCGTAGGCGCGCTCTGGCACGGGGGTCCGGCCGTGGCCGCGGAAGTCGACGGCGATCGTGCGATGGCTCGCCGAGAGCTTGTCGATCACGCCGTCGAAAACGCGCCGGTCGCAGAGGATGTTGTGCGCGAAGATCACGGCCGGCGAGCCCGCGCCCTTGGTCTCGTAGCAAATCCTGGCGCCGTCGCGGTCGATGCTCGGCATGGAGGGCTAGGCTACCATAATCTCATGCCTCAAGGCCGTTGACCCCGAGGAGGCCAAAGCGGCACAATACACCCATGCGGTTCGCGATCATCGCTTCCTTCTCCGCTCTCCTGGCCTCGCACGCGGCGGCCGCAACGGGGACGCACCCGCCGCCGACGGGTGTCGAGGCGCTGGCCGATTCGAGCGGCACGGCGAAATCTCCCGCCGACTACACCGTCCACGACCTCGTCGACCGCGCCAACAAGGCCCTGCGCGGCGACTCGAGCCACGGCGACCTCTCCATGACGATCGTCAACCCGAAGTGGGGGGAGCGCACGATGCAGGTCGAGGGCTGGAACCGCGAGCGCGCCTACGCCTTCATCTCGATCCTGGCACCCGCCAAGGACAAGGGCAACGTCACCTTGCGGCGCAAGAACGAGATGTGGATCTGGATCCGGCGCGTCGAGCAGACCACCAAGATTCCCGCGAGCATGATGCACACGGCATGGAACGGATCCGACTTCACTTACGAGGACATCGTCAAGGCCGACTCGGTGGTCAAGGACTACACGCACAAGCTCGTCGACAAGACCCAAGAGAAGAACCGCGTCGTGTTTAAGATCGAGGGCATTCCCAAGAAGGACGCTCCGGTGGTCTGGGGGCGCATCATGCTCTGGGTCGGGGTCTACGGCGACGAAGCCGTCCCTTTGAAGGAAGAGGACTACAGCGAGCGCGGCGAGCTCATCCGCACGATCTCCTTCTCCGACATCAAACGCCTCGGCGGGCGGCTCATTCCGGCGCGCATGGAGTGCGTGCCCTCCAACAAGCCCGGCCAGAAGACCATCGTCCAATATTCCTCGCTGGAGTTCGACATCCCGCTGACCGACTCCTTCTTCAGCCAGTCGCGCCTGCAGAAAGGGGTGCGATAGTGATCCGCCTGGCTTGGCGCAACGTCTGGCGCAACTTCCGGCGCAGCCTCATCACGATCGCCTCGATGGCCTGCGGCCTAGCCGCGCTCATGTTCGGTCAGAGCATGATCAAGAGCGTGCAGTACCAGCTCATCGAAAAAGCCACGGGTTCCATTACGGGCCACATACAGATCCAGCACCGCATGATCAAGGAGTACAAGTTCCCCGACCGCTACATCGACGACCCCGATCCCGTCGAGGAAGTGCTCAAGCGGCAGCCTGGCATCAAGGCCTTCGGCCGGCGCATCCACATGACCGGCCTTATCTCTTCGCCGAAAACTTCCATGGGCGCCCTGATTTCGGCGGTTCAGCCGGACCGCGAGAAGAACATCACCGCGATGTCGACGTACATCGTCAAGGGGACCTTCCTGGGCAAGGACCCCAAGGCCATCGTCATGGGCGACCGCATGGTGACCAAGCTCGACCTGCGCCTGGGCGAGAAGGTCGTCGTGATGGCCCAGGCCGAGGACGGCAGCATGGGCGCCGAGGCCTTTCGCCTCTCGGGCGTCTTCCATACCGGCAGCGAGACCTTCGACGGCCAGATCGTCTACCTCCCGGTCAAGGCCATGCAGGAGCTGCTCGTCGTCGGCAACAAGGTCAACCACTTCGTCATCGCGCTCAACAACATCGAAGACACCGACGCCGTGGCGCAGCAGCTCAAAGAGAAGCTCGCGGGCAAGCCGCTGCAGGTGCTGCGCTGGAAGGACGTCGACCACGAGATCGTGGGCGTCCAGCGGTTTCAGAACGCCCTGCTCGACATCGTCTTGACGGTCGTTTTCGCGATCGTGGCCCTGGGCGTGCTCAACACCTTGCTCATGAGCCTCTTCGAGCGCGTGCGCGAGTTCGGCGTGCTCATGGCCATCGGCGCGCGCCCTTCCTGGGTCATGAAGCTCGTGCTCATCGAGTCCCTTCTGCTGGGCGCCGTCGGCACCGTGTTCGGCCTGATCGCTGGGTCCCTCTTGATCGGCTATTACGGGCACCACGGCCTGCGCCTGCCTCTGGGCGAGGCTCTGTCCTACTTCATCCCGTTTCCCGACGTGATCTACATGCGCTACGTCTGGGAGAAGCATCTCTTCGCCGCGGGCGCCGTGCTCGTGACGAGCTTCCTGGCCGCGATCACGCCGTCGCTGCGCGCCTGCCGCCTGCGTCCCGCGGAGGCCCTGCGCCATGTTTGACGGCGACGGCGGCGCGCGCACGACGCCCTTGATCGAGGTCAGGCGCGTCACCAAGGAATACAAGACCGGGACCAAGGTCTCGGCGCTCTCCGGACTGAGCCTCGAGTTTCATTCGGGGGAGTTCACGGCGATTGCGGGCCCGTCGGGCTCCGGCAAATCGACCTTGCTCAACCTGATCGGCACGCTCGACGCGCCGACGCACGGAGAGATCCTCCATCAGGGACGCAAGGTCACGGGCCTCTCGGCGGAGGAGCTCGCTGATTTCCGCCTGCGTCATCTGGGCTTCATCTTCCAGGCCTACAATCTGATCCCCGTTCTGAGCGCCGTCGAAAATACCGAGTACCCCATGGTCCTTCAGGGCGTGCCGGCGCCCGAGCGCCGCGCGCGCGCCATGGAGGCCCTGCGCTCAGTCGGACTCGAGGCTCTCGCGCATCGCAGGCCCGACGCGCTGTCGGGCGGCCAGCAGCAGAGGGTCGCGGTCGCCCGCTCGATGGTGCACCGTCCGATGGTCGTGCTTGCCGACGAGCCCACGGCCAACCTCGACTCGAAAACAGCGGCGGCGCTGTTGGACCTCATGCATGGTCTCAACACGGAGCACGGCCTGACCTTCATCTTCTCGAGCCACGATCCTGCCGTTCTCTCTCGCGCCACGCGCGTCGTGCACATCCGCGACGGCAGGCTCGTGGACCCGTCCGAAGCGCACGCGGCCCCCGATGGGGTCGCTTAGCCTCGCGGTCCTTTTCCTGTTCGCCGCGGCGCCGTCCAACGCCTCGGACGCCCCGAAGCCGGTCTCGGCCTCCGGCTATCTCAAGGAGCTTTGGCAGTATTCCCGCTCGGCCTTCGACGGCCGCCCGTACTTCCTCAACACCGGCCGCGCGCGGCTCACACTCGACGCGAACACGTCCGTCTTCAAGGCCCACGCCGACTACGACCACGAGGTGCTCGCGGGCAGCTTCTTTCGGACCTTCGAATACAAGGTCTTCGGCCTCGGGGAGCCGCCGTCCTGGCTGACGATGGACCAGACCATCAGCACGGGCGCGACGAACATCTACCGCCACAGGCTGTACCGCGGCTGGGCGGGCGTCGAAAGTGACCGCGGGACTCTAAGATTCGGCCGCCAGCGGATCGCCTGGGGGACCGGCAAGCTTTGGAACCCGACGGACGTCCTCAACCCCTACCAGCCGACCACGGTGGAGCGCGACGAGCGGCGCGGGGTGGACGCGGTCTACGGCCGCTACGGACTGGGAAACTTAAGTCAAGCCGAGCTCGCCTGGTCCCAACAAGACCGGTGGCCCGATCACTCGCTGCTCGCCCGGCTCAAGACCAACGTCAAGGATTACGACCTCTCGGTCATGGGGGGCAAGCTCGCGTCCTCGACCGACAGCTGGATGGTCGGCGGCGATTTCGCCGGGAACCTCCTCGACGGCACCTTGCACGCCGAGTGGTCCTACACGGACCTCAAGGTCCGGACTCCGTTCTGGAAAGCCGACCTCGGCTACGACTACACCTTCCCGACCGAGACCAAGCTCTGGCTCCTGCGCGATTCCACCGTCGTGGCGGAATATTTCCACAGCGGCTCCGGCGTGCTCGACCGCAGGAGCTACGATTTCACCAAGCTCTTCGGAGGCCGGGAAGTGACCGTGGCGCAGGACTACATGGGGTTGACCTACTCCAAGGACCTTCACACCTTGCTCAAGCTCGAGTTCTCGCTGATCACCAACCTCGACGACGGCAGCGGCTTCTACAGCCCGAGCCTTCAGTACAACGCGCTGAACAACCTCTACCTGAGCGGAGGCTTCCAGCGCTTCGGCGGAGGGAGGGGGACCGAGTTCGGCCATGTCCCGAACCTCGGTTTTCTGCAGGCGCAATACTACTTCTAGCACCCGGCGCGCATTGTGATAGAATCACTAGCGATGCGCAGCGAGATGGGCGGATTGACGCGGGCCCGGATCGTCGCGATTTCTCTCGCGGCCCTCGCCGCGGGAGGAGTCTTCACCTACCGCTTCTACAAGAAACGCCAGCTCGAACGAGTCCAGCTCGACATCTCCGCCTTGGTCAAGGTCGAGAGAGGGACCCTCGAGAACAAGTTCCAGGAGAACGGCGACATCTGGCCCCGCAAGCTCCTCAACATATTCCCCAACGTCAGCGGCCGCGTCGTCGAACTTCCGGTCGGGGACGGCCAGAGCGTCAAGGCGGGGCAGACGCTGGCCGTCGTGCAGGGGGGCAGGACCAGCGCCGAGAAGTTCCTGCCGGCGACCATCGGAGCGCCCATCACAGGCGCCCTGATGCGCTGTCCGGAAGAGGGCGGCCGCAACGGAGGAGGCACCAAGGAGTTCGTGAAGCTCGACGATTTCGTCACCGGGCGCAACGACAGCCAGCAAAACGCCACCTGCATGATGGCGATCGCGGATTTGAGCAGCCTCATCGTCAAGCTCACGATCAACGAAGTGGACGTCCTCAAGTTCCGGGAGAACATGCCCGTCACGGTGACCGTGGACGCCTTGCCCGGAGAAACCTTCCCTGGGACCGTCACGGTCATATCGAGGCAGGCCGAGGAAGGCTACCGCCGGGCCGGCAAGGTCTTTCGCACGGAGATCGCGCTCAACCGGCGCGACGAGCGCCTGCGCGTCGGGATGACCGGCCGGGTCACCGCCATGATCGCGAAGAAGGAGAATGTGCTCAAGATGTCTTTGGGCGCTTTCTTCGAGCAGGAGGGCCGCAGCGTCGCCTACCTCAACGTGCCCAGGGACAAGCCGCGGGAGGTGGAGATCAAGCCCGGCATGCGCACGCCCTTGGAGGTGGAGATCGTCTCCGGCCTCAAGGAAGGCGAACAGGTCTTCACCGAGAAGCCCGTGGATTTCGTCCCCTTGCCCAAAGCCCCGCGATGAACCTCGCTGACGCGGCGCGCACGGGCCTCGTCGAGATCCGCGCGCACAAGGCCCGCTCATTGCTCAGCCTAGCCGCCATCGCCTTCGGCGTCGCCGCAATCCTCTACACCTTCGCCATCGCCAACGAAGCCCTGACCAAGCAGCGCGAGGCCTTCAATCTCGTGGGGCCGGGGCCGATCCAGATCACCTTCATGCAGTGGCGCAAGGAAGACGACAAAAGCCTGCGCCTTTCCCGCGGCCTGACCTCGGACGACGCGGAGTCCATCCGCCTCGCCTTGCCCTGGGTCCACATGGTCTCGCCCGTCCTGGACACCTGGGGGGAGGTGCGCTACAAATTCTTGAACCGCTGGTCCGGCCTGCTGGGCGTCACGGACGAATGGCGAAAGAGGAACTGGGTCTACACCCTCAGAGGCCGATTCTTCAACAAATCCGACTACGAAACAGGGGCTCCGGTCTGCGTGCTCATCGAGCCCGGCGGCTGGGCCAAGGGGAAATCCGCGGAGGCGCGCCGGTGGTCTTACTACAACGACGAGGACATCGACGGCCTCATCGTTCATTACAACCTTCTCAATCAAGAAATCTCGGTCAACAACACGGTCCTCACGGTCGTCGGCATCCTGAAGGATCCCCCGAAGGACAAGGACCCGCGCTGGTTCAAGAGCGACCGCGGGAACAACAGGCTGCTCGTGCCGCTCACGACCGCCCAAAGGTATTTCAACAACGACAATTGGCGTTCGGACAAGCCCGTCGCGGAGCGCGTCAGCTTCATCGATCTGGACACCGGGAGCCTGGCGACCGTGCCGGCCGCCACGCGGCGGTTGCAGAGCCTGCTCGACATCCTCCACCGCGGCGAAAAGGATTTCCAGATCGTCGATCTACGGCAGGAGATACAGAAGAAAGTCAACGAGATGCGGGAACACGCGCTCACCATCCTCTCCCTGGGCCTGCTCGCGATACTGGCCGGCGGGGTAGGCATCACCAACGTGACCTTGGCCACGGTCTACTCGCGCATACGAGAGATCGGCGTGCGCCGGGCCGTGGGCGCGACCCGCATGGACATCCTCATGCAGTTCGTCGTCGAGGCCATGCTGCTGGGGCTGCTGGGCGGGATCGCCGGCGTCATCATCGGCCTGGGCGGGCTGCTCTTCGTGGCCGAGGAAGGCGTCGAGAAGCTCGGCTACCTCGTCTGGTGGCACTACCTCTTCACGGTGTTCATTTCGGTCGGCGCGAGCTTCGTGTTCGCGCTTTACCCGGCCTATTCGGCCTCCCGGCTTGACCCGACCGAAGCCCTCCTCTACGAATGAGACTCCCGGCTCTGGTCCTGATCATGATGGTCTGGGCGGTCTCCGTTCGCCCCGAGGAGCCTTTTCTGAATGCCGAGCAGAAGGAATGGCTCGAGAATCTTTTTCGGAACAGCACCGCGCCTCCCAAGGACCCGCTCTACAAGGGCCTGCCGGATTCCATCACGCGCGATTTCCCCGGCCGGGAAGGGTTCGTCGCCTTCGAGCACATCCCCGGCGAGGACCCGCCCGTCGGCGGGCGCTTGCGCATCAGCGATCCCGACCTCAAGCTCCGCGACGTCTTCGACGACGAGAGCTTCGCGCGGCTCCCCGTTGGCGCCACGATCCGCCGCGACACGAGCCGCTCGCCCGAGGCGTGGGACTATCCCGTGGGCACGCGCGTCATGCACAAGCTGTTCTTCAAGACGGCGCCGCCGCGCCTCTTCGAGCTGCGCTTGGCGCAAAAGCTGCCGGACGGCAAATGGGGCTTCGGCATCTACATGGCCGAGGAAGGCTCCGACACGCTGCAGCTGCACCGGGAGGGGTTCCCGCCGCTCGCCTTCGACCTGGTCATCGCCGGCAAGCCCGTCCGGGTCGAGCTCAACCGTCTCATTCCGGGCTCGTGCCGGGCCTGCCATTGGGCGCGCGGACACGGAAATCACCAGTTCCCCGACATGGAGCACGTGGGACCCTGCGGCTTCGTGCCGGCCAACGACGACCTCCTGGGCCGCTGGGCGCGCGACTACGCGGCCCGCCATGGCGCGTCTCCCTTCAGTTAACCGATCTCGAGGTGCCTCTTGAGCTCCTTGTAGGTGATCTTGCTCGTCGAGTAGACGTCGTCGGCCCCGAGTTTCTTGAGGATGTCGATGAACTCGTCGTGGTGGCAGCGGACCGCGATCTGCAGCGCGGGGTTGGCGTCGCGGGCCTTCTTCGTCACGATCAGAGCGGTCTCGATGTTGTTGGAGGCCACGATCATCTGCCGGGCCCGGCCGACGTGGGCCGCGGGCAGGGCGTCGCCGGTGCGCGCGTCGTCGACGACGACCGGCTCGCCTCGACGCAAGAGGTCGTCGACGATGTCCTTGCTCTTCTCGATGAGCACGTAGGGCAGGTTTTGCTCGATGCAGTGCTCCACGAGGCGCTCTCCCAAGCTCGAATAGCCGACGATGATGGTGTGGTTCTTGACCAGTCCTGACATGGCGCGGCACCTCTCCGTGTAGTTTTGCAGCGCTTCGCGCAGCACACCGCCGATGACGACGCCGAAGACGATCGCGGTCCCCCAGAATACGTAGCCTTGGCTGGCGGGATCGCCCTGGACCTCGAAATAGAACGCGCACATCGCGGCCTCTCCCCACGAGAGGCCGTCGGCGACGCGGAACATCAATAGCCCGCCGAGGAACCAGAAGAAGACCACGGCCAGCGGACCGCGCATGTGATGGACGAAGGCGCGGCAGCGAAGCCAGCGGCGGTTCATGGCCCCGATGATACCAAAAGCCTGCGCCTGAGGTCCGCCATCGGGTCGCGGCGGTCGAGGCCCTTCAAGAACCCGATCGTCTTCGGCCAATCCCGTCCCTCGGCCTCATAGGCCCTTTCGAAGTCCGCGAGGTCCTTGTGGTAGACCTTGTGCGCCATGACGACGGCGTTGTTGAGGGTCTTGTAATGGTAGCCCTCGCCGTTGAGACGGCTCAAGGCCGGGGCGAAGACGGTCTCGCGGCGCGCGAGCTTCTCCGCGTCGGTGGCCGAGCTCTTGTAGACTGAATCCAATTCCGCGTAAAGCTCGTCCATCTCGCGGCCGAAGCGCGCCTCGTCGTATCGCGACTTGAGGAAGTCCTTGAGCTCTTTGGAGTCCGCGCCGTACCGCTGGGCGAGGAAATCCTTGGCGCCCTGTCCGCCGACGAAGGTGGCCAGAGACTCGTTGAAGTCGACATTATTCTTGAAGAAGACCGTGCTGTGGGTCAGCTCGTGGATGATGAGGTCGGAGAGCTCGCCCGGCTCGTAGGACAGCACGGTCGAGGGCACGGGATCGGAGAACCACAGCGGGGTGTTGTAGGCCGCGACGCCTCCGATGTAGGTGTCGAAGCCCTTGGACGCGAGCGCGTCGGCTTCGGCTTGCGCGTCCTTCGGGTTGAAATGGCCTTTGTAAGGGAAACTGCCTATGATGGGGAAATGCCAGAGATACGGCTGGAAGCGCAGCTTCTCGCAGGCTTCGACCAGATAGGTGAGATAGGGTCCCTTCACGATCGAATAGGTGCTGTACTCGCGGCTGCGCTTGAGCCCCATGCGGTCGAAGGCGAACTGGCGGGCCGCCGCGACGACCTCGAGCTTGGCTTTGAGCTCGGCGGGCGTCTTCGGGTCGCGTACCGCTTTCTCGATGCTGCGTCGATGCCAGAGCAGGCCGGCGTGTCCCGTAGCGACCTTCGCGACGTAGATCGGCGAGCACGAGGCCAGCATTCCGGCCAGCGCGACGGGGAGGAACTTACTCAAGCGCGGGCAGGACGCGTACGACGTCGTTTCGCCAGTTCCAGAGACAGAGGCGGCCGTCGATCGCGGCCGCGAGCCAATTGCCGTCGGGAGACCACGCGAGGTTCGATTGATGCAGTTCGCGTTGGCCGGGGAATTCGCGCTCCAACGCCGCCTTGAGGCGTACTCCGCGCGCCCGGACTTTTCCCAGCGAATCGAAGACCATCGGCTCGTCTCCAAGGACCGCGAAGAGCGTCTCCTGCCGGTTCATGTAGAACTGCTTCTCGCCGATGCTCTTGGCGAAGACGGCGCGCTGGCGCAGACGGCCCGAGGCGTCGAAGCAAAGGACCTTGGTCTGCTCGTCGTGACTCTGCGAAAAGCACAGGGGGTTTCCCCAGATGGAGAGCATCTCCACGCCGGCGTCGCCCAAGGTCGCTTGATCGGCCTCGCTGAGGATCAACGGGGCGCGGCCGGAGCCTTCCCGCGCGGCGATGAGCCTTTCCTGGTGCCCGACCGAGCCTTGGTTGACCCAAAGCGTCCAGTCGCCCTCGGGCCCGTAGGCGGCGACGCCCGGCGCGGTGTCCACGACGCCCGAGGAGAGGGCGATCTCGCTGGTCTGAATCTCCTTTCCCAGGCTCTGGACCAGGAGCAGCCTGCGGTCCGCCGGGTTCCAGCTCAGCACCTCGTCGGAGACCTCGCCCATCGCCGGCGCCGCGAACGTCGCGGAGCTCACGAACCGGCCCCGCTCCTCGACGAGCAGCTCGACGACGTTCTGCGTCGAGACGGCCAACAGGCCTTCCTCGGAAGACCAGGCGAGCTGGCCCGCCGAGGTCAGGCGCGCGGCAGCCCGCTCGAGCGAGCCGGATTCGATGTCGTAGATCCATGGACGGCCGCCCGAGAGGAACCCGACCTTGCGCCCGGAGGGGGACCAGGAGACCTGGGTGCCGGGCTCCGGGATGCAGCCGAAAATAAACGGGAGGAGGGAAAGGGAGAGGAGACCGAAAGCCTTACGCCGGCTCAACCCACTTCTCATTGCTCTTAATGAGGTCGACCAGAGCCTCGTCGGCGATCGCGCCGTCGATTCCCTTCTGCACGCACTCCTTGCCGACATAGAGGTTGATCTTGCCGGGAGCGCCGCCGACGTACCCGAAGTCGGCGTCGGCCATCTCGCCGGGCCCGTTGACGATGCAGCCCATGATGGCGATCTTGACGCCCCTGAGGTGCCCGGTCTTGGCCTTGATGCGCTCGGTCGTGCTCTGCAGGTCGAAGAGGGTGCGCCCGCAGGAGGGGCAGGACACGAACTCGGTCTTGACCACGCGCACGCCCGCGCCCTGCAGGACGTTGTAGACCAGCTCGAGGGCCCGAGGCAGCTCGAGATCGGCCTCGATCTGCACCGAGTCGCCGACGCCGTCGCAGAGCAGGCTGCCGATGAGCACGGAGGCGTCAAGGACCTGCTGCTGAGCATCCTTCACGCCGGGCACACGGATGTGGATCGGGGAATTGGAGGCCTTGGCGGCCAACTCGCGGTAGCCGTGGATCAGCCCCGTGATGTCGGCGCCCCTGAGGCTCAGCAGGGACATGACGCCGTTCTCGCGAGCCAGGTCATCCAGGCGCGCGGCCTCGTCGGCTTTCGAGGTCTCGATGAGCCAGCGGACTTCCTTGTCGCGCATCTTATGGAGAAGCGGCGGCCCCCACCGTCCCGGGGTCGCCCAGCAAAGCAGGTCGACGCAGCCGGCACCGTCGAGGACGAGCTCGTACGAATTGGTGACAAAGCGCCCGAGGAAGGCCAGGCGCGAGGTCTCTCCGGAGAGGGCCTTGCGCACGGACCTGAGCCGTTCGAGATCCTCGGCGTCCGAGATCACCCACTCGATGATCTCAGGGTCGGCGCCCTTGGCCTTGGCGAGCTGCTCCTCGAGCACCGCGAGGATTTTCTCGGCGGTCATCGAGGAGGACACGGGCGTGGCCACGCGCACGAGCTGGCTGCCGCCGAGCATGAAGGGCCCGGCGCGGAAGGCGCGGGTCTTTCGCCGCGCATACGAGAAAGGATCAGGACAATGCGAGAACCCCGAATTCCCGGTCTTGGGCTTCTGCTTCGCCCTCTTCTGGAAAGGCGCGGCGAGCTGGTAACAGACCGGGACCTCGTACTCGGGGTCCTCGGTCAGCGAGACCCGGATCGTGTCGCCGATGCCGTCGGCCAGCAGCGAGCCGATGCCGATGGCGCTCTTGATGCGCCCGTCCTCGCCGCCGCCGGCCTCCGTCACTCCGAGGTGGAAGGGATACTCCATGCCGAGCTCCGCCATGCGCGCCGCCAAAAGGCGGTAGGCCTCGATCATGACCTTCGGGTTAGACGACTTCATCGAGATGATGATGTCGTGGAAAGACTGCTTTTCGCAGATGCGCACGAACTCGAGCGAGGACTCGACCATGCCCAGCGGCGAGTCGCCGTAGCGGTTCATGATGCGGTCGGAGAGCGAGCCGTGGTTGGTGCCGATGCGCACCGCGCGCTTGAGACGCTTGAGCTTCTCGACGAGAGGCGTGAAGCGGGTCTCGATGCGCTCGAGTTCCGCTTGGTATTCGGCGTCGGTGTACTCGACGACGGCGAAGCGCTTGGTGTCGACGAAATTACCGGGGTTGATGCGGACCTTCTCGACGAACTCGGCCGCTTCCAGCGCGGCGTTCGGGGAGAAATGGATGTCGGCCACCAAGGGGATATTCGAGAATCCCTTGTCGTCGAGCCCCTTGCGGATCTTGCCCAAAGCCCTGGCATCCTCGATAGTCGGCGCGGTGATGCGCACGATCTCGCAGCCGGCCTCGATCATCTTGATCGACTGCAGGATGGTGTCCGGCACCTTGAGCGTGTCGGTCGTGGTCATCGACTGCACGCGGATCGGGTTCTCGCCGCCCACGCCGACGCAGCCGACCATGACCTCGCGGGTCTTGCGGCGGCGATAGGAGAAAAGGTCCTCGCAGTACTTGAGATCGGCCAAAGTCTCGGGCATGAGTGCTCCAATTATACCAATTTCGTGATATAATAAATTTCGCCGTTTGGAGGTCATCGCCAATGACTCATCGCCTGCTCGCCGTCATTCTCGCCGTCTCGGCTCCGTCCTGTTGCGCCGCCGCAAACGCCACTCTGGAGTCCGCCGCGGCTTCCGCCGATTCGATGCGCCTGCCCGCTCTGCCGGTCTTCAAGAGAGCGGAGATCGTCGCGCCCCGCGTCGCGCCCCATCGGCCGCGCGTGGCGACCATGACGGGCGGCATGAACCACACTCCCGTGGACCTGACCTTCGACCGCGTCGAGTGGACCATCAAGGGCGCGATCAACCTGAGCGGCGTCGACATCAAGATCGACCACGACAAGGCGAAGATCACGGGCGGCGCCAACCAGAGCCCGGTCGACTTGTCGTTCGTCTACAGCCCCGAGAAATACTCGGTCGAGGGAGGAGCGAACCAGAGCCCCGTGAAGTACGAGATCGACTGGCAAAAGGGGACGCTCGACGGCTACGCCAACCACAGCCCGTTGCATTTGGACTTCAGCCTCGCCAACGGCACGGCCAAGGGCTACGCCAACCACAGCCCGATCGAGCTCAAGCTCGACGCGCCCACGGGAAAGATGACGGGCGCCATGAACTTCTCGCCCGTGGGCGTCACGCTGACGAACATGGACCTCTCCGACTTCCTGCAGAGCTTCTTCCTCTTCCTCAAGCAGCCCTAAAGAGCCCGGCCCCTATTATCATTCTTTGATAATAGGGGCCGGCTTTTTTTCATCCCGCGACACGGACCAACGCCGTCGTCCGCCTGCCCGAAGGCGCCATGAACTATAGGGCCATGCCTGTTATCCTGAAGGCATGAAGAACAAAATCGCCGCCGTCCTCAGCCTAATCGCCATCCTGAGCCTGCCGCTGCACGCCCGGGCCGGCACCTTAGAGGGGCCGCGCACCCCCTTGCAGCTGCTCGCGACGAGCATCCGCTTGGTGGGAGCGCCGACTCTCGGCCAGTTGGGCAACCCGGCGCTGACGACTTTGGCAGGCCTCGACTTCAGCCAGGCAGAAAACGCCAGGAAGCTGTTCCCAATGACCGGCCACCAGGTCGCGACCAAGGACTTCATGGAGCTCGACCGGCTGCTCTCCATGCCGGAGCCCGACCGTGCCGCCATCGCGAGGTTCCTGCTCAAGGCGACGCAGGAAACGACCGAAGCCGCGCGCGTCGCCGTCGATATTCTGGTCAGGCAGTACCGCGAGGGGAACATCCCTCCCGAGCTCTTGGACTTCTCCAAGGAAGAGGTCGCCGATCATTGGCTGGACACCCCCTTCGAGCCGCCGACCAACGGAGAGCTCGCCAAGATCCGCGACGAACTCGGTCTGCGCATCGAAGCACGCGATGAGGCCACCAAGGCCAAGGCGGAAGCTTGGGCGGACCGGCTTCGGCCGACTCCGAGCGTCATCGAGGATCAAGGCGTCGAGGGCCAGTCCGTCGAAAACGGATACGGCCGCCTGCCCCTCTCGGAGCCGGCGCGGTTGTCTTTGCTGAAGGCCGCAGCCAAAACGAAGGACTACAAGGTCTCTCTTTTCAAGGACGTGCGCTCGCCCGAGCGGGACCGCCTGGTCGTCGTGCTCGGAGAGGTCCACGTCAAGGGCGAGTCGGCTTCCGCGTTGGGCCGCGAGGTCATCGAGCATTTCGACCACCAGGGGCTGGAAAGCAACGATCCGACGCTGACGCTCGGCGGCCGTCTTCTGCAGATGCTCCATCTTGACTCTCTCGGCGGCAAATTCAGGGAGTGGGTTGGGAAGTTTTCCGGCCGCAGCAAGTCGAGCTCGATCGATGACGCCGCCGGCAGGATCACTGCTCAGAACTTTAAGGAGAACGTCATCCGCATCATCAATGCCCCGGACTCGAAGGAAAGACAGGCTCTCTGGGACCTCGTCAAGGACAAGCCGGCTGAAGAGCTGGACGGCATGATCTCGATCAATGGGTACGAGACGATCTCGCTGCGGGAGATCAGGGACCTGTTCGACCGCAAAGGCGGAGCACCGAAAGCCCGAGCTTCGGCCGCCCAGAAGAAGATCCACTGGCTCGAGGAGGGTCATCGTCCGGACTGGACCGAGCAATTGGAGAGCCTCGACTGGGTCGTCACCTCGGTCCTGGGAGCGCTCTTCGGCGTCGTTCTTGCGTTCGCGAAGGAGATGTCGCCGGCCGTGTGGGCGTTGGTCGCCGTGTCCACGATCTATTTCGCGCAGTGGCACCTCGGTGAATTCCTGCGCAAGCGCTACGAGCACGCCCGCTGGTTCCCATACGTCTTCCCGGTGACCATCGGCCTTCTGCGCGCCCGCAACAAGACGATGGCGGCCAACATCCGCAAGGCCCTCGACGAGGACCCGCGGATCGAGAGCATGCTCAACATCGTCGGGATGGCCCACAATCCCGGCATCGCCAAGGAGCTCGTCGAAAAGCACGGCTTCGTCGAGGTGCCCCTGGAGGCCCTCAAGCCAAAATAGTAGCATCCCCGGAGATGCTCCAGCAGCTCAAGGACTATCTCCGGAACCTCGTCATCAGGAAAAAGATCTTCTTCCTGACCCTCCTGCTGACTCTCTCGCTCGCGGCGGCCATCTCCTTCGCTCTCTACGACGCGGCCGCGAAGTCCCTGCACCACGCCCTGAGGAGGGGACTGCGGCACACCGCGACCACGGCCTCGCTCCTCATCGAGGGAGACCTCGTCGAGCGCGTGCGCCAGCCGGCCGACCGCAAGGGTCCCGCCTGGCAGGCGGTGGCGCGGCGCCTCATGGAGGTCCGGGACGCCAACAAGCTGCGGGCCGTCTACGTCATGCGCCGGTCTCAAACCCCCGGGAGGGCGCAGTTCGTCGTGGACCCGAGCACACAGAACCCGACGGCCGTCGGCCAAGACTACGACCTCTCCCGCGCGCCGGCCATGGACGAGGGCTTCTCGCGGCCCAGCGCCGACGCGGACATCGTCCAGGATGAGTTCGGCGCCGGCCTCTCGGGATACGCCCCCGTCTTTCGCAAGGACGGCGCGCCCGTCGGCCTCATCGGCGTCGACATGGATGCCTCCGAGGTCATGCGCCTGCGCCGCAGGTTCCAGCGGCTCGCGGGGGGCCTTTGCGCGCTGTTCGTGCTTGTCTCCCTGTTCGCGTCGACGGCCTTCGCCCGCCTCCTCACGCGCCCCATCGTCGAGATGCGGGACAAAGTCAAGCTCATCACCTCGGGTCGGCTCGAGATGCGCGCCGCCGTCGAGAGCCGCGACGAGATCGGCCAGCTCGCGGCGGCGATCAATCGGATGATCGACACCCTCAGCCATTACCTGCCGGTCAAACTGGTCGGCCAGGTGCTCGGCAGCGAGAGCGATCTCAAGCTCGGGGGCAGCCGCATGCCGGTGACCGCCTACTTCTCGGATATCGCGGGATCGACGACGATCGCGGAGAAGCTCAAGCCAGAGGAGGTCGTCGGCCTGCTCAATGAATACTTGACGGCAATGTCGGACATCATCGAAGAGACGGGCGGCACCGTCGACAAGTACGAAGGCGACGCGGTGATGGCCTTCTGGGGAGCGCCCGTCGAGCAGGCCGACCACGCCAAGCTCGCCTGCGAGGCCGCTCTGAAGCAGATGAAGGCCATCGAGCCGCTGCGCGATAAGTGGAAGCGGGAGGGCAAGCCCGACGTCACCTTCCGCGTGGGCCTCAACTCCGGGGACGTGATCGCTGGAAACATGGGCTCGAACCGGCGCTTCAACTACACGATCATGGGCGACGTGGTGAACCTCGCCTCTCGCCTCGAGGGCGCCAACAAGAACTACGGCAGCCGGATCATGCTCGGCGAAACGACGCGGGCGCTGGCCGGCGACGCCTTCGAGTGCCGCAAGCTCGACCGCATCCGCGTCGTCGGCAAGACGATCCCGGTCACCGTCTACGAACTGCTCGGGAGGAAGGGGGAGGTCGCAGCCGGCCTTCTCAGCTCCAGGGACCTCTTCGAGCGGGCGCTCTCGTCATACGCCGCGCGCGGCTGGGACGAGGCCGAGAAGCTGTTTTCCGAGGCCGCGCGCCTGGTCCCCGGAGACGGCGCCTGCGCGCTCTACCTCGGCCGGATCGCCGGGGCGAGAAAAGATCCGCCGCCCAGCGGCTGGGACGGCACGCACGACCTGCGCAGCAAATAGCTACTGCTGCCCGAGGTACTGCCGCGCGAGGTCTCTGACCTTCTTGAAATAGGCTTCCGACGGCGAGCCTCCCGAAGCGCTCTGGTACTTCGCGTTGTATTCCTGCTCGAGAGGCGCGAGCACCTCGGGCCGGGGATCTCCGGAGATCGTCGCGCCGGCCTCGCGGACGGCCGCGTCATACGCGACGCTTCTGGCCCGATTGTAGAATCCCTCGCGCGCCGAGCCGCCGGCGGCCGCCTGATAGCCCGCTTCGAACTCGGAGGCCATGGCCTCGATCCCGCGGAAGCTGCCGGTCACCGCGGCGAGCTGCCTCTCGAGGACCTGCGGCGCCAACTCCCACGCGAACTCCCTGAGCTCTTTGGCGGCGGCTTCCTCGGGCGAGCCCCCGGGCGCGGCCTGGTAGCGCTGCTCGTAGCGCTCGGCGGCATCTGTGATCCACCGCCAATGGCCAAGGGCCGTCAGATCGGACTTGGAGCGGCCCGCGAAAGCCTTCCAGCCCACGGGGATGAACTCTTTGTAAAAGCTCTCGACGAGGCTGCCGCCCTGCGCCGCCTGGTACTTTTGAGA
Source organism: Elusimicrobiota bacterium (assembly GCA_016194705.1). GTDB lineage: Bacteria > Elusimicrobiota > Elusimicrobia > UBA1565 > UBA9628 > PALSA-1176. The sequence continues at coordinate 17,605 of JACQAZ010000019.1, read as the reverse complement.
GCAGTCCTTCGCGAGGTCCTCGATGGACTCGACGGAATAGGCCTCGAGCGCGCTCGCGTCGTCGATCAGCGGCTGGGCGCTGTCGAAGGTCAGCTGCCGCTGACGCTTGGCCTCGGCCTCCTCCTCGGAGCCTCCGGGCGCCTGCTGATAAGCCTGGTCCCAGGCCAGAAGATTCGCCTCGATGGCGCGGAAATTGTCGATGTAGCCGGTGTCGGCGGCCGGCGGCTGCTGCGGCTGGTCCGGCGGCGCCGGCGGCAGGGCGTCGGCGAAAGAAAACGAGTGGGGCACGGACCGCATGTTGGACGCCGCGGCGCGAAACTGCTCGAGCAGGGCCTTCGGGGACGCGGCGCCGGTCTCGAAGCGCGTCCCGACGAGTTCGGCGGACGAAGCGGAGGCAGCGGCGCAGAACACCGCACAGAGCAGGGCGAAAAGGTTTTTCATGCCTGTATTTTAATATGGAAAGCGGGAACGTCCTAGGACCCAAAGGCCCGACTCAAGGGTCTCATAAGGCCCACGAGTTCCCGGGACTTTAGTAGCAGAGAGGACCTATTTAGAGCGAGAGCGCCTCGCGCGCCTTCTTGTACCGAGGGTCCTGAGTGCGCAAGGTGTCGGGGTCCAGGCCCAACTGGCGGCAGGCCTCGGCCGTGAAGCGCTGGCCCCAAAAGAGCTGCTCGAGCCAACCGCCCTTGATCTCCAGCAGCGGGACCTCGACGGCCTTGAGATACTCGCGCACGGTCTGCCAGCGCGGCTCCTCGGAGACGAAAGCCAGAACGGAGCTCTTCGCGTCGACCGAGATGCGCGGGCCGTGCAGGAACTCCTCGAGGCCGAAGGGCCGCGCGCGCAGGTAGGCGGCCTCCTGGAGCTTGAGCGAGATCTCGCGGGCGATCCACTCGCGCTCGAGGTCGCCGAGCAGGACCACGTCGGCGTCGGGACCAAGCATCGGGAAGGAGGGGCCGGCCTCGAGGTTCCCGCACGCGGACAGCAGCTCCTTCGTCAGATTCGGCGCGTCGATCCAGCGCGCGATCCAAGCCAAGGTCGAGGTCATCGACTTCGTAAAGGCCCCGGTGTCCTCGGCCTCGCAGGCCTCGATCTTGTGATCGAGCGAGTCCTTCCAAGGGCTCCCGACGCTCGTGATCCCGACCGTCGTCGCTCCGGCCTTGTGGGCCGCATTGGCCGACTCGACGGTGTACGACTTGGTCCCGCGATGCGAGAGGAGCACGACGACGTCGCCCTTGCCCGCCGGCTGAGGGATGCGCGCGAAATCGAAGCTGTGCGCGGCATGCGCCTTCAACGAAACGTGGCGCCGCCAGAGCATCTTCGCGATCTGAGCGAGGTGGAAGCTGGTGCCCACGCCGACGAAATAGACCGGGCGGGGTTTGAGCTCGTCCATCCAAGCCGGGCGCGGGCTGGCGAGTATGGCGCGGATGAGGCCCGGCTGGAGCGCGATGTTCTTCTCGTAGCGGGAGGCCATGGGCGCCCATGTGATACAATTTAGCGCATGGTCGACACAAGCGAGCCTCCCGCGACTTTGGGCATACGGCACATCGCTCTGAAAGTCTGCGACCTCGAGGCGGCCGAGGCGTTCTACGCCAAAGTGCTGGGCTACCGCGTCGAATGGCGGCCCGACGGCGACAACGTCTACCTGACCCGCGACGGCGACAATCTCGCCCTGCACCGCGAGAAGATCCAGCCGAAAGGCGGCTCGCTCGACCATTTCGGCATCATGCTCAAGCGCGCCGAGGACGTCGACGCCTGGGCCGCGCACCTCAAGGCCCGCGGCGTCAAGCTCGCCAACGAGCCAAAGACGCATCGCGACGGCGCGCGCTCCTTCTACGCCAGCGATCCCGAGGGCAACTCGATCCAGTTCATCCACCATCCGCCGATCGCCGCCGGGGCCGGTAGGCCCAAGCCGGGCTAGGCCCAATACTCCGCGATTCTGGGACCTCGAAGGCCGGGCCCGCGCGTGCGTCACTCGCTATAATCAACGGATGCGCAAGGCATTCTTGCTGCTCTTGGCCCTTGCTTGGCCGATGCGCGCCGCCGAGCGCGCCGTTCCCAGGATTCCCTCCCTGGCTTCCGACGCGGGCTTCTCCCTCCATCGGCTGACGCCGGCCATCCCGGCCCTCGACACGCCGGTCCGCCTGCCGTTGGAAACGTCATCTTTCGCCGGCCAGCCCTCGGTCGCCGTCTATCGCGTCATGTCGGAGGCGGAGCTCGGAGCGCTCGACGCCGGCGCCGCCCTACTTGCGGGGGACCTGGGCAACAAAGGCTTCTCCTTGTTTTGGCAGGGGTCGGTCAGCGATCAGTACAGCGCCGAGGAACACAAGGCCGGCCGCGGTGAGTACGGCCGCGTCGTGCGGTTTCATTTCTCCCCGGCCCTCTTCGAGAGCCTGCTCTCCGCGGGGCGCTGGATGGTCGTGCGCGACGGCGAATCGGCGGGCCTCGTCGGCCATCCCGGAGCGCCCGACGGGACGATCATGGTGCACAAGAACCTCAAGGTCGACCGCCGGATCGGGGGCCAAGCCGTCTTCGACGAGCTCAACGCAGCCGGGGGAGCGCTGCCCCTGCTGCAATCGCACCTCTTGGGCTACGAGGCCCTTCCCGGATCAAATCCCGCCTTCGAATCTCCCGGCACCCGGCTGCGCCGCCACGTGCGCAGCCTCTCGTCTCCATTGCGCACCGACGCGCAGCTCGAGAAGCTGGCCCAAACGCCGCGCGCCGAGAGCGAGAGCTTCCGCTTCACCGTGATCGGCGACGCCGAGCCGGGACGCTTCGCTCTCTGGCGCCTGCTCTTCAACGTTCCAGGGGTCTTCACGCGCCTGCTCAAGGACTCGGCCCGCCGCGGCGCCGACTTCACGGTCCAGCTCGGCGACATGGTCAGCCGCGGCACCATGCGCAATTTTCTCGAGTTCTTCAAGACCCTGGCAGGCGTGGGCCCCGAGAAACCCTATCTCACCGTCATCGGCAATCACGATCGCCGCAAGCCGCACGGGGTCAGCGACAACCAACTCTACCGCTCGCTGTTCGGCAAGACCGACTATTTCTTCGATCACGGAGGAACGCGGTTCGTCACCGTGGACTCCAGCGCCGGAAGGCTCACCGCAGACCAGCTGCGCTGGCTCGACGCGGCCCTCGACACGGCGAAGCGGAAAATCGTGTTCACCCACATGGCGCCGGCCGTCATCAAACCCTGGGGCAAGGGGGGCGGGGACAAATCTTGGGGAGGCTTCAAGGAAGGCTCCGCCGAGTTCGCCGACCTCGTCTCGCGCCGCAAGGTGGAGCGGGTGTACGTCGGTCATATCCACGGACTCCGCTTCAAGGAATTTCGAGGAGTGCGCTACGTCATCACCGGCGGCGGCGGCTCGCCTTTGTTCCCAGGCGGCGTGCGCAACAACTTCCACCACTACCTGACGGTCGAGGTCACGCCCGACGGCATCCGCGAAACCGTCCACAAGGCCGACGGCACGAGCTTCACCGTGCCCTGACCCGGCATCCTTAATATATAATGGTGGGCCTTATGCCCCACGCCACGGCCCCGGCCGCCCTCCCGACCGCGCCCGCGCCGCTCGACGCGGCCTCCCGCTGGCGCGCCTATTCGATCTGCCTGCTCGGCTGGCTCTTCGACTTCTACGACCTGATACTCTTCGCCTACTTGGCCAAGGCCATCAGCCGCGACCTCGGCTGGGGGGCGAGCTTCGAACACAACAAGGGCCTGCTCGTCGGGCTGGCCCTGGCGGCCTCCGGCGTCGGCGGCGTCGTCTTCGGAGGCCTGGCCGACCGCTTCGGCCGCCGCCGCGTGATGGCGTGGACGATCCTGATCTACTGCCTCGGCACGGGATTGTGCGGGCTCAGCACGGGCTTGCTCTCATTGGCGTTGTTCCGCGCGCTGACCGGCTTCGGCGTCGGGGGGGAATGGGCGACCGGCCACGCGCTGATGGCGGAGATCTTCCCAAAGGAGCAGCGGGGCCGGGCCGCGGCTCTGCTGCAGGCCGGCGAGCCCCTGGGAGTCGCATTGGCCGTGCTGGCGGGCCTGGTCCTCGAGCCCCGCATCGGCTGGCGCTGGGTCTTCTTCCTCTCCGCTTTTCCGGCCGTGCTCGTCGTCTTCATCCGCCGCAACGTGGCAGAGTCGCCCCTGTGGCTGGTCCGTCAGGCGGGCGGCGGTCCCGTCTCCCTTTTCGGGCAGTATCGGACCTTGCTGCGCGACCATTGGCGGCGCGCGCTGCAAGCCTGGATCCTCGGCTGCTCGAAGCTCGGTACGTACTGGCTGACCTACGTTTGGCTCCCCGAATATTTCGCCGAGCTCGACGCGCAGGCGCATTCCTCCTCCTTCGCCGGGATACGGCTCAAGTTCATTTTGGTCGCCCAAGGCGGACAATTCGCAGGAATGCTCGCCTTCGGCTGGCTCGCCGACCGGCTGGGCCGGCGTCCCGCTTTCACGCTTTATTCTCTGCTCACCGCCGCGGGGTTGACCGCGCTGTCTTTGTATGGAGCCGAGATGCTCCAGAACCCGACGCTGTTTTGGCCGGCGATGGGAGCCGTCGGACTGGGCTCCGGCTGCACCGCCGGGTTCGGAGCGCTGCTCGCAGAACTCTTTCCGACCTCGATTCGGAACACCGCGATGGGAACGGTCTACAACATGGCGCGCGGCTTCCAATTCGTGACCCAGCTCGCAATGGCCTCGCTGGCCGCTTCCGCGGGAGTCTCGCGCGGGCTGCTGCTCGCTGTCGCCTTCGCGCTCCTCACGGCGGGGTGGGTCTGGACCTTTCCGGAAACCCGGGGCATCGCCCTGAGCCAGGAGTGATGAAATGAAAAAACGGCCTGTCACGACTCTTTCGACTTTCTTGGCGGCGCTTTTTTTCTTCGTGCTTCTGCCGATTTTTCCCGGCTGCGCGGGAGGCTGCGGCGAGGACACGGCGACCCAGTCGGCCGCCAAACCTCAGGAGGGCGCGGCAGGCGGCGGGTCCTCCTCGTCGAGCGGAGGCGGTCAAGCCACTCTCAGCCGCTACGACAGCGCCAAGAAGGGCGCGATGGGGCAGGCCGGCGAAGTCGGCGAACAGCTGGCCGCCTCCCCGGTGAAGCCCTTGACTCCGCAGGACTTCAAGCCGACGGTGCTGCGCGCGGGCACGACGGTCTTACTGACCGTGGTGAGGCCCGATTGCCCGGACTGCGACGCGATCCTCCCGGTGCTCGACGCGCTGGCTCCCGAATTCAAAGGGCGCTACGCGTTCTACCGGTTCGACGGCGCGGCGGTCGGAGCCAGCGGCTTGCTGTCCCCGAAGGTCTCGCTCGAGCCGCTGCCGGCTTTCGTCATGTACAAGAACGGCAAAGCCACGAGCTGGCTGCAGGGCCTGCCCTTCCCGCGCGAGGTCGACGCGAGCGGCTCGTACACCGAGTCGCTGGAGGGCTACCAGCGCCGCCTCATGCGCTGGTTCCACGACGCCCTGGCGCAGAAGAACCTCAATTTTTCACGGACGATCCGCAAGGCTCCGCCGAAGAAGACGTAGAGACGCACGCGTCCCCGTAGCTCAATGGATAGAGCACGTGCCTTCTAAGCATGCGATACAGGTTCGATTCCTGTCGGGGACACCATTTCACGGCCCCGGTCTTGACAGGTCCGGGACGGACCAATATACTTGTTGCGGCCGGGCCTGGAAGGCCCGATCCAAGGAGACGACAACGATGCTTTCTCGCCACGCGCTGCTTCCGGCCCTCATCCTTTGCCTGGCCTCATGCGCCACGGCCGAAGGTAGCTCGTCTAAGGACTCCAAGGGCGGACCCGGCCCGGGACTAAGCGACCAGGATCTCGACCAGCGGCGCGGCGCGCTCGACGTCAAACTCTCGACCCGCGCCGGCAAGGTCAAGCAGCAGCTCGACCGGATCGCAGGCTTCCAGCTCAAGATGGAGAAGGAACGCCTCGACTTCGAGCGCTACATCGCCGAGGAGCGCAAAGCCTTCTTCTTGTTCTTGAAGTCCGTCAGGTCCGAGGAGCGCGACAAAGAGCTCGAGCGCTTCAGCGACAAGCAGGAAACGGCACGGGAGGATTTCGACAAGAAGCAGCTCTCCGACCAGAAGGACTGGTTCCGCGAATGGATCGAGAAACCCTGGAAGAGCGAGAGCCTCGAGCTCGAGGCCACCGCGATCCCCGCGGCTCCGGCCGCCGCCGCCGTCGCGCCCGCGCCCAAGGGCGAGACCGCGCAGACCAAGAAGGCCAAGCCCGCTCCTGTCCGACACGCGGTCTACAAGAAGAAAACCTCGATCAAGAAAAAGAGGTCCGCTCACGAGCCGCCCGCCGAGGCTCCCAGCGAACCCGCCCGCATGGAAAGCTCCGGCGGGGGGAGCGCGCCGCCGCCCCCGAGCCCGGCGAACTAGGCTTGGGCCCTTCGGGGCCGACCCCGGACCAAAGGTCCCAGGATTGTCCTGGGACTAACGACCCTCCCCAAACTAGGCCATCCGGCTTACACTGCTGATGACCTTGTAATCCCCGGGATCAGGCCGGGGAGCATCCACCGCCGGGCCCAACCCGGCGTCACCAGGGGAGAGACGCCGACCTCCTCTTTTTTTTCGGGGAGGCGGATTAGTTAAGGGAGATTAAATGACCCGTCATCGCCGAGCCTGGTCGTTCCTGCTGGCCTTTGTCGTAGGACTCGCCGCCGCGGCTCCGTCCTTCGCCCGCAGCCGCCGAGGAGGAGGGAGGGGCGTAAAACGCCTCATCATCAGCGTGGATTCGCGCCTGTCGGAAGCCGAGAAGGCCGAACTCGCCCAGCTTCTCGGCCTGGATTCAGTCGAGGACCTGGCCAACATCGATTTGATCATCATCGAGGTCCCCGACGACCAACTCGCCACCGACAAGGCGAAGCTGCGAGGCTACAAGCACGTGCAGGATGTCGAGGACGACTTCTACGTCAACTGGCTCAAGATCGACGGGCCGCAGACCTTCGCGTCGACGCCGCTGCCGGGCCTCCCCGCCGTCATGGGCGGACTGCCGAAGATGGCCGCGGTCCAGGCGCCGCCGTCCGACCTGATCTCGGGCGAGGTGCCTTGGGGCATCGAGCGCGTCAAGGCTCCCCAGGAATGGGACGAGAGCGCGCCCGCAACGATGGGCGCCGGAGCGACCGTCGCGGTCGTCGACACGGGCGTCGACTGCGGACACCCGGACCTCGATTGCCGGCTCGACGAAGGCGTCAACTTCGTCGATCCCGAGGCGGAGCCGATGGACGACCAGGGTCACGGCACGCACGTCGCAGGCACCATCGCGGCCCGATGGGACGGCAAGGGAGTGGTCGGCGTAGCACCCCTGGCGCACGTGATCCCCGTCAAGGTCCTCGATGAAAAGGGCGGCGGCTCGGTCTCCAACATCGTGCGAGGCATTAACTGGGCCGCCAACCGCGGCGTCGACGTCATCAACATGTCTCTCGGCTCGCCGCAGACCAGCCCGTCGTTGGAGCGCGCCGTGGCCCGCGCGCTCAACAAGGGCGTGACGATCGTCGCGGCCTCGGGCAACGAGGGACCCGACAACGACCCGTCCTACCCGGGCGCCTATCCGGGGGTCATCGCGGTGGGAGCGAGCGACAAGAACAACGGACTCGCCAAGTTCTCGAGCCAGGGCGACTACGTCTCTTTCATCGCTCCCGGCGTCGATGTGATCTCGACCGCCCCCGGGGGGAAATACGCGATGCACTCGGGGACCTCGATGGCCTCGCCGCACGTCGGCGGGCTGGCCGCGATCGCCGCGGCCAGGGGCGCGCGGGGACCCGCGGAGGTCGCGCAGACCATGGCCGCGGCCGCGCGGCGCCTGTGCACGCGGCAGGCCTGCCTGCCGCCGGCGGCCGAAGGCGTGGGCCTCATCGACGCCAGGCGCATCAGTCCTTGAGCGGCGTGTGACCGAAGTCTCTTCCCGACGCGCTTGACGAGGGTCCGGCGCCGAGGCTATACTAACGTGCGCCGTTCCCGTTGAGGAGGTCTATCCTTTATGATCAGGTCCACGCTGCTGGCCGCCTTGCTCGCGCCCGCCTTCGCCGCCGCGCAGGCGGAGCTCAGCCCCCGCCAGATTTATCAGAAGGACGGCCCCGCGGTGGTCCTGCTGATGTGCACAGGGCCCGACGGGACCGGAGAGCTGGGCTCGGGCTCGCTGATCGACGAGAACGGGCATGTCCTGACCAACGCGCACGTGGCCCTGAAGGCTTCGACCGGGAAGCCCTATGAGAACATCCACGTCTACTTCAAGCCCGCCAAGCTGAGCGGAGACCCCAAGACCGACCTGATCAACGGCCGCTCCGCGCGCGTCATCAAGGCCGACCGCGCCCTGGACTTGGCGCTGCTCGAACTCGACGAGAAGCCCGCCGGCGCCGCGGTGCTCGCGATCGGCGACGCGGACTCGGTCTCGGCGGGGGACCCCGTGGTGGCCATCGGCCATCCCGAGCAAGGCGGCCTTTGGACCCTGACGACAGGCGTCGTCAGCACCGTCGTCGCCGATCTCGGCGGGGTCAAAGGCAAGAACGTTTTCCAGACCGACGCCTCCATCAACCGGGGCAACTCCGGCGGGCCGCTGATCGACCGGCAGGGAAACCTCATCGGCGTCAACACCTCGATGGCGCGCAAGGCCGCCGATGGACTGACGATCACGAGCGTCAATTTCTCCCTAAAGTCCAGCGTCGTCAAGAGCTGGCTGGCCGGCTCGGCGGTCACGCTCGCGAAGGCTCCCGCCGAGGAAGACCGCCCCTCGCCGGAGGCGGGCAAGCCGGCAGAGGAGAAGCCCGCCGAGGAAAAACCTCAAGCCAAGCCCGTCGAGAAGGCGCAAGTGAAGGAAGAGAACGCGCCAAAGCCGGAGGCCAAAGCCGCGAAGCCCGCAAAGGCGGAGATCGTCACGCCCGCCAAGCCGTACAAGATCGATCAGTTGATGGCGGACATGGCCGAGATGGAGGACCTCGAAAAGGAGATGGAACAGGAGGTCCAGAAGCGCCGCCCGCACTGACGGCGCGCGGCTAAAAGACGAAGAGTCCCGCCAGGATCAGCACGCTGCCGAGCATCATCTTTGGGAAGTCGTGCTCCTTCCTGCCTTTGCCAAGGTAGTACATCCCGAGCACGCAAAGAGTCGTGCTGGCGAAGATCTTGACCAGAAGCGCCGGCGTCATCTTGAAGCCGATGCCGACGGAGGTTGGCGCAGAGGGCTTGAACCAGCTAGCGGGCATGCTTCTTGCGGACCTCGGGCGCGACGACGGTCGCGCTCGAGGCGTGATTCTCGAGCCACCGGCCCCAGGAGTCGTAGTCCCGCCCGTCATAGGCGGCCTGCGAGAGCACCGCGAGCAAGGTGAAGGCGAGGTCGTGGATGCAGGGCTGATCCATCCGGAGCAGCGCAAGCAGAAGCGGGGCGGCGCGCGTGAGGATGTAGGGACGGTAGGTCGGCAGGTCGGCCAAGGCGACGAGCATCCCGAGCGCCTTGCTGCGGTCCGAAACGGTCGGGTAATCGAGCACCGCGACGATGCGGCTGAGATCGACGAAGATCGTCTTGTGATAGACGGCGATGTCGGAGACGATCTGCAGGGCCGCGGCCCTGGTCTCGACGGAGGGATCCTCGAGCGCCTCGAGCGCGAACTTCGCGAGTTCGTTGCCGTCGGCGATGTAGGACAAGGCGTAGAGCGCGGCCGCGCGGCGCGCGGGCTCCGCGTCTTCGCGCGCGACCTTCATGAGAGCCTTCTTCTGGGGTTCGGCGCCCTGCGAGAGCTTGGCCTCCCAGGACGCCAGCTCGGGCGTCGAGGAGCCCCAGCGGCAATAGTACCCGGAACAGGAGGCGTGCTCGGAGCTTGAGAGCAGCCCCTGGCCGGTCAGGGCGAGCCCGATCTGATCGTATTGCTGCCAAGCTTCCAACAGGCCGCCTGGATCGGCGAGATGGCCCTTCGGGGCCGGCCGGAACGGCATGCGGGTCTTGGTCTCCGCCTCGTCGACGACGTCGAAGGTGATGTAGAGCTTGCGCGCGGCCGAGGTCGCGTAATCGCCGTAGTAGAGGTCGACGAAGGCGAACTTGCCCATGGCCCGGACCTTGCCCTCGAGCTGGGCCTTGAGGTTCGACGCTTCCTTGAGCCGGCTCTTGCGGCCCTCGTAGCGCAGGCGCGCGTAGGCGTCGAGCAGGGATCCGTTCTGCTGCCTGATCTGATCGGCCGAGATCTGGTCCGAGCGGTAGACGTCGACGGCCCTGAGCGTCGTCGAGGAGAACTGCGCGAAAGCGGCGGGAGAAAGCAGCGCGATGATCGCGGCCACGGCGAACGGTCGCCTCATGCCCTGATTATAACACAATTTGTTATATTCCTCGGACATGCGGGAAACAGTCCGCTCGTTCCGCGTCAGGGTCTTCGAGACGCCGCTCAAGCGGCCCTTCGTGACTTCCCTCGGACGAAAGACGCACACGGTCAACGTCGGCTTGACGCTGCGGCTCAAGAACGGCGCCGAAGGCTACGGCGAGGCGTCGACCTCGCTGGCCCTGGCGCATCTCAAACCGAGGCGCATGGCGCGCCTGCTTGAGTCCGTGGGACGCTGGGCCCTTAATCGCGACGCCGCCGGCCATAGGCCGCTGATCGACGCCGTCTGGAAGCGCTGCGCGCCCGCGAGCACGGCCGCCGGGGCCTTCGAGTGCGCTTTGCTCGAGGCTTTGGCCGCGTCAAAGGGCTTGTCGTTGGCCGAGTGGTTCGGCGGAAGACTCTCGAAGCTCGAGACCGACATCACTTTGTCGGCGTGGGAAAAAGCCGCCGACACTGAGTCGGCCGCCCGCGAGGCCGCGCGCGAGGGCTTCCGAATCTTCAAGATCAAGGTCGGGGGGGATTTGAAAGTCAATCTCGCGCGCGTGCGCGCGGCGCGCAAGGCGCGGCGCAACGCGCCGCTGATCCTCGACGGCAACCAGGGCATGACGCCCTCAGGCGCCCTGAACCTTGTCGAGGCGTGTCTGAAGGAAGGCGCCAATGTCCGTCTATTGGAACAACCCCTGCCCAAGTCCGACTACGAGAAGATGCGAGCGCTCTCGAAGAGCTGTCCCGTGCCGGTCGCGCTCGACGAATCCTGCCAGACGCCCGAGGACGCGGTGCGCATCGCCGACGACCAAGCGGCCAAGGCGATCAACATCAAGCTCGCGAAATCCGGCATCATGCGCTCGCTCGAGATCGCCGCCGTCGCGCGCGCGGCGGGCCTCAAGCTCATGATCGGCTGCATGACCGAGACCGGGGCGGGCTTGTCGCCCAGCGTCCACTTCGCCATGGGGACCGGCGTCTTCGAGTTCATCGACCTCGACGCCGACCATCTGCTCGCTGGGTCGCAGAAGCGGCGCCGGTGGGCCAGACACGGACCGAAGCTCACCCTGTTCCGTTAGCTCGAGCTGGGATCTAATCCGCGCATACTGGAAGGCAGGAACACAGTCGTTGCACTTTAAGCCTTCTCCTGCCGAAGCCTCTCGGTGATCCACATCCGCATCAGCGTGGAGTAGTTCAGCCCCTTTTGCACCGCGAGGACTTTTATCTTCTCGAGCGTGTCGGCCTCGAGGCGCAGGGCGACAAGGCGTCTGGGGCCCACGACTCTCGCCTTAAAATCCTTCGCGAATGTCACCTTGACCGGCCGGACGATTCCTTGGTCGACCATCGAAGTCTTGTCGTACCAATCGCGAAGTTCCTCCTCCGTCATCTTCTTTTTCTTGTGCATATTCTTCATGGTCTTTCAGTGCGCGATATGCGCATTGTAGCGTCGACGTTCGGCGTCGGTCATTTCCCGCGAAGTGATGACTCGAGCCACGCCTTTCCCGAACGAACGTACAGCGACCATCAGATACCTCCCTTCATTCGTCCTGCCAAGGTATTCGTAGACCCCTTTCTCTCTTCCCCGAACGACGAAGCTTCGAACGAAAATGGCTTCCTCAGCTTCTTCAAAGGTTATGTTGTGGCCGGAGATCATGTGGAGCTCCGTCTCATCGCTGCAGAGGAGCTCGATGACTCTCATACAGTGTAGTCCGTATAACACTGTATGTCAAGACGGCTTTGGAAGCCCATAAGAGTATACGATTGAGCCCCCCAAATTGTTCCCTTTGTATTCTAGGACCTTAGGCCCAGGCGCGGCCCTCGCGGGTCGCTCACACTGAGGCTATGAAGACGCGGCCCAGAGGCCAGAGCTCGGTCGAGTACGTCCTGCTGCTCAGTTCGGTGCTCGTCGTCATCGACATCGTCGGCTTGACGCTCTCGCGCTACGGCCGCGACCTCACGACGCGCGTTCTCGACCGCGCGATGGACGCGGCGATCGACCTCGCCTCGCCGTAGGGACTTGAAATACCGCCCCGGCCGGGCTATCCTAGGGCCGTGAGCCTCTCGCGCCTGGGCTTTCTCGCCGCCGTCGCGGTCTCCATCACCTTCGCCCTGCGCACCTGGGTCGTCGAGTTCATCTATGTCGCGACCGGCTCGATGGAGCCCACCTATCACGTCGGCCAACGCCTCTGGTCGGACAAAATCACTTTGCGCGAGCGCGCCCCCAAGCGCGGCGACGTCGTCGTCTTCCCCTCCCCCATCGGCGAGGACATCGACCTCGTCAAGCGAGTGATCGCGCTGCCCGGCGAGACCGTGGAGCTGCGCGAGAAGAAGGTGCTCATCAACGGCAAGGAGTTCGATGAGCCCTACGCGGTGCACAAGCGCGGCGCGGAGCGCCTGGTGGGCGACGACATCGGGCCCCTGACGGTGCCGCCGGACGGGCTCTTCGTGCTCGGCGACAACCGCGACGAATCCGAGGATTCGACAGTTTGGAAGGACAAGAACGGCCAGCCGATCTACTTCATCAAGACCGGAGGCCTGAAAGGGCTCGTGCGCGACCCCTACTGATCAGCTCGGTAGGACGACCTTGCCCGACGGGATCACGAAGGACGAGCCGTCGAGCGAATGGACCCGCTCGCGCAGGCCCGAGGGCGCCACTGAGACGGTCAGGTAGTGGTGGAACTTGTCGGAGGCGCCCGAGGGGAACAACGGAGACCCGCCGCCGCCGGTCAGTATGTAGCGCACGTCCTTGTAGTCCTGCACGCCGAAGCAGTGCACGTGGCCCATGTAGGCGCGCTCGACCTCGAGCGCGGTCATAAGATCGGTGAACTGCCTTGCACCTCTCTCGAAGCCGCCCAAGTGGTGCGCCGCGGCGCCTCCCCAGAGCTTCAAGACCACCGGCGGCATGTGGGTGAAGACCACCTTGCGCAGGCGCGTGCTCAAGACCATCCTGAGCCATTTGAGCTGGAGGCCCGTGAGGCGGCCGCGGCTCGAGTCCAGCGTCACGAAGCGCACGCCGCCGTAGTCGAAGAAATAGTTGCTGCGGCCGAAGAGGGAGCGGTACATCCTGGAATGGGACCGGCCGTGGGGGTTCGAGCGGTCGTGGTTGCCGATGACGGTCAGGTAGGGCTTGGTGACCCGCACCTCGTTGAGCTGCCGGAAGAAATTAACGTAGTTGTGCGCGTGTCCGCAGCTGACCATGTCGCCGAGCTGGACGCTGAAATCGACGGCCTGCTCCTGGATCGCGGCGAGCTGTCTCTGAAACACGCCGGGCTGGTTGAAGAGCGCGCGGAAGATCCAAAAGCGCCCCGGCTCGGCGTCGCCCAAGACCGCGAACTCGAAGCTCTCTTGCGTCTGACGCGGCCTGGCCGAGAGACGCGAGAGCTGGGCGTGGGACCTCCACGGCATCGACAGCTGGGTCAAGAGCTGGGCCTGCGAGAGGTTGTCGTGGTTGCTGCGGAACATCATCATTAAAGGATGGCCCCGAAAGGTCCTGTTGTCAAGACCCGTTATTCTTCGAGCTGGCTGTCCCAGTAGGCGCGGTCGACGAAGCGCTGCCACGAGCGGCGCACCTTGAACGGAGCGCGCCACATCAAGGTCACGCCGGCGCGGTACTTCGGCTTGGAGATCGGGATCTTGAGCCTCATGCGCGCCTCGGAGGGCATGCGGTTGCCCTTCCTGAGGTTGCAGGGGATGCAGGCGGTGACGATGTTGCTCCAGTCGGTCGTTCCTCCGCGCGAGCGCGGAACGACGTGGTCGAGGTTGAGCTCGCTGGGGGGGAAGTTCTTGCCGCAATAGCAGCAATGGTGGCCGTAGTGCTCGTAGATGTTGCGGCGCGTGAAGGGGATCTCCTGCTTGGGCACCTTGTCGAAGAATTTGAGCGCGATCACCTCGGGGATGGCCACCTTGAGGGTCGGCGTGTGGACGAAGCCCGAGGGATGCTCCTCGATGGCCTGCGAGAGCTGGATCCAGGTCTCGAAGTCGTGGATGTTGTACTCGTCGTCGACGACCGAGGCGCGGCCCAAATAGAGGAGAGCCATGGCCCTCTCCCACGAGGCCACCTCGATGGCGTAGAAATTGCGGTTTAGGACGAGCACTTCGGCCGGCATAGCGTACCTCCAGTATAACAGGGCAATCGCGCGAGCGCCAGGGCGGCAGCTGTTTCCTTAATATGGCCGAAACAGCCCTGAATAATAGACCGGGAACCGAAAAAAGTCAAGCACGGCGTCACTCCGCGCAACCCCTTGATTTTGTTGATCCTGGACCCTATACTCCACGATCATGCGATACCTAGCGCTGAAGAGTTCGTTTAGAGTCCTGTTGACCCTGCTCATAGGCTTTTCGCCCGCAGCAGCCGCGGGCGTCGTCAAGAACCCCGAAACCCTGACTTATCTCAACCTATCCGCCGTCGATACACTGGATCCGATTTGGGCCAGCGACAGCCCCAGCAGGCTAGTCATCCTCAACATCTACGACACGCTCTTCCAATTCGACGGGGCTTCGATGCAGAAAATGATTCCTCTCCTCGGCATGAAAGTCCCGAGCAAAGAAAACGGATTGATCTCCGCGGACGGGAAGACCTATACGATTCCGATCCGCCACGGAGTCCAGTTCCAGGACGGGACCTTGCTGAGCGCGGAAGACGTGCGGTATTCTTTGCTGCGCACCTTGCTGATCGAGCCGTTCAGCGCTCCCAGCTCGCTGCTTCGAGAGTCCCTGTTGGGCTACGCCTCCACGCGCGACGAGCACGGCCGGATCCGGCCGCGCCTCTGGGAGGACGCCAACCGCGCCGTTTCGGTCCGAGGAAATACTGTCATTCTGAGCCTACCTCGTCCCTACGCGTTCTTCATCGATCATCTTGGCTCGGTGCCGATCGTCTCCAAGGATTGGGCCGCCAAGAACGGCGACTGGGACGGGACCGAGCCGACTTGGCGAAAAATCGATGATTTCAAGAAGGAGGACCCGCCGTTCTTCGCGCGCGCCAACGGCACCGGGCCTTTCCAGCTCGAACGGTGGGATCGTCAGACCAGGGAGATCATCTTGATCCGAAACGAGAGGTATTGGCGCCCCAAGGCCGCTTTGAAGCGTGTCGTGATCCGGGCGATCAGCGAGTTCGCGACGCGCAAGCTGATGCTCGAGGCGGGCGATGCGGACATGATCTATGCCGATCGCTCTCTCTTCTCGCAGCTTCAGAATATTCCTGGCCTCGAGATCATCGACGATCTGCCGAACGCGGGATTAAGCAACGTCCTGTTCTTCACCTACAAGGTCAATCCCTCGGGGAATAACTATATCGGATCGGGACGCCTCGACGGCGACGGCATCCCGCTCGACTTTTTTTCGGACAAGAACGTCCGCGCGGGCTTTGCCGCCGCTTTTGACTATCAGAGATTCATCTCGGACGTCTTGGGCAGGGGAACCCCAGCCACGGGCTGCATCCCGAGAGTCGTTCCCGGCCATAACCCTCAGGGGCGTTCCCGTCGCCTCGATCTTAAGGCGGCGGAGGAACACTTCAAGCTCGCCTGGGGCGGCGTGCTCTGGGAGAAGGGCTTCAAGCTGACGTTGGCCGCCAACTCCGGCAATTCCATGCGGCAAGCCGCCTGCCAGATCCTCAAACGCAACGTCGAAAGTCTCAACCCGAAATTCAAGGTCGATGTCCGCATCGTGGAGTGGCCGACCATGATCGATGCGGCCAAAGCCTCGAAGCTGCCTGTGTATATCATGGGCTCCGATGGCGGACCGGATCCGCATGAGCTCGCATTCTACTTCCTCTACTCGAAGGGGAATTACCCTTTGAGGCAGAAATTCGCGGACCCCAGGTTCGACGAGCTCATCGATGAGGCCAAAGCGGAGATGGACCCTCAAAAGCGCGATCTGCTCTACGCCCGGCTTCAGGACCTTGAGTACGACGAGGTCCCGCATGTCGTCCTCGCGGAGTCCGGGGATTTTCACGTACAGAGGGATTGGGTCAAAGGATTCGTCGCGAGGACGGCGTTCCCTGAAAGCTCGTTTGGCGGCTATTTTTATCCGCTTTCCAAGCAATAGCACGCAGCGCCGATCCGGCAAGACCAGCCGGGCCGTAATGACCGGTTAATTTTGATAGAATCCCGCCGATGCTCGAGGAGCTCAAGAGGCTGTCCAAGGAAACGGCCGTCTACGGACTCTCGACGGTCGTCGGCCGCCTGCTCAATTTCCTGCTGCTGCCGCTCTACACGCATTTCCTCGTCCCGTCGGAATACGGCGTCGTGGCGACCTTGTTCTCCTATCTCGCTTTCCTCAACGTGCTCTACGGCCACGGAATGGACTTCGCGTTCATGCGCTTCTTCGATCCGGCCTCCGAGGCCCGGGAGGAGGCCTGCTTCTCGACGGCGTTTTGGTCGCTGGCGGCGACCTCGCTGGCCGTCTCCGCGCTCATCCACGCCTTCGCCGGACCCTTGTCAGTCTACGCCGGCGTACCGCCGGAGCTCACGGATGTGACGCGCTACGCCGCCTGGATCCTGGCATTCGACGCGGCCGCCTTGGTGCCCTTCGCCTACCTGCGCATGACCCATCGAGCGGGAGTCTACGCCGGCATCAAGGTCGTCAACATCGTCATGAACCTTTCTCTCAACATCGTCTTCGTCGCCGTGTTGGGCATGGGCGTGCGCGGCGTCTTCCTGGCCAGCCTGGTCACGGCCTGCGCGACTTTGGCGATCTTGACGCCGGTCTTCGTTCCGTTTGTCTCCAATATCTTCGACCGCTCGCTCCACAAGGACTTGCTGCGCTTCGCCCTTCCGCTGGTGCCGGCGGGCCTGGCCTCGATGATGGTCCAAGTCATCGACCGGCCCATACTCAAGTTCATGACCGACGACGCCACGGTCGGGCTTTACCAGGCCAACTACCGCCTGGGGATCTTCATGATGATGGTCGTCAACATGTTCGACGCGAGCTGGCGCCCCTTCTTCCTCCAGCGCGCCGCCAAGGCCGGCGCGGGCAAGGTCTTCGGTCGCGTGCTGACCTACTGGACCGCGGGGGCCTCGGGTCTCCTGATCCTGGTCTCCCTCTTCGTCTCCCCGGCCGTCACTTCGCTGCTTTTCGCCGGGCGCTCGCTGATCGCGCCGGCCTATTGGCCGGGGCTCTCCATCGTGCCCGTGGTCACCTTGGGCTATCTCTTCAACGGCGTCTACATCAACATGCTCGTCGGCCCGACGCTCGCCAAGCGCAGCGAGTTCGTGGCCTACGCGACCGCACTCGGCGCGATCGTCAACATCGGGGCGAACCTGCTGTGGATCCCGCGCTGGGGGATGATGGGTGCCGCGGCCGCGACTTTGGCGGCGTACGCCGCAATGGCCATG
>JACQAZ010000021.1 GCA_016194705.1 Elusimicrobiota bacterium | reverse complement strand
GAGAGGAGGATGGCAGATATTTATTGTCGGATTATGCCCACTCGCTTTTAAGCCCCTACGGGCAAGGTGAAGTCCCCAAGCCCTCCAAGTCGGCATAATTGCGGAGTCGGCATTATGGGGCTTATGCCGAATTCGGCATAATCCCCAGACTTCGCCCTCCTTCTTGATCAAGTGCCCAAGTTGGACAGACTTCTCCATCGCCGACTTGAGCTCTCCGCGTCCATTGGACGCGAAGCTGTGTTGGTGGCAATCTTTCCAGCCCATCGCGCGCTGGATGATCTTGTGCAACTTCAGGAAAGGAATCCAGCTCGGGACAAGAATCCGCCGCCAGATAGGCGGCTCGATCCCGTCCAACGTGATCTTTAGCTGGAGAATCCCGACGGATAGCTTCATCGCCATGATCTCAGCCGTTGATCCGACCCTCGAGCTGCTTGAGTTCCTTGATGATCTCGCTCCACTTGGGCGAAGCCCCGAACATCATCGCCTGCATCTCGTCGTAGTCTTGGCTTAGCACCGCCAACCTCTTCGCGTCGGGAACCAAGCGAAGCGTGCCGGGCTTCGCCGTCGCGTAGTTCGCCCAGCTGCTCGAGAAGAAGAAGCTCTTGTGCTGGATGACCCGCTCCAGCAGATCTCCGCGTTTTAGGGCTTCACGGCCGATCTCGTGGCGCGAGAGGCAGTAAAGATCGTAGTAATGCCGTGAGTGCCGTTCCGCCGTGGCCTTCGTCTCCGGCCGATGGCATTCGGCGTGCAGCAACGTCGCCTTCTCCCAAAACGTGCGCTCGGCGCTGAGCGTGCGCACCAGGGACTTCGGCTGCGTGAACATGCCCGGAAAATCCTCGGCTGCGTAGGGTGTGATTTCCGCTTCCACCGCCGGCCAGTCGTCGGAGCGAGCGCCCATTTCCAGACGGATCGCCGGGCGGACATATTTCAACTTCGACGTGGCGTCGCTCTGCGGATATGCGAAGACCAAAGTCTGCGAGTCGTCGGTGTCCACTTCGATCGACCAGCCGGACTCGCCAAGCACCGTCGCGAAATCCCGACGCAAATCCGGGAGAAGCTTCTCCTTGACCGCCAGCTTGCATTGCTCAACGAGGGCTTCGAGCCTTCGCTTCGCCTCGTTCTTGCTGATACCGGCCTCTTCGGGATCGCGGGCGTCGGCAAACCCCAGATCGCGCCGACTGAGGGAGAGGTCCACGTCCTCGGAGAACCGATCGATGACCTTGAAGACCTTCGAAAGCGACGTGCCGCCCTTGAAGATCAGCTGCGGCCGGAATTTCAGCACCGTGAACAGGCGGTGAAGCGCCCAGCAGACCCAGAAATCCTTTTCGACGATGGGAGCCGGAATCCGCGGGTTGTGCTTGCCCTCCGCGGTTTCAAAGAGTTGGGTGCGCTCGCGCCGCGAGCTTTTGGCTACCGAGTCCATCTGGTTACTCCGTGATGCGCTGCACGATCTGACGCATCCAGATCGAGGCGCGGGATAGATCGCGGCGAAGCTCGGCCTTGGCCTCGGCCGGAAGCGAGCGCCGCAGGCGCGTCGCCACTTGATCGGTGACGTTCGCCCGTCCGATATAGCGCAGCGCCTCGAAGACCAGGACGCTTATGTCGTTCTTGACCCCCATGCGCCGCGGGCCGACATGGCGGAAGGCGATCGAATAATTGCCGACGGCGACGCTGCGCGAGGAGCCGTTGGTCAAATAGATGGGCTTCGCGGGGACCTGAGTGGAAAGCCCCAGTAGATTGGCCGCCTGCGCGCCGGTCGCCACGATCCGGCTTCCGCTCCGCCGGGCGATAGCCCGCGCCACCGTGTCCATCGAGGGCGAGAGCTCGCCCCCCAATTTCTCGTTGATCGCGGGAAAATGATAGAGCCCCATGCCGATCCTGCGGATGGTTCCGGCCCGGGCAAGGCGCGACAGCGCCTGGCGCACGGCCTCCGGACTGCCGAAGGAAAGGAAGTCCTCGCCGAAGAACACGCAGCCGCGCCCGCGCCGCGTGACGCTGGCGATGATGCGGTCCTCGATGCTCAGGGATATCTCGGTCTTCATCTGTCACACTAATATATAGTTTAGTGTGACAAAAGTCAAGGCCTATTTCATTAAAATAGCAGCGTTTTACCATATCCCATTGACCCGGATCACAGTGGAGTGCTACGCTTAGAGGCGCAGCGCTCAAGCGTAGCACTCCACTGTGCTCCCAGGCTCTCCACCGTAGCCGATAATATTCCCGATCGGGAATACGCACCTCAAGCCTAAGCCATCCCTGTCAGAAAATTGTGCTCGTTTTTCTGACAGCATCGAAGGGGCTTTCACCTGGCAGACTGCATGAATTTTTTATAAAAATTCATGCATTTGGGAGCGTTTACAGGCTTGTAAACAGGCATTTCTCGACGGTAGTCCATGAAGTTGTAAACACTCTCTCATTTCGCCCTATCTGCTGGCTAACAGCGGCATTCCTCCGGCCCTTGCCTTCGTGTCCGCGTTCAAGAGGCATTCCATCGGCGAGAACTTCTTGTGCTGCTCGGCCACGTCGCGGCTGGCCAGATGGACGTAGCGCTTGGTCATCTCCAGCGTCGAGTGCCCAAGGATCTCCTGCAGACTGAACGAGTCCCCCCCGTTGCGAATGTAGAGTACGGCGAAGGTGTGGCGCAGCGTGTGCGGCGACATGCGCACGCCCTCGATACCGGCGGCCTTGCCGTAGCGCAGGATCAGCTTGCGCGCCTTGCTGCGGCAGACCTTCTTGCCGGTCTTGCCGAGAAAAAACTCGCCGCCCTTTATCGGCCCCTTGGCGCGCGCCTGCGCGTAGGCAAGCAGCGCCTGGCCAGTCTTTCCGGCGAACGGTACGGAGCGCTCCTTGCGGCCCTTGCCCATAACGGTCACGCTGCAGTTGAGCCAGTCCACGCGGCTGGTCTCAAGCGAGAGCAGCTCGGAGATCCTCAGCCCCGAGTCGAGCATGAGCATGATCATGGCGCGGTCCCGTAGACCTTGCAGGCTCGCAGCGTCGGGCATCTCGATCAGGCGGCTGGCCTGCTCGGCGCTCAAGGGACGGATGAGGGCGCGCTCGCGCCGCGGGCGCTCGACGAGCTCCATGGGATTGCTCTCGATCGCGCCCTCGCGCTTCCAGAACCGGAAGGCGCAGCGCATGCCGCCGTAGGATCGAAAGACGGTCTCGGACGCCTGGCCGCGGCGGCGCAGGCTCGTCAGGTGGTCGCGCAGCAGCGGCGCGCTTACCTCGGCCAGCTCCTTGGCCCCGCGCGCAGCCAGGGACGCCGCCATGTCCTTGAGGATATGGCGATACCAGTTGACGCTTCCCTCGGCCAGGTTGAGAGCCTCGCAGCGGGACAAAAACGACTCTTGGGCTTCCTCTAATTTCATAAGTTCCTCACTTCTTGCCTTTCATTTCCCGCAGATAGCGACGCAAATCGATGCCGTTGCCGCGCGGGAACGTGCTCCGCTGCGGCAGCCGTTCCAGTACATGCTGGTCATGTACAGCAACTACACGATCGAGCTGCAACAAGTCGTACTGGAAGGGCTGCTTGATAAGCAGGGCCGCCTGATGCGGCTGAAGCTGGCGAATGCGGTTGGGGCTGATGTTGAAGGCCTCCACGCTCTTGGCCGTGCCGACCCCGGTCGCCATGCGGCCGGCGAGCAGCACGTCCTCCGTCTGGTCCGTGTACTCGGTGCGCGTGTGCGTGCCGATCATGCGGGTAAACTCGTCGATCGCATCCGGTGAGTCCTGCCGCATGATGATCTTGATGTTTGCATTGTCGAGAATCTCGTCCTTGAAGTAGTCTCCGCGCTTGTTGAGCTGGCCGAGGCTTTGGTGAGCCAAGGTCAGGGCAAAGCCCGCCCCGCCGCACTTGGACATGAAGTCCCCGAAGGCATCAAAGGCGAAGCAGTTGAACTCATCCACGAAGATCGGCGTGAAGGTCCGGTCGGTCCGCTTCATCTTGTTCTGGATGTAATCCGAAGCGGCGCGCAGATCCTGCAGGAAGAGCCGCGCCAGGCGCTCGGCCGTGTCCTGGTAGGCCTGGGTGTTGAAGACTAGATAGAGGATCTTCCGATTCTGGATCACGTCCAAGAAGTCTATCTCGGGGCAGAAGGTGTCCATGAGCGGCCAGAAGTCGTTCTTCACGATGAGGCCGAGGTCCTTGATCAGGCCGGTGATGTCGCGCGTCGTATCGGCGAACTTGTTGAAGAAGTGCTCCAGATGCTCCTTGGCCCCGGGGTTCTCGCAAAGCTCGTAGACTCTGTGGACAGCCTTCGGCTCGGTCAAGCAGAGGTACAGGTCCTCGAGGTTGTAGCGTTGCCCGGTCCCCTCGAGGGCGTTGATCACGGTGAGCAGCGTGTCCTCGCTTACCTTCTTATAGTGCTCCTCGGTCCAGGTGAACGCCCCGATGAGCTTGTCCTTCTTCTGCGTCGCATTGCCGAAGGCCAGCGGATTGTAGGTCCGCGAGCGCGCCGGGTCGTTGAGCGAGAACAGCATGAAGTCATCGCCGCGGCCGCACTTCTGGGCCTGGGCGGCCAGCGCATGCAGGTGCTCCAGGTCGCCCTTGCCGTCAAAGAAGATGACGGGATGGCCGCGCTCGATGTCGCGCAGGGCCAGCGGCAGCATGACCGAGACCGTCTTGCCGGAGCGGCTGGCCCCCACGCAGTAGGCGTGGCTGGTGCGCCAGGCCTCGGGCAAGATCACGGCCCGGTTGCGGGCTGACATGGAAGCCCCCAGGAAGTTGCCCGGCTGCCGCGCGACCTTGGCCTTCATCTTGCCGACCCTATCCAGGCTGACCCGGAGCGAGCCGATCTTCTCCGGATCAACCTCTTGATCGTTCAGCAGGAACCAGACGGTCAGGCCAAGACAGAGCGGACCGAACAAGATGAACCACAGCCAGAACGGGCTCAATGGACCAACGACCGGAGCCCACAGCCAATGATGCAGGGCCCGGCCGAGGTTATGGCTGACGTTCCTCCAGAAGGCAGTGCCCAGCGCGCCGTACCTCATGCTGTCGAAGCGCCCGCCGGTCGGCTTAATGAAGAGGGCGTGAGAGTAGTCGAGCCCCCACAGGGTGTAGCCGCAGAGGTGGATCACGATGATCAACATCTGCGGCACGGTCTTAAACGGAATTAGGTCCTTGGGCGGCTTCCATCGGTCCAACGCCTTATGAGCCTGGGCCATTACGTATGGCACACCGGCAATCAGCCAGAAGCCAAACTTCATCAGCGGTTTCATACTAAAGTCCTCCTCCCACGGCTTAGGATATCAACCAGCGGCAAGTCGCCATGCACCACATTGAGGGTCATCGCGCCGAATCGCTGCGCCAAAACGTTTGGCTCCCACGCAAACGAGATGCGGCCAAGATCCAGCCCCAGCCTGCGGGTCGCCACACTTTCCAGCAACGGCCTCAGGGTCTTGAGCTTGTCCACCGGCCGCACAACATAAAGGATGTGATCGGCGCTCGGGCGCTCCAAATGATCAAGGAAGATCGCACGATAGCGCTCCGCGCCTTTGTCGGCGTTCTCGAACTCGAGCGCCACGGTCACCCCCGCCTTCGTGAAGATGGCGTCCGGGACACGGTGCCCCGGCCGATCGCGACGCAGCTCCCGCTCCGACCGCCACGCCTCGGCCCCGGCTTCCTCCAACGCCAACCTGAGATCCGTTACCGCCTTGTCGTGCTCGAACACCCGTAAGTCGATCTCCGGCAGATACCCCAGCTCCAGACTCCGCCCCATTTTTTCCAGATACGTGTAGCCGCCTCGCTCCAACAGATAGACCTGCCGTGCTTCCGTGTAGACCCTCTGCGGCCGTATCAACCCGAAGAACCGCAGCTTCCTCAGCCGCATCCTTACCATTTGAACGCTGACTTCACCGAAACATGATCTGCGAACTTGATCTAGGGTCAAAAATTTTCACTTCCTCCGTTGGAGCCGTTTCTTGTAATCCTCGATCTTCTCGGTCAACCGCTTGACCTCCGGATCTACCTGCGCCTTTTGAACGCGGTCGAATGTCTCCTCGCCATGTTCGGACTCAAGCCAAAGACGCGCATTCTCAAGCTGACGTTGGGCCTCCGACTGAAACATGTAAAAGGCGGTCAGGCGGCTCCCAGGCGTGGCACCGAGCTTGCGGAATTCCTCGAGCTTCTCAGCGCCAACGAGCGACTTCAGCCGCTGAAAGTAGAAGAGGTTGCCCGGAAAGGTCTTGGTCAACAAAGGGAGGGTATCCAGGAAATCACCCGTAGGAAGTTCTTCGACCAGTTTGAAGTAGAGCGTATCCAACTCCCGGGGGGCGGCCACCGCGATGACCTCGCGAATCAACCAAAGCGGAAGGAAGTGCTTCTGCTTGAGCCATTGGATCGTGCGCAGACGCCGGAGATGAACTGGTGCCACATAAAATCCCCGGTGCCCCTGGCCGGCTCGTTTCAAGGGATGGGGCATCACGCGCAGCCGAGACGAGCTGTAGAACAGCAAGGTCCGGTGCGTGATCTTCCAGGTCGCGAACTGTTTCTCCTCAGGCCACTTGTTGAAGTACTTGATGAATTCCTTGGTCTCCATCAGGCAAGGGCTCTGTTTAATTGGGTGCTCCGCCTGCGACGCCGTGAGGATCGGCAACTCGTCGAGATTGGGAGGAAGCTCTCCGTAGATGCGCACATCGAAGGCAGAGGGGTTATCGGTCATCATGTGAGTATCATACATATAGTGTGTCCGATTGTCAAGGCCTAATCTTCGCGGCGGCGCGCAAAGACCAGGATCAGGGCAGTGAATCCCAACAGCCCGGCAGAGAAGATGTACAGGTGATGGGGCTCAATGCGACTGGCTAGGTCCTTGAGGCCGCCCATGAAGCCGGGCGATCCGGCGGCGGCCGTGCCCTGGGAGTCGTTGGTTGGCTTTCCCCCCTGCGCGCGCCGGGCCAAGGCTTCCTGGTATTCCGGTCCGAGCGCCGGGTCAAGATCGGCGGCCACCTTGATGTCGCCGAGATATTGGTCGTTCCCCTCGGCCAGCTTTTCGCGGGCGAGCCCCTTCTGAAGCCAGGCGTAGGCCATACTCGGGTCGCTCTTGACGGCCGCGACGGCGTCGCCCAGGGCTTCGCGCGGCCGGCCGGTCGCGTTGTAGGCCGTCGCCCGCGTCACCAGAAGCGAAGCCGCGTCGGGTCTGAGCTTGAGGCCGGCGGTCGCGTCAATGATGGCCTGCTGATAGTCCTTGAGCATGAGGGCGGCGAACGCGCGCTGCATCAAGGCCTTGGGATTGTCGGGGAGCTTGGCCAGCGCCGCCGTGGCGTTGTCGCGCATCCTTTGGAAGTCGTCGAGCTGGAGGCTGGTCTCCGCCCGCTGTGTGAAGCCCACGGAAGCCGAGAAGCCCTCGGGGCGATTGACCACCTGCCTGATGAGGGCGGCGCGCATCTCGGCCGTGACGTCGGCGTCGGGCATCTGCATCGCCTTGGAAGGATCGGCGGTCGTAGGAATCTTGATGGGGATGTCGTGGAACTGGTGCCCTTGAATGAGCTTCGAGATCTTCAGGGCGGCCTCGTTGTTCGGATCGAGCTTGAGCGCTCGCGCGAGGTCCTGCATGGCGGCGTCCTTGCCCCCCAGCTGCGCCGCGACGGCGGCGTGCATGGTGAGCGCGTTGGACAGGTTTTGGCGTTTCTCGGCGGCACCGGGACCGGCCCCGGCGGTACCGAGTTGCGCCTCGCCCATTTCAACCGCATGCTGAGCACGTGTGGCGGCGGCCTTCGTGTCACCCAACTGCCCGGACGACGCGGCTCCGAGGACTTGAAGCGGGACGTTGTCGGGGAATTTCGCCAGAGCGGCGTCGGTCATCGCCTTGGTTCTGGCATTGCTTTCTTCAAGCGCCTTGGCGTTCGCCGAGGTGGGGCTCGTTTTCGCAGCATCAGAGATGCTCTTGTTCTGAGTCAGCTGTGAAGCGACTTGCACAGCGGCATAGATGGGACTCGTTGTACCCGCGAACATGTCCTCTTCAGGCGGGTTCTGCGAGGTCTGTTGTTGGGTGGGGGCTGGCTGAGGTGGAGCCGCTTTGTCTTTCTTGGCGTCGGCGTGAGCACCGACAAAGACCAGGAAGCAAGTCAGAAGGATTCCAGACCGAGTGATGCCGGGGGCCTTGACGCCACATATTCGCATGCTACAATAAGTATAGTTCACGGAGGAATTTTGCGCCAGTTGATCGTGGCGGTCATTTACCTCGTTTTATTTTCCGGACTCTCGTCTGCGGCTGACTCGGCCGCTGGTTCGCCGGCCAGAGTCCGCAAAACAATCCCACGCAATACGCTCTCCGTTGAAGAGTTCCGTCGATGGCTTCTGAAGGAAGGCAAAGATCGCTTTGAGTTCGGTGACCGCAGAGCTCCGCTATTGAACTTACCTACTTCCGGAGTTGCAACTAAGGCTTGGGCCACGGGACATTCTAATCCGTTCCATATGTGCAATCTTGTCGTCGATCCATCCTCCGACGGAACGACACCAAAAGCGGTTTGTATCGTGCTCACAAGTACCAGACGAGACCCCGAGCAACATAAGGCTAAGGATTGGGTTTTCCGCTTTCTGCTCGATGGATCTCTGGAGAAGGCTTTCACAAGTATCGGCGATATTGATGCGCAAGGAGCACCGGTTCTAGGCTCTGGCGTCCTTAGCGAAGGGAACGTCAAAGATCCTGAGATCAAACAAAAGGCCCGTGAGGAGCTCAACTTCTGGCTGGCGAAGGCTTATGAGCTCACGAAGAAGTCCGGTGTGGCTATAACAACACCCTCCAAAGGCGACAAAACTAAGACGGAAGCCAGCCAAGCGGTCTCGAACGCTACTCCATAATATCGGCCCCTCTTTCATGCCTCATGCTTGCAAACCATTCGGCAGCCCTAGTAACCGCATATGGTTCCTCGGCCATGATCCTAGGCTTCGAAAAAACGATGCAGAAGCGAGCACATGTTTTTTCCTAGACCTACTTAATAAACCAAAACAAGTAGGAGAAGGCAGCAAGCGCGGCCTCGCTCAATCCGTAATGCGTTATGTATCGGCACTGTCTGGTCGCCACGTATCTCGGACCGAGATTTTTGTAACCAATCTTTGCAACGAATTCTTGGACCGCCCGTCTATCGACGAGGTGGTCCTTATTCCAGACCGCGTCGCCGAAATCGGTGTGCGGCGGTTGGCGCGATACCTACTTAAGGCTAAGCAGCCACCAGAGATAATTATTTCCTCCTCTCAACAAGTGCTCTACCATCTCGCAAGAACAAAATTCCTAAAACCCCACCAGTTGCTTATTGATTTCGAAGCCGCCTCTACTCCGAATCCGAGACTGGCCGCCAAAGGCGCTTACCAGCCTTCGCGCACCGCTGCTTTCTTACAAGTCTGCGGATTGATTTTTGAGCACCAGGGTATCCCCGTAATCCCAGTACTGCATGTTGCATCCCATCGCTTCATGAGGCACGGCCACAAGTATCGCCACCCAATGGAACGCGCAAAGGTCTCGATTCAAAACGTTTTGTGCGCAGCACGGGATTGATGTGGAACGACTTCTAGCCCCGAGAGGGATATTTCGGAACGCGCGCGATTCAGTCTTCGCTTGGGCTGCTACCGGAGAAGGTAAGCTTGTGCAGTTTTTTTAACACGGCTTCTACGACGGAGCGATAGTCTTCGATCTGCGAATCCGTCACCCCAACTGTAACGCGCTCGTGGATCAGTTTGCACCGAAGACGGTAGTAATGCTCGATCTTGCCCCAATCCGTCTTTGAAATACTTGCATGCTTCTTGATCTCGCCGTGGACCGCTGTCCGATCTTTGAATAGGTCGAGGAGTCTCTTGTCAGAGTAGGCTTCCCCAGAGTCGTTAACCAGATATTCTTTAAAGCCTATTTCAAGAGTGCTATCCAGAATTATCAACGCGATCCGGTTCTTCTGTTCCCAGTTTTTCTTGAAGACCATCTCGGCGGCCACGACACCCTCGTACAGGCCGCGTGTCCATGGTTTGCGAGACGAAACCTTTCGGTTGGCATGCTCAACGATATCTGCGTACCGCAGGACAGCTCTCGGTAGAGGCGGAAGAAAGGATTTGCGAGCCTCGGGAATATTTTCTATAGGCACATCGACGATATCGCCCTTCTTGTACTTGAAAACTTTATCTGGCCATTCTCCGACCCAAGTTCGGCTCACGTATGCGTAATCCTTTACGACCCGGATGAGCCAGGCTTGCAGGGCCAAAAACACCTCGTGGTGCGTGTTGATGGCGGACTTGCTGCTGTTCCACGGCATGAGTCGCGCGTCACCTTTCAGCCTGACGAGTACTCGGGCAAGAGAAACTTTGGGGTGGGGTAGCCCTGCGAGGCCGGGGCTGAAGCCTACATCGTGGCTCTTCATTCCCCTGGCAATGAGGCGTTCGTTGCAGTAGAAGAAAACGCCATAATCACCGCCAGTTGGACTGGATTCGGTCGTCAAACCCGCGACCACTTCAACGGCCACCTTTTTCCCATCCTGCGTGTTGAGTTCGCCAGTATACCGACGTGGTTGATAGCTCGGCGGATATGCCCAATTCTCGAAGGTCGTCGGGCCAACGGGCTTCTTGTTGATCACTATTTTTACGCGATCATCCTTTAGGAATTCGGCGTAGGTAGCTGCTGCATGCTCCCGCAACTCCTCAATCGAATCCTTCGTGATCTTAAGCCGAAGCCGATTTAGGTCGATTCTTGTTGAGCCTGGATCAATCGGAGAAACCTCATACACGGGGAGATTCCAGTCGTCCTCCTTTAGCCATTCATCATCGATCTCGACACGATAGGATTTGTCGTGCCCATGGCGAGTAGTAATTTTTACGTCCTGAGAGAGCGCGACCACGGCTCGCTTGGTCCCAACGCCGAACAAACCGATGGTTGCATCCGACGGCTTCGTTCCCGTTTGCCCTGGCGCGACGATATTCTGAAGCTCCGACCGCTTCACGCCGCCAGCGTCGTCGGTAACGCAAATGACTTGCTGGTCCTCGCTCAATGAGACCTCGATATTGACGCTGTTCTTCCTACCTGCGATGACCCACACATCGAGAGCGTTATCGATTAGTTCGCAGATTGCGCGCTTTAGCCCGTAGTCTGAGATGATTGATAGATAAAGTCGCTTGGATGGAGTGGCGTTCAACGTCCCACTAAGCTTCTTCATCATTCGTTTGGCTGGCCTTTGTTGGACCTACGGCGCAACGCCGAGGATCAACAAGGGGACAGGAGGATTTCCGCGGCCGTGCCGGAAAACGTTATGGACTTCCTTCTCGAACCAGGGGGGCCCCGAGGACATATTCTTCTGCATGGATTTCATGGGGACGATTTCGACTCCGACGTTGATTATTCCGCCGCTATAGAAGGACAGATGCTTTACGAAGAGATCGTAGGTGACTGAAAAGTACTTGCCCATCTGCACTTCAACGGCGACCTTGTCTTTTACGAAGTCCGTCTGATTGAAGGAATAGAGCTTCTCCTGCCCAATCGAGTCGAGATACTTGCCCTGAGCCTTGTAGTCCATGGGCTCAAGAATCTCAGCTATCTTGCGGTCGGCAGATACATAGAATTGGCGCTTGCTTTCCTTCCAGCCAATGCCGTTGAACAGACGCGCGAACTCTTTATTCAAGGCCTTGGGATTCCAGAGAGCTTTCCCTTCCTTTCGCCCCTTCTCCTTGCTGATCTTTGTCCTGAATTTGAGCGCGTCGACGGCCTTTACCGTGTCGAGGATTTCCTTGTAAAGCTTCTTGTGGTGAACGATGAGATACTCTTCGCCGTTGAGGTGAGAGTACTTGCCAAGAATTTTCATGCGTGAACCAGCTCCTTTCCAACCCCCTTCCGTGATTTAAATCTGGAATCCAGGAGGACGAGTTGGTCCTTGTTCCCGTTGGTGTAAACAGTTTCGATTGCGGGCCCAACCCCATTCACCTTCTTAGGATCGTAGATCGGTCGGTCCATCGGGCGGGTCCGGAGTTGACCGGCAGCGGCGAGGGACACTCGCTGCCTCGCCACCTTGATGTACTCGGAAACTATCTCCGCGCCCACCGCCTTGCGTCGATGAAGCACCGCCGCCACGGCGGTAGTCCCCGCGCCCATGAAGGGGTCGAGGACCAACTGGCCGGGGTTTGTGGTGGAAAGCACTAGGCGCTCAACAAGTTCGACTGGGAATTGGCATGGATGAATGGTCTTCTCGACGTGATTATGCTTGACGTTCGGGATGACCCACACATCACCCGGATTCTTGCCGAGCGGGTTGCAGGATAGTTGCCCGACCTTCGGCCCCTTAAAATATTTCTTGTTGGGATACTTTTGAGGTATTCGGACCGGATCCAGGTGAAAAGTGTACTTGTCGGATTTTGTAAACCAGGAGATCGTCTCGTATCGCCCCGAGAAGCGCTTGGAGCAGTGAAGGCCGTGCTCGAAATGCCATACAATCCGATTCCGCATCTTGAGCCCCAAATTCTTGAAAATTGAGTAGATCGGAATGTCGAGGGGAACGATCTCGTCCTTGCCGATATAGTTCCCCACCTGCCAACAGATACTTCCGGTATCCGCCAGGACGCGAACACATTCTCTGATCACGGCTTCCTGTTGTGCTAGATAGCGGTCAAGCGGAGCACGTTTCTCATAGGATTTGCCAATGTTGTAAGGCGGAGAGGTCACCACGAGCTGCACGGACTTGGCCGGCATTGAGGCGAGGAGATCTAGGCAGTTGCCTTGGAACAGGGTTACATCTGCGCTAGCGGAGAAGGACGGCGAGATTTCGAGCGAATTCGAGTCGCGCATGACGGCATGGCCGTTTCGACGGAGTTTGCGATACTTAGCCATTGATCTTCTCCAACAACTTGGTGAGCATCTTAGGATCATAGAGCCGATACCCGTTGATCGGATGCCTGCGGCTCTCAAGTCTGTGGGTTCTGTCCCAGCGGCGTAACGTAATTGGAGCGACCCCGAGCACCTTCGCGGCTTCTTTGACGGTGAGATATTGCTCGAATGTTTTCATGGGCAACCTTGATCAACCTTATTCATTCTAACCTTTCGATTGAAGCCCGTCAAATTTCTCGTCGAAGGTACGGTATCTCGTAAAAGAGGCCCCGGTCGCCCGGGGCCTCTAACTGATTGGGACCACGCGGAGTTACTTGTTCGCTTTGAACTCTACGTGCACGGGGACCTCGACCTTCTTCTTGGCGTCGAAGTCAACGACCTTCCCGGCCTTGGTCACAAACGTCACCTCGGTCGGCTTCTTCACAGTCTTGTGGGCATCGAACTTAACGGTCTTTTTCATTTTCAACCTCACGTTGCGGATTTGCCCGAGCCGCTTGTCAGCGCTGTTATATATCCTATTCGAACTTATGTTCGATGTCAAGACCTACTCGCTAGCGCACAACAACCCGCCGCTTCCCGCCCGGCACACTCCCCATCCGATCCATCGGGCTGAACTGCCGGTGCAGCTTGGCCACGTCCCGATTGGCCAGGCCCACGTAGATCTTCACCATGTCCAGCGTCGAGTGCCCGAGGATCTGCTGAAGGCTGAACGCGTCGCCGCCGTTCAAGATGTATTGGGTCGCGAAGGTGTGGCGCATCGTGTGCGGTGAGACGCGCACGCCCTGGATGCCGGCCTGCTGGCCCAGACGGTGGAACTCCTTGCGCAGCAGGTAGCGGCAGCAGCGGCCGCCGAAGCGGCTGACGAAGAACAGGTCCTGGCCGGGGATGTCGCCGCGGCGGGCCAGGTAGCCCCACAGCGCGCGCTTCGAGTTGATCCCGAAGGGCACCTCGCGCTCCTTGTTTCCCTTTCCCATGACGCGCAGCAGTCCCGTGTTGAAGTCGATGGCGTCCTTGCGCAGGCCGATGACCTCCGAGATGCGCAGGCCGGTGTCGAAGATCAGGACCATGATGGTCCAGAGGCGGTGCTCGTCGTAGCGCTTCTGGTTGCATTGGGCGAGCAGGAGGCGCACCTGCTCGATCGACAACGGCCTGATGAGCTTGCGCTCGACGCGGGGCTTCTCGACGAGCTGGATGGGGTTCTGCGGGATCATCCGCTCGCGCGAGAGAAAGCCGAAGAAGCAGCGCAGGCCGCCGTAGGCACGCTCGATGGTGACCGAGCCATTGCCGCGCTTGCGCATGTGCTCCAGATACTGGCGCAGCAGCGTCGGCGTCACTCCGCGCGCGGACGAGACGCCCTGCTCCTCCAAGAATCCGGAAAGCATCTTGAGCACCTGCCTGTACCAGCTGATGGTTCCCAGCGACAGATTCTGCGCCTGGCAGCGCAGCCGGAAAGCCTCCGAGGCCGAGCCTAGTGTTACTTCGAAATGACCGGCGGGACGGAACGCGAGCGTCTTGGGCGCGATTTTCGGCATTTGAACCCCCATTAACCTTGTGGTGTGGCGAGGGTTTGAAAAAGAAAAACCCCGGCCTTTTGGACCAGGGTTTTCGCTCGTTTCTCGACGAGAAACACCGTGAAATGGTTGCGGGGGCTGGATTTGAACCAGCGACCTCAAGGTTATGAGCCTTGCGAGCTACCAGGCTGCTCTACCCCGCATGAGAAGGATAGCAGATGCGCGGCCCGATAGCAAGGCTCCTACGGCGTGTAGTCGCGCATCTGCTCGGAGAGCGGAGAGGTCCGCAGTTTTTTGAGCGCAGCCGCCTCGAGCTGGCGGACCCGCTCGCGGGTCACGCGGTAGGCCCGGCCGACCTCGTCGAGCGTGGCCGGCTCGCCGGTGCCCAGGCCGTAGCGCATCGTGAGGATGCCGGCCTCGCGCTCGTTGAGGCAGGACAGCCAGCGCGCCACGTCCGTGCGGCGGAACTTCTCCTCGATCCGCCCGTGCGGCGGCGCGCTCATCGTGTCGACCAAGGTGTCCGCCAAGGTGAACTCCTCCTCGGCTCCCCCCACGGGGGTCGCCAGCGAGACTTGGTCCTGCATCGCCTTGACGACCTCGCTGATCTGACGGCCGGACATGCGCAGACGCCGCGTGTAGTCGGCCAGCCGCGGCGCCTGCCCGTGCTCCTGCAGGTACTCGCGCTCGACACGGTGGACCTTGGCCATGGCCTCCTGCACGTGGACGGGGACGTGCACCGTGCGCCCCTGGTCGGCGATCGCGCGGCTGATGGCCTGGCGGATCCACCAGGTCGCGTAGGTCGAGAACTTGAAGCCCTTGGCGCTGCGGAACCGCTCGACGGCGCGCATGAGGCCCAAGGTCCCCTCCTGGATCAAGTCTGGCATATCGAGGGGACCGTTGATGTACTCGCCCGCGATCGAGACGACGAGCCTCAAGTTGGCGCGCAGGAGCCGCGTTTCGCCCTCGCGCAGGCGCTCCGAAAGCTCGCCGACTCTGCCGTCGAGCTCGAGGAGCCCGGTCGAAGTCATCGGCAAAGGGTCCGTGCGGCGGCCCTGGCGCAGGCGGCGCGCCTGGTCCGAGATGCGGTTCGACAGGCGCCGCACCTTCTCGGGGTCCAGCTCGAGCGCGACCAAGCGCCGCGCGAGATCGGCGCGCAGGCCGGGGCGAGTAGAACGCCGGATCGCGGCGGCCAGCGCGCGGAGGCGGCGGCGCATCCCTGAGCGCCGGGCCGGGCTCGGACGCCCGCGCGGAAGGAGTTCCTTGATGTCGAGCTCTCCGGAATCGAGCAGTTCGGCCCAGTTGAGCACTTGGCGCATCGCCACGGCCGACGAGAGCACCAGCCGGCGCAGCTCTTTGCGGTCCGCCTCGAGGCTCTGGGCCAAGGTCCGCTCTTCGTCACGGGACAAAAGAGGGACCTGCCCCATCTCGCTGAGGTATTGCTGGATCGTGCTGAGCGTCGGCTTCTCGTTCGTCATCGGGGCATGCCTCTACATCCGTTCTGACCCCGCGCCTCGCGAAAAAGTTCCATGGCGACCAAATGCGGTAGAATGGGCCGATGGAAGAAAGGGACGACTCCGCGGCCGCGCCTCTGCCGCCGCTGCGGCGCGACGTCGAGGCCGTCCCGGTGGAGCACGAAGGCCGGTCCATGTTCCTCATCTCGGACCCTGAGGGACTTTCCCCCCGCGCCATGGCCCTTTCGCCGGCGGCCATGCTGATCGCCTCCTTGCTCGACGGCAAGCGCACGGCCGCCGAGCTGGCCGCGCTTTTCGCCAAGAGCGCGGGAGCGCCCATGGAAGCGTCGAAGATCGCCGATATAGCGAGGCAGCTCGAGGAGTCCTACCTTCTGGATTCCCCCGAGGTGCTGGCCAAGAAACGGAGCATGCTCGCCGAGTTCGCGGCGAACCCCGTCAGAAAGGCAATCATCGCGGGCACCGGCTATCCCAAAGAGCTCCTTGAACTCTCGTCCTTGCTCGGCGGGTTCTTCCGCGCCGCGAAGGGCCCGGGCAAGCCCCCGGCCGAGAAGCCCTCGCGCACCGCGGCACCCCTGGGCCTGGCCGCTCCCCACATCGATCTCCAGCGCGGAGGACCGGCCTACGCCTGGGCCTACGGAGAGCTCTCGGAGGCTCCGCCTCCCGACGCCATCGTCGCGTTGGGCGTGGCGCATGCCTCGCCTGACTCGCCTTGGACGCTGACGCGTAAATCCTACGACACGCCCCATGGGGCCATGGCGGTCGACGAGGAACTCTACAAGGCGGCGGCCGCCGAGCTCTGGTACGACCCGCTGGCCGACGAGTGGGTCCACCGCAAGGAGCATTCGCTGGAATTCCAGGCCTTGTGGCTCAAGCACTTGTGGCGCGAGAAGACCCCGCCCTGGCTCCCGATCCTCTGCTCATCGTTCGAGCGCTTTTGCCCGGACAAGCCCCCCTCCTCGGTCCCTACCGTCGAGAAGGCCCTCTCGGGCATCGGACGGCGCATCGCCGGGATGGCGAAAAACCGCCGGATCATGATCCTGGCGGGAGTCGACCTCGCGCACGTCGGGCCCCGGTTCGGCGACGACATCGAGCTCGGGCCCGAGCTCGAGAAGCGCGTCGAGGGCGAGGACCGCGCCTCGTTGGCGCACGCGCTGGCACTCGACGCCGACGCCTTCTATCTCTCGGTCGTCGCCGGCGGACACTGGCGCAAGGTCTGCGGGCTCTCGGCCCTGTACACGGCCCTGCGCTGGATCAAGGCCCTGGGCGGCGGCGGCGCCGAGGCGAGGCTTCTGGCCTACGGCCAGGCGCCCGATCCCCTGGGCGGATTGGTCTCCTTCGCGAGCCTCGAGTTCCCCTAGGCCGCGCGCTCGAAGAAGGTCATGAGGCGGAACACGGCGACGGCTGCGCTCAGCAGCCCGAGGCCGAGCCACCGCGAGCGGCCGGCCCACGGCGCGTAGGCCGCGAAGAGCAGGAAGAAGCCGCACAAGACCAAGAGCAGCCCCATCGAGCCCGCCAGGCGCCACGAAAGCCGGCCGCCCAGGCCGCTCAGGAGGGCCCCGCAGCCCGCCACGAGCAGCGGGACCAGCCAGGCGCGCGTCGGCGGCCCCTCGGCCGGCGCGTCGCGCACGAAGGCCCTCTCCACGGCGACGCGCTCAATGGGGACGCCGCCCGGTCCCACGGGCACGCCGCGGATCGTCTCGAGGATCTCGAAGCCGTCCTCGACCCGGCCGAAGGCCGTGAAGCGGCCGTCCATCGCCGGCACGATGGCCAGCATCACGGCAAAAGACGTCCCGGTCGCGTCCGGGTCGGAGGGATCGCGCGCGAAGGTCAAGGTGCCGTAGCGGTGAGGGGCGGCTCCCGTCTCGGGCGCGAGCTTGGTCAAGGTCTCGGGCCCGGTTCGCTGCGATTTCGCTCCGCGACGGCCGACGCCCGCGACGTGGATCATGCGCGCCGCGTCGATCTTGAAGATCTCGGCGCCGTCGTAGGCGCCGGACCGGACCAGGTCCAGAAAGCGCGCCGCGTGGTTGGGAGCGGCGTCGGCGTAAAGGGCCACGACGAGGTCGCCGAAGTTCGTGCGCAGGACGACCCTCTCGCCCGAGACGCGAGGCTCCTGCGCCGCCGCGAGCGAGGAAAGGATCGCCAATCCCAGAAGCAGAGGCCTCACGCGAGCTCCGCCATCAGCGGCGCGCCGACCTTCGGGTCCCGGAGCTTCCAGATGACGCCGTCGACGAAGAAATGGTGGATCTGCACGGCGGCGAGCGCTACGGGGGCGGCGAAAAGGATGGGCTGGCCGCAGGCCCACGAGGCCGCCCGCGGGATCCCCCAGAAGAGCAGCAGATAGCCGGCGGCGTTGCCCGCGGCCCAGCGCGCGCTGGCGGCGATCCTTCCGCTTTGCGCGTCGACTGCCGTCTGCATCTGCATGAACCAGGCGATCAGAAGGTACTGCAGGCCGTGGAACATCGGAACGAGCTGGAAGAAGGAGCCGACCCCCGGTCCCAACACGAGCCAAACAAACTGCGCGGCGGCGGGCACCAAGACGATCGCCGGAAGCCCCTTCCCCGAGGACAGGCGCGAGCGGGTCTCGAGCGCGGCGAAGACCGCGCCGCAGGCGAGCGTGGCGGCCAGCGCGCCATGCCAAAGCCAGCCGGGAAGGCCCAAGGCCGGCAGGGATATGCCGAAGTATCTGCCGGAGACCGACTCTCCGCGCGCGACCGAGGTCAGAAAGCTCCCGTAGATGAAGCCGCCCAGGCTCAACCTTTGCGTCCTGTCGAGCACGCGGCCGGCCCGGCCCGCGTAGACCAGCGAGACGCCCAAGGACTGCCCGCTATAATGGAAAGGGGACCAGAGCAGGAAGAGCTTGACGAAGAACGGGGCCAACGATTCGGGACGCGCCAAGGAGGCGACGAGGCCCGCGAGCGCGGCGAGCGGAATGAGCGCCGCCGTCAAAGGGTACTGCGCCATGGTTTGGCGCGAGCTGTAGAGCCGGTAGTTGGTCGCGGCGAAATGCGCGCCGTTGAAGATGAAGGAATAGGACCACAGGGTCAAGGCGTCGACGGCGTGCTGACCGGCACCGCCGGCGGCCGCGCGCAGCACGCCGTAGGCCGCGATCGAGGCCCCGCCCGCCAGCGCGAAGTCGACCGGAGCGCTGACGAAGTAGGGCTTGCTCACCCGTCGCTCCTGAAGATGACGACGGAGAGCGGCGGCAAAGTGATCTCGAGCGAAGAGGGCCGCCCGTGAAACGGCGCCGCCGAGGCCTCGACGCCTCCGAGATTCCCCAGGCCCGAGCCGCCGTACTCGGCGGCGTCGCTGTTGAGCAGCTCCTTCCAGAAGCCGCCGCGCGGGACCCCGACGCGGTAGGCCGAGCGCGGCACGGGAGTGAAATTGAACACCGCGAGCAGCACGCTGGTCCCCGTGCGCGGCTTGCGCAGGAAAGCCAAGGCGCTGTTGTCGGCGTCGTGGCAATCGACCCATTCGAAGCCCGCGGGCTCGCAGTCGAGCTCGTGCAGGGCCGGCTCGGAGCGCAGGACGCGGTTGAGGCTCGAGACCCACTTCTGCGCGCCGTCGTGCGGGCCGTAGACGAGCAGATTCCAATCGAGGCTCGAGTCGTGGTTCCATTCGCGCCATTGGCCGAACTCGCCGCCCATAAAAAGCAGCTTCTTGCCGGGCTGGGCGTACATGTAGCCGAGCAGGAGCCGCAGGTTCGCGAACTTCTGCCAGTCGTCGCCGGGCATCCGGCCCACCAGAGAACCCTTCCCGTGCGTCACCTCGTCGTGGGACAGCGGCAGCTGGAAGTTCTCCTGCCAGGCGTAGATCATCCGGAAGCTCAGCCGGTCATGATGGTATTTCCGATGGACCGGATCCTTCGAGAAGTATTCCAGAGTGTCGTGCATCCAGCCCATATCCCACTTGAAGCCGAAGCCCAGGCCGCCGACGTAGGTCGGGCGCGAGACCGCCGCCCAGGCGGTCGATTCCTCGGCGACGGTGAGGATGTCGGGGAAGTGCTTGTACACCGCCTCGTTGAGCTGGCGCAGGAAGGAGACGGCCTCGAGGTTCTCGCGTCCGCCGAATTGATTGGGAATCCACTCGCCTTCCTTGCGGGAGTAGTCGAGATAGAGCATCGAGGCCACGCCGTCGACGCGCAGGCCGTCGATGTGGTACTTCTCGAACCAGAACAGCGCGCTCGAGATCAGGAAGCTCCTGACCTCGTTGCGCCCGTAGTTGAAGATGTAGCTGCCCCAATCCGGGTGGAAGCCCTGGCGGGGGTCGGTGTGCTCGTAGAGGCTGGTGCCGTCGAATTGGGAGAGCCCGTGGCCGTCGACGGCGAAGTGCGACGGGACCCAGTCGAGGAGCACGCCCACATTGGCCTGATGCATGGTGTCGATGAGGTACATGAGGTCCTGCGGAGCGCCGAAGCGCGCCGTCGGCGAGAAATAGCCGAGGCTCTGATAGCCCCAGGATCCCGAGAAAGGATGCTCCATGATGGGCAGCAGCTCCACATGAGTGAAGCCGAGCTTGACGCAGTACTCCGCCAGCTGGTGGGCCGCCTCGCGGTAGGACAGCGGCCGGTTGTCCTCCTCGGGCACGCGGCGCCAGGAGCCCAGGTGGACCTCGTAGACGGAGATGGGAGAGCCGTGGGCATTGCGGCTGCGCCGCTCCTGCATCCACTGGCCGTCGCCCCATTGGTAGTCGAGCTCCCAGACGACCGACGCGGACTTGGGCGGAACCTCGTGGCGGAAGCCGATAGGATCGGCCTTCTCGAGCTTGGCCCCCGTGTGGGAATGGATGAAGTACTTGTAGACCGCGCCCGGGCCGACGCCGGGGACGAAGCCGTGCCAGATGCCCGCGTCCGAGCCGCGCAGATGGTGCTTGTGCGTGCTCCACTCGTTGAAGTCGCCCATCACGCAGACGTTCTTGGCGTTGGGAGCCCAGACGGCGAAATGGGTGCCCGCCACACCGTCCTGCGAGCCCGGATGCGCCCCGAGCTTGTCGAAGATGCGGACATGGGTCCCCTCGTTGAAAAGATAGCGGTCCTGCTCGCTCAGGAAAGGGGCTTCGCGCAGCGCGTTCTTGTTCGTCATACCTTGGTCTCCAGGGCCCGGCCGGCCGACTCGGTCATCGCTCTGAGCCTGGCCGCCGCGGCGTCCTCGAGTTGGCCGGGGCGCAAGCGCCAGCGCCATTGGCCCGACGAGCTGCCCGGCAGGTTCATGCGAGCCTCGGATCCTAGGCCGAGCAGGTCCTGCGCGGTCACGATCGCGGTGTCGGCCGTCGAGGCGAGGATGGTCCGGATCATGTCGAGAGGGAATTCTCGGCCGTCGCTCTTCATGTAGCGCAGGGCCCGTTCGCGCTCGTCGGGCCGGCTCGAGCCGCCGAACCAGCCGGCGCTCGTGTCGTTGTCGTGGGTGCCCGCGTAGGCCACGCACCGGCGGGGATAGTTGTGGGGCAGGAAGCTCTCGGCCTGGCCGTCGCTGCCGAAGGCGAACTGCAGCACGCGCAGTCCCGGCAGGTCGAAGCGGTCGCGCAGGGCCAGGACCTCCGGGGTCACCGCGCCGAGGTCCTCGGCGATGAGCTCCAGGCCTTCGAGCTCGGAGGCCGCCCGCTTGAAGAGCTCGTCGCCCGGTCCCGGCATCCAACGCCCCTCCTTGGCCGTCTTTGCGCCTGCGGGGATCTCCCAGTAGCGCTGGAAGCCGATGAAGTGGTCGAGCCGGACGGCGTCGAAGCGCTCGGAGGCCTGGCGCAGGCGCGCGAGCCACCAGTCGTAGCCCTTGGCCTTGAGCGCGTCCCAGCGATAGAGAGGGTTGCCCCAGAGCTGTCCCGTCTCGCTGAAATAATCCGGCGGCACTCCCGCGACCGCGGCGGGACGGCCGTCCTCGGCCAGTAGAAAGAGGTCCTGGTGCGACCAGACGTCCGCGCTCTCGTGGGCGACGTAGATCGGGACGTCGCCGATCAAGCCGACACCGCGCGAGAGGGCGTGGCGGCGCAGGGCCTGCCACTGGCGGTCGAACAGGAATTGCTGGAACTGCCGGGCCGCCGCCGCTTCGCCGAACTCGCGCAGGGACTCGGTGCCCCAGCGCCGGAACTCGCGACGGCGCAGCTCGGGCGGCCAGTCGAGCCAGGAGCCCGGCCGCGCGGCCTTGAGGGCCGAGAAGCGCGACCAATCCTCGAGCCAGCCGCCGTGGCGCGACGCGAATTCCTTGAAGCCGGACCAAAGCTCGGCGCTGCCGCGCTCCATGAAGGTCGAGAACGCCTTGCGCAGCAGCGGCTCCTTGAATCTCCTCGCGCCCTCGTAGTCGACCGCCCCGTCCTGAAGGACGGGACTGCCCTTGAGATCCTCCCCCAGAAGCAGGCGGTCCTCGACCAGGAGCTCGAGGCTGATGAAGAGCGGCTCTCCCGCGAAGGCGGAAGGAGAGCTATAGGGCGAGTTGCCCGCGCCGATGGGCCCCACGGGCAGCATCTGCCACCACCCCTGGCCGGCCCGCGAGAGGAAATCGACGAAATCGTAGGCGCAGGGCCCGAGGTCCCCGATGCCGTGAGGGCCCGGCAGCGACGACAAATGGAGCAGCATCCCCGAAGACCGGCGCCTCAGCGACGGCCTAGCGGTCATAGATCACCGGTTCGAAGGCCTTGGCCTTGTAGTCGGCCCGGGTCATCGTGACCAGGCTTTTGAGGGTGTCGCCCTTGGAGTCGAAGGTGATGTCGCCGAGCATGGTCTCGTGGGAGTTCGAGCGGATCGCCTCGAGAAGTCTGGCGCGGTCCGGCCCTGATTTGCGCAGGGACTCCAGCACGATGCGCGCCGCCTCGTAGGCGTAATCGTCGAAGGTCCGCAAGGCCTCGTCGGCTCGCGGGTAGCGCGCCTTGAAGCGCGAGACGAAATCCTGCGCGCTGGGGAGATGCTCGACGGGGACTCCGCTGACCGTCACGTAGGCTCCGTCGCAAGCGGGTCCCGCCAGGCTGAAGAGGTCGTCGGCCTTGGAGCCGTCCCCGGAGAAGACCGGGACCCCGAGGCCGGCCGCCCGCGCCTGCTTGAGCAGCGGGGCGAAATCCGTGTAGACCCCCCCGAAGAGAACGCCGTCGATGTTCCAGCGGCGCAGGTCGTCGAGCACTCCCGAGAAATCCCTTTGCCCGCGCGAGACGGCCTCGACTCCGGCCACCGCCCCGCCGCGCGCGAGGAAGCGCTTGCGGAATTCTTCGGCGATGCCCATCCCGTACGCGGTCTGGTCTTGGAGGATCGCCATGCGCCGCAGCGCGAGCTTGCCGTACGCGAAATCCGCGGCGTAGCTTCCCTGCACCGCGTCGGACGGGAGAAGCCGGAAGACCACGCGCGGGCCCGCCCAGCCCACGCGCGTCTGCTGAAGCGTCAACTCGGGCGCGGTCGCCGAGGGCGTGAGCATCGGGATGCCGGCCCGAGCGTAGACCTTCGAGCCTTCGATGGAACAGCCCGAGGTCAGGTGCCCGATGACGGCCACCACCGCGGGCGTGCGGCTGATGCGCTCGGCGATCTCGGCGGCCGCGCGGGGATCGGCCTTGTCGTCGAAAGCCGCCACCTCGATCGTCAGCGGCAAGGTCCCGGCGTCCCGGGCCTCGTCGACGGCCATCGTCACGGCCCGGAGGATGCCGCTCCCGTCGGCGGCGAGGTCGCCGCTCAGCGGAACGGCCACGGCCAGAGTGGCGCTTCGCGGACGCGCCCGGCAGCCGAAGAATCCCAGGCAGGACGCCAGAAGGAAGGCTCCGACGAGATTGACTCGCATCCGCCGATATCTTAGCATAACGAGGCTTGGCCCCAGAGTTCAAGGCCCCGAAGGCGTTCCCCCTCGTCGACGCCGCGCTCATAGGGGCGGCGATCCTCGCCTTCTTCGGACCCCTGCTGCTGGCCCCCTTCGTCTACGACGACCTCCGCT
This sequence comes from Elusimicrobiota bacterium, assembly GCA_016194705.1. Taxonomy (GTDB): domain Bacteria; phylum Elusimicrobiota; class Elusimicrobia; order UBA1565; family UBA9628; genus PALSA-1176. Next base: position 117,217 of record JACQAZ010000021.1, on the reverse strand, counting down.
TCATCCTCCAGAATCCGTTCGTGTCGGGTGCGTGGCCCGGGCTGCGCGCCCTGCTCCTGAGCCCTCTCGACGCGATGGGGGCCTACGAGCCTCTCGTGACCTTGGCGCACCGCCTGCTCTACGCCGCGGCGGGCGCCGCCACCTGGCCCTACCGCCTGACAAGCCTCCTGCTGCATTGGTCCAACGCGGTCCTCTTTCTTCTTCTGTGCCGCCGCCGGCTCTCCGACCGGGGCCTGGCCCTGGCCGCGGCGCTGGTCTTCGCGCTCTTCCCCGCCCACGCCGAGACTTTGGCCGTATCGACCTTCAAGACCCATCTGACGGCGGGGCTGCTCTGCTTGGCCGCCCTCAACGTCCTCGACGAGCCCTGGCGGGAAACCCTCCCCGGGCTCGCGGCGCTATGGGCGTTGTTGACCGCCGCCCTGTTCGCGAAGGAAACGGCCGTCGTGCTCATCCCCCTGGCCCTGGCGAGCCTGGCCTTTCGGCCCGGCGGACGCGAGCGCTGGAAAAACGCGGCGCCCCTCTTCGCAGGCTGGCTGCTGATCGCCGCGGCCTACGGCGGGCTGCGCGTCTTCGCGGTCCCGCGTTCGTTGGGGTCGGCGGCGGGAGATTCCTTCGTTCTCCAGGTCCTGACCGCCGCCAAGCTTCTTCTCTGGTATCTCGCGCAGCTGGCGGTCCCGTGCGCCCTCTGCTTCGAGCATTCCCTCTCCGCCGTGTCGCGGCTGGAGCCGCAGGCCCTCGGGCTCGCCGCCGGCGCGGCCGCGGCCTTGGCCGCTCTGGCCGCCCTGAGCCGCCGCGACAAGACCACGGCCTTCGCCGCGGCCTGGACCGTTCTGGCCTTGGCGCCTTTCCTCAACCTGGTCCCGTTCCTGAACTTCAGCCTCGTCTCGGACCGCTACCTCTACCTCGCCAGCGCCGGCTTCGCCCTGCTTTGCGCGCGCACGCTCCAAAGCCTGTTCCCACGGCTCGATCCAAGGCGCCTCTCCCTGGGCCTGTGCGGCGCCGCCGCGATCTACGCCGCGCTCGACGTCCGCAGGGCCGCGCTCTTCACGGAGCCGCTCGAGCTTTGGAGTCAGACCGCCGTCTGCGCCCCCGGCAACGCGCGCGCCCACGCGGCCCTGGGCTCCCAGCTGCTCGACAAAAGCATGAATGACGCTGCGGCCGCGGAGTTCGACGAGGCGCTCTCCCTCAAGCCGGACTACTGGGAGGCCATGCGCGACGCGGCCTTCGCCCAGGCCGCGCTGGGACGCGACGCGAAGGCCCTCGACCTCGCCCGGAGCGCGGTCAACGGGCGCCCCGACGCCGATGGCTGGCTGACGCTCGGCTCGGTCCTCATGACGCTCCAGCGGCCGGTCGAAGCCCTCGGTCCGCTGCGGCTCGCGGTCCGGCTCGCCCCCTTTCTCCCGGAAGCCCGGCTGCGGCTCGGTCAATGCGCTCTCGCGCTCCGCCGTTGGGACGAGGCCGGCGCGCAGCTGGCCGCCGTCCCTGCGACGGTCCGCCTGGGACCAGATCTAAAGGAAGCCATGGGAGACCTCGCGCTCGGACGCAATGACCCCGGGGCCGCCGAGCAGCTTTATCGGGCGGCTCTGGCCGCCCGCCCGCTTCAGGCCAGCGCCGCCGGCAAGCTCGCTGATTTGCTGCGGCGGCGCGGGAGGCGCGAGGCGGCCATGGCCGTCTTCGACGATCTCATCGCGCGCCTATCCGCCGCCATCGCCGCCGGGCGCCAAGGCGGGCGCGAGCAGGACGCCGCGACCATCGCGAAGCTCGAGTCGTCGCGAGACGGGATGATCGACATGCGCGAGTGGGTTAGGCGAAGGCCGATAGCCGCCGCGCGACGGCCTCGGACCCGTCGAGGCGCACCCGCGGCCAAGGCCCCTTGAGGGCGAAGAGCCGCTCCAGGTCCCGCTTCCAGCGGCCCGCGTAAAAATCGGCGCGCCGGATCTCGACCGAGAGCCCGGACTCCTTCATCCAGCGCGTCATGCGCGGCACCTCCCGGAAGTCCCTCCGCGGCAGGCGCAGCGTGCGGCAGCGATGGGCGACGGCCTCCGAGAAGGTCCCGTAGCCGGGCTTGCCGATGACCGCGTCGCAGCCGGCGACGATGTCGACGTGAGGCACGGGCGCCCTCGGCGGGAACTCGATCCAGTCGGCGCGCAGCCCCGGCGGTCTTGGGCCGAAGCCGACGAAGACGAAGGCCGAGAGGTCGTCGGGCGACGAGAGGTCGAGCGGCCCCGTCCCGAAGCCTCCGAAGCTCAGCAAGACCGCGCTGCGCCGGTCGCCGCGAGCGAGCCCGAGAATCTCGCGCGCCCGCCGCTTGCCGAGCGGGGACCTCGAGACGACCAGCGGGATATCCTCGATCTTGCGGAACGCGGGGAAGTCTCCGTGCATCGGCAGGCGAAGGAGAGCCCCGGCCAACGAATACGACCGGCGGTAGAGCGCGACGATGGGCTTCCAGCGCGGCTCCCTCGCCGCATAGAGCGACAAGATCCAATCCCAGCTGAAGTTGGCCAGCGCGACGCTGAGGACGCCCGCGCGCGAGGCCGCCGCGAAGGCGAGCGGCGGGATGTCTCCGACGACCAGCCGAGCGCCGGAGCGCCGGATGAAGGAGGCCTCGCGCTCGACCGCCGCGTCCCATCCCCGCGCGAAGGCCTCGTGGGCCGCAAGCGTCCCGCCGAGGTCGATGTCCAGGCCGTTGGGCTGGAGCATCCCGACGTCGACGCGCGCCCGGCTGATTTCGACGCCTTTTGCCGCGTCCTCGAAAAGCCAGGCGGGCGCCTCGGTGCGGACATGGACCTTCTGCCGCGGGCTGCGCGCTTTCAGCGCGCGGATGACCGCGCAGACGCGCGTGGCATGGCCGTAGCCGTGCCCCGAGACGTAGAAAAGGATCAGCTTACTGGCACTTCCGGTCGATGCAGCGGTTGACGCCCATGCAGTCGGCGTCGACCTCGCACTTGTGCCCGGAGGAGTAATGCTCGCGCACGCAGGTCCCCCCGCTGCAGAGCGTGGGCCTCACGCAATCCCCGCTGGATTTGCACTCGCCGCCTTCCCGGATGTTGTGCGACGCGCAGCCGGCGATCGCCAACAGCGAGCCCAACAGGACCAGATTCAGTGTTTTCATAGGGATGGTGTATCCATTTGATCCCGCGATTTCAATGGGACACGAGCTTCCACTCGTGAAGTTCCCACGAAACGCAGCCGTTGCGCACGAGGGGGTCCTCGCGGACGATCGCGCGGGCCTGGGTGATGTCGGTCGCCTCGAAGAGCATCATCCCGCCGCCGTAGTCGGCCCAATAGCCGCTGCGCACCTTGTGGCCGTGTTCGTTGAGCTTTTGGACGTACTCCTTGTGCGCCGGGACGAACTCGTCGAAGACCTTCTTGTCGACGATGCCGCGCTCGATCTTGACGAATAGGGCCATGGAGTCGCCGAAGTCCTATTTTGGACCCGGGTCCTAGATTATACTTACAAAAGGCCCGGGCCAAATCCCTTTCCCTTTTGGGCCATAGGACTCAGGCTATTTTCCGGAGCGCCGCGTATACTATCAACATGCGAAACTTCCTCAATAGCCGCGTCAGCCGGATGGCCCGCCTCGCCTTGGCCCTCTCCCTGACCGCGAGCTCCGCTTTCGGCGTCGAGTTCCGCGCCGTCAATCTCAAAGTCATCCCCCCCACCGCGGTCGTCATCACGCCCCAGACTGGACTCGCCTCGGGATTGTCCGCGCAAATTTTCTCCGTGATCAGCCAAGACCAGTCGATGGCCTCGGCCATGGCCAACCAAGGCCCGGTGGTCGTCCTCGACGCGGGCGGCGCGGTGTTGATGGTCCCGCAGATGATCCGGCCCGGCGCTCAAGCCCTGGTCATGCCCCAGGGCGGCGGCAAGGCCGAACTCGTTCCCATCACCAAGGACATGGCCTCCGCCCTGCGCCAGCAGATGAAGGACGGCGACATCGCGGCCGCGGCCAAGACCTTGGGCCATACCTTCGACGCCTCGGCCGCCGCGTTCTCGGCGTCCGGCGCTCCCGTCGTCGCTCCCGAGCCCGCCGCCGCAGAGAAAGCTCCCGAAGCGGCGTTGGCCCCCGCCGGCGGCAGGACACGCGGCGACCAGGGAACCGGCAAGGCGCCGCCGGCCGCGGTCCCCGCGCCGCTTTCCGCCCTCCCGAACGGCCAGGATTGGTCCGACGCCGACCTTCTCAATCCGGCCAAGCGCCCCCAGATCAAGTACGGAACGGAGAGCCTGCCGATCATCGCCTCGCCCGCCGAGGGCACCGATATCTCCTCGCTGTGGGTCAAGGCCCACGCCCAAGCCACCGCGGCGACCATCGTCGCCTACAATTTCGACGACATGGACATGGCCAAGTCCATCGTGGAGAAGGCCAAGGCCGGGGAGAAGATCGTCTTCATCGGCGACTACAGCAACTGGTTCCCGGACAAGATGCCGCAGGCCAAGCACGGCGGCAGGACCACTCCCCGCACCGAGGCGATGAATTACGTCATCGAGAACCTGCCGGCCACGGGCGGCAACCTCGAGCTCTACATCCTCAAGGGGCTCGGCGACATCGGCATCAACCACAACAAGTTCACCGTTTTCCGCGGACCCAACGGCAAGCTCTTGCAGGGCGGCTCCTTCAACTACACCAAAACCTCCCAGCAAAACCACTGGGAGCTCGTCGTCTTCACGGAAGACGCCGAGCGCATCGACGCCTTCGAGCGCTACGCGGCCTGGCTCCAGCGCCGGGCGCGCAAGTTCGATCCCAAGCTCAACCCCGAGGACCCTAAGTTCGACCCGGCCGACCCGATCCCGACCGTCGAGCCCAGCGCGGACCTCAAGCTGCACGGCGTGCCGTTCCCGAAGGTGGTGTTCTCGCCCAACGGCCAGGGAGAATCCATCCTCGTCAAGGCGATCAATCTCGCCAAGGCGCAGCTGCGCATCGCGATGTTCTCCCCCTTCCCGACGCCCGACATGGTCGCGGCCATCGTGGCCGGGATCGGCCGGAAAGTCGATTCCAGCATGATCGCCGACGCGGGGCAGGTCGCCAACGCGACCCCGGTGGTCGGCCTCATCGACAGCAAGATGTCGGTCAAGGACATCCACGGTCCCGACATGGAGGTCCAGCACAAGCCCTCCAACTTGCATTCCAAGCAGCATGAGAAGGACATGGGCTTCGACGCCGACATGATCGACGGCATCGTCAAGATGGCCGACTCGCTCAACATCAGCCGGAACGCCTTTAGCCACAACTTCGAGAACATCCAGCTCTGGAACGGCTTCTACGCCAAGTACTTCGCGGCTCATTACAGGTATCTCTGGAGCCTCGCCCACGACCTGGCCCCCGAGCTCGTCCAAAAGCTGCGCGACAAGCTCGCCGGCGAGAAGAAGGGCAAGACGGCGCACCTCGGCCCCTGGAACGGCGCGCAGCCGACGACCACCGCCGTTCCCAAGCCCGCCCGCAAACGGACCGCCAAGAAGCCCGCCAAGGCGCGGTCGACGAAGAAACCGGCCAGGGCCCGGACGACCTAGGCCCTCGGGTCCCATACTGAAATCCTAAGACCCGGGCCATTTGCCGCGACCCGTTAGGTCCTAGGCCTCAGGCGGTTTCCCAAGGCGCCGCATATACTATCAGCATGGATAAATTGATGAATGGCCGCGCCAGCCGGACGCTCCGCCTCGCCCTCGCTCTCTCGCTCTCCGCCAGCGCCGCCTTCGGCGTCGAGTTCCGCGCCGTCAACCTCAAGGTCCTGCCCCCCTCCGCGGTCGTCGTCTCCCCCGGGGGCGCGCTCACCGCGGGACTGCCGGCCCCAGTTTCTTCCTTAATAACCATGAACCAGGCGATGGCCACCGAGCTCGCCAGCAAGGGCCCCGTCGTGGTCCTCGACGCGGGCGGCGGAGTCCTGATGATCCCGCAGACGATCCGTCCGGGAGCCCAGGCCCTGGTCATGCCGCAGGGCGGCGGCAAAGCGGAGCTCGTTCCGATCACGAAGGAGATGGCGAGCGCCCTGCGCGAGCAGATCAAGGACGGCGACATCGCCGGCGCCGCCAAGACCCTCGGCCACACTTTCGACGCCTCGGTCGCGGCCGCGACCCCTTCGACTCCCGTCGTCGCCCCCGATGCCGCGTCAGGCGAGAAGGCTCCAGAAGCAAAGCTCGCCCGCGGCGACCGCAAGAGCCACGGCGACCAGGGCACCGGCAAGGCTCCGCCGACCCCGGCCAAGCCGGCGGCTCCGGCCACCGACGTCTCCGACACTCAGGACAAGGGCAAGACCTGGGAGAAGGCCACCCCGCTTCCTCCGGCCGTCGAGATCCCCTCCGCGCTGGCCAGCCTGGACGACGCCGTCGTGATGGGAATCTCCCACCCCTATCCGGGCGTTCCGGCTGTCGACCCCGGCGAGAACCTCGCCAAGGACATCGACGCGTACATCGCCTTCAAGGGCATCAAGACCGAGGACAAGCATTTCATCATCAAATACTTCGAGATCGGCGACGCCAAGGTCGTCGACGCCATCGCGAAGCTCAAGAAGGCCGGCATCAAGACCTACATCTTGACCGATTTCAACCAGAGCATGACCGGCAAGTTCACGGCGTCCGACAAGCACGCCAACGGCGAGACTCACAACACGGATTTCGAGAACGGTACGTACAAGGACGGCAACCCCGGCAAGGCGCTCAAGCGCCTGCGCGAGGAGCTCGGCTTCGAGTTCACGAGGATCGACAAGAAGACGGGCCAGGAGAACAAGTTCGTCGTGGTCAGCGGCGTGCCCTTCTTCAACCCCGCCGACAAGGCCGAGAAGCCCCTCATGCACGACAAGGGCTACTTCGGGCTGGGCATGGGCGGCAAGGCTTGGGACGTCGCCGGCAACGGTACCGCTAATATGAATGCCACGCAAGACGGCGCGGACGGCAGCAAGGGCGGCCGCTACAACCGCGTGTTCCGCTCGCTCGATCCCGTCGCCAACCAGGTCGACTGGGATCACGCCATGGCCGAGTTCAAGGCTTACGAGGAGCGCACCTTCTCCAAGGGCCTGCCCGCGGAGCTCAACGTTCCCAAGCGCGTCACCTATCCCAACGGCGAGTACCGCGAGATCGCCTTCACCAACGGCAAGCAGAACCCCAACGACCGCAAGGTCGCCAAGCTCCAGCGCGCGACCCAGGCCCTCATCGACGCCAAGGCGCGCCGGGACAAGGGCGATGCGAGCGCCAAGCCCGACTTCAGGATCAAGGAGTACATCCTCAGCGAGTTCGTCGACACCTACACCCCCGAGGTCGACGCCCTGCGCAAGTGGCTCGACGCCATGATGGCCTTCTACGGCAAGGACGAGATGGTCAAGCAGGCCACGATCTACGGCGTCTTCGACCAGCAGTTCATCTCGCCGGCCGGCTTCGGAGAGGCGGCCGCCTTCGACGGCCTGGCGGTCCTAAGACCGATGGGCAAGAGCATCTTCCCCTTCCGGACCGAGTACACCAAGATGATGAAGCTCTTCGGCTACATCCGCCTGCTCGACGGCGTCAAGTCCATCGACCCCGATAAGGCGCCGACCACCGTCCACCTCTGGCACGACAAGACCTCCATGATGAAGACCGAGGAGGACGACGCCAGCGGCGCGACTCATCATTGGACCTACGCCTGGACGCGCTCGCTCAACAACAGCAACCACTTCCAGAGCCTCGAGAGCCAGGACGAGTACCGCATGCTGGCCGACTCGAAGCTCGCCAAGCAGTTCGAGGACAGCATCAAGAAGGTCGTGGAGAACGAGCCCAAGTGGGCCATCGACCTCGACAAGGCGATCGTCATCGAAGTGCTCGCCCAGATCACGCACCATACCCGCTACGACGAAGGCATGCTCGGCTACGCCGAGAAGACCATCGACGCGCTCATCAAAAAGAACTACTCGGTGGTCGAGAATCTTATCACCGAGATCATCGCCCTGCCGACCAAGCACGTCCGGGCCGTCAACGGCGACGAGGTCAAGAAGCGCGTGGGCGAGTTCATCGCCTTCATGAACAAGTACGACGAAGAGTCGAAGAAGGACCGCAGCCTCAACGAGATGACCTACCGCAAGGCCATCAACGTGGCCGTCGGCCTCATCGGGGGCGGCTGGAACCTGCGCACCGCGCTCGACATCATCTTCTGGGGTCCCCATCGCAGCGACGCGGACCTGGAGAAGATCATGCGGACGGCCTGGACCGATTGGCTCCACATGGACACGCCGTTCCCGGAGCCCAAGACTCCTCGCCCGGCCGCGGACAATGGCGGCGCGGTCGCCGCCGGCGGCAAGGCCAAGACCGGCGCCTAATTAAGTAGAATACGGGGCGTATGCAGGCCCCGCACCGGGCGATCTCCGCCCAGACGCCGAAGGAGAAGTTCCTCGTCGAGCTGCTGGACTCGCTGTGGGAGCGCTACCGCTCCCGCGTGGAGTACGCGCGGCGCTACGAGGAGATGGTCGAAAAGCTGGGCGCGACCTTCCTTAACGACCACATCGCCTTCCGCACGATCGCGCTCCAAGAGCCTCAGGCCGGGATCTTCCGCATCTCGCGCCTTTTCGAGCCGCTCGGCTACAGTCCCGCCGGGGTCTACGAATTCCCGGACAAGCACTTGAGCGCCGTGCATTACCGCCACCGGAACCCCGGCTTCCCGAAGCTCTTCATCTCCGAGCTCAAGAGCTGGGAGCTCTCCGACAAGGCGCGCGCCATCATCGCCAGGACTCTGCAGTCCCATCGCGCGCCTCTCTCCGACTTGACCGTGGCCGCCTGCGAGTCGATGTCGGGGAGGAGCCGGTCGGCGCTGCTGAACACGGCGGTCAAGTTCTTCGCGGAGCTGCCGTGGGGCCTTGCGCAGAAGGAGGATGTCCCCGAGCTCAACAAGGAAAGCCAATTCGGAGCTTGGGTCCTGGTCAACGGCTACGACGTCAACCACTTCACGGCCTCGGTCGATTCCCACGGCACCTCTGCCCTCGGCGACATCGAGAAGACCGTGACCGCGATGAAGCGGGTGGGCATCCCGATGAAAGCCGAGATCGAGGGCGAGAGGGGCTCGAAGCTGAGGCAGTCGGCGACCGAGGCGGTGGTCATCGAGGTCGCGGTCAAGGAAGGCCACGAAACGGTCAAGATGCCGTGGCCTTACGCCTATTTCGAGGTCGCCGAGCGCCCCTGGGTGACCAACCCCGCGACCGGAAAATCGGAGCGCTTCGAAGGGTTCCTCGGCGCCCAAGCCCTCCACCTCTTCGAGATGACCCGCAAGGGACAGAACCCTAGGGCTTGAGCGCCTTGCGCTCGCCGCTCTGCTTATCGTCGAGGAGCCGCCGCTCCTCGCTCTGAGTGCGGCGCAGGAAGTCCCGCTGGGCTTTCTGCTCGCTGTAGAACTCGGAGTCCTGGATCTTCTGGCGGCGCTTGAAGTCGTCCCGGGCCGCCTTGCGGTTGGCGCTGAATTCGCCTTCCTTGGCTTTGCGCTGCTCTTTTGGCAATCCCGTCAAGGATTCGTCGAACGCCCGCCTCTGATCCTTGAGGCCTTTCTCGAAGCGGGCCTTCTGCTCCTCCTCGCGCTTCTTGAAGGCCTCCTCGTCCTCCCGCTGGGTCTTCCCGAGCTGGGCGAGCTTGTCTTTCTGGGCCGCCCCCATGTCCCGGCGCTCCTTGTGCTGGCGGAGCTTGAGTCCCTCCCGCTCGGTGCCGCCGGCGGCGCAGAGAGCGGGCAAGAGGATGGCGGCCGCGGCCATATTGATAATTTTCATAAGGGTCTCGTATTCTCCCTTAGTCCGCGCAAGGAATTCAAGGGTCATGCCGTAAATTGGTATAATTCTCGTCGATGGCGCAGGCTCTGCAGGTCCTCATACAAGACTCCGGCAGCGACCGCCTCGTGGCGAGCCTGCCCAGTTCCCTGCGCGCGGCCCACCGCGCCGCCGCCGATCTGACTCCCTCCAAGATCGTCTTTTGCGGAGGCTCGCACGGCTTCCAAAGCGCCTACCGCAGACAGCTGCAAAATCTCGGCCCCATCCCGATGCCCTGCGCCAACGGCGAGGCGGCGGGCAAGTACATCGACTCCTCGGAGCCAATCCTCGTCATGGGCGCCGACGGATTCCCTCGCAGCGGGGCTCTGGGCGCCTTCGTCGCCGAGGCGCGAAAGGCGGGCAAGCCCGCGCGCTGGATTCAAGGGGGGCTGGCGGTGGCCGCGTACTATCCCCGCGCCGGCGACATCCTGAGCTCATCCGAGACGGCCGCGGCCTTGGCCCAGCGCGCCCTCAAGGATCCGGGGGAGTTCGTCGGCGTTCAAAGCCGCGGCGAATGGCTCGCGGCCGGACACGGGGACTCCGTGCGCCTGGCCGAGCAAGCCCTCTGCGCGGCCCTGCCCAAGGACACCGACGGCTACATCGCGCGCGCCGACCGCAAGCTGTCCATCGCCCTTTCGCTGCTGCTGCTCAAGACGCCTGCGACCCCCAACGACATCACCACCGCTAGCCTGATCCTGGGCCTGCTCGGAGCCTGGTGGCTGGCATCCGGCTCCCACGCCTGGCAATTAGCCGGCTCGCTGCTGCTCTGGTTCTGCTGCATCCTCGACGGCTGCGACGGCGAGGTGGCCCGGCTCAAGCTCCTGAGCTCGCCGTCGGGCGCGGCCTACGACCTCTGGGCCGACCATCTCGCCCATTTGGCGACCTTCGTCGCGGTGCCCATCGGGGTCCACCGGATGTTCCCGCAGGCCTCCTTCGAGCTGCCCGGCGTCCTGCTCGTCTCAGGCTTCCTCGCCTGCGGGTTCTCGGTCTGGTGGCTCGTCCTGCGCAAGCCCGAGGACCAGCGCGGACCCCATGGATTGCTCATCGAGCGCGTGGCCAGCCGCGACTACGTCTATCTCATCGTGCTGCTCGCGGCGCTGGGCAGGATGGACTGGTTCTTGTGGGCGGCGGGCTTCGGCTCCCACGCCTTTTGGCTCGGCCTCTGGTGGCTTTCTAAGCCGCGCCCCAGCGCCGTCTGATTTCCCCGGCTTCCTCTTCCGAGAAGACCCTCTTGAAGCGCGCCCCGGACTTTCCGTGCACGCGGGCCTGGCAGTCCGCCCAAGCCGCGTGGCGTTCGAGCCGGCCGTCGATGTAGCTCAGATAGAAGCCGCCCTTGCGCTTGGGCGCCGACCGATACGAGCGCGCCGGAACGGACGTGTCCTCCGGGACATCAAGGACCGGGACACGGTAGCCCGAGAGCGGCCCGCGGTAGAGCGTCACGGGCTCGCCTTTCGAGAAGGCCACCGCGATCTCGTCGCAGCGCTCGTTGCCGGGCCAGCCCGAGTGGCCGCGCACGTAATGCCACGAAAGCCTTCCCGCGCGCGAGGACGCCAGAACCTCGAGTTCCGCCCATAGGTCGCGGTTGAGCACCGGCTTGCCCTCCGCCGTGAGCCACCCTTTGCGCCTCCAGGCCTTGATCCAGGTCGTAGCACCAGAGATGACGTAGGTCGAGTCGGTGTAGACCGAGACCGGCTCCGCCAGGCCCTTGAGCGCTTTGAGCGCCGCGATGACGGCGCAAAGCTCCATGCGGTTGTTGGTGGTCCGCGCCTGGCCCCCGCCCAGTTCCCTGACCTGGCCCGCCGACGAGACCAGGATGGCCCCCCAGCCTCCCGGTCCCGGATTGCCCGAGCAGGCGCCGTCGGTGAAGACGCGCAGGAAGCCCGGGCTAGCGCTCAACGGAAAGCACCTTCACCTTGAAGACGAGCGTCTTGCCCGCCAAGCGATGATTGAAGTCCAAGGTCGCCGATTTGTCGTCCAGCGCGACGATTTGCCCTTCGGCGGGCTTGCCGCCGCGCAGGCCCTGCACCGCGCGCCCGACCTTGAGGTCCTTGGCCAGAGGGCCGAAGTCCTTCAAAGAGACCTGTTGGATCGCCGTGGGATCGTGAAGGCCGTAGCCGCGCTCCGCGCTCACCGTGAGAGTCCTCTCGTCGCCGGGCCGCAGCCCCATGAGCCCCTCCTCGAGCCCCGGCACGATCTCGCCGGCGCCGGCCTTGAACTGGAACGGACCGCCCGCGGCGCTCGAATCGACGACGCGGCCGTCCACGGCGAGGGTGTACTCCATCTTCACCACCGAGCCGTCATGGATGCCCCCCGGTTTGCATGCGCAGGCCAGGAGCGTCCCGAGAAAAAAAGCCTCGCGCGCCTCACCCGGAGAGTCTAGCAAATGACTCCGCAAGGAGTTCCGGGGAGATCGCTTGACAAGGAAAGGGCATTACCTTACCATAACGATTCAATATGCGGGCTCGCGCCAGATCGATCGCCTTGGGCCGTAACGAGCTTTCATTCTATGGACAAAACGGCTACCTTGTCGTCGAGCGGTTCATCCCGGAGAAAGAATGCCGGTCGCTGATCGCCGGCGCGCAAGGAATCGCCGCTGGCCGTCATGCGAATCTGCTGAATATTCATGAGCGGTCTCCCCTCTTCCGGCGGCTCCTGGTCCATCCCGGGATCTTGAAGGCGGCCGACGCGATCCAGAAGGCCCGCATGATCCCCATCGGCTCCATTTTTTTCTTCTGCAAGCCCGGCAATCCGCTGGAAAAGGGAGCGAACGCCCACCAGGACAACTATGCGGCGAAGGCGCCTTACGGGAGCTATTTCGTATGCGGCGTGGCTTTGGACGACGCCGACGAGGGCAATGGCGCCCTCGTGGTGTACCCGGGCACCCACAAATTGAGGGATCTCCCGTACACGCCCGCGAAGAACTTCGAGATGGACCGGCACGGTAAGATCGTCAAGGCCTATCCGATAGGACCCGCGGTGCGGGTGCCCGTCGCGTTCAAGCCGCTTCAATTGAAGTACACGCGGGGCAGCCTCATCTTCATCCACGGCCACCTCGTCCACAGCGCTCCACAAAATCCTTCCCGAACCCGTTGGCGGCATAAGGTCTATCTGCATTACATCAAGGACGGAGACCCTTTTTGGCCCGGTTGGAACGCCAGACGACGGCTGATCGAGCGCGACGCAAGGCCGCCGCGCGCGGACGATGACGACGATCATTGACGCACGCTTGAGGCGCGCCGCCTAGTGCGGATCCTGGTCGCCGGCGCGGCGGGGTTCATCGGCCGCAGGATCTTCGAGGCTCTGCGGGACTCGGGGACCCCGGTCTGCGGACTCGCGCGACGGTCCGAAGACTGCGGCGAGGGGATGATCGCGTGCGATCTGACCCAGCCCGAGCGCGTCGCGGACGCGCTGCGCGAGGCTCGGCCCGACGTCGTGGTCCACTGCGCCGGCACCCCCTTCTATCAGGCGACGCAGACCTTCGTCGAAGGCTACCTCAACAACGTCCTCTCGACGGGCCATCTCTTGGACGCGGCGATCAAGAACAAGGTCGGGCGGTTCATTTTCTTGTCCTCCATCATGGTCTACGGGGACTCGTACCGGATCGCGGACGGGGACGCGGAGTCCGCGAACCCCAAGAACTGGTATTCGCAAAGCAAGCGGCTTTGCGAGGACATGCTGCGCGACCATTCCGGCGAGATCGAGGGGGTCGTGCTCAGGCTGCCGACCGTCTTGGGCCGGGGAAAGAAAACGGGCGACCTCATCATGGACATGATCGAGGCGTTCGCCAGCAAGCGCGCCTTCACGATCTACGGCGGCGGGAGCGCCAGGAGGCAGTTCCTCGACGTCAGAGATCTGGCCGAGGTCGTCCGGCATTGCGCCCAGAGGGCGATGGAGGACGGCCGCTTCCTGCTGGCCCCGGTCGTGGGGACTCCGCCGCGAACCATCAAGGAGATTTCCGAGAGCGTCAAGGGCATCGTCGGTTCCGGCGAGGTGGCCTTCGACTCGTCCAGGCGCGACTCGCCGGATCAGTTGATCGACCTCGCCATCGTTGAACGGCTGACGGGCTGCCGTCCCAGGATCGGGCTCGAGGACTCGGTCCGGGAGCTGGTGCGCCGGGCGTGAAGGTCACGCTGGTGCTCTACGTCCTCAACGAGATCGGCGCCCTTCGCGTCGTGCTCCCGCGCATCAAGAGGGAGTGGTACGACGAGCTCATCGCCATCGACGGCGGCTCCACAGACGGCAGCGTCGAGTACCTGCGGGAGAACGGCTGCGCGGTCTACCGGCAGAAGCGGCCGAGCTGGTCGGGGGCCTACCGGGAGGCCTATGAGCGGGCCGAAGGCGAGGTCATCGTCGACTTCTCTCCGGACGGCAACTCGGTCCCCGAGGTGATCCCGGCCTTGACCCGGAAGCTCGAGGAAGGCTACGACATGGTCATCGCCTCGCGCTACACGGGCGGCGCCAAGAGCGAGGACGACAGCCCGTTGACGCGGTTCGGCAATTTCATGTTCACCGCGATGATCAATCTCCTCTATGGGACGCGGTACACGGACAGCCTGGTGATCTTCCGAGCCTACACCCGGTCTCTCTTGGAGCGGGGCGGCCTGCTCGAGCGCGACCTGGACCAGTGCGTCACGGCTTTGCTCGACATCCGCTGCGCCAAGATCAAGGCGCGGTGCGCCGACGTCCCGGGCGACGAGCCGGCGCGGCTGTCCGGCGTCAGCAAGATGAACCCATTGCTCGACGGCCTGCGCGTGCTGGCCGTCATCCTCAAGGAGCTCGTTTATCGGGACATCGAGGCCGCCTCCCGGCGGCCGATCCGGTGGTAGGTTTTAGCCGGCCTTGTTGCGGATCTGGAACTCCTGAGGGACCAGCGCCGTCGGCGCCCGGCTTTCGGTCATGAGCTTGGCCACCGCCTTCTTGCGGCGGACGTTGGCAAAGGCCAGGGTCAGGATGGAGGAGGCCTCGTTCTTGATGAAATAGGTGTGGATGAGCTGCGCGAGCCGCCAAGGACGCAGCAAGTAGCTCACCGAGTAAAAGAAGATGAAGGCGCACGAGCAGATCAGTCCCAGCATCGTCGAACTGAAGGCGTCGTTGTAGGAGACTGTGTTCTTGGTGTGCAGGTTGCGGCAGAGCATCAGCAGGCTGCGGAAGTAGTCATCGCTCAGGCCCAGCCGTCCCTCGCGCTCCAGGGTCCGGAAATCCTCCGAGCCGGGATAAGGCGAGAACGGATAGCCGGTCACGTTGTCGACTCCGGCGACGGCCAGACGGAAGATGAAGCCGAAGGTGTTGAAGACGTCGCGCCACGTGGCGCCGAGCATTCCGAAGATCAGGTTGGCCTTGGTCTCGATGCCCGCCTTGCGGGCCGCCCGCATGGAGTCGAGCATCTTGTCGAGATTCACCTTCTTCTTGATGCGCCGCAGCTCCGGGACCGAGCCGCTCTCGGGGGCGTAGATGAGGAAGCGGCAGCCCGATTCGTGGAGGAGCGCCGTGATCTCGGCGTCGAGGGCCTCGCTGCGCGTGCCCGAGGGCAGCTGCCAGGTGATCTTGAGGTCCTCCTTGATCAGCAGGCGGCAGAAGTCGGCGATCCAGTCCTTCTTGACGATGGCGGTCAAGTCGTAGAAATCGAAGTTCGTCACGCCGTAGAGTCTCATGTACTTTTTCATCTCGGCGATGACCCGGCGTGGGTCCCGGACGCTCCAGCGCGTCGTCCACATCTCGGGGCTCGAGCAGAAGGTGCATTCGAAGGGGCAGCCCCGGCTGGCGAGCATCGGGATCGAGCGGCCGATGTTGAAGCCGTAGGTGCACGCGTTGTCGATGTACTTCTCGATCGGGACCAGCGACCAATCGGGTTCGGGGATCTCATCGACGGCCCTGATGCGGGGCCGGTTCGCCGTCCTGTGCGCGCGGCCCTCGCTGCGCAGCACGAGGCCTCCGACCTCGCGCAAGTCCCGTCCCTCGGCGCGAGCGGAGACGAGGCCCACCATCGTCTCCTCCCCTTCGCCCAGCACGCACACGTCGACTTCGGGGCAGTTCTCGATGATGTGCTCCGCGCAGGCCGTGACGTGCTCGCCGCCCAGCACGATGACCCGGTCCGGGAACGCGCGGCGCACGCGCCTGGCCAAGTCGCGCACGAACAGCCACTGGTTCGAGAACATGTTGCTGATGCCGATGACGCCGGCATCGGGATCGATGCGCGAGACGACCTCGTCGAGGCTCATGCCGTGGACGAGAAGGCCCTCGAATTCCGGGACGCTGCCGTATTGCTGGAGGGCCTCGCCGATGCCGTCCACGACGCTGACGTGGCGGCCCGCGTTTTTGAGGGCCGCCGCGATGTAGGCCAGCCCCAAGGGTGCCACGACGTCCAAGCCGTAGGCGCCGACGCTGGTCAGCGTCGGGGGATGGATCAAGCAGACGCGGCTTGCGCGAGGATTCACTTTTCTTGGATCTTCTAGAGGGGCTGTCCTTAGGGTAACAGGATTCTCAGGCGGTGTCAATGAGCGGGCAATAGGTATAATCGAAGCGGCATGATCAGGAGGCTCCTGCGGTCGGTCTGGTTCAGCCGCCTCGGCGAACTGGTGTTCAAGAGGACGATCACGAGGCATTTCCCCCCGCGCGCGCAGCTGCTCTTGGCGGCTTGCACCGGCTCCCTGTTCGAGGAGGATCTCGCGCTGGTCCCCTATCTTTGCCGGGAGGACGGGGTCTCGGTCGACGTCGGAGCTCACTTCGGACTCTATACGCACCACATGGCCAAGCATTCCCGGCTGGTCTACGCCTTCGAGCCCATCCCCGCGTACGCCGAGTCTCTGCGGCGATCGTTCAAAACGGTCGTCGTGGAGGCCGCCGCGTTGTCCGACCGCGCCGGCCAATGCCGTCTGCGCGTGCCCGAGGCGAACCCGACGTGGGCGACCATGGAGAGCGAGAACAGACTGCTCAAGATCGCGCCCGAGGGGCGCATCGTCGAGCTCGCCGTCCCTTGCCGCCGGCTCGACGACTACGCCTTGGACGGCGTCGCCTTCGTGAAGATCGACGTGGAGGGCCATGAGCTCTCCGTACTCAAAGGAGCGCGGGCCACTTTGGAGCGGGACCATCCCTCGCTGCTCGTCGAACTCGAGGACATGCACCATCCCGGCATCATCGCGGAGGCCGCCGGTTTCCTGGCGGGGCTCGGCTACGAGGGCTTCTTCCTAAAGGAGGGCAGGCTCCATCCCATCGGCGAGTTCGATCCCGCGAAGCACCAAAAGGACGAGAGCCACGGGACCTACGGCCGGCGCGGCGACTATATCCTCAACTTCGCGTTCGTCCTTCCCCAGACCAAGTCGCGGCTGGCTCCGTTCTTCAAGCCGGCGTCTCCCTAGCGGCCTTTGTAGGAAACCAGGTCGATCGAATCGACCGCGAGCGCCCGGGGCGGGGGGTTGAGTCCGCCAGGTCCGGCCGCCCGGACCGAAATGCTCCTGACCCGCGCGGGAGCGAAGGAAATCCTGATGTCGCGCCCCAACCGCTCGGGGGGGATGGGCAAAATCTCCACGACGTCGGGGGCGCCCGCATCGAAGCGCACGACCACGGTCAGCACGGTCTTGGCCAGCATCGAGAGCAGCGGCGGATAGGAGCAGCGGGCCTTGATGCGCAGCTCCGCGCACCGTACGCCGGGGACCGCGAAGACGCTCTCGCGCTCGGGGTCCAGGGCTCCCTTCGAAGGACAGCGGTAAACGACCCTCTCCCGGGGCGGCGGCAGAGGCCTTGCTCTGCGTCCGTAGAACGCCATGCCGTTGATCCGCGTCTTGAGCTCGAAGCGAGACCGCAGATAAGCCCGCAACTCCCTCGTGACGGCCTCGTCGGCCGCGCTGACCCAGCTGAGCCTTCCGCTCAGCGGGTCGGCGAACTCCCGCGCCGAGGGGGCGGGCAGCAGCGCGGGATCCATCAGAAGCAAGGCCACCTTCCTCGACTCGAGCCGCGCGATGGAGCGCGCCGGTCCGTCGTCGAGGCCGAGCAAGGTGTCGGGATACGGGAATGGAAGCGCCGAAAGCCGCCCGCCCGCGTGGGCGTAGAAGGGCAGAGGCAATGACAGGACGTCCTCCCCTGCGGGCGAGAGCTCCTTGATCTCGGAGGCGGCGGCCTGCGCCCTCGAAACGATCTCGGCGCTGGTCGCGATCCCTTCGCCCGGCCACGGCGCCAGGGAAGCGCCCAGGAGTCCGTACCTCTGCCGGGCGCAGAGCGGCAACGTGTAGCCCGCGACGGTGCTCTTGACGATGAAGGGGGCCAGGCCCAGCCCGGCCAGGGCCGCCGCGGCGGCTTTCGGCAGCCGGGGCAGGCGCGCGAAGAGGCGCAGCCAAAGGAGGGTCGCGGGAGGAAGCGCGAATAAGAGATGACTGTAATCGGTGCAGCCGAGCATGGTTCGCACGAGGACGCAGGAGAAGGCCGCCAAGGACAGATCGCCCGCGTCCTCCGCGAAGGAGCTTCCACCCGCCCGCCCAGCGGACCTCGGCACCAGGGCGAAGAAGGCCGCGATCACGAAGACGGGAGGCCCGTAAAAGACCGCGCTTTCCGTGGACAACGGAGAAAGACTGGGAAAATACATCCCGCCCGACCAGTTCTGGATGCGCGCCAGTCCCGTCACCATGCGGGCGTAGCCGCCGACGACTCCGGGCTCCAGCGCGCCCAGAAGTACGGCGGGGGCCAGGCTAGCGGCGCAAAATACCGCGACCTCTCTTCCGCGAGGTCCCGGCAGCCGGCAGCGGCACGCCGCCAGCACGGCGCCGGCCGCCAAGGCGGCGATTCCCGTCTCGGGGCTGATCAGCGGAGCGGCGCCGAGGAGCAGGCCCGCCGCGGCCAGCCGCGCGACGGGGGCCGGCCGCAGCAAAGCCTGCTGGGCGAACAGCAGGGCCGCCAGGGGGACCCAGACGCGCAGCGCCGGAGACCAGAAGAAGTGGTCGAGCCCGATCCAGGCCGCCGCCACGATGAACAGGCATTGAAACGAAATGTCCTTGAAAGCCCTGGCCGCCGTGTAATGGATCAGCAGCAGGCAGAGGACCGGAGAGACCACCTCGAGGGTCAGCAACGCCGCGAACCAATTGGCTCCCGCCAAGCGATAGCAGAGGGCCGACCACGCGTAGAGCAGCGGGCCGTACAAGCCGAAGAAGTCGCGGTACGGGACCTGGCCCGCCAGCATGCGGTCCCCGGCGTCGACCCATTGGCCCACGTCGCCGAAATAGATGCGCCAAGGCGCCCTGCTGGCCATCAGCCCCGCCCAGCCCTTCAAGGCGATAAGCAGGAAAGTGAGGATGTGAGGGATGTACTTGGCCGGTATCTTCTTGTTCACCCTTGTTGGCCGCTGACGAACGGGAGCCCGATTATAGTAAACCTCGCAAGCGAAAGAAGGCCGCTTTCGATGGGCGGATTCAGGTGTCGGAGGGCTGGGTGACGAGCAGCGGCGTAAACGAGCTGGGCGAATTGCCGGCCCTGGGCTTGAGCCGGGAGGCGAGGTCCTGCGTGTCGCCGTCGATCTCCTCGCGCAGGCGCGAGAGGATCGCCATGACGTTCTTGCCGGGGCAGTCCGTGTCGTTGTAATGCTGGTGCGGCTGCAGGAACCCCTTTTGGCGCGGATCGGCCCGGTATTTTAGGGCGAGGAAGGTCACCAAGCGGCGCAGGCTTTCCTCTTCGGCCGAGGTCGGCTTGTCGCGGTTGTAATCGCCCATCAGCGAGATGCCGACGTTGTTGGAGTTGGCGCCCGCCGCGTGAGCGCCGAGCAGATCCGGATGGCGGCCTTCATAGACGCGGCCGGCTCCGTCGATGAGAAAATGGTAGCCGATGTCGTCCCAGCCGTGCCTGGGGTCGCTGCGGTTCATATGCATGGTCTGCACGGTCTTGACGTAGGCCAGGGCCTCTCCCTCGTCCATGTACTGCTTGCCGTCGGTGTGGTGGACGGTCACGCGGGAAGGCGTCTGATGGACTCCCCCGGAGCGAGCGGCTGAGGCGCGCCAGGCCCGGCGGCTGAATACGGGATAGACGGTGTCGTAGAACTTCCTCTCGAAGGCGAGGAGCACGGGGCCGCCGCCCTTGGCCCCGGAGCTGACCTGCGAGGCATCGGGAACGGGCAGGTCCACCTTGGGAAGCCCGCCGGGAGAGGGCACCGAACCGGCGTCCAGAGAGACCCTCCGGGCCGCGGCGTTGGGCTGGGCCTTGGGCGCGCCGCGCCAAGACTCGCGGGTGCCGGCAGAGACGGGGAGGACGCTCCCTGAGGCGCGCGTGCCGTCGAAAAGGGCGGAGGAGCGCGAACCCAGGCTCTCGTCGGCCGGGAGGGTCGAGGAGCTGTGATCTTCGTCGCTGAGCGTCGCCAAACGCTCGGCGGCCCTTGAGGCGGCCGGGCTGACCGCGGGGGCATCGGCCGTGGCCGCGACGGCGGGCGTCCCGTCCCCGTCCTTCTTGGACTCTTTCTCGTCGCAGCCCGGCAGCGCGAGCAAGGCCAGCCCGAAGAGCGCGGAGGCGATCGTCCGCTTCATACTGGGATTGTAGCCCGGCAAGGAGCCCGGACCTAGGGCCATCCGGCCCCCCCGGCGTGGGTCTTTGGTCCTAGGGGCGGCGCTCAGCGCCGGGCGAAGGGCACGGGCTTGAAGCTCAGGTTGGCCGGCCTGAGGTCGGCGGCGTAGGCCGAGAGAATGAGCCTCTTCGCCGTCTCGAGCCGGTCCTGCGGGACGGCGGCGTCATGAATGACGAGCACGCGCAGGCCCGTCAGCCGGAGATTCAGCTTCAGCCTTTGCTCGCTGATACCCCGGGCCTGCTCGGCCCTCTGTTCCCACGTATTCTCGACGAGCACCCCCTTCGCCTCTCTTAGAGCATTCTTGCCGGCTGGCGTGACGTTGGTTCCGCTGCTGAGGCCGACGATGGTGCTCGTAGCCGAGATATTGTTGAAGCCGAATCCTTTGAAGTGATCCCTTCCCGACGTGGTAGAGGTTTTCTTCTCTCTGCCATCGTTCTCGTTCCCGGGGCTCAGCTTTATCGCGAGCCCAGTTCCATTGCGGTCCTCGACCTCATGCTCTCTGCGGACTTCCGGCTCAAAATCCGCGAAGACATGGCTTCTGCCGGCGCCCAAGATCGGATCGAGGATCTTGGCCTGAATCTCTCCGGCGAGCTCCGATTTCAAGCGGTAGATCGACGCGGGCTCGGGATCGGGATTGGCCGCTCCCGCGGCGGGGACGCTCAGGAGCGCAAGACAAAGCGTCCACATCGAGCTCATGGCGCCGGCTCCGCCGTCCGTTCCAACGAAGCGACGAGCTCACGGGCCAGCTCGCCGCCCCCGGCGGCACCCGCCCGCTCCGCGGCCGCCGACTCCGAGGCTCCCCAAGCGAGCTGGATCGCCGAGGCAGAGCGACTCGACTGCGAGAGGACCTCTCCCGTGCCGCGGCGCCGCGCCCTGAGGACCAGGCTCGCGCGGGACGAGCGCATCGGCGCGACGTCGAGGGCCTCCTGATGGTAGACGGCCACCTCGCCGCTGACCAGGAGTTCCGCCGACTCTTCGGGAGCTCCGATCTCGAGGACTGCAAAGCCCCTCCGGGCGAGCTCCCGCCTGACCCCGTCGGCCGCGCTCCGCGCGACCTCCGCCTTCCCGCTCGGGTTGAGGACGCTCACTGATACCTTGGGATGTCCCGTGACCGCGATGGGCTCCTCCTCGATGTCCGGCGTCCGCTCCGACGGCCTCACCCAGGCGCGAACGACGATCTTAAGGAAGCCGTCTTCTTCGCTCTCGCGCAGGACCTTGTAGCGCTCGATGGTTCCCAGCGCGCGGGCCGTGACCGTCTGCTCGAAGGCCGTCTCCCGCCGCACGCGCGTGAGCGCCCAGACGCTGACTCCGGACGCCTTCTCGACGGCCGCCCGCTGCGCCTGCGCCAGCGCCCGAGCCCGCGAGCCGGGCCTATCGCGCATGTCCAGAGGCGCCCAGCCTTCCGCCTCGACGACGGAAGCTCTCCGGCCGTCCGGGCCGCGCACGCCGTGGCAGCCCGCGAGGGAAAGGGTCAAGCAGGCCGCCCACGCCGCGCGCCTCACCGGAACCTCACTCCCATCATCGACTCGAGCCGCTTCTTGGGCAGCCGGAGCGTGACCACGCAGCCGTTGTCGGCGGTGAACTCGCTCTTGAGGATCTCGGCGCCCTTGATCGTCTCGCGCACGCGCGCCTCGAGGTTCGAGTCCTTCTCCATGGCCCGGTCGACCGTGACCCCGCCCTCCAACTGGACGCCCTTGACCATGGCGAGCATCTCGTACTGCGCCTTGACGATCGCCGCGTCGCGCGCCAGCGCCTTGCGCTGGGTCTCGGTCTTGAGCGCCGGGTCGGAAGCCCCGATCCCGATCGACTCGATGTAGCGCGCCCGGTCGGGCCGCTGGTCGATGGTGTTCTGGACCATCCTTTGCCTCGTCAACCGGCTTTGCGGCCCCCCGCAGCCGGCGGCGCACAGCGTCACGACCGCCAGCACCCACGCCTCGTTTTTCGGCATTCTCATACTCCCTCCTGTCACGCCCCGGCCGGACGGCACAGATCATTGATCTGCCTGATCTTGTTCTGCCCGGCATTAAGCTGTTCGATCTCCGCGTCGGAGACCGGCGCCGCGCTCTCCTGATAGTAGCGCTTGAGCTTGGCGTAAAAATCCGCTTTCAGATCGGCATCTTCTATTTCTGAGCCGGGATTCGTTTTGAGCGCAGACCGGGAGAATCCCGGGCTGCGCAACCGCGCGGCCCAGTAGCGCGCTTTGAGGTCTATGAGCGAGCGGTCGATGTCGGCCGCGCGGCTCCGTGCTGAAAGGCAGTTCGTTTCATCGCCCGCGACGGAATCCCTCATGTCGTTGGTCTCGAACCCGCCGAGAGGCGGGACCTGGATGTCGAAAACGTCGCCGACCAGAGTCTCCGCCCATTCCTTCTGGACGCGCGCCGAGGCGACCCAGAGCACGCGCGCGGTCTCGGCGTCGATGAGCCGCGCGTTGAGCTCCACGCGGTCGTCCTTGAGGTTGAGCAAGGTGCCCGTCACGATGGCCTCCACCCCGAGGACCTTGCCGAGCTCCTTGATGGACCGCGGATCGGCCGCGCCCGAGAGCTGCAGGCGCTGCTCCTTGAGGACCGACTGCAGGAGCGTGCGCTCCACGACCTCGAGCCTCTCATCGTTGAGCAGGGGGCCCGTGATCTTCTCGGACACGAACAAGCCGCCGCTGCCGCCGCGGCCGCCGCCCTCCTGGAAGGGAAGCACCGCCACCCGGCGCTTTCCGTGACGGACGGCGGCTTTTGAGAGCTCGCCTGCGACCCTCGAATAGTCGTCGGCTCGGACGGGAGCCGGGAAGGCCCCGGTCAGGAGGAGTCCGACAAGGACCGCCAGCGTCTGACAGATGCTGACAAGCGGGGGCTTGCATCCTCGCGGGTTCCTGCTATACTCGAAGTAAGGTGTTCGCATGGTCTCCCTGACCGACAACACCTGAGCAGAGTCAAACGGCGGCCGCCCCGGCGGGCGGTCGCCTTCGTTTTCAGGAAAAAAAAGAGCCGGGCTGTCGAAGCCCCCCGGACATGAGAGAGTCCAGGGGTCCCTTCGGCAGCCCGGCGGGCGTGGAGTGAACGAGTTTCCGTAGCCCCTTGGCTTTGCGGCCCCGGGTTTCCCCGGGTGTGCTATTGTCGTCCTGCGGATTTCGAAAGAGCTGGTCTAACCATAGCCCCAAAACTCTGTTATGTCAATTCACGGTAATGTTGCGTGGTGTAACGCGCTTGTTACGCGGCGGGAGGCGTCGACGAGGAAGCAGGGGCGGGATCGAGAAAGACATAGCCGAAATTCTTGACGTTGACGATGCGCGAGCTGACCTCCGCGGGCAGAGCCTTGCGCAGCCGGTTGAGCATGACGTCCAAGGCGCGGGAGACCCCGGGGTCCTCGTGGCCCTCGACCGCCCGGAACAGGTCGGCCCGGGCCACTGGCTGGGGGCTGCGCTGGACGAGGATGTGCATCAGCAGGAACATCTTGGGCGTGAGCGTCGCCGCCGCCTGCTCCTTCCAAATGACTTTTCTGTCCGACGATCTGAGCATCAGCTGGCCGCGCGACAGTAGGCCCTGCTCCATCTGCTTGCGGCGGAACACCGCCTCGAGCGTGGCGAAGAGCTCGTGCGGCTTCTCGTCCTTGGCGACGAAGTAGTCGGCCCCGTTCTGCAGTCCGAGCACTTTCTCGCGTTTGTGCCCCGTCAGCAGCACGACCGGCGTGCGGCTCAGCGCCGGCAGGGCCCGAAGCTTGGCGCAGACCTCCATGCCGCTTTGGTCGGGCAGGACGAGGTCGAGCAGGATGCAGTCCGGGGGATTGGCTTGGGCTTTCTGCAGGGCCTCGAGCCCCGTCAGCGCCGCCTCGAAGTTGGTGTACCCCGCCTTGGCCAGCCAATGCTGCACGAGCTCCACCCAGCCGGGCTCGTCGTCGACTAAAAGGATGCGTTCGTGATGCATCGCGTTGCCCGTCAGTATAGGCCTCAATCACGGGGAAGTCAAGCCTACGGCAGAGGGTCGAGCTCTTCGTCCTCGTCGAGGTCGGCGATGACGACCGCGTGAGGCAGGGGCTGGCGCATGAAGGTCAGGAAGTGCAGGCGCGCCAGACGCTCGTTGAGGAAGTAGAACGCGACGGCGAGCCCCCCGAGGCAGGCCAGCAGGTAGCCGTAGCCGGGGTCGATGGAGTTCCCGCTCAGGCTCGCCCGGGTCAGGACGATGTTCAGCGCGCAGAAGACCAGGGCGGAGACCGCGGCCTCGCCCTGGAGGTCGAAGTAAAGCAGGATGTTGACCATGATGAGCAGGCCCGTCTGCAGGAATGCGGCGAACATCCCGATGCGCAGCAGGCTCATCTGGACCGGATCCATGCGCATGGCCGAGGTGATGAAGGGCACCGCGAGCATGCAGGCCGCGCTGACCAGGCCCTGGACCAGCAGCAGGCGCGCCAGGCTCGCCTCGAGGCTCTTGACGATGTCGCGGCGCCGCCGCTCCAGGGCTGAGAGTCCCTCTTGATTCTGGATGCCTTGGTAATAGGCCCGGTACTTGAAGAAGAAGTCGGTCTCCATGTGGACCAGGAAGAAGGTCAGCGCCGGGATCGAAGTCAGGTAGGCGAAAAAGATCGGGATGTCGTACATCGGGCAATGCCGCAAGCCGGCCTCGACCGCTTCGCCCTGGCCCGAGCGCCAGAAGAGGAATTTGTCCGCCCAGATGCCCAGATTATATAGGAAGCCGGTGGCCGCCAGCAGAGGCTGACGCTTGAAATAGCTCAACCAGTGCATGTCGCGCGGCTCACGGTAGCCGAACTCGCGGACCAAAGCGTAGGACAGCATCGCGAACACCAAGGCTTGTCCCAGCATGAACCCGCCGAAGTAGCCGGGCAGGCCGAGGCGGCCGCCCAAAGCGAGGCCGAAGGCGAAGCTGCCGGCGCCCCCGACCAAGAAGGACAGCCCCATCCGGGCGTAGTCTTTGGCCGCCGACAAGAAGATCAGGGCCAACCAGGTCCCTCCCGTCACGAGGCATAAGAGAACCGCCGATAGCCTAAGCGAGGCGGATAAGGCGAACGAGGAGAAATGGATGAGGAGAAGCGGGCCGAAGACGAGCGCGTGCAGGGAGACCGTGGAAAAGAACACCGCCGTGAAGCTCGTCACGTGCGCGCGGTAGTATTCGTCGGCCGCGAAGCGCGTCACCACGAGATACGAGGGGCCCACGCTGAGCAAAGACAGCGCGAAGCAGCGCGTGACGAGCGCCTGGAAGGTCGCCTGCTGGTCGGCCGTCAGGCTCTCCATCGACCAAAGGCGGATCAGCGAGACGGCCAGTATCGTGAGGAGAAACGGCCCCGCGGAGATCAGGGCGGAGAGCGAGTACGCCTTGACGCTGCCGCTGTAGCTGTCCTCGGCGAGGAGCTTCTGGAGCCTAAATCCTATGCCGGCCATGTCTCACCCAATGCTCTCTCCGGGCGCCTGCGGCGGGCTGCTTTCGGCTGCGCCGAAAGCTCCAACAACAACGGCAATGGAATACGAGCGCGCGAGCGCAGCGAGCGCGCAACCGGAACGAGCGAAGCGAGGGCCGGATTCTGTACCAGCTTATCCGCCCCGGGGCGGATAGCCGACCAACTGTGGTTGACCACAGTTGCCCCACGCAAACAACTTTGGCCGGCCACAGTCGCAGCGCACGGCTTCAAGGTTAGACCGGAAATTGGCATTTCTCTTAGGAATCCGCTGGCGGAATCCGTTTCCCCCTTCCTGGAATTCCCGGCTTCGGCCGAATCGGGAGGACAGGCCGTCCCGCCGACGCCGTTGGCGGCTCGTCTGTTCCATGCGGATCGGTGATCGCTTTGATTTTGTCGGGACTGATCTCCTCCCAATGATCCGGGCAATCCCCGATGACGGCCTTCGCCAAACCCGCCGAAATCTTACTAAGCGTACGCGAGTGGCCAACGATTTCAGCCAACGGAACGTGGCAGAGGATAAATTTGAATGCAGCGAGTTCGCGGAGGCCCTTGCGATCGCCCATATTTAGGATTCGAGCCCGTCGGCTGTTCAGGTCGCCGATAACGTCGCCCATATACTGTTCGGGAACCCTGACCTCATAGCTCATTATGGGTTCGAGGAAGATCGGCTTAGATTTGTTGCGACACGCGATGGCCGCCATTATGCCGGCGCTCCAGAAATCCTCCTCTGGCGTGTCATTTAGAGGAGGCGTGCCGCCGAGAAGGCTTGCTTTTACGTCCGTCATGGGATATCGTCCCGGAAGGGACGCATTCGAAAGAACTTGAGTTACGCCTTTCTCTATCTCGCGGGAAAACTTCTCGGGTATCTGCCCTGTCTTATCTTCGTTTGTGAACTGAAAACCGGAACCTCGCGGAAGCGGCTCAAGTTGGATGGTGCAAAAGAGTTGACGACGGCCGTGGGCACTCGGAGCTCCTTCCTCGACAACCTTCGAACGAATCGTTTCCCGGTATGCAACCTGGTAAGATCCCGGAACGACTCCGATTCGGAATTCATCCCGCAGACGCGTGAGAAGGATGTCCAATTGTCCATCGCACATTCCGTATACGGTGACCTTAAATCCGGTAGAAACGATGCGAAGCCGAATTGTCGGATCCGTGCTGGCGATGGTCCGAAGGGCGGCCTCCATCTTGTCGTAGTCCTTCCTCGCTTTCGGCTCGACAACGACGAAAATAGCGGCGTCTGGGATTTTTTGGGCCATGGTCAGCGCATGTTCTGCTCGTAGAGATTGAGGTACTGTCCGATCATGTCGTTCTGGCCGTAGAAGCGCAGGGTCCGGTTGCGCCCCGCCTCCGAGGCCCGCCGCCAGGCCTCCTCGTCGGTCAGCAGGCGCACGACGGCTTCGGCGGTCTCTTCGGGATGGGCGACCTGGGTCAGGTACCCGCTGGGCCCCACCTTGCGATCCTCCGGCAGGCGCCCCTCCAGCAGCTCCCGGCACGCGCCGACGTCGGTCGCGACCACCGGAATGCCCACCGCGTTGGCCTCGAGGATCACGTAGGGCTGGGCCTCGCTGAGGCTGGTCAGCACGACCGCGTCGATGCGCGAATAGTAGTCCTTCATGTCGACCTTGCCCGAGAAATGAAGCTTCTCGCCCAAGCCCAAGGTCGCGGCCAGCTGGCGGCACTCGGCGGTGTACTCGTGCTCCTCGTCTGTCGGGCCGAGGATCACGAACTCGGCCTCCGGGACCTTGTCGAGCACGATGCGCGCGGCGTGAATGAAGGTCTTGACGTCCTTGATGGGCACGACGCGGCCGACGAAGGCCACCGTGCGGCGCCCCTTGCCTCGCGGGTGCGGCTTGATGTTGCGGTAGAGGTCCACGTCGATGCCGTTGGGGACAATCGAGATCTTCTCGGGAGAGGCGCCGGCGAGCACCTCGCGGGTGCGGTTGCCCTCGTAGAGGGTCATGATGCGGTCGGCGTTGTGGTAGGCGATCCCGCCCAAGGTCTCGAACATGCCGAACCAGAATCTCTTGAAGAAGGAGAGGTCGCGCTGGATCCGAAAGCGGTCCTGGTGGGGCGAGTAGATCCAGGTCGCCTGCGAGATCTCGAGCAGGCGCTCGTGCGTGTAGACCCCATGTTCGGTCAATAGCATCGCCTTGTCCTGCGTGATCTTGGCGACCGCGGCGACGAGGCCGGCATATCCCGTCGAGACCGTGTGGTAGAGCCGCGCCTTCGGGATCGGCGCCGCGGCGGCTTGAAGCAATGGGAGGTAGATCGAGCGCCAGGTCCAGAAGAAGTCGAGGAAGGAGACTCCCTCGCCGAAACGCTCGTAGAACCACGTCAAGGTCTCCCAGCTCTCCTGCGACTGGAACACGTCGGCATGCGTCACCCGGCGCGCGGGGTCGCGCAGCAGCGGCAGAAGCTCGGTGAAGGCTTCCCAGCGCCGCTCGAGGAGCTTGCCGTGAAGGTCGCGCAGCTGCGCGAAGGCCTCGCGCCGGTGAGCGCGTCCAGACCGCGCCGTCCCCCTGTCGTAGTCGTGCAGGTAGAGATCTTGGATGTCGAGGACGTTGGGCGGGACTTGGTACTTGTACTCGCGGTGCGGATTGGGGAAGGGAGAGATGTGCAGGATGGAAAAGCGCAAGTCCGACATGGCCGTCAAAAGCTGATGGATCCAGGTCGAGACGCCTCCGGAAACAAAAGGGTAGGTGCCCTCGAGGATCAGGCAGACGTCCGTCATGCCGACGCTCCCGCGACCAGCCGGCGCAGCGATTCCCGGCCCGCGCGCAGGGTCGCGGCGTCGGTCTCCTTGAGCAATGCCGCGGCGAGAAGCGCCACGCCCTCGGATCTTGCGTCGAGCGCCACGAGCTCGTAAAATAGGCTCCGCGCGCCCTCGGAAGCGTGAGCCAGATGAAGGGCGAGGAACTCAAGGGGCAGCTCGGGGAAATGACGCTCGGGGTCTTCGAGGGCCCGTTTGAGCAGGCCGAGGAACAGCAGGCGCAGCTCCTCCGAGAACAGGAACAGCCAGATCTTCTCCAGCTCGACGCGGCCGATCTCCATCATATGGAGGCAGACCTTGAAGAAGGCTTCCGGCCGGTCGGCCAGCACGCTCGCGGGCGCTAGAGAGAGCTGATGGAAGACCTCGAAGACGAACGCCTCATCCCAGCTCTGCGCCGTCAGCACGGCGACGAGGTGGTCCGTCAGGGTCTCGCGCTTCGGGTGAGCCCGATAGGCCAGCAGCAGCGGCCGCGGATCGAGGCCGAGCCCCTTCAGGAGCTGGCGCAAGACGACTTCGACGGTCTCCGGAGCCGTCTCGTGCGCGAGCAGGTCGAGAAGAGGCTCGAGCTTCGCCTCGATGGGATACCAGGCCAGCACCTGCGCCGACAGGTAGCGGATGTTGATGACCTCGTCGGAGAGCGCGGCGATCAGCCACAGCCGCAGCTCGGCCCTGATGCTCTCGTCGGGCGGCCGCTTGATCAGCGCGCTCAGCAGGGCCTGCTTGACGTAATCGGGGACCTTCGGGTTCTTGAGGATGGCGAGAATCCTCGGCGCCGTGGCGGCGCTCCAAAGACGGTTGAGCGTCCCGACGGAAGCGTAAGCCAACAATGGAGAACTCTCGAGGGCCTCCAGAAGCTTCGGGACGGCTTCTCCGCCGAGTTCGCCGAGCACTTCCATCATGGAGAGCTTGGCTTGCTCGTCGGAGGCCCCCGACCACAGCTCGAAGAGCTTCTCGCGCACGGCCGGGTCTGCGCCCAGGGCGTTGGCCATTATCAGCATGGCCTGCTGCCGCACGCTGGATTCGGGGTGCTTCAGGAGGGGCAGCAAGCCGCGTTTGAGCATCGCGGCCGGGAAGCGCTTCAAGGCGATCTCGCTGCGCAGGCGCAGGGCGCTGGACCCCGAAGACGTCATCAAGCGCACCAAGGGTTCCACCCAATCGGGATGCGGGAAGGAGGCCACGGCCGAGATCGCGCGCTGTCGGGACTCGAGAGGCTCGTCGGCGCTCAAGGCCTGCTTGAGAAAGATCGCGGCGATGTCCCGGGAGGGATAGTGCTGGAGCATGTCGAGCGCGAGCCGGCGCACCCGGTCGGAGGCGTCGTTCATCCGGTCGAGGAAGAGCTGGGCCGGCAGCACGGCGCCTTGGTTGACGATCTCGGAGACGGCGCGCAGGGCCCGGTAGCGGGTCTCGTCGCTCGCATGAGACGTGAAGGCGCGCAGGACGGGGACGGACCGCGCGTCGGGCAGGAAGCGCAGGGCTCCGAGCATCTCGTCGCGCAAGTCCTCGGGAGCCGAGGGAAGCTCGGTGAGGATCAACGGCAGTATGTCGGCGTCTCCCGCGCGCCCCAAGGTCCGCACGGCGAACCGCGCCGCGCGGGAATTCTTGCTGCGCAAGTAGGGCCGCAGCAGCCGGTGCTTGCCCGAGCAATGATTGCGCTGGTAGGCTCGGGCCGCCGATTGGCGCACCACGGGGTTTTGGTCCTCGAGGCACGGCAGGGCCAGGCGCAGGGCGTGGGCCTCGGGCAGGTCCTCGAGATATTGGAGGATCAGGATCTTGAGCAGCGGGTCATCGCCCGAGAGGATCTCGCGCAAAGCCTGTCGCTCGCCCGGATCTTTCGAAGCATAAAGCTGCAGGAAGAGCTCGTAGCGCTCGAGCTCGCCCTCCGATTTGAAGCGCCTCTCCGCCTCGACGCGCAGGGTCATGAGGTCCACCAAAGGACCGCGGACTTCCACTGCTCGCCCTCGGGAGTCAGGGGCCCGTCGGCCTCCGCCAGCAGACCGGGCCCCAGGGACTTCATCCTCTGCGCGACCTCGGCGTAGCGGCCGAGGGTGAACAAGAGAGCCGCCGCCTCCTTGCGCCAGCGCAAGCCCTCCTCCGGAAGCCGGGCGATGAGCGTGGATAGCATCGCCAAGGCTTTGGGCGGGTCGAGCTCCTTCTCGACGAGGTAGTGCAGGCGCAGGGCCGAGTCGTCCCGCTCGGAGAGGTCCTTGAGCCAAGACCGGCACTTCCCCAAGATCAGCTCGCGCGTGCTCCCCTCCACGAGACCCGACATGGCGAACTCGTAGTCGATCCGGCAATAGACGAGCTGCGGCGCGGGCTCGGTGGGCTTCTCGAAGATCTCCAGCTCGGCCGCCCGTATGCGCTGTTCGTACTCGGACTTGAGATTGGTCAGCGCCGAGGTCGCGTAGAAGCGGACTTCCGGGTTCGGATCGCGCCTCGATTGCAGGAGCCAGCGGATGGCTTCCGGAGTCCTGATGCGCGCCAGGGTCTCGATGGCGCCGCGCTTGAGAGCGGGGTCGGGTCCCACGAGGATGTCCGCGGCCGGCACCACGTCGACCGCCGCCATGAGGCGGCGGCTGGTCTCCTCCTCCGTCGCGACCGGGACGAAAGCTTCCTCGTCCTCCTCCTGGTCCTCCTCCTCGAATACGTGCGGGCTGGAGGCACCCCCGGCCGTGGGATTGGCAAGCTTCAGAGCGCAGATCAATACCCAGCCCACGCCCGGAAGGCAGAGGGTCCAAAGCCCCGCTGCTTGCGCCCAATGACGGCCCGAGTCGAGCCTGCCCTCTCCCCCGGGGGGCGCGACGAACATCAGTCCGGCCGCCGCCAGATGCAGCAGCGCGGCGCCGGCGAGCGGGACGGGAGATTTTAGCCCCAGCACGAGACAGCCGATCGGAAACTCCAAGGCTCCCGCCGCGGCCCACAGCGCGGGGAACCGCGCTTCAGGCGATCTCGCGCTTGGCCTGGTCAACCATCCTCTCCTTGCCGTCCATCTCCGGGGCGTAGGTCCCGATCCCGATCCTGAGTTCCTGGTCCAGACCGAGATGATCGTAGGCGCGCAGGACCTCGAACCTGAGCTCGCTGGCCTGCTCGATGGTGGCCGTCATCATCAGCACCGCGAAGGGAATCCCATCCTCGCGGAACTTGGTCACGATGTCGATGGTCCGCGCCTTTTCGGTCAGCAGCCGTCCCAGGGCCCGGTAGAGATTGACCTGGCGGTCCACCGGGAGGTCTTTGGCCGAGGGGACTCCGACGAGAAGCATCGAGAAAGGCAGGGCGTAGGTCTTGCTCCGCGAGAACTCCTGCTCGGAGCGGTCCTCGAAATACTTCTGATTGTAAACGTTGAGGACCTCGTCCATGATGGACTTCGAGCGCAGCTCCTCGAAATAGAAGGACTTCTCGATGGCCTGGCCGGCCCAATCGAGCAGAAGCATCATCAGATTGAGGTTGGCGCTGTTGAAAGCCAGAAAGGGCAGATCCTGCACGCTGAAGACGCCAATCACCTCGCCAGCACCCCGCCGCAAAGGGCCGGCCATGACCGCGTCGACCGAGGCCCGGCCTTCCCAGGCCTTGGCAAAATCCGCCCCGAACCAATCTTTGAGGCTGACCACCCGTCCCTCCGAGCCGGCCCTGCCGACGAGGCCCTGCGTGTGGTCCAGCACTCGGGGGTACGATTCGCCCTCCTTCCAGCCCTTCGCCGCGTGGAGCCGCCAGAGGTCGCCGTCTTTGAGGTAGAGCGCGGCCTTGCCGGCCTGCAGGGCCTCCGAGAAGAAGGAGAGGATGCCGGCGAGCAAAGCCTCGCGGTCGAGTTTGCCGAGTTCGAGAGAACCCTGATAAAGCGTCACCAGAGAGGACATCTGCGAGACGACCTGCTGCGTGACGGCGCGGTTGGTCTTCTGTAGGATGTCGATCTCGCCTTGCAGGGCCGCGGCCCGCTCCTTGAGCTCGACCACGCGGCTCTCGAGCCGTCGCGCCGAGACCAGGTACCGGTCGATCACCGCGCCGACCGCGGCGCCTACGACCATGAAGAGCACCGGCAGCGCGTAGAAGTCGACGTCCTCGAAGCGGTAGCGTTCTCCGGCGGACCACAGGCCTCCGAGATAGAAGGCCGCCGCGCTCAAGCCGGCGAAGGAGCCCGCGGCCGCGCCGTAGCGCAGGGAGAACAGAAGGACCCCGAGCCAGTAGGCCCAGGCGCCGGCCGAGATGTCGGGATGGGCGCCCGACAGGGAGCGCTCGGCGGCGAGCACCAGCAGCGAGTAGACCGGGACCTCGTAGAGCCAGGTCTTGCGGCCGGTCATTTGCTCAGCTTTTCGCTCAACTGGGAAACGAGCTGGGCCGGGGAGAAGGGTTTGGGGATGAAATGGATGCGGCTGTCGACGAGGAACTTGCGCTCCTCGGCGCTGAGCTTCTTGGCCGACATGACGAACAGGAAGGTCTGCGCGCAGCTCGGCAGGCCGCGGATCTTCTCGACCAGGCCCATGCCCTCGACGGTCGGCATCATGAGGTCCATGATGACGGCGTCGTAGCGCTCGGTCTCCAGGCGCTTGAGGGCGTCGACGGACTTGTTGGCCGCCTCGACGGCGAAGCCCCCCATCTTGAGGATGGCCCCGGCCAGCTCCGTCACGCCCATCTCGTCATCGATCAGGAGAATTTTTTTCGACATATCCTTTCCAGCGCGCCTCCAGGATCAAACGCACGGTGTGGCTTTGTCCGAGGAAGCCGGTCGGGGCCTCCTTGCCGAACTCGTAGGCCAAGTGGGCCCCGAATCCGGGACGGAAATCCCAATGCACCGAGGCTCCGCTCTCGGTCAGGTCGAGGCGCTCGAATCGGAAACCCCGCCCCGAGTCCTGGCCGTTGAGAAAATACGCCTCCGCCCTGAGCGCCCCCGGCACCAGCCAGTGGCTGAAATTGAGCGCCATGAAATGCGTCCGAGCGCGCCGCAGCAGCGGGACCTCATTGAAGAAGGCGTCCTCTCCATCGGCGTCCTCCATGACGAACTGGTAGCCCATCGTCAAGCGGGGCCTCTCCAGAATCACGAAGCCCCCCTCGGGAGCCGCCTCGGTCCTGCGCGCCACGAGGCCTCCCTTGGTCCGGTAATGATTATACTGATAGTTTCCGCCCAGGTAAACATGCTTCCAGGGCGCGGCCGAGAAGGTCGCCTGCGCGTCGTCGGCCAGCGCGCCGGCGGCCACGGCCTCGGCGAACTCGTTCCAAAAGCGATGGTGGCGATAGGAGGCGTGCGCCTCGAACGCCTCGGAGGGCCGCCAAGCCGCGAAGGCCCCGGGCGAAAGGGAGTCCTTGGGCGCGCCGGCCGAGAACCCGCCCCAGAGACCCGCGCGCAGCGACGGGCTGGGATCGTAAGAGAGCTTGGCCTGGCCGATCTGCGCCGTGCCGTGGAAGGAGCGTCCCGGCACGCGGTAATCGCCCGCCACGGCCTCGGCCTCGAGCCGCGTGTGCAGGCTCAGATGCGCCGCGTAGGTCAGCCCGGACTCGTAGCTCGTCTCGCTCGGCAGGCGGTAATAGCGGAAGGTCCCCCCGACTTGGCTGTCGTGCCCGTGGCGCAGCTCCATGAGCATCTCGCGCTCGTCGTCGGGCTTGGACAGCGACGGGTGGAAGGGGATCATCAAGGCCATGGCGATGCGCAGCCGCCCCGGATCGGGCGCCGCCGGTCCCCGGCGCGTCGAGGCCTCCAAGGCGGCCATGATCTTGCGCCAGTCTCCGGCCTTGAGGGCCATCTCGTAGCGGTACCGGTCGCAGGCCTTGCGCTTGTTTGGGAAGCGCTCGGAGAGCAGTTTGAGCGGCTCTTCCATCTCCTTGGTCAAAGAGTTCTCGAGCAGACCGTCGAGCCAGTCGACGAGCAACTGCTCGTCTCCGGGGCGTTTTTTGGCGAGCTTGCGGTAGCGCCAGCCGATGAACTGGCTCCAACCCAGGCGGGCTTCCATCCGGAGCCTCAACCGCTCGGCCTCGCCGCCCTTGGCCAGGCCCAATTCGTTGAGGGTCTCATGAGCCCAGCGTCTTCCTTCCTCGGCGTCGCCGGACTCGAAAGCGGTCTGGCAGAGCTCGTACGGGATCTCGGGATCTCCCGGCAGGCCCTCGCGAGCGCGCAGCAGGGCGTCCTTGGCCGCCGCCAGCTCGCCGCCGTACAGGGATTCCTGGCCGAGCCGCTTGAGAGTCTCGGGCCGAGACCCCTCGAGCGCGATGAGCTCGCGGTAGCGCCGCGCCGCCTCGAGCGGCCGGTCGCGCGCCGAGTCGAGCTCCGCCTGCAGCCGCACCCACAGGGGCTCCTTGGGGCGGCGCTTGCGGCGATCGCGCAGGAAGGTTTCCGCCTCGCCGTAGCGGCGGCTCTCGATGAGCAGCTCGACGAGGAGGCGCGCCCTCTGCGGGTCGGTTTCGGCCGCCCGCGCTTGAGAGCGAAGCCCCTGAGAGAAGAGCAGCAGAAGGATTAAGCTAGCGCGCCGCATGCGTTCTCCGGGGGCGCTTGGCTCCGGGCCTGGCGAAATGCTTTTTCAGGAGGGCGATCGCCTTGGCCTTCTGTCCCACCTTGAGGTAGGACTGGATCAGTTCGTCGGCAGCGTCGGGGTCGCCCGGGAAGACGCGCAGGTACTCCTCTAGGAGCGCTGCGGCCTCTCGGTAGCGCTTGGCGTCCGCGAGCCCGTAGATGAGGCCCCACCAAAGCTCCTTGTCCTGCGGCCTCGATTTGAGCAGCTCGCGGACCATCTCCGCCGTCTCGCTCAAGCGCCCCACCGAGAGCAGCAAGAGCGCCCAGCGCCGGCGCCGTTCCGAGTCCTCGGGGTGGGCGCTCGCGTAGCGGCCCAGCGCCGCGAGCTCTTTGTCCTTGAGCCCGAGCATCTCGTACTGGAAGGCGAGCAGGTCGACCGCGTCGGCGTCTTCCGGGAACCGGGCGAGGTAGGCCTCGAGCAAGGCGGCGGCTTCGGCGCTGCGCCCGCGGTCCGAGTAGGCGTAGATGAGCAGGCGCCACAGCGCGTCGTCTTTCGGGAAGCGCTCGAGCAGAGCCCGGCAGGCCGGGGCCGCCTCGCCGAACGCGCGCGTCTTGAGCCAGGCCGCGGCGAGGTCTCTGCGCCACAAGGCCACCTTGGGCTGGCGCGCGGCGAGGCGCTCGAGGTCCGGCAAGGCGAGGTCGAGCCGGCCCTGCGCCTCGTAGATCGCGGCGCGCGCGCCCAAGAGCGCGTCGTGATCGGGATGGACGATCAAGGCCTCGTTGACCTCGCGCAGGGCCGCGGCGAACTCGCGCCTGATCTGGAACACGTAGATGAGGCTCAGGCGAGTGTAGAGATCGGAAGGGTCGTCTTTCTTGAGCTCCTGGAGGAGCCTGATGAGCTCGGGGAAGTCGCGGCGCGCCATGTTCAGCCGCACCAAGGCGGAGAGGTAGCTCTGCCGATTCTTCGCGATCTGGGAGAGCGCGGTCAGCGCGCGCACGGTGGCGACGCCGTCCTGGGCGACCACGGCTCTCTGGTAATAGCCGTAGAGAAGCTCCTCCAATTCCCGGCGGTCGGTTCCCGAGCCTTTGCGCGCG
Source organism: Elusimicrobiota bacterium (assembly GCA_016194705.1). GTDB lineage: Bacteria > Elusimicrobiota > Elusimicrobia > UBA1565 > UBA9628 > PALSA-1176. The sequence continues at coordinate 81,235 of JACQAZ010000021.1, read as the reverse complement.
TCTTCGAAGAGGCGCCAACGCAGGTCCTGGGCCTGCGCCTCGCGGCCGGAGCGCTCGAGAAGCTTGAGGTATTCCCGGCCGACGGCGAGGTCCCCTTTCCTGTGGGAATAAAGACCTTCCATGACGGGGATCCCCGCCTCCGGATCGGCCTGCGCCTCGTAGGCGGCGGACAGGGCCAGCATGGCGCTCTTGTCGTGCGGGTGCCTGGAGAGATAGTCCCGGTAGAGCTTGACCGATAGACTTCTGTCCGAGTCGCGGCGGTGCATGAGCCCGCGGAAATACTGGTTCGGATAGATGAGCCACGCGATCACGATCAGCGCCGCGAAGAAGGCCGCGAGCTTCGACCAGGAGAAGATCACGGAGAGGCCTCCACGGTCACGGCGCGGGACGGCCCGCCGCGCTCGGAGTCCGGAAACTCGACGCGAAGCATTCCTTCGCGGTCGCTCTCGAGCTCCCGCCCCGAGCCTTTCTCGCTGACACGGTAGCGCGAAGACGGCTTCAAGCCCCCAAGCTCGAGCTCCCCCTTCCACCAGCCGTTTTTCTCGAACCGGACCGCCCCGTCCTCCGAGCGCCAAGCGCGGACGCCGAAGTTCGCTTCGACAATATGGGGCAGTTCGGGCGGCCGCGCGGCAAGGAAGAGCTCGCGTTCCCCCGATTCATCGAGGAACACATAGAGGCTCCCTTGGAAGCGCTTCCACCCGAGCACGCCTTTGGAGCGGGAGAGATCGGGCGTGCGCCGCTCGCCGTCGAAGCGCACGGTGCGGAGCTTAGCCCCCCCCTCGAGGCGCCAGCCGTCGCTCCCCTGCGGCACGAGGCGCATGTCGAAGAAGTCCTGAGCCATTTCTGAATACTCGCCGGCATGGACGGGGAAGAGCGGCTGGCCGCGCGCCCAGTCGTAGATCCTTTTGAGCACGATGAGGCTTGCGATCTTTTCGGCGCTGTAGTAATGCACGTAGACGTCGACGGGCGCCACGCGCCGCGGCGACTCGGTCCTGTCAAAGGTCTCCACGACGTCCCGGAAGCCGTAAAAGGGTCCGTGCCAGAGCTCGGTGTAGACCTCCTCGTTGGAGTCGGGGGCGTAGATCTGCCGAAAGCCGCCGAGCTTGCGGCCGATCGGAGCGACGCCGGTGTAGCTGTCGTAGAGGCGGTCGAAGCGCGTCCAGCCTCCGTTGAGGTTCCTCAACCCGCGCTTGGCCGCCGCCGCCAGCGCGGACTCGGGCGGCAGCGCGTCTCCGGTCCAAAGGAAGAGGCCGGTCTTGCGGCCCGACAGCAGCCTCTCGTCGATGAGGTCCGCGGACGCCTCGACTTCCTTGGCGGGGTCGAAGCGGTAGCCGGGGATTTCGACGGCGAGCGTCTTCCTCCACCAGAGCAAAGGGTGCGCGTAGCCGTGCGTGGCGGGCTCGACGTTGGGAAGGCCGAGGATTCGGCGGCTCAGGGCGAGGGACTGCGGCGAGGAGAAGCGCGTCAGGTCGTAGTAGCCCGCGATCACGGACGCAGTGAACGGCGTGTCGGGCCTGGCCAGCAGGATCTCCTCCAGGAAGACTTGGGCGCTCCACTTTCTGCGGTCGGTCTCAGACGGGTTGAAGAAGCTGTCGCCGTCGATCTGGCTGAAGAAGAGCCGGCGCCCGTTGACGGTCGTGAGGTCCGGGCGCGGCCGGCCTTGGAGGCCGAAGGCGGCCTCGAAGAAGGCGAAAGGGTCGAGCCTCCAGCGCAGCTGGTTCGGTTCGAACTCCTTGTTCTCGTACATGACGAACGGGTTCAGGGCGATCCCGCCGGCGGCCGAGATCGCGATCGGGTCGCTTTTCTCCTCGGGAGGCTCGCGCAGGAGAACCGAGAGGTAGCTCGTGGCACCCGGCAAGGCGTCGATCCGAGGGACCTGCTCGAGCTCCTCGGGCGAGAGCTTGCGCTCGAATTCGGCCATCGGGTGAGGCCCCGCAGGAATCTCGAGCGTGACCGGGTTGGGCTCGCGGATCCCATCGAACGAGACGCCCAGCCTTGAGAGGACCCGCCGGCACTCCTCCGGCGTTTCCCCTTCCTCGGAGCCCTCGGCGAACGGGATGCTCCCGAGGATCACGAGCTTCAAGCCCGCGTCGAGGGCGCGCGAGGACCAGCGGCAGAAGGGAGCCGGGGCAAAGCTCTTGGGCGCCTCGAACCACAGCAAGACCCCGCGATAATCCTTGAGCTCACGGATCTCCGGCAGAGGCTCGGCCAGGTCGCGGTAGACGACCTCCATCCCGAGATAATTGAGCGGCATCTCGGCGCGCTGGTGGATGTCGGTGAAGAACTCGTCCTTGAAGCCCCCCGAGATCGCCGAGCGGTCGTAGAAGGCGAGGATTTTGCGCGGCAGCGGAGCCTCCGCGGCGGCCGATGAAGCGAGCAAGAGGAAAAAGCCGGCCAGAGCTTTCATGGAATTCCGCCGAACTTATCGAGAGAGACCGTGGCGACGTAGGGCCGAAAACCTGCGGAAACGGACCGAGCGACTCCGTCCTTGGCCAAGGCGCCCTTCGGTGATTTCGAGTAGACGATCACAAAGACCGGTCGGCCGAACTTTCGCGCAAAGGACTTCAGAGCCGCTTCATTGGCGCGCGTTTCGGAAGGATCGGTCTTCACGTAGGTTTTGCGGCCGAAATCATATCGCGTATATAGGTCTTCGACCACGGCCCCGTCGATCTCGCGGCCGATCTTCGCCAGCAAGGGCAGGCCGTTGTTGGTCAGAATCAGGGCGTGGGGGAAACGCCTTCGAACGCGGACGATGAAGGCCGCCATCGACGCGAGGCTGCCGGCGTATTTCTTCGGATCCTTGCTCTCGAGATATTCGGCGGTGTCAATGGTGTCGAGAAAAAATCCTCGGTAGCCCTTGGCGAGCACTTTCGGCATGACCTGATCGATGAGCAAGTCCTGCCACTGCGCGGAGCGCACGTCCACGCGCCGCGCGTCGGGCCAATCGGGGTCGGGCTCCAGAACGAAGGGCTTGTCCTTCACGAGCCCGGCGTACCAGCGGCTTTTCTCGACCTGCCCGACGCTGACGTAGCCGATCTTGATCGGCCCGCTTCTTCCCGCGCCGGACGGCGGCTCGAAGGCGTCCGATTCCAATACCGCCATGTCCAGCCTAGCGTATTCCTCCCGGGGAAGCGTGCGGCCGTAATAGCAGGTCCACCGCTTGGCGCTCGAGAGGCTCGGTCTCTCTGCCGCCAGGCACGGCAGCGCCGACAGGACGAGCGCGGCAAGGCAAAGCCGGCTCATCCGGGCTCCCCCGGAAAGCGGAAAAACGCTTTCAGACACAACGGAAGCATAGCCCGAGGACCAAGACCCGTCAAGACGCGGGCTGTGAATAAACGCGCAGAGCTATTAGGAATGTAGACTTGCCTTCGCCCAAAATGGTACATCGGTCTTAAGGTATGAACAAACCCATCTACTCCTTCAGCGACAAGGCCGACATCAAGACGATCTCCAAACTCCCGACGGACGAGGCGCGCGCCCTGCTCGGCGGAAAAGGCGCGGGCCTCTTCGAGATGTCCCGCATCGGCCTGCCCGTGCCTCCGGGCTTCACCGTGACGACGGACGTCTGCCGCGGCTACTACGCCCGGCGCGAAAAGCGCAAGCTCACCCGCTTCCAGCTGCATTACCCGGCCGCCTCGGAGCGGACCCTCTCTCGCGCCTTCCTCGTCCAGTTCATCGAGGCCGTCCACCGTCTCGAGAAGAACGCCGGGCGCCGCTTCGGGGACGCGAAGAATCCCCTGTTGGTCTCCGTCAGATCAGGCTCGAAGTTCTCCATGCCCGGGATGATGGACACGATCCTCAACCTCGGCCTCAACGACGCGACCGTCAGCGGCCTCGAGACGCAGACGGGGAACCCGCGCCACGCCTGGGACTGCTACCGCCGCTTCATCGCGATGTTCGGCAACGTCGTCAAGGGCATCAACAAGGACCACTTCGAGACCGCCCTGCGCTCGATCAAGGCCCGGGCCAACATCAAGGAGGATTCCGAGCTCTCGACGCAAAGCCTCGAGAAGCTCGTCGGAGTCTTCAAGGAGATCTACCTCGAGCACTGCGGCTTCCCCTTCCCCGAGAATCCCTGGGACCAGCTGCGCATGGCCGTGACCGCGGTCTTCGAGTCGTGGAACAACCCGCGCGCCATCGCCTACCGCAAGCTCAACAAACTTCCCGACGAGCTGGGCACCGCGTGCAACGTCCAGGCGATGGTCTTCGGCAACATGGGGACCGACTCCGCGACCGGCGTCGGCTTCACGCGCGATCCCTCGACCGGAGAGAAGCGCTTCTTCGGCGAGTTCCTGATCAACGCCCAGGGCGAGGACGTCGTCGCCGGAACAAGGACCCCGCGCCCCCTGCGCGAGCTCGAAAAAGCGATGCCCAAGGTCTACCGCGAGCTTTCCGGCATCTCGCGGCGCCTCGAGCGCCACTACCGCGACGTCCAGGACATGGAGTTCACCATCGAGAAGGGCCGGCTCTTCATGCTCCAGACCCGGACCGGCAAACGCACGGCGATCGCGGCCCTGCGGATCGCCGTCGACATGGTCAAGGAGAAGCTCATCACGCCCGAGCAGGCCGTCTCGCGCCTGAGCTGCTCGCAGCTCGACGAGCTCCTGCGCCCGGTCTTCGACCGGGACGCGCTCACGAAGCACCACGTGCTGGCCAAGGGCCTGCCCGCGGGACCCGGCGCCGCCTCGGGCCGCATCTTCTTCACCGCCGAGCGGGCCGAGGCCGAGGCCAAGCACGGCCCCGTGCTCCTGGTCAGGCCGGAGACCAATCCCGACGACATCACGGGCATGATCGCGGCCGAAGGGATACTGACGGCCACGGGAGGGCTGACCAGCCATGCCGCCGTGGTCGGCCGCGGCCTAGGCAAGGTCTGCGTCGTGGGCTGCGGCGCGATCAGCTTCTCCGAGACGCACAAGACCGTGCGCATGAACGGCAATGTCCTCAAGGAAGGCGATCACCTCTCGCTGGACGGCTTCAAGGGCGACGTCATCGAGGGCCAAGTCAAGACCAAGCCCTCCGAGGTGCTCCAGGTCCTGCTCGGCCATTTGCCCGCTGCGGAGTCCGACCTGTACTCGGTCTACCAGACCTTCATGTCCTGGGTCGACAAGCTCAGGCGTCTCGAGGTCCGGGCCAACGCCGACACCCCGGCCGACGCGAAGACCGCGCTCGCCTTGGGTGCGGCCGGGATCGGGCTGTGCCGCACCGAGCACATGTTCTTCATGGAAGACCGCATACCCAAGATGCTCGCGATGATCCTCTCCGAGACCGACGAGGAGCGGTACAAGGCCCTGCAGGCGCTGTTCCCTCTCCAGAAGCAGGACTTTCTCGCGATCTTCCGCCAAATGAAGGGCTACGCGGTCACCATCCGCACGCTCGATCCGCCTCTCCACGAGTTCCTGCCGCGGACGCACGAGGAAGCCGAGAGACTCTGCGCCAAGCTCGGCTTTGACGTCAAGAAGGTCTGGGCCAAGTCGCAGGAGCTGCGCGAGTCCAACCCGATGCTCGGCCACCGCGGCTGCCGCCTCGGGATCACCTACCCGGAGATCACCGAGATGCAGGTCCGCGCGATCCTCTCGGCGGCTTGCGAGCTGCGCAAGGAAGGACAGAAAGTCATCCCCGAGATCATGATCCCCCTGGTCGGCCACGTCTCCGAACTCAGGCACCAGAAGGCGCGCGCGGCGGCCGCCGCCGAGGAGGTCTTCTCAAGATACAAGACGCGCGTCCCGTACCGCCTCGGGACGATGATCGAGGTCCCTCGTGCCGCCTTGACGGCTGACGAAATAGCGGCGGAGGCGGACTTCTTCTCCTTCGGGACCAACGACCTGACCCAAATGACCTTGGGCTATTCGCGAGACGACTACGGCCGCTTCATGCGCAAGTACCTCGAGATCAAGGTCATGACCGAAGACCCTTTCAAGTCGCTCGACCGCACCGGCGTCGGCCAGCTCGTGCGCATGGCGATCGCCAAGGGCCGCGCGGCGCGGCCGGGTCTCAAGGTCGGCATCTGCGGCGAGCACGGGGGCGACCCGTCGTCGATCGGCTTCTTCCACGACGCGGGGCTCGACTACGTCTCGTGCTCCCCTTACCGCGTACCCGTCGCGCGGCTGGCATCGGCGCAGGCGGCGCTCAAGAGCTGACGCGCTAGAAGGGAGTCACCGTCTCGCCGACGATCGCCTTCAGGCGCGAGAGGAATTCGATGGGGGTCTGCAGGCGCTTGTCGGGCTGAGGCTGGAGGGCGTCCTTGACGAGCGTGTCGATCGCGGGCGGCAGGCCGGGAACCAAGGTCGTCGCCGGCGCGTAGCGCATCGCGATCTTCTCGGGTGCGCCGGCCTTGGCCGAGTAAGGAAGCCTCCCCGTCAGCATCTCGTAGAGCGTCACGCCCAGGGCGTAGACGTCGCCCTGCTTGGAGACGATGCCGGAATCGCTCTCGGGCGGCATGTACGAGGGCGTTCCCATGACGGTCCGGGTCCGCGCGAAGAGGTCAGGGCGTTGTCCCTCGATCTGCGCGTTCCCGGCGGCGGTGTCGCCCAGCGAGCGCGCAATGCCGAAGTCCATGAGCTTGAGATGCCCCTCGGCCGTGATCATGATGTTGGCCGGCTTGAGGTCGCGGTGCACGAGATTGTGATGGTGCGCGAAGGTGAGCGCTCGGCAAACCGGCTTCAATATCGCCAGGGACTGCTGCGGCGTCAAGCGAGTCTTCTCGGCGATCAGCTGGTGGATCGTCTTGCCGTTGACGAACTCGAAGACGAGGTAGACCTCGCTGCCGCGTTCGATGATCTCGTAAATGTCGACGATCGAGGGGTGGTGCAGGGAGGCCACCACCTTGGCCTCCTTGATAAAAAGCTGGCGGCCCTGCTCTCCGAGCTCGGGCAGCAGGTTGGCCATTTTCTTGATCGCCACGGGACGGCCCAATGAGAGGTCCTTGGCCGCGTAGACCTCCCCCATGCCCCCCTTCCCGATGACGCGGCCGAGCTCGTACTTGCCGATCATCGGCGCGCCGCTCGGCGAGACCAAGGCGGGCTTGGGCGTCCAGGGCGTCAGGGCGGCCAGCTTGCGCTTGGTCTCGGCCTTGCCGTACCTGATCACCATGCCCCCGACGACGGCGAGAAGCAGAATAACGGCGAGGCCCGCCAGCACCAGGGGCCTGCGCGAGACTCCTCCCAAAGCCGATGAGACCATGTCCGCGATCGAGTCTTCGTCCTCTCCCGGGTCGTAGATCCTGCCGCCTTGGCGGGCGAGATCGAGCTTGTGGCGGTAGTGGGGGTCGAGCAAAGCCGCCTTCTCGAGGTCCGCGATCGCGCCGTCGCGGTCGCCGAGCATCGACTTGATGTAGGCCCGGATCGCGTAATCGTTCGCGTTGGCCGGATCGAGCGCGAGCGCCCGGTTGATCGCCTCCAAGGCTTCCTGATATCTGCCCTGCTTGAGCAAGGACCAGGCCAGCTGCTGCCAGGCCCCGGCACTGCCGGGATCGAGCGCAAGGGCTTTGCGCGCGTCGAGTTCGGCCTCCTTGTAGAGGCCGAGGTGGTTCTCCGCCTCGGCGCGCTTGTGCAGCGCCAGGGCGTCGTACGGGTCGTTGGTCAGCAGAAGGTTGAGGTCGGCGAGCGCCGCGCGCCAATCCCGCATCTTGAGCTTGGTGAGCGCGTTGCCCAGCAGCTTGTCGTGCGACGCCTTGCGCGCCATGGCGTCCGCGTCGAGCGGTCCCGCGATCTGTCCGATCCTCTTGTCGAGGAAGGCTTGGATCTCCTTGGGGTCGACGCCGGCCTGGCGGCCGCCGCCCGAGTTGGCCCCCCGCAGAGTCTCGTTCATGGCCCTAGCGGCCGCGGAGAATCCGCTGGCTCGAAAAACGCCGTCGGTCCGAATCTCCCCGAGGACCCGGCCCGACACCGCGGGAGCCCCGAAGCGCTGCGCTTGCTGCCCCTGCTGCAACGGCGTGGAATTCCCGCCGCCCTGCACATTCAAATTGGCTCCCCCCTGCGCCGCGACGCCGGTGGTCCCGTGCGGCGCCGCCGCCGGAGAAGGCGGCGGATTCGCGGTCAGCGGCGGAGCGGCCTCGGGGGGCGGATCCGAGTACGGGTTGCCGTCACCGGGACCCGGGCCGGGAGCAGGAGCCGGGGCGGGAGCCGGGGCGGGAGCCGGCGCGGGAGTTGGTGCGGGCGGCGGCCCGCCGCCAGCTGGCGCGGGAGCTGGCGCAGGAGCCGGTGCGGGAGCCGGTGCGGGAGTTGGCGCGGGCGGCGGCCCGCCGCCGGTTGGCGCCGGGGCTGGATAGGGCGCTGGAAACGGACTCGGCGCAATACTGGGCGACGGCGCCGGAACGATCTGCACTCCCGGCGGCGGCGGGCAGTCTCCTTGAACATTGCACAAGCCGCCCTCAGTCCCAGCGAACAGCCGGGAAGGCATGAGGAGCATCGCCGCCGCCAAGACCCCAAAAACAATCCGGCCCTTCTCCATCAGACCCTCCCCGCAAAAAAATCAGGTAGCGACCTTCGTACCCCCGGAGATTTTCTCAAGCCTGGTCAGGAACTCCTCGGCGGTCTTGAGGCGATGCTCCGGCTTGGGCTGCAGCGCCAAGCCGATGAGCTCGTCGACGCCTTTCGGGAGCTCCGGGACGATCTGAGACGGCGCCGAGCACTTCATCGCCAACTTGTCCATGACGCTCGCATCCACGGCGAAGGGCAGCCGGCCCGTGAGCATCTCGTAAAGCGTCACTCCCAGCGAGTAGATGTCGGCCTCCTTGCAGACGATGCCCTCGCCCGTCTCGGGCGACATGTAAGACGGCGTCCCGACGACCATCTGGGTGTGCGCGAACGGCGTGCGCTCCGCGGCCGTCTTCGCGGCCGGGAGCGAGCCGAAACTCGAGACCGGCGCGGCGTCGGAGAGCGAGCGGGCGATCCCGAAATCCATCAGCTTCACGATCCCCTGGTCCGTGATCATGATGTTCGCCGGCTTGAGGTCGCGGTGCACCATGTTCTGGCCGTGGGCGAACGAGAGGGCGTGGCAGACAGGGCGCAGGATGACGAGCGCCAGCGGCACGCTCAGCCGCCCGCCGGCCTCCGCGAGGACCTGCTGGGCCGTCTTTCCGCTGACGAACTCGAAGACCAGATAAAGGTCGTCGCCCTTCTCGATGATCTCGTAAATGTCGACGATCGCGGGATGATGCAGAGCGGCGACCATTCTTGCTTCCTTGAGCAGGAGCGAGCGCCCTTCCGGTCCGAGCTCGCCGAGCTGCGTCGACATCCTCTTGATCGCGACGGGCCGATTGAGGGACAGGTCTTTGGCCTCGTAGACCTCGCCCATGCCTCCGTGGCCGATGACTTGGCCGAGCTCGTACTTGCCGACCATCTTGCCGCCCTTTTCGGAGGCGAACGCGGGCGCGGGCCTCTCGGCGATCATCGCGGCGGCCGGCTTCTCGGAGGCGGGTTTCGGACCGCGCCGGTAGCCCAATCCCGTGCCGAGCCCGAGCAGGAGCAACAGGGCCAAGGCCAGGGTGGCAGGCCACCTCGGCAGCCGTCCACCGGCGCGGGCCACCGTATTGGCCATCGTGTCCTCGTCGTCGTTGGGATCGTAGATCCTGCCGCGCTGCTTGGCCAGCTCGAGCGTGCTGCGGTAGTGCGCATCGAGCAGGGCCGCCCGCTCCAGATCGGCCATGGCGCCCGTGTGGTCTCCCAAGACGTCCTTGATGTAGGAACGGATCGCGTAGCTCGTCGCGTTGTTGGGGTCGAGCGCGATGGCGCGGTTGATCGCCTCGAGGGCTTCCTTGTAGCGCCCCTGCTTGAGGAGGGACCACGCCAACTGCTGCCAGGCGAGCGGCTTGTTGGGTTCGATCGAGATCGACTTGACCGCGTCTTTTTCGGCGTTCTTGTATAGCTTCAAGTGATTGAGCGCTTCGGAGCGCTTGGCTAGGGCGTGCGCGTGGTTGGGATCGAGGCGCAGGACGGAGTTGAGATTCTCCAGCGCCCCGCGCCAGTCGCCGACATTAAATTTATTCCTGGCCAACTGCATCAGGTTGTCCAACTGATACCGGCGAGCATCCGCGTCGGCCGTCGTGGTCTGACCGCCCGGATTGATGACGCCGCCTTGGACCTCTTTCGGGTCGACGCTGCCGCGCTGCACTTTGGTCGTATCGAGCTGCTGCTTGAGCAGTTCCTTGAGGTCGTCCTCGGAGCTGGCGACTCTGCTCATGTCGGCCCGCGCCGTGGGCCCGTCGGTCTCTACCGTCCCGACGACTCGGCCCGTGACCGCGGCGACTCGCGGCGCGCTCCAGACCTGCCCCCCTCCGCTCGCCGATTCCGGGGTGTCGGCCTTGAGGTTGGACGCCACCGCTCGGGTCAATTCCCCGTCGGTGTTCTTGACGAGATTGGTGCTGTCCTGCTTGGGAGACCCGACGGTGAGGTCCGCCGGCGGAGGCGGCGCTGTGGTCTGCGGCGCCGGCGTCGGCGCGGGCGCCGGCGCGGGCGCGGGCCCCGGAGCGGGCGCCGGGGTCGGCGCGGGAGGCTGAGGCGCGTTGGTCGGAGGCGGAGCCGGGGGCGGAGAGGGGAGGTTGTTCGGAGGCGAACCCGTGCTTGGGGCCGGAGCGGGGGCGGGGGCCGGCGTCGGGCTCGTGGAACCGCCGCCGCCGTCGCAGCTGCCCGCACAGGAGAGCATGCTGCTGGCGATCAGCCAGATTCCTAATATGAACTCCGCTTCCCTCTTCACCATTCCCCCAGGGCCGTCACTCCAAGGGTAGGTCCGAAACGCGGATTTGTCAATCAGGTTTACTGATTTTTTATCTCTGGGAATCGACCCAAAGGCCGCTTCAGGAGCGCGCAGGACAGCAGCAGCATCGCCAGAGCCATATATTGGGAGTGCGCCAATCCCCAGAGGAGGTGCCCGGCGTCGTCATCGCGGAAGAATTGGACGACGAACCGGATGACCCCGTAGCCGCCGATGTAGCGCCAGAAGACCGCCCCCACAGGGAGCTTCTCGTCCTTCACGGCCCGGTGAAGGAGCCCCGCGAGAAGGATGTCCAGCGCCGCCTCATAAAGCTGGGCGGGGTGCAGCGGGACTCCCCGTGGAGCGTCCGAGAACGGATGCGAGAACGCGATCCCCCAGGGCAGCGCCGTGGGCTTGCCGTAGCAGCAGCCCGCCGCGAAGCAGCCCAGGCGCATGATCCCATGCGCCAGCGCCCCCCCGGGAGCCAGCACGTCGAGATGGCCGAGGACGCTGAGCCCTCGACGCCTCAAGAAAACCAGCGCCGCAAGGACGCCGCCGATCATGCCGCCCTGGATGGCCGTGCCCTCGATCACGCGGAAGAAGGCGCCGAGGCTCCGCTCGCCCTCGGCGGCGGCCGCCCACCAATACAGATGCGCGCCGAGCACGCCGGAGGCGATGACCCAGGGCCACATGCGCAGCAGCACTCTCGGATCCACGCGCCTGTAGCGCGCCTCATGCGAGGCGCCGACGAGCGCGACCCCCAAGGCGAGGGAGTTCATGAGCCCCCACGTCTTCAGCTGGATCAAGCCGAGATCTATGATGGGATGCATTGGGTTGGGACCCAGGTCCGCTCCATGACGCGCGGCGGCAGGCCGCTGTAGTCGAACGCGAGGCCTTGCGCGACCATCTCGCGGTTGTCGAGGCTGCGGCTGCCGGCGGGCATGCGGCCCAGCATCTCGCCGAACAGCCAGCCGCAGACCCACGGGAGGAGGTGCGGGGCGACTGCGATGCCCAGCGGGCCGATGAAGTTCCGGCGCTGGCCGATGTGGGCCACCTCGTCGACCATGATCTCATGGAGGAGTTCCCGCACGCGCTCGCGCGCCTCGGGCTCGTCGGGCAGGCAATCGTCCAGAAGACCGTCGACGAAGCGGTAGAACACGACGCCGAGCAGTTCGGAGATGAAGGCGGGCTGGTCGAGGAGGAGTCCCGGCAGCCTGGTGAAGATGCGGTAGACACGCTGCGTGGCGGGATCCACCGGAGCCCAAGCGAGGTCGTCCAGGTGGAAGGTCCTGAAGACCTCGAGGAAGAGCCGCCCGTGGCAGATCTCCTCGGCCACATGATAACGCGCGATCTTGTCGGTGATGGTCCTGGCCCTGGCCAGCGGCACGGTCGCCTCCCAGCCCGTCGTTACCGCGGCCCACTCGTGGTAGGCGAACCGGTACAGGTTGGCGAACAACAGGTCCTTCGGGTCCATGCCCCCGGGATCGTCTTGAAGGCGGACGCGATTGCGGCGGAAGACCCCCTCCGACAGCGGCCTTCTGGAGAGGACTCTGTGCCTGCGAAAGGAGTCAAGACGCGCCCTCTTCCTGGACAAGTCCCTTTCCCTCTCGTCGAGCTCGCCGCCGCGGTCCCGGCAGTATTCCCAGTAGCTCTCGAAGTTCGCCGCGCGCTGGCGAGAGGAGAGAGGCGAGAAGATGGAGCGGTACATCAGCGCCAAGAGGCCCGGAGGCGGATCAGACCCTCCTCGAGGCGCACGCGCGGCCGATAGCCGAGATCGCGGCGCGCCGCCGAGATGTCGAACCAATGCGCCGTCGTGAGCTGGGTCACCAGGAAGCGCGTAAAGCGCGGCTCGCTCTCGATGCCCAACAGCCGGTAGGCGCCCTCGCAGGCCCATGCCGCGGCTTTCGCCGCGCTCAGTGGGACGCTCTTGACGACCGGAGGCAGTCCGGCCGCGCCCAGCATCCCGTCGATGACGTCCCACAGCGGGCGCGGATCTCCCGACGAAATGAAATAGGCCCTGCCTCCGACGCCGAGGTCTCCGTCGAGCCTGGCCGCGGCCAAGAGGTGGGCGTCGACGGCGTCGTCGATGTAGGTCGTGTCGACCTTTTTGTTGAGGCCCCCGATGCGGCGGAGCTGGCCGGCCCGGGCCCGCGCGATGACGCGGGGCGCAATGTGCCGGTCCCCGGGTCCCCAGATCAGATGCGGCCGCAGGGACACGGTGTGGAATCTCGGCCCATCGGCCTCGAGCACGAGCTTCTCCGCCTCGGCCTTGGTCTGCGAGTAGAACGAATCGAAGCGCGCCGGATACGGCGCCGACTCGTCCCAACCGTCCACGTCGCCGCCGTCGAAGACGACCGACGGCGAGCCCGTGAAGACCAAGCTCCGGACTCCCGCCGTGCGGCACGCCTCGAGCAGCAGCCGGGTCCCCTCGACGTTGGCCGCGTGGTAATCCTGGTAGCGGCCCCAAAGGCCGACCTTGCCCGCGGTGTGGAAGACGGTGTCGACGCCCGCGGTGGCCTTGGCGACGGCAGCACCGTCGCAGACGTCTCCCCGCACGCAGTCCACGCCGAGCTTCTCGAGCTCGGGATAGCTCCCGCGCGAGAGGCTGCGCGCGAGCTCGGCGCCGCCTTCGACGAGCCGGCGCAGAAGAGCCGCTCCGAGAAAGCCCCCGCCCCCGGTGACCAGCGCCCTCATAGACGCCGGGCGGCCCAGGCGGCCAGCTTCTCGCGGAAGATCTTGGCATTATGGCGGATGTCGACGGGGAAGGCGTCGTGGAACAGGATCGTCTCGATGGCCCTCGTGTGCTCGTGACGGGAAGCCAGCGCGAACAGCTCCTCGCGCACGGCCACCCTGTGCCTCCGAAATTCCGGCTCGAGCTCGACGCAGAGCACCGGGATTTGGGCGCCCGGCGCGCCGACGCCGACGAGCGCGGTGCGGCGGACCTTGGGGTTGGCGTTGAAAACCCCTTCGCAGGGGATCGTATACAGCGTGCCTTGCGAGGTCCTGACGCGGTGGCTCTTGCGCCCGCAGAACCAGAGGCGGCCAAGCCCGTCGCGCGATCCCAAGTCGCCCATGCGGTGGTAGACCGCGCCGTCACGACCTGCGATCTTCGCGAGCGCGGTGTCCGCCGGCCGAGCCTCGTAGCGCGCCGAGACGACGGGGCCCTTCACGACGATCTCGCCGATCTCGCCCTCCGCCGCGAGAAGATCGTGGGACCAGGACTTGATCGGCACGTCGCCGATGCGGATCACATGGACCTCCAGCCCGGGCACGACGCGGCCGACGCAGGCGCCCAAGCCCTCCTCGGAGCCGGCCGCGGTCTCATCGATGATCTCTTTGCTTCCGATGACCGCGACGGGAAGGGCCTCGGTGGCTCCGTAGGGCGTGAAGATCTCGGCCTCATCGCGCAGGAGGCCCGCGAAGCGCTTGAGCGTCCGCGGCGGGACCGGCGCGCCGGCGGAGATCACGCGTTTGAGCGAGGGCAGACGGACTCCGTGCTCCTCCCCGAAGCGCCCGACGGCGTCGAGCAAGGCCGGCGAGCCGAAGAGCTGCGTCGCCTGATGAGACTGCACCGCACCGACGATCTCCCGAGGGTCGACGGCCGCGGGCCGCGTGTAGTCCATCCGCGGCAGGACCGCCGTCATGCCCAGAGCGACGTCGAACAGGCCGAAGAGCGGGAAGGTGGGGACCGAGACCTCGCCGGGTTCGATCGCGAAGGCCTTCTCGAGCAGCTCGACCTGCGCCGAGAACATCTCATGGGTGTAGACCGCGCCTTTGGGCGCGCCCGTGCTGCCCGATGTGAAGAGGATCGCGGCGGTCTCCCCGGGCTCGGGCAAAACAGGCGCGCGCAGCGAGCCCGCGCCCACGCGCGCCAGCCTTGCGCCGGAGTGCGCCCCCGGCCACGGAGCCCCGCAGCTGACGAGAACCTTGAGCGTCGGCCGGCCCCAGCCTCCGAGCCAGCGGGCCAGGTGCGCCTTCGGCGAGCCGATGAAGGCCTCGGGCCCGGCCTCGGCGAGGCAGCGGCCGAGGCCCCCGAAGCCGAGCCCGGGATCGATGAGGATCGGCACGGCGCCGATCCGAAACAAGGCGAAGGCGACGGCGAAGAAGTCGATGCCCGGCGGCACCATCATCGCCACGCGGGTGCCGCGGGAGATCCCGACCGATTCGAGGCCGGCGCCCAGGCGCGCGCAGCCCTCGTCGAGCGCCAGGAAGCTCAAGGATTCGCGTCCGGAGACGACGGCGACGCGCTTCGGCGATTTGGTCGCCCAATGCCCGAGCCGCAAGGCGACGTTGGGGCTCTCGGCGGCGGCCTTCATCTCTTGGCGAAGCGCGCGGCCGCTTTTCGCACGGCCATGACGAAGCGCTCCCTCAGGGCCCGGTCGCCGGCGAGCCTCGCGCGCAAGCCGCCGGTCAGTTCGAGCTGGAGCCCCCCCTCCTTGGCCCGGTTGACGATGTTGACGGGATTGATGCCCGGCAGGCGCGCGCAGGGCTCTTCGACGGAAAAGCCCGCGTCCGTGAGAGCGGCGGCGGCGGCTTCGCGCAGGCCGGCGTGCCCCCCGCCCACGCACACCTCCCTCTTGGAGTCTCCTTCCCCGTGCAGCGAGACCGCGACCCAGGCTTGGGTCGCCAACGCGACGGCCGGAGGATCGTCGAAATGCGAGGAGGTCACGTGGAGACGCTTCGAGTCCTGCTCGCCGAGCAAGCCCTCGAAGAGATAGAGGCTCCAATCCTCTCCCGCGATCGCGCGGGCAAGCGCGGAGGTGCCCTTCTCGATGCTGCCCCCGTGAATCGCCAGGACGGTCACGGGGGCGTGTCTGTCGACGGCCTCGACGCGAAAGGCCTTGCCCTCCTCCTCGCCGGCGCGCAGAGCCGCGACGCTCGGGTAGCGGTCGGCGGCTCGCGCGGCGCAGGCCAGGAGCGAGAGTCCGAGAAGGATGCTTCTCATCTCAGTTCCTGGCGAGGAAGGCGCGTATCTCGGGGACGATGCGTTCGGAGGCGTCCTCGAGGACATAGTGCCCCGCCTTCGGCAGGTGCAGCGTCTCAGCCTTCGGAAAGCGCCGGCGCCACTCCTCGTAGAAGACGTCGTTGAAGACGAAGTCGCGGCCGCCCCAGATGAGCAGCATCGGCTTGCCCGCGAATTGATGCAGGTGGTCGCCCGTCCATTTCATCAAGTCGTAGGCCGGGTCCTGGGGGTTGACCGGGATGTCCTGCACGAAGCGGTGGACGGCCCTGCGGTTGTTCCAGCTGTCGTAAGGCGCGATGTAGCCGCTGAAGATTTGGCCGGACATCGAGCCGGGCTTGACGCAGGTCATCGCCGCGCCGAGGCTGAAGAGATTTAAGCCACGCACGAGGAAGGCGCCCAGCGGGCTGCGCGCCAGAGCCAGCGCCGGAGGCACGCGCGCGCCTTCGGGATAGTCGAAGGCCCAGGTGTTGAGCACCACGAGGCGCTTGACGCGCTCGGGCCTGCGGCAGGCCCAGTTCATGCCGATCATCCCGCCCCAGTCGTGGACGACGAGGGTGATGTCTTCGCGGACTTTGAGAAAGTCGAGCAGGCCGTCGAGGTCCTCGACGCGCGAGCGCAAAGTGTACTGGTAGGCGTCGTCGCCGGGCTTGTCCGAGAGGCCCATGCCGATGTGGTCCGGGGCGACCACGCGGTGGTCCTTCGAGAGGTCCTTGATGAGCTCGCGCCAGTAGAACGACCAGGTCGGGTTGCCGTGGACCATCACGACGGGCTCGCCCTTGCCCTCGTCGACGTAATGGAGCTTGAGGCCCTGCCGGTCCCAAAAATGGTCCGCAAACGGGTAGACCTTGCGGAAATCCTGCCTCACCATTCCCATCCCAGCATGAGGCAATTGAGGCCGGAACCGATCCCAAGGAAAGCCACTTTGTCGCCCTTGACGATGAACTCGCGCTCATCGGCGAGAGCGGCCGTGATCGGGACCGAGACCGTGCCGATGTTGCCGAGGTACTCGTATGTCGAGAAGTCCTTGCTCTCGTCGATGCCGAGAGTCGAGAGGATCGAGCTCTTGTGCGCGCCGCCGACCTGGTGGCAGACGACCTTGTCGACGTCCCGCAGGCTCCAGCGCAGGCTTTGCAGCATCACGTCCCAGGTCTGCCGGCCGAGCTGGGTCCCGTGCTTGAGCACGGCCGCCGCGTCGGTCGACATGAAGTCGCGCTCCCAGCGGCAGAGCTCGTGGTGCCGCGATTCCGCTTTGTAGGCGCCGCCAAGCAGCCGGTGGCCTCCCTTATTAAAGGAACCGTCGGTGATGAGCACGGCCACCGCGCCCGAGCCGCCCGTCAGCGTCGCCATCGAGAGGCGGAAATGGTCCATCGTCGGGTTCTTGAGCATGCTCTCGATCATGCTCTCGTTGATCTCGCGAGCCGACTCGCAGGAGACGACCAGCCCGGCCTTGATCTGGCCGAGCTCGACGCGGTTGGCGACGTCCAGGATGCCGTTGAGCACGCCGAGGCAGGCGTTCGAGACGTCGAAGATCGCGGCATCCGCCCCGATGCCGAGGGCGTGGGCGACCGCGCACGCGGTCGCGGGCTCCGAGCTTTCGCGGCAGACGCCCGCGTAGATCAGCGCGCCGATGTCCTTCGGCGAGACGCCGGCCGCCTCGAGAGCCTTCTTCCCCGCGTGGGTGGCCCCCTTGGAAAGCTTGTAGCCCGCGTCCCACCAGCGCCGCTCTCTGATGCCGGTCAAAGCCTCGAGCTGGCCCGGCGGCAGCCGGAGCTTCTCGTAGACGGGCAGGACGCGCGCCTCGAGGTCCCGCGAGGCGACCACGTTCGGCGCGAGTTCGTAGCCGATGGCGTCGAGGTAGACCTTCGAATAATTCACGCGGCGAGCCTCAAAGTGAAGTCCTTCATCCGATAGATCGTCAGCCCGTCCGCCGAAAGGTACCCGTCGGCGCGCACGAGCTTGTCGGCGTCGTGGACAGCCGTGATCACGGCCGAGACCTCGACCTGTTTGTTGACCGGCGTATATTGGCCGCGGTAGAGCCAGTTGTGTTCCATGCCTAGAACCATGCTCTCGAAGCGAACTCTGTCCGGACAGAGTCGCCCCCATTTTTCGTGAGCAAAGAGTTTCATGAGCTGAATGAAGGACTCCAGGCCGAGCGAGCCCGGGCACACCGGGTCTTGGTGGAAAT
The DNA here is from genome assembly GCA_016194705.1 of Elusimicrobiota bacterium. Taxonomy (GTDB): domain Bacteria; phylum Elusimicrobiota; class Elusimicrobia; order UBA1565; family UBA9628; genus PALSA-1176. The sequence goes on along the minus strand of JACQAZ010000021.1, from coordinate 63,398 downwards.
GCGCCTTGAAGAACCACTCGGCGGGATCGACGCGGCGCTTGCCGCGCAGGAAGCCGAGTCCCGCTGGGCCGCCGTTCTCGATGAACGCGACCGAGTCGAGCATGAGGAGCTTCTCATCCGGCATGGCGGCGACCCGCGAGGGGATGATCATCCGCCCTGGGGCGGACGGCTCGTACGGCTTGGCCCCCCGTACGCCGAGCTGTTGGCCCAATGCTTCCTTCGTAAAGTAGCCGAACTCGGTCTTTCCTTTATATACAAGCCCCTTGGCGCAGGATATCTCGAAATCGTTGTTCTGAATGATCATTCCGCCCGATCTGGACACCTTGGTCAGTTTGACCTTCGTCGTCAAAACGCCGACATCCGGCCCGACCTCGAGGAACTGCGTCGCGGTCCCGCCGAGGTTCCGGTAAGAAAGGTCGATCGGGCTCGTCAACGCTGAGCCGACGTAGGAGGCAAGCCAGCCGCAGGGCTGAAGACCGACCTCCAGCAGGACGGCGAACGGCATCGTCGGCTGGCCGTTCGACTTGAAGTACCATTCGTCGGGCGGCACGTCGTACTCCGCGACGATCTCGCCGCCGGGCGCCATCTCAAACGGCTTGCAGTTTTGGATGTCGACGATGCGGTCGAGGAACTGGTACGGAGGGCCGGGCAGGCGCGCGATCACGCGCTCCGAGTCGAAGATCTTGTAGGGCTCCCCGAAAGCCTCCGAGGGCCTGCCGATCGCGAACGCGGTGATGCGGTCCGTGTCGAACAACGCCTTCTTCTTCAGCTGAGAAGACTTGTTCCAAAGCCGCTCGAGTCCGCCGCGGCTCAGGCCGCCAATGCGCAAGGACATGTCGGTGATCAGCACGATCGGCTTGCCGTCGGAGTACATCAGGGCGTCGGCGATCACGAAGGGCTCGGGTCCGTAGCCGAGTTCCTTGACCGAAATCTCGTAGACGACCCTCTTGGTCGAGGCGAGCACCTGACCGCGGCACTTAAGCTGGCTCTTGACGCCGGGCACCGGTTCGTACCAGACCGCGTCCTTGCCGCCCACCCAGCCCAGGCGCAGCAGAAGGACTCTCAAAGTATGCAGGCAGCACTCGAACATCAAGGTGCCCGGCATCACGTTGTCGTCCGAGAAATGGCAGACGAGGTGCCAGTCGTCGGGGCGGATGTCGGCCTCGCCCTTGATGCGGCCGAGGCCGTAGCGTCCGCCCTTGGGGTCGAGCTCGAGTATGCGGTCGACGAGCTTCATTCTTCCAGACGGCAGCGTCGAGGGATCCTTCACCTTCAAACCGCCGAAGTCGGAGCCGAAACAGCCCGCCAGATCGCCGCGACGCAGGGCCTCGAGCTTCGCATCGTCGTACGATTCGACTCCGGACAGCGCAGCGAGCTCGCTCCAGTCGGCCGGTTTCTTTCCGGCGACGGGCCTGGTCTCCTCTTCGGTGAAGACGATGCCCTTGCCGGCGGCCAGCTCTTCCTGAGTGAAGAAGCCCGCGCAGCCCTTGCGCATCGTCAACAGCGGCCGGCCGTTGACGGTCGAGTCGTACTCGAAGAAGAACAGCCAGGTCTCGTCGTGCTGGGCGAATTGGCTTATCCGGATGTCGTAGTGAATGACTTCGCCGGGACCGGGCAGGCCCTGGTGGAATTCGATCTGCGCGTCGAGCAGGCGATAGACGGCCAGGCCCTTGGTCTGTGAGTCGATGCCCAAGTAGCCGGAGAGGAACAAGTCGGCCTGGCCCGCCTCGACGGCGATGCACGTCGGGATGCGGCCGCAGTCCAAGTACCACGCGCCCGGCTCGACGTCGTGCTCGGTCACGACGCGGCCGGCCTTCATCGAGTTGGGCTCGCCGCCGACGCTGAGGACCCGATCGACGAGCATCAGGGGTTCCGCGGGCAGGCGCACGCGCGTCGGATGCGCGTCGACGTGAGCAAATTTCTCGCCGAGGACCTTGCCGATCTTGCCGACCGCGAACTCGAGGCAGGCCTGGCGGTCCATGAAAACTTTAGACGGCAGAGTCTGCGGTGGAATCGTTCCCGTCGCGCCGGCCTGCTGGATCAGCCAATTCTGGAACGCGAGGTTCTTCGTTTGGAAGGCCGCGAAGTTCTCGGAGATTCGAAGGTATGTTTCGTGGGCTTTGATCCGCGCCGCGTCAGCGTTCATGAGATTCGTTGAGACCGCGCGCGCCGGATCGAGGACCGCGAGGCCGGCGGGAGCCGGCCGAGCGGCGCCCGCCGCAGGCGCAATCACTTGTGCCGGGACCGCCGGTCCCTTGATGATGGGCGCGGCGAGGGAGGCCTGGACGATCGGCTCGGGAGCCTTCGCCGGCCGTTGAGATGACCGAGGCGTGAAGACGAGCTTCTCGAACGGCCTCCCGCCCAGCGTCGCCCGCACGTTGTTTTCCGGGGACGGGGATTCGCGATGCCCGACGCAGAGCGTCGGCTGTCCGTAGAGCGCGTTGAGATCGACGGGGACCCGCTCGGCGATGAGCATCGCGAGCAGCCGCAGCACGGTGGAGGCCTGGTCCTGCCCGCGCACGCAGGCGGACTTGGCCGCGTGGGGCAGGGGTCCGAGGATCTTGCCGATCATGCGCGTGCACGAGGACTGGGGACCGAGCTCCACGAAGACGCGCGCGCCGTCCTCGTAGGCCCGCTTGATCAGCGCCGAGAAGTCGAAGCCCTTGACGGCCTGCGCCGTGATCGAATCCGCCGCTGAATCCCGCGTGACTTCATAGCTGCGGCCCAACACCCCGCTGTAAAAGCGCACGCCCTCGGGAGCCGCGGTGGGCTGAAGGTGCAGCTCGCGGTATTTGCGCTCGACGAGCTTCGCCGCCGGAAAATGCACGGTCGAGACGCCTTGGAGCGGCAGGAAGACGCAGCCCAGGCCCTCGACGAGGTTGTTGACGGCCTGCCGGTACCCGCCGACGACGCACTCGACGGGAGCGTTGACGATCAAGAGAGCCGCGCGCTCCATGCCCTTGAGCGCGCGCCGCACCGTGTCGGCGGGGCGGTCGATGACGCCCAGAACCCAGTCGACCCTCTCGTCCGTGGGGAGGTTCCAGAACTGGCGCGCCGCGTCGCAGGGGCCGGCGAGGTCGCTGACGAACAGGCTCGACTCGTTCATGCGGCGCAGCATCTCGTCGCGCGCGTTCCAGGCGCGCAGGGCGAAGAGCCCCGCGGTCTCGCCGAGGCTGTAGCCGATGACGGACCTCGGGGCCACACCCAGCGAACGGACCAGGTCGCTGACCGCGGCGCCGTGCGCGACCGAGCCGAAGATCATCGACTTGTAGTCGAGCAGGAGGTCCGACTCGGCGCGCTCGCGCCACCCTTCGGGCCAGCTGAAGCGCCACGGGGCGTACTGCTCGGGAACTAATTGCTGCTTTAAGTATCCGTTTTCAAAATCGAGCCGGCGCAGGACCTCGGGCCACTGCGTCCACAGCTCGACGCCCATCCCGACGTACTGGTTGCCCGAGCCGGGGAAGACGAAGGCCGCTCCTTGCGCCCCGAACGGAGAGCGATAGGTGAAATGGATGCGGTCGCCCGTGATCGGGCGCTCCGGGTTCTCGGCGATCGACTGCTCGGCCGCGGACGCCAGCGCCAGCAGCTCCTTCCAGCCGCGCGCCACTAGTGCCAGGCCGAGCCGGCGCTCCGGCCGTTGCGGCCGCTCGCGCAGCCACAGGCGCGCCAAGAGTTCTACCCCGGCCGCGGGATCCTGCTCGGCGGCCCAAGCGGTCAGCGCCCCGAGCCCCGCGATGAGACCGGCGGGCTCGTCGGCCTCGACGGCGAACAACCCCTCGGCGCGCGCTCCCAGCGGCTGGCGCCGCTCGAGAGCCGCGGCCGGCTCGTCCGCGGCGCGCTCGAAGCCCTCGAGCACCGCGTGGGCGCAGACGCCGCCCTCGCCCATCGCGCTGACTCCGGCCCGGCGCGGGCCTTCGGCGCGGTCCCGAAGCCAATACTGGGCCCTGAGCGGGACGTGGAAGCGCTTCTCCGCGCGCGCGAGCTCCGGGATCGGCTCGAGAGCCTGGAACGCCGGCAGGATCTCTTGGTAGAGCGCAAGCGCGGCCTTGACCACGCCCGCAAGGCCCGCCGCGGCGCCGGCGTGGCCGATCTGCGCCTTGACCGAGCCCAGGGCGCAGCGCAGGCCCGTCGAGGCGACGCCGAAGAAATCGGTGAGCGCGGCGGCCTCCTCGGCGTCCTCTGCCGGAGTGCCGCTGCCGTGCGTTTCGAGGTAGCCCACTCGCGACGGATCGACTCGGGCGTCTTCGTAGGCGCGGCGCAGGGCTGCTTGATAGGAACCGAGCCCGCCCGACGCGGACCCCAGTCCCGCGATCACCGCGTAAACGCGGTCGCCGTCCCTGACGGCGTCGTCGAGCCTCTTGAGGACCACGGCGGCCGCCCCTTCTCCGACCGCCGTCCCCGCCGAAGAGCGGTCGAAGGGCCGCGCCCGGCCGTCGCAGGCGTAAGGGCGGCCGGCATCGGTGGCCAAGACCGCGCGGCAATCGCCGGCGATGTCCACGGCGCCGACCAGCGCGCTGTCGAGCTCCCCTCTTTGCAGGGCCCGGACCGCGGTCTCAAGCGCCCGCATCCCGGAGGCTTCCTCGGCCGAGATCGTGAAGCTCGGGCCGCCCGCCGAGAGTTCGCGCGCGATGCGGCTGGCCACGATGCCGCCCAGCGCCCCCATCGTGCGGTTGGCCGAGAGCGCGGGCCCCGCGGCGCGGCGCAAAGCCTCGACGAAGCTCGTGCGCTCGCCGGCCGCGAGCTCCCAACCCATGGCCTTCGCCCAAGAGTCCGCCTTGGCGGAGAGGCCCCAACGGAAGTCGAAGTTCGTCGTATTGAGGTCCAGCACGATGCCCACGAAGACTCCCATGCGGTCCCGGCCGGCCTCGCCCAGACGGGCGTCGCAGACCGCCTTGACGGCCGTGTCGAGCATCAGGAGCTGCTGGGGCAGCATCTCCTCGATCTCCTTGGGCGGGATGCGGTAGGACTCGGAGCGCACCCCGACCTCCGGGAGGAAATGCCCCTTGAACCGCTGGGCCTGCGGCAGGCCCCACCAGCGGCCCGCCGGGCTCGAGGGCTCGGGCGCCTTGCCGCCGAGAACGCTCTCTTGGAATTCGCGCAGACCCGCCAAGGGGCCGAAGCGCGCCTCCATGCCGACGATCGCGATCGGGACCGCCGCCGCGGGCGACGCCTTGGGAGGAGACCGCCGCGCGGCGTTCCTCCGATCGGCGAACTCCTCGACCAGGACGTGCGCGTTGATGCCGCCGAAGCCGAAGGCGCTGATCGCGGCGCGCCGAGGCGACCGTTCATCGCGCTCGTTCCACGCCTCGGCCTCCTTTTGTATGCGGAACGGGCTTTGGGCCAATTCGATCAGCGGACCGGTCTTGGAGAAATTGGCGGTCGGCGGCAGGGTCTTGTTCTTGAAGCCGAGGAGGACCTTCATGAGCCCCGCGGCCCCGGCGGCGGTCAGCAAGTGGCCGACGTTCGACTTGACCGAGCCCAGCGCGCACTGCCCGGCGCTCCAGCCGCGATCGCCCCAGAGGGCTTTGAGGCTCGCCACCTCGATGGGATCTCCCGTCGGGGTCCCGGTCGCGTGGCATTCGACGTAATCGACGTCCGAGGGCGACCAGCCGGCGTCTTTGTAGGCTTGGCGCATCGCGCGCAGCTGGCCGACGGTATTCGGCGCGAGCAGGCTGCCGCCGACGTCGTTGGAGAGGCCGATCCCGCGGATCACCCCGTAGACCTTGTCGCCCGCGGCCAGGGCGTCGTCGAGCCGCTTGAGCAGGAACATCCCGGCTCCCTCGCCCACGACGAGGCCGTCGGCCGCGGCGTCGAACGGCGCCGGCCTTCCGGAGGCCGAGAGGGCGCGCAGCTGGGAGAAGCCCATCTGGGTGTAGAGGCTCTCGGGACGAGAGACTCCGCCGGTGAGCATGGCATCCGCCCGCCCCGCGCGCAGCTCCTCGACGGCGAGCTTGAGGGCGTAGAGCGAAGAGGCGCAGGCCGCGTCGAGCGCGCACGCTCCCCCGCCGAGGCCGAGCCCTTGGGCGATGAGCCCCGCGGGCAGGCCGGCGACGAACCGGTTGAGCGGCTCGGTCCGCGCGCCCTGGGGCTCGAGGCGCCTGCCGAGGACCGTCTCGATGAAGACGGGCAGGAGGAGTTCGCGCGTCAGAGCCGACGAAGCGTCGGTCGGCAGCGCGATGTTGCCGATGACGACGCCGACGCGGGAGCGGTCGAGGTCCTTGACGGCCGCGTCGAGGAAAGCCTCGCGGGCCGCGTGAAGGGCCAGATGAAAGACGGGATCGAGGCGCTCGAGGAGCGCGGGATCGACAGCGAGGCCTTTGGGATCGAAGCGGAAGCCCTCGATGGGGCAGGCCTTGAGCGAGTAAACCTTGTCCGGAGCGCCCTTTTGAGGGTCGAAGGCCTCGGCCTTCGAAAGGAGCCAGCGCCCCTCGGGCACCTCGCGCGCGGCGCAACGGCGGCCTTCGATGCTCATCCAGAAGGAATCGAGATCGGGAGCGTCGGGGAAGACGCCTCCGATTCCGACGATCGCGACGGGCTGCGGCCGCTTCATCTAATGCTTATAGATCGTGAAGGCCTGGGCGTCCTCGGTCCACTCCAGGCGCGAGGCGCTCAGTCGGCGCAGCACGCTGAGATAGCCGCCGACGGCCGGGTCCTCCATCTTCATCGGCAGCGGCGTCTTTGAGGCCACCAGGCGGATCGTTTCAGCGGACACGTTGTGCGCCTCGGGGAGCTGCGCCACGAGCTTGACCCCTCTGCTGCGTACCGACTCGTTGGGATAGGTCCATGCCTCGCCGGCCTTGAGCTTGACCTCTGAGACGATCTCGTTGGGAACGATGAGGCTCGTGTTCTTGTCCGGGTCGACGTCGTAGACGTAGACATAGCAGTCGCGATTGGTCGTGACCCTGATGACGGCCTCGTCGCCCTCGACGAAGCGCGTGCGTGAAAGGCCCAGCTCGGCCTTGAAGTCCTTGTCGGACGAGTCCGGGATGGGGACGATGCAGGCCTTGAGCTTGACCTGGAAGCGGCAGGCGGGGCAGCCCTTGATGTCCTGGAAGCCCTCGGCGAGAACCGTCTCGTCGAGTATGCGGCCCAAGCGGGTCGTTTGAAGCAAGCTCTCAGTAAGGCTCTGCTCCTCGCGCAGGCCTTCCTGCTGGAAGAGCAGGAAGCGGGACTTGACCTCGACTCCCAAGAAGTCCTGCATCGCGTTTTTCTCGGCCTCGGCGACCGCGGCCGCCTTGACCTGATGCCGGCTGTCCTGGTCGCCGGCGGTGACCACGGACTGGCTCTCGATCCAGGTGCAGCCCTTGACGATGTCCTTGGAGAGGACCTTGGCCTTGACCGGCTCGGATTCCGGAGCGAGCTGCGGGCCCGACTCTCCGGTCTCCTCGATCTTGAGATCCTTGTGTGCCTGCCCGGCGCGGGTCTTGACCGCGTCGAAGTCGGGCTTGGGCTTCACCGGCTTCGAGCCGCCGCAGCCCGCCGCGAGGACGAGTCCCAACGAGAAAACGGCCGCTTTGATCTTCATTCTCCTTGGGGTCCTTTCTCTTGCTCGAGCGTCTGCATCGAGCCGCCCGCCTTTTGCCGGACCGAGTCGTAGTCCCCCGTCGGCGCCGTCTGGCGGTTCGGACAGCCCGCCAACAGGCTCAAGAATATAAGGCTCGCGTAAGCTGCTGTTCGCTTCACGGTCTCCCTCCTAGCGCGGCGGCGCGATCGCGGCCCATGAGCTGCGGCGTCTGGTCGCGATTGTCGCGTCGCGCGGCGTCCTGCACTTGGGGCAGGACGAAATCGTAGAGCTCCTTGGCCGTCGCCTCTCCCTTCTTGGCGTTGAGGCCCTTGAGCATGGAATAAGTGAACAGGCCGTGCCCCTGCCCCTCCGCGGTGCCCGTGATCTCCTCAGGGCCCGCGGCTGCGAGCACGACGAGCTTGCCCAGGCTCGAGGTCCCGGCGTCGACTTTGTTGACGAGCGGCCGCGCTCCTTTGGCCAGGACCGAGCGGCCGCCCGCCCCCGAGAAGCAGGAGTCCATCGCGACGACGACCTGGCGCGCCTTCAGCGCGTTGAGCTTTTCGTAGAGCCTCTTGAGCGGATAGCCCGTCGTGTCGAGGAACTTCGCGTCGCCGTCCCACGGCACGAGGAAGGCCTGCTTGGTCTCAGGGTCAGGAGCCCCGTGGCCGGAAAAATAGAAGAAGACCTTGGAGTCGGTCTTGACGTTGCGTGGCAGCCACGACTCGACGTATTTCTCGATGCCCGTCTTCGTGGCCTGGGCGCCGGTCAAGGTGATCACGTTGCGCTCCGGATAGCCCAGCGCGAGGAGGTGCTCGCGCACGGCCCGGGCGTCGCGCTCGGCGAAATCTGCGGCCGGCAGGTTCTCGTATTTCTCGACGCCGACGACCAAGGCGAAGCGGGTCGCGTCCTCGGCGGACTTATAATCCGGCAGGTCGGCGTCGGAGCGTATCTCTTTGGCGGGTTCGCCTTTCGCGTCGGCCTTGTCGACGGTCTTTTGCCCCTCGGCCGCCTTTTTGGCGACCTCCTCCATCATCGCCATCATCTCCTCTCGCGTGACCCCGCCCGACGAGCTCGACATGCCCTCGTCCTGGTTTTGTGAGCGGACCGCGATCTCGGGGACCTTCTCGTGGAGGCGGACGAGCTCCTTGGCGGCCGGCTCCCAGCCCAGGGAGGCGGCCTTGCGATACCACTTGACCGCCTCGGTCAGGTCCTTGTCGACGCCCCTGCCTTTCTCGTAGAAGCGAGCGAGATTGGTCATGGCGACGCGATTCTCTCGGTCGGCCGACTTCATGTACCACGCGAACGCCTTGCGGTCGTCTTTATCGACTCCGCGCCCCTTGGCGAACATGACTCCAAGCAGGTTTTGGGCATTGGGCTGGCCGGCCTCGGCGGCCTTGCCCGCCCAATTCGCCGCCTCGGCGTAGTCCCGGGCGACCCCGCGTCCGTTGAAAAGGGCGAAGGAAAGATTGCTTTGGGCGTCGATGTTTCCCTTCTCGGCGCCCCTGCGGAACCACTCGACGGCCTTCCGAAGGTCTTTGGGCACTCCCTGCCCTTTTCCAGACAAGACGCCCAGGCCGTTCATCGCGTCGCCGCTGCCCGCTTCCGCGGCCTTGACGAAAAATTCCTCGGCTTTATTGAAGTCCTTGTCATCGCGCGACATCCAGCCCAAGCCGTTCATCGCTTCGGCGTTCCCCTTCTCGGCGGCCTCCGTGAAGAGCTTGCGGGCGCGCGCCGAATCCTTGGCGACGCCGCGCCCGCTGCGGTAGAGGAACCCCAGATTGACCTTCGCGTCCGTGTCTCCGAGGTCGGCGCCCTTGCGAAACCATTCCGCGGCCTGCTTGTAATCCTGACCCACCCCGCGGCCGAACTTGTAGCACCGGCCTAAGACGTTGTCGGCGGACGCGTCGCCCTTCTCCGCGGCGGGCCGGGCCAGCTCCACCGCGCGGGCGTAGTCGCGCTTGTTGTAGGCGCTCCGCCAAGGGTCCTCGGCGGAGCGCGCGGGGGCGCAAAGCCAGGAAAGGGACAAGAGGCCGAGCCCGAGGCGCTTCACGCGCTGCGGACCTCCAGGGCGTTTCGCCGGAAGGCCGTGTTGAGGGACTTGTCGACGGTGCACTCCAGCCCCTCGAGACGGGCGACCAGCCGCCCTCGCGCATCGAGGAAATCGACATCGGCGCAGGCCGAACCCTCGACGCTCTTGACGATCCTCGCTGCGACGCGCGAGCCTTCCTCGGGGAAGGCCGCGTACTGCCGGAATCCCTGGGCGCGGCTCGGCAGGCAGCCCGCCCCCTGGCGCTGCGCGGTCCACAGGATCATGGCCTGGAATGCGGCGTCGAGCGCCGCCGGGTCGCAGACCCAGCGGTCGCGCCAAGGCTGGCGCATCCACGACCGCGGCGGCAGCGCCGCGCGGCAATCCACGACGATGCCCTCGGACGAGCAGCCCGGGACGGTGTGGATGAAGCGCATGTCTTCCCCGTGAAATAGGACGTCGCGATAGGCCTTGTCCGGCGTCAGGGCGTAGGCCTCGAGAGCGGGCGCGGGCTTGGGAGACGGCGCCGGCGGCAGACTCGCCGCCAGGACGGCGCTCGCGCTCGCGTGCAGGACCGAGGCCGGTCCGCGCAGTTCGACGGCGACTGTAAAAAATCCGTCGGCGCGGCGCGCCTTGCCCGCGAGCACCGAGACCGAGAATGGCCGTCCGTCGATCAAGACGCCCTTCATAATGCGCAGGTCGTCGACGCCGTGGAAGACCAGGCCGGGATTGCCGTGCAGGGCGGCGTGGGCGAAGAGCTCCGCGATGACCGCCATGGGCAGGACGGCCTTGCCGTTGATGACGTGAGACGAGAGAAACGGGTAGTCGGCGACGCTCAAGCTCCGCTCGAGCACCGGCTGGAGTCCGGCGTCTTGCGCCGGGACGGCGGCCTTCCTCGCCATGACCACGAGCTCGGCCGCGCGCGCGCCCGAGCCCAGCTCGTCGGCCAGGAATCTCGCGCCGGTCTCGAGGCCGATCACGGCCACCCCCTCGGACGCGAAGAGCTTCTTGAGGCCTTCCGTGACCATGCCGCCGTCCCAGGGACCCCAACCGAACGCCGCGACGCGGCAGTCGGGCAGGCGGCGGGCCAGCAGCTGGGCCGTCTTGTTGAGAGCCTCGTTGGCCAGCGCATAGTCGCATTGCCCCGGCCGCCCGAAGCGGGCGGTCGTCGACGAGAACAGCGCGACGGCCTTGAGGGCCTTGAGGTCGAGGCCTCCCAGGATGCTGCGCAGGGCGCGGACCTTCGTGTCGAACACCGCGTCGAACTGCTCGGCCGTCTTGTCTTCGATGAGTTTGTCGGCCAGCACGCCCGCGCCGTGGATCAGGCCGCGGACCGGCCCGTGGTCGCGCTTGATCCGCCCCAGCGCCTCGCAGACGACGGAGGGATCGCGCGCGTCGACGGCCATGTAGACGGCCTTGGCGCCCGCATCATTCATGCGGGCGAGCTGCCGCCGGACCTCGCGCGAGGCGAGGATCAGACGACAGCGCTCGCCGATGAGCTTGGGCTGCAAGCCCGGCTCGCGGGCCGCGAGCGCCCGCTTGAGCTCGCCCTCTCCCGCGCAATCCTTAGCCCAGTCCGGCTCGGGAGAGAGCGCCGTGCGCCCCCAAAGGATCAAGGTCGGCCGGCAGCCCTTGGCCAGAGCCACGGCGGTCTCCGCCGTGACGCCGCGCGCGCCGCCAGTGACCAGCACGACGTCGCCCGGCGCGAAGGGGGCAGTCGAGCGGCCGTCGAGCGGCGAGTCTTCGAGAGTCAGGGTCTTCTTGCCGGCCGGCGAGAGCCCGATCTCCTCGGGACCCGATGAGAGCGCCTCGTCGACGATCTGGCCGGCCAGAGACCGCGGATCGGCCCAGTCCGCTGCGGCGTCGATGGCCCGGCAGCTGACCTCGGGCCATTCCCGCGCCGCGGTCTTGGCCAGGCCCGCGAGCGCCCCCATGACCGGGTCCTGCTCCAGCTTGAGGCCCGAGAGACCGAACGAGCCGTCGAGCCGCGAGACCGTCGCCAAAAACGAGCCGCCGGCTTTGGCGGCCGCGCGAAGGGCGGGCGCGGCCCGCCGCGTCAGCGCGAAGCTTTTCTTGACGAAGGCTTCGGAAGCGTCGTCCCACAGCGCGTCCGGCGGCAAAAGGCGCTCGGGCGAGAGCACGATGAGGCCCGCCAGCGACTCGGGGATGCCGCTTTCGTCGAGAGCGACGAGCTTCGCCGTGAAGCCGCGGGAAACGAGCGCTTCGGCGACAGTGCGGCCCAGTACGGAGCCGTCGTCGACGACCCAGACCGGGGCTTGCGCCGCGAGCGGGAGCTGGGTCCGGGCTACAGACTTGTCGAGGTCGACCGCGCGGAGGACAGATCGAACAAGCACCGCGTTTTCCATCGGCATCGGAACGACCGGCGCGTCGACGCGCCGCAACTTCGACGGCGAAGCCGTCGAAGTTTCCGAGACGGAACCCTGGCTCAGGAACGCGACGATCTGCTTCAGGGTGCGCAGAGTCCCAAGATGCTCGGGCTTCACTTTCGGGGCTCTCGGCAGCTTCTCCGAGATCGCCGAGAGGATCTCGACGCGCTTGATCGAGTCGATGCCCAAGTCGGACTCGAGGTCCATGTCGGGGTTCAAGGTCTCGGCGGGGTAGCCGGTTTTCTCGCTCACGACCGCCAGGAGAATCTGCTCTACGTTCAAGGCCGGTCCCGTCGATGCGGTCGGCGGGATCGAAGCCGCCGAAACGCCGCCCTGGCTCAGGAAAGCGACGATCTGCTTGAGAGTCCGCAGAGTGCCCAAGTGCTCGGGCTTGACCTTCGGCGCTCCCGGCAGCTTCTCCGAGATCGCCGAGAGGATCTCGACGCGCTTGATCGAATCGATGCCAAGGTCGGATTCGAGGTCCATCTCGGCGTTGAGGGTCTCGGCCGGGTAGCCGGTCTTATCTGACACGACCGCCAGCAGGATTTGCTCGACGTTCGAGACAGGCGCCGACACGGAAGACGCGTCGACGCGCCGCTCCGACGATACCGTCGTCGGGGCTGGAAGAGCCGCCTTCGCGGCTTCCGGAGGCTGGACGCCGGTCAGGATCGCGGAGAACAATTGCTGCTGCTGTTCGACCAAGGACTGGAACTGGCGCTGCGCCGCCTCCTGGCCCTCGAGGAACTTCGCGTGGAGAAGCGCCGTCTGCTCCTGGAGCTTCTGCAGAGTGTTCAAGCTCTCCTGCGCGGCCCTCAAGGCATCGGGCAGGATCCCTGAAGGAGAAGTTTGCGGGGCGCTCGGAGGAAAGGACCGGGCTTGAGCCTCGAGCCTGCCGGGCGGCTTGGCGGCGGGCTTGGTCGAGCGGTAGTTGGCGCCCGTGAGCTTGACGGCGATCTTCGACTTCTTGCGGGTGAGCAGCTGACGAACGCCGCCTTCGCCGCCCTCCCAAAGATCCAGCCGCAAAGGCTGCCCCAACGCGGCGAGCTTGGCCAGGACTCCCGCCAGGTCCGCGATGCCGGAGCGGCGGCCCGCGGACGCGTCGACGGCGACGGCGTCGAATTCCTTGCCCGCCAAGATCTTCGCGACGAGCCCCGTCAGGCGCGAGCCCGGCCCGACCTCGACGAAGAGGCGCGCGCCGTCCTTGTGCATGCGCTCGACCATCGCGACGAACTCGACGGGGGAGCCGAGCTGCGCGGACAGCAGATCGCGCGAGGCGGCGGCGGACTCCGGGTAGACTTGCGCCGTCTTGTTGGCGTAGACCGGAGCCGAGCCGCACGCGAACGACGCCTTCTCGAGCGCCTCTCGGAAAGGGCCGGCCGCCGCGGCGACGAGCGGGCTGTGGAAGGCGGCGGACAAGGGCAGGCGGACGCCGCGCAGACCGCGCCGCGCGAGGACCTCGGCCGCCCGCTCGATCTCCGCGCCGCGCCCTGAAAGGACGCACTGCTGGGGCGCGTTCTTGTTGGCGACGACGAGATCGAGGCTTTCCTCCGCCAGCGCGCGCTCGACGTCGGCGAGCGGGGCCGAGACCGCGAACATGCCGCCGCGATCCCCTCCATCTGCGGCCATCAGAGTCCCGCGCAAGCGGGACAGCGACATCAGCTCGTCCTCGGAGATTCGCCCGGCCGCGCACAAGGCGGGCAGCTCACCGTAGCTGTGGCCCGCCAGGGCCGCCGGCTTGAGGCCGAACGACTCGAGCACGCGGTAAAGACCGAGGCCGATCGCGCCGAGCGCGGGCTGGGCGACGTCGGTCGAGCGCAAGGCCGCTTCTTGATCGTCCTTGCGCTTGGCGTCGAGCACAGGGTGAGGATAGATGCGCGCGCCGAGAACTCCGTCGCGCTCAAGCATCTCCCGCGCCTGCGGGAATTGGCAGACGACGTCGCGGCCCATGCCGACATATTGCGAGCCCTGCCCGGAGAACAAAACCGCGATGCCGGCGGCTGCCCCGCGACCAATATAGACATTCTCGGGAGCGGGGCTGGCCGTATGAAGGACCGTTATGGCGCCGCCGAGGAGCTTCCCCAAGTCTTTGCCTTTCGCAATGACAATGCACAGCCGGACTTCGTCGGCCGCCTTGAATTTCGCGCGCGACTCCATCGCCTTGACCCGCACCTCGTCCCAAGCCAGCGCGGGCGTCCATCCCGACAGCTCGCTTTCGACGGCCTGGGCGTTCGCGCCCGAGAACGCCGCGATCTGGACGTCCCCGTCCCAATCGATCTCGGCCTTCCGGGGACGGTGCTCCTCGAGAATGACGTGGAAATTGCTTCCGCCGAAACCCAGCGCGCTGACCGCGGCGCGGCGGGGCTTTCCCTCCGACAGCCAGGGCCGCTTCTCGGTGTTCAGATAGAACGGAGTCGAGTCGCCGGCCAGCGGCGCCAGAGGCTCGCTGACCTTGATCGTCGGGGGCATGACCTTGTGATAGAGCGACAGCGCGGCCTTGATCATGCCCGCCGAGCCGGCGGCGGCCTTGGTGTGCCCGATCATCGACTTGACCGAACCCAGGGCGCACCACGCGCCGTCGGTCTTGGCTTCGCGGTAGACTTGGGCGAGGGCCTCGAGCTCGGCTCCGTCGCCGACGACGGTTCCGGTCCCGTGAGCCTCGACGAGCGCGATCGTCGCGGGGGAGACCCCCGAGACCCGGTAGGCCTCGCGCAGGGCCTTGGTCTGGCCCTCGGCGCTGGGCGCGTAGATCGACTTGCCGCGGCCGTCGGATGACGAGCCGACGCCCTTGAGCACCGCGTAGATCCGGTCCCCGTCCTTCTCGGCATCGTCGAGGCGCTTGAGAACGACCATGCCGAGGCCCTCGCCGAGGATCGTGCCGTCGGCGCCGTTGTCGAACGGCTTGGCGTTGCCCGTCGGCGAGAGCGCGGGGGTCTTCGAGAAGCACATGTACATGAAAATGTCGTTGAAGCAGTCCACGCCGCCGGTGACGACCATCGTCGAACGGCGCGACGAGAGCTCGAGGCTGGCCAGATGCGCCGCCGAAAGCGACGAGGCGCAGGCCGCGTCGACCGTGCAGTTGGTGCCGCCCAGGTTGAAGCGGTTGGCGATGCGGCCCGAGACGACGTTGCCCAAGAGGCCGGGGAAGGAGTTCTCCTGCCACGGGACGTAGCCGTCCTTGATGTGCTCGATGATCGACTCGGCGGCCTCTCCCTCGATGCCGTGGGCTTTGAGCGCGCGGCGCCAAATCGGATGGCCAAGCCGCGCTCCGAGCGGGACCACCAGCTCCAAAGTGCCCGTCACTCCGAGGATCACGCTAACGCGCCCGCGGTCGAACTCGCGCTCCGGGCCGTAGCCCGCGTCCCTGAGCGCGGCGCCGGCCGTGACGAGGCCCAGGAGCTGCGCGCTGTCGGTGGCCTCCAACGCGGCCGGCGTGACGCCGAACTCGGCGGGGTCGAAGTCCACGGGCTCGAGGAAGCCTCCGCGGTTGGCGTACGTGAAATCGGGACGCTTGGGATCCTTGTCGAAGTAGTCCTCGGCCGACCAATGAGACGGCGGGACCTCGGTGATCGCGTCGACCTTGCCTTTGATGTTGGCCCAGAACTGCTGCACGCCCCCCGCCTTCGGGAAGAGGCAGCCGATGCCGATGATCGCCAGCGGGACTTGACCTTCGTCGTTGTCGCTCATACCACCTCTGGACGCAGTTCTTCGAGCCGCTTCGGGGAAAATCGGGAGAGCTCGGGCTCCACCGGCCGGCCCGAGAGGCGCAGAAAATGCGCGCGCGTGAGCCCTGCCGCGCCCGCCAGGATGTTGAGCGCGACGACGACCACGCGGCGCTCCTTGGGATCCTCGAGGAAGCTGCCCCTGGCCCATTCGTTGAAGGCCCCCATCGCGGGGCCGCACCAGACCTGGTAGTCCAGCTGGCGCGAGGGCTCGCCGGCGTTGGCCCAGCGCGAGGACAGCCCGAGGTACCAGCGGAACACGAGCGCCATCTTGTGCTTGGGATCGCGCTCGGCTCTCTGCGCCTGGGACGGGTCCCGCTCGAGGAAGAACTCGCGCGTCTTCTTCCAGACCTCCTCGAGCGGGGCGCGGAACAGGTCGCGCTCGAGCTGGACCTTCATCGCGGGAGGGATCGTTTCGATGGACTCGCAGGAGCGGTAGACCTCGTAGAGCTTGGCCGCGCGCATCGCGAACATCGTGCCGCGCTTGAGGATCTGGACCTTGACCCCCATCTCGAACATGTCGGCCGCGGGCGCCATCGCGGTGTCGGCTTGGGCCGCGGCGGCGAGCATGCCGCGCACGACGTCCGAGCTGCCCGACTCGACGCACGCCTGATTGACGGATCCCGTCAATACATAAGCGGCCCCCATCAGGAACGCCGCCGCCGCGCTCTGGGGGGTCGCGATCCCGCCGGCCGCGCCCACGCGCAAGGCCTCGCGGTAGGCGAACTGGTCCTGGAGCCGGTCGCGCAGGGCGATCATCGTCGGCAGAAGGGTCACGAGCGGCCTGTTGTCGGTGTGGCCGCCGCTGTCGGCCTCGGCCGTGAGGTCGGTCGCCACCGGCAGCTCGCGCGACAGGGCCGCCTGGTCCTCGGTCAGCTCGCCGCGCCCGACGAGCTCGCGGACCATGGCCTCGGGGGCCGGCGAGAAAAACTTCGCGGCGACCTCGACGCGCGAGACCTTGGCGATCACCTTGTTGGACGCGAGCGCCTCGCCGGACGGTCCGCGGCGGATGCCGCTCAGGCGATAGCGCACGATCGGCAAGGTCAGGGCGAGGTACGCCGACGCCTCGACGAGTCGCACGCCCTTGCGCAGGTAGAGGTCGACGAGCTTCGACTCGAGGTCCGGCTCGTTGGGGCTGTGGATGAGGTTGATCCCGTGCGGCACGGAGCCGAGATCGGCCTGGAGCCTCGTGATCGCCGCCTCAACGAGGTTGGGAGTCAGTCCGGCGGCGCCGAAGAACCCGAGCATCCCGGCCCGCCCCATGGCCTCGACGATCTCGACGGAACCGATCCCATTGGCCATGGCTCCTGCGGCGTAGGCGTATTTGAGCCCGTGGGCCGCGAGAAAAGCCGGATCGCCGAGGTCTTCAGGCCGGACGCTGAATTCGCGGGGGGCCGCTATAGAGGAGGAAGGTGTCAAAGGCGTGGTCGCATGCGCGATAATCCGGGTCGAAGAGTCCTCGGATTATAGCGTTTTAGCCTTGCCGATTCAATGCAATCCTCATTCGAACGAGAGCGCCCTCTTGATGCCGGCCGAGACCTCGTCCTCGCTGACGGCGAGGCTCTTGCGGCCTCGCGCCGAGACGATCGAATACGAACCGGCGTAGGGTAGGTTGAGCGAGAACCCGCGTCCCTCGCAGGGCGCGAAGGTCCGATAGATGAAATCGCGGCCTTGGTCGGTGCGCACCGGGACCGAGGCCTCGACGACGCCCGCCGCGCAGCGGCCCTTGACCTCGACGCCGGCGACGACCTCGAAGACCTTGAAGCGCCGTACCCCGCTGCTTTGCGTCGGGCCTTCGTGCACGAGGCGCATGTGGCCGACGGGGGCTACGGGCTTGGCACCGTGCTTGTCGAGCGCGCCGTCGTGGACATAGAGGCGCAGATAGACCAGATCCCAAAAATGCGGCGCAAGGGCGAGCCCCCCCTCGCTCGGCCCGGCCTCGAGGCCGGGCACATGAAGGCGCCCGGCTTCCATCGGCAGCACGCCGTTGTGCACGATGTCGTTGAGGACCAAGTAGCGGAAGCCGCGCTCGCGCAGGAAGGCGTAGGCCTGCTCGGCGCTGTCCATGAAGAAGAAGGCGCTCGAGTCGAGGATGTGCTCCCGCATCACATGCATGTTGGCGGCCGCGGCCGGACGCTGCGCGATCGCCGCGATCGGGCCGCCGAGATCGTGCATCGCGTAGACTCCGTACTCGGGAGCGCCCTCTTCGCGCCACAGCGAGCGCGTCGCGGGAGTGCGGGCCCGGAGCCAATCGCAGGTCTCGATGAGGTCCGCGTCGGCCGTGAGTTCTTGGGGGTTCGAAAGAGCGAGACCCGCCGAATTCGTCAGAGCGGGCCGCAGGAGCAGCAGGGACGCGCCCGCCGTCAGTCCCCAAGCCTGAATCCTCGGCACGCCTTTCGATCCGAGCCGGCGGACGGCCCAATCGGCGCCGAAGCCCAGCAGCAGCGCCGCGGGAAAGGCGAAGTGGTGCGCGTAGCGCGTCTGCCAAAGCGCCAGGGCCGCGGTGACGCCGGCCCAGATCAAGACCAATCGCCGCGAGGAAGACTTCGACCCGGACGCAAAGAGCCAGGCGATAGGCGCCAAAAGCCAGAGCGCGGGGCCGAAGTAGGCCTGCGCGTAATCGAGGCTCCAGCGCCCGAACGGCCGAAGGAAGGGCTGCATCTCGGTGGCCGCCTGAAAGACCGGCAGGGGCGCGCCGGCGAAGAGAGCCATTGATGAGACGCTCTTGTAAACTAGATATACGGACGCGAATCCGGCGATGCCCAAAGACAGCCAAGCATACCGATTCGATTTCCCGGTCCGCTGAAAGTGCCCGCAGATCATCCAGAGCCCCGCGATGCCAAGAAATAGCGGGTGAAAGAGCGATGGAGCATCGAAATCGACGGCGCCCGCCGCCCCCCAACGGCTGGTCAGGCAGAATGGCGCCACGACCACGGCCTGCAATTGCAGCACCGCGCCGAGCCAGAGGAGCGTTCGAGATGGACCGCGCCTCGAAACGAACTCCGATATGCCGAACAAAGAAAGAATGGCGGAGAACATGACCGAGCCGATCCAGCTCAGCACCCCGGCCGCCAGCAGCGCGGCCGTCCAAAGGATGGACCATCGCGACGGCTCTTTGTCGCTGCGTTCGAGCACGAAGAGTATGGGCAGCAGCGCAAGCAGGAACCAGAGGTTCTCGACGCAATGATGGTCGGGGCGGCCGAGCGCGGTATAGAACGCGGGCATCGGCAGGGCCGCTGCGATCGCCAGCGCCCAAAGCGCGGCGCGACGCTCCAAGATCCGGCTTGCGACGCGATAGAAGAGCCAAAGCGTGGCCGCCCCGGCGATCGGCGGGACGAAGGCCGCGACGGTTTGGGACAGTCTGAGACCGGGATGGCCGAGGCCCGCGATCAAGGTCAGCAGTCCGACGGACCAGTCGTAGAGCGGGGGCCAGTTGCAATGGAAGCCCGACGGGAAGCCGAGATAGGCGTCGAACGACGGCAGCCGCGGGAAATCCGCCGCCGCGGTCATCATGCGGCGCAGGTGGTAGTAGTCGTCGGGATCGATGAAGAAGACTTGGCCGCCGCGGAAGACCGCGCGCCAAGGGGCGAGCCGCAAGGCTAGACCGACGGCAACCAGGACGAGCGGCCATGGGTCGCGCACGCGACTCTCGCTGCTATGAGCCATCGTTTGAAGGAGAGTATAGATTAATATTCGCGCGACTGTGTCCGGACACAGTCGCCCCTTGACCTTTTTGCCCAAATGCGGGAAAATCATGCTTCGCAGCTGATACTTAGGAGGTCGGCATGTCCCCCAAGAAATCTTTCCTCGCGTTCTTCCTCGTGTGCTCGCTCGGCGCCTCGGCGGCCGCGGCACCCCTCAAGGTCGGGCTGGTCTTCGACGTCGGCGGGCGAGGCGACAAGTCCTTCAACGACTCCGCCTTCCGCGGCCTCGAGCGCGCCGAGAAAGAGCTCGCCATCAAGAAGGAGTACATCGAGCCCACCGAGGCCGCCGACCGCGAGAACGCCCTGCGTCAGTTCGCCTCGGGAGACTTCGACCTGATCATCGGCATCGGCTTCATCTTCACCGACGACGTCAACCGCGTCGCCAAGGCCTTCCCCAAGAAGCATTTCGCCTGCGTCGACTACGCCGTCGATCCCTCTAAGACGATACCGGGCAACGTGGTCGCGCTCAAATTCCGCGAGCAGGAGTCGTCCTTCCTCGGAGGCGTCATCGCGGCGCTCACGTCGAAGACCAAGAAGGTCGGCTTCGTCGGCGGCATGGACGTGCCGCTCATCCACAAGTTCGACGCGGGCTTCAACGCCGGCGCCAAGTGGGCCGACCCCAAGGTCAAGGTGCTGGTCTCCTACGCGGGCGTGACCCCGGAGGCCTTCAAAGACCCGGCCAAGGGCAAGGAGATCGCGCTCAGCCAGTTCGACCAGGGCGCCGACGTGATCTACCACGCCTCGGGCTCGACGGGCCTGGGCGTCTTCGAGGCCGCGCGCGAGAAGCACGGCCTGGCGATGGGCGTCGACTCGGACCAGTACAAGGACGCGCCCGGCTTCGTGCTGACCTCGATTACCAAGAACGTCGACAACGCCGTCTACGACGTCATCAAGCGCCAGCAGGCGGGGCAGTTCAAGGGCGGCGTCATCGAGCTCGGCCTCAAGGAGAAGGGCGTCGACTACATCTACGACGACCACAACAAGGCCATGATCCCGGCCGCGGCGCGCGCCAAGGCCGAGGAAGCCCGCAAGCTCATCGTCGCAAAAAAGATCTCCGTCCCGTTCAAGTGAGCGGACTCGCCGTCGAACTGCGCGGCATCGTCAAGCGATACCCGCGCGTGGTCGCCAACGACGGCGTCGACCTCAGCGTCGAGAGCGGCACGATCCACGCTCTGATCGGCGAGAACGGCGCCGGCAAGTCGACGCTCATGAAGATCCTCTACGGCATGGTCCGCCCCGACGAGGGGACGCTTTCGATCAACGGCAAGCCCGCCGATTTCTCGGGGCCCCGCGACGCGATCATCGCCGGCATCGGCATGGTCCACCAGCACTTCATGCTGGTCAAACCTCTATCGGTCGCCGAGAACGTCGTGCTGGGCTCCGAGCCCGGAGCCTCCGCGGTAGGGACCTGGGACCAGGACGGAGCGAAGGCCGAGGTCGCGCGCCTATCGAAAGAATACGGCGTCAAGGTCGAGTCCTCCGCCGTCGTCGAGACCCTTTCGGTCGGGGAGGAGCAGCGCGTCGAGATCCTCAAGGTCCTTTACCGCGGCGCGAAGATCCTGATCCTCGACGAGCCCACCGCCGTGCTGACCCCGCACGAGTGCGACGAGCTCTTCAAGACCTTGAAGGGTCTGCGCGCCGCGGGCTCGACGATCCTCTTCATCAGCCACAAGCTCAAGGAGGTCATGAGCCTCTGCGACGCGGCGACCGTCATGCGCCGCGGCAAGACCGTCGGGACCAAGAAGATCTCCGAGACGTCCCAGAACGAGCTCGCCCAGATGATGATCGGCGACCTCGAAATTAAAGAGAAGGCGGCCGTGCCCTACCGAGGCGAAGCCTCAGAGGTCTTGAGGCTCGAGAATGTCTCCGTGCGCGGCCCGCGCGACGAGCTCGCCCTCAAGGGAGTCTCCCTCTCGCTCAAAGCCGGCGAGGTGCTCGGCGTCGCCGGGGTAGAAGGAAACGGCCAAAGGGAGCTCGCCGAGGTCGTCTGCGGCTTGTCTGCCGCTGCCGAGGGCCGCGTCACGCGAGGAGGCCGCGTGGGCTACGTGCCCGAGGACCGCCACCACGCGGGACTCATGCTCGCAGCCGCGGCCTGGGAGAACATGCTGCTGGGCCGCCACTGGGAGCCCGTCTTCTCGACCCCTTTTCGGCTTCAGCGCGGCGCAATCGCGGGCTATGGCCGAAAGATCATCGCCGACTACGACCTGCGGCCGCCCGAGCTCGAGCAGGAGGCCGGCGCCTTCTCGGGCGGCAACCAGCAGAAGATCATCGTCGGCCGCGAGGTCTCGAAGGACCCCAAGATCCTCGTCGCGGCGCATCCGACGCGCGGCGTCGACTGGGGAGCCTCGGCTTTGATCCACCAGAAAATACTCGAGACCAAGGCCGCGGGAGCCGGCGTCCTCCTGATCTCCGCCGATCTCGACGAGGTCCTGAGCCTCTCCGACCGGATCATCGTGCTCTTCTCGGGCCGCGTCATGGGCGAGGTCGCGCGCGCCGACGCCAAGATCGAGAAGCTCGGCTGCTGGATGGCGGGAGTCTCCGGAACATGATGAAGGCCCTGGCTCGCGAGGGCCGTTGGATCGCGATCTCTCTTGGCATCACTTTCGCCGTCCTGGTCCTCTCCATCCTCGCCCTGCGCCAAAACCCGCTGACCGTCTTCGGACTGCTCGCCGAGCGCCTCCTGCTCAAGCCCTACGGACTCGGCCAGATGCTCTACAAGGCGACGACCTTGATCTTCACGGGACTGGGCTGCGCGCTCGCCTTCCGCTGCGGCCTCTTCAACATCGGCGCCGAGGGCCAGCTCTACGCCGGAGCATTCCTGATGGCGGTCGTCGCCCCGCATCTTCCGCTCCCGATGATCCTGCTGATCCCCGCGTGCCTCGCCATCGCGGCGCTCGGCGGCGGGCTTTGGGGCCTCGTGCCCGGCTGGCTCAAGGCCAAGCGCGGCGCGCACGAGGTCATCACGACGATGATGATGAACTTCATCGCGCTCGCGCTGACCAATTATCTGATCTCCGCGCATTTCCACGAGCCGGAGACCATCCATACGGCCGAGCTGCCCGTCGCGGCCTACCTGCCTCAACTGCCGATGGAAAGCTCCGCGGTCAACGCTTCGCTCTTCGTCGCGATCGCGCTGGCTTTCGCCGTGCACTATTTTCTCTGGAGCACGCCGCTCGGCTTCGAGCTGCGCGCGGTCGGCTCGAACCCGACGGCCGCGAAGACCAGCGGCGTCCCGGTCGACATGCGCATCTTCCTCATCCTCGTGCTGTCGGGCTGCCTCTCGGGCCTGGCCGGCATCAACTTCATCCTCGGCTACAAGCACTACTTCGAGCAGGGCTTCGCCTCGGGCGCGGGCTTCATGGGCATCGCGGTCGCGCTCGTCGCCAAGAACTATCCGATCGGCGTGATCTTCTCGGCGCTCTTGTTCGCCTTCTTGTCTCAGGCCGGGCTAACGGTCCAAAGCGTGATCCCGCGCGAGCTCTTCGAGATCCTCCAGGGCCTCGTGATCCTGGTCGTCGTGATCTGCCAGAACAAATACGGGGGGGCGGAGTGATCACCTTCCTGCTCCAAGGACTGCGCATCTCTGGGCCTTATGTCTTGGCGGCGCTGGCCGGGGTTTTCTCCGAGACCGGCGGCGTCGTCAACATCGCGCTCGAGGGCATACTCCTGAACGGGGCGCTCGCCGCCGTGCTCGCGGCCTACTGGACCGGGTCGCCGTGGCTCGGCGTGCTGGCGGGCGTGCTCGCGGGAGTCGCCGCGGCCGGCATCCACGCCTTCGCGGCCCTGCGCTACAAGGTCGACCAAGTCATCTCGGGGCTGGCCGTCAACTTTCTTGTCGCCGGGCTCTCGCGCTTCCTCTTAAAGCTCGTCTTCAACTCGACCTCGAACTCGGCCCGCGTCGAGGGGCTCGCCCCTTGGGCCGGCGTCGATCCCTTCCTCGTCCTGACGGTCCTCATCGTGATCGCCTCGCATTGGACGATCAAGCGCACCGTCTTCGGCCTGCGCCTGCGCGCCGTCGGCGAGCACCCGCGCGCGGCCGAGACGCTCGGCATCAAGGTCCTGCGCATGCGGCTCTGGGGCGTGCTGATCTCGGGCGCCTTGGCGGGGCTGGGCGGCGCGTGGCTCTCGTTGGACCAGCACCAATTCACCGACGCGATGTCCGGAGGGCGCGGCTACATCGCGTTGGCCGCCGTCATCATCGGCAAGTGGACCCCCTTGGGGGCCGCCGCCGCGGCGCTGTTCTTCGGCTTTGCCGAGGCCTCGCAGATCATACTGCAGACTTACGGACTGCGGGTCCCGACTCAATTCGTGCAGATGATCCCCTACGCTCTGACCTTGGCGGCTGTCGCGGGCCTCATCGGCCGCTCGCGCCCCCCGGCGGCGGACGGGATCCCGTACAGCGACGAGCAGGACTAGCCTGCGCGCGAGGCTTGACAACCCGCGGTTCTAGGGGTACATTACGCCAATAAGGAGCCATATCCACATGAAACGAGCCCTCTTCGTCGCAGCCGCAATCTTCGCTTCGCGCCCGTTGGCCGCCGCCGCGGACGCTCCGCCCTCCGACGCCACGGCGGTCCGAGAGGTCGTCGAGAACTCCGTCAACGGCACCATCGCCGTCCTGAAGGACAAGGCCAACGACCGCGACGCGCGCCGCCGCAAGGTCTTCACGATCATCGACTCCGCCGTCGATTTTCCGCTCATGGGCAAGCTGACCTTGGGCCGGACCCATTGGTCGCAATTCGACTCGGCCCAGCAGAAGGACTTCATCGCCTCCTTCTGCCGGGTCGTCAAGGACTCGGTCTTCGACAAGGTCGAGATCTACACCAACGAGACCGTCGAGTTCGCCGCTCCCGCCCCGGCCGACAACGGGAAGTACCAGATGTCGATGGACGTCCTCTCGAAAGGCCAGCACCACAAGGCGGTCTTCAAGCTCTTCCGCGAGGGCGGCGCCTGGAAGGTCTACGACCTGGAGGCCGACGGGATCAGCATGGTCCGGATCTACGCGGCCCAATACGACCAAGTCCTGCAGAAGGGAGCGCCCGCCGACCTTCTCGCCAAGCTCAAGAACAAGGCGCTGGCCGTGCCCGACGAATTCAAGGCCCTGGGCGAGACGACGACACCCGGGAAGAAATAGCTTGAGCAAGGCTCAAAGGATCCCGCCCTGGCGCGACCGCGCGTGGGATTTCTGTTGGGAGCTCTACGACCGGGCCGTCCTGCGCAACCCCGTCCCGTCATTGGCCGTTCTGGCGGGCCTGAGCTTGGTCTGCTGCTGGGGCCTCAGGGGCTTTCGCGCGGACGCCTCGGGCGACTCCCTGGTCCTCGAGCACGACGACGACGTGCGGTACTCGCGGGCGATCAGCGCGCGCTACGAGAACAGCGACTTCGTCGTAATCGCCTACGAGCCGCCCGAGGGGCTCTTCGCGCCGGCCGCCTTGCTGCGCCTCAAAGCGGTCAGGGACTCCCTGAGGAAGATCCCCGGCGTCTCGTCGGTCATCACGATGCTCGACGTCCCGCTTCTGCGCAACCCCCCGGGGCCTCTCGAGCGCCTGCAGGAGAACATCAAGACGCTCGAATCTCCGAAGGCGAGCCTGCGGTACGCCAAAGAGGAGGTCCGTACGAGCCCGCTCTACCAGAACCAGCTCGTGGGTTCCGACTTCAAGGCGACCGCCATCCAGGTCGATTTCCTCGTCGATCCCGCCGACCGAGAGCTCATCGACCGCCGCGCGCTGCTTCGGGAAAGGGATTACCGAAAGACGATCACGGCCGCGGAACGCGTGGAGCTCAAGGACCTAGAGGACCGCTATCGCTTCTACAAGGACAAGGTGGCGGCACAGCGCCACCTCCAGCTCGTCTCGATCCGCTCGATAATCAATCGCCACCGCTCCCAAGCCCGGTTCTACCTCGGCGGAATCCCCATGATCATCGACGACATCATGGCCTACATCCGCAGCGACGTCGTCATTTTTGGCATCGCGATCATGCTCTTCATCGCGATCACCCTCTACGTGATCTACGGGGGCATCCGCTGGGTCCTGCTCCCCCTGGGCAGCTGCGTGCTCTCGGTCATCCTCATGATGGGCGGGATGGGCCTCGTCCATTGGGACGTGACGGTCGTCTCGGCCAACTTCGTGACTTTGCAATTGATCCTCACGATGGAGCTGTCGATCTACGTGATGTCGCGCTACCGGGAGCTGCTCTGGGCCAAGCCGCACGCGAGCAATCACGACCTCGTCTTGGAGGCCGTGAAGGAAGCCTTCGTCCCGGCCTTTTACATGAAGCTGACCACGATCGTCGGATTCGAGTCCCTGATCTTCTGCGACATCCTGCCCGTGGTGCAGTTCGGCTGGATCATGACTCTGGGCGTCATCGTCTCGATGATCCTCATCTATTGGATCGTCCCTGCGGTCATGGTCCTGTCCTCCAAGCCCGACGCCGGGCAGGAGTCCGAATGGGGCGCCCCGTTGACCTTCGGCTTCGCACGCTTCACCGTCAACTACGCCCCGCTGATCTACTCGATCACTTTCGTCATCGCCGCGGGCACGGCCCTGGGGATCTCGCGCCTGCAGGTCGAGAACAGCTTCGTCGACTATTTCCGAAAGGACACCGACATCTATAAGGGCATGAAGTTCATCGACGAATCGCTCGGCGGGACGACGCCGATCGAGATCATACTGAAGCTCGGATCCGGCAAGGCCCCGGCCAAGCCGGCGGACGCCTCCGCCGACAAAGCCTTCGACGCGTTCTCGGAGTTCGAGGCGAGCGGGCCGGAGGCGGGCAAGTATTGGTACACCAGCGAGAGGCTCGCGACCATCGAGAAGGTGCACGACTACCTCGAGGGGCTGCCCGAAACCGGGAAGGTCATGTCGCTGGCCACTCTCAAGAAGACGGCGGTCACGCTGAATTCCGGCAAGCCGCTCGACGACGTCGCCCTGGCCTTTCTCTACAACGCGGTCGCCGATCGATTCAAGGGCCTCTTAATTTCACCTTACGTCTCCATCGAGAACGACGAGGCGCGCATCACCGCCCGCATCAAGGACTCGAGCCCGATGCTGCACCGCGCCGAGTTCATCCGCCGAATCCGCGCCGACCTCGTCGGCAAGATAGGCCTCAAGCCCGACCAGTTCCGCATCAGCGGCCTGATGCTGCTCTACAACAACATGCTGCAAAGCCTGTATACCTCCCAGATCAAGAGCATCGGCTTCTCGCTGCTGGTGCTCTTCCTGATGCTCCTGGCGCTGTTCCGGTCCGTCACGATCTCTCTGATCGCACTGTTCCCGCAGGCCCTGGCGTCGCTGAGCGTGCTGGGGGTCATGGGGCTGGGAGGGATCTCTCTCGACGTCATGACCATCACCATCGTCGCGATCGCCATGGGCATCGCCGTCAACAACACGATCCAATACGTCTACCGCTTTGAGAAGGAGATTCGGCGCGACGGCAACTACATGCGCGCGATGCACCACTGCCATCTGACGGTGGGCAACCCGATCTTCTACACCTCGCTGACGATCACCGTGGGGTTCGCGATCCTGACGATGTCGAAGTTCGTGCCCACGATCATATTCGGCCTGCTCATCGGCCTCTCCATGGTGGTCGCCCTTCTCTCCTCCCAGACTTTGCTTCCGGCCCTCATACTTTGGACCAAGCCGTTCAACATCCCCTCCAAGGCGAGCGCCCAGTCGGATCCCGCCGGCGGGTCTTGATTTTTTTCGTTTCTGGGGCTACAACCCCAGGGACAAGGGGAACCTCGATGAGAACATTGCGCCTGTGGCCGCTGATCGCCGTCGTCTGCTGCGCGGCCTGCGCCCACGGCCGGAACGCGCCTAAACAGGACGGCGACCCTCCGCCCCAGGCTTCTGCACCCAAAGCCGAAACTCCCAAGGCCGACTCGGAATTCGACCAGTTCGACAAGGAGTTCGGTCAGGCTACCGCCCGGCCCGCCACCCGCGACCCATTGCGCGGCTACAACCGCTTCATGTTCAACGTCAACGACAAGTTCTACTTCTGGGTCGGCAAGCCCCTGACTAAGGGCTACAGCTTCATCATCCCGCAAGTAGCGCGGGTCGCCGTGGGCCGCGCCTTCATCAACCTCAAGGCCCCCGTGCGCATCGTCAACAACGCCTTGACCGGCCACTTCAAGGCCACCGGCACGGAATTGACCCGTCTCTTGACGAACTCCACCTTGGGCCTCGGCGGCCTGTTCGATCCGGCGTACAGCTGGTTCCACATCAAGCAGGTGGAAGCGGATTTCGGCCAGACGCTGGGGCACTACGGCGTGGGCCCCGGCTTCCCGGTCGTGCTGCCTCTGCTGGGCCCAAGCGACGTGCGCGACGGGCTCGGCCTGCTCCCCGAGAACTTCGTCAACCCGGTCTATTGGGTGGCGAGCTACCCCGACTACCTCTACACGACGATCGGGGGAGACTTCAACTACCTCTCGCTGCACGGCGACGAGTACGAGAAGTACAAGAAGGACGCGGTCGATCCCTACACCTACTTCCGGGACGCCTACCTCGAGTACCGCGAGAAGAGGGTCAAGGAAAGCCGGGGCGAGAAATAGGCGGGCATGATCGACCGGCTCAAGGACCTTCTTCATTTCATCTACGACGTCAAGGGCCTCATCCAGTGGGGCGGCCTGTCGCTGGTCTGCGCGATCGTGTTCACCGAGACCGGGCTTTTCATGGGCTTCTTTCTGCCCGGCGACTCGCTGCTCGTGACCGCCGGCATCTTCGCCAAGGCCGGCTACGTCTCTCTGGCCTGGCTCCTGGTCCTCGCCTCGTTGTGCGCGGTGGCTGGAGACCAGGTCGGTTACGCCATAGGCTACAAGACCGGCGAGGCGCTCTATCAGCGCCCCGACTCGCTTTTCTTCAAGAAGAAGCACCTGCAGCGCACTCACGACTTCTACGAAAAGTACGGCTCCAAGACGATCGTCATCGCCCGCTTTGTGCCCATCGTTAGGACTTTCGCGCCGGTCGTCGCGGGGATCGGGCAGATGGACTACAAGCGCTTCGTGTCCTACAACGTCGTCGGCGGGCTCGCCTGGGTCTGGGGCATGGTTCTCGTCGGCTATTCCCTCGCTTCGGCGGTGCCGAACATCGACAAGAGCATCCACAAGGTGATCCTCGTCGTGATCTTCCTGTCGATCCTGCCGGGCGTGATCGAATTCTGGCGCGAGCGCCGGCGCGCCCGCGGCTAAATCCGCGAGAAGGCGGTTCTCGCGCGGCGCACGAGGATCGGAACGACGATCATGCACATCATGACGAGGGCCGTCGTCGCATAGGCGTTGCCCAACGCCGAGTCAACCTTCAATGTCGTGTAGGCGACGAGCGCGTAATACATCATATCGCCGGTGATGGCGAGCGACCAGCCCGAGACGACGCCGTGCCCCGCGAGCACGGTGGCCGCCCGGCCCGTCATCGGATCGACGCCGAAGGAGATCAGGATCAAAGCGAAGGGCCCCACGCCGCCCCCGCCGTATTGGGCCATGATCTGACTTATCGCGGTCCTCATCGCCTGGGCCGCGCGAGCCAGCTGAGGAGTCTTGCGGCACAACGAGATCACCAGACGCAGGATGGGCTCGAAATAGAGGGCCAAGATCACATCGGAAACAAGGTACAGAAACATCGTTACAGGCCAGTACAACCCGCCGTTGCGCGCGAGAAGAACGCCCGCTGGAATCCCGGCGCCGAGCGGGATCAGGAACAGCAGAAGAACGGGGAGCACGGAGAGATTCTATCTCTTCTCGAGCGGGCCGCCCAAGAGGACGTAATAAGCGTAATAGAGGACGTAGATCAAGGTCGGGATGAGGAGCGCGGCGACGACGGTCGTTCTCGTGTTCTCCGGTTCGACATCGCTGCCCAACCACGCGAAAACCAAGAACAGCAGGAGGA
Source organism: Elusimicrobiota bacterium (assembly GCA_016194705.1). GTDB lineage: Bacteria > Elusimicrobiota > Elusimicrobia > UBA1565 > UBA9628 > PALSA-1176. The sequence continues at coordinate 34,174 of JACQAZ010000021.1, read as the reverse complement.
AGCCCAGATTCACCGCGTGAAGCCAACGCGGATACGGCGGAAGGCGAAAACCTTGCGAGATCCAGGCGTGGATCGAGCGCGGCGCGATCCGCAGGAGGATCAAGGCGAAGAAAATCCGGACGAAGAGCCCCAGGATGCGGTCCGCAGTCCTCAGATCAGCGGTCATCTCGACCGAAGTATAGCAGACTTCGATTTCATTGCAAGAGACCCCGGGCGCCCCCCGCGCGCTCCCAGGCGCGCGGGGGGCGCCCTAACCTCAGGCCTGCTTCTCTGCGACGAGCTCCTGATACGCCTGCAGGACCAGGTCCCGGACCGCGATCCGCGCCTCGGCCGTGATCGGGTGCGCGACCTCGAAGTACTTGTCCTGCTGCTCGCCCGTGCCGCGGCGGCTCGGGAAGCCGATGAAGAGCCCTCCCGGCTTCTCCGCGGAAGGCTTGGACATGAGTATGCGCAAGCCCTTGATCACGAACGCCCCCCCGATCACGAGGTCGGCGAAGCCCATCAGCTGGCTTTGTCCCGACTCGGCCCGGTACAGCTTGACGCGCGCCTCCAGCGACGGCAATGCGACGGTCTGTTCCATGGTATCCCCCCAGGGTCCCGGCATAACGCCCTGATGGGTATACGATTGAGAGGGGTGAAAAGTTCCCTTTGTATTCGGGAAACTAGTTGCCCAGAGCGGCCCAGAGGCTGGCGTACTGGTCGGTCCAGGGGCGGGTCGCGCCGGACATCCCTGCGAGGTCTTCCCAGCCGGCCGCGAGCAGGGGCTTGAGCTTGGCGGAGTCCTTCGACAGCACGACCCACGACGAATAATACTCCTCGCCGGTCGGCCGCGTGACGGGATTGGCCTTCTTGGCGGCGCCCGAGAGCCCCTCGGCCTTGGCCAGCGCCGAGAGCATCGGCCGCAGGTTCAGGAAGCGGTTGGTGATGTGGAAGGCGATCAGCCCTTCTCCTTCCAAGCGCTGCTGGTAAAGCTCGAGCGCTTCCTTGGTCAGAAGGTGGACCGGGATCGCCCCGCCCGTGAAGGCGTCGAGGATCAGCAAATCGTAGCGGGCGTTGGCGTCGCGCAGCAGCGCGAGCCTCGCATCGCCCGTGTGGATGCGGACCTTGGCCGGGCTGTCTTTGAGAAAGACGAAATACTTTCTCGCGATCGCGGCGACGTCGGGATCGAGCTCGTAGAAGTCGATGGTCTGGCCTGGGAAGCCGTGGATCGCGAGCACGCCCGCGCCGAGCCCGGCGACGCCGATCTTCTTGACCGATGTCTTTTCGAGCCGCAGGAACTCGGCGATCGGCGAGCCGGGATAATAATAGACGACGGGCCGGTCCTGAAGCGTGGGGTCGAGGTACTGGCAGCCGTGCATCGTGTTGCCGTGGAAGAAATACCGGAATCCCTTGAAGTCGGAGACGCGGTAATATCCATAGAAGTTGCGCAGCGAGAAGATGGTTCCGTCCTTGAACGCCAGCGAACGGTTGACGTAGAACCCGAAGCCCGCGCCCATGAGCACGAGCGCCGTGAACAGGGTCGCGACGCTCGCATTGAGCTTGGGATAAAGATCAGGCGAAGCCGCGGCGCGCTTCTTGCGGTCCCGATACACGAGCGCGCCCATCGAGAGCAGGCCCGCTATCGCCCAGTCGAGCTCGGGCATCGCGATGCGGCGGCCGAGCCAGGGCAGGACCACTCCGATCAGCACGCTGCCGGCCCAGCCGCCGGCGCCGATCCAGGCGTAGTAGCGCGCCGAGGAGCGTCCCGCGGGCTTGCTTTGCGCGAGCGCCCGGTGGCAGATCATGCAGACGATGAACAAGGAGGCCGACATGTAGGTCAGCTTGTTGACGGCCCAGAGGCGACGGATCGCGACCCACTTCTGCGCAAAATCCGCCGAGAACATCACCGTGACCAGGACCAAGGCGAGCCAGCCGACCATAAGCAGCACGATCGTCATGCTCAGCCGCTGCGGATACCACGGCTCTTTCTTGAAATTCAAGATGAACGTCGAGAGATAGATGGCGAGAGGCAAAATCCAGAGAAGGGGCACCGCGGCGAAGTCCAGAGTGAGAAGGTTGGTCGTCGCGAGCATCGTCGCGCTGGGACCGAGAGCGAGTAAAAACCAGACGAGGCCGCTCCCTGAGGACTCGTTTGGCGAGGCCGATGCGACGGCCTCGTCTGATTTCACAGCGCTCTTCCCTGGAAGACAGAGCCAGTGCAGGCCGGCATACGCCGAATACAGCCCCTGCCAACACCTGATCTGAGTCTGCAGCTCGGTTTTCGGTTCGATCAGGAAGGGATAGGACAACAACGCCAACAGCGCGCCGGCGTTGGAGGCGGCGTAGATGCTGTAGGACTCGGCTTCGCCTTCCCCCTCGGCGACGCTCCAGCTCTGGATGATCGGACTCGTCATCGAGAGGACCAGGAACGGAATCGAGATGCCCGCCGTCAAGCAGACCAGCAGAGCGCTCATCGGATGGGACAACTCGACGGGAAGCCTCAGCGTGATCGGGAAGAACAGAAGCGGCGCGAAGAGCACGCCCAAGTGCCAGCGCGCGTATCGTCCGGCTCCCATGCGCCGCAGGACGCCCTCGCTGTAAAGGTAGCCCGCCAGGAGGACGGCCTGGAAAAACATGCAGCTCGTCGTCCAGACATAGGCCGCGCCGCCGAAAGACGGCAGGAGGAGCTTGGTGGAGAGGACCTCGATGGAAAACAACAGGAACGAACCCAAAAAGGCGATCGCCTGGCGAAGGCGGGCCGGAGTCAGGCCGGCGCCCATTCGTAGGAGGAGCGATGGGCGCCTTTGCGCTCGACGTACTCGAGGAACTTCGCGTAGAAGGGGTGCTGGCCGATGGTGGCCGAGTCGCCGATCACGATCAGCAGGCGCCGCGCGCGCGTCATCGCGACGTTCATGCGCCGCGTATCGGAGAGGAAGCCGACCTCGGCGTCCGAGTTGGAGCGCACGAGCGACACGATCGTCCCCTCCTTCTCGCGGCCCTGGAAGCCGTCGACCGAGCCGATCTCGAGGCCCGGGATCTTCACGAGCGACTTCAAGAGCCTCGCCTGAGCCACGTAGGGCGTCAGCAGGGCGACATCTCGCGGCTGAAGTCCCGCTGCCAGAAGCTTGTCGAGCAACATGACGGCCAGCCGCGCCTCCCCCTCGTTCTCGCGGCTCTCCAAGAGCTCGTTCCACGATTCCTCGAAGCCCGAGCCCGCCGTGTCGACGTAGATCAGCGGGACCTTCGTGAACTCGTCGGCCGAGACGCCGGGGAGTTCCGAGGCCGTGTGCAGGCGCACCGACTCATCCGCGATGAGCTTGCCCTCGTAAAACTGCTCGGACGAGAAGCCCATGATCGTCTCATGCATGCGGTACTGCACGCGCAGCAAGGTCTGCAGAGAGGCCGGCAGGATGTCCTTCAAGCGGTCGAAGAGCGTCGTGGCGAGGCCGCCTTCCGCGGCGACCTTGGAATAGATCGTGGGCGGCAGCTGCATCGCATCGCCCGCGAAGACCGCCTTCTTGGCGATCGTGAGAGGAATCCAGGACAACGGCTCGGTGGCCTGGGACGCCTCGTCGAGGCAGACGAGGTCGAAGTCGCCCTTGATGAGCTTGCGCGAGATGCCGCCGTGCGTCGCCAGCACGACCTGGGCCGAGGCGAGGATGCGCCGCGAGATCTCGTGTTCGATGTCGCGCGCCTGGCGCCAGAGCTTGCGGACCTCGCGCTCGCGGTCCTGGCGCTCGGAGTAGCCGAGCTGGCCCTCGCCGCGGCCGTGGCGCGACTTGCGCTTGATGAGGCGTTCCCGCCAGGCGTCGAGCTCGCGCACCTCGTCGTAGCCGGGGTCCTCCTCGACGAGCGCTGCGAGGTTGTTGTGGCGCAGGAACTCGAGGGTCCGCGCGGGATGCCCGAGCCGCACGACTCGCAGGCCGGTCTCGTGGAGCTTCTCGAGCATGTTGTCGACGGCGATGTTCGAGGGCGCGGTGGCCAGCACGCGTTCGCCGCGGCCGACCGACTGACGGATGATCTCGACGAGCACGGTCGTCTTGCCGGTTCCGGGCGGGCCGTGGACCAAGGCGGCGTCCTCGGCGGCGAGGCACTTCACGACGGCCTCGCGCTGGAATGAATTGAGCCTCTGGTTGCAGAACTCGACATGCGGCTTCTTGCGCTCGATCTCCGGCTTTTTTTCACCGATGAATATCTCGCGCAGCTCCGCGGCGCGGGTCTTCTTGGTCTCGCAGACGTGCACGAGCGCCTTCTTCATGCGCCGGTAGGTCGCGTCCGAGCCCAGGAGGTCGATCTGGAACTGGCCCCCGCGCGGCGCGCTCGGCGGCGGGCCGTTGAGCGCGACGGTCGCACGGTACTCGTCGACCTGGTACATCGTTCCCTCGATCGCTCCGGGATCGCTGCCCGGAGGGAAGGTCACGAGCACGATGTCGCCCGACGAGATCGAGTGGAAGGGCGCGAGTTCCTCGCCGGCGGGCGCGCGCGAGAGGGTCAGCATCGTCATGCCGGCAAGCCCTCCCTCCATCCCGTCCAGGGTCAGCCCGGCGACCGTCTTGCCCAAGGCCTCGCGGGTGGCGATCGGGAATTTCTGCAGCTCTCGGAGGTTCTCGGCCTTCTCGGCCTCGCGCTCGAGCTCGAGCAGCTCCAAGAGCCGGTCGAAGTGAATTTTGCCTCCCATCCCGACGGTATCTTAGCATTTGTTATACTCGGGTCCAGGATGGAACTCCAATCCCTTCGCACGCTCCTGCGCCGCGCCCGACCGGGCTCGGGGGATTTCTCCCGCCATCTCGACCAGTACATCGGCGGCAACAAGCTCGCCCTGCTGCCCGACGGGGGAGCGGTCTTCCGCGCCATGTGGGACGCGATCGACGCCGCCAAGGAGACGATCAACCTCGAGACCTACATCCTGCGCTCCGACCAGACCGGGCTCGAGTTCTCGCGCCGCCTCCAGGAGAAGGCCCGCCGCGGCGTGCGCGTGAGGCTGATCTTTGACTCGGTCGGCTCGATGGACATCGATCCCGTGTTCGTCAACCGCCTGCGCAACTCGGGGGTCCAGATTCTCGAGTACCATCCCATCGCGCCCTGGCGCCCGCGCTGGTCCTGGGGCCGGCGCGACCACCGCAAGATCCTCGTCGTCGACGGCAAGACGGCCTTCACGGGCGGCGTCAACATCTCCGACGCCCATCTCAAGGTCCGCGAGGGCGGCGAGGGCTGGCGGGACGCCCACGTCCAGCTCGAGGGGCCGGCGGCCTACGAGCTCGACCGCCTGTTCCGCGCGGTCTGGTTCCGCGAGACGGGACGCTGGTTTCGCTCGGAAGGCCATCCGGAGCACAAGCCGGCCCATTGCCTGGTCTGGGTGGCCGCCAACCAGGAGTTCGTGCACCGCTACCGCATCCGCTCGGCCTACCTCAACGCCTTGCGCGCCTCGCAGCGCGAGGTCCTGATCGCCAACGCCTACTTTCTGCCCGACCGCCGCATCCGAAGGGCTCTGGGCGCGGCGGCGCGCCGCGGCGTCAGCGTCAAGATTCTCGTGCAGGGGCGCTCCGACATCCTCTCGGTCTGGTACGCCTCGCGCTACCGCTACGACTTCCTTCTGCGCCACGGCGTGCGCCTGTTCCAATACTCGGGCTCGATCCTGCACGCCAAGATCGCCGACGTCGACGGGGTGTGGTCGGCGGTGGGCTCCTACAACATGGACCACCGCAGTCTCATGCACAATCTCGAGGTCAACCTTCACGTCCTGGACCGGGAGTTCTCCGTGCAGCTCGCGCACCGGATCAAGTCCGACATGGCCGAGTCGCGCGAGATCAAGCTCTCCGAGTGGCGCAGGCGCCCCTGGAGCGACCGCCTGCTCGAGTGGTTCTTCTACCTTTTCCGCTACTTTTTCTGACGGGACTTTGTATAATCGAATCGTCCCAAAACGGAGGAGCCCATGAATCGCCTCATCGCCCTCGCCGTTCTCCTTGCAGCGCCCGCCCAAGCCCAGCTCGCGGAGAAGATGTCCGCCGCCGCGCGCCTCGATTTCGCCGGCCTCGCGGTGCCTGCCCTTCGCTTCCAACGCGCCGCGGCACCCGTCCCCGCAAGGGCCGTCCTGCCGCCTCTCCCGCGCGAGATCGTCTATCCCGACCCGAATTACCGCTGCAACAAGCCCCTCGTCCACGTCGACAGCTGGGGCGACATCTTCAAAGACGGCGCCAGGCTCGGCTCATCCGCGCGGGACTTCAAGACGTCCTGCTCGGGCGACGTCGCCTGGACCGATACCTGGGGCGCGATCCACAAGAACGACTCCTCGCTGGGAAGCTCGGTCTCATCCTTCGACATCGCCTGGAACTCAGGGGACGTCATGTGGACCGATTCCTCGGGCTACATCCATAAGAACAACGAGACCCTCGGAAGTTCGGCCAACCGCGTCGCCCTCAACGGCTGGACCGGGACCGTGGTGTGGAGCGATTCGTCGGGCTATCTGTTCAAGGATCAGGAGCGGCTCGGGAGCTCCGTGTCGCAGTTCGCCTCGGGCCTCTTCACCGGGGACGTCGGCTGGACCGACACGAGCGGCAACATCTACAAGAACCGCGAGCGCCTGGGCTCCAGCGCCCAGCGGTTCTCCGTCAACGACTACACCGGTTCGGTCGTCTGGACCGACAGCTCGAGCAACATCTACAAGGATTCCACCCGTCTGGGCTCGAGCGTATCCCGCTGGGAGGTCGCGCCCTACACCGGCGACGCGATCTGGCTCGACACCTCGTCGAACCTCTACAAGAACGCGTCGCGCATCGGCTCGAGCGTCTCGCGCTTCGAGATCGCCCGCGACGGCCGCGTGCAGTGGCAGGACGCCTCGGGCCGCTGGTACTACGCGCCCTGACGGCGGGTCCCGAAGAGCCAGTCGCAGAGCGGGTAGGTGATGTTGAAGTTCCACTCGCTCATGAGCCTCGGGTCGTGATGCGCCCGGTGATGCGCCTTGAGCAGCGCCACCGGCCTCCACCGCGCCAGAGCCCGATCCTCCGGCATGTGGTAGAGCAGATGCAGCCATTCGTAATTTAGGAAATACGCCATCGCGGTCGCGGTGAAGAGCCAGCCCGCGTTGGGCGAGAGCAGCCTCCCCGCCAGGAACCCTACGGGCAGCGCGAAGAGCCCGAAGAAGAAGATCACGAGCAGCGGCGGAAACAGGACCATCCTGACGTCGCGGGCTTCCTCGAGCGCCATGGCGTCGTGCGTGTAGAAGCGGTGATGCTCGAGGGTGTGCCGCTGGAAGACCAGGCCTAGACCCGGAAGACGGCGGTGCATCGGGTTCTTGTGCGCGAAGTACTCGACGGCATTGGCGTAGAGAAACGTCGCGGGAACGATCAGCGATTCGACGGCGCTCGGGCCATCGAGCGAACGCACGGCCCACGCGATCGTGCCCAAGCCCGCGGAAGTCGTGAAGAGAAAATGTCCCAGCCCGGAATAATATCCCGGGACCTCCTCAAGACGATACTTCTCCCGGAACTGCGCGACAGGCTTCGGTATCACCTTGCCGGGATTCTACGCGTTCGCAAGTAAATCGTCAATACGATGGGAACAATTTGGGGGCCTCAATCGTATCTCTACATATTAGGCCCAAATTGGGCCTTGCGCATCGGTAAACTATAGGCTACCATAACAATGACCAAGATCCTACGGTACTATCGAACTCCGGATGGCACAGTGCCGTTCCAGGACTGGATCGCGAGTCTCAAGGATGCCGCAGGCCGCTTTATCATTCTTCGCAGGATCGACCGGGCCGCAAAGGGCAATCTCGGAGATTTTCGGACGGTCGGTGGCGGGATCATCGAACTCAGAGTGGATTTTGGTCCGGGGTATCGGGTCTACGCGGGGCTATCCGGCGAGGAATTGATCATACTGTTATGCGGCGGAAACAAGAAAAGCCAGGACCGGGACATCGCAAACGCCCACGAATACTGGGCAGACCATCGGAGTCGAAAATGACGCCCGACGGGGATTATTACGAATGGCTTTGGAACTGGCTGAAGGATCCCAAAGAGGCGGCCGGCTACCTTAACGCGGCCCTGGAAGGAGACGATCCGGGCGACTTCCTGACCGCCTATTACAACGTGGCCCGCGCACACGGCGTGAAGGTCATCGCCGACAAAGCGAAAGTCCACCGCGTGAGCCTGAACAAGATGTTCTCAAAAAGTGGGAATCCAGAATGGAAGAGCCTCATGCGCGTGCTGGCCGCGTCGAAGCTGAGACTGCGCATCGAGCCGGCAACTCATCGGGCCGCTTAGGGGAGATTCCGGGCCAAGAAGTCCAGCGTGTTCTCCCCCATGATCCGCCGGATCTCGTCGTCCTTGAACCCCTGGGCCAGCAGCGCGTCGACCAGGACGTCCAAGTGCGCCGCGTCGAAGGGCGCCGCGATGGCGCCGTCGAAATCCGATCCCAGCGCCACGTGCTCGACGCCGATCACGTTGGCCGCGTACCGGATCGCGCGCGCCACGGAATTCGCGTCCTTCCCGCACACCGCCATCTCCCAGTAGCCGATCCCGACGAGTCCGCCGTTCTTGGCGACCGCGCGCAGCTGCTCGTCGGAGAGGTTGCGCTGGTTGTCGCAGGTCCCGCGCACGCCCGTGTGCGAGACCACAACCGGCCGCTTGGCCAAGGCCAGGACATCGGCGACCGTCCGCGGCGAGGCGTGCGCGACGTCGACGATCATGCGCCGTTTCTCCATCTCGACGACCCAGCGGCGGCCCAGTGGAGCCAGCCCGCCCTTGACCCTGCCGTGCGCCGAGCCCCCCATCTCCGTGTCGAAGAAGTGGGTCGGCGACATCATGCGCACGCCCGCCTCATAAAACCGGTCGAGAGCGTCGAGATCCCCCTCCAAGGCGTGCGCCCCCTCGACCGCGAGCAGGCCCGCCGTCATGTCCGGCTTGCGCTTACGAGCTTCCAGATAATCGTAGAGGTCCCTCCCGGAGCGGATCAGCATGAAGTGACTGCCGGACTGCTCCGAGCAGCGCTTGAGGCGCCCCGCCTGGTAGAGCGCCCGCTCAGCCAGACTCGCGTGCGTCCGCCACGGCCACAGCTGCGCCCAGGACATCCAGATGATCCAGTCGGTGCGCGCGTCCATGCTGCCGGAGAGATGCCGCGGCATCTTCGTGACGAGACCGAAGACCTGCAAGGCGACATGCCCCTCGATGAGGCGCGGTATGTCGACTTGCCCGCGGGTATTGCGGCGAAGAAGAGATCGGCCCCACAACAACGAATCGGCGTGCAAGTCGGCGATGGATAAGGTCGCCGCGAGCTTGCGCGCCCGTTTGGAAGCCGGCTTGGAACCGCGCACGCGGTTGAAGCCGCGGTCGACCCAGGATGGAAGCAGCGCCCAAACGAGACCCAGGAGAAAAACCGCCAGACCGAGCCGCCGCAACCATTTGCCCGTCATGGGGCGTATCATACCTTACTTGGGCGAGCCGTTATTTTGTAGGCTTTTGTCGTGAAATCCGTTTACATCACGGCCCACGGCGGCCCCGAGGTCCTCGACCTGCGCGAGAGCCCCGACCCGACGCCCGGGGCCGGCCAGATCCGCGTCAGGGTCAAGGCCGTCGGCATCAACTTCGCCGACATCCTCATGCGCATGGGGCTCTACCCCGGCGCCCCGCCTCCGCCGTTCGTGCCCGGCTACGAGGCCGCGGGCGTCGTCGACCTCGCCGGCCCCGGCGTCATCAACCCGCGCGCGGGCGAGCGCGTCGTGGTCCCGACCAATTTCGGCGGCTACGCCGACACCTTGATCGCCAACGCGGCCGAGGTGTTCCGCATACCCGACGGCAAGACCTTCGAGGCCGGCGCGGCGTTGGCGGTCAACTACATGACCGCCTATCTGGCCTTGGTCGAGCAGGGCCATCTCCAAAAGGGCAACAAGGTGCTCATCCACAGCGTCGGCGGCGGGGTGGGCATCGCCGCGACTCAGATCGCCAAGATCTATGAGGCGGAGATATTCGGCACGGCCTCCTCCTCGAAGCACGATTTTCTGAAGCGTCAGGGCGTGCACCACTGCATCGACTACCGCTCGCAAAACTTCGAGAAGGAAGTCATGAAGCTGACTTCGGGCGCTGGCGTCCACCTCGCGCTGGACCCCGTCGGGGGCTCGAGCTTCTCCAGGAGCTACCGGTGTCTCGCCAAGACCGGCAAGCTCATCATGTACGGATTTTCGGCCGCCTCGACCGGACCCGAACGCAAGCTCCTCAACACCGCCTGGCAGTGGCTGCGCAGCCCGAGTTTCTCGCCCTTCGACCTCATGATGAACAACAAGGGCGTCATCGGCCTGCACCTGGGGCGCATGACCGAGCAGAAGGAGGTCTTCGCGACCGCGATGACCCAGCTAGCACTTTGGTGGGACCGGGGCAAGATCGAGCCCGTCGTCGGCGCGACCTTCCCGCTGCAGCTCGCGGGCAAGGCCCACGACTTCATCCAGAGCCGCCAGAACATCGGCAAGGTCGTGCTCACGATACAATGAAGCTCTATCTCATGAGGCACGGCCACGCCCCCTCGATCACCGAGGCCGGTGTGACGCGCGACTACGACCGCCCGCTCTCCGAACAAGGCCGGGCGGCGGTCAAGCGCATGGCCGCCTATCTGGTGGAGGAAGGCGCCAAGCCGTCCGTGATCCTGCACAGCCCGCTCAAGAGAGCCGTCCAGACGGCCGAGACGGCGGCCGCGCTGCTCAAGCCCCCGCCGGCGAAGCAGGCCTTCGAGCCGCTGTCCAATCTACTGCCTCCGGAACCCCTTCTCGAGAAGCTCAAGCCCGAGCTCGCGCGCCATGACGAGGTCCTCGCCGTCGGCCACCAGCCCCAGCTGGGCGAGCTCGCAGCGCATCTCGCCGGCCGGATATTCGAGCTCAAGCCCGGAGGCCTCATCGCGCTCGACCTCGGCGGCGAGACGGCCAAAGTGCTCTGGTCCTGCAATCCGCAGGACATTCCGGTCCGCTGATGGCCACCCGGCGTCGCCGCAAGTCCGACCTGGATGAGCCGCGCCCTTTCTGGCGCACGATCCCCCATTACTACGCCTACCCCGCCCTGGGAGCCTTCCTCGGCCTGGGCTCTCCCGTCGGCGCTTTCGCCATGCGCTACTGGCTGGCCGACCCGATCCTCAAAACGCTCTGGGTCCGCCACGAGCTTCAATACAACTTTCTCTTCTACGCCTACATGGGCATCGGTACCGTCGCGGCGTTCCTCGTCTTCGGCTATTGGCTCGGCCTGCGCAGCGAGCGCCAGCGCGTCAGCAACCGCATACTCAACGCGCGCCTCGACGAACTCCACCTGAAGTCGGTCACGGACAGCCTGACGGGCGCCTTCACGCACGGCTACCTGCACGAGATCTTGGAGTTGGAGATCCAGCACTCCCTGACCCACAAGACCCCGCTCTCGATCCTGATGCTCGACATCGACGACTTCAAGAAGATCAACGACAGCCACGGCCACCTCTTCGGGGACCGCGTCATTAAGGAAACGGCCGAGACGATCTCGGCCTCCATCCGATCGGAAGACATCTTGGGCCGCTACGGCGGCGACGAATTCCTCGTGATCATGCCCGGGGCCGACGCGGAGACGGCGAACCAGGCCGCCAACCGCATCTGCCAGGGCATCGCCGGCAACGGCTACAACGCGACGGTCTCCATCGGGACGACGACCTTCGACGGCAACGGCGAGCAGGACGGCAAGGCCCTGCTCGAGGAAGCCGACGCCAACATGTACCAGGCCAAGCGCGAAGGAAAGAACCAGGTCAGCGCGGGGCGTTAGGCCTACGCCGCGGCCGGTCCCTAAGACCCATGGGTGCTGGGTCCTACACCCCTTACGCGCCGCGTAAAACCCGGCTACCCTTCACTCATGACGCGCATGAAGTCATGTGGGGGGCGCATGAAGAGACAGACTCGTTTTCTGCGAAATCACGACGGATGGATCGCCGCCGCTGCGCTCGCTCTGATCCTTTCGTCGCGACCGGCGGGCGCCCTCACGGCGCCGAATTGGGACAACGACAAGGCCCCGCGCGTCGAGGCCGTGGCGGACCACGAGGCGCGGGGCGACAGCCTCAAAATGGCGCCGGCCCCCGCCCCCGCGCCCGCCCCGAAGCCTAAGCGGGAAAAGAAGCAGAAAGTGCTGCCCCCCGCGCAGGCCTTCGAGCCGCAGGTCGTCCACCGCGTCTCCGATTTCGCCCTGACCCCAGCAGAGATCGCCGAGATCGGCCGCGCCGTCCCCGCGTTGGTGAGCGATCTAGGGATCAAGCTCCAGGTCATCATGCGGCGCGCTTACGTCGGCGGCCGCATCCCCGAACCGTTCAAAGGCGATTCCCTGCGCGTCGTCACCTGGAACATCAACGCCGCCCACACCGACAACGCGGTGGCCGCCATCATGGCGGTGGCCGACAACTCGCCTGAAGGCGTTCAAAAAGCCCTGGGCCGCGGCTCTCCGGTGAAGGACAAGGCCGCCTCTCAACTCGCGGCGTTCTCGCAACACGACGTATTCTTCATTCAGGAGATCCCGCTGCCGACCGCCATCGAGCTCGCCAAGCATCTCGACGCCGAGGTCTTTTGGGCTCCGGAATTCATCGAGGTCGGCGACAACGCCAAGGGCCGCGATCCGCAGGCCGGCTGGAACTACACCGGCAACGCGATCCTGAGCCGCGTTCCTCTCTCCGATTACCGGGTGCTGCGCTTCGCCAACCAAGCCGATTGGTATGAGGGCCAGAAGGCGCCCCAACCGCTCGGCGAGAGGCTCGAGAAGACCGCCGCCAAGGTCCTCTTCGCGGCCGATGCGGGCCGCCCGCACCAGACCCGGCCCGGCCTGCCGTACGGCGGCCGCGTCGCCCTCTTCGCCCGCACGGCGGCGAACTACCACGACGGCGGCGCCGCCGGCGCCAAGATCTGGGTCGGCAACCTCCACCTCGAGGACCTGGCGGGGCAAAAGATCACCGGTCCCGAGCTGCGCCGGGCGCAGGCTCAAGAGGCGCGCGCCTTCATCGCGACCGTCGACGGTCCGATGCTCTACGGCGGGGATTTGAACACGATGGGGAATTCCCCCGGCGTCATCGAGGGCGAGGACATCGCGACCGAAGTGCCCAACGCGATGCACCCCGGCCAGCCGCCGATCAACCGCCAGCACGGCCTGGCCGCCGGCGTGGGCGACAAATTCTTTGGCGTCGTCGACGCGGGCAATCTTGCGACGACCTTGACGCACAGCCCGGGCAAGCGCAAGAAGCTCGTAGCCGAGCAGACCTTCGCGCTCGGCATCGACATCGTGCCCTACGCCCCGGCGGTCCACGACACGCTCAACGCCGCGAAGAAGATCAAGGAGAAGCCCGGCAACGTCCCGCGCGACATGTACTACGCGGGCATGGCGGCCGCCGACTTCATGCCGTTCACCGCCGTGGGCGCCAAGGGCTTCCAGCTGTTCTGGGACGAGCGCTCGCGCCACAACCCGACGGCCAAGGCCAACGCCGACCACAACCTGTTCACCGACATCAAGAAGGACGACACCCAGATCCTCAACCCGAAGCTCGGCTTCCGCCTCGGCATGGGAGGCTACCCCGCGACCTGGACGGCGGGGCGGCCCATGATGATCCCGGGCCTCTCAAGGGGCCTGGCCAACGCGGTCGTCGATTGGCTCTTCCTACGCGATCCCGAGCATCAGATCAAACCGGCGAAGGGCAAGGTCTTCAAGGAGATGATCGTCGACACGAAGTCCGGGAACAACGACGAGAAGCGCCTGAGCGACCACTACCCTTTGAGCGTCGAGGTCGCGCTGACCAAGCAGCCCTGAGCTAGGACCTCGCCGTCGAGTGCGTGCAGGTCCTGCGGAAGTCGCAGCTCGGGCAGAACGCAGTATCGGGCTTGAAGTCCCCGTTCTCGATGCGGTCGGCGGCGCGCTCGATGGCCGCCTTGAGCTCGTCCTCGCGAGAGTCGTCGTAGGGCTCTCTCTCTCTCTTGCCCGCCGCGAGGTAATGGATCGTCAGCCATGACGGCTTGACCCCGAGCGACTCCCGCACGCCCAGGGCGTAGAAGCGCAGCTGCAGGGTCCGGTCGACGGGGCTTTTCTCGTCGAAGTCGAGCGAGGTCTTGTAGTCTATGATCTCGAGCCCGCCGTCGGGATGCTTGTCCATGCGGTCGATCATGCCGCGCACGGTGTGGCGCCCCAACGGATAGATGAACTCGCGCTCGATGCCCTCGATCTGGGTGCGGCGCTCCTGCTCCTGCTTGAAATACTTCTCCAAGATCTTGATCCCCTTGTCGAAGTGCTCTTTCTTGACCTGCTCGTCGGCGTAGCCGCCGCCGATCCAGCGCTCCTCGTAGCAGTCGAGCAGCTTGTCGAGCTCGTTGACGCGAGAGCGGTGGAAGCTCTCGAGCGCGCGGTGCAGGGAGAGGCCCAAGGACGAGGCGGGGGTCAGCGGCACCTTCTTGCCGTCGACGAACATCAGCTTGTACTTCCAGGGGCACTCGCTGTAGACGCGAAAGCGCGTGAAGCTGATCTCCATCAGTAGGAGCTCCAGGTGGTGCCCTTGGTGTCGGTGTGCGTGCAGTTGACCCAGAACTCCCCGAAATGGGGATCCTCGGCCGCGTTGTTGTATCGCCAGCCCCCGGAATCGTCGGAGACGCTTCCGTAAGAGATCCGAGGCGAGGCCGGATGGAAATGAGGAGTCTTCGCCAGCGGGACGCCATGCCGCAGTTGTCCGTCCACCTTGAGTCCCTCGAGGTCCGCCGGCCATCGGCCTCCATGATCGCCGCGATGGGCCGCGATGGCCGCGCGCAGGGAGCCCAGGCTTCCCCTGGTAGCCCCCTCATCGGAGCGGGCGATCAGGGATAGGAACTCGGGTATCGTGACGAACGGCACGGAGCTGAAGAACAAAAAGACGATCAAGCCCGGGAAATCGTCGGCGCGCCTTTGCCTGCGCCACACCCTAAGCGCGCTGCGCGAGAACAGAAAGGCTACGACGCAAAGCCCCCCGACGATCAAACCGAAAACGGCAAGGCCCCGGTCGGCATGAATTCCCCGAAGATCATTGCGGTCGCGCAGGATCCACGCCTTGGTCACCAGGATCGCGAGGCAGACCCAGACCCAGGCGAGCAGCGCGCGCAAGGCCGCGTTGAGGGCGATGACGCGCGCGTCTTGAGTCTTCGCCTCGGGAGAAGGGGCGGTCTCCAAGCTCAACCCGCCTGCGAAGTCGCCGCCGAGGGACGGAAAAAGTCGAGGAACGTGTCGCCGTACTTCTCGCGCCGGACGCGCTCGAAGCCGACCGGCGCGGGAACGTCCTCCTTCACATGGTGCTGGGCGATCATCCAGCCTCCAGGGGCGAGAAGCTTGGCTTGCGCGACGCGCGCGAGCGCCTTTCCTGAGTAAGCCAGCGGCCGCTTCTCGAGGTCCTTGTACGGCGGGCCCAGGAAAATCAAGTCGAATTGCTCCAAGCCGGCGCGGTAAGGCAGCCAGGACAAATCGCTCAGTGCGTTGCCGAAGACAGCCCTCGCTTTCGAGCCGAGGCCCATGCGCGTCACGGTCGCCTCGATCGCCGCGACGCAATCCTTGTCGAGGTCGACGAAAACAACGGACCCGGCCCCGCGCGAGAGCGCTTCGATGCCCACCGCTCCGGTGCCGGCGAAGAGGTCGAGGAAACGCGAGCCCGGCAACAGGCCCCGGATGATGTCGAAAAGAGACTTCTTGATCCGGCCCGAAATGGGCCGCACTCCCGGATCCTTGCGGGCCTTGTAGGTCCTGCCCCGTAACGACCCCGCAATAATTCTCATTGATAAATAATATAAAATTAGCCCATGGGCCTCTCCGTCCTCATCGTGGACGACGACGACATCGCCGGAGGGCTGTCCCGCGACCTGCTCAAGGACGCGGGCATGGACGCCGAGCTCCTGACCAACAGCCTGCGCGCCATCGATAAGCTGCGCGAAAAAAGGCCCGAACTCGTCGTTCTCGACATCCTGATGCCGGGCATCGACGGCCTGAGCCTCTGCCACAAGATCAAGAGCGACCCCGAGCTCTCGTCGACCAAGGTCGTCATGGTTTCTGGGAAATCGTTCGAGGCCGACAAGCAGCGCGCGCGGCAGTACGGGGCCGACCTCTTTATCGAGAAGCCCTACAACATAGAGACCTTCGCCACGCAGATCGCCGAGGTCGCCCACCGCCCCGCCAAGGCGGGTCCGGTCGCCGGCGGCGAGCCGGTCCCGGAGCTCAAGTCGGCGCCCGACGCCACGCTCCAGATTACGGTCTGGGGCTGCCGCGGGCCGGCGGGGCCCAAGACGCCCCCCTCGTCGCAGTACGGCCTCATGACCTCGTGCCTCGCCATCGAGACCGGGGAGCGCAAGATGATCTTCGACGCGGGCGGCGGCATCGTCCCCTTGGGCGGCCAGCTGGCACTGGCGGGTCCCCAGGAACTCTTCCTCTTCCTGACCCATTTCCACCCCGACCACACGCAAGGCTTGGGGGCTTTCGAGGGCGTGCGCTCTTCCGGCTACACCTTGCACTTGAGCGGCGCCAAGGAGCCAGACAAGAGCCTTCAAGACCTCGTGACGGAGGCGATCGAGGCCTCCCTGCCGGCCGGAGCCGGCGTCGAGGCGAACATCCAGCTCCACGAGCTCATGGAACAGACCTACGAGGTGGCCCCCGGCGTCATGCTGACCTCGTTCTACGCCAACCATCCCGGCACGACCTTGGGCTTTGTCCTCGAGTCCAAAGGCCGCAAGGTGGTCTATTGCCCCGACAGCGAGCTCTACGGCGAGGGCGCGACCGCGCTGCAGGACTACGACGACCGTCTGGCGCGCCTCTGCCAGGGGGCGGACCTCATCATCCACGACGGCCGCTACACGGCCGAGGACTACCGGATGACCAAGAACTCGGGGCACTCGAGCTTCATCAGCGCGGTCCACATGGCGGGCAAGGCCGGGGCCAAGCGCCTGCTGCTCTTCCACGCCGACAGCCAATATCCCGATGAGGTCCTCGACCGGATGGGGATCGAGGCCGCGCGGACCTCGGCCGAGCGCGGCTACAAGCTCGACTGCGCGGTCGCGCGCGAAGGACTCAAGCTCGGGATCTAGACGCGCCGGACGAACTCGAGGCTCAAACGGTCGTTCTCGGGCGAGCCCAAGGGCGGCTCGTGTATGCCGACGGCGTGCGCGTAATCCGGCCGCTCGAGCAAAGTCTTCAAGCCCTCCTTGCCCAGGAAGCCCTTCCCCCAATGCTCGTGATTCTCGCGGTGCGAGCCGAGCAAGGCGCGCGTGTCGTTCAAATGGAAGGCCTTCACGCGTTCGGCGCCGATGAGCCTGTGGGCGCGCGCCAGGAACTTCAGCATCCCCTCGGCCGAGGCGAGATCGTAGCCGGCCGCCCAGGCGTGGGCCGTGTCCAGACAGGCTCCCGAGCCCGGGCATGCGTCCACGAGCTTCGCGAGTTCCTCCAGAGCGCCTCCCATGCGGCGGCCGCCGCCGGGGACGTTCTCGAGCACGATCTGAGGGGAGCCTTCCGCCTCCCGCCCGGCGATCTTGATGCTTTCGGAAAAGAGCTTGAGCCCTTCCTCGAAGGACGAGCCGACGGAATACGCCGCCGCGTGCAGCACGTAGCCGTGGCCTCCGAGTTGGGCGGCGAGCCTCAGCTCTTGGATCAGATGCGCGATCGAGCGCTTACGGATCGCCTCGTCCTTCGACGCGAGATTTGGAACGAAGCGCGAGTGGATGAGCAGCCGTTGGATCTTGGTCTTCGAGAGCGCCGCGCGGAAAGCGGAGCACTCGGCCGGGCTCGGGGGATGATGGCGGCGATACGGCAGCATCTGCATCGCCTCGGCGCCCAAGGAGACGGCGGTTTGGAGCGCGCGGTCGAGGCCTTGGTATACGGAGCAGTGGATGCCGAGGATCACGCCAGGCGCGAGATCCAGGTGACGAGCTTGGTCTTGAAATCGTCGTACGGGAACCACCAGAGCTCGGAGGCCTTGGCGGGCCATTCGTGCACGAAGACCGACTGGGGCCAGCAGAACATGCGCAGCCCTTCGTCGGAGTGCCGGCGCCCTAGGCCGCTCGACTTGATCCCGCCGAAGGGCAGCGAGCACAGCGCGTAGTGGCTCATGACGTCGTTGATGCTTAGAAGGCCGGCCTCGATCTGCGCGCCGAGACGGTCGGCCTTCTCGAGGTCGGTCGTCCACAAGCTCGCGGCCAGGCCGAAGGGCAGCGAGTTGGCCAGCCGCACGGCCTCCTCCTCGCTTTCAACCCGCATGACGGGCATCACGGGCCCGAAGGTCTCTTCGCTCATGACCTTCATCTCGGGAGTCGCCTCGAGCACCAAGGCCGGGCTGATCATCAGGTTGGCCTCGTCGATGACGTCGCCGCCGATTACGCGCCCCCCCTTGCTCCGCGCCTCCTCGAGCTGTTCCTTGACGCGCGCGAACTGGGGCGGGAAGATCATGCGCCCGAGGTCGACGTCGACGCCGCCTAGGCCCTGGCGCAGGCCCGACATCTCACGGCGAACCGCATCCACAAAAGGCTCGTAGGCCGGGCCCTCGACGTAGACGCGCTCGACGCCGACGCACATCTGCCCGCAATTCGCGAACGAGGCCCACACCGCCGCCTTGGCCGCGCGATCGATGGCGGCGTCCTTGAGCACGATCATCGGATGCTTGCCGCCGAGCTCGAGGACGGCGGGCTTGAGCTCGGCGGCGGCGGCCTGGCCGACGAGCTTGCCGGCCCTCGTCGAGCCGGTGAAGAGGATCATGTCGGCGAGCTCGACGACCTGCTTGCCGACCGTCCCGTCGCCCGGCGCGACGGCGAAGAGCCCTTCGGGAAGCAGGCCCGTCGCCTTGATCGCGTCGGCGGCCCACAGGGCCGTGCGCGTGGTCCACTCGGAGGGCTTGATCAGCACCGCGTTGCCGGCGAGCATGGCCGCGAAGGCGTCGCCCATGGGGATCATGAACGGGAGGTTCCAGGGCGTGACGAGGCCCACCAGGCCGCGCGGAACATAATGGATGTAAGTGCGCTTGTTGAACAGGAGCCAGGGGCGCCAGGCCGCCTGGTCCTGGAGAATGCGGTGGGCGTTCGAGGTGAAGTACTTGACGATCAGCTCGACGGTGCCGAGCTCGGTGGTCTCGATCTCGTTGAAGGGCTTGCCGGTCTCGTCGTGGATGACGCGCAGGAGCTCCGCTTTCTTCGAGAGGAGCTGGCGCCACAAGGATCTGATGATGTCGACGCGCTCGCTCAAGGAGTAGCGCCGCCAAAGCGCCTGCGCCGAGCGCGCGGCGGCGGCTTTCTGCGCCACCTCCTCGGAGGAGATGTTGCGCGCCGGAGGCGGGACCGTCTTGACCGCTGTCGTCATGGGGCTATTGTACCATGCTTGCGTCCCGGTCTAAAGACGCTCAGGAGGGTGTGCTCGAACGGATCGGTCTCGTCGTCGCAAGTCTCTCGCACGAAGCCCACGCCCGGCGCGTACCAGCGCTCCCCAAAGCCGCCGTCCCCCCCGCCGATGAGATAGCTGATCTTCAGGCAGTTGCGGAAGGTGCCGGCGGGCACCTTCGCAGTCGCCGCGACATCCTCGATGCGGTACTCCTTCGGGTAAAGGTCCCAGGTGCGCCCCACTCTCGGGGGCAGCGGAAACTCGGGAGCCGAGCCGATGTAGACTCCGGTGGAGTCCTTGAGGACCTCGTACTCTTCCTGCGACTTCTCCGCGCCCCATTTCGTCGTGCGGCGGCACCGGGCGTTGAAGATCGCGCCGGAGCGGCCGACCTTGACGACCTCGACGGTCATCAGGCCCGATCCCGAGGCGTTGCGCGTGCGGTAGTTCAGCACGAGGCCCGGCCGCAGAGGGTAGTAGTCGCGAGCGGCCATCAGAGCGCGGAGAACCTGTCAGCGGCCGAAATCAGCGCCGCGCGCGTGCCGGGCTCGGTCATCGAATGGCCGGCGTCGGGTATCACGGTGAACTTCGCCTGCGGCCAGGCCCGGTGCAGGTCCCAGGCGGAGACCATCGGGCAGACGACGTCGTAGCGGCCCTGGACGATGACGCCGGGAATCTTGCGGATCTTCTTCACGTCGCGCAGGAGCTGGTCGTCGGTCTTGAGCCAGCCGCGATGTACGAAGTAATGGCACTCGATGCGCGCGAAGGCCTCGGCGAACTTCCCCTTACCGAAGCGCTTGACGAGGTCGGGGTCCTGGCGCAGCTTGCTCGTCGCCCCCTCCCAGATCGCCCACGCGCGCGCGGCCCTGAGCCTGACGCTCTTGTCGCGGCTCGTGAGACGCTTGTAATAGGCCTTCATCAAGTCGCCGCGCTCGCGCACCGGGATCGGCTCGAGATAATGCTCCCAGGCATCCGGGAAGAGGTAGCTCGTGCCCTCCTGGTAGAACCACAGAAGCTCCTTGCGGCGCAGCAGGAAGATGCCGCGCAGGATGATGGCTTTCACGCGCGAGGGGTGCGCCTGGCTGTAGGCCAATGAGAGCGTGCTGCCCCAGCTCCCGCCGAAGACGACCCACTTCTCGATGCCGAGATGCCGGCGCAGCTTCTCGGTGTCCGCGACCAAGTCCCAAGTCGTGTTCTCGCGCAGCTCGGCGTGCGGCGTGCTCTTGCCGCAGCCGCGCTGATCGTAGAGGACGATGCGCCACTTCTTCGGGTCGAAGTAGCGCCGATAGATCGGCTCGGTCCCGCCGCCGGGGCCGCCGTGGAGGAAGATCAGCGGCTTGCCCTTCGGGTTTCCGGCTTCCTCCCAATGGATGGTGTGCAACGCCGCGACCTTGAGCATGCCCTCGCGGTACGGCGCGATCGGCGGGAAGAGCTCCTCGGGAGGCATGGGCGCATTCTACAATAAAGTGATAACATCCCTCTGCGCCCTATGAGCGTCAAATGTCCGGCCTGCGGCTTCGACTCGCCCGATGGAGCGCTCTTTTGCGACTTCTGCAAGGAGCCTTTCAAGAAGAAGGCGCCCGCCAAGGTCTCCGACTCGGAGGCAGTGCAGGAGCTCAAGAAGCTTCCGCCCGAGGAGCTCATCAAGCGCGTCCCCGAGGAGCTGCTCAAGGAGCTCGCGAAGGAAGAACAGCTGCCGAAGCTGCCGCCTTACTTCCGGGCGCTCTCCTGGGCGTTCTTCGGCCTATGGGTCGTCTTGGGGATGATCCTCGCCGCGCTGGCGCTCAGCCGCTACAAGGCGCGCCAAGTCCCGGCCCCGGGCCAGGACATACCGCTGGGGCAGCCGCAAATCCGCTAGGGCTCGTCCTGCGCGACCTGCGGCTCGCCGAGCTGCTTGAGCCACCAGGTTTTCTGCTTCTCGAAGTCGGCCTTCACGGTCCGGCTTAGGCCCGTCAGGCCGTTGCGCGCCGCGCGTTGGACCGCGTCCGGAAACGCCATGGCGGCGGCTTGATAAGCCTGAGGCGCCGCCGTCATCAGGATAGAGCTCATGATGAGCGAGCAGTACGCGGAGAACGCGGCGGAATGGACCTTCTGAAGCATGTGATCTCTCTCCTTAATTTTATCGGCCGCAAGCATCGCGTACCTGGGCATTCGGGGTAGTCCTGCAATGGAAAAGGACCTGGATGGAATTGAGACCGTGGTCCCAGGCGGGGCCTTGACAGTCTTTCGGACTAGGGCTAGACTCAGAGTGCAATCCCATGCGGCATCCCCGATCCTGGCCCTGGCCGGGGCTCCTGCGCTGGGGCCTGGCCGCTGCGTCTTTGTGCGTCTGCGCCTCGGCCTACGGTGACTGGCTCGGCACGCATCGCGGCCTCGCGGGCTGGCTCACCGCGGCGGCCGCGGTCTTGCTCTCCTACCACCTGCCGCGGCGCGTGCCCGACCTGCTTTGTCGTTTGCCGCGCAGAACATTTCTGCTCGCCGTCTTGAGCTTGGCCGCGGGAGTCCGGCTGGCCTGGACCTTCGCGGCGCGAAACGATCAGGTCTCGGATTTCGCCGAGTACGAGGAGCTCTCGGCGGCCCTGGCCTCGGGCCAAGGCTATTGTGTCACGGGGCCCGAAGGCCGCGACGACCTCGGGCACTACCTCAACCTCCCGCCGCGGCCTCGACCCTACGCGACGGCCTACCGCCCGCCCGGCACGGCGCTGTTGGGCGCGCTGCTGTACAAAATCCTCGGGCGCGACCCGCTGTGGATGAAGCTCGCCAACGCCGCTCTCGGGATGATGGTCTGCTGGATTCTGTACATGCTCCTCGGTCGCGCCGGCGATGAGGGGGCGGCTCGAGCGGCGGCGCTCGCCTGGGCCGTGTATCCGGCCGCGGTTTCCGCTACGGATCTTTTCGGCAGCGAGCTTCCCTTCACCGCCGCGCTTTTGTTGGCCGCCCTATGCTTGGGTCGCGCTCTCGAAAATAAGGCCGCGTTCAAGGAGTCCGCGATCCTCGGCGCCGCGCTGGCCCTGGCCTGCCTCCTTCGCTCGGTCGCGCCCTTCCTCGCCGCGGCGGACGCGCTGACCTGGCTCCTCCGCCACGGCCGTCGCCGCGCGGCCGCGCTGACCCTGGCGGCGTGGGCCGCGTGCTTGGCGCCGTGGACCCTGCGCAATTGGCGGGTCTTCCACGAGTTCATCCCGATCGCCGCCAACAGCGGCGAGGTGCTGGCCATCGACACCTTCCGGCTCCTGCCCGACGCCGCACGCGCCGACCCCGCGCTGCGGGCGCGCCGCGAGCGCTGGGGCGAGCTCCCGTCCGAGGCGGTGCAAAACCGCGAGGGCTTCTCTCTGGCCCTCGAGCATTACCGCCTCGTCCTGGCGCAGGGCGCGTCGTTCGTTTGGGAGAAATGGCGCGATTGCCTCGGCCAGTCCTTCGGCAACGACGAGGAACTGCCGACCTGGTCGCTGATGCGGGCAAGCGAGCCGTGGCTGTGCTTCTCGGAGGCGGCGCTGCAGAGGCTGCGCGCTCTCAACGGGATCTTCTATTTGGCTTTTTGGACGGCGGCCCTGTTCAATCTCGCGATGAAGGGCGGCAAAGATCGTCTCGACTCACCGGCCCTGGTCTTCTTGTCGATCTATTTCCTGCTGCTCTTCGCGGTCTCGACCGTCGTGCCGGGGCAGCCCAGGTACCACTTCAGCCTGATGCCGGGGATCATCGCCCTGGCCTGCCTCGCCCCCAATAAAAAAAGCCCCCATCTCTGAGGACTTTTCTTTTCAAACTGGTGGACGTGAGCGGGATCGAACCGCTGACCTCCTGCATGCCATGCAAGTAGCCTTCCCGACCCGCGTCCGCGAATTCAATTGCAGATTCAATAGATTTCCGAGGTCAAGCTCCCTTGGGCATTCGAGCTGGTGTCCATATGGTGTCCATCCTGGGTCAAAATCCAGCGAATTGCCGCAAGCTCCAGCAAGAATCGAGAGTCGCCGATTCAGGGACCGAAGGCGCCGATCGGGATGACCGCCACGCCGTCGGGGCGCACGTAGCCGTATCCGGCGCCGACGATCACGGCCAGAGCGGCCGGCGCGCCGCATTTGCGCGTGTCGATGCGCTCCGCGAACCTGCGAAGATTGGCGGCGCCTTCCTCCGCCTCGGCAAAACCCAGCTTGACCTCGAAGGCGGCCCAGCGGCCGTCCGCCGATTCCACCACGACGTCTATTTCGAGGCCGGTGTTGTCTCGATATTGGAGAACCTGGGCGTCCGCGGCCTGGGAATAGATCCGCAAGTCTCGAACCACGAGCGACTCAAAGAGGAATCCCAGGAGGTTCAGGTCCTTCAAAAGGCGCTCCGGCGTAGCCCGCAGCGCCGCGACCGCCAACGATGGGTCGACGAAGTGGCGCTTGGGCGCGCTTCTCAGGCGCGAGCGCGAGCGCAGATGGGGCGCCCACGCGGGCTGATCCTCGATGATCATGAGGCGCTCCAGCACCGCGAGGTATTCATGCGCCGTGTCCTCCTTGATGGGACCGCCCGATTCGCCGATGTCCGCGGCCAGCGTCGCGACCGCGGCGTAGGTCGCCGTGTTCCGGGCCAACGAGCGCAGAAACCGCTCCACCTTGCCGGGGTCGCGGCGCCTCCGACCTAGCCGCCCAACATCGACGCGGCGGATCTCCTCGAGATAATCCCGGTTGGCCTGCAAGGAGCTCTCCAGGCCGCGATCCAGGAGGCCCGGCCAGCCTCCGACGGCTATACGTTCCGCCAGGTCGCCGACTTTCAATCCCGGATCGGGGCTGCGCGCCGCGGCGCCGCCAAGGAGGGCCTTGAGCGAGACCGCGCCGGTCGCGTGACCGCTCTCGTACAAGGACATGGGGCGCATGCGCAGGCGGGCGATCCGTCCGGCGCCGGTGTGCCTTGTAACGTCGTCGGCCGGGAGCGCGGAGCCGGTAAGGACGAACTGCCCGGGCTTTGCGCGCGCGTCCACGGCGCGGCGGATGTGATTCCAAAGGGCGGGCGCGACCTGCCACTCGTCGATGAGGCGGGGCGCCTTCCCGTCGAGCACAAGAGCGGGATCGACGCCGATGGCCCGCCGCGCCGCCTGATCCACGTCGAGCAGCACCTCGCTGGCGGCGATGCGCCTGGCCGTGGCCGTCTTGCCGCACGCCTTGGGCCCTTCGATCACGATCGCTCCGGCGGACGACAGCCGGCGGACAAGCTCGGCGTCTACGACGCGCTTGCGATAGGCCACCGTGCTCTCACTCCGCCCCGAGGGGACGCTCCATACCGACAGGGTAGCAGGAAAACGGGATAATTGCAATATTTATACAGGGTCATTTGCAACAGCATAAGCGGGGATAATGCAAGCCAGCTCCACCTGCGGCGCGATCATGAGTCCCCGGGCCCGATCAGCAGGCCCTGCGCGAAGGTCGTCATCTTCCCCGCCAGATGGGCCTGAGACAGATGCGCGTAACGCATCGTCATCTTCAGGGACGAGTGGCCGAGAATGCGCTGCAAAGCCGGAAGATCGCCGGTGCTCATGACGAAGTGAGACGCGAACGTATGCCGAAGATCATGGAAGCGGAAGTCGTCGATCTTCGCTTTCTCCAAAGCCTTCGCGAAGTGCCGCTTGACCGTGATCGCGGGGATCTGAAATACGGGCCCCTGCCGGCGAGCGCCGAAGCCTCGGAGCAGGGCACCGAGTTGCGGCGTGAGCGGAATCTCGCGAGGCTTGCCCGACTTCGACTTCAACACGAAGATGACGCCGTGGTCCAGAGTGAGGTTTTCCCAACGTAGGCCAAGGATCTCCCCGCGCCGCATGCCAGCATGTAGCGCGCAGAAGATGACGGGATAGAGGCGGTCGCTGCAAGCGGCCAGAAGGCGCGCGATCTCGTCCTTCGATAAGAACCGCGTCTTATGATTCTCTTCGCGCTCTTTCTGAACGTCGTCGGCCGGATTCTGTCCCGAGTAATCCTTCCACTTGAGTGCCGAATTGAAGATGTGCGCGATCCGCGCCAAGTGGCGGTTCGCCGTCGCCGCGCTCGTCGCGTCGCGCTTGCGATTGTAGTAATCCTGAACAGCACCCGGCATAATGCGGTCGAGCGTCCGCTCTCCAAACGCGCCGAGCAACGATTTCTTGATCGAGGTTCCGCCCTTTCCCGAGAGGCGCTTCCAATGGCGCTCCCAGTATTTCTCCAGGAACTCCGCGAAGGGGACCGGATGCCCCTGAAGATGGCGCTCGGGGAAATACTTCCGATCCGCGACTTCGTTGAGGCGCTTGCTGAGGACTTCGCGCGCCAGCGTTTTAGACGGCCCAACCTTCTCGCGCTTGCGCTTGCCATCGACGTAGTAGTCGACATACCAGCTTCCGGCCTTTTCGAAGATTGCCATGCTCTATATACTTCCTAGCGCCAAAAAAGTTCCACTATTGCCGCGCGAGTTCGCGCCTTGGCGCCGACTCTACTTTCCTGGCGTCCAGCCACTTGTCGATCTCGATCCGGTCGAAGCGCAGCCCTCGCCCGAGCTTGATGTGCGGAATCTTTCTCTGATGCGTCCAGGTATAGAGCGTCGGTACCGGCGTCGATAGGTAGTCCGACAGTTCGTCGACCGTGAGAATCCTTTTCTCCATGCGCGCCTCCATCAATATTCGATCCTCTGCGGCAAGTAGACCTTCAGTCCTGTCTCCGCATCGACGGAGATGCTGGTCGTGACTTCCTGGCGCTGAAGGTCCAGTTCCTTGGTCGCCTCGTTGGATAGCCCTTGCGTGGCTCCGGCGGCGATGGGGCTGACGCCAGAGAACATCAGGGCGCCCTGCGTGCCGGTGACGACGGATTTGAGCACGGTGTTCGCGACGGAGGAGTCCTTGTGCGTCTCGACCTTCCCTTTTATCCCGGCGCTCCCGTCCAACGAGAGGGCCATCCCGCTGAACTTCATCTCGTCGCCTTCAGGGAACACAATCGTATGGAAGATAATGAGGGCCCGGTCGTGAGTCTGCTGGATCGAGACTGTGCCGATCACCTTGGTGCCCACAGGGATCACGGCCTTCTTGAGGTATTCCACTTCCCGGTCGACGACTGCGATCGCCGGGCTCTCGAACTTGATGAGTTGGCTCCGGGCGTTCAGATAGAGCGCGATGAAATGCTCCTTGCGTCCGCTGCGCACCTCGGCGGGGATGTGTTCCGCGACCCTCGACGGCGAATCCAGCACGGGCCGGTAGTCCTTCGAGTTATCGCGCTTCGCCAGTTCATAAGCCGCCGCCAATGTCGCCGCGCCATTTACACTGAGCCCCTTGATCCGTTGTAGGACTTCGAATGACAGCGACTTGAGGCCGGAAGGGAATGACGAGAGGATTTTCCCGGCCTGCTCCATCGTCTTGTCGGTCGCATGACCTTTTCCCAAGATCAAGGCCAAAAGCTCTTTGTCGGTCAGAGCCTCCGGGCTAAGCCGCGTCAGTTTCGCCTTCGGGCGGTCTTGCGGATGCAAGTCTTTGATTGCTGTGTCCATAGTGTTTTCTCCTTTGCCTCATTTATTCCCGAGGAGCCTGTCCAGCTCCAACGTGGTCCGAACGATCTCCCGTCTTGCCTCGGAGCCGCCGACTTGCAAGAACTCTTTGGCCTTCCGGAGGATCTCGTCTCGATGCCAGCCGTTGCCCTCCTTCCCGAACCGTTTTTCGCTCTCGCAGGTCTTTTCCATGTTCCACCTCCGCACTCCCGGAGGGCGAAGGACCCCGAGTCGGGAAGGAGGAATGGCGCCGTTCGGAAACAGCGGAGCGAAACCGCCGCCGTCGGCGGTGGGTAGTGTGGAGTTCTCGGTCCCTGCCGGCCGCACGGCAGGGAGGAGCGCACGCGGACCGATCCGCGCGCCCCGTTGGGCGGAGAAATCCAAGCGGCGGTGGGCGGAGTGCGTCGATGCCGAAGGCTCGTCCACGCCGTCCACGGGCGCGGCGCTATCCACCGCTGGCCGTTGCCGTGGGCGGTGGCCGTGCCAGTAGTCCGTTCATCGGGTTATTCCTCCACCGGGACGACGACCAACTCCACGTCGTCCGGGGATATGCGGTAGCCGTCCGCCGTGAGGTAGTAGCCCTGGGCCGCATAGCGCTTCCGAAACGCCTCGGCGTAAGCGAGCGCCTGCGCCTCGGTCTCGAAGTCGTCCGGCGCGGCATAGACTTTATCGGTTTCGTTCCAAAGGGCGACCACTTTAGTCTTCCCCCCGGAGCAGGATCGTCATAACTGGAGATACTCCGTCATCCCCCGGCCCCACCGTGGCCCAAAGCTCGACCGCTTGAGGCAAACGCCCCGGTTCCCGGATGAAGAGTGGCGAGAAATGGACCTCGTCGGTCGCCGACGCGCGCCGGATGGCATGGCGCAGGACGGTGAACATATCCCACGCCCGGCCCTTCCAGCTTTGGCCCTCCTTCCGGAGTTCTTCGGAGGGCTCTAAGATTTCCCAAACCGCCCGCGTGACGGCCAGAGGCCACTTGAAGCCCGCCTCGCGCGCGAACTCGCTTACGTCTACCAAGACGCCGTCCTCAAGCGCCTCCCGGCGCGAGTAGGAGTGGATGACCTCGACGCCTTCCCAACCGCTCTCTTTGTTTTCCATGTTCTCCTCCTGTCAGATGATTTGCGCCAGTTCGACATTCCGCCTCAACGCCGCGCGCGCCCTGCACAGTCGGGAACGAACGGTGCCGACGTTAAGGCCAAGCTTCCGCGCCGCGTCTTGATAACGCATCCCCTCGATGTCACAGAGAGTGACGACCGCCAGGTAGTCCTTTTTCAAAGACTTGAGAGTCCTTCGGACAGCCGTGACCCCCTCGCGCCTCTCCATTTGCTCCGGGATGCCGACCTGACCGTCACCAAGCGTATCCCCGAGGCTCAGGCTCCCATCCATGTTTAGCGGGGCATCCAGCGAGAGCATGCGCTCGCGCGACGCGCGCCGCCGCGTGTCCTTGAACAGGTTCTTGACGATGGTGAGATACCAGCTTTGAAACGATCTCACCGGATCGTAGCTCTCCCAGTAGCGCAGGACCCTGTAGGAAGCCGCCTGGACCAGCTCTTTGGCTTCTTCCGAGTCCCCGGCCAGTTCGTACGCGAATTGCCGAGCCTCTCCCTCATGGCTCCGTAGCAGGGTGTCGAGAGTGTCTCCCGAGCCCGCCGTGCGGCTGTTGCTTCCCTTCCCGGCCCTTTCGTAGCTCTTGCAGGTTTTCATGTCGCACCTCCGCCACCCGGAGGGCGAAAGGGCCCGAGGAAGGCCGTAGAGCGAGGAATAAATGACTGGGTCCCTACCTGGGAACCGCCCCCGGCGCGGCCGGGCTGGCGGCACCGTGGCAGCGGACTGTCCGAAAATTTGGGGCTCGGCGGGGGTTGGGCCGAATTTTCGGATTCCCGGAAGGGGTGACCGTTTATGCCGCAGACGAGGCGGGCTTCACTCCTGGGGGCTTGAGGAGAGGTGCGACTGCAAAACCGAAACAGCGGAGAAAGGGCCGGGAAGGGTCGTCAGGCTGCCGGAGAAGCACCGCCGCCGTCGGCGGTGGGTACGGTGGAATTCTCGGTCCCTGCCGGCCGCTAGGCAGGGAGGAGCGCCCGCGGACCGAACCGCGCGCCCGTTGGGCGGAGAAATCCAAGCGGCGGTGCGGAAGAGTGGGCAACACGCGAAGCGTTTGTCCAAGCCTCGCGTAGCGGGGCGGCGCTTTCCACCGCCGCGGCCGTATCCGCCGATATCCTCGTGCTGTAGGGCTGCTCGTTGTTCTCGACAACCCTTGCCTCAACTGACATAATATGGACCAGAATTATGGCGACCGTCCTCAGCATAGACGACGATCCTCAACTGCAGGACCTATTCAGGCTGGCCTTTCGCGAGCGCGGTCACGAACTGGAATCGGCCTTCACCGGCGAGGACGGCTATCAGAAGGCGCTGGCCCTCAAACCGGGCCTCATCCTCCTCGACGTGATGTTGCCGACGATCAACGGGTTGGAGGTTCTAAAATTGCTTAAGGCCAACGAGGCGGTGCGGGGGATTCCCGTCATCGTGGTGTCAGGCATCTCTGGGGAGCCGCCCTTCACTGAGGACGCGATGAAGGCTCTGGGCGCGACCGCCTTCCTAAAGAAGCCCGTGCTTTTGGAGGAGTTGGCCCTGCTCGCCGACTCCGCGCTCGCTGCAAGCCCGGGCGGGCCTTCTTCACCGAAGGGTCCCTGAGCTGGAGCCGAATGTGAAGGAATTTCTGGGAAAGCCATCCATTGTCGCCTTCGGCCTTCTACTCCATGGCCCATTGAAGACACATCCGCTCATCAGGATCGATTCTGAATGAATCTCCTTTCATATAATGCTGGAGAGTTCAGTAGAGAACAGCGCCTCCATTTTCCTCAAGTCATTTCGCATTGGAAGTTCGACGAGCATAAGATCAATTGTCGGGAGGTCGAGAGCAATCTGCCCGACAGCGTTGTCAATGAGTTCATTGACAGATACGCTCGGGCGAATGTCAGGATCGGCTGCGGGATTCGAACTCTACTCAGCGTTCTTGAGGGCGGCTTCAGCCTCTCGGAGGGCTTTCGCTTCAGATTGGCTGTCTGCGCTATACAATTAGGAAGACCTTTCCAAGCTGCCTTCGAGCTGGCCTAGTTTCAAGGGGGAACGTCACGCGGACCTGCGGATGGTGCAGGAATATCTTGGGCACTCGTCACTGACGATGGTGCAGCGATATTCGCATCTGTCCGAGAGCATCCGGCACTCGACGATCCAACTACTCGGACGCGATCTGCCCAAAAAAACCCCACGAGTGCGGCACGCAAGCTGCAGCGAGACCGCACCTAGACGCCGAGCAGCCCACCCTTAGGACGACGACCGAAGTGTTATGATACAGTTCACTGTGCCCAAGCAAAAACAACGGACTGCCATTTCTCCAACAGGGGAACCGACAACCTCACCAAGCCCATGGCTCACCGCAGCGGCGCTTCTCTGGGCGACCTTTGTATTCATCGTCCACCTCCGGTTTTACTCAGAAAAAATCCCGGTTGGTTTCAGTTTGTATTGCAATCAATTGCCGGCTGAATTTACGATCGGTCCGAACTTCGCGAGTTTCTGGTTCGGCCATCTGCTTAGGATGGGTGGATGCTTTCTATTATTCCTAGGAGCATGGTCTTTAGGTGATGCTCTGCTTCTTTGGTTTTTCCCTGACTACGACTACACCGGACTCGGCCCTCTCCGCGTAGTGTTTTCTCTTGGACTCGGTCTTGGCGTGCTTGCTTACTTGGCGTTCGGACTATTTGCCCTGGGAATTGCTCACCGCGGGGTCTATTTCGGCCTGTACGGTATGCTCTGTCTATTTGGGATATGCAGACTTATCCCGGCGCTCCGCAGCTCGGTGGGCCCTCCCTCGGACAAGACTCCCGATTCCCCCCCGAATACCACGGAGAAGATCGTTGGCGGGTTCCTTCTAGTAGCATTGGCGTTTTCATTCCTAGGAACAACGCAGCCAGAAATCTTCTACGATGCCTTAGTCTATCATCTAGCGGTACCCCAGACATACCTCTTCGCTGGCCGACTAGTTAACATGCCGTACAATCACTATTCGTATCTTCCGCTTCTCACATCGATGCTCTACTCTTGGGGCCTAGCGATAGATGGGATGTATTTCGCCAAGCTAATCAACTTTGGGGTAGGATTCTGCACTCTCATCGCAATTTACCGCTGGGGTAGAGTTTTGAAGGATCGGACTCTCGGCCTTGTTGCTTGCGCGATTTTTCTCGGCACGCCCCTTGTGATTTATCTATTTTGGGTGACGAACTCTGATCTGGCGACGGCTTTCTTTCTCTTGCAAACGCTCATGGCCGCATGGAGCTGGCTGCAAGACCCCGAGAAGAACCGCAAGATGTTGTACCTGGCCGGGCTCTTCGCCGGGCTCGGGCTCGCATCGAAATATACCGCCGTCTTCGGGGTGTCCATATTGAGTTTTTTCATCGCGTGGACATTCTGGAAAAAGCGGGAGACGCTGCGAGTGCGTGCCTTCTTATTCTACTTAACCCTCATCATATTGCCGCTGGCTCCATGGTGGGCACGGAACTACGTCTACACGGGAAATCCCTTCTTCCCATATCTTGCGGACACGTTGGGGCCAAAGGGCACCGACCTGAATCTGATGCGGGGATGGCAAGATGAAACGAAAGATGCAAGTCCAGGTTTTCGCCCCGTTCTCCATGTCAAGAAGATGTGGGATGACGCCACGACGGGAGTTGCAAATATTGCCTTCAACTACATTGGACCTCTCTTTGTCAGCTTCTTTCTCTTGACACTTTGCGCCCTCAAAGTTCCTTGGGTACGCTTGGGAACTATGTTTTTCTCAGCCTCGATCCTCTGCGGGTTGTCGGCTACCTATATTACGCGCCTTCTGATTGCATACTACATCCCCCTTGCTCTTCTAATTGCGTTCGCAATTGTTTCGATGCTTTCGAGACCAGTGCAAAAGCGGTGTGCGCTTATCCTGCTCGTTTCGATGCTTGGATTCAATGTTTACCTCCTATCACATATGCTTCTCCTGACATCGATCAAGGGTCTGAGAGTTGCGACCGGCCAAGTGACGCCAGCGGACTACTTGAAGGAGCCCCGCAACTACTATCCAAATCCTTCCTATGGTGCCTACGAATTTGTCCGGCACCTAGGACTGCGATCCGACGATCAAATTCTGGTTGCTGGAGAGTCGAGGATGTTTTACTCCCCGAACACTACCGTTGGTAGCGCGCCCCACGATATCCCGGTCATTTTCGAATGGGCCATCGGTTCCAAGGACCCTGAAGAGTTGTACAGAAAACTGAAATCGCGGAATATTTCAATCGTCATTTTCAACCCGGCGGAAGCTCGGAAAATACCCGCGGGCTACGCGAACATTCATCTATCAAATATGATCGCCTTCATGCTTGGTCATTACTTCCAAAGGGTATACGCGGATCCGTGGGCTGAGGTCTACAGAGCCAAGACTTAGGATGACAGAGTACGACGAACTGGTCATCAAAAAGGACTCTTGCAGCACATGGCTCCAAGCAGAGTGTTTTGATCTGCAATTGAGACAAACCCCCCCTGGCCGTCCCAAACGTCGGAAACACAAGTCGGATTGATTCTACCGCTACAATCACTGCAATTCTTATTAAAATATCCCCCAGCAACCGGTATCATGGATGGTGTGTAGTTAGCGCATGAGCCTAGTGCGGGGTAGGATATTGACTGGTAATCGAACCCTGTAAGGTCAGGCAGCCAATAGTTCTGATTAGGGCCCGGAATCTGTACGCAGGAGACAGTAATTGGAGTGCCGATTGGCTTCCCGCAAAAGAAAATTGGATTAGGCTTGGTGAAGGTGAGCCCATTAATTATGATCCCACCAGGTAGCGAAACACTGAGGTTATTCCAATTGCAACCGTGCCAGCCGAATCCGCAGAGGGATGACGAATTAACCCAAGTCACAGCTCCAGCGCAGGCTACCATGCCTCCAGGGATGAACTCCTGAGCATTGTTTCCGCTGGCACAACCTGTGATGCTCACCGCGAGGTATGTAAAGCCATTCGTCAGCGTTGAGGTCAGATTGTTCGGGCTTATGACGGTAACGTTCCCGGTAACGGCACTGGGCGCGAATCCCGTGACGGCCGTAATTTGAAGGCTGCTCACGACTACCACGTTTGTCGCCGTAACACCCGCAATCGTTACGACAGAGCCAACTAAGAAACCGGTCCCATAAATCGTGACAGCTGTTCCTCCATTCGTTGGACCGCTATTTGGGCTAATGGAGGTCACCGAAGGGCCGCTGACCGCGCGAGTAGCCCAAGACAGATTACCGTTGCCATCGGTGGAGAGCACTTGACCTGGTTGTCCATCGGCGGGAGGCAGTTTATAGATGACTGCGGTAGTCGGGCTACCTGCCGTCAATATGGTCGAACTGGAGCTTGTTGCGCTATAGAGCTTTAGGCCACCAGTCAAGGTGCTCGCTTGCCCCGACGTAATCACGCCCGCCGCCACATGCAAGGCTGTCTCGGGAATGGAAGTCCCAATACCCACATTGCCGCCAGCACCCGGATTAAGGAGAATATGCTCCGCACCAGTTGTCATGAGCGAAAGCTTACCTGCGCCCGGCGCTACCGTCTGAATAATTCCATCTCCATTATCAAAAGCGATGGTATTCGGTGCTCCGAGTGTTCCGCTCACAGTGCCTAGAATAATCGAATGTCCGACCTTCACTCCTCCGCCGACGAGCACCGAGGTTTGGACGCTGGCGCTTGTTATGGAAATATTATTAACGGTAATAGAAGTGACGTTGATGGTCGTGGCGGTGACTGACGTGACAGAAATAGTGGTCGAGGATCCCGCCAGCGCGCCAGCCGTCTGCGCGAAAGAAGCTGTCGAACTTTGGTCTGCGAATGAGGCGACCTGGCTTCTCAATGAATAGCCGACGCTGGCGATCCTCTGCCTGGGAAGAATCTGCGAACCGACCTGAACCTCGATGAACTTGTCGGCGCCGTCAAAGACGCTTACTGGAATTCCACCGGACGTGGTCTCGCCGATCAGCACATTGAATATCCCGGTTGAAACAGAAACCGTTCTTGTCTCGATAAAGAGGGGGTCTCCGGCACTTTGGGTATTGAAGATGCGAAAAGTCATGGACCGGCTCCCGCTGACGGGTGAGCCAGATTCGAGGAGCCTGCCTTGGAAATTGAGAACTTGCGGTACACTCCATGCCGTGGAAACCGCCAGCCCCATCAAGCCCAGGGTCAGAATTATTTTTTTCGGCTCATGACAGAAAATTGTGAGCGTGCGCCCAGCCCCACGGGCGGAAGTGTCCCATCCATGGGGTACAGGCTTGGATGATCTTGAGCTTCATGTACTGCTTGTCCCTGTAGCCGTAAGCCCTGCGGATGACGTTC
>JACQAZ010000018.1 GCA_016194705.1 Elusimicrobiota bacterium | reverse complement strand
GAAGAACGTCATCCGCAGGGCTTACGGCTACAGGGACAAGCAGTACATGAAGCTCAAGATCATCCAAGCCTGTACCCCATGGATGGGACACTTCCGCCCGTGGGGCTGGGCGCACGCTCACAATTTTCTGTCATGAGCCCATTTTTCATTGCCCCGCCACACCAAGGAGGCCGTGCCCCATGGGCCCGGACAAAAAGAGGCTGGTCCTGGTCGTTGACGACGAGCCCGACCTAGTCGCGGTCCTGAGCCAGCGGATCGGCAAGGGCGGCTTTTCCGTGGCTACGGCCGCCGACGGC
The DNA here is from genome assembly GCA_016194705.1 of Elusimicrobiota bacterium. Taxonomy (GTDB): domain Bacteria; phylum Elusimicrobiota; class Elusimicrobia; order UBA1565; family UBA9628; genus PALSA-1176. Next base: position 105,849 of record JACQAZ010000018.1, on the reverse strand, counting down.
GAGGAGGGGCTCGCCAAGACCCGCGCCCTGCACCCCGACGTCATCGTTCTCGACGTCGCGATGCCGAAGGTCGACGGCTGGCGGTTCTGCCAGCGCATTCGGCGCGATCCCGCCCTCAAGGATACTCCGATCCTGATTCTGACGGCCTGGCTGACCAACGACCTCAAGCGTCGGGCCGAGGCCGCGGGCGCGGCCCGCATCCTCCTCAAGCCCTTCGACGAGAATGAGGTCTTGGAGACCCTCCGGCGCATCTGCCCCGCTTCCAAAGAGGTATGATCGAGGCATGGCCCGCATCCTGAGCGTCGAGGACGATCCCGACCTCCAGCACATGCTGAGCCTCGCCCTCCAAGGGCAAGGCTACGAGCTCCATTACGCCTTCACGGGCCGCGAGGGCTACGAGAAGGCTCTGCTCCTCAACCCGGACCTCATCCTCGCCGACATGATGCTCCCGGTCCTCAACGGCGTCGAGATGATCAAGCTCATCAAGGCCAACAAGACGGCGCGCGACATCCCGATCATCGTCATGACCGCGTTCTCCAGAGACGCCTCCTGCGTCGAGTCCGTCGTCAAGCCTCTGGGCGTCCTCGAGTACATGCGCAAGCCCGTGCAGCTCGAGGAGCTCTCGCGGCTCATCAAGCGCATCCTCAAGGGACAGGCCAACCGCACGCTGCCGAGCCTGCTGCTTTGCAAGGGTGTCGTCCGGCTGGACCCCAAATTCCGCGCGGTCTATATCAACGACAAGCTGGTCGCGACCTTGGCTCCCAAGCGCTTCGAGATCATGCTCGCCCTCGTCGAGAACCGCGGCGAGGTCTCCTGCGCGGAGCTCCTCAAGAGGGTCTGGTCGGACGACGCCGAGAGCAAGAACACATTGGAGAAAACCATCCAGCGGCTGCGCGAGGACCTCGGCTCCGAGGGAGCGGCCAGGATCCAGACCACTCCGCTGGGCTACGAGTTGGTCGGCTGACGCCGCTAGCGCAGGACGGGGAAGGACCTGCCCTTGGCGTCGGCGCGGGTCATCGTGATGATCGTGTTGAGCGTGTCTCCCTTCTGGTCGAACGCCGTGAGCCCGGCGATGCCGCTGTGTCTGGTCCTGCGCAGGGCCGCGACGATCTTCGCCCGGTCGAGACGGTCGTCCGGGCCGACGGCCTCGAGCGCGTCGAAGACGATCTGAGCGGCCTCGTAGCCGAGATGGTCGAAAGGGCGGATGCCCTCCTCGGCCGCGGTCCAGCGGCGCCGGTAGTCGTCCATGAACCCGCGCGCGCTCGGGAGCATCTCGACGGGGACTCCGACCATCGTCAGATAGGCCCCGTCGGCCGCCTCGCCCGCGACGTCGAAGAGACCCGGGGTCTTCGCCCCGTCTCCGGAGATGAAGGCGGTCTTCATCCCCAGCTCGCGCAGTTCCTTGACGAGCAAGCCTGCCTCGGTGTAGAGCCCGCCGAAGTAGAGCCCGTCGGGCTTGGCCGCGGCCGCCCGCAGCAGGACCGCCTTGAAGTCTTTCTGCCCGGGCGCGATGCCCGACTCGAGCACGACTTTGCCGCCGAGTCGCTCGAAGGTCTTGCGGAACCTCTCGGCGAGGCCCTGTCCGTAGGTCGTCTGGTCGTGGACGACCGCGATGCGTCGCTTGCCCAGCCGCCTATAGACGAAGCCCGCGGCGTAGTCGCCCTGGAGCTCGTCGGTCGGCACGAGGCGGAAGACCACGCGAGGCTTGGCGCCCCAGTCCGCGGAGAGCTGCTGGAAGGTCACCTCGGGGCTCGTCGCCGAGGGCGCGATCATCGCCACGGGAGCGCGGGCGTAGACCGCGGCCGCGGCGAGCGCGCAGCTCGAATTGTAATGTCCGACGACCGCGACGATCGTGGGGTCGGCGATGATGAGGTTGGCCACGTTGACGGCCTCGCCCGGGTCGGCGCGGTCGTCGTAGGGAACCGCCTCGAGCTGATACGGAAAGCGTCTGGCCGCGTTGGCCTGCTCGACGGCCAGGATCACGGCGCGCAGCAGGCCCTGGCCCTCGGTGCCGAGGTCGCCGGTCATGGGGGCGGCGACCGCGATCTTGACGGTTTTCTGCCGGGGGCCGCAGGCGCACGGCAGGAGCACGAGGACGGCCGCGAGAGCTCTCTTCAGGGAATCCATGAGGCTCGGTATTCTAACAAATAAGCTAGAATCACTCGATGGCGGAATCTCCCTGGGCTCGGCTCTGGAAGCGCAAAGGCCTGACCGAGCTCGCCGGAGACGCCGAGCGCGAGACCGGACTCTCCCGCTCGCTGGGACCTCTCGAGCTGGTTTGCCTGGGCATCGGCGCTATCATCGGCGCCGGCATCTTCCTGACGGTGGGCACCGCCGCCGCCGGCCAGCTCGACGCCTCGGGCGCGGTGGTCCGCTACGGAGCCGGACCGGCGATCATCGTCTCCTTCCTCGTGACCGCGGTCGTGTGCAGCTTCTCGGCCCTGTGCTACGCCGAGATGGCCGCGATGATTCCGATCGCGGGCTCGGCCTACACCTACGCCTACGCGACGATGGGCGAGCTCGTCGCCTGGATCATCGGCTGGGACCTGCTCATCGAGTACGCCGCCGGCAACGTGGCCGTCGCGATCTCCTGGTCGGGCTACTTCAACGACATGATCCACAACCTCGGCATGCTCGTCGGCTCGCTCGTGGGCCATCCCGACTGGAACTGGGGCATCCCGTTGTGGCTGGCCTATTGCCCCAAGGGCGCGCCGCCCGAGGTCTTGGCGTCCGCGCCGCACTTGTTCGGCCATCCGATCGTCTTCAATCTCTTCGCGGTCCTCATCGTGCTCGCCTTGACCTGGCTGCTCGTGATCGGCGTCAAGGAATCGAGCAAGTTCAACACGATCATGGTTTCGATCAAGCTCGTCATCCTGCTCTTCTTCATCTGCGTGGGCCTGCGCTTCTTCAGCTTCCACAACTGGGTCCCGCCCGACTCGGTCACCACTTGGAAGGGCTTCGCGCCCAACGGCTGGCGCGGGATTTTCTCGGGCGCCTCGATCGTCTTCTTCGCCTACATCGGATTCGACGCGGTCTCGACGGCTTCCGAGGAAGCCAAGAATCCCAAGAAGGACCTGCCGATCGGGATTCTTGGCTCGCTGGTCATCTGCACCGTCGTCTACGTGGCGGTGGCGGCCGTGCTGACGGGCATGGTCTCCTACACGACGCTGGGCAACGCCGAGCCTCTGACCTCGGCCATCGAGTCCCACGCGGGGCAATTGGGCGGCGGCTGGCTGCGCTGGTCGGCCTTCCTCGTCGCGGTGGGCTCGGTCATCGCGCACACGGCGGTCCTGCTCGTGTTCCAGCTCGGCCAGCCGCGCATTTTCTTCTCGATGTCGCGCGACGGCCTTCTTCCCGCGTGGTGCGCGAAGATACATCCAAAATACAAAACCCCTGTGGTGACGACGATACTCACCGGCATCGCCGTGGCGCTGTTCTCCTCATTCTTCCCGATCGACGAGATCGTCGACCTGACCAACATCGGCACCTTGTTCGCCTTCGTGCTGGTCTGCGGCGGCGTTCTGATCCTGCGCGTGACCGAGCCCGACCGCGAGCGGCCCTTCCGAACGCCCTGGGTCTGGTTCTGCGCGCCGGCCGGAATCGTATCGTGCTTCGTGCTGATGTACTTCCTGCCCAAGATCACCTGGGTGCGCTTCTTCGTCTGGCTGCTCGTCGGCCTGGCCTTCTACCTCTCGATGGTCGTCTGGAACGAGAACCTGCAGAAGGGCGGACTGCCGCAGCCAGCGGCGCGCTGGCGCACCGCACTTGCGGGCTGCACGGCCGCGCTGGTCATCTCGATCGGCAGCGTCTGGCTCGGGCTCTGGAGCTAGGCTAGTAGAGCCCGGCCTCGCACGCGACCATAGAATCGAACTGCTTGAGCAGAAGCTTGGCCTTGGCCGAGGTCTTGGCCTCGGCCCGGAGCGCCAGCTCGGCCTCGGTCGCCGCCGCGAGGTGCGCCAGCCGCGCCATCGGCACCGAGTCGGCGTCGTACTCTGCGGGAGCGATGTTGAAGAGCATCGCCTGGATCAGGTAGCTCGAGGTAAAATAGACGTCGTCCTCGCGGCGAGGGTTCGCAGGCGGAGCCTTGACTACGGCCTTCCCGGTGGCTGCCTCCAACAGAGCGTCCTTCCAATCCGGCACTTTGTCCAAGCCGGGCGGCGGCACTAGGAAAGACGATTTGGAGCTGATCCTGGCCTGGAATTCGCGGCGCTCGCGCAGCACCGCCGCGGCTTGGCTCTCCAATGCCTCCGCCAGCACGGGGTCGTCGGCGCGCAAGACCTGCGCTCGGGCGAGGATCAAGTCGACGAGTCCTTGACCCGCGAGGTCCGAAGCGAAGGCCGGAACGACGGTCTTGAGCAGGACGCGCGCCTCGGGCTTGAGACCCCGGATGTCGACCTCGGGCTTGGAGCCCAGCGCCTGGGAGACCTCGCCGCTCCAGACGACGGTCGGGTCGTAGGCGTCGCCGTCCTGGGCGCTCAGCGCCACCACGTCGCCGGGCGGCGCGTCCCCCTCCTCGGGGTCCCAATCGAGCCGCAGCAGCGCGGTGCAGTCCTCGCGCTCGACGGCCTTGGCGCCGACTCTGCGGCCCCGCAGATGAAAGAGAGATTCGCTCTTTCCATCGAGGGAATTGTAGCCCCCGTAAGAGCGTCGGCAATCCACGACGCCCACGCGCGGCGCGGGCAGGCTCTGGCCGTCGCGCGTCGCCTTGATGACGCCGCCGCCGACCAGGTCGAGAAAGACCTCGACGCCGGAGCCGAGCTTCTTGCGGACGATGCCGCGCGGCGGCGCGGGAGCCCTCTCCCCGCGTCCGAGATAGGCGGCGGCCGGACCGTAAAGCAGGAAGTATTCCGAGGAAAGCATCGGCACGTCGCGCCCGGTCCCCTTGACGACGGCCTCGTAATGCCGGCGGCGCCCGTCTCCCGGCTCGGGACAGCGCTTGAGGGAGGCGGCCTCGGCGAGGTAGTCCCGGCGGCGGGTCCCGACGCCGTTCTCGTAGCAGCCCTCGGCGAGCTTCTCCGGCAAGGTCGCGAATACCGCGCACGACGGAGCCAGACCCGCGCCCGGCATGAAGCTCTCGCCGAACTGGCCGCCGTAGCAGGTCAGCACGATCCCCCGGACCTCCTTGCCCCCTGCGCGCGCGGCGCGGACGTCCTCGGTCAGCGCCGCCTCCGTCAGAAACCGTTCGCTGCCGAAGTGAGCGAACATCGGGTCAGGGTCGTAGCCGACCGCCAGGCCCTTCGCGCTAGAGTGTCCCGTCAGGACCAGGCGCACCGTCTTCGCGGGACCGGCGGCGAGCCCGGCCAGCGCGTAGGTCGAGCGCTCGACGCGCTCGACGCGCTCGCGCCAGGGACCCAAGGCCTCGGGCGCGAAAAGGATCCCGGCATCCGATGGCGAGGGCACGCCGCCGCCTCCGGGTGCCGCGGCCGTCGCGGCGAAGACGCGAAGGGTCGCGGGCTTGCCCGGCGAGGCGAAGGAGACGATGTTGGCCAGGCCGAAGTCGTCCGTGCTGCGGTCGTTGGCCGAGAGCAAGCCGCTGATGCCCAGAGTCGACTGCGCCCAGTCGCGGCGCTGAGGGCACAGCAGGCTCGGCGGGGGCTCGGGCTTGTCCGGGCGCCGGTAGACCGCGGCGTCCTCGAGAAAGGCCGTGATCCTCGCGAGATTGGCTCCGACGCTCGTGTAGCCCAGAGCGGCGCCGCCGCGGAAGACGAGCACCGAAGGGAATCCCCGGTCGACGCGGGCGCCGGCGCCTTTGAGAAAGTCTTCGAACCGCTTCTCGCCGTAAACGTCGACCTCGACCTTGTCCCAAACGGCGCGGCTGACGGCCGTCCCGGACGATTGCGAGTATGCGGCCAGCTCATCGGCGAGGTCGTGGCACGGCCCGCACCATGTCGCGCCGACTTCCAGCGCGTAGAGGCGGCCCGGATCGGCCTTTGAGCGACTGACGAATTCCTCGGGAGGATCGCCTCCGACGGCCAGCGCGACCACCGAGGCGGGGGCCAGCAGAAGGAAAATCCAGAGCGCCGCGCGCATGATGGAAGGGTAGCCCGGCCTTCGCCGCGGGTCAAGTAAATTCTCAGCTAACGTTCAGGAGGCCGCGGGCTCGGCCAGCGCCGAACGCAGCATCGCGGCGGCCGCGTAGAGCACGACGCAGATTACGCCCCAGCGCAGCGCCGCCAGCGGCAAGGACTTCACGATGTACGCCGCGATCAGCACGGCGGGAGTCCCCCCGAGCGTGAGGCCCAATGAGGGTCCGCGAGCGTACCGCCCCGACTTGATGAAGCGGATGTCGGCCGCGGGCATCAAGAAGGCGCAAGAGCCCATCATGATCGGGAAGGCGGTCGTCGGGTTCATCCCGAGCAGGCTCGTCAGTATCATCGTCGGGGCGTAAGCCCCGATCCCCAAGGTCATCAGCGCGCCCAGAACGAAGTTGCCGACGAGGCCGATCCCGAGCTTGAGGCCGGACAAGCCCAGAGAGTCGCTACCCGCCGGAAACAAGGAGAGATTCTTCATCGTGAAAAGGATCGCGGCCAGTATCAGCGCAATCCCCATCCCGATCTGGATGTTGCGCCGCGGCAGACGAGTCACGATCCCCGCGCCGAGCCACGCGCCCAGGACGGAGGCGAGGATCATCAGCGCCAAAGTCATGCCGTCGATTTCGACGATCGCGATGAAGATCAGCGCCTCAATGAAGGTCGGGATCGCGTGGCCCACGTTGAGCGAGCCCGGGATCTTCTCGTCCGGCGAGAGATTGAAGAGCTTGAAGGCCGAGGTCGTCGGCGCGTAAGAGCCGATGCCCAAGGTGTCAAAAAAGTCGATCACGAAGCCCAAAGCCAACTCCAAGGGCGTCGGCCAACGCACGGGATCGCCTGGCTCCCCGCCGGACCGCCTTTCCTTTATAAGGGCGGCTCCCCAATAACAGCTGAAAGCGAGCGTCACGACACCGAGCGCGAGCAAGAGGCCATTTCGTATGTTCACGCCGCGATACTATCACATTTCGCCCTGGACTTCTATTTTTTGCGGCGTTAATGATACAATAGGCCGCCGTCAACGATCGGAGGTCACATCATGCGAATCACGCGTTTTGCCGCCGTCGTCCTCGCCCTCTCTTTGCCGGTCCAATCCGCCTTCGCCGCCGACGGCAAGATCCTCGTCGGCGTCATCGGGTCGCTGACCGGCGCCGAAGCCACTTTCGGACAATCGACCCGCAACGGCGTCGAACTGGCCGCCTCCGAGCTCAACGCCAAGGGCGGCGTCAAGGGCAAGACCTTCGAGCTCAAGGTCTACGACGACCAGGGCAAGCCCGAGGAGGCCGCCACCGCGATGACGCGGCTGGTGGCCCAGGACAAGGTCAGCCTCGTGATCGGCGAGGTCGCCTCCTCGCGCTCCTTGGCCATGGCGCCTATCGCCGAGGCCAACAAAGTCCCAATGATCACTCCGTCCTCGACGAACCCTCGCGTCACCAAGGAAGGCGGGAAGGTCCGCCAGTACGTCTTCCGCGTCTGCTTCATCGACCCGTTTCAGGGCACGGTCATGGCCAAGTTCGCCAAGAACGATCTCAAGCTCTCCAAGATGGCCATCCTGCGCGACGTCGGCAACGACTACTCGATGGGCTTGGCCCAGTACTTCACGGAAAAGTTCAAGGCCCTGGGCGGCTCCATCATCGCCGACGAGAGCTACAAGGCCGGCGACCAGGACTTCAAGGCGCAGCTGACCGCGCTCAAGGGCAAGAAGCCCGAGGCCATCTACGTCCCCGGCTACTACACCGACGTCGCGCTCATCGCCCGCCAGGCGCGCGAGCTCAACATGAACCAGCCCATGCTCGGAGGCGACGGCTGGGACTCCTCCAAGCTCTACGAGATCGGCGGCTCGGCGATGGACGGCCACTACTTCTCGAACCACTACTCGACCGACGACCCGAGCCCCGCGATCCAGAACTTCGTCAAGAAGTACAAGGCCAAGTACGGGGAGATGCCCGACGCCCTGGCGGCCCTGGCCTACGACGCGCTGTTCATCGCGGCCGACGCCATGGGCCGCGGCGGCGACGCCGGCGGCGACGCCTTGCGCCGCGCTCTGGCGGCGACCAAGGGCTACAAGGGCGTGACCGGCGTCATCACGATCGACGGGGACCACAACGCCGTTAAGCCCGCCGTCGTGCTCAAGATCGCGGGCCGCGCCCCGCACTACGCGGCCACGGTCCGCCCTTAGAATTTGTCCGAGTTCCTCCAGCACGTCGTCAACGGACTCTCCGTCGGGACGATCTACGCCCTGATCGCCTTGGGCTACACGATGGTCTACGGAGTTCTTCGCCTGATCAACTTCGCCCACGGCGACGTCTACATGGTAGGCGCTTTCGCCGCTTTCTACTTGGCGCACGCCCTTGGCGTGGCCGAGAATCCGACGCTCGGCAAGACCGTGGTCGTGTTCGCCGGCTCGATGGGGATCTGCGCGGCGCTCGGGTACGTCATCGAGCGGCTCGCGTACCGGCCCCTGCGCGAGCGTCCCCGCCTGACCTCGCTCATCACGGCCATCGGCATCAGCTTCTTATTGGAGTATGGCTTCCAGCTCCCTCACTGGAACGGCCTGCCCATCGAGTTCCCGCCGGGGCCCACGCCGAGATTCTTTCCCGAGCTTTTCCAGCGGGTGGTCTGGTTCGAGGTCGGCGAGGTCGCGATCTCGAACTACGACGTCATATCGCTGGCCGTCGCGATCGGCCTGATGCTGGGCCTTCAGTTCATCGTCTACCGCACCAAATTCGGCACGGCGATGCGCGCAGTCTCCTTCGACCCGTCGATCGCGGGCCTCATGGGCATCCCGGTCGACCGCGTCATCTCGGGGACCTTCGCGTTGGGAAGCGCGTTGGCCGCCGCGGCGGCGCTGCTGGTCGCCATCTCCCGTCCCCGCATCGACCCCATGATGGGCATGATGCCGGGCTTGAAGGCCTTCGTCGCGGCGGTGTTCGGCGGGATCGGCAACGTCCCCGGAGCGATGATCGGCGGGCTCATCCTCGGCCTGTCCGAGGAGTTCGTCGCGGGCTATGCCTTCTCCTCCTACCGGGACGCGATCGCGTTTGCGATCCTCATCATCGTGCTTTTAGTCAAGCCCGAAGGCCTCTTCGGCCGCCGAACCGCGGAGAAGGTCTAATGCGGGCCTGGAAGTCGCTGCTGCCCTTCGTGCTCGGCCTGCCGGTGCTATGGCTCATCCAACTCTGGGCCCCGCCCCAGATCGCGATCATTTTGGTCAACATCGGAGTCAACGTCATCCTGGCCGTCTCGCTCAACATGGTCAACGGCTTCACCGGGCAGTTCTCGCTCGGCCACGCCGGCTTCATGGCCGTTGGAGCCTACACGGCCGCCAAGATCACGCTGGCGTTCGGAGAATCGGCTTCCGTCTCGCCCCTGGTCTGGAACAACGGCGTCTTTTTCATCGCTTTGCTCGCCGGCATGGGCATGGCGGCCTTCATGGGACTGCTGGTCGGCATACCGTCTTTGCGTCTGCGCGGCGACTACCTCGCGATCGTGACGCTGGGCTTCAACGAGATCATCCGGGTCCTCATCGAGAACATGAGCTGGCTCGGCGGCGCTACCGGCATCTCGGGCGTACCGCCGTACACGAGTTTGATCTGGGTCGGTCTGGGAGTTTTGGCCGCCATCGTCACCGCGCGACGGCTGCTCCTGAGCACGCACGGGCGAGCGCTGCTGGCCATCCGCGAGGACGAAGTGGCCGCCGAGGCCATGGGTGTGGACACCACCGGCTACAAGGTGCGCGCCTTCGTGCTCTCCGCCGCCTTCGCGGGCTTGGGCGGCGGGCTGTTGGGTCACTACATCCTGCTCGTCACGCCCAAGTCCTTCACTTACGTGAAGTCGATCGAGGTCGTCGTCATGGTCGTGCTGGGCGGCATGGGCTCGATCTCGGGGGCCGTCTTCGCCGCCGTGCTCTTGACCAGCTCCTTGGAGCTTCTGCGCGGCGTGGACCAGTACCGCATGGTCATCTACTCGCTCTTGCTCGTGGTACTCATGCTTTCTCGCCCGACGGGCCTGTTCGGCCACCGGGAAGTCTGGGATTTCGCGAAGTCTTGGAGACGCAAACGAGCCGAGGCCCTGTCTTGAACGACGAGATACTGCGCGCGGAGTCGGTCACGATGGAGTTCGGCGGCCTCAAGGCCCTCGACGCGTTCAACTTGGCGCTCAAGCCAGGCGAGCTCGTCGGCCTCATCGGTCCCAACGGCGCCGGCAAGACGACGGCGTTCAACGCGCTCAGCGGCGTCTACGCACCGACCTCCGGCCGCGTCCTCCTGGGAGCCGAGCTCGTCAACGGCCTCAAGCCCCACCAAGTCTGCCGCAAAGGCCTGGCGCGGACCTTCCAAAATATCCGTCTCTTCAAGGCGCTGACCGTTCTGGACAACGTCCGGGTCGCCTGCCATGCGCACGGGCACGGCCCGCTTTGGCAGTCCCTCGCGCTGACCGCGGGCCACGCGGGCCGCGAGCAGGCGATGGAAGAACGCGCATTGGAACTTCTGGAATTCATGGGACTGGAAAGCCGCGGGGACGAGCTCGCCAAGAATCTGCCGTACGGCCTCCAGCGCCGCCTCGAGATCGCGCGCGCTTTGGCCACCGGCCCCAAGGTCCTATGCCTCGACGAGCCGGCCGCCGGGATGAACGCGACTGAGACGACCAAGCTCATGACCTTGATCCACGATATTCGCGACAAGTTCAAGGTCGCGGTGCTGCTCATCGAGCACGACATGAAGCTCGTCATGGGCATCTCGGAGCGCCTCATCGTGCTCGACCATGGCGTCACGATCGCCTCGGGCCCCCCAGAAAAAGTCAGGCGCGATCCCAAGGTCATCGAGGCCTACCTGGGCGTGCAGGAGGCCGCGTGAGCGCGCTGCTCGAGGTCAAGGACCTCGTCGTCCACTACGGCGCCGTGCAGGCGCTGCACGGTGTGTCCGTGCACGTCGAGCCTGGCGAGATCGTAGCACTCATCGGCTGCAACGGAGCCGGCAAGACGACGACGCTCAAGGCCGTCTCGCGCATGCTTCGCGCGACCTCAGGCGCCGTAAGCCTGGCGGGCGAAGACGTGACGGGACTCTCCGCCCATCAACTCGTCGGCCGAGGCATGGCCCACGCCCCAGAGGGGCGCGGCATCTTCCTCAATCTCACCGTGCTCGAGAACCTGGAACTCGGCGCCTATCTGCGCCGCGACAAAGCCGGCATCGCCGCCGACCTGGAGAAGGCCTACACCCTCTTCCCCCGCCTCAAGGAGCGCCGCTCCCAGGTCGGCGGGACGCTCTCGGGCGGCGAGCAGCAGATGCTGGCGGTCGCCCGCGCGCTGATGAGCCGTCCCCGGCTCCTGCTGCTTGATGAGCCCTCGCTGGGCCTGGCTCCGCAGGTCGTCGAGACGATCTTTGCCGTGATCAAGGGCGTCAACTCGGAGGGTGTCGCCGTGCTCCTGGTCGAGCAGAACGCCCACAAGGCCCTCATGATCGCCCACCGCGCCTACGTGCTCGAGACCGGCAAGGTCGCGACCGAGGGCGCGGGCAAGGACCTGCTGGCCTCCCCCGAGATCCAGAAGGCCTACCTCGGCGGCTGACCAGCCCGCACCTCAGTACCCCATCGCGCGCAGATCCTCGTCGCCGATGCCGAAATAATGTCCGATCTCGTGCAGGACGGTGCGGCGGATGCGGTTCACGAGGTCTTCGCGGTCGCCGCTGACGCTCTGCAATGGATGCCTGAACAGCGTGATCTTGTCGGGAAGAGCGCCGTAATAGCCCGTCCCCGGCCGGCGGCGCGGAAGCGGAATGCCTTGGTAGAGCCCCAGGAGCGTTCCGCCCCCCAAGTGCTTTACTTGCTCCGGGGAGGGATCGTCTTCGACCACGAATTCGAGGTTATTCAATTGGCGCTTGAATTTGCGGGGCAGACCATCAAGCGCCTCCCGCAGGACGGTCTCAAACTGCCCTAGGTCCATATCGTATGCCATGGAAGTGATATTAGCAGAAATCCAGGAGCACCTCGTAGCTCCCCGTCGTTGAATAGGGCTGGCGGAATTGGTATAATGCTAAACTTATGATCAAAGACATCGTCTCGGCTTTGCTTTCCCCTTCCCTGCGCCGCAACCGCAAGCCCAAGGACTGGGCCCAAAACCTCAAGCCGGGGCTCGATCAGCCGATTTCCGACCGCGGAGTTCCCAGCGACCTGCGCGAGACGATCTCCAAGGCCCAAAACGCTCTCCTTAAGATGCAGGACCCGGAATCCGGCTGCTGGTACAGCGCGCTGCGCGCCGACACCACGCTCGAGTCCGACACGGTCATGCTGCTCAATTTCCTCGGCCGCGGCAACTCGATCAAGGTCCGCAAGTTGGCCAATCGGATCATCTCCCAGCAGCTGCCCGACGGCGGCTGGCCGATCTTCAAGAACGGCCCGGCCGAGATCTCGGCGACCGTCAAGGCCTACTGGGCGCTCAAGTTCGCCGGCCATTCTCCCAATGAACCGAGGATGGCCTCCGCACGGAAGAAAATCAAAGAACTCGGAGGCATCCACCGCGTCAACACCTACACCAAGTTCTACATGGCCCTCTTCGGCCAGTACGACTGGCGCGGCGTGCCGACCATACCCCCCGAGCTCATGCTCTTCCCCAACTGGTTCTACTTCAACATCTACGAGATGAGCGCCTGGACGCGCTCGATCGTCGTGCCGCTCTCGATCGTCTGGTCCTATCAGCCCGCGATCCCCTGCCCGCCGCACGCCGTGCTCGACGAGCTTTTCCCGAATTCGTCGCGCTGGATCCCGCTCAAGGAGGCGGTCGGAGCCCACGGGTTCTTCTCCTGGACGACCTTCTTCCTCATGTGGGACGAGGGCCTCAAGGCGATCGAAGGCAAGGGCGGCCACTGGATCCGCGTCTGGGCTCTGCGCCTGGCCGAGGACTGGATGCTCGAGCGCCTGCAGGGCTCCGACGGCCTCGGCGCGATCTACCCCGGCGTCGTCAACACGATCATGGCGATGAAGTGCCTGGGCTACCCCGACACCGATCCGCGCCTGGTGGAACAGCTCCAGTTCCTCGACAAGATGGAGGTGCCCAGCCCTCTGGCTGGGCAAGACGCTCTCGAGAGCGACGAGCTGGAGTATCAACCCTCTTGGGCCCCGGTCTGGGACACCGCGATCGCGGTCATCTCGCTGGCGGAGGCCGGCCTCGACCGCAGCCACCCGGCGATCGTGAAGGCGGCCGATTGGCTGATCAAGCAGGAGATCGCCATCGAGGGCGATTGGAAATTCACCAACCCCAAGGGCCAGCCGGGAGGCTGGTGCTTCCAGTTCGCCAACTCCTACTACGCCGACGTCGACGACTCGGCGATGGTCATGCTGGCCCTGCGCAACGTCTACCTCGACGAGCCGCTGGCCTCGGCGCGAGAGAAGGCCTGCCTGCGCGGGCTCAACTGGGTCCTTTCCATGCAGTCGTCCTCGGGCGGCTGGGCGGCCTTCGACAAGGAGAATACCAAGGCGATCCTGACCAAGATCCCATTCGCCGACCACAACGCGATGATCGACCCGCCCTACGCCGACATCACGGGGCGCGTGCTCGAGCTCCTAGGCAAAATCGGCTACGACCGCGGATTCACGAGCGTCGATAAGGCCGTGCGCTTCCTAAGCCGCGAGCAGGAGGACGACGGCTCCTGGTACGGACGCTGGAGCGTCAACTACATCTACGGCACGTGGCAGGTCTTGAAGGGCCTGGCCGCCGTCGACGAGGACATGACATCCCCCTACATCCGCAAGGCGGTGGCCTGGCTCAAGAGCGTCCAGCGAGAGGACGGCGGCTGGGGCGAGACCTGCGCGACCTACGCCGACCCCTCTCTCAAGGGCCGCTGCGGCGCCGCGACCCCGACGCAGACCGGCTGGGCTCTGATGGGCCTCATGGCCGCCGGAGTCTTCGACGACTCCGTGCGCCGCGGGGTCGACTACCTGATCCGCACCCAGCGCCAGGACGGCTGCTGGGACGAGACCGAGTGGACCGGCACGGGCTTTCCCAAGGTTTTCTACTTAGAGTACCCGCTGTACCGTCAGTACTTCCCGCTGCAGGCCCTGGGCCTCTACCAGCGCCGGCTGCGCGAGCTGACCGGGAGATAATCGACCATGCCGATGTCCATGCAGGCCCAGCTGTCCGTCTTCAAGTACCTCGTCGGCCAGAGGATGAAAGGCGTCGAGAAATATCCCATCGTCATGATGCTCGAGCCGTTGTTCGCGTGCAACCTCGAATGCGCGGGCTGCGGCAAGATCCAGTACCCGACTGAAGTTCTGCGCAAGCGGCTGACCCCCGAGGAGTGCTTCGCCTCCGTCGAGGAGTGCGGCGCACCCGTGGTCTCGATCGCGGGCGGCGAGCCGCTGATCCACCCCGAGATCGACAAGATCGTCGACGGCCTGATCAGTCGCAAGAAAACGATCTACCTTTGCACCAACGCGCTTCTGCTCGAGAAGAACCTCCACAAGTTCAAGCCCTCCCCATACCTCATTTTCTCGATCCACCTCGATGGGGTCGAGAAGACGCACGACCGCATGGTCTGCCAGGACGGCGTGTACAAGACGGCGACCCGGGCGATCCGGCTTGCCAAGGAGAAGGGCTTCACGGTCATGACCAACTCGACCATCTTTCTCGGCGAGGACGCCAACGAGTTCCGCCGCTTCTTCGACGAGAACATGGCGATGGGCATCGACGGCATGATGATCTCTCCCGGTTACGCGTACGAGAAGGCTCCCGGGCAGGACCTCTTCCTCAAGAACGAGGAGACGAAGAAGTGGTTCGCCGAGGCCCTCAAGGACTGGCGCACGAAGGGCTGGGCTTTCAATCACTCGCCGTTCTACCTCGACTTCCTCGAGGGCAAGCGCGAGTACGAGTGCACCCCGTGGGGAAATCCCCTGCGCAACGTCTTCGGCTGGCAGCGGCCCTGCTACCTCATGGCCGAGGGCGGCTACGCCAAGTCCTACAAGGAGCTGCTCGACACGACCGACTGGTCGCAATACGGCCACGCCTCGGGCAACCCCAAGTGCGCCAACTGCATGACCCATTGCGGGTTCGAGCCCTCCGCGGTCAAGGAAGGCTTCGAGAGCCTCTCGAAGTTCTTCGAGCTCGTGCGGGATTTCGCGACGATCAAGGGTCCGCAGAAGGTCGAGCGCTCCTACCCGCGCGAGAACGGCAAGTCGTACGAGGAAGCGCTGACTTCCGCGAACAAGAGCCCGGAGGGCTCCCGCCTCCCGAGTTGATGGACTCGGTCTTCGTCACGGGCGGGACGGGCTTCGTCGGCGCCAACCTCGTCCGTCTCCTGCTCGAGAAGGGCTTCAAGGTCAAGGCCTTGGCCCGCAAAGGCTCGAACCGAAAGAACCTAGAAGGCCTCTCCGTCGAGGTCGTCGAGGGCGGCCTTTCCGACAAGGACGCCTTGGCCGCGGGCACGAAGGGCTGCCGCTACGCCTTCCATGTCGCGGCCGACTACCGCATTTGGGTCACCAATCCCGAAGAGATGTACAGGTCCAATGTCGAGGGGACCATCAACACGGTCGAAGCCGCCCGCCGCGCCGGCTGCGAGAAGATCGTCGTCTGCTCCAGCGTGGCCGCGGTCAAGCTGCCCGACGATCATCGTCCCGTCGACGAGACCTCCGAGTATTCCTCGGTCGATCAGATCATCAGCCACTACAAGCGCTCCAAATGGCTCGCGGAGCGCGCCGCGCTCGAGCTGGCGGCCAAGGGCGCTCCAGTCGTCGTCGTCAATCCGGCGGCGCCCCTCGGACCTTACGACATCAAGCCGACCCCCACCGGCCGCATCGTCGTCGATTTCATGAACGGCCGCATCCCCTCGTATATCGACACGGGCATGAACGTGGTCCATGTGCGCGACGCGGCCCTCGGGCATCTCCTGGCGGCCCAGAAAGGCCGCGTCGGAAGCCGCTACATCCTCGGCGGCGAGAACATGACCTTGAAACAAGTACTCGACGCGCTCTCGCAAGTCACGGGGTTCCCCGGACCGTCGTTCAAGACCCCCTACGCCGTCGCGCTCGCTTTCGGGGCGCTCGACACCGCGAGGGCGCGGGTCTTCGGAGGAGAGCCTCTCGCGCCGCTCGACGCGGTGCGCATGGCCAAGCACTACATGTGGTTCGACTCGTCGAAGGCCCGCGCGGAGCTCGGCTACTCGCCCACCCCTGCGCGGCAAGCCCTGGCCGACGCGGCCGCTTGGTTTTCGGCCAACGGCTACATCAAGCGGGAGGCGGCGTCGGCCGCGCGATGATCCTCGTGGATTCAAAGACGCAGGAGAGCCTGCCGGCCCCCACCGCTGGGTCGCTGCTCCTTTGCTCGGCGACCAGATGGGAGGCCGCCCCTTTAGCCGCCGGCCTCCGCTTGGCCCGCGTACGCGCCGGACGCTGGGAAGGACTTCTCGGAGAACGCAGGGTCGTGCTGATTCAGACGGGGGTCGGTCCGGTGAAGGCGGGTGAAGCCCTCGACGAGATCTCCGAGACTTTCGGGCTCGCGCTGAGCGCGGGCTTCGCGGGAGCCTTGCAGCCCGGCATGGCTTCCGGCGACATCGTCTGCGACATCCGCGGGTCCGACGCCGCGCTGCCGCCTCTGGCGCGGCGCATCGCGGCGGACCGGGGAATCTCGATCCATTTCGGCAAGATCGCGCACTCCGAACGCGTGCTCTGCTCGCCCGAACAGAAGCGCGCGTTGGGCGCGAAGGAAAGGGCCAGCGCCGTCGACATGGAGACTCAGGCGCTGAGGGCTTGGTCCGACGAGCGCGGGCTCCCCATCCTGCCGGTCCGCGTCGTCCTCGACGGGCTCGAAGACCGCCTCCCGCGCGCGGTCCCCGCGGGCGAGGACGCGCTGTCGCTGGCGCGCTACGTGCTGGGCAACTTCGCCGACCTGCCCGTCATGATCGCGACGGGCTTCAAGCAGCGCCGCGCGATCGAGAACTTGGGCCGCTTCCTGGAGGCTCTGCTCCCCTCGCTATGAGCGCGACCCTCGACGCCTACATGACCTCGCGCGGCGCGCTCGTCGACGCCGAGCTCAAGGTCCTGCTGCGCGGGCGGAGCGAAGAGCCCAAGGCCATCGTCGCGGCGATGAGCTACTCCATCTTCGCCGGCGGCAAGCGCCTGCGACCCGTGCTCGTCATGGCGGCGGCCGAGTGCTGCGGCCTGAATCCCCGCAAGGCGGTGAAGACCGCCTGCGCTCTCGAGATGATCCACACATATTCCCTCATTCACGACGATCTGCCCGCGATGGACGACGACGACCTGCGGCGCGGCAAGCCGACCAATCACAAGGTCTTCGGCGAGGCGATGGCGATCCTGGCCGGCGACGGGCTGCTGACCTACGCTTTTGAGGCCGCCGCCGTCAACGCCGCGAAACTGAAGCTCTCCGGCCGGGCCACCGCGGAACTCATGAAAGTCATCGCGCGCGGCGCCGGGGTCCAGGGCATGGTCGGCGGCCAGGTCGCCGACCTCGAGGCCGAGGGCTGGAAGAAGAAGAACCACGGCTTCAACCCCAAGAAGGCGCTCGAGTACATCCATCTCCACAAGACCGCGGCGCTGATCACCGCGAGCCTCGAGGCCGGCGCGATCCTCGCGGGCGCGGCGCCCGACCGCCTGCGCCGGCTGCGCGCCTACGGCAAGGCGATCGGACTCGCTTTCCAGATCGCCGACGACGTCCTCGACGTCATCGGGGACAAGAAAAAGCTCGGCAAGAGAGGCTCCGACGCGCAGAACGACAAGCTGACCTACGCGCGGCTCTACGGCATCGCTGACTCGCGCGCGATGGCCGCCGCGCTCATCGCCGAGGGCCGCTGCGCCTTGAAGCCCTTCGGCGCCAAGGCGCGCCCGCTCCACGATTTAGCGAATTACATCATCACGAGAGAAAAATAAATGGCATTGGAACTCCTCACGACGATCGACGATCCCGCCCAGCTGCGCCAGCTGCCGCCCGACAAGCTCCCGCAGGTCTGCGCCGAGATCCGCGAATATCTGATTCAGACCATCTCCAAGATTGGCGGCCACTTCGGCTCGAGCCTGGGCGCGACCGAGATCACGACCGCGCTTCACTACGTCTTCAACACGCCGCAGGACAAGCTCGTCTGGGACACCGGCCACCAGACCTACGGCCACAAGATCCTGACCGGCCGCCGCGAGGCGCTCTCGCGCATTCGCCAGCTCGGCGGCATCTCAGGCTTCATCAAGCGCGCCGAGTCCCCCTACGACACCTTCGGCGCGGGCCACGCCTCGACGGCGATCTCGGCGTCGCTCGGAATGGCCGTGGCGCGCGACCTCAAGGGCGAGAAGCACAAGGTCGTCGCGATCGTCTCCGACGGCTGCATGACGGGCGGCGAGTCTTACGAAGGCCTGCAGAACGCGGGCCAGGTGCAGACCGACCTGCTCATCATCCTCAACGACAACCAGATGTTCATCTCGAACCGCGTCGGCGCCCTGGGCACCTTCCTGACGAAGCTCCTGACCTTGGGCGCGGTGCGAAACGCCGAGAAGGCCGTGCAGGACTTCCTGATCCGCTTCAAATTCTGGGGCCAGGTCATGCTCCGGGTCGCCAAGCGCGCCAAGGTCCTGCTCTTCCCGGGCATGCTCTTCGAGGAGATGGGCTTCGCCTATTTCGGCCCCGTCGACGGCCACGATGTGCAGAAGCTCGTCGAGGTCTTGAAGCACATCAAGACGCTCAAAGGACCCATCCTGCTTCACTGCGTGACCAAGAAAGGCAAGGGCTACGCGCCGGCGGAAGCCGACCAGTACACCTGGCACGGGCCGAGCAAGTTCGACCCCGCCTCGGGAAAGTTCCTCAAGAACCCGACGCCCAAGCCGCCGCCTCCGGCCTACACCGCCGCCTTCTCGAAGTACCTCCTCAGGGAGGCCGAGCAGGACCCGCGCATCGTGGGGATCACGGCCGCGATGCCCGAAGGCACGGGCCTCGACGCCTTCCGCGACCGCTTCCCGCGCCGCTACTTCGACGTGGGCCTGGCCGAGGAGCACGCCGTGACCTTCGCCGGCGGGCTGGCCTCGGAGGGCTACCGCCCCGTCGTCGCCATCTACTCGACCTTCCTGCAGCGCGCCTTCGACCAGATCGAGCACGACATCTGCCTGCAGAAGCTCCCCGTGATCCTGTGCCTCGACCGCGCGGGCCTCGTCGGCGAGGACGGGCCGACTCATCACGGCGTTTTCGATTTCTCGTACCTGCGCATGATCCCGAACATGACGGTCATGGCGCCGGCCGACGAGAACGAGCTTCAGCACATGCTCCGCACGGCCCTCGCGCTCAACGCGCCGGTCTCGATCCGGTATCCCCGCGGAGTCTCCGTGGGCGTGCCGGTCGACGCCGAGCCTAAGACCTTGCCAGTGGGAAAAGGCGTGCGCTGGAAGGACGGCTCGGACGTCACGATCTTGGCCATCGGCAGCCGTGTGCATCCCGCAGTCGAGGCGGCGCACATGCTCGACGACATCGGGGTCTCGGCCGGGGTCCTCAACATGCGCTTCGTCAAACCGCTGGACGTCGAGCTCCTCAAAGAGGCCGCGTCCCGGACCGGGCGCCTGGTGACCGTCGAGGACAACGTCCTGCAGGGCGGCTTCGGCTCCGCGGTGCTCGAGGCGCTGGAAGAGAGCGAGACGCGCGTGCTCCGCCTCGGCCTGCCCGACGGCTTCGTCGAGCACGGCGCGCCGAACCTGCTCTACGACGCGGTGGGCCTCTCGGCCCCCAAGATCGCGGCCCGGGTCGCCGAATGGCTCGGACGCAAGCTCGAGAAGGAGATCACCGCCCTATGAAGACCGGCACGGCTCCCAAGATCAAGGTCCAAAAATTAGTCCTGGCCCGTCTTCGCGGATTTTGCGCGGGCGTCGTCCGCGCCATCGACGTCGTCGAGAAGGCCCTCGAGATTTGCGGCAAGCCGGTGTACGTCCGGCATGAGATCATACACAACCGCTACGTCGTCGACGGCCTGCGCGCCAAGGGCGCGGTCTTCGTCGAGGACCTCTCCGAGGTCCCCGCGGGCTCCTGGCTGATCTTCTCGGCCCACGGGGTCAGCCCCGCGGTCGTCTCGGAAGCCAAACAGCGCAAGCTCAACGCCATCGACGCGACCTGCCCGCTGGTCACGAAGGTGCACCTGGAAGCCATCGCTCTGGCCAAGCGCGGCTACACGATCATCCTGATCGGCCACGCCGACCACGTCGAGACCATCGGCACTTTGGGCGAGGCTCCCGACCACATGAAGGTCGTAGGCTCCCCGGAAGAAGCCGAGAAGGTCGAGGTCCCCAACCCCGACAAGGTGGCTTATCTGACGCAGACGACGCTCTCGCTCGACGACACGCGCGAGATCGTCGCCGCGCTCAAGCGGCGCTTTCCCAACCTCCACGCGCCCTCCAAGGACGACATCTGCTACGCGACCCAGAACCGCCAGAACGCGGTCAAGGCCTTGGTCCCGCACGTCGATCTCCTGCTCGTGCTGGGCGCGCCGAATTCCTCCAACTCCCTGCGCCTGTGCGAGGTCGCAAAGTCGAAGGGCGTGCGCTCGTACCTCATCGAGCGCGCCTCCGGCATCGACGACGCCTGGCTCAAGGGCGTCAAGTGCCTGGGACTCACGGCGGGAGCCTCCGCCCCCGAGGTGCTCGTTCAGGAAGTGGTAAAATACTGCCAAGACCACTACGGCGTCAGCGAGGTCGAGGAGTTCGAGACCGTCGAGGAGGACATGCATTTCTCGCTGCCCTATGAGCTCGAAAAGCTGGTCAAGGTGCGAAAAGCCTAACTTTCATGGTGACCGGAAAGTGGCTGCAGCCCAGGCACGACAGCGCGGAGATCTTCGAGAAGGACTACCCGCAGATCGAGATCAAGACATTGGACGTCTACTGCCCCGGCTGCAAGGACTACCTCAAGCTCAACCGCAAGAACCCCGCCGGACGCATCGCGGGCTGGTGCAAGAACTGCAATCGCGGAGTGTGCCCATAATGATCACCGCCGAAGAGCTCCTCACTGAGATCCGAGAAGCCCCCGCTCCCGAAGTCGAGGAGAAAGACGAGAAAGACCCTGCCAAGGTCAAGCAGCGCGTCCCTCCCTCGCGCGGCCTCTGCCGCCGCTGCGGCCAGAACAAGCCCATCAACCGGCTCATGCTCTGCTATGCGTGCTGGGTCAAGGACGAACTCGAGAAATCCGGCTGGCGCGAGGGACAGCCGCATCCGGACTGGTGCCGGTGCGAGGGCCTCAAGGACCACGTCCGCCGCGCCGACGGCAACTAGGCCGCGTAGACCCCGAGATACCTCCCGGCGATCCGGTCCCAAGCGAAGCCGCGCGCCGTCTCTCGTGCGCCCGCTGCCAGCTTCTTACGCAGCACCGCGTCCCCGGCGAGACGTTCCAGGCCTCGGCAGAGCCCCTCCACGTCTCCGGGATCGACGAGCAGGCCGTTGACTCCGCTGCGGAGATATTCCGGGACCCCGCCTACGCGCGTGGCCAGCACGGCCTTGCCCGCGCCCATCGCCTCGACGATGGCCATGCCGAAGGTCTCGGCCCTCGGCGCGGCTGCGTAGAAGCGGCAGCCGTCGAGAAGACTCCGCACTTGTCCGGGGCTCTTGAGGCCCGTCAGACGCACGCGCCCCTCGAGCTTCAAGGCCCCGATCAGCCCCGCGATCGACTTCTTCTGGAACGGCGCGCCGCAGAGCACGAGGTCCAGGTCGGGCCGTCCCATTTTCGCGTAGGCCATCACCAGCAGGTCCATCCCCTTGTACGGGGCCAGGCGCCCGATCGACAGGATGTACGGCCTCCTCCCGGCGGGAAGCGCCGCCGCGTCCCCGCCGTGCCGGACGACTCCGTTGGGAACGGCCCGGACCCTCCCGCGAAGCTCCGGAAACTCGCGTTCAACGCGATCGCTTAGGAATTCCGAGACGGCCGTGACGGCGTGGGCGCGCCGCAGGAGCCGCCGCAGGGCGAGGCTTTCGCGGCGGGAGTTCCCCGGCAGTTCGGGGTGGAGGAAATCCTGGAAAGTCACGACGAGCCGCGTCATCGGAGGGAATTCCAGTCGGGCCAGGGGCAGCATCCAGGGACGAAACCAGCCGGAGAAATGCAGATGGACGACGTCGATCGCACGACGCCGCACGAGAGGGGCCAGCGCGCCAGCCGACGCGATCCTGATGATCGACGGGCCTCTCAACGGAGGGAAGCCGCGCCCGCCCGAGGGCGGCGCGCGGCGCGACACGATCAGGGCCCGGTGGGAGAGCGCGCGCAACGAGCCTTGCAGGCCGGTGAGGACCGAGCGCGTCGTGGCGTCTTCGAGATAGGAGCCGGCGACCAGCGCGATATTCACGGCACGGACGCGGGGAGACGCTTTCTCAGTAGAGGGCGCTGAAGGCGGCCACGTCGGAGTCGAGGGGGCCGTGCTTGGTCAGCGTCGGCTTCTGGTATTTTCGCCCCTTCTTGGAGGCCGGCCCTTTGCGCCCCGGCTTCTTCTTGTTCGGCACGATGCCACTTTACAATAATGGCTCAGCCCGCGCAAGAGCCGAGCCGGGGGCCGACGAGTCGGCCCCGTACCGCCGGATCGCCTCGATCGGGTCGCCGAAATAGGCCGCCGCGCCGCCGCGAAGGTAGAGGGATTTCGTGCAGAGCTTGGCCACGAGGTCCATCCCATGGGAGGCGAGCACCATCGTCTTGCCCGAGCGCCGGAACTCCTCGAAAGTCTTGAAGCACTTCTGCTGGAACGCCTCGTCGCCGACGGCGATCATCTCGTCGGCCATGACGATGTCGAGCTTGGCGTGGACCGCGGCCGCGAACGGGACGCGTGCGGCCAGTCCCGAGGAAAGCTCCCCGTAGCGCGCGTGCAGGTAGTCGCCCAGTCCCGAGAACTCGACCATCGCGGGCAAAAGCTCGCGGAACTTCGCTCTCTCGATCCCAAGCAGTGCTGCGCACACCGAGAAATTGTCGAGGACCGTGAGCTGGGGCCGCAGCCCGGAGGCCAGCTGGAAGAAGATGCTGCTCTTGCCGTGGACCTCGACGCGGCCCTCCGTCGGGGCGATGATCTGCGCCAGGAGCATCAGCAAAGTGCTCTTGCCCGCCCCGTTGGCGCCGATCACTCCGAGGACCTCGCCCCGGGCCAACTCGAAAGACAGCCCGCGCAGGGCCCAAAGCGCGCGGCGCGAGGAGTTGCCCGTCAGGAGCCGGTTGAGGGTCTGCGGGAAGGTCTCGCGCGCGGCCAGCGTCGAGACCATATAGCATTTCCCGACGCCCTCGAGCCTCAGCGCGGTCGCGGGCGAAGTCACAGCGCGAAGACCCTGTCCGTGATCCAGAAGCTGCGGCGGCGGAACACGAGGACGCCCGCCACGCATAGCGCCGCGCTCAGAGGCACGACCCAAAAGAGTCCCGCGGCCTGGAAGGTCTGTCCCGGAACGAGGCAGGCCCGGAAGGCTCCGAGGATGTGCAGCAGCGGATTGAACGCCATGAAGCGCCCGTACCTCTGCGAGATGAGCGAGAGCGGATAAAAGACGGGGGTCAGATAGAAGCCCGCTGTCGTCAGCACGCCCCACACGCGGTCGAGGTCCTGGAACTCGACGGCGGCGAGCGCCAGCACGAGCGAGACTCCCAAGGTGAAGGCCAGATGCGCCAGCACGACCGCCGGCAGCAGCGGCCAGCCCAGCGTGGGCTTGAGGCCCAGGCAGAGCAGGAAGCCCAGCAGCACCCCGGTCTCGAGCAGGTAGGACCACAGCACCGAGCCGACGGCCGAGAAGACGATGAGCTCGAGCGGGAACTTGAAGTTGCGGATCAGCCCGTCCTTGCGCCGCAGACTGGTGATCGCGATCGAGGTCGCCTTCTCGAAGAACTGCCACTGCACCAGGCCGACGATCAGGTAGGCGGCGTACTGCTCGACGAAGCGGTCGAACCAGCTGATGAACAGCGCGTAGAGCACCGCGAACATCAAGGCCGGATGCAGCAAAGTCCAGAGGAAGCCGAACACGGTGCCTTGGTCCCGGACCTTGAACTCCGTCCGGGTGAGCTCCCACAGGAGGAACCAGTAAGACGGGCTCCACGGCTTCATCGCTGCCGATGGTACCATGGTTGGACGCGAGAGGGCAAGGCGAGTCGGGGAACGGCTCAGAAGATGAAAAACAGGGAGAGCTGCAGCCGGTTGTTGTAGGCGTACCGATTGGCGGTGTCGTTGTAGGTATCGCGCGTCTGGCTCGCCTGCGCCGCCAGCCGGAGCCAGTCGAACGGATCGTAGAAGAGGGTCGCGAAGCCGTACTGAAGCTTCGGCGCGATCGCGTTGGCGATCGCGGCCGTCGTGCTGAAGCGGTCGAGGTTGCGGCCCTCCACTTGGGAGTAGCCGGCGGCCGCCGCCCATTTGGGGCTCGGGAAGGTGTAGTTCAGGGCGCCCCGGAAGGTCCGCACGCGGATGGGCTCGATGTTGGCGGCCGCGTTGACCCCGGCGACACCCTGGTCGATCGCGGAGCCCGCCGCGGCCGCCGTGACGCCCGGGACGCCGAGGGTCAGCGACGGCAGCTCGACGGCGCCGATGCCGCTGCCCGCCGCGATCTCGCCGATGAAAGACAAAGTGTTGCCCTTGCTCTTGCCGTCGCGCGAAGCGATCACCGGCACGAAAACGTCGAAAGCCGCGGCCTGTCCGAGAGGATTGGTCAGCCCCGCGCTGGCCAAGGGGATCAGCACGCCGCTGACCGCGGCGGAGAGGGGCTTGAGCCCTCCGGCCGGGCCGTTGGTCTCGTTGGCCTTCCAGCCCTCGCTGTAGAATCGCAGCCCGCCGTGATACGCGGGAGACCCCGAGTTCATCTGCGCGGGGCGCGACACATCCGCGGCGGCCTGCGCGAAGCAGTCGGAGCCGACGGCGCGGGAGTAGGTCGCCCGCGCCTGGGGGAAGCGATTGTTGAGCTGGCCCACCGTCGCCTGCACGGTGGCCTCCGGCGGGAAGTACTCGGTCTGCCAGCCGAGCAACGACCACCATTGCCCGACCTTGAAATTCCATTGCGCGCGGCTCAGGAACAAGACGGCGTGCCGGATTCGGGCCGCCGGATTGTTGAAAAAGTCCCTCTCCGTCTGCGTACCCGGGGCTGTACCGGGCTGCGTATTCGGCGCGTTGTTGCCGTAGAAGTCGATCTCGAGGATCCCTTCGGGCTTCCAGCCTCCGACCTCGGGGAGCGTCAGGTCGAGCCCGAGGCGGGATTGCCGCACGCTCATCTGAGTGCGATAATGCCTGCCCGCGTAGTTGAGGGCGCCGCCGCCGGAGGCGGTCTCTTTGGGGACCAACGTGTTCGCCTGGGACTCGTTGAAGCCCTGCCGCGAGTCGGTGATCAAATCGGTCTCCAGGAAGCCGTAGATCCTCAAGCTGACGTCCTTGAGCTTCGCCACGGAGACCGTGACCGGCTCGTTGGCAAGAACCGGAACACCCAAGCCGAGAAGAAGGACGAAGACCCGGAAAGAAGACCTCATGGTCCTCACGCAGGAACCTCTCGGGACCCTGACATCGCGGCCGCCACCGCGGGCTTGAGGAAGAACCAGGCCAGGGCCGCCGCGGCGACGTCGCAGGCCAGCGCGATCCAGAGGACGCTGACCCAGGAGGCCTGGGCTTCGACAAGCCAGGCGGCTCCCCAGCCCGCGAAAAGGGAGGCGACGCCCTTGGACGTGAAAAGCACCCCATAATTGGTCATCGCGTAATCCTCCCCGAACACATCCGCGATCGTCGTCGGAAACAGCGAGAAGATCTCTCCCCAGGCGAAGAAGGTCAGGCCGGATTGGATCACGAACCACAGCGGGTGCCCCGCGGACAGGATGAGCAGCCCCACGGCGAGCGACTCGCACGCGAACGCCGCCGCCATGGCGTCTGCGCGCCCCAGGCGGTCGGAGATCCCGCCCCAGAAAGGGCGGCTCGCCGCGTTCATGATCCGATCGACGATGATGGCCAACGGCACCGCGCCCATCCCGAAGAGGAGCGCCGTCTTTCCGATGCCGAAACTCTCGGCCAGCGGCGCGAGCTGCGCCGTGATCATCAGGCCGCCGAAGGCGACCAAGGACATGATCGCGTACATGAGAACAAAGGGATATGCGCGGACCATCTCCCACGGAGTCCTGCCGCCGGCCGGCGGGGCGGCTTCCCGCGCGGCCCGCTCGCCGCCGGCCGGCATGAAGAAGGCGGCCGCCAGGACGAGCACGGCCTGCACGGCTCCGGCCCGGATGAAAGCGCCTCGGTAGCCCACGGCCTCGATCGCGCGCTGGATCGGCACGACCGCCAGCACCGGCCCCAGGCCGTAGGCCATCGAGACGACTCCCACGGCCAGGCCGCGCCGTCCGGGGAAGGACTTGATCGCGACGCGGCCGCCCGCGGACATCACGACCCCGCAGCCGAAGCCGCCCAGCGCGCAGGAGGCGTACAGCGCGGGGAGCGATTGGGCCAGCCCGGCGCCGATCCAATTGACGCCGACGAGAAGGCCTCCGGCCGCGGCCAGACGCCGGGGCGCGAAGCGGTCCGCGAGCCAGCCCTCGAAAGGCGCGAGCCAAGTCTGGGCGACGATGTACAGCGTGAAGCCCAGCTGGACCGCGGAGAGTTTGGCGCCGAGGCCCTCCATGAGGGGCTTGGCGAAGAGCGTCCACGTGTACTGGAGATTGGCCACCGCCATGATGGCGATGACGCACGGGACGAGCTTCCACCACGACCTCTGCTGATTCATGCCCCACATTCTAGCGAAACTCGGCCTTCGAGAAACATGACTCCGGTCATGTTGGACAATCCCGGCCAAATTGGTAGAGTAGGCCGTGATCACCAAGCCCCAGCTGCCCGGCTTTCTGGCCGGGAGCGCGCCGGTGTTCAAGGGAATCTCTCCGAGGCTTCTGGCCCGCCTTGCGGCCTCGGCCTCGGTGCGCCGCTTCGCGCGCGGCGAACTCATCTGCCATTCCGGGGAACGAGTCCGGGACATCTGGGTCCTCCTGGAGGGCCGAGTCTGCGTCAACCGCTGCAGCTGGAAAGGCGGCAGGGTCAACCTCGAGATCATGGTTCCCGGAGAGATCTTCGGGCTTCCCGCCTTGACCCTCTGGTCGTATCCCAGCGATATCCAGGCCGTTCGCCCGAGCGCGGCCGCCGCCATCCCGCGTCAGCGCCTCCTCGACGAGATCAAGGGCGACCCGGCTCTGGCGCAGAGCGTGTTCGGCGTCATCGCCCAGCGTCTGGACTTCATCGAGGCCCAGCTGACCCTCTCGCGCGAGCCCGTCGAGCGCCGCTTGGCCGCCGCCCTGATCTACCTGGGAAGGAAATTCGGCGCGGAGATCGCTCTGACCAGCGCCGAGATCGGCGAGATGGCCCAGACGACTCCCGAGACGGCGATGCGCAAGCTCAAGGTCTTCGAGCGCGATGGGCTCCTGCGCCGCAGCCGGGGAAAAGTCGAGATCGCCGATCTCGTCCGCCTGGAAGCCCGGATCAGCTCCCCTTCCGACCTCGGGCGCCCGAGCGCGGGATGGGCTTCAAGCCGTTCGGCGCTTCAAAAGCGACGCTGACGTCCTCGCGCGCGCGCCGCCAACGGCCCAGGGGCAGGACGACGCGTGGACCCCTTCCCGTTTCCAGCCTCAGCGAGAGGCGCCCGCTCGCAGCCGCGCCGCCCAACAGCTCCGCGGGCGCGTAGATCTGCAGGAAACGCCGGAGCAGCGGATGAAAGGTCACGCGACCCGCCTCGTCCGGGGCCGACGCCTGGAAGAGCGCCTGCGTCCCCAGCAGGATGGTCCCAGGGAAGAAACGGCGGAACGGCTCGCGGACCAGCTGCACCGTGTCCTCGTTGTTGAAGCCGGGATAGGCGTTTTGGAGGACCTCTCCCAAATCCACGACGCCGACGTCGAGATCCTGTCTCAAAAGAGAAACCCTCCCCAGGAGGAATTCCTTTCCCGCCGCCGCCCCCCGAGCCGGGCGCACGGTCAGCGGCATCGCTTCCTCAAGGGAAGTTCCTACCGGATAGAATACGGCCTGCGGGAGAAGATGATTCGGAAGTTTCAGGATCAGAAGGGACCGGAGACCGCTCGCTCTGAAATACTTCGCGGGAACGTCCCTGATGTTCGTCCCGCGCATGATTTCGACGAAGCGCCACGGCTTACCTCCCTCCAGGCCCACGCCGACGCGTTCATAGTCGTCGAGATTCCGGGAGGGTGCCCGGTCCGGCCTCGCCACAGCCCTCTCCAGCGGCTCGAAGCCGATTTCCGGCAAGACCGCCTCGCGCCGGCCGGTGAGTATCGCGAAGAATTGCTCCGCGAGAAGCCGGTTCCCGGCCGGAGCGTCGTGGTTCTTGACCGCGCGATACGGGAATCGGCGCGCCTCCTCGAGTCTCGTCGCGAAGAGATTCCTCCGCCGCAATTTTTTGCCGAGCTCCACGATGGCCTGATCGTAGTGGCCCACGACGACCTGCGCGCCGCTGTCGGCCATCGCGTTGAAAAGCCTTTCATAGATCGTGAAAGCCTCTTTCTCCGGATCGCGCTGGTAATAGAAGGGATTGCGCAGCTCCCGGCCCTGGGGCAGAAGACAGGACAAGAACGCCGGCGCGCGCAGGTCGTAGCGCAGGTAGCGCCAATACGGGACGAAGCAACGGTAGGCGGCGGCCCGGTCCTCGAAAGTATCCCCGACGACTTCCACCAGCCGCAGCCCCGGGCCGTCCAGAATCCACCGCGCGTGGTAAAGAGTGTCCGCGGACGGCGATTTTTTTGAGAAAGACCCGAAGGTCGTATCCCTCTCGGGGAAAAAGCCCTCGGGACCTAGCACGATGTAGTCGAGATCGAAATGCCGGCCCACCTCTTCCCATAGGATGTACCCCTGCTGGAAACCGTAGCCGCCGGAGCCGAAATTGAGGACCTCGACGTTCGCGTAGCCTCGCTCCCGGAAGAGACGCTGGAGGATCGTCGGGAAGTCTTCCGAGAAGCCGGCCTCCGCTCCCGCGGTGAAGGAATCCCCGACGCAGCCGACGCGGATGACGCCGCGTCTCTTCGCCCTCCCGAAGTTGACGAAGGAGCTCTCGTGATCGGCCTCCAGCCACCCCAGACGCCGCAGCGTCGCGGGCGGCACTCCGCGGACCGCTCTCGCGGAAGGTCTCCTAGTCATGGCCCGGTCCCCAGGCCACCTGTAGCGCAGGTAGCAGGCGCCGTCAACGAGAAAAAGCACCAGAAGCAGGTACGCCCCGTAGAGAACGGGGCCGCCCACCCGCTTGATGGCGCGTTGTCTCAAGAGGAAGGGACCGGGGATATGGGGCGAAGTAGCTCGGACGGCGAGACCTCGTCCGGCGAGACGAGCAGCGAGAAAAGCAACGGCTCCGGTCCCAGGCGCTTCAAGCTCCAGACCTCGCCCGGAGGCGCCACGGCGTAAGCTCCCGAACCCGAGACTTTGACGACATCGCCGACCCGGAGTTCGGCACGGCCCTTCAGAAGCACGATCCTGAGGGCCGCCTTGGCCTGCCGCGTCGGACCCACGAGCTCCTTGCCGGAGAGAACGTAGTACACCCCCAGGTCGGAGGCCCTTTCAGCGGTCCAAACCTTGACGGGGCCGGGGCTCTCCCACGCCGGAGGGCGAGCCAGCACGTCGTCCAAGGACAGCATGAGGCCCGCGTCCGGCGAGCCGGAAGAACAGGCGCAGAAAAATACCGCCGCCAGCGCGATGAGGAAGGCTCTCATGCGTCGATCAGCATCGCGAGCTCGTTGGGCGCGAAGCAGCGGTCCGCGGGGCATGGCGACGCGTCGGGCAGGACGGGGACGACTCGGTCGCGGATGTGCCCCAGGGGCTTGAGCCCTAGTTCCGTCGTCGCGCAGCAGCGATGGATGGTCCCGTCGGGCCAGATCCGAAAATACCTCCAGCCCGCGGCGCAGAGCCTCCCTCGCGGGCGCTCTCGCCTCATGCGGATGTCGATCGATTCGGAAAAGGTGTTGGCCCGCAGAAACGACGACTCCTCCTGCGTGTATGAGCGGGGGTAGTCGCGGCCCGCGAATCTGCCCTGGAATGGATTGAGGTAGCACCGCGCTCCTTCGCCCTTGATGGCCGCGATCCAGCGCGCGAGGCCGCCGAAGTGAGCCGGAAAGGCGACGATGCTCGTCGTGAGCTCGAAGCCGGCCCTCTTGAGGCCGCGCAGCTTGGGGAGCAGTTCCTCCACGCGGGCGTGGGAGGGATGAAAGCTGACGCTCAACGAGACCCGCGCCGGGTCGAACTCGGCCGAGATCTTTCGCGCGTCGATGGACAGGTTCGTGACGATGTGGATGGCGTGCCGGCGCGAGATCTCGCGCACCAAAGGGAATATGTCCGGATGCTGGAACGGCTCTCCGCCCGCGAGCTCGATGCGGAAGGCGCCGAGCTGATCGAAGCATCTGTCCCAGAAGCCGAGCCAGTCCTCCTTGGAGCAGGACAAGTGACGTCCGTTGGTCTCTTCGGCGTGCGTCGTCCACGATGGGATGAAGAAGCAATAGGGGCAGCGGTAATCGCAGGCGTGCACGATGTCCCAGCCGCAGGAGAAACCAAAGTGCGGGCTCACCGCACCGACCTCCTCAGCGGATGCTGAATCCCGGGAGAATCGAAACGTGCAACCAAGTCGTCATCGGCGCGGCTCCAGGCCGCCAGCGGGACCGAGGCGGCCGGCCCGGCGCTCGATTCGAAGCGGAGGCTCAACAAGCCCGCGCGGCGAGCGGAGCGCTCGCCGAGCAACTCGGCCGGAGAGTAGACCTTAAGGAACTTCCCACGAAGCGGATGAAGCGCGACGCGTCCTTTCGGGTCCGAGGGAAGTCCCGCCAAATGAAAGACCGCCTTTCCCCCCAGAAAGACGTCCCCGGGCAGATACCGGGACAACGGCTCCCGCGCGGCATAGAGCGCGTCCATATCGCCGAAGGCGGGGGCCGTCAGGCCGAGTCCGCCGCTTAAGTCGACGATGCCGACTTGGAGGTCCGGCCGCAGCAAGGCGACGCGGCCCAAAGGATGGTCGCCGCGCCGGGACCGCAAGATCAAGGGCATCCCCTCTTCGAGTTCCTCGGAGAAAGGATAGAAAACCCCCTGGGGCGGGAGCTGTCCGGAGACCGTGAGCGCAAGCAGCGACTTGACCTTGTCCGTCCGAATGAATTCGCCCGGCATATCCCGCGTGAACGTGCCGTTCATGATCTCGACGAAGCGCCACGGCTTGCCGCCCTCTAGACCGACCGCGACCCGCGCATAGGACTCCAGAGACCTAGCCGGGAGGCGCGCCGAAGGAGCCGCGGGCTTCTCCAGCGGCTTGACGGCGATCAGCGGCAGTACCGCCCGGCTCCGGCCGGTCAGGATCGCGAAGAACTGCTCGGCGAGAAGACGATTGCCCGAAGGGCTGTTGTGGCCTTTCGGCAGGCTATAGGGAAACCGGCGCACCGGCTCGAGCTTCACGGCATCGATGTTCGCGCGGCCCAGACCATGCGCGAGATCGACGACCCACTGATCGTAATGCCCCAGGACGATTTGCGCCCCGGTGTCGGCCATCCGCAAGAGCAGCCTCCGATAGACCTCGTCCAATTCGCCTTTCATGTCCCGACGGTAATAGAAAGGATTGGGGAGCTCCCTGCCGCGCGGGATCAGACAGGCCAGAAAAGCTGGCGCTCTCCGGTCATAGCGCAGGTAGCGCAAATGCGGGATGAAGCTCCGGTAGGCCGCCGTCCGATTCGCGAAGGTGTCGCCCACGACCTCGATGAGACGCAGCCCGTCGCCCTCGAGCACATGTCGGGCGTGAAGGAAATGGATCGTCGAGGGGGAGGCGTGGTCGAAGGTCGTGTCCCTTGGGAAATGGAAAGTCTGCGGACCCAGCAGCACATAGTCCAGGTCGAAACGGCGGGCGACATCATTCCATAAAGTAAAAACCTGCGAAAAGCCGTACCACCCGTTCCCAAAATTAATGACTTCGACCTGAGAATATCCCCTTTCACGAAAGAGCCGCTGCAAGATCGTCGGATAGTCCTCGGAGGGGCCCACTTCGTCCCCATAAGTGAAGGAATCCCCCAAGCAGCCGACGCGCACGACCCCAGCCGGTTTCTTCATCTCGTGGCGGACGAACGAGCTGTCCTTGTCTGCGGCGAGCCAGCCGAGGCGGAGCAAGGTCTGAGGGGGCACCCAACGCACGGAACGGATGTAGGTCCTTCCCGGCAAGGGCGTCCAAGTCGCGCGCAGGTAGCGCCAATAGAGCGCCCCGTCCACGCTCAAGAGAACCGCGCCGAGGAAGAGCAAGTAGAGAAAAATGCGGAGAATACGAACGCCGCTTGGCGGGCGCATGAACGAAATTGTAGTATATCGTAATTCGATGATGCTCCCGAAAACGGCGGACGCCGTTCCGAGGCTGCGCGGGTTCGCGCTGGCGGCCGCGCTCATTCTTCCGGCCGCGCCGCTCCGGGCGGTCTCAACCTCCTGCGGCAAGGACATCAACCTCTACTGTCAGGACGCGCCCGCCGACTCTCAGATCGCCTGCCTGCTCGATAACTGGGGGCGGATTTCACCGCCGTGCCGCGAGGCGCTTATCGACCCTCGGGACGCCTGTCGGGAGCTGATCTTCACAATTTGCCGCGATGCGGGTCCCCTGGCTTCGATTGCCAACTGCCTCTCCGATCATCTCGAGGAAGCCTCCCCGGCGTGCAAACAGGAATACGAGAGCGCCGCGGAAAAGAACCCCTGTCTGGCGCCCAAGCAGCAGTTCTGCAAGGACGCCAAGGGGGGAGAAGCGACCGTGCGCTGCCTTTCAGGCCACAGCGAAGAACTCCCGTTCGAGTGCCTGACCAAGCTCACTTGGTCGCCCTATTGGGTCAGGCAGTGCAAGCGCGAAAAGGACGAATTATGTCCGGAGACGAAGTCCAAGACCCAAACGACTTCCTGTCTGGCGAAAAAGCTCGACCAGTTGTCCCCCTGGTGCCGGAAGGCAGTCAAGCGCCGTCAGCTGGCCGATGAGTGCGCCTCCGAAATTGCCTCGATTTGCAAAGATCCTTCCAGGGGAGAGGCGCGTGCCTGCCTCCTCGCGCATCAGGACAAGCTCTCGAAGCGGTGCCTGACGACGCTGCGCGATTGGAAGGCCGCGCCGGCCGCGGTCCCCGGCCTCCAAAAGCCCTGAATCGGAAGAAGCCCTCTGCCGGTTAGTTCGGGCGCAGAATTCCGGCGATGAGGAGGATCGCGTCCTCCGGGCCGGCATTACTCACTCGGGAATCGTGCCATCGAGCCCGTCTCCTCGTGAAGGCATCCCCCTTTAGGAAATACAATTCCCCTCCTTCTTCCGGCCCGTGGAATGGGGTCCGCAGCTTCAATCGTCCTCTAAGCACGACGACGAGCGAACGCCGATCGACGCTGTCGAGCGTTTCTCCCGGCCTCACCCTGACCAACGAAGGAACTTCGTCGGTAGGCGAAAGCTGCAGCACCGCCGCCCGAGTACCGCGGGCGGCTCGCAGCAAGAATCGCTTGTCCCCGCCCCAGGCCAATATGTCCCCCTCTTGCCAGCGGCTGCGGCCTCCGACGGCTTGAACCGCACCTGAGAGCACATAGGCATGGCCGGCCTGCAATGGCGAGGCCGCCTCGCCTCCAGGCTCCAGCCGGATCATCCGCACCAGAGGTCCCGAGGATCGAGGGATGGACCATACGACCTCGGGCGCATCCCCCAGGTTGCCGATGAAGAATTCAGAGGCGGGCAGCCGTTCGTTACCCTTGCTATAGCCGGCCGGAAAGGGCGCTGCCGCGAGGCCAATAAACGCCCCGGCCGTCGCGGCGCCGCGGCGTCTTTCGTAAAGCACGACGCGGATGTCCTTATGCATCCACTCCACTTGTCTGCCGTAGGCCCGCTCCAACAAAGAGCGGACCCGCGACGCTTCTTCGCGCTGGATGGGAACCGGGACATCCTGCGCCGCCAGCCAGATGCGTCGATGACGTCCGAAGAGCGTGCCGGTCGCATCGCGATCCGGTCGCGACAGATAAGAGAGGTCAAAGAGCCGGCATCCGCGAGCCAACGAATAATAGCGGGTCACCAATTCCCGGCCCGACTCCGGCTGCAGAAACACCACGTCTCCCGGCACGCAGCCGGCGTTGATTTCCGCGATGGCATCCTTCCATCCTGACCGCGCGACGCTGTAATAGTCCAGCAGGGCGCCGCCGTTGAGCCAGACGGCCAAGCCTGTGAGGCCCACCAAAGTCGCGCGTCCCCAGCGGGGATGGGCCCGCGCCAATTCGTCCACGACCGCGTCGATGCCGCAGGCCGCCCAGATCAGCCACAACGGCGCGAGGAAGGCGAAATACCAAGGCTCGAAATGATAGTACGACCGCACCACGAACAGGGACGCGAGGGGTGCTCCCAGCCAGAGCGCAATATGCAGCAGGGAGTCCCGATCGTTTCTCCAGCGGAGAACGGTGCCGGCCCCCGCGAGGAAGGCGAACAGCGCGGCGGCCCTGCCGCCGCCGCTGAACCCCGCGAAGATCTGCACGAAAATGTTTCCGCGGTTGAATATCCGCAGCTCCGTCGATTCGAAGAGCGAGCGACCGCTCGACAGTTGGGTCCCAAAAAACATCCAGTATCTGCGCCCTGTGTCCGACGCGCAGGCCGCGCAGACAAGGAGGATCACGACCAAGCACAGAGCGTTCCTCCTATTGCTTCCTTTTCGTCCTACTCCCGAAAGTCCGAGGATCGTAGCGGAACACACGCTCAACGCCAAGGGATAGAGCGCGAAGAGATGTGTGTGCAGATTCAGAATGGCCGCTCCCGCAAATCCCGTCCAGGCCAGCGCCCGCCGCCGGTCCCTTGAACCCCAAGCCTCCAAGAGGGAAGCGAGCATCAGGCTCGCGTACAGAATCAGCAGAACGTAATAGCGCGCGGTCTGGGATTGCTGCACCTGGAAAGGAGAGAAGGCGGTCAGGATGGCGGCCAGCAGGCCGACGCGCTCGGAGAAGAGCCTCCTGCCAAGCCAAAAGACGATCGGGACCTGAAGAACCCCCGCGAGAACGAAGGGAAGCCGCAGAGCCGTTTCGGAATCTCCGAAAATGGGCCCGCAGAGATGGACCAGCGCGTAGAGGTGCGGGAAGTAATCCGCCGCGCGGAAGATGTCGGAAAGCGGCATCCGGCCGTACCAAAACGAATTCACTTCCAGCGGGTCGAGGCCCTGGCCGAGTCCCACGAGCCGCGCGGCTGCAGCCGCGGCAGTGACGGCGACCAAGGCCGGCCCGAGCCGGAGATTCTTGCCGCGCATCACCGCCCGCCCCCGCGAGAGCGCGGCTCGACGCTGATGGTCCGATCCATGTCGGGGGCCAAGACGCGGAGGTAGAGGATCTGCCCCTCTCCCGCGGGGGAGATGCGGCGGAACATCCCGCGCGGCACCGACACGAAGGACCCCGGTCCCAGCGTCCGTTCCCCGAGCCCCGCCCGGACGCGCACGGTTCCCTTCAGGATGAGGAGCCGCGTCCGGGCGCGAGGGTTCTGGCCCATTCCAAGCCTGGTCCCCCTCGGGTCGACGATGGAGGCGGACAACTCCGGCTGACGCTCGAGCGCCCAGACCCTCTGCCGGCCCGGAGAATCCGGGAGGGCCCGGAGGAGCTCTGATATCGCAACGACGGCCGGCGGTCTCTCAGGGCGGCTGAGGCCGTCCGGCCGCCCGCAGGCGGCCAGCGACAGGGTCGCCAGGACGGCAGCCGTCGCGCCGCTCTTCATCCGCGCCCGCACGCGCCTAGCGCGTCTTGCGGATCCTCTCCAGGAGCCCTGGTCCGAAAGTCCGGCCGAGCTCGGCTGAGACCGGCTCCAGCGCCTCTTCGAGCGCGCGCCGCTCTTGGGCCGTGGGGGTCACGATCTTCACCCCCTCCTTGATCAGGCGCGCACGCAGCTCGGCGTTGAGAGCGATGCTCTCACGCCGCTCCTTCGCCGCCGCCTCGCGCGCCGCCCGCTCGACGATCGTTCGATATCGTTCGGGGAGGGCTTCGAATGCTTTCTTGTTGATGACGATCATCGTCGTCCCGAGGAAGTGATATGTCTCGGTCACGACCTTCGCGTAACGGTCGTCGCCGTAGCCCGCGAAGCAGGAGTAGACCGTCTCGAGACCGTCGAGCAACCCCGCTTGGGCCAATGGCCCGAAAGCCTCCGGCGGTCCCGACCAGGTCTCGAAACCCAGACGTCCCGCGATGGCCGAGGTGATCGGCCCCCCCATCATGAATATCCGCAATCCCTCGAGGTCGCGAGGCGAGTGCATCTCTTGCTTGGTCGTGGCGAAGACCCCGAAGCCCCCGCTGTAGGTGAAGCCCAGGGCGTGAAGCGGCGAAGACGCGTCCAACGAGTGCATAAGCTCGCGGCCGATCTGCCCATCGAGCACGGCCTCAGTGTGATCGTAGTCGCGAAAAGCATACGGCAGCCCGAG
The DNA here is from genome assembly GCA_016194705.1 of Elusimicrobiota bacterium. Taxonomy (GTDB): domain Bacteria; phylum Elusimicrobiota; class Elusimicrobia; order UBA1565; family UBA9628; genus PALSA-1176. The sequence goes on along the minus strand of JACQAZ010000018.1, from coordinate 69,516 downwards.
AATCCGAAGCGACGGCGCGTAGACGCTGAGAAGATGGGTGTAGGTCTGGACGATCTCCACCTTGCCGGACGCGGCGTCGGACTGCACCGTCCACATCCCCGAGCGCTTGCCGCCGCGGTAGCGCTTTCCGTATTCATCCCGGCCCAGCACCTCGACGGATACGTCTCCTCCGGTCTCATTCTCGACGCGCGCGGCGAAGTCGCGCGCGCCCTGTTCGACGGCGGGGCTGTGCTCGTGGACGAGGACAAAGCGAAGATGATAGGTCGCGGCGTCGGCCGGCGCTCGTCCGAGCAGGCCGACGGCCAGGGCAAACGCGGAGAGGATCATTTTTGTTCTGGAATACTGTACCAGAGTGCAAACGGGTTGTCGACAGCTCGCTTGAGCGCCCGCAGAACATGCCACTTCGGCCGGCGATTTCATAGTGCTTCGAATCTGCTATTTTACCCTTGCTCATGAAAGACTTGAAGAGCCCCTTGCTCCTGCTGTCCGCCTTGATCGCCGGCAATGCGTGGCTCTGGACCGAGTTCCTCCAATACTCTCAAAACACCCTCCTGCTCAACGGTCGTTGGATCAGCACGAAGAGGACCTTCGAAATGGGCGTCATGGGGTCCGACAGCTTCCTGCTGTCCCGCCAGGCGCTGCACCACAATCGATTGAACCTCGCGGCCTGGTATGGCTGCAATGAGGTCCTCTGGAGGCGGCCGTTCAAACCGAGAGGAATCGTTTTCGACTTCAAAGTCGAGCCGGGCGCGGAGCTCAGCGTCGTGTTCAATAAGACGGAGCAGGGATTCTCAGGCCTGAGGCTCAGCGCGAACCCCGATCATGAAGGCGTCTTCTTCCGCGCCTCCCCGGACGGAGGCTTCGCATCGTCGCGAAGGCTTGCCCCCCAGAGGCTGCCCGGGCGCTGGCATCGGCTGGAGCTCGCGTTCGACGCGGGGCGCCTGCAGGCCGCATTGGATGGACAGCCCATCGCCTCGGTGCAGGAAGCCGCCGAGGCGGGACAGCTCTTCGGATTCCGAGGCGGCTTCGGAGGGGCGTCCGTGGACAACGTCTTCATCAAGGACGCCGATGGGCGGACCGAGACCGAAGACTTCCTCAACCGAAAGGGTGAACGGCGCATACTTGCGCTGAACGCGGCGGCGCTGCTCCTCCTCTGCGGGCTCGCCTTCGCCCCGCCCGCCTGGCGCAAGAATCAGCCCAGATCGACGGCGCTGGGATTGGCGGCCGCGAATCTCGTCCTGCTCGGCGCCGGCGCGAGCTTCTTCCTGTTCGATTACTGCTGCTGGTCCGGGCTGCAGGTGGATTCGTTGTCCCGGCCGCTGTTCGGGCCGAAACCGGCCGAGTTCTATCAGACCGTGGAAGGAGTGCGCAGCAGAATCTTCAGCGTCTGGCGACATGGCATCATGGGCAAAATGGCCGGGGACGCGCGCTCCTTCCCGCCGGAATATCCCGGCCGAAGGATTTGGGACGGACCCATCTTCTGCGGCCGGGATCCGGCGGCTCCGCCGGCGGTCCTGACCCCGCCGATGTTCGAAGAGCTCGCGGCCCGAAGGAAGACCGCGTATCGGATACTCTTCGTCGGCTCATCTCAAACCATCGGGTCCGGGGCGCAGCGGCTCTCGGAGACCTTCTTCGCGCGCACACATCGGTCGCTCGCCGCGTCCTTCGGGCCCAAGATTCCGATCGAATCCCTCAACATCGCAGTCTCCGGGACGAACGCTAGCCAGTTGTTCGTCGCTTACCAGCGCACCTACCTAAGGTTCAAGCCCGATCTCGTCGTGATCAACTTCTCGGTCAACGGCAATCTCGAGCAGTTGACTTCCGGGATCTCCAAGTTTCTGAGGGAGAACCGATCGAAGGGGATCGCGACGATCCTCCTCAAGGAGGCCATGGCGCGGGGCTTTCGGTGGCGCGGCCCTCGGCCGCGCGGCATGAGCCGGTCGGGCCCGCGCAGAGAGATCGATCCCTATCACAATGAGGGGCCCGCCGCGCGGCGCCGGATATTGGAGATAGAGGCCCGGGCGTACGGAACCCCGATCTATGACCTCAACGGCCATCTCAACGACCCGCGGATCGACTCGACGGGCTTCCTGTGGTGGGATTCGGCGCACCTAAGCTCCTACGGGCAGGCCGTGGTCGCGAATTGGCTCGCTCCCATACTCATCCAGAGCATCAAGCACGGCCACTCCGCGAGGTTCTAGAAGAATGCTAGAATCATCCGCATCGATGGCCAGCCCAGAAAGGACCCAAGCCTCTTCGCCGAAGGTCCTGCTCATCAATCCCCCGCAAAAATACTTCGAGCAATCGAGGAATTTTGAGCTTTATTTCCCGCTGGGCCTGTTGAGCTTGGCCGCGATGGTCAGAAGGATGTGCCAGGTCAAAGTCCTGGATTGCCTGGCGGACAGGTCGGTGTACAGACGCGACGGTTTCGTGGTTCATGGGACTTCGCCCGAGATGATCGAAGCGGAGATCGCGGAGTTCCAGCCGGACATCATCGGAGTCTCCATCCCTTTCTCGTCGCAATCGGGGAACGCCGTCGCGGTCGGCCAAATTTGCCGACGAGCCGCGCCCAAGGCGATCGTTCTCTTCGGCGGCCCCGACCCGTCGGTTCGATATGATTATTTCCTAAAAAAAGGATATTGCGACTACTGCGTCGTCGGCGAAGGAGAGGAAGCCTTCGCCGATTTCATCGATCGCTTCAAAACCGGGAGCCCGCTCGACGCTGTCGAAGGCGTCGCCTCGTTCGACGGCCGGGCCGTCCGCTACGCGGCCAGGAAGTACATGGAACCCGATGAATTGCCGTTCCCCGCATACGATCTCATCGACGTCCAAGAATATCTCTATAATAAGAACCTGTATGTCGGGCGCAGCCGCATCAACCGCAACTCGATGTCGATGATCACGAGCCGCGGGTGCCCTTATCCCTGCGTCTTCTGCTCCATTCAGCTTCATATGGGGAAGAAATTCCGCGGGCATTCCCCGGAGTACGTCATCCGGCATCTGCGACATCTCAAAGACCGTTACGGCATCACCAACTTCCACTTCGAGGACGACAACTTCTCCTTCGATCAGAATCGGTTCGAACGCATACTCGACGCCATGATCGATACGGGGCTCGAGATGAAGTGGGACGTTCCCAACGGGATGCGGCTGGACACCTTGACCGGCGAGCTTCTCGAGAAAATGAAGCGGTCCGGCTGCGTTGAGCTGACCATCGCCATCGAATCCGCGAATCAGGAAGTCCTCGACAACATCATCAAGAAGCACCTCGCTTTGGACGGCGTGCCTCGGATCGCTGAAAAATGCCGTAATCTCGGTATCCGGCTGAGCGCCTTTTACATCATCGGCTTCCCCGGAGAGACCATCGCGACCATGCAGCAGACCATCGACATGGCGCTCTCGCTGCTTCGTTCGGCGGACGTCCTCCCTTACCTGAATGTCGCGACTCCGCTGTACGGCACGAAGCTGTACGCCGATTGCGTTGAAAAAGGCCTCATACGGGATGATCTGAGCGACGAGGAGCTCGCCTCGGCCACCCAAGCCTACGGCAAGCCGCTGATCAGCACCCAGGATTTCTCGACGCAGGATATCCAGAATCTGCTGGCCGGCTATCGCGCGAAGCTCAAAATGGAATGGCTGCTCTACGCGGTCAAGCACCCGATCTACGGCGCGTCCAGGCTCGCAGACAAATGCAGGGCCGCGGTCCGCCGGATGCCCGAGCGCTTCGCCGGTCAGACCAACGTCCGGGATCGCGTCGGCCATTATCTGGCCAGGATCCCGGCCCATTCTCGGGAATAGCGCCGTGGACAAGATAACGGTCGTCATCCCGACGCTCGATCGCCGTGAGTCCGTCATCGGCTGCGTTGAGTCCGTATTGTCCCAGACGCGCGCGCCCGATGAAGTCGTGACGGTCGATAACGGCAGTTCGGACGGGACCCCCGACGCCTTGCGCCGTCGCTTCGAACGGCGCATTCGCGTCCTGAGCGAGCCGCGCCGTGGGGTGGCCTATGCGCGCAATCGCGGCATCGACGCCGCGGCCGGACAGATCGTCGCCTTCATCGATGACGACGCTCTCGCCGCCTCCGACTGGCTGGCGCATCTCGAGGCCTGCCTGACTCAGACGCAAGCGCTCGGCACCGGCGGGCCAGCCGAACCAGTCTGGGAGGCTCCGCCGCCCTCTTGGCTGTCGCGGTCGTCGAAAGCGCTCTCCTCCATCGGCGCGTTCTCCCTGGGGACCCAGCGAAAGCCCCTGAACTCCCGGCGAGAATTCCTCATCGGCACGAACTGCGCCTTCCGGCGCTCGGTCTTCGACGCCGGGCATCGTTTTCTCTTCATCGGCGCCGGCCGCCCGGGCTTCGGCATGGAGGACGTGGAGTTCTCGGTGAGGATCGCCCGCATCGGCCCGGTCTATTACGAGCCGGCCGCCCGTGTCCTCCATCATATCCCGAAAAGAAAGCTGACCATGCTCCATCTGGCCGCGTCCGCATTCGACAACGGCCGCAAGAAGGCCGCGATCGGGCGGCCGCTTTTGCCCCGCTGGAAGGACGATTGGAAAGGGGTCGACGCTTGGATGAGCGCCTTTTCCGTGGCCGGCTATGCCGCGCAGCGCGCGAGCAGGAGACCCTTCGAGTGACGATCTCCATCGTCGTCCCTAGCAAGGACCGGCCGTCGCTGCTGAGGGATTGTCTTGTTTCTCTTCTCGCACAGGCCCGCTCCCCGCTCGAGATCATCGTCGTCGACAACGGCTCCGGACCCGCGACCGCCGCCTTGGTGCGATCGGAGTTCCCAAGCGTTCGCTGCGTCGGCGAAGCGAGGCAAGGGGTGCACCACGCCCGCAACCGGGGCCTAGTCGAGGCGCGCGGCGAGGTCGTCGCCTTCACTGACGACGACTGCCTGGCTCCTCCCGGCTGGCTCGCCGCCCTCGAGGACTGCTTCCGCGATCCCGCCGTCGCCTGCGCGGGAGGCCCGACGCGGCCCTTATGGTCGGCGCCGCCGGCTCATCCCCTGCTAAGGTCGCGACGAATCCTGTCCTGCCTGGGCATTTTGGATTTGGGCCCCGAACGCAAAAGAATCGACCATGTTTCCGAATTTCTTTCCGGCGCGAACATCGCGATTCGAAAGGCCTCGATCGGCTCGGGGTTCCGCGGCGTCCAACCATTCCGGGATCTCGGCGTGTGCGGCGATGACTACGAACTGTCAAAGAGGCTCGCGCGGGAACACACGGCCATTTACGAGCCCAAGGCCTATGTCAGTCATCGGATTCTGGCCAGGAAGCTCGGCTTGCCGCACCTGATGAAGCGATTATTCTACTTCGCGGCCTCCGGGGCTCGGCTCGGCTCGAGACTCGCCCCGAGGCGCCGGCCGGCGGAACTCTTGGGTTGGGAAGGAGCCGTCAGCGCGGCCGACGCCCTCGGCCATCTTTACGGGCGCGTCATGAGTTCCCAGTGAGCCTCGTCACCGAGGCGCTGCGGATGCTGCGGATTCCTCCTTCCGCCCCCCGCGGCATCAGGATCTTGGATGCCAAGCGTTGGAAGTGGCGGCTGGACACGCGGGCGTCGCTGGCCGCCAAAGTCCCATTTTCGGACTATTCCGCAAGCTACAGATTCTCGCAGGAGGAGTTGTTCAGCGAGCTGGAACGGGCGTTCGCGCTGCGCACCGATCGCGAGATCTGGGAATATCTCGAATCCTTCGCAGCGGACTACGCGCGTTCCTTGGGTCTGGCGCACGGCGTCGGCACCTCGAGCGGCACGACGGCGCTCACCTTCGCCTTGTTGGCTCTGGGCGTCGAGCCGGGCGACGAGGTCTTGATTCCGAGCTACACCTTCGTAGCCACCGGGCTGGCGGTTCGCAACGCCGGCGCGGTCCCCATCTTCGTCGATCTCTCTGCGTCGGGCCCGCATCTCGATCCCGGGCAGTTGGCGCTCAAACGGGGGCCCAGGACGAAGGGCGTCGTCGCCGTGCACCTCTTCGGCGGCATGAGCGACCCCGAACCGCTCGTGCATTTCTGCCGTTCGGAAGGCTTGTTCCTGCTCGAGGACGCCTGCCAGGCGCACGCCCTGCGTTGGAAGGGCCGCCCCGCCGGCTCCTTCGGCGATGCGGCCGCGTTCAGCTTCGGCCATACCAAACTCGTATCGGGCCTTGGTAACGGCGGCATTTTCGTCACCTCCGACGAAGAATATCGAAGGCGGGTTCGGCTCATGCGCGACCCGGAAGGCGCCTCCCCGTGGGTTATCAAAGGAGGGCGCACCCCGGGCTATCTCGACCCGCTGCAGGTTGCTTGCGTTCGGGCTCAGGCCGCATCCCTGGACCGCATCCTGGCGCATCGGTCGGAGCTTGCCGAAGTCTATGCGCGCGGCCTCGCGGAGTTCCCGCTTGCCCTGCCGCGTCCGGAGTCGCCCGGCGCTCATACATGGTGGTGGTATGTGATCCGCACCCGCCATCGGGACGCCCTTGCGACTTTCTTGATGGGACGCGGGATCGAGGCGCGCGTCAAGTTCTTCGAGCCGCTGCCGCGTCTATCGGCGTTCCGAGATCTGCCCGGTTCGGCCGATGCCTATCCCAACTCCGAGAGCTTTTGGAACGAGGCCGTTGCCCTGCCGATCGGGATCCATCTGGACCCCTCGGACGTGCAGTGCGTCGTCGAGGCGGTGAAGGCGTTCTTTGCAGACCGGACCTCGTTCCGCTAAAAATCATGCGCGTCCTCCTGGTCCAGCCGCCGTTCACCATCTTCGTCGGCGAAGCTAGGTTCGTCCACCCGCCGTTGGGACTGGCCTATTTGGCGGCTGTTCTGCGGCGCCATCATGACGTGCAGATCCTCGACGCCTTGATCGAGGGTCATGAGCAGGAAGAGCTTTCGGCGCAGCGCGAACAGCTCACCTACGGCCTCTCCGAGGCGCAGATCGCCCAACGCTTGCGAATGCTGCGGCCGCAAGTCATTGGGGTATCCTGCCCGTTCTCTTCCCAGTCCGCGAACGCCGCCCGAGTCTGTCGGATAGCCAAGGGCATCGATCCTCGCGTCATCACGGTGATGGGGGGAGCCCATCCTTCGGCCGCCCCCGAAAAGGTCCTGTCAGATTCCAACGTCGACTTCGTGGTGCTGGGAGAAGCCGAAGACGCTTTTCCCAGCCTATTGGCCTCGCTGGAGCGAGGGCAGGACGTGAAGCCCCTGCCCGGCATCGCGTTCAACGAAGGCGGCGTGATGAGAATCAATCCCCGGGCGCCCCTCATTTCAAATTTGGATTTGATTCCGATTCCGGACTGGAGCGGATTTCCCCTGGCGGATTATTTCCGCGTCAATATGCCGCATACCGGCCCCGTGAAACGGAAAAGATTCCTTCCTCTGATCACATCCCGCGGCTGCCCCTTCACCTGCTCCTTTTGCTCCATCCATACGGTATGGGGACGGCAATATCGTCTCCGCTCCGTGGGCAACGTGCTGGCGGAGATGGATATGCTGGTCGAGAAATACGGCATCCGGGAAATCCTGTTCGAGGACGACAACCTGACCCTGAATAAGACGCATGCCACGGCGGTCTTTCGGGGCATGATCGACCGGCGGTACGACCTGACCTGGTCCACTCCCAACGGGCTGATGGTCGAGACCCTCGATGAAAGGCTGCTGGCTCTGATGAAGGAAGCCGGCTGCCACCGCATCACGCTGGCCATAGAATCCGGAGATGAGGAGATACTCAGAGGCCCCATGCGCAAGCCCTTGCACCTGCGCAGGGTGCGGCCGGTGTTGAAATGGGCGAAAAGGCTCGGTCTCAGGGTCGTCGGGCTGTTCGTGGTCGGAATGCCTCAAGAGACGCGCGCCCAAACCGAGGAGACCTTCCGGCTGGCGGCCGAACTGGATCTGGATTATCGCGTCTTCTCTTTCGCGACTCCCCTACCTGGCACGGAGCTCATGCAGTACTGCCTGGAGCGAGGGCTGTGGTCGGAAAACATGAACTATTCCTTCCTGAGGCCGGTCAGGCCGAGCGTGCCTACGATCGAAATGTCTCGAATGGAATTATTGGAATCACTGCGGCGATGGCAATCGGCGATCGACCTCAAGCATCTGGCTCGCCATCCCCTACGCGCCGGGGCGCGCTTCGCCCAACGCGTGCTCCGCATCGGCGCCTGACTCGCCTCAGAACTCGTTGTAGCGCGGCTCGCACGCGCCGCAGCCCGCCCGCCTTAGAAAAGCCGCCGCTTCGCTGTTCCATGCGGCGTCGAGCCCGTCTTGCAGCGCGTTGCCGACCGGCGGCCGCCCGCGGCAGGTCAATACGGCGCCGTCAGCCCGGATGAAGGCGGATTGCGACGGCACGGGACAGGAGCGCCGGCAGGGGATTCGCCCATCATCGTCGAGGCTCTCGATGAGGCGGAGCAGATGCCCCATCTCGTGACGGTCGCGCAGCACCGAGAGGTCGTTGAAAACGGATCGCAGATCCTTCCCCAATGTTTTCAGGGCCGCAGGAGGGAACGGGAACGGAGTCCCGTTCCTCGGCCGGCGCACGGAGTTCGTATATTGCGGGTTATGATCGACCATCTGGAATTGGATGCCGACTCCCAATTCTCGCGCCATTGCGAACGTCGAACGCACCGCGCCCGCGTTCCAAGGAGTGATGGTGAACCTGAGAAGAAGCCTGGCGTTCGGGACCATCCGGCGGGACTTCTCCAGCAGGCTCATGAGTTCCGCCTCGGCTCCGGCCCGGCCCCGTTGGAAATCATGCGCTCCCACCCCGTCGAAGCTGAAGCACAGCGTGGTACGCCGCAAGTCCGGGTCCGATCGGAGAAAGTCAAGAATGGCTCCCGCCGGCGAGCCGCTGGATTGGATGGTCATCTCCGCCTCCGGCATGAGCGAGCGAATCCTGCCGTAGGTCACGGTAAAATCAGGGTAGAGAAACGGCTCCCCGCCGGTGAGATGGACGCTGACGCCGGGCGCCAGGCATTTGGCTCGGAGCAGTTCCGGTATCCGGTCGGCGGGCAAGGAAGATTCCGGCTCCAGCCAAAGGTCGCACATGCGGCAGCGCAGGGCGCACTGGCTCTGAAGCATCAAGATCAGGCGCCGGATGCGAGCCGGCTCGGTCTGCGCGAAGCGCCGCGCGCGCGCCGCCAAGCGGAACTGCCTCATCCGCGCGATCAAGAGCCGGGGTAGACTCAAGGAGGATTGGCTGGTTTGCCCAGACCAAGAAAAGGCGCAGGCGAGCTCCAACAGCCGCTTCAGCAGCCCGGCCCCCGGCAAGGCCAGAATCTCGGGCCGCCAAGAAAGCGCAGGGTTGCCGAACAGTTCGGCGTCCTCGACCGACCGGGACGCTTGGACCGACCTGCGCGCGCTCAGGACCGAATGAAGGTCCTTCGCGAGCCGGACCCACCCCCCCGCATGTTCCGTGACATTTCCCTCCCGAAGGGCGTTGAGGCCTTCGATCGATTGATAAGCCAAGTGGAGCGGCGCGGCCCGCAAAAGAGTGCGCCCGCGGCAGACCTTCAGCAAGGTCCTCCAGCGATTGGGCCCCTGTCTTTGGCTGCGCAGGGCCGATCTTCTCCGGTCTTCTGCGGCCGCAGGCTCCGAGCCCGGCAGCGGCTTGTGGTGCAGGACCACGGCCTCGGGCACATGCCTTAGACGAAAACCCAGCGCGCGCAGGCGCAGAGAGAAGTCCAAGTCTTCTCCGAAAAAGAAATAGCCCTCGTCGAAAAATCCCGCCCGCCGGGCGGCCTCCCGCGATACCAAGAGCGCCGAGGTGGAGACCGCCCCGGGCTCGCGCGTTGGAGCGAACGCCCGCCCTGAAGAGGCCTGGACGTTCTCCAGGCAGAGCAGGCCGAGGAAGTGGGCGCTTCCCGCGTCGTAGTAGATCCGGTCGGGTTCGGCGGCATACACCGTCCGCCCGCTGTAGACCTCGGCCGGATTGGTTTCGCGGTCGCGCATGAGGGCCTGCGCGAATTTGGGCGCCAACGAGCAGTCGCCGTCCAGCAGAAGGACCCACTCCGCGCCGGGTTCCCGGAGAGCCGCGTTGCGGGAAGCGCAGGGACCTCGGTTTTGTCCCTGCTCAAGAACCTCGACCCAAGGACGGTTGCGACGGACCCAGTCCGGCCCTCCATCGGTAGAACCGTTGTCGATAACGAACACTCTCCCCTGAAAATTTTCCCTCTGGGAGAAGATCGAATCGAGGACGGCGGGCAGTTCTGGGAGGTTGTTGTGGGTCGAGACGCAGACGTCGATCACGCGGGGGACTGCCCGGCGGCGCGGTACGCCTCGGAGAGTCCCCACTCGGCTGACTCGCCGGCCCGGGTCGTGATCACCGCATTGCGCGCGAGGTTCTTTTCCGCGAGCGTGCGGAGTATCCCCTCGGCCAGCGCCCCGCTCTGCGGAGCCACGAGGACGGCGGAGTCCTCGTTGAGGTACTCCCTGTGATTGGGCAAGTCGGTCGCGACGATGGGGGTGCCCGAACCGCCGTAGGCGTAGAGCTTCATGGGCACCGCCTTCTCCTGCGTCATGGGAGAAACCAGGACGTCGGCGGTCTGCATGAAGGCGAAGGCCTCCGGCAGGGGCTGAGGCCCGAGCCAGCGCACCGAGGGGCCTATGCCCAGGGACTCGCAGCGCCGGCGCAGTTTTTCTATCTGCGGCCGCTGCCCCCCGATGATCACGCAGACGGTGCCCGGCAGCGTCTCGAAGACTTCGGGCAGGGAGTCGATGAGGAGATCCACTCCCTGATAAGGCTCCAGGTTCCCGGCGTAGAGTATGACCTTTTGATCCCCCAGGTCCCAGCGCCGCCGCAGGCGTTCCCGCTCCGCCGGCAGGCTGCCGTTGAGGACCGGCGGCAGCGGCGGGGCATGGTCGTAGAAGACGACGCGATCGGCGCCGCAATGCCTCCGAGCGAAGCTCGTCGTCTCGCGGCTGTTCGTCACGACGGCGTCCGCGCGGCGCAGCATCCACCGCTCCAGCGCGGCCGCGCCTCGAAGCAGGGCTTTCGAGCGCAGGAAGCCGCTGCGCTCCACGCGCAGGCTGAGCACGTCGTCCATGTCGTAAACCAGCCGGAACATGAAGAAGGGCTTGAGCAGGGCCGCCAGGAAAACGCTCTCTTCGCAGGCATGGACGAATCCGTATCCTCCGCGCACGAGGCGGGCCGCGATCCACGGCAGGCTCCAGAGGTCCATCAGGATCTTCTGCAGGGAGGGCCCGATGGGGATGTCGCTTATTCCCGGAAGAGCAGGCAGGCGGAAGATGCGGACCCCCGGCAGAGCGACGGGATCTTCGCCGAAAGGGAAGGTCAGGACATCGATCTCCAGGCCCCGGGCGGAGAGGACTTCCAGACAGGTCTGCTCCGCGATGCAGATGCCGCGGAGGCGAAAATAAGGCTGTGGCGCCAGGAAGAGGATTCTCGGCGGCATGGACAGTCCATAGGATACAACATTTTCATCAATACCGGGACTTCCAAGCCTTGACGAACTCGCGAGCCGCGGCCTCCCCGAAAAGATTCGCGCCGCTCTCGTTCCAGTGGTAGTCGCCGGGCAGCCGATTGCTCCGCGATCGCAGGCCCGGCTCGTCGCCGGCGATCGAGAGGATCTCCAAACCCGCGTCGCGCAGTCTTTTTTCGACGACGGCGCCGTCGAACCGGAACTGGCGAATGAAGAACCACTGTTCGAATCGGACCGCGACCGGAGGACGCTCCGGCAGCACGTAGTAGTCGGCGTTGACCTCCTCGTCTGCGTAGACGACGAAGAAGCGGGCGCCGGAGGCGCGGCAGGCGTCGCGCATCTGGCGCAGTTCGCTGAGCACAGGGGCAAGCAGGTTTTCAAGCCTCGCGGCTGGATCGCGGATCGAGCGGAGCTTCCAGGAGGCGTGGATTCGATCCCATTGCTCGATGTAGAGGAAGACCAAGAACCTCAGGCGGAGCAGCCAAGGCTCGATGCCGACGACGTTCCCGTTGTCCCGCCTCAAGCGGCGCCAATAGGACCGTTCGGTGAAAATGAAATGCGACGGCAGGTAAAACAGGACGACCCGCGGCGAATAGGCCTTCAAGTACCGCTTCAGCCAGACCGCGTTCTGCCAGACCGCGTACCCCGATCCGGCGGCGTTGATCACCTCGACCCGCAATCCGCGGCCCTTGAGAGCGCGCTCGAGGGCGCGGGCAGGGGAGTCTTTCTCCTTAAGACCGGAACCAGCGAGAATGGAACCGTCCGCGGCCAGAATGCGCAGGACCCCCGGCGCCGGCCGCGCCGGATAATCCTTGTCCCGCAGTCCGAGACCGTTGTAGCTGTACCAGACGCGGCGGCCGGAGCGGCTTGCCCAGCCCGCGCAATGGGCTTTCCGGACGTGACCCGTCAGCGGATTGGGCTCGACGCAGACGGTCGTCATGCGCTCGTTGGCCGTGTCGAGCATCGCCGCGGCGTCCGCAATCGACGGGACCGGGAGCAAGGCCCACGCGACGATCACGGTCGATATGTTCATTGGCAGGCGCTGCGGACCAGCCTCACGCCGGAAAAAGCTGCCCTTGAAAATCCAGCTTTCTACTAGTATACTTAATCAAATGCCAAGCAAAATCTCCGCCTTGCCGAAAGCGCTGCTCTTGTCGGCCCTCGTCGCGATCATCGCGCCGCGAGCCGAAGCCGCCAAATACCGGATCCGGTGGGTCCTGGCGCACGAGCCTGCGGGAGTCTTCGAGCAGGCGGCCAAGGAGTTCTCCAGGCTCATTTCGGCCGAGACAAAAGGCGAGATCGAGGTCAGGATCATCTCCGCCAAGGAGTTCGGGCACGACCGCGTCGTCGCTCCGGACGAGGTCGCCCGCGAGGTGGCTTCCGGCGCAATCGAGATGACTCAGACCTACACGACCACCTTGAGCCGGCGTTCTGAGAATCTATTGGTCCTGGAGCTGCCCTACCTGTTCCGCAGCCATGGGCATGCGGCGAAGGTCCTCGACGGCGCGATCGGGCGCGAATTGCTGGCAAGCCTCGAGCCGCTGAACATGAAGGGACTCGCGTTCACCTATAGCGGCGGCTACCGGATCTTGCCGACGACCGCGCGCGAGATCCGCTCGCCCCAGGACCTGAAGGGCCTGCGCGTGCGCACCGAAAACACGCCGGTCGAGGCCGCGATCTTCAGGACTCTTGGCGCCGAGCCGGTGCCGGCCGGCTTCGACGACACCGTGGCGTTGGCGAAGGCCGGGAAGATCGACGCGGGCGAGACGACTCTGCCGCGCTTCGCCGACGGCCATCAAGAGGAAGGCCTGCCGGTCATCAATGAGACTCGGCACACCCTGTTCCTGACCGCGGTGCTCATCAACCAGAAATTCTACGACTCGCTGCCGAAAGGCGATCAAGACGCGATCTCGCGCGCGGCGCTCAGGATGGCGCGCACCGAGCGCAAGCGCTCGATCGACGAGGGCGAAGCCGTCAAGCGCAACGCGATCGCCAAGGGCGAGAAATTCATCTCCCTGACCCCGAAAGAGCGCGCCCGTTTCGCCGCGGCGCTCCAGCCGGTCTACGCCGAGTTCGCGCCGCGCTTCGGCAACATGGTCAAGCGCATTCAAGAGACGCGCTAGCCTCAGGACCCTCGTCAAAACAGCGGATAGACGAACGGCGAGAGGAACGGCACGGCGGCCAGAAAGGCGAAGACCAGCGCCAGCAGGAACACGACCAAAGCGACTACCGCCAAAGGCGCCAGGCGCTGGCGCCGGAGCGTCGCGAAGAGGGCGCCGAGCGTGGACGCCGCGGCCTGGGCGGCCCACAGCAGCCGCCTCACGAGCCCTCCCGCGCGACGAGGGTGCGCCCGAGGAACAGCGCGTCAAGATCGGTCCTCGCGAAGACCAGCAGCGCGTCGTCCGGGCTCGACGAGATCGGCATTCCTTTCTCGTTGAAGGACGTGTTGAGCAGGGCCGAGAGTCCCTTTCGGCGGCCGAAGGACTTCAGCAGGCTGTGGAACAGCGGATTATCGGCCGGTCCGCAGATCTGAGGCCGCGTCGAGCCGTCGGCATGGACGGCGGCGCGCACGCGCGCGCGCATATCCATCCGCACGCGGCGTGAGATCTGCATCCAGCGCGTCGCGCGCGGCAGCGAGCCTTCGAGCGCGAGCCCGGCCTCGTCATCGGCGATCGCGAAGGCGTAGGGCCTAAACGAAGCCCGCTGCTTGACCGCCGCGCTCAGCCGCCGGGCGGCGGCGACGTTCCCCGGATCGCAGAGGATCGAGCGGTTTCCCAACGCGCGGGGGCCGTTCTCGAATCGTCCCTGCGCCCAGCCGATCAGCCGGCCCGACGCCAGGAGGTCCGCGGCGGCCTCGACCGCGGAGGCGTCGTCGGCAAAGCGGCGCACGCGCACGCGTCTCGCCGGAGTCGACGCGCCCGCGCGGCGGTACTTCTGCCAGGCCTGAGGGTCGAGGCGCTCGAACATCGCGGCGGCGGGCGCCTCATCATAGGCTTTCCCGAGGTACGGCCCGGAGCCCGAGATGGGCGCGCAGCTCCCCGACGCGGCGAGATGCGCATGCAGAGCCGCGCCCATCGCCCCGCCGCCGTCGCCCGGGTCCGGCGGCACGTAGATGTCTTCGAAGATCCCCGCGTCGGCCAGGCGCCCGTTAGCCACGCAGTTCTGCGCGACGCCGCCGGCCAGGCACAGCCGCCGGCGTCCGGTGCGGCGCCGCGCGGCCTCGGCCAGCGCCAGCACGCGCTCCTCGAGCACGGCCTGGACGCTCGCCGCGACGTCGGCCCAGCGCCGATCGTCCGCGTCGGCGGCAACTGGGGCGTCGGCGAGGCAGTCGAACGGCAAAGGGCGCTTGAAGGGACGCGGAGCGCCGAAGAGCTCGAGGAAGCGGCCGGTGACCGGCAAGTCGTCGCGGCCGCTGAGATCGAAGTAGGACGGGTCCACCTCGAAGGCTCCGTCGCGGCCGGGACGCACGACGCGGCGTACCGCGTCGGCGTAGCGAGGCTCGCCGAAAGCGGCCAGCGCCATCGTGCTGCACTCGGCGTCGTTGACCTCGAAGCCCAGGAAGGCGGTGAAAGCGGAGTACACCAGGCCCAGGGAATGGGGAAACGCGACGAGCCCCACCGGCTCGATCGCGGCGCCGCCGCCCTGCCGGCGAGCGTCGAAGACGCCCGTCGAGGTCCACTCGCCGACCGCGTCGACTGTCAGCACGGCGGCGTCCTCGAACGGCGAGGTCAGGAAGGCGTGCGCGGCGTGGCTCAAGTGGTGCGGAACGCAGACGATCTTCGAGGGCGGCACTTCGAGCGCGGCGCTGATGGACCGCCTCACCCAAAGCCCCGAGGACACCGCCTCCGTCATCGCGCGAACGAAGGTCGAGCCCGAGCTCGGCCAGCGGGAGAGCGTGGCAGCCAGCGACCGCGCGAACTTCACTTCGGGCTCCTCGTGGTAGGCGACGAGGTCGAGGTCCTCGGCGCGCAGGCCCGCCTGCTCGAGGCAGAAGCGCGCGGAGCGTTCCGGGAAGACCGGGTCGTGCTTCTGCCGCGTGAAGCGCTCCTCCGCCGCGGCGGCGACCGGGACGCCGTCGACGACGAGAGCCGCCGAGGCGTCGTGATAGTGGGAGGAGAGCCCGAGGACCTTCATCGCGGCCCCAGCGAGCGTCTCCACTGCTCGCGGAATATCTCGAGCTGCTCCTCGGGCGGGGCCTCAAGGCGCCGGCGGCACGCGCCGCGCAGCGAGCCGGCCAGGGCGTACAGCGCGTACAACAGCAGCATCAGCGGCAACTCTCCGAGCCGGCTCATCGTCTTGACGTACGAGCGCCAGCCGCGCAGCAGGCCCGCCTTGGCCAAGGCCCAGCGCAGGCGGCCGGCGTCCCCTCCCGCCAAGGGCTCGAGCATGCGGCGCGAGTCGTCGACGTGGTGATGCTCGTCGGCCTGCGCGCGCGAAGGCCTTGGCGATGACCGGGTCGATCGGAGCCTTCGCGTAGGCCGCGAAGTCGACGTTCACCGCGGCCTCGCCGACATGGACGTAGGCGATGAGATCGAGCAAGGCGTCGGGCCCGGGATCGCGGCCGACGAGCGCGTCGCGCGTGACGACGGGGGTGCCGATCGGCTTGTCGGAGAGTTCGCGGCAGACATCCTCGAACAGGTCGGAATGGTGGAACTCCTCGAGCACCTGCTGGAAGAGCTGGGCCCGGACGGCCGGCTCATGCACGAGCTCGAGCGCGTCGAGAATCTGGCAGCCGCTGTCCTTCTCGATGAGGCTGTATTCGCGCATGGCCTGCGCGCGCCTGAGAGGCGCCCATTTCCAGGCCAGCGGAGTCACGTAGCGTGCGAGCCAGCGGCGCACCATGCCGTCATTGTAGATAAAATATGACCGCGATTCCGACGCTCTCCTCGTCGCTCCGACCGAAATTTTGTAGTCTTTGTGCCGATGCCCGGCATTCGTCTTGGGATGTTCCTGGGAGCCTTGCTGTTTTTTGGCTGCTCCCCGAAGCCCGAAAACGCTTCCGAACCTCTTCACGTCAACGCGGAGGATGTCTACAGACGCGTCCCCGAGATAGAAACGGAGCGAATCCGAATCTGGACCATTCATCGGGCTCCGCTCGTCGGGACTTTCTACGTCGAGCTTCTCAAGGCCCTGCGCTGGGACTTCCACCCCCGATCTTCCCGTCAGATATTCATGCTGGCCGGGCGGATGAAGGTCCGGCTGGGTCCTCAGGAGAAGACCGTGGAACCGGGGGACTTTCTCTACATCCCCCCCTCCAAGCCGTCCTTTCGTTTTGTTCCGGTCGGCCGGGATAATGCGCGGTTTGCCGTCATCATCGTTCCCGACGCGGACGCCCGCGACCACGCCGCCCTCGAAGACGATCGCAATGCCCCATGAGGCCCTTGTGGCCGGCTGTCCTCCTGATCCTGGCCGCCGGGACCGGATTGAGGCTTTTCCGATTGGACCACAGCCTGCGCATCGACGAGGGAGAGGTCTGGGCGCGCGCTCAGCGCCCGGCGGTCGAGATCCTCAAGAACCGGGCCTACGCTCCTCACGCCGACCTTCTGGCCCACTTCTCCAGCGCATGGCCCGGCGGCGAGGCCTCCTTGCGGCTCCCGTTCACGCTCTACGGCATTGCTGCGCTGTTCTGCGTGTTTCTGCTGGGGCGCAGGCTGTTCGACGACGAGACCGGCCTCGCCGCCTGCGCTCTCGCGGCGTTCTCGCCCTATTTGATCGGGTACGCCCAGGAGGCGAGGTATTACTCCGTATTCCTGTTCTATTCCCTCGCCGCTTTTTCTTTTCTTCTGGCCGCCGTCGAGCCGGGAGAGCGTGCGGGCTCCCGTCGAAGGGCGCTCTGCTGGGCCGGGTTCGTTCTAGCGCACTCGCTCAATCTCTACACGCACGGCTTCGCCTTGTACCCTCTGGCTCTGTGCGGAGCGTACCTGGCCTTCCTCGTCGCGAAGTCCCGCCTGCAAGGCGGGCACATAGTCAGGAATGGGCTCCTGTTGGGCTGCGCGCTCTCTTCGGCCATTATTTTTCTCATTTGCCTGCCGCGCTGGCGCGGCCTGCTGCTGCTGCAGTCCGAGTCTCGAGGCGGCTTGACTTTGAGTCAATCCTTCCTGCTCTGGCACTTCATGCCCAAGGGCGGCATCATGGCGCGTATGATCGAAGATTTCGGGGGAGGCGGAGCCCAGGCATGGGCCCTCTTGGGGCTTGCGGCCCTGGGCGCGTTCGCCTACCGGAAATCTCGGGCCCAAAGCCTCTCCTTCATCGGACTTTGCCTCGGTCTGCCGGTGTTGAGCCTCTTCGTCTTGAAGGCCAGGACCCATTTTGAGGTCCGCTATTTCATCTTCCTTGCGCCGGTCTACCTCATTTTGTCAGCTTCGGGCATCGCGGGGACGGCCTCCTGGCTCGGGAGGTCGCGCCGCGGGAACAGCCGGATCATTTTCGCCGCGTTGACGGCGGCGATCATCTTGACGGGCCTGCCGAGCCTGGCCGACTACTACAGGCTCCCCAAGGCGCGCCTGAGGGAAGCGGTCGGCTACGTCGACGCGCATTGTTCGCCCGGGGACGCCGTCGTGTTCTATCCCCAGTGGGATTTCTATTGGTACGGCTATTACCCCCTTTCGCGCTGCCGCCCCTTCCCCGTGCTCCCGCTGCTGGAGCAGCGGCAGGATTCCGATCCCACGCGCGTGGTCCGCGGGTTCAACCGCATCTGGCTCGGCGCGACGTGGATCGCCGATCCCATACGCGCCGAGGAATTCGGCCGGGCCCGGCGTCTTGTGGAAAAGTATTACGATCTTGAGAAGGAGATCGTGTTTCACGGCCGTCCTGAAAATGACGATTTTCATCTGTTCGCTTATCGGCGCAAGAACGGCCCTCTGCCGGCTCCGGCACGGGCGAGTCCTCCGGAGGCGCTCAGGCCTCAAGATGAATATCCAAGCCGCTGGATCGCCAGGCCTGCCCTTGACCTGAACATCCCCGAGACGCTGGAGACGGCGGCACCGCAAAGGCGGGGGATATTGGCGAGGCTGCGTTTTCCCTTCGAATCCGTGCTCATCCGCGTCGGCCGGGGCGTCCCCCTGCGCCAGCCCGAATACAAGTTCGACCACGTCCTCTACGTCTGGTCCGGAACGGGGGAATTGTCGACCCGCCGCGGCGGATTGAAATTTCGCAGAGGAGACGTCTTGAGCGTGAGCGGGCGGTCGTCCTACGCGCTGAGGGCTTCGTCCGCCGGCGGGACGGTCCTATTGATGATCCCGGCCTCCACAACGACCGCGGCGGGACTCTCCGCCCGGCCGCTCTTCAACGCCTGGGACCAGACGCTGTTGCCCGCGGGCATGGACGGCGTGGTCTCGCGCCGCGAAGGCCAAGCGACGGTTCTGGTCCGACGCCTGAAGCCCGGCGGAGTCGACCAGGGCATGGCGGAAGCGCCCTACGAGGCGGGGCTGTCTCTCGGGTTGGTGCTCCAAGGCCGGATTTCCCTGAGCCGCAAGGGCATGCTCCTGCCCTACTCTCCCGTCTACCTTTGGGAGGGAGATCTCGAGGGCGCATGGGGATGGGAGACCCTGAACTTAGATCGACAGGACTCTTTGGAGGTCAAGCTCATCCGCGAGGTGCGGCCGGCCCGTGGGTCCCTGCCCGCAGAGGCGCCATTCATGGCGGACAAGCTGATGGTTCCTTACAGGCCGTAGAAGCGCCTCGCGTTCCCCTGAAGGATGGCGCGCTTGGCCTTGGAGCTCAGCGTTTTTGAGTCCGCGATCCCTCGCGCCTCGCGGCGGCAGTCCTCCGGTCCGATCTCATGCGGGAAATCCGAGGCGAACAGAAAGGGCTGGTCCCCGACCCGGCCGACCTGATAAGCCAGGCTTTGCTCATTGCCCTCGCAGCCGATGAAGATGCGTCCGCTCGCGAGGCAGGAGCTCGGAGGATCTTCGAGCGTCGGACCGCGGTAGCGCCGGCGCGGATCGATGACGAAGTGGTACTTCACGCTGCGATCCATGCGGTCCATCCAGAACGAGGTCCAACCCGCTCCGCCCTCCAGGAAGCCCAGCCTCAGCCGAGGGAAGCGGTCGAGCGCGCCGTGAAAAAGAAATCCGGATAGGGCGATCATCAGAGAGAAGGGATGGCCCAGCCCGCCGATCGGCGGATAGACCGTAAATCCGTCGAGACCCATGCCGGCGTGACTGCCGCCGTGCACCGCCAAAGCGCAGCCGAGCCTCTCGGCTTCCTTGTAGACGGGCCAATACTCCTCGGCGCCCAGGTTTTTCGGCAGTCCGCGGGACGGCAGGAGGCCTCCGACCATGCCCAATTCCTTGACCGCCCGGCGCAGCTCCTCGACCGCCGCGGAGACGTCCTGCAGAGGGAGCATGGCCATGCCCTTGAGGCGGGGGCTCGCGGCGAGATAGCGCTCGCGCAGCCAGTTGTTGTAGGCGCGCGAGATCGCGATCGCCCAATCCGGCGATGAGATCAGGCCCATCGACAGGCCGGCCGTCGGATAGAGGACGCTGCATTCGACTCCCGACGCCTCGAGGAAGGCGAGCCACTCCGCGGGCCCCACCTTGCCCCCCCCGCCGAAGGCTTTCGGGCTGCGGTAGCCGATGCCGAAATGGTGCGCGTCGGGGGTGGGCCAGAGGCGGTGCGTTCCGGTCACGCCGAAATTGAGGAGGCCGGAGCGGCTCCGGAAAGGCTCCTCGACGAAATCGGCCACCGAGGCGTCCTCGTACACGTGCCCGTCCGCGTCGATGACTTTGGATTCCATCGCGATGCCGCCTTCATGGCCATTATAGTCCCTTGGCTCAGGCCTGTCCAGCGGCGGCGATCCGCGGATTCGCGCAATGCGCCTCAAAAAAATCTATAGTCGCTCTATGACGGCTCTCTGCGGCGCCTGGGTCCTCTCCGGCGCGCGGGCGGAAGCGGCGCTGGATCCCGCGTCGCGCCGGGCCGTTCTCGGCGCCTGCGGGACGGGCCTGCGGGAAATCCTCGACGGTCCCCTCTGGCTGGCCGCAGCGCAGGAGAATCTGGCGAGTCGAGAGCGCCTCTATCTGGCCTTCACCGGCTTCCTGACCGACGGGGAGACGACGGGCCGGCTCGAGCGCCTTGTCGCCCTGCCTGAACCGGAATTCCTTGCAGCGCCCCCGCAGGGACACTACGCTCTGATCCGGGCGGATGCGGGCCTCGGGCGCCTGACGCTGTACCGGGATCTTTTTGGAGGAGCTCCTCTCTATTACGCCGCGCTCGGGGAATTGCTGCTGTTCTCCACTCACGCGAAGGCGCTCTTGAAGAGCGGCATGATCGCAGGAGGAGTGGACAAGGAAACGGCGGTCGAATCGGTATTAGGCTCCGACCTGGGCGTCATTTTCGGCTCGCGTTCCCTAATTTCAGGCATAAACGAACTGCCGCCCGGTCAAGTGATGCGCGTATCCCAGGGCCACCTTTCGCTCGATCAACGGCCCAACCCGTTCGTCTCGCCGCGCGAGCAGGGAGAGCCGCGCTCTCCGAGACGATTGAGGGCCGATCTACTCGACGCGACGCTGCGCGCCGTGGGACCGCAGAGGCGGATCGCGGTGGCGTTATCGGGCGGGATGGACTCCTCCAGCGTCGCAGCGCTGGCCGTCGAGGTTTTGGGCGCAGGCAATGTGGAGGCCTTTACCTACGAGTTCGACGATCCCTCCCATCCTTGCGAGACCCCCTACGCGGCCCTGGTCTGCCGGCGCCTCGGCATACGCCAGCATATCGTCAGGATCGACTACCGGCGTTACGTCGAAGCGCTGCCCGAACTCTTCTGGAGATTGGAAGCCCCGCGCTTGGCTACCGGCGCCTGGGTCGGCATGTCGCGCGCGCTCAAGGATGGAGGCTTCGAGCGAATATTGACCGGCGATGGGTTGGAAATAGCGCTCGGAATTCCCATGCGTCCCGGACTCATTGACGCCTTGGCTCCCGCTCTGTCCTGGATCCCATGCCCCCAGAAAACGCTGAGATATTGGAAAGCCCGGCGCTTTTACGGCTGGCCTCTGCGCCGTTTGGCGCGACTGCTCCATCCCGGCCTCGAGCCGCCTGCTCCCCATTCCTACCACATGTTGCTCTGCGTGCTCAAGCACAACGAACTCATCCAGGATTTGGCCCCCTTCTATCCCGCGGACTTGCAGGAGGTCGTTCGGAACGCGGCGGGATCTTCTCGTGTCCGGGAGGCGGTCGTCGAGCGGCGGCAGCGGCCGTTGATGGAGCAGTTCCGGCACCATCACCACAACTCCTATACCCTTCATCGCCTGTTTCGCAGCAAGCAGATCGCCTTCCGGGAGATGGGAGCTTTCCCGGTCTGCCCGGCCTTCTTCCTAAGGGATGCTCCCATCCCAGAGGCCGCCGGGCCGCTGACCGGGCGGGAGCTGGAACGCGCCGCTGTCCGCGAGGACGTGCCGGGAGAGGTGCTGAACCGCCCCAAAATCGTAAATCAGGCCATCATCTCGTCACAGTGGGCGAGGAAGATCGCGGCGTCGTTACAACCGCTGGCTCCCGAGACGGCGGAGCGACTCATCCCCGAACCCCGGGCGCGCCAGGACATGCTGCGCCGATTCCCCCGAGAACTCGCTTTGCTGGGACTCTGGCTGCGCATCTTCGATTCGGGTCGCGTCCCGACGGAGCCCCCGACTTTGGAATCCCTCGGGCTCGAACGGCTCCTAGGCTGAATAGGAGCGGCGATACCGCTCCACGACAGCGCCGATGGGACCGCTGGACTTGACGACCCCCTCCTCCAACCAGACCGCCTCCTCGCAAAGCTCGGCGGCGACCTCGAGCGACTGCGTGGCGATGACCAGCGCCGCTCCACGCCGGCGCTGCGCGGGCAGGAACTCCCGGTGCACGGCGCGGAAGCGCGCGTCCGCCGAGGCGATGTGCTCGTCGACAAGAAGCAGGTCGGGCTCCAGGAGTGCTGCCACCGCCAAGCTCAGCCGCGCCGGCATGCCCGAGGAATAGGTCTGCACGGGGGCGTCGAAGGCGGAGCCCAGCCCGCAGTTCCGTTGGACCTCGTCGATACGCGCGCTGATGTGGGCGCTCTTGGCGCCCAACAGCGCGCCGAGAAGGACCGCGTTCTCGCGGCCCGTCAGCTCGCGGCGAAAGCCGGCCTGAACATCCAAGAGAGGACACACCCGGCCCAGGATCTCCACGCGTCCGGCCCGGGGACGCAGGACGCCGCCCAGCAAGGCCAGCAGGGTGCTTTTGCCCGCGGCGTTGCCTCCAATCACCGCCACGCTGCTCCCCGGCCGGATCTCCAGGTCGATCCCGCGAAGGACCGGCTCCCCGTCGCCGAGCAGTTCGCTCCACCGCCGCGGACTGGAAACGAAACCGTTCATGCGGCTCATGGTCTTCGACCAGCGCGGATAGCTCATCCACACGCCCTCGAGCCGCGCGACGAACTCCGCGCTCATGCGTATTCGGCCAGACGCGGCGCGCACAGCCGTTCGACCGCGGCCGTCAAAGCGATCCCGAACGCCGCGTGCAGCGCCGCCGCAACTGTCAAAGGCATGTCCAGCGTCCCGGCAAGGGCCGCGCGCCAGGCCTCCACGAAAACGAAGGCGGGATTGAACGCGAGCCAGGCCTGGGCCGCCGCCGGGAATATCGCGCGATCAAAGGCCACCGGCGTCAGGAAGAAAAGCGCCGTCGTCAGGGGCCCGGTCAGCCGCTCGAGGTCGCGGACGACCACGCTGACCGCCGCGGCCGCGCTGGCCCAGCCCGTGAGCGCCGCCGTCTGGGCCGCCGCCAGAAACAAAATGGCCGCCGGCGCCAGAAAACTCGGCGTCGACCCTTGGGCGACGGCGATCGCGACGCCCAGCGGGAGCACGGCCGCGACGGGGGCCGCCTCGCAGAGGACGCAGGCCGTCACATGGTTCGTCCAGCGCGGCGCAATGCGCCGGAGCAACGTCGAATTGCGCGCGTAGAGCGTGACCGAGGAAGCGTAAGCGCCGGCCGTCCACTGCCAAACCGCAACCCCCAGAAGGAATCCCCCCCAACCGGCCGCCGGGCGACGCACCCCCAGCGTCCGGAAGGCGACGAAATAGATCGCCGCGAAGATCAGCGGAGAGGCCGCCGCCCAGAGGTAGCCCAAGAGAGCGCTCCGGTATCTGACCCGAAGGTCCTTTTGGGTCAGGACCCTGAGGAGGTCGAGGTCGATCATCGCGCCGCGCACAGGGCGCTGTAACCGTCCATCACGCGGCGCGCGACGGACGACGTCGCCAGAGCTCCTCCGCGACCGGGCGTCTCCCGGCCGGAGGCTTTCACCGCGTCGATGGCGGCCTCCATGCGCGCCGCGACTCCGGCCCTGCCCGCGTGGCGCTCCAGCATGGCGGCGGCCGCCCGCATCGTCGCCAAAGGATTGACGCTGCCGCGGCCCGCGATGTCGTCGGCGGAGCCGTGGACGGTCTGATATTCCGACAACCCGCGCAGGCGCGCAGCGAGATAGACGTTGCGGGTGAAGCGTTCCTCCTGGTCAAATCCGCCGTGCCTGGCAAGCAGGTCGGCATGCATGATGTCGAACCACTCGTTGGCGCCGACGATCAGGACGTTGCCCTCGAATTCACCGCGCAGAAGCCCGCGATTCATCGTATCGGGCTGGAAGAGCTCGATCCTGAGCTTCCTGGCCCGAGCGTGCTCCGCGACCCAGCGGGCGAAGCGATTGTCGAGCAGGTGGAACTTGTACGCCATCACGATGCGCTCGATCCGATCGACTCCGCCCCAATGCTCCCCGGCGGCCTGGATCGCGAAATCGATGACGCGTTCGGTCGTCTCCCTGCGGAACTCGCACGTTCTGGCGATGAGATCGGGCGAGGGCCCGGCCGGATTGTTGACGCCGCCGTAGAATCCCTGAGCTTCGTCCCGGACCAGGAACAATTCTCCCTCGGCGAATGGCAGCGCCTCGAGCTTGACGCCCTCGAGCCGCTCGCGCACCAGGTAGATCGACTGGGCGTTGAACGCCGTGCGAAAAACCGCTCCGCAGCCGTCGCCCGCCAGCTCAAGCAGGAAAGCCTCATAGGCCTTCGCGTCGTCTTCCGCGGCGCGCGCTGCGTCCTCGGCGGAGACGGCGTTGAAGCCGACGGAAGCGTAAGTCCTGTACCGCCGCGGCGAGACGCGCATCTCCAAGGCGACGCCGTGCGCGTCCGCTAGCCGGCTCAGGGTCGTTTTGAAGACTTCGGAGAGTTCGGGGCCCGTGCCCTCACCGACGGCAAGACCCACGGTCAACGCGGGCCGTTCATCGTCCATGTTGGAATCAGATTCTATGATAATCAGCCGTCGTGCTCAAGCTCCCGCCAAGACGGGGGCGCAGCCCTCCGGTCCGTCAAGAAAACTCGGTGCCAAAAGGCCAGCGGGATCATTCCCTCGGGCGCGAAGAGCTTGGCGGCCTCGAACGCCTTCCCGAACAGCGGACGCACGGCATCCCACGAAGGGCCGGCGGCGGCGTCCATGCGCGCGAGGACCCGGTTTCTCCAATTCCTCGAACCGATCGTCTGCGCCCAGTTCTTCTTGCGCAGCCTCGTCGCCTCCGGCAGGACGTCGCGCATGGCCTCGTGGAGCAGAAGCTTCCCCGGCCTCAGGCGAGCTCGCGGACCGCGGAGGGTCGGCACGGGAAGGTAGCAGAGAGGCAGGCAGGACGGAAAATGGGCGGGACCAAGCCAGGCGGCGCCCGTCTCGCGGGCGAGCCGCTCGCAGCGGGCGACATCCGCGCAGGAGTTCATGTGGATGAACGCCTGAAACCTAAGCAGCCTGGATAAGGGCCACGTCTTCGTACCGGCCACCGCCTCGACGACCCGCGGCGAACGCACCGTCCTTTCCACGAGCGAACCGATCCCGGGGGGAAAGAACGGAGCGAGATCCTTGAGAAATCCCCTGACTCGCAGCAGGCAAAGCAGCGGGTAGTACAGCCGGAAGATCGGCGGCTCGAGCCCGGGGCGGCTGCGGTCAAGAACAGGCGCAGCCATGGCGGTACCGACGCGGGCATCGCGCCAGTGGCGCAGCGTCCCCTGCGGCAACGGCCGGCTCGTCATGGCTCGGGAACAGTCCTCAAGGTAGCCCATGTGGCTGCCGATCCCGAAACCCGTCAAGAACCGGTCGAAGCCCGCCGCGCGCGCGGCCTTCGCGAGGATCATAGGATAAGAGCGTTTCCAATACGCGGGATCCTCGGCGGACCAGACCGCTTCCGGCACGATCCCCGAGAACTCATCGAACGATATTCGAACGACGCGGTGGTCCCGGATGCCCAAGCGGCGGCAGGCTCGCGCGGCGGCGGCCACCTCGGAGGGATGCTCCGGATCTTCGTATTCGAAGGTAAAGGCGTGCACCCTCTCGGGCCCGACGGCTTCCGCGGCCAGGGCGGCGACGCTCACCGAATCGACTCCCCCGGAGAGCGCGACGGCGGCGCGGTCTTCGCGGCCGATGCAGCCTTCCACGGCGGCCTTCAGATTGCGACGGAGCGAACGCGCCAGAGTCGGGACATCTCCTTCGAGCGGCTGCAGTAGGCCCCCAGAAGCCCACGCTTGCCCGACGCGGCCGCGCTCGACGCTCAGGCGATGCCCCGGCAGAACCTCTCGCACGCCCTCGACCAAAGTCCGGTCCCCGAAATGGATCAGCTCGCTGATGCCGCGTTCGAATGAGGTCTCGGCGTCGAGAGTCCCTTCCCTTGGACCGCGCAGGGCCAAGAGGGTCTTGAGCGAGGCCGCGAAGAGCAGCAGGCCGCCTACGACGCTGAAATAGAGGCGTTCGCCCCCCGTGGGGTCGCGCAGAAGACTCAGCGCGCCGCGGGAGGGTTCCGCGTAGGCCGCCACGTAGTGCCCGGGCGGGCCTGCAGACCGCTCCCCCGCGCTCCCATGCAGCCAAGCCTCAAGCTCCGGCGGCCCCCCGGGACCGAACGACACGAACCCGTCCCACGCGAGGATCCCGGCCTCCGTATCGGCGCGGCTGCCGGGGGCGCACGCCAGCCAGAGCGGTCCCGCGACGACCTCGTCGGCGCCGGACGCGCGCGCCAAGGCGGCGCGGCGGCGCGCCTCGGGGATGAGGCGACGGACGGATTGTCCCGAGAGAGACCAGGCCCCGCAGAGATGGGTCACGGTCGGAGAAAATCGCGGGAGGTCACGATGTCGGCCCCGTAATACTTCGCCATGTATCGCAGGACCGCGGTCTTCGGATAGTGCAGGCTCTCGGTGCAATCCTTCAGGATCGACAGATAAAAACCCTTTTGGAAAGCGGTCCGAGCCGTGGCGTCGACGCAAATGTCCAGGTAGACCCCGGCCAGGATCAGCCTCCGCACGCCCTTGCGCCGCAGTCGCGGCTCCAGCGCGGGATTGAAGAAGGCGTCAAAGCAGGCGTTCTTCCGGACGACCATCTCGCCGGGCCGGGGGCTGATCCGGAAAAAATCGGCGCCCCACGAGCCTTCAAGGCATTTGGGGCTCTTGGCCTGCTTGCGATCCCGGTCGATCATATTGGGGCGCTGGCGCGCGCGATCGCCGAGAAACTGGACGAAGAGGACTTCCATGCCTTCGTTGCGGGCGCTCTCCAGCGCCCTCCGGATGTTCTCGGTCGTGCGGTTCAGGCGGGAGAGATCGCGGCGCCTGTGCGCCCCCTCGCCGCGGGCAGAGCAGAAGTCGTTCTGAAAGTCGACGACGACAAGCGCTTGCGCCCGCCGGCTAGGCCGCGGCGCGGATGGCATCGATGAGGTCGGCGCCGACAAGCGGGCCGATGCGCTCGTAGGCCTCGAGCGCTGCGGCTTCGACGCGCCGCCGCTCGCGAGGATCCAGAGCGACGATCTTGACGCCGGCGGCGAGGGCGGCGGCGCGCGCCTTCTCTCCTTCCGAGATGGAGTATTCGCGCTCGCCGCGGGCGATGACGCCCGCCGCCGCGACCACGACGTCCTGGTGCGCGCGCGGAAGCGATTGGAAGAACGCCTCGTTCATCGCGACGACCGTCGTCAGGAGGCTGTGCCCCGTCTCGTTGACGACGCCCTGGACCTCATGCTGGCGCGCCAGCCAATAGCGGGGATAGGTGGTCTCCGCCGCGTCGATGAGCCCCTCGCGAGTCAGGGCGTTGACGCGCTCGAGCGGAGCGGGGACCGGACGCGCGGCAAGAGCCTCCAGCGCCGCGACGGCCACCGGATTGGGCGAGGTCCGCACGCGGAGTCCCCGCAAGTCTTCGAGCCTTCGTATCTCCAGCCCCGTCGAGCTGACGATGCGGTAGCCGCCGCTGTAGGTGAAGGCCAGGCCGCGCAGCCCCCGCGTCCGCAAAGGCGCCAGCAATCCCCGGCCGATCTCTCCGTCGAGGACCCGGGTCGCGTGCTCGTGCGAGCGGAACAAGAAAGGGGCGTCGACGGCCAGGATCGGAGCGTGCAGGCGGCCGAAGGCGTGCGCGTAGGTCTGCGCCATCTCGAGGCGGCCCGAGGCGGCTTCCTCGGCCACGTCGGCGGCGGCCATGGAGCGGCCCGGCGAGTAGTCGGCCAAAGACAGGATGTCGACGCGGACCTCCCCGCGGGTCCCGGCCTCGACGAGACGCGCGAACTCGCGCGCCGCGGGCTCGAAAAGGGAGATGGGTTCGTGGGCGAGCACCCAGCGCATGCGGAACCTGGGCTGTCGGGCGGCCTTCTTCCCGCTCGGAGCGACGGCCGGGCGATTTTTGGGAACCATTTTCCTACCCCCACTGAGAAGAAATCCAGCTAAACCCGCTACTTTAAGCAAGGGTAACAGATGAAAGGCCGCGTGTCAAGAACGACTTCCTTAATATCGTCGAGCGGGGAGAAATCTCGGCCTACTTCCCCTCGAGAGAGCCGCCGGGGAACGTCCGATACGAATTTACGTCGATGGTCCATAGCCCTTTCGACGCAAGTTCATTGGGACTTTGAAAGGAACGGCCGCCCATGTCTTGGTCCATGATCTTTCGCGCCTCGTCCGACAAGACCCATTTCGCGAAAAGCTGGCCCGCCGCGGGATGAGGCCTGTTGGCGACCAAAGCGACGACGGCGTATTGATAGGGCGCTTCCTTCATGGGATGGAAACTGAGGTCGGGATACTTCTTGCGCCAATCAAGCCGGTCTATCTCGCGGCCCATGAATAGGGGCGTGCTCCCTTCGGCCACGGCCCCCATCATTCTCTCTATCGAAGGCTGGGCGATGCCTCGGCCGCTCAAGACGTCCCACGAAATCCGGTTCGTGTTTCTCATGAAGACCTGGAAAAAATGCCCGTAGCCCGGAACGACCGGCAAGAAGAAGCGCTGCGCCCATTCAGGCCGGAGCAAATCCATGTAGGAAGCGGGCAACTCCTTGGCTGAAGTCAGCCGGCTGTTGTAGATGATCCCATGCTGGAATCCGGCGAAGCGGACATAGGCCCCCTCAGCGCCCTTGGCCCACGGAGGGTATTGATCGTACCCCCGAGTCGCCGCTAGACTCTCCAGCCAACCTTTTTGAAACCAAGAGGCGAACACGAAGGGGGCCTCGCAGCGCATAACCGCATCGACGTTCTTGGGGCCTTGCGAACCGCGTTCGAAGCTGTCGATGAGGTTGGGGCCGCCGAACGGCACCGGACGGATCTTCAAAAAAGGATATTTTTTCTCGAAGCCCCGCACCACGGCTTCATTGGGAGCGAAATCCGTCAAATAGACGGTCAATTGCCCCTCTTTGCGGGCTTGGCTCACGAGAGCGGCTTCTTCCGCGGATGATCTCAGGCTTGAGGCGGGAGACTCAGCCGCCGTCACTGGGATGACGGCGAGATTCCCTAAACAAGCCGCGGCGAACAGGAATGCCGTGCAATTTTTCAACTCATTACCCTGCTGTACGAGTATTGCAATACTATACCCCTCCATCCCACCAATGTCAATGACCGGGAACTGTCGGAAGCTTGAGCGCAATCTTCTTAAAAGGCTAGACTAAAGCGCACTTTATGCGCCGAAGGATCTTCGAAATGCGATTTTGGTCATCGTCGTTGAAGAGGCCCAAGGCGCTGCTCATCTCTCTGTTGATATTCCTAGGATTGCTCCTCAGCGCCACGCTGCTTCATAAAGGGAGAACGACCGGGAGTCCGACGGCCATCCGAAATGCCGATGACTTCGTTCTCATGGACAATCTCGGAAGGTCTCACGAGCTTTATCGCTACTCCGACTCTCGGGCGGTGGTCCTGATCGCGCAGGGCAACGGCTGCCCGATCCTCCGGCAAAACATGGAGGCGCTTAGGGATCTCTTTCGCCAATTCGCCCCCAGGGGCGTGAAGTTCCTAATGATCAACGCTAACCCCCAGGATGATCGGGAGAGCATCGCACGTGAAGCGCGCGAGTTCGATATCGACATACCGATCCTTCGCGATGATTCGCGGGCCGTCGTCCGTTCCCTCGGAATCACGAGGACCGGGGAAACCCTGGTGATCGACCCGACTCGCTGGAGCGTTGTATATCAAGGAGCCGTCGATGACCGGTTGGGCTATGGATGGCAGAAACCGGCAGCGAAGCGGCGATACCTCGCCGAGGCCCTAGAGGCGCTCCTCGCGGATGGCGCCATCGCGCCCGCCGTAACGCCCGTAAACGGATGCCTTATCGACTTGCGGAGGGAATCGGGGCTGACTTATACTCATGACGCGGCGCCCATCCTCCTCAAGAAGTGCCTCACCTGCCACGGAGCCGATGGTTCTGCGCCCACGATGACGAGCTATTCGCAGATCAAGGGCTGGGCTCCCATGATTCGGGAAACTCTCTTGACTCATCGGATGCCGCCGTGGGACGCGGACCCCATGTCCGGAAAGTTCAGGAACGATCCGTCGCTGGATTCCCGCGAATTTAGGGCCTTGATCGATTGGATCGAAACCGGCACGGCGCGAGGCGTCGGGAAGGATCCCCTCGCAGACATAACAAAGGACCCCAGCGAGGCGCGCAAGCCTCCGGGGAATCCCGATATCGTCTTTTCCCTGCGTCAAGCAGACAGGATTCCCGCTTCAGGTCCTCAAGCGTCGCGGACCCTTCCCTTGCTCCCTCGCGTGCCGAGGGACCTCTGGGTCAGCGGCGTGACGGTGCTTGAGGCCAACCGGAGGGTCGTCGCGCATACCCAGGTTGTGGCCATCCCCGGACCGCCGGCCCAACACGCCGACGACGATCCGGACCTCGGCGGACAGGTGGAATCGATCATGGGGGTGAAACACCAATACCAGGTCGATGTCGGGCCGACGCGGATGTTGTATCGCCACGCGCCGGAGGGAACGGCGGTTTTCATTCCGAAAGGCGCCTCTCTCTTTCTCGTGGCGCACAACGTCCCATCGGGGATGAAGGAAACGGACAATCCCAAAGTCGGTCTCTACCTGTACAGAGGGAAGGATCGTCCCTGGCCGTTGCGGAGCGAAACCCTGGACAATCCTTCTTTCAATATTCCGCCCGGCGCGAAGGAATTCGAAGTCAGCGCCGAACGCGTCATCCATGAGGATATTCGCGTCTGGGCTTTGTGGCCGCACATGCATTCCCGCGGCGCACGGATACGATTCGAGGCTCGCTATCCCGACGGCCGGTCCGAGACGCTCCTATCCGTGCCGAAATTCACCGAATCGCATCAGGTGAGCTACGAGTTCAAAAGGCCCATATCATTGCCCGCTGGGACTCGATTGCTCCTCCGCGGCGCCTACGATAACTCAGCGCGAAATTTGGCCAACCCTGATCCGACCTTGCGGGTGGAAGCCGGCCAGCGGCCGGAGAATGAAATGCTCCAGTGCTACATTTACTACTCCAGCGGACGCGCGAAACCTTGACTCAGTGAAAATCGTCCGCCGTCCGGCTACGGTCCGCGAGAGGCTTGCGGCCATCTTCTTCGCCCCTTCGGACGCGAAAAGCCTCAGTCTTTTCCGTTTTCTTTATTGCCTGTCGCTCGCAGCCACGATAGCATGGGAACCTGCTTACCGGCGGACCCATGCCGGACTCCTCCATCATGCATACACCTTTAGACCGATCCGACTCTTCGGCCTTCTTGGCATCGACTTCATTTCACCGGGGATGTTCTCTTTCCTCCGCGCCGCTACGCTTGCGGCCTTGACGCTTGCCGCCTTCGGCCTGCTTACCCGCTGGGCGCTCACGGCAGCATGGATCGCCTTCTTCCTATACTATGGGACCATACACAGCGCCTGGAGACCGCCCGTGGGCGACGCGCTGGGATTAAGGACGAACCCGGTCATTTTCATCCTGTGGATTCTTTCCGTCTCCCCCGGCATAGGATATTTCGGGCTAGATCGCTGGAGCCGCGGACGGGTCGAAGGCCAACCGGGAGTCGTTCCCGCCTGGCCCACCCTTGCGGTCAAGCTGATGCTCGGCCTGATCTATTTCGGCGCTGGATATTGCAAATTGACGCACGCTCAAGGATGGGCGGATGGACATGCCTTGCAGGGGTTCCTGCTGGGTAAAGCGATGCAGGCTGACGCGGGCCTGGGCTTTTGGCTGGCTCATCACCGATGGCTCTGCGCGGCGCTCAGCGGCGCCTGCGTGATCCTGGAGTCGAGTTTCTTCCTAGTAGTCCTTTTTCCGAGGCTTGCATGGATCTATGTGATCGGCGGCCTCACGATGCATGCCATGATCTGGGTGACGATGCGGATGAATTACTTCATGTTCTTCGGGTATGCCTACTGGGTGTTCTTGCGGTGGCCTTGGGCCCCGCGCGGCGCGGGGAGCACGCCGCCTCAGCAGCGCAGTCGGTCCGCCGCGGCCTTCATCATCGGGCTGGCGAGCATCAACCTCTTCTGCACCCTGGCACACTTTAGCGCGTGGCCTTTCTCCCCATGGAATTTTTATTGCCAACCGACGACCTATGCGCAGGTCAAAGTCGCTCGCCTTCAAGGGATTCTTGGGCATCGCGAAAAACGTTGGCTCACCGAACCAGAGCTCCAAGGACAGGCTGTCGACGTGAGCAATAAATTCACTGAAGCGTTGTCCATTCGAGACTATCGATGGATTCAGGACAGCATGCGGGCCCTAGTCGCAGACCTGCCTAAGGATGAACCGAGGGAGTTGAAAGCCATTTCATTGGTGGAGCGGACCGTTCGCAGGTCCCCGGATGGGACCTTTCAATTCGTCGACACTCCCATCCTGAAAATTCCGATCCCCGACCGGCCGCTCGACAAATGACTCTCCCTCAATCAAGGCATTTGGTATTCCACTAGTTC
Source organism: Elusimicrobiota bacterium (assembly GCA_016194705.1). Classification (GTDB taxonomy): domain Bacteria; phylum Elusimicrobiota; class Elusimicrobia; order UBA1565; family UBA9628; genus PALSA-1176. The sequence goes on along the minus strand of JACQAZ010000018.1, from coordinate 36,997 downwards.
AGCCACACCGACCAACGGCCAGTCGCCAAGGCGAACGCGGCCAGGATGGCGTTGGCCACCATATGGCTCGCTACGGCGTCCGAGAGCTTCCCCCGCTGCATCGCCGCCGCGGCGAAAAGCATCCCGGCCAAGGTCGCCGCCAGCCAATGAGAATGCAGAAAGCCAAAGGCCAATGAAGAAACCAGAAACGAGAGCGCAGTGTACCTCCGCATGGGCAGCGCCTCGAAATCGGATTGGACCAGCCAGCGGGCAAGGTAGCCTCGGAAAGCCAGCTCTTCAACCAGAGGAACGATCACGATCGACCCGGCGGCCCGAACGACGAGCCACGAAATCCTCCCGAGCGGCGGCATGCCCGCAAGTGCATTTGAAATCGACTTGTCGCGCATGACGGTGTCCGGGCCCAGGCCGCCGATACAAGCGGCGAAGGCGGCGAGCCCTATCGTCACGGCCTGCCACGACGGTCTCTGCAGCAGCTCGTGGAATCTCCCTCGAAAGCACAGCCAGAGAGTCGCGCCGATCAGCGCGGAGCGCGCCCCAAACCAAGGGTCGACGACTCTCTGGTGCGGAAAGATGAAATTGAGGGACATGGCCGCCAGCAGCGGAAGAAGATAGCGCCCCGGGGCCCTATCCGTCAGTGAATCGCCGAGCACCTCCCCGCCGAGGCTCGGGGAGTGGGCGCAAAGAACCATCAAGCCTGCGGCCATCGAATCGAAAAGGATCCAACCCGCGCTGGAGTGCAGCACATGGGTCGCCAAGTCCTCCGAGACCATGCTCCCGATCCACAACAATCCCACGATCCTCAAGACATTGGCCGACCACATCACGGCCATTCCAATCGGCAGGATGACGAAGGCCCTGGGGAATCTGAGGCTCCTGCGGAACGCGACCCAATACAGGCAGCAGCAGGTGAACATCAGCGAGAGACTCTCGATCCCCGAACATTGGGCCCCCAAGTAAGCCGCGAACGATTCGGAGCCGACCAGGCGCGTCGCCGGGTCGTAAATGACTCGGTCAAAAAGGAGAGGAAGGATCCGGCTCACCGCCGCCAAAGTGGCGCTTCGGGTGAACGGCATGACAAAGGACTCGGAGATCGAGACGAGCCCCGCGCCGAGCCAGCCCAAAATCAGCACGATCGGAGCGGAGACCGTCCGCATCGATCCGCCCTTGACGGCGCCGCAGACGCCGAGGGCCGACAAGAGAGCGACGCCATCCACCGTCAATTGCCACAGAACGCGGTGCGCCGTCCACTCAGTAGTCGGTCCTTCGACCATGCCCCGCCAGATCTCCGGCCGCAGGGAGGCGAATAAGGACTGCAGGACGGCGAAGGCCGCAATCTGAACGGCCAGCAGTCCGGCGCAGCGCAGCCGCCTGCCCCCCCGGGAAAAGATCGCCGAGAATCGTTCAAATGCCACCGGCTGCCGGACCAGCGAGGCCATCAGCACGAGGGAAACGATGACGGCCGCGGCGGACTCCTTCCCATTGGACCCTATGATCCAATAGAAGAACCGCGCGTCGCGGGCTTCGGGGACGCGGGTGACCGCGAAGAAGAGAGCCTCCGCGGCATAGACGGCCGCGCAAGCGCAAAGGCAGGGAATGTCTACAAGTTCTCTAAGAGGTTTGCGGGTCAAGGCAGGAACTTCAGGGGACGAGGCTCCGTCACCGCTTGCCGCGGCCGAAGACCACGAGCAGCGACCCGGCCAGCAAGGTCAAGCCCGCGGCCGTGAGGCTGGGATCCATCTCGGGATAGCTCGGCCAATTCGCTCGCGCGCTCGTCGCAAGGCAAAGAAGCGCCAGCGTGAGAGAAGCCTTGGTCATCTCTTTTACTATAGCCCCCCAAGAAGGCCGTTGTCAAGGGCGCCCAAGTCGCAGGGCGCCCAATTCGCAGTTCAGAGCCTCTTGAGAAGATGGGCGCCGGTCCCGTCGAAGTCGATGCGAAGAAATTCGAGCGGACCGCGAAGATCGAGCATCGCGGCCTTGGACGAGACGGCCGCCGCGGCGCACGCGAAAATCTCCGCCGCTCTGTCGGCGCCGAGAGCGGCGGCGGCTTCCCGCATCACCGCGTCCAGGCGCAGGCCCAGGGCCGAGGCGCGCGTTTCCCGGTCCTTGTCGTAGGCGACGGTCCCCCAGGAGATTCCTACCAGGAGTCCCGACGAGTCGTAGAGCGGCCCGCCGCTGTTGCCGGGCATGATGTCCAGGCTGGAGAGTATGAGTTCGGGAGCCGAATAGATGCGTTCGAGGCGGCGCCACGACTCTTCGTCATGGATTCGGTCGCGCATGTATGGATCTGAGCGTATCCCATCCCGTACCTCCCCGAAGCTGACATGTTTCTTGTACCCGCTGGAGTCGAAGCCGTCGTGCCGCGAGGTCCAGGCGGGATATCCGACGCCCCAGATCGGCTCGCCGGGCCGGGGAGCGGGAGCCGGCCTGGCGCAGGGCAGCGGCGCCGCCGGCTCGAATTTCAAGATCGCGTAGTCGTCCATGCCCTCGCGCAGGGATTCCACCGCTGCGGGAGGGAAGCGCGACACCTGCTCCTCGGAAAAGTTGGACTTCGCCCGTCCCAACAAGACGATGCGAGGGCCGATGAGATACTCGCCCGAGTCCCGGGCGATGGCGTAATCGGGGCAGGCCTGGCCCGCGGCGCGCGCGCCTTCGGCTATGCGGGCGATCTTGTATCCGTCCCCGCTTTCCTCCGCGATCAGGCCGCGCTCGGCCCAACCGGCGTCTTCCAGGCAGTAGAGGACGCAGTGAAGGTTCGTCAGCACGTAGCCCGCGGGCGAGATCACGACCCCGCTGCAGAACCGCCCCTCGTTGACGCGTTCGATGCCGACCGTCGCGGCGAGCGCCGCCTCGAAGGCCGCGGGACGCCGGGGCACGTTGTCCGGAAGATAGAACCTCGCGGGTTTGAGCGTCCCCCCCGACGCGAGGCCGCAGAGCAGGAGGGCGAGGGCTTGGACCGGGATCATAGGGGCGCTCCCGCAAACCTACGGCTTGTTCTCCGCCATCTGAGGATGGTAATTGGACAACGGCGTCCCCCGGACGAAGCGAAGCGAAGCTTGACCTTGCCGACGCCTTTGATGATGGCGTTTTCGGCGCGGTCCTCCTTGAGGGAGTAGTGCGCGGCGGCCTTCGGCCGGCCTTTGATCCCGGGGTCGACGTAGATCTGGAAGTCGCCGGTCAGGTCGAGCGGGTCGATGAGCTGGACGAAGACCGCCATGACCTGCTCATAGTCCAATCCGCTGCGCCCGCGCTCGCCTACGATCCTCGCGAAGGTCGCGGCTCGGTCCTGGGGCGAGGAGGCCGCTTTCAGGGCCGCCACGTCGGCCAGGAGCCCCGCCGCCTTTTCGCTCAACTCCGCCAGGTCCTTCGCGGCTCCGCCTTTGGACGGGTTCGATATCAATCCGGCGGTCTCATCCGCGTCGCCCGGCGCCGCTTTCCGGTCGTAGCCGATGCGCCCGTCTTTTTGGACGCGCCCGTTGGCGAGAAGCCAGTCCGCCAGCGGCCGCTTCTCCCGGTCGGAAGCCTTGACGAAGGCCGCCAGCACGGCCTGCGTCGTCGCCGCGGCTATGTCCGCGACGGCGCGCTGATTCAAGGCCAAGGTCAGCGACATGACGCCCTTGGAGCCCGCATTTTCCTGCGGCGTCTGGCTGCCCAGGAAGTTATTGGGACCGGGGGCCGTTTGGGGCGCGGGGGGAGGAGGCGGGTTCCCTAGGATGTCTTGGACCGGCAGTTTCACCTTTTCGCCGTCGGCCCCGCGCCCCGCTCCGGTCAGGCGCAGGATCGCATTGAGCTTATCGAGGCGCTGGCGGACGCTGGAGTCCGCGATGTTCGTGAAGCCCTTCATGTCGATGAAGGCGGCCACCGGCTGTTCGGCCGCCCCCTGATGGGGCGTATAGGCTACGGCTTGGACGTCGTGGTGCTCGAGCTTCATCATCCCCGCGCCGAGAACGGTGTTGAAATACCTGTTGTTGGGGTCTTTATCGCTGTGATAGATATGGTACTCGCCCTTGGCATCGGAGAGGCGGGTGATCTTATCGTCTCCCGAGCTCCTGGTGAAGACCCTCGTCAGGAAGAACGGGACATACCAGTTCGTCGTTTCGGGAGCGTTGTTGTATTCGTCGAGCCCGGCGAAGATCTGCTGGAGGGCTTCGCTGTTGACATGGGTTTTCCACAGTTTGTCATAGGCGTCCAAAGTCGACTGGTCGGTGACCTGAAGAGTGCCCATGTGCAACGCCATCGTCTTGAGCGCGGCGAGGTCGCCGTTGAGGATGCGCGAGAGCTCCTCGAGCTTGGCGGGATCGCGCGGATCGACCGCGAACTCCAGCATCTCGTGCTTGCCGTGGATATCGCTCCACAAGAAGCCCAGGTTGGCTTGGATGTAGCTGGTGATCGCGCGGGCGGCCGCGTCGCGGACCAGGCCGGCGAGGACGGCTTGGCCGCCCACCCCTGCGAGCGAGACGGGCTGGACGTACTGGACTTGCCCGCCGGCGGTTTCTATGGCCGCATGGTCGACGTGGACGCGCAGGATCAGCCTGTCCGGCGCCGCCTTGAAGAGGGTCATGCTGGCCTCCCCCCTTTGGGAACGGCCGAAGTAGATGGAGATCGGCAGGGCCTGCGCGACGGCCTTGCCGATGGACACGGTCCCTCCCAGCTGCATCACAAACGGCAGGCTCCACAGCTCCCTATCCTCCATCTCCGCGAGGCGCTTCGGAGTGAACGGATAAGCGAACTTGGGCTTGAAGACGTCGAGCACCTTGCCTATCTCGCCGCAGGATTTGGCCGTGCCCAGCGGGCGCACGACGGCCGAGGTGCCTTGCATGCCGACGTTCAGCGTCAGGGAGAGAGCGGCGCCGGCCTCTTGGACCAAAGTCTCTGCGTGGCCCAGCATGGGGGAAAGGCTGACCTGCTCGAGCAAGGCCAGTTCGGGCGGCTTGCCGGAGGGAGAGGGCAGCCGGAGCAGCTCGCGGTCGACGCCCAGCGAAAGCGCGCCTATGTCGGCGCGCGAGACGACGTTCGCCGACGCGTTGAGCTTGACGGCGCGGCAGATCTTTTCGAGGATGCCGTCTCCATCCTTATATAATTGATCGTTGACGGCGGAGCGCTCGACCGTCGAGAAGCCGTCTTCGGGATTGGCGGGTCCGGCGGGGGGCTTGCCCGGAGCGGGGGGAGGAGCCTCCTTGCTCCAGGCGGTGCCGGATCTTGGAGCGGCGGTTTGGGCCAAGCAGGAAAGGCAGGAAGCCAGCGTCAGGACGAACGCCATCAGGGGAGGACTCAGCTTTTTCTTCATGCCCATAGTATACGCCCGACCGCGGGCCTGAGTCTGCGGCGAAGAGCCCGCCGGAACCGCCGCGTTGGTCCTAGTCGCGGCGCGTGAACCGGAGCGCCCCTCGCAGATGCGCGGCGATACTCCTGCGCCTTCCTCAACGGCCCAGCGCGGCCTGGGTCCAAAGACACTGATGATTGCGACGCCTCGATGTTAGCCTTTCAGCGATGAAACGCCTCCTGCTTTGCCTCCTGACCGTCTTGGCGTCCGCGCCCGCGGGCGCGATGCTCTACGATGTCACGCGCGTCAAGGTCAAAGGCCTCCCGATCAACGTGGTCCGGATGTCCGGCCTCATCGAGAACGGCGAAATGGGCGGCTGGCAGTGGGCCGTCTCGCGGCTGGACCCCTCCCTCAACACCTTATTCATCCTGAACTCTCCGGGGGGCACGGTGCCGGGCGGCTTCATGCTGCTCACCCTGATCGAGGAGTTCCTGCGCAGCCAAGCGCAAGCGGGCCGGACGGCCTCTGTGCTGGTCACGAAGGAATGCTCGTCCATGTGCGTTCCGGTCTACTTCATGTTCGGCCGCCGCCTGGCCTTGCCCTCCGCGCGCTTCGGGCTGCACGGAGTCTCCCTCGGGCTCATCGGCTTCGATCCGGAACAGACCCAGCTCTATCTGGGACGGATGAGATCCAAGGCCGCGGAACGCGGCCAGGACGGGTTCGCCCGCTGGATCGCGCAGAAATCCTCCGAGGGCGTTTTCTCGACCACGGAGCTCACCCGCATCAATGCAAGCGAGCTGGCAAGCCAAGGCTCGGGGCTCGTGGAGACCGCCGGCCTCGTCGACGACGAGGCGGCGGCGCTCGAGCGCGTCGGCGCGGCGGGCGCGCCTTAGACGACGGCGCAGCGGTAGCGCAGAGCGCCGTACCAGTACATCAGGCGCTTGATCACGAAGCGCAGCCAGCACAGCGGCAGGGAAGCCGCGTCTGCCGCGCTGCGGACCGGATAACGCAGAAGCAGGACGGGGGGAAAGACCGCGGCCAGGAGTTTTCTCGGGTACAAGACGCGCCCCCAGGCGCAGTCATCGCGAAACGCCGCGATCGCGCGGCGCTGACGCTCGTTGTGGCCGGGGTTCCGGCTAAAAAGATAAGTCTTGACGAAGAGGACCTCGAGCTGGTCCCGCGGCGCGTCGTCCATGATCTGACGCGCCGTCCAGAATCTCCTCTGATGAAAGACGAGCATGTCCGCGTCGTAGAGGATGTCGCCGACGCCCAACGCGCGGAAGGCCAGGTCCGTGTCCTCCCTCCCGCACCAGAATCTCTCGTCGAAACCGCCCAACTTCGAAAGCGCCTCCCGCAGGTAGGCGATGTTGCAGGTGTTGAAATAGGCGCTGCGCGGTCCCGTCTCGATCACGCGGTCGCGCGGGCCCGGCTCGGGGTGGTCATAGACCGTCCTTCCCCGCACTCCGACGGCCGCGTCCCGGAACGCCGCGAGCCCCGCTGCGAGCCAACGAGGATCGGCGCGGCAGTCCGCGTCCAGGAAGAAGACGATCTCAGCGCGCGCGGCCCGCAGCCCGGCGTTGCGCGCCCCGGCGACAAACAGGCGCCGCTCGCCGCGCACGACCTCGACGCGGCCGGCGTATCTCGCGGCGACGCTCGCTGTCCCGTCGCTCGAGGCGTCATCGACCAGGACGATCTGCGCGGGCGCGACGCTCTGGGACAGCACCGAGTCGAGGCACGCGGCCAAGGTCTCCTGCGCGTCATGCGCCGGGATGACGACGGCCGCGCTCGCCATGCCTGCGATCCTAGACGGCGGCCGGGGGAGACAGGCGGGAGGTCAGCAGGGATTTCAAGAAATGCCGGGGCCGGGCGTTGAGGCTCGCGCTGATGAAGCAGGCGTGGGTGCAGCTGCAGCCGGGGACCGAGGCCCGCTCCCAGTCCAGTGAGCCGCTCAGCCAAAGCCTCCGGAAATCGAGCCCATAGTCGCGCAGGTTGGCGGCCCTTTCCTTGAGCTCGCAGATGCGGACCTCGCCCTGGGACTCGATCACGGCGATCGTGTCGCCGGCCGCGCAGAGAAAGGGCAGGCCGCGGCCGGCGAGCACCCGCATGAAAGTGTTCTGTTGGTACAAGAATCGCGAGACGTTCCAGCGCCGCAAGAGCCCGCCTCCCCAGCGGCCCAGATGGTGCCGCCGGTTGTGCTCGAGCAGCAGTTCGCTGACTTTGAGCCATTCCCGAGGCGACGGCGCGCGCAGGCCGGGGTCCAGCGGAGAACCCCTGATCGGAGAGGCGACGTGGCTGGCGATGGGCAGGTCCTTGGTGAGCTCGAGCAGCTGCTCCAGCGCAAGGATGTTCCGGTCGGACACGACCGTATTGACGCTCACCGAGAGGTTGGGACGGCGTTGGGCCATCTCCCCCAGCCAGCCGATCGTGGACAAGACGCGCCGGAACGCGCCAGGAACGCCGAAGAGGCGGTCGTGCAGCTCCTCTGGCCCCAGCAGAGGAACCAAAAGCTTGACGAACACGCCGGGAGCCAGCGTCAATATCCGTTCGAGCGACGCCCTGATCCGGTCGGGCAGGAGGCCGTTGGTCGGGATGTGCACGCCGGAGATCCGGTTGGTCCGCGCGAAGACCTCGACGATCTCGGGGAGGTCGCCCCGGAGGAAAGGCTCTCCGCCCGTGATCCAGAGGTAGCGAAAGGGATCCATGGACCGCGCGATCCGCCCGATCTCCTCCAAGGTCAGCTCGGGACCCTCCTGATTGAGCTCCTCCCAGTAATAGCAGAAGTCGCAGCGGGCGTTGCAAGCCGAGGTCACCGCGAAAATGACCTCGTCGGGCATCCGGCGGCCGCGCAGCCGCCCCCAGCGAAACCGGGCCATCGAAGCCAGGCGTGCGGCCATTCTCCGCGAGTCCATGACGGCCATATCCTATTAAATCTTGGGCGCGCGCCGAGAGGAAAAACCCGCGCGGCTTGTCGACGCAAGGGGCCGATTTAAACTAGAATCGCTGATTCGGATGTCCCGATCCTCTGTGGCGATCATCAGCGTCATCATCCCCACCTACAAACGGCCGCGCCTTCTCGGGGCTTGTCTCGAGAGCCTCATCGCCGGCGACCTCGCCCCGGCGAAGGAGATCATCGTCGTGATCCACGACGAGGACCCGGACGGCCTGCGAGAGGCGCTCAAGTGGAAGGAGCGCTGCCCGCTCATCCGGCTGGTCTACACCAAGCACGCCTCGCGCAGCGCCGCGCGCAACGCCGCCATCTCGGTCTGCGAAGGGGATTGGTGCTACTTCCTCGACGACGACGTCGTGGTCCCCCCCGGGACGCTGCGCGAACTTGAGGAGGCGCTGGCCCGCCACCCCGAGGCCTGCGCGATCGGCGGGCCCAACCGCATCCCCGAGGACTGCGGGCTCTTCGAGCGCTGCGTCGAGGAGGTCCTTTCCTCGCGGCTCGGCGCCGGGACGATGCGGACGCGCTATAAAGGGCTCGACGGCGAGACCTGGGTCGACGAGCGGTCGCTGATCGCCTGCAACCTAGCCGTGCGCACGCAAGCCCTGCGGCGCAACCTGCTGTTCCACCCTTGGCTCGACTACGGGGAGGAGACTCATTTCCTCGCGCGCCTGCGCCTTGACGGCGGGAGATTCCTGCACGCCCCGAGCCTCTGGGTCTACCATCACCGCCGCAGCGGATTCTTCGCCTTCTGCCAGCAGGCCTTCCGCTCCGGAAGAGGCCGCGCCCGGCAGACCTGCCTGCTGCCGCGCTCGCTTTCCCCCGAATTTCTCGGGCCCCCCGCGCTCGTAGGGCTCGCGGCCGCCGCTTTCTTCTCCAAGGCAGCGGCGGCGGCGCTCGCGTTTTACGCCGGAGCCTGCCTCGTTTCGGGCGCGCTGACGGGCTGGCGATTGGGGAGTCCGACGGCCGCCTTGCTGACGGCGTTCCTGCTGCCGGCAGGACATCTCTCGTTCGGCCTCGGCGTTTGGCTGTTTCCCTTCTTGGGGCCCTCGCGGCCCGCTCGGCCCGGCTGGCCCGCGCGCGCCGCTCGCTTGGCGCTGCGCCTGCGCGCCGTCCCGGGCATCGCCGTCCTCTATCGCGCCTACTACCGCGCGGCGCTGCTCTCGCTGAGGCTTTGGCTGCGGCTCGGCGGACCTCCGGTCTCGGGAGTCTGGCTGCGCCGGGGCCTGACGCGAGGGGACTGGACGCCGGGCGTCAGCGATGTCGACTTGGCCGTCGAGCTGCCCGACCTCCCGATCGAGCTGGAGCTCGCCTGGCTCGAACGGTGGCAGCGCGGCCTGGGACGCCTGCGGCGCTTCTTCCCGATCCTCGGCGAGGTCCAGCTCGGGACGGCGCGAGAATGGAAGGGCTATCTCGAGAACGGGGACATCCGCTCGCTCGAGCTCCAAGATGAGACGCGCGTCCTGCTCGGGACGGCGCCGCGCGGCGGCAGCCCGCCCGACGCCGCCGCGCGAGAGGGCTGGGAGGGCGCCAAGAAAGCCCTCGACGCCTGGTCGGAGCAGCTGCACGCCTACGTCCGCCTCTCCCAGCTCTATTTCGATGGGGACGCGGCGGACCTGCGCGCCGCGCTCAACGCGCGCAAAGCCGCGCTCGACGTCGCGCGCTACGGCCGGCTCTTGGACGGCGGAGGCCCCGGGTGGAAGGCGCCCGCGCGCGCCGATGAAGCCGCGAGACTCGCGCGAGGCCCGTGGGGTCAGGCCCTCGCCCGGCTCGACGGCGCGCGCGAGCCGCTTGTCGCCGTCGAGGACGCCTTTTTGCTCGCATCCCAAGGTCTCGAGGACGGCGCCCGCCGCGCGCTGGCGCTCGTGCCGCAGGGCGCGCCCGCGGCCTCCGCCGCGGACGGCCCCGCGCGGGCTCTGCCGCGCGAGGAGCGCTCGTTCGCGGCGCTCTGCGGCAAGCTCGAGGGCGCCTGCGGCGGGCTCCTGACCGGCGCGATCCATGACAGCCTCGAGCATTGGCTCCTCGCCGTCCGCGAGGGCGGGGCCTCCGAGCGGACGCGAAACGCGTGGCGCGCGCTCAGGGCGCTGCGCCGCACCGAGTCGGCGCTCTCTCAGGCCGTGCTCCCGCTGCCCCCGTGCGCGTTTCGGCTCGCCCTCTGGGCTCCCTTTGCCGAGGATCCGCTGCGGGCGCTCTGCGTGGGCGCGATGCTGCGCTCGGGCTCCAAGGGGCCTTGGATCGCCGCATCGGGAAGTTCCCCTTTGCTCGAGCGCCACGTCCTGAGCCTCTGGGGCCTGAGCTCGGAGGCCGTGCCTCCCCCGCCGCGGGCGCTGGCCGAGGCTCTCATGCGCGAGTCCCTCTCCCATGTCCTCGTCAATTGGCGGGCGCTCGGGGAGGCCGACCGGCGCGACGACGACCGCCACCGCTGGGTCTACCTGTACGGCCGCGCGCTGAGCCTGCGCCTTTACGCGCAGACCAAGGAGCTCTGGCCGGGCTTTCCGCTGGAGCCGTTGGCCGCGCGGTTTTCGCGGGCCTTCCCTCAGGAAAGGGACTGGATCGAGACCGGCGTGCTCAAGGCCGCGGGGATCGGGGATTGGGCCGTCCACCGCGCCTTCTTCGCCCGCCAGTTCCGGGAGGCCGCCGCGTGTCTGAGCTGAGCCTCGACTTCTTCGGCGTCCGCGGGCGCCTGGCCTGTTCGGACGCCGGAGTCCTCGACGAATTGCGCCGCGACTTCGCCTATTTCGAGGCGGACGGCGACCCCCCCCATTTTCGCGCGACGCTCAACCTCGGTCCCATCGCGCGCTCGGCGATCCCGGACGCGAGACCCTTCCTGCGCCGGCGTCATTTCTCGGCCTACGATCGGGACGGACGGCGGATCGTCGATCACAACGGTCGGGCGCTGACGAATTTGGACTACGCCGCCGAAACGGCGGAGATTTTCTCCGAGGACCCGGCCCTCCTGCGCGAGCTGGGCTATCTGCTGATTTGTTCGCGGGCCGGCTACCTCTTGGATTTGAAGGGCTTCCATAGAGTCCACTCGTTGGGCCTGGCCTACAGGGGCATGGGCGTCATCGTCCTTCTGCCGTCCGGCGGAGGCAAGACCAGGCTCTGCTTGGATGTCCTTCGCTCAGGCAAGGCGAAGCTGCTCTCGGAGGACACGCCGCTGCTCGGTCCCGACGGGCGATTGTGGCCCTTTCCGCTGCGGCTGGGACTGCAGCCCGCCGAGGACCGCTCAGGCATACCGCCGCAGTTCTGCCGGGAGCTTTCGCGCAGCCGTCACGGGCCGAAGGTCCTCGTGGACCTTCCGTTTTTCAAGGACGCCCTATCGGGCCCCGTCAAGCCCGGCTTGGTCGTCGCGGGGAAGCGCTCCAAAGAGGACTTGCCGAAGGCCGGCCGACGGTCGCGGCTTGCGGCGGCGGCCCCTCTCTTGACCTCTTTGGTCGTCGGAGCGGGGACGCCTCAGCTCACGGAGTACATGCTGCGCAAGGATGCCGCGGGAATCAAGGCGCTGGCCGGAATCGCCCTGCGCCGCGCCGCGGCCATGGCTTCCTTAATAAGAGGCTGCCCGGCGGTTTCTCTGAGCTTCGGGACGCAGCGACGAGCCAATTTGGAAGAACTACTCCGCCTGATGGATCAGGCGTTCCTTCAAGAGGTCTGAGACGAAGGCGCGCGTGTCCTTGACGGCGCGCTCCCGGGGAATCCCGTATTCGTCGACCAAAGTCGCCGCGACCTGCTCGGGGCCCTCGCCGCGGCCGAGTCCCTCCCAAATCTGTGTTCCCACTGGATCGAGAGAGTAGTACTCGCTCGTGTCGACGTTCAGGAGAACCGACTCCTCCTCGACGCGCCGCCAGGCGACATGGGGCATGTGGCGGTACTTGGCGGGTTTAAGAAAGCCTTCGCGGGATTTCATGGGATAAAGGGCCGCGATGATTTTACCATTTGGCGGCCCGGCGGTCAATTTGGACCCTCAGGGATAAGCGAGCTCGCAGTCCGGGAACTTGAGCACCAGCGCCGCGCCCTCGTCGGACGCGCTGACGATCCTGATCTCGACGCCGAGCGCCGCCTTGGCCTGGCCGGGCAGTATCGGCAATTGGTTGAGCCTGAATCGGGACACGCACTGCGGCAGGCCGGCCACGATCGTCTGCGGCGTCGAGAGCAGGCGCACCTCGCGCTCGGGGACCTTCTTCGGATCGACCATGCTCAGACAGACGACGTCCGCCTTCGGCAGATCGCCGGAGACTCCGCAAGGATCGATGTAGAGGGTGAGCCCGGCTTCCTGGATCAGCCAGCCGCAGGCGCCGACGCGCTTGCCGCGCTCGGCGAGGCTCACGCGGCCGCTCCCGCCGCCGGGCTCGCGTGGGGGGAGCGCCCGTAGCGCGCGCTCGGAGAGACCGGATCGGTCTCGGGCTTCTCGAGCAAAAGCGTCACCCCCTCCGGGAAATAGCGTATCTCATCGCGGTCGAGCCGGGGATGGCGAAAGATTTGCGCCACGAGATGGTCGAAGTACTCGCCGGCGGGGTAGTGGAAGTTGTCGCGATTGGCGGCGGCGTCGGGTTCGTCGTAGACGTGGATGTTGACCGAGGCGTCGCGCGGGCGGGTCTCGAGCAGCGCCCTGCAGAGCAAGAGGAGTTCGTCCTTCGATGGGGCGGGCGGGACCACGAGCAGGACCCCCCGGCCGCCGTAGTCATCGACGTACTCTAATTCAGGCCAATGCCGCATGCGCGCCGCGGTGCCGGGCTCGCGGCGCGCGGCGATCTCGGCCGCGGCGCGGCGCCGGCCCCAGCTTTTGACATCGTCGAGCTCGGGGCTCGTCTTGCGGCTGACCGCCATGCCCGCGCCGCCGCGATGGGCTTGCGCGCCGACGCGGTACTCGGAGCTCACGAAGACCGTGTCGAGGCAGGGATGGCCCTTGAGCATGTCCAGATAGTCCCGCATCTTGACGTTCTCGCCGCCGAGCGCGTCGTGAGCGATGATCAAGCCTCCGGTCTCGAGCAGGGGCATTAGGCGATCGAAGTAGAGCAGAGTGTCGGTCTTCATGGCGTCCAAAAAGACCAGATCGTACCGCTGATCGGGCGCCAGCTCGGCGTCCAGGAAATCCTCCTGGCGCACGGTGACGACGCCGCCGAGCCCCGCCCGCGCAACGGCCTCGCGGCAGTCTCTCGCCTTGGTCTCGACTCCCTCCCAGCCGGCGAGCCTGCCGCCGGTCCTGAGCAGCCCGCAAGCCAGGTGAAGGGTCGAGAAGCCGACCCCGCAGCCGATCTCGATGGCGCTCCGGGCGCCGCGCGTCTCGGCCAGAAGCTTCAAGAGCCGCCCGTCCTCCCGGGAGATCATGCCGTTGTCGTCCTGGCTCAGAACGGAAAGCCGATCGAGCTCGCGGCCGATTCCTCTCTGCGCGTCGTCGTTCATCGCGGCATCAGCTCGTCCAAATAGCGGAATTCCTTGCAGCTGCACTGGCGGTACGGGCAGGGTTTGGGCGCGTCGTCGAGGCGGAACCCCGGATCGAAGATGTTGCCCATCGGCTTGCGGCCGAAGGCGTCCTGGCCGCAGCGATAGACGTCCCCGTTTCCCTTGACGTTGGCGGAGACCCGGCCCGAGTGGCAGAGCTTGCCGAGCGTGGACTCGCGCAGGATGCGGTACTTGGTCTCGGCCTCGTTGGGCGTGAGCTGGCCCAAGGCCTCCTTTTCCCCCGCCGTGTAGGCGTCGGGGTAGTCCTTCCCTTCGTGGCGCCCCTGGAAGATCATCAGCGAAAACGGAATATCGTGCGCGAGGAAGGCGGCGCGGTATTGCTCCAATCGGCTCAAGAAGGGCGGCCACGGCACGAAGAGCGCGGCGGGCTCGAAGCCCGAACTCTTCAGGAGAAGCGTCTTCTCCATGAAGGAGTCCAAGGACGTGAACTGAGGATGGAAGCTCGCGGCGAAATGGACCCGCTCCGGGTCGAGGCCGCCCAGAAGCCGCTCGAGCTTAGGCGTCGCCGGAGACAGATTGGTCGTGATGAGCAGCTTGTGCTTGCGCGAGAGCCTGCGGCAGAGCTCGTCGAAGCGCGGGTAAAGCAGGGGCTCGCCCCCGAGCAGGTCCAGGCGCGCCTGCCCATGCCGCTCGTGGACCCGGTCCCAGACTGTCCCCCACTCCTCCGGGGGCAGGAGCCGGTTCTGCTCGGCGAGCTTGTCCCAGAGCGCGTCCATTTCCCACCAGCAGTAGGAGCAGCGGTAGTTGCAGGAATACCACAGGTCCCAGGTGAACACGGCGCCGGGCCAGTCCAGCCACCAGCGCGCCGCGACGGAGGGGTCGGTCTTCGCGTTCATTTGAGTTCCGACGAGCGGAAGTGTTAGCATCTCCCGTCGGCGCCACAAAAATATACCAATTTTATGCCGCGTTCCGCGCGTCTACGCCGCTGGACCAGGATCTGCCTGCCGCCTCTGCTGAGCCTGGCGGCCGCCCTGGCGCTCTTGGGCGCCGTCGAACTTGGCTTGAGATGGTCCCGGGGCGCCCCGCCGCGGCTCGAGCTCTCTGATAATTTCGACTACGCCCATCTGGACATCCTGAAGCCCTATTTCCAGAAAAGTCCGCTGCTCTTCGGGCGCGAGCTCCTCACCCCGCAGCGCAAGCTCTCGAAGGCCCGCTCGTTCGTGATGCCCAAGCCGGAAGGCCTTCTGCGCGTTTTCATCGTCGGGGGCTCGGTGGCCGATCCCTTCACCTCCGAAGGAACGACCCGCCTCCAAGAGTTCCTTGCCTCGGCCTTCCCGGGCCGTCGCTCCGAGGTGCTCGCCTGCGGCATGGGAGGCTACGACAGCCGCCGCGACGCGCTTGTGCTGAGCGAAATCCTCGGCTATTCTCCCGATCTGGTCATCCTGCTCACCGGCAACAACGAGTTCTACAACGCCGAGGCTCCCTACCCGCGGCTTTATCTCATCGGGCATCACTTGAGCGTCTTTTGGATCTATCGCGAGCTCGAGCGCCGCATCGGGATCCGCGACCGGGCCAATTTCGACGGACCGCCGACGGAGACGATCAACCCGGCCTTTGAGAAGAACCTGCGAACGATGGCCAGCATGGCGCACGCGAGGAAAGTCCCGCTGGTCGTGCTGACCTTGGGCGCCAACCTCCGGGACTCGCCGCCCGCCACGGTCCAGCCGATGTTCGAAGAACCCCTCTACTTCGAGGCCTGGACTTCCTGGGAGCGCGGGGACCTGCGTCTGGCCGCGAAGAGGTTCCAGGCCTTCCTCGCGGCGTACCCGAGAGACGCGTTCGGGCATTTCTACCTGGCCAAGACGCTCGACCGACTCGGCACCCTTCGCGAAGCGCGCGCGCACTACATCGCGGCGGCCGACGAAGATCTTCCCGGAGAGAGGACCTCTCCGGCGCGCAACGAGATCATCCGCCGGGCGGCGCGCGACGCCGGAGCCGCCGTGGCGGACGTGGAAAAGGCGTTCCGTTCGATCTCGCCGCAGGGCCTCCCCGGCAACGAGCTCTTCAGGGATCCCTGCCATTGGCACCACGAGCTCTACCCTCTGGTCAGCCTCGCAGTCCTGCGTTCGGTCTACGAGCATGACCGTGAGTTCCGCGAGGATTGGCTCGCGCCGCCGTCGCGATGGCGCTGGGCATGGGCGTCGGGGCTTGAGGCCAGGCTGCGCGCGCCGAGGTTCGATCCGGAGAAGCGCCGGAATTATTTCGAGGATACCCTTTACTCGGGCTTGGGCGGGGCCGTCGTCGTACGCAAGGACCAGGTCTGGGACCACGCCGTGACCCTCCTGCAGCGCGATCTCCAGGACGACCCGGCCAGGTTTCGACGGCTGACGGCGTCCAAGGAAGCCCTCGCGCCCCTTTACGAGAAACCGTGGTTCCGGGCCATGCGCCAGCAGATCGACCAGGACTGGCCCGCCGTCCTCGTCCACGTCGGGGAGGCCTACCGCCGCGAAGGAAGGCCGCGGGAGGCCTTGGCCAGGTTTTCGCAGGCGCTGGCGCTGTTGCCGGGCTACTACCAGGCCCGGCTGCGCCGCGCCATCGCCCTGGGCTCTCTGGGCAGACGGTCCGAAGCCCTGGCGGGCTTCGACTCTCTGATCCGGGAGTTTCCCGAGCGCCGCGAGCTCCCGCTTTGGAGGGCTCGCTTCGGTGGGCTCACGGGCAGCCGGAGATAGGGGATCCGGTATTCCATGGCGAGCCGCTTCATCCGGCCTTGGTCCCCGCGATGATGACGTGGGGATACGGAAGGCGCGTGCGGGGAGTCAGGACCCGGACCGCGAAGCCCAAGGACGCCAGCCGCTCAAGGTGCCGCTGCGCGGGCTCGAAATAAAGTCGCTTGCTTCCGGACGGAGTCCTCGTCAGGCCCAGCGCGAGCGCCAAGGATTCCTGGAGGCGGGTCCAGGCGTACTTCCACATCGGCCGCGTATCGATCTCCTTGATCAGCAGCAGGCCTCCCGGGGCGAGACGATCGCGGCAGCGCCGCACGAAAGAGTCCTTCTCTGCGGCCGGGAGATACTGCAGGACGTCGACGACGGTGACGGCGTCTATCTGCGTCAGGACCGGGAATGCGGGCTCAGGGAGAAAACGCAGATTGGGAAGGGCCGGAAGATGCCTTCGGGCAAGCGCGAGCTTGCGCGCGTCGGGATCCCACCCCGCGACCTGGCGTTCCGGCGATCCCGCCGCCATCCGATGCGCGAAGAGGCCGTGGCCGCAGCCGACGTCGAGGACCCTGCCCCGCCGAGGGACCAGGTTTTCAAGATAGTCGAAAGGGCAGCTGGCCCGGCGCAAGACGGTATGAAGGAAGTCCCGAAACCCCGCGGAGCGCCAGCCGGCCCCGCCGGGGCGGGCCAGCTCCGGGTATTGGCGGCGGAGTTCTCCCAGCATCTCGATGATGGTGGCCAGGCTGGAGAGCTTGGATAGCCCGTGCTTGCGGTGGGCGTAGACGACGCCGACCTCGGCCAAGCGCCAGCCGGCGTTGCGCGCCTTGACCAGCAGCTCCGCGTCGATGAAGCTGCCGCGCGATTCCAGTTCGATGCCGTCGAGCACGCGCCTCTTGAGGAGCTTGAACGAGAAATTGACGTCGCGCACCGGCAGGCCGAAAAGCGCCTTAATCAGGAAATTGTAGACCTTCGAATAGACGAGCCTCAAGAAAGCCTCCCGCCGGTTCAAGCGGTAGCCCGCGACGACGTCGGCGCGGGCCAGCAGCGGCAGGGCGTCCTTGAGGATCGACAAGTCGTAAGGAAGGTCGGAGTCGCAATAGAGCATCACCCCTAGGCGGGCGGCGGAAAAACCCTCCCGGAGGGTCTTGCCGAGGCCCTCGTTCCGGGAGCGGCGGATCAGGCGCACGCGCGGCTCCTTCCGAGACAGGGCCTCGACGATCTCGGCTCCGCCGTCGGTGCTGCCGTCGTCGACGACGATGATCTCCCAATCGCCCGTCAACGACGAGAGGACGGCCTTCCCGTGCGCCACGGCTTCGGCGATGTTCTCCCGTTCATTGTACATCGGGTAGACCAAGGAGAGGCCCGCCGCATTATTCGCCATGTCAGCGGATGCTGTAGCTGATGGGCGAAGGCCTCACGAACACGTGCTTGGTCAAGGCCAGGCCGCTGCCGACGAGATCGGCGAGGTGCCGGCCCGTCTTGATCCTGCCCAGGTAGCCGAGAAGCACCCGGGGCCGGTAATAGAACTCCCTGAAAATCCTCCGCTGGCAATCCTCCAAGACCGGGCGGCTCAAGCCGTGCGGGACGAAGACGATCTCGAAGCAGCTGAGCCTCTCCCAATCCCTCTCGAAGGTCCCGTAGCGCTCGCAAACCGGGAAGACCGCCGCGCCCGGGTAGGGGGTGAAATAAGTGATGCTGATGTCGTCGAGCGCGGCCTTTAGGACGAAGCTCCGGGTTTCCTCCAAAGTCTCAAGGGTCTCCAGAGGATTGCCGATGATGACGAAACCTTTCGTGTGCAGCCCGGCGTCCTTGGTCATCTCCAAGGCGCGCGCGGACTGCGCGACCGTGATCCGCTTGTCGTAGAAATCGAGGATCTTCTGGGAGCCGGACTCCACGCCGTAAAACACCTGCCAGCAGCCCAGGCGCTTGGCGCGCTTGAGCGTTTCGCCGTCGGCGATGTCGACGCGGGAGGTGCAGGACCAGGTCATGTCGAGACGGTCGTCTCTCAAGACGGTCTCGAGCTCCTTGAGCCGCTTGCGGAAGGCGAGAAAGTTGTCGTCTTCAAACATGACGCAGCGGATGCCGTAGCGGTCCTTGACGAGCCTCATGAGCCGCGCGACATAAGCCGCGCTGTGCCCCCTCATCGTGTTCCCCGTGACGTTGGTGTCGCAGAACGTGCACTTCGCGTAGCAGCCGCGCGAGGTAATCAAGGAGGCGGCGGGGAAGCGGTCGACGCTCTGCGCGGTGACGCCGTAGTGCCGGTCGAGGCGGGGCAGGAGATCGAAGGCCGGCATGGGCAAGGCGTCGAGGTCCTTGACAAGCGCACGGGCGGGCGTGCGCCTAACGGCGTCCTTGTCCCGGAAAGCCAGCCCCGCGACGCGCTCGAGCCCGGCCCCCTCGTCCAGAGCGCTCAGAAGCTCGACGATCGTCTTCTCCCCCTCACCGATGGCCGCGATGTCGAAACCGGGGTAGTCCTCGAGCGTCTCCTCCGGGATCGCGGTGACATGGCAGCCTCCGACGATGGTAAGGACCGACGGAGCTCCTTCCTTTATCTTGAGCGCCACTCGGGCCGCGCTGACGATCGCCGGCGTCGTGGCCGTCAGGCCGACGTAGTCGGGCTTGAAGGCAAGCGCCTCGCGAGCGGTCTCATCGATGGACAACCCGAGGGTCTCGGCGTCGATGATGGCCGTCCGATAGCCTTGCTCCCGCGTCGCAGCGGCGAGGAAGCAGAGACCGAAAGGCGGCTCCATAGCCCCGGCCCGCGCCAAAACTCCGTAGCGCGCCTCGAGCGTCATCGGCGGGTTGACGAAGACGATCGTCTTCATTTCGCCGCCGCGATCCTCGCGCGGGCGGTCGCGATGCGCGTCCTCAACAGAGGGAAGAACGCTTCCTCGGGGCGAGCGTAGAAGAGGTAATGCCGCAGCTCGCCGGCCGACCTCCAGCCCAGCCTCTCGAGCGGCGCGCGCCGCGACCGGGCCATGACCAGTCGCACGGACTGCCGGTCGAGCTCGCGGCGGAGTTCGGTCTCGGGCAGGTCCAGCAGCGAGGGAACGGGTGTGTTCAGGATGTAGGACCTGTCGTAGGGGTCGTGAGCGTATCGAAAAGGGCGGTCGAACCTCATCTCGGCCGGCAGGGACTTGAGCCGCAAGAGCTGGGGATCCTCGAACCTCTCGTCCTGCCCGGAGAAGCCTTTGATCGGGAGCTCCAGTACGATGCGCCCGCCGCCGGGCGCGAGCAGCTCCCCGAGCTTGCCGACCAGCCGGGCCGGCGCCAGCACCGGCTGAGTCATCCCGGGAGCCGCCCGCGTCATCGCGGCGACCGCGGTGCCGAGCAGAATGACGCAGGCCAGGGCCAGCCGCGCCGGTCGGTCCCATGAGGGGGTCCAGGCCCGCAGCGAAGAGCTCCAGGCCCGCAGCGCGCGATCGAGGGCCGGCGCCAGCGGGATCATCTGCAGCGCGAGGAAGGTCGCCAGGTGCTCGAGCGGAAGCGGAAATCCCATGAACTGAACCATGCCGACGAAGGCGAGGAACGGGAGCCAGACCAGCCCGAGGGTCTCGCGGACGGCCGCACGCTTGAGGTCGAGCGCCGGAAAGCCCAGGACGACGAAGGGGACGAGAATCCCGTCCGCGAAGACCCATTTCCAGACCATCGCGGCCACCCACCACTCCTGCGGCTGTTCGATCACAAGGCCGCGCTGGCGGACCAGCCGCAGGCCCTCGAAGCGCCCGAAGACGAGAAGCTGATGGGCAACGCAGAGCGTGATCGGACAGAGCGCAAGAAGGCGAAGCTTCGCGCCCGGACGACGTCGCAGCAAAGCGATCCACGCCGCTACGAACAGCCAGCCCTCCATGCGGGTCAGGGCGGCGGCGGCCATCGCGGCGACGCTGGCGGCATGCCAGGCGCTACGAGTGGCGTCCTCGGAGCGCAGCCAGGCGTATATCCCGGAGAGGATGAAGAACGCGAAGATCGGATCGAAATAGGGCTGCCCGGCGGCCAGCAATGACAGAGGCATGAACGCCGCCGCGCAGGAGGCCAGCAGGCTGCCCTCCCTGCCTCCGCCGATCAACCGGCAGATCCCGTAAAGCGGAAGGAGGCAAAGATTGCTCACCGCCACGGTGAGGATCGTAGGGGCCCAAAGCGGGTCCGGCCACAGCTTCAACAAGGTCCCGTAGATCCAGAAAAACAGCGGCAGCCACGCGGACGGTTGGATGAAAAAAGTCGGATGACGGGCCCAGGAATACGCGAGGACTACGCGCTCCGCGCTGTCGGCCGAGAGCGAGAGCCCCTGAGAGAGCAGGAGGTGGTAGGCCTGCACCGTCGCGTGGACGGCGATGAGCGCGGCCAACGGCGCCACATTGGTCCAGCCATCCTTCACCGCCAAGCGCGTTTTCACGCGAGTTCAGCCCTGATCGACCAAGTAGCGGTACTCGAACTCGCACCACTGCGATCGGCAGAGCGTCGGCTCTTCCCTGAGGGCGAAGGCCTCGTCGAAGATGTTCCCTAAGGGTTCCATCCAGCGCGACTCGTAGGGCTGGCAGCGGTAGACGGTCCCGTCGGGCAGGACGCGCGCGTAGATAAAGCCCGAACGGCAAAGCCTTCCCGCGGGCGGCTCGCGGTGCATGTTGATCATGTGGCCGACGAAATCGGCCTGCTCGCCGTTGCGCATGTCGCCTTTGAGCTCGTGCGTGCGGCCTTGGATCAACGCCCTCTCGGCGTCGGTGTAGGCCGCGGGATAATCCCGGCCCTCGTAAACGCCGTTGAACGGATAGACGACGAAGGTCAGGCCCGCCTTGGCGAACTCCTCGCGGAAGGCTTCCACCTTGGAAAGAAGCGGCGGCCAGGCCACGAGGCGGCAGACGTAGTTGATGCCGTTGTCCTTGATGAAGGAGGCCTTGGCGATGAACTCGCGGACGTCGACGCTGTGGGAATGGAAGCTCGTGTCGAGGCGGATGTAGCGCTTGCCGACCTCCTTGACGAAGCGCCGCAGGTCCTCCCAGGACCACGAGAGGTTGGTGTCGAAGGAGACGTAGTGCATCTCGGTCAGCGCCTTGAGCAGATCGACGAAGCCCCTATAATAGGAAGGCTCGCCCCCCGTGATGAATATGTCGCCCGGGCCGTAGGTCCTGTGCATGCGCGTCCAGACCTCGACCCAAGCCTCCATCTTGATGTCCTTGCGGTCGAGCTTGAGAACCGACTCCCATTGCCCCTCGAAGACGCAGTAGGGGCAGCGGTAGTTGCAGGCGTATTGGATCTGCCACTGAAACTGGACCCGCTCGGGGCGCGGGCGGGTCGGGAGCGGCGCGGCTTCAGCGCGCGGGGATTCCTGCATTTTCGCACGCCTCCAATCTGCAGCGGATGTCCTGGCTCCCCGGATCGAGCGCCAGGTATTTTCTGTAACACCCGGCCGCCTTGTCGAATTCCTTCTCGTATTCGTGGTAGCGGCCCAGGCTGTGCCAGTGGTTGAGCTCGAGAGACGAATTCACGCCGGGGCTCTCGAATGCGCCCAATTCCTTGAGCAGCCGCGAAAACTTCTCGTAGCGGGCCAGACGGATCGGATAAGTGTTGCTGCGGTCCTTGAGCGCCCAGAACACGTCGACCCCGTCGTCGACGCCGAGCTCGTCCTTATGCCGCGCCATGTCGCTGTAGGGCTCCATCGTGATGAAGGTGCGGCTCGGGTAGAAGATGTCGATGTACGGATGCACGCGGCCCACGAAGGCGAGGGTCTCCTCGAAGTCCTCTTCGGTCTCCCCGGGATAGCCGAACAGAAAATTGGCCGTGATCTCGATGCCCGCCTCGTGCGTGTCGCGCAGGACGCGCTCGGCGAGTTCCGCGGTCTGGCCCTTGCGCATGAGCTTGAGCACGCGGTTCGAGCCGGTCTCGATGCCGTAATTGACGTGGGCGCAGCCGGCCTTACGCAACTTCGCGAGCAGGGTCGGCGTCATCTCCGGCCGCACGATGCAGTTGGTCTCGCGCCACTCGAGCTTCACGGAGGGGTCCGCGATCAGAAGGTCGCAGAGCTCCGAAATGTGCCGGATGTTGCCGTTGGTCACAATGTCGTAGAACTTGAGAATGTTGTAGCCGCCTCTCAGGGAGAGCTGATGCTTGATCTCGTCGTAGATTCTACGGCCGCTCATCGAGCGGAAGCCCTCCCAGGGGTAGCGCGAGCCGCAGAAAGTGCAGCGCCGCACGCAGCCGCGGCTGGCCATGATCATCAAGGCGTCCTGATAGAGGTTGTCGGGGACCTTGTAATCGTCGAGGTCCAGGACCGAATAATCGAGGAAGGACAGAGCGTCCATGTCCGCGGGGGCTCGTTCTGGCGTCGCGACGACATTGCCGCCGCGCCACAGATGGAGCCCGGCGCAATCTTCAGGCCGTCCCCCATCGCCTAAGGTCCTCGCAAGATCGATGAGGGTCTGCTCGCCGTCGCCGCAGACCACCGCGTCGACGACGCCGGACTCCAAGGTGGTCTCGGTGTTTTCGGGGTCGGCGTACCATTGCCCGCCGAAGGCGATGAAGGCTTCAGGACGCGCCTCCTTGACCCACCGCGCCGCAAGCAGGCTCGTCCGGATCGAGCACTGGTTCACCGAGAAACCCACCAGGACGCTTCCGGTCATCGGCAAAGGGTCGATGAGCAGCCGCGCGACGACCTCCCGGTGTTCTTCTAGGAATCGGTCGGCGAGCTCGTCGCGCCAAAGATTCGACTGCTCCCAGGAGAACGCGTGGCGATAGCCCTCGCCGCGCTCGTGATAGAGTTTGATGTTGAGGTCCACGGCCCCGACCGGCAGGCCGGCGTCCTTGAGCGAGCCCGCCAATTGCGCCAGCGCCAGCGGAGGCACGAAGCCCCACTGCGGGCATTGCACCAGGACGATCCGGGTCAGGGCAGCCATGCCCCCGCCTTTTCCGGCGCCTTCTCATCGGGGATGACCTTCCATTCGTCGCAAGGGCAGAACTCGACGTCGCAGGGGGTCGGCTTGTCGAGCAAAGAGAAGTCCGCCTCGAAGATGTTGCCGAAGATGCCGGGATCTCCGATCTGGCCGCAGCGCGTCACGTTGCCGTCGGGCAGCAGCAGCGCGGACTTGTGGCCCGCGCGGCAGAGCATGCCCTTGTGGCGTTTCCCGTCGATCCAGTCGTCCTTCATGCCGAGCGCTTTTTTCTGCTCGGCGTCATATCCGTCGGGATACTTGATCCCGCGGTAGGTCCCCACAAACGGGATCACCTTGAGGCTCTCGCCGATCGCGGCGAGCTTCTCGATGTAGGACGGCAGCTCCGGCATGAAGGGCGGATAGGCGACGAAGTTGATGCAGCCCAGATCGGCCTTGTTCTCGCGCAGGAACCTCACCGTTTTGATCGTGTCCTCGATCACGTGGTACTGCGGATGGAAGCTCACCGACAGGGAGACCCTCTTCGGGTCGATCCTCTTGACGAATTGGTCGAGATGCAGGGAGGTGTTGGTCGTGATGTTGATCGGCCAGTGGATCTCGGAGAGTTGATGGATCAGCTCGATGAAGTTCGGGTAGGCGAAGGGCTCCCCTCCGTTGATCGTCACGTAGGCGCGGCCGTATTTGGCGTAAACGCGCCGCCAGACCGCCATCCACTCGGGGACGGTCTTGTAGACGTTGCGTTTGCCGTATTCGCCCCAATTCCCGTCGAAGAAGCAGTAGGAGCAGCGGAAGTTGCAGCTCCAGTGGATGTTCCAGGTGATCCGGATGTCGGGATCGCTCATGGCTTCCTCAGCGCCTCATGGTACTCTTTGACGATCTGCTTGTCGTCCTTGTGACGCGAGATGACGTGCGCTCTCCAGTCGTTGATGGCCGCCACGTTCTGGCGCGGGCAAGTCTTGATGCAGCCCTCGTTCTTGGCCAGCAGGCGGCGGATCTCCTGATACGCGGGGCCGTTCCAGATCTCCGTGAAGCTCTTGTTGGTCAGGTCCTCGTTGAAATTGCCGTAGACGTCGCAGGGCAGCACGCGACCGTCGGCGTTGATCATGATCTGGTGCCAGGGCTCCGGGCAGCACTCCGGACGGACGTAGGCGGACGGCGAATCGCCGAATTTCGGCGGCAGGACGACCTCGCACTTCGCCTCGGCGGCCGCCTCGCGCGCCTCGTCGATGACGCGGTTGGCCAACTCCTGCTTGAAATAAAGCGAGAGGTATTTCTGCTGCGACTCGTAGATGTAGAAGTAGCCGGCGATGATCTTGTCGACTCCGAGCTTGGCGCCCCAGCGGATGAACTCCGGGAGCTTCTCGGCGTTCAAGGTCGTCATGATGAACATCAGGTTGATCTTCGGGCTGCCGGTCTTGCGGCGAGCTTCCAGAAGATAATCGAGGTTCCTCATGACTTGGTCGTAAGAGCCGTAGCGCATCATGAGCTCGTGGCTTTCTTTGTCGGTGGAGTGCAGGGACAGCTGAAGGGTGTAGCGGCTCTCGGGGGCGGCGAGCAGCTCCCAGATCCTAGGGCGCGAATGCGAGGCATTCGTGGCGATGTACTTGTCGACGTGCCGGAAGTTTTCGTTGAAATAGGTCAGTATGCGCTCCGCGTCGGGCAGTCCCAGGAACTCGCCGGATCCGGTCAGCACGAGCTCGCGGGCGCTGGCGATGATCGGCGTCATCTCGGCGCCGGACATCTTGAGGTAGTCGTCGAGCGAGAAGGTCGGGTAGTCGTAGCCCTTAGAGCAGAACACGCAGTCGGCGTTGCAGATCGCGTTGATCTGCATGAAGATGCGCTGGGGAGTGCTCGCGAGCACGGTCTTTCGCTGCAGATACTCCTGGTTGTTGAGGTCGGTATTGCGCTGCTGCAGCTCGGCGGCGGGAAGGATGTCGGCGATCATGCGCAGGCCTCCAAAGTCTCGAGTTCCGCCAGGCACAGCCGCAGCTCTTCGCGCATCGGCTCACTTTTCGGATCGCGCTCGAGATAGGCGCGCAGATGGCGCACCGCCTCGGCGTAATTCCCTTTGTAGCGGTAATATTGCGCGAGATTCGAGAGCTTGTCGGTCTCGAGATTGCCGTTGATTCCCTTGTAGGCGTCGAGGCCGAGGCCCACGGCGAGCTTTCGGAATCGCTCGTAGCGCTCGAGCCGGACGAGATAGTTGTTCGTGCCGTCCTCCGACTCCCAATAGAGATGGTGCGCCTCGCGCTCGCGCTCGCGGCGGATGCCGAACTCTTCCTGCCGCGCCGTGAGGGTGCTGTTCTCCTCGAGGCTAGTGAAGGTGGCGCTCGCGTAGACGCGATCAAGCGAGCCGCGATTGCGCTTGATGAAGTCGAGCGTCTGCTGAAAATCGTCCTCAGTTTCTCCCGGAAAGCCGAACATAAAGTTGCCGATCGTGGCGATGCCGGCGTCGTGAGTGTCCTTGAGCACGCGTTCGGCCGTCTGCGTCGTGTAGGGCTTGTTCATGAGCTTGAGAAGGCGCGGCGAGCCGCTCTCCACCCCGTAGATGATGTCGTGACAATTGGCTGCGGAAAGGCTGCGAAGGAGCTCGGAAGTCATTTCCGGCCTCACAGGGATAGCGCCTCTTATGCTCCATGAGCTCCGCGAACAGACGGTCGCCGCCCATGTAGCTGTAGCCGGTCCAGAACGGGTGCGAGCTGCAGAAGTGGCATTGCCAGACGCAGCCGCGGCTGCCGTGGATCGGGAGCCTCTCTTGGACGTCGTAGAGCCCGAGCGGAAAGCCGGAAAAATCGGCGAAGGGCACGGAGTCCAGATCGCGCAAGGGCTTGACCGGCCCGCCGTTTTTGAGTCCCTCCTTGGTCCGGACCGTCGTTCCGGGCAGGACGGGCAGCTCGCCGGATTTCTCGAGTGCCGCGGCCATCTCAGGGAAGACCTCGTCGCCGGGCCCGCGGACCACGGCGTCGACGGTGGGATCGCTGAGGATGGACTCGGCGTTGTCTTCCAGAAAGAGGTACTGGCCGCCGAACACGATCTTTCGCCGCGCGTCCGCCCGCTTGATGCGCCGGGCGAGCTCGAGGCTGGCCAACTGGCTGCCGTTGTAGACGGAAAAGCCGATAAGCCCAGCCTCCGTGCGGAGGATCCGCTCGAGCTGCCCCTCGAAGAAAGCCGCGTTGTCGCGGAAGAAGCGCGCGACCATGCCCGGATGGTTCCAGAACTGGAACTGCTCCCAGTTCCAGAGATTCTCGTAGCCGGGCAGGCGCTTCTTGGCCAGCTCGATGTTGAGGTCGAAGACCGAGACCTCGTGGCCCGCGTGCGAGAGGCAGCCGGCGATCTGCGCGAGGCCCAGCGGCGGGTCGACGGTCCACCAGACCGGGCATTGGATCAAGGCGGCCTTCATGCCCTCACCTTCCCTTGCTGCTCCAAGAGATGCCGGTCCTCGTCTTCCCAAGCGGACTGGAATTCCTTGGAGCGGCAAAAATCGACGGTGCAGGGCCTACCCGTCTCGAAGAGCTCGAAGTCGTCGCTGAAGATGTCGCCGATGCACTGCTCCTCGCGCGCGAGCTGGCCGCAGCGGTAGACATTGCCGTCGGCCTGGACGACCGCGTAGCGCTGGCCCGCGCCGCAGACCTTGCCGTTGATGGCCAGCGGCTCGAGATTGACCGTCTCGGGGCTGACCTCGGCGCCGATGACCTCCTTGATCGTCCGCTTCTCAACCTCGGTATACGCGAAGGGGTACTGCTTGCCCTTGAGCGTGCCCCAGAAGATCGCCATGTTCATGTAGACGCCCTTCGCCGCGAACCTCTTCTTGAACTCGGCCATCTCGGCCATCTGGGGCGGGTAGGCGAGGTAGCAGACGTTGGCGAGGAAGCCCGCCCGGCGCATCATCAGCACGTTCTCGACGAAGGGCTCGAAGTCTCCCCAAATCGGGTGGAAGGTGCAGTCGAGCTCGACGCGCGACGGATCGGCCGTCTCGGCGAAGCGGCGCATGGCCTCGGTGTAGGAGCAATTGCTCGTGACCTGTATGTCGTGAAGCTTGGAGATCTTTCCGACCACGCCCGCGAAATCGGGATACGTGAAGGGCTCGCCCGCCGTGATGCGCAGCTGGCAGCGGCCGTGGCGGTCCGCCACGCGCTTCCACGCCCTCTCCCATTCGTCGGCGCCGCGATAGAGGTTCTTCTTGGCGAGTTCCGTCCAGCCGGAGACAGTGTACCAGCAGTAGGGACAGCGGTAGTTGCAGCTGTAGTGCATGTCCCAGGCGAAGACGACCCGCCGCTTGGGCAGTTGGGAGTCCATGTTGAGCTTCTTGAACTCTCCGTCGAGCGTCGCGGGACTATGCGGCGACATCGATCTTCTCCTTGGGGCCATCGAGGCAGGACTGCGGCATTTGGAAGCGCGACTTGCCGATCGAAAAGCACCGCTCGCAGGCGTGCTTGGAGTTTGGGAGCGTCTCTGTCTTTCCCTCGACCCAGCGCGCCACATGGTCGCGCGCGCGGCGGTAATTCTCGTTGTTCCAAAGCTCCATGAAAGGACCCGAGAAGAAATTCCCGAAATCATATTCCTGCTCTTCGACCGAGCAGCAGGGCGAGACCGAGCCGTCTGGATTGATCGCGATGCCCGCCCACGGCCAGTTGCAAAGCTCGCGCTTCTCGGCCTCCTTGTAGACCTTCACCTCGACCTCTTTCTCGGTCCTGGCCCGCTCCCACTGCCACGGCGGGCTGTCCGGGAAAGTCTCGGCGTCGTACATGCTGTATTCCCGGCGCGTCGGGATCCAGTTCTCGCGGATGCCGGGCTTGAAGGGCATGTAGGCCGGGGTGATGCCGACCTCGTCGACGCCGAGCGCAAGGGCCGTCTCGCGGACCAAGTCGATCTCGTGCTCGTTGTGCTTGAAGACGAGGAACTGCCAGGCGATGCGCGGGTGCGCGGCGCCGAGTTCACGGCGCTTGGCGACCAGCATCTTGAGATGCGAGACGACTCTCGAATAGTCGCCGCCGACGCGGTACTTCTCGTAGGTCTGCTGGCTCAAGCCGTCGATGGACAGCACGAGGCGGTCGAGGCCGCAGCGGACCATCTTTTCCGCAGCCTCCTCGCTGAATGCGTTGAAATTCGTCGAGACCATCGTGTCGATCTTGTGCCTCTTGGCCATGCTGATCATCGCGTAGAGGTCTTTGTTGAGCAGCGGCTCCCCCCAATTCATGAAGTCGATGTGGATCAGCGTCGGACCCAGCGCGTCCATGATGTGTTCAAAGTGCTCAAGACGCAGGCTGGCTTTCTGTCGGACCTCGCGGCCGGCGCCCGTCGGGCAGAACGGACACTTGAGCTGGCAGAAATTCGTCGGGTCGACGGTCAGCCAATACGGCTTCCCTGAGACGTCCCGGCTCTTGGCCTTCATTTGCGCCTCGACGGCCAGGTAATTGGCGAGCTTGTCCCAAAGCCCC
Source organism: Elusimicrobiota bacterium (assembly GCA_016194705.1). GTDB lineage: Bacteria > Elusimicrobiota > Elusimicrobia > UBA1565 > UBA9628 > PALSA-1176. The sequence continues at coordinate 8,357 of JACQAZ010000018.1, read as the reverse complement.
TCGCGTTTGAGCCGGTCGGCGATCGGGTCGCTCATCCTCGGGGCATGAACCTCTCGGCGGCCTCGACCTCGGGCCAATATTTGGACGCGTCGCAAAGTCCGCGCGCCTCGAGCTCCTTGAGGATGCGCTTCTGCTGGTCGGGACGGTTGGTGATGTGGCTCAAAAGGCTGTCGACGCTCTGGCCGCGGTATTTCCAGCAGGTGCCGCACCAAGGATGGGGATTGCCCGACGAGATCGCCTCGCGCATCCGCCGGTAGAAGTCGCCGTTCCAAACGGCGTCCAAGTCGTCGCCTTTTTCGAGGTCGCCGACGTGAGCGCCCCAATAACAGCATGGCAGCACCGGGCCCTGTCCCTCGACGTAAATGTGTTCCCACGGCTCGGCGCAGAAGCCCTGCGGCCGCGCGCCCTCGCGGGACTGCCCGAAGCGCTGGGGCAGCCGCACGCCGAAGTAGCGGAATTCATCCGGGTCCGCCGAGGCTTTGATCTCGTCGAGTTTTCTCTGGGCCGCGTCGATCGCGGCGTTGGCGCGTTTCTGCTGGAAATAGGGGGACATCTCGAAGTGGTCGGCGTTGAACATCGTCACGTAATTGCACTGCACCTCGGGAACCTTGAGGTCCCAGGCGAGCTGGATCAAATCCGGCAGGTCGTCGATGTTCTTGTTGGTCACGACGTCGACAAGGACCAGGTGCAGGCGGTCGCCGAGATCTCTCTCGCGGCGCAGGCGGCACAAGGTCCCGACGCTGTCGACGATCTGCGGGAAGGCGCCGGGCAAAAGCGTGAGCTCCTCATGAAGCTTCGCGTTTGAGGCGTGCAGCGAGACCTGGATGACGTACTTCGACTTGAGCAGGCGCCCGATGACCTCGGGGCGCAGCGGCGTCCCGTTCGTGGTGAATATTTTCCACGTCTCCGGGATGGTCTCGTTCACGTAATCCAAGAACGGGACGGCGTCCGGGACCCAGAGCACCTCGCCGAAGCCGGTGAAGGTCACCTTCTCCGCCTGTTTGATGAAGTGGCCCATCTTGCCCTCGAAGAAGGACTTGTAGAGCGGCAGATCGAAGCGCGGGTACTGGCCCTCGAGGCAGAAGACGCACTTGGCATTGCAGCTGTTGTGCGTGCCGAGGGTCACCAGGCGCGGGGTGGCGCTGAGCTCGGTCTTGCGGCTCTCGAGCTCGGAACGGTTGAGCGCGACGCTCCGCTCACGGCTCATCCGAGGGAGCCTCTTGGCCTCCTCAAGCAAAGTCTCCATCGTCATGCGGCCGCCGCGGCCGGCTCCAATTGGATCGAGCGAGGCGCCGCGCCCTGCCCTCGGCAGGCGAGAGCCCTGTCTGGCCGCCCCGCCGCCTCGTAGCAGAGCGCGAGGTTCTCCATGACGGTGCGGTTCTTGGACTCGAGCCGCAGCGAGCGCCGGAAGCAGCCGATCGCGCGGACGAACTCTCCGGCGCTTTGATAATATTCGCCCAAAAGCTGCCACTTGTCGGGCTTGCGCAAGAGCACCCCTGAGGTCTCGGGCACGCCGAGCTCGATGGCCAGCTTGCAGAACTCCTCGTAGCGGCGGAAGCGCTCGGGGTAGTCGTTTTCCCCTTGATTGGAGCTCCAAAACAGGTGGTGCTCCTCTCCCCGGATGCCGAACCTCTCAGGGTGGACTTGCGGCTCGGTGCCTTTGTCGAGCACCGAAAACGACTGGCTCGCGAGCACGGTCTCGATGTGGGGCCGAACGCGCGCCAGGAAGCGCAGGGTCTGCTCGAAGTCCTCGCGCGTCTCGGTCGGCAGGCCGAACATGATGTTGATCTGGCTGCGGATGCCGGCCTCATGCGCGGCCTTGAGGGTCTTGAAGGCGTTCTCGTTGGTGAACTTCTTGTTCATCGTCCAGCGCAGCCGCTCGGAGCCCGACTCGATGCCGAAACCGAGCCATTCGCAGCCGGCCTTCGCCATCTTCGCGAGCATCCGCTCATCCATCCCCGGGTTGACGATGGCTTGTCCTTCCCAGCGTACCTTGAGCCCCGATTCGATCATGAGGTCGCAAAACCGCTCGAGGGTCTTCATGCTGCCGTTGAGCAGCGAGCCGATGAAGTAGAAATGGTCGACCTGCGGGTAGCGTTCGATCTGCTCGCGAACCTCCTGAAATATCCGTTCCCCGCTCATCGACCGGAAGCGCCGCCAGAACTGCCACTCGCTGCAGAAATGGCAGGTCCGCACGCAGCCGCGGCTCTCGAAGATGTCGAGCCGGTCGGGGGAATTGTAGCGCCCCGTCTTGATGTCCTCGTCGAAGTCGGAGTAGTCCGGGATCGGCAAGGTGTCGAGGTCCGCGATGAGCTCGCGGTCGCCGCAGTCCTGGACCCGGCCGCCCACCTTCATGATCATCCCGGGCAGCGGCCGCAATCCGCGCCCGTTCTCGAGCGACCTCAAGATCTCGACGAGCGTGACCTCGCCCTCGCCGACCACGACGGCGTCGACGCAAGGCTCGGCCGCCAAGGGCAGGCCGGCCTGGGCGCGCGAGCACTGCGGCCCGCCGAAGAGGACGATCAGCGAGGGATCGCGCGCCTTCAGGCGCCTGGCGACCTCGAGGCTCACGAGGAAGGAGGTCGTGTGGGTCGAGAAGCCGACGACGCGCGCGCCGCAGGCCGTGATCCTGTCGACGAAAGACTCCAGGAGAGGTCCGTTATCCCGGATCAAGGCCTCGAGACGGCTCTGGTTTTCCCAGAAAGAGTAGTAGTCCTTGTCGTCCCACATCGCGCGGTAGGCCGCGGAGCCCTCGCGGAAGGAATTATTGAGATCGAAGCAGGAAACCTCGAACCCCTCGCGCCGCGCGTACGCCGAGAGGCAGGCCAGCGCGTAGGGAGGGCATTCCCGCCCCCAGCCGGGGCATTGGACCAAGGCCAGTATCACGCGCTCAGACATAACCCCTCTGGTCTCTGCGTCTGCGCCGGCGGGCACGAGCACCGGCTGAAGCAGCAGGCGTCGCCGCATTCGTTTTGAGCGAACTTATTATGCGCCATCTCGATACGAGCGTCAAGATGGTAATGAACGCCGACGCGATTGCCGAAAAAAGCGTTGTTCGCCAGGGTCGCGGAGGCCTGGGCGCCGAGCCAGGCGCCGTCGGTGCGGCAGCCGCGCAGACGGCTGCCTTTGAGCGTCAGGCGGCTGCCGCCGTCCGCCTTGACGCCCGTGGGGTTGCCGCGGAAGACGCAGCCCGCGACGCAGGCCGCGGCCCCGTCTTCGAGCAGAACGGCCATCTCGCTGCGGCTGAAGCGAACCCGGTCGAACTCCAGCACGGCCGATTGTCCCCCCCGCGCCGATTGCGAGCCTTGGCGGCTGAAGCTCCCCGCCCGGACGCGGCAGGAGGATTCCTCCTGAGCCCAGAGTCCCGTCTCGTTTCCCGCCCAGACTCCCGAATCGAAGACCGCCCGGGCGCGTCCCGACAGGACCGCGCCGCGGCCGTTGCGAAGCAGGCGCAGCGCCGAAGATTCCGCCCGCGCGGCCCCTTGGAGGACCAATCCCACCGGGGAATCCGAGACCTCGCAGGCCGAGAGGCGGTGCTGACCGCCCGTCAGGCTCACGCCGACCTCGGCGTTGCCCGAAAAAATCGTCTTGGCCGCGGCGGCGCGGCTGTCCTCGGCGCAGGCCAGGCCGCAGCGGTTGCCCGCGAGCTCTCCCGCGCTCAGGCTCAGCTGCGATCGCCCCGTCAGATAGATTCCGTTGTCTTTGCTCCCCTTGATCCGAGCTCGAGCGAACTCCCCTTGGGAGGCGTCCCGAAGCCAGACCCCATGGCCGAGACTTGCCTCGACCGTCGAGTCCCCGCTCTCGACACGCGCCCGGTCCGACGCGCCGATCCCCGTCTTGTTGTTCTCGAAACGGCTGCCCGCGTCGCGCGCTTGCGCCTCATCGGCCAACGACAAGCCCTCGACGGAGTTGCGCGAAAAGCGGCAGGAGGCGAGCGAGACCCTCGCCCGGCCCGCGGCGCTCACACCCGTCTCGGAGCCGGCGACATCGCAGGCCGTGAAGCGGTGCTCTCCGCCGGTCAGGCTCACGTTGACTTCGGCGTTGCCCTCGAAAATCGTCTCGTCCACGGCGACCGAACTCTCCTGCGAGCAGGCCAGCCCGCAGCGGTTGTCCTCGAGCTGCCCGCCCGCGAGCTCGAGGCGCGAGCGCCCGGTCAGATAGATCCCGTTGTCGGCGTTGCCGCCTATCTCGCCGCCCTTCAGGAGTCCCTGCGACTCATCTCTAAGCCAAATCCCGTGCCCCAAGCTCTTGCGCACAATCGAGTCATTGCTCTCGACGGCGGACCGGTCCGAGAGATCGATCCCCGTCTTGTTGTTCTCGAAGAGGCTCCTCTCGTCGCGCACGGAAGCTTCTCCGGCCAGGGCGAGCCCTTCGCCCGCGCTGCCCGCGATGCGGCAGCCGGCGAGGCCGAGCCTGGCTCGGCCCACGACGCTCACGCCGGTCCCGCCGCCCTCCAGGGAACAACCCTCGAGGATGTGCTCGCCTCCGGCCAGGCTGACGTTGACCTCCGCGTTTTCGCAGAAGGCCGTCCTGACCGCGCAAGCCGCGCTTTCATCCGCGCAAGCCAACCCGCAGCGGTTTCCCCCGAGCTCTCCGCCCGACAGCTCCAGCTTCGAGCTCCCGCTCAGATAGATCCCGTTGTCCCGGCTCCCCGCGATCTCGGCCTCGGCGAGCTCCGCCGCCGAGGCGTCCCTCAGCCAAACGCCGTGGCTCCGGCTGGCGCGCACGGCGGAGGACCGCGCGACGACGCGCGACCGGCCGGACGCGTCGATGCCCGTCTTGTTGCTCTCGAACAGGCTCCTGGCGTCCTGCGCGAAGGCCTCGTCCGTCACGGACAAGCCGTCGCCCTCGTTATGCGCGAGCCGGCAGGACTCGAGCTCCACGCGCGCCCGGCCCACGACGCTCATCCCCGTCTCGGAGCCGGACAGCTCGCATTCGCTGAAGCGGTGCTCGCCGCCCGTCAGGCTCACGTTGACCTCGGGGTTGGCCGCAAAAATCGCCTTGACCGCGGAGGCGGCGCTGCGCTCGGCGCAGGCCAGCCCGCAGCGATTGCCCGTGAGCGCTCCTGCGGTCAGGTTCAGCTTCGATTCTCCGGTCAGATAGATCCCGTTGTCTTTGCTCCCCTCGATTCGAGTTCGAGCGAACTCTCCTTGCGAAGCCTCGCGCAGCCAGACTCCGTGGCCGAGGCTTGCCAGCACCGTCGAGTCCCTGCTCTCGACACGCGCCCGGCCCGACGTCCCGATCCCCGTCTTATTGGCCTCGAAGAGGCTGCTCGCGTCCTTCGCGAAGGCCTCACCCGCGAGCGACAAGGCCTCGCCTTCGTTTCGCGAGAAGCGGCATGACTCGAGCTCCACGCGCGCGCGGCCCGAGGCGCTCAGGGCCGTCTTGGAGCCGGAGACCTCGCACGCCGTGAACCGATGCTCGCCGCCCGTCAGGCTCACGCCGACCTCCGCGTTCCCCGCGAAGACCGTTTTGTCGGCGGCGGCCGAGCTGTCCTGCGCGCAGGCCAGACCGCAGCGATTTTCCTTGAGCTCGCCGCCCGAGAGCTCCAGCTTCGCGGCTCCGGTCAGATAGATTCCGTTATCCCGGCTCCCCGCGATCTCGACACCCGCGAACTCCGCCCTCACGGCGTCCCCCAGCCGGACGCCGTGGCCCAGGCTTGCGAGCACCCGCGAGTCCCCCGCCAAGATTAGCGCCTTCTCCGCGAGCTCGACGCCCGTCCCGTTCCCTCGGAACTGCGCGGCGCGGGTCCTAACCTGCGCACGACCGCCAAGCAGAAGGCCCGTCTCGCAGCCCGCCACCTCGCCGCCGGAAACCTCGCAGGAGGCGTCCTCTTCGAGAGAAATCCCTCGGCTCCGGGCGGCCGCGCGGCCGTCGACCGCGCAGTCCTCGAAACGCAGGTCCGAAAATCCCCGCCCCGCGATCGCGATCCGCGTCCCGACGAACGCGCAGCGAGAGGCCTGGGCGCGCGCGCTCTCCGCGGCGCAGAGCCCTTCGTCGCCCCCTTCGAAACGGCAGCCGGACAGGCGCAGGACGGCGCGGCCCTCGCAGCGCGCGCCGCAGCCCTCGCTCCCGAAGAACCGCACACCCTCGAGCTCGGCGTCGGCCTCGTCGGCACACAGCACGCCGCGCGCGGCGCCGGAAAGCTCCGCGTGCCGGATCGAGTGCCCCTGCGGCCCGCGGCCCAACAGCACGATCCCTCCCCAACGACCCGACTCGGCTTCGAAGCGGACGACGGAGTCGGGGAGGCCTTCGACGCAGAGCCGGCCGTAGACCGCGATCGAGGAGGTCTTGGAGTCGGACAGGGAGCCGCCGGCGCCCTCGCGCCTGCGCGCCATAGCGTGAGCGAAGCGCTTCTCCGAAAGGATGAGCACGCGCGTGCCGGGGCGGATCGTGAGGCTCGCGCCGGGAAGCACGACGACGTCGCCGAAGACCCTGACCTCTCCCGACCACTCGGCGCGGCCCGCGATCTCGCCAGCGACCCAGGTCACCGCGCCCTCGCGGGGCGCGGGTGCTGCGGCCGCGCGGACCTCGTCCGCGTGAGCGCGCTCGGAATGCCGGGCCAGGGCCTCGTAGACCAAAGCCGCCGGACGGCGCAGGAGCCGGCGCGCGAAAGTCAGGTGCGCCGTCTCGAGCCGCCGCTGCAGACCCGCCCAGCGCCGCCACGCGGCGGGCTCGGTCTTGTGCAGCGGGCCTCCCCGCAGGGACTCCTCCGCCGACCAGAGACGCAGGGCCAAAGCCCTCAAGCCCCAGCACAGCAGCTGGGTTGCGCGATAAAAAAGGACGCCTGCCAACGCGTAGGCCGCTAGGGCTGCGCCGGCGGCCCGCGCGGGCCGGCAGCCGAGCCAGACGCGCCGCTCGCCGCGCTCGACGACGAGCACGCGGCCGACGACGGCCGAGGGCGCGGCGAAGCCGTCGGGGCAGAGGTGAAAGTCCCCCTTGGTCAGGACGCTTGCCTGCGCGCCCCAGCCGCGCCGGAGCAGGACCCGGTGGGCGAGAACCGGCGCGTCGCGCCCCATGCACAAGACCATGTCCCCGGCGCGGGCGCGGCGGCCGCCGGCGGCGCCCGCGTAGAGCGTGTCTCCCGTGCGCAGGAAGAATTCCATCGATTCTCCCGCCACGAGGAAGCGGCGCGCCGGCGGCGGCGCCGTCAGATGAAGTTCTTGTGTTCCCATTCCTTGCCGCCGGGCGCGTCTTCGAGGCTCCTGCCTCCGTCCTTGAGGTCCCAAAGGATGTTGTTGAACGAGTCGCAGCGGCAGAGCGGCGGACAGTCGCGGAAATCCACCGAGTCGGCGATCGTCTTGCGGCGCTCCGAATTCCAAATCTCCCCGACGCTTTGGGTCTCGAGGTCGCCGATGGCGTACTTCTCGACGCCGCGCATGTGGCAGCAGACGTACATCTTCTTGTCGGCTCCGATCACGGCCGCGAAATTCTGGCCGTAGCACTTCTTGTAGGCCCGCTCGAGCTGCCCCTCGGCGATCAGGCGGTACTTGTGCTCCGAGCAGACCACGCTGTAGCCGTCTCCCGAGAAATCCTTGCGCGCGCGGATCATCTCGCCGAGCATGTCCCCGTCCGAGTAATCGATCTCGGGCTCGCCGTGGCGCCGCAGCATCGGGCGGTACTGGGCGTAGTCGACGCCGAGCTCCTTGCCCAGGGCCGCGAAGGCGTAGATGTCCCGCTTGGTGGCGGGCGAGGTCAAGAATCCGATGCCCAGCGTCATCGCGCTGGCAAGCTCACGCTTGAGCCGCACGAGCATGCGAACGTTGTCCAAGACCCGCTCGAACTGGCGCGGGCCCATCCCGTGTGTGATCTGGAACACCTCGGAGGTCGCGGCGTCGACGCTGACGCGCAGCCAGACCGTCGAGCGCAGGAGAATGCGCGCGGTCTCCTCCGTGAGGGTCTGCGCGTTGGTGATGAAGCCGACGTCGAGGCCGAGGCTTGCCGCGTAGGCGACGGCTTGGGGCGTGGCCGGATTGACGGTCGGGTCGCCGCCGCCGGTGAAGGTCAACCCCCTCGTCCCGGCCGCGCGCGCCTGGTCGATGATCCTTTTCGCCTCGTCGAGGCACATGCGCGCCTGGTCGCGCTCGGGATAGAAGCCGAAGCAGTGCGGGCATTTCTGGTTGCAGACATTGGTCATGTCGAGCTCGACCGTGATCGGCTTCGACGAGCCGGTCTCGAGCCATTGCGCTACGCGGTCCTTGTGCGCGAAGATCTTGTCAGGCGCGAAGGGCCGGGACGGCGCCGCCGGTAATGAGACGGTCGCGGGTCCAGCCGCTCCATTTGTCCCAATAGACTCTGCGGTTGCCCCCGCGGAGCTCTTCGTATCGCATGTTGACATAGCCTCTTCCTCCAAAATG
>JACQAZ010000017.1 GCA_016194705.1 Elusimicrobiota bacterium | reverse complement strand
GATGCTCGCCTTCTCGGTTCCGGTCGATACAGCGACCGGGGGCTTCCAAAGAAAATCTGCGGCCTGGTTGAACTCTTCGGCCGCCATGGTGGATTCCCAATGCTTGAGCGTGGGCTTGAGCTCCATCGTGCGTCCCAGCAGAATGCGCAGCTGCTTGATCCAATCGCTCTGCATGTTCTCGACGACGAGAATCTTCTGCGAGTTGGCGTACTCGGGGATCAGGTCTTCCCAAGGCATGTACGCCAGCACGCGCTTCTGCATCGCCGCGAAAAAGCCCTCGATCTGCTTGGGCGCCACCGCGCCGGGCAGATTGGCCTGGTTGATGACGACCTCGAACTTCTCGAGAGCGAAGTGGAGGGCCTTGATCTCGGAGAACATCTTGTAGGTGGCCTCGAAATGCGAGCGCTGCGGCAGGCAGGCCCAATAGACGAGGTCGGCGAGGTCGAAGGAGAAGATCTGCATGGGAAAATTAGGGTCGACGTCGATGAAGATGTCGTAGGTCTCCGCGAGCGAGCCGAGGATCTTCGTGATCACGCCGGGGGAGAGGTTGAGTATCTCGGAGCGCTTCTCCGCCAGCGGCAGGAGGCCTACGCCCCACTGCGTGATCGGGATGCGCCCGCGCAGCAGGCGCCCGAGGCCCGTGGGGTTCTCGCCGACCATCGCCACCATGCTCGCCAAAGTCGGGGGATTGAGGCCGCCCAGCTGGAACCCGATGTCGTTGCGGCAGAGCGGGTCCATGTGGACGATGATGACCTTGCGGTTCTGGCTCCCCGCCCAGGCCAGCGCGAGGTTCAGGCAAATCGTGCTCTTGCCGACGCCCTCTTTGGGCCCCGTAAAGACGATGACCCGGCTGGGCTCGCGCAACCCTCGGGTCTCGGATTCCGGACCGTTCTCAGCCATGTTTTTCTATTTGACGACTTCCATCGTGATGAAAAGGAACAGGGACGTCTGCTTCTCCTGGATGCTCGACGTCGTGAACAACAGCCCCAGGATGGGGATCCGGCCCAAGTACGGCACCCGGCCTTTCGCCAGCGTTTTCGAGCTCGATTTGAACCCTCCCAGGACGAGCGTCTCGCCGCTCTTGACCTCGACGGCCGTCTTCATCTGCCGCGTGTTCTTGGCGGGCAGAAGCGCCTGGCCGACTTGGAACGTCTGCGAGAAATCGAAGTTCGAGACCTCCACCTGAAGCTCCGCCCGGATCGTGTCCTTCTTGTTCGGGTTGATCACGGGAAGGATGCTCAAGGTCGTGAAGGCCTTCTGGGGCTCGGTTCCTACTCCTTGGTTATTAACCACTGGATATGGAATCTCGGAGCCCACGTTGAAGTCGGCCTCGGAGCCGGCCTGGACGATCACCTTGGGGTTCGACAGGATCTGAGCCTTGCCTTCGCTTTCCAGCATGCGCAGCGAAGTCTGCAGGGCCGTCTGCCGGGCGAAGTCCCCGACGGTGTAGATCCCCGGGATCGTCTTCTCGAAGAAGTTGATCCCGGTCTGGAACGGTCCCCAGGTGAAGCCGATGTCTCTTGACAAAGAGCCTGAGATCTCGACGATGTCCGCCGAGACGGCGATCAGCGAGTCGTCCGGCTGCCCCCAAGCTCGGGGCGCCAAGATGACCGCCAACGCGCACACGACGAGTGCTGCTCGATGTCTCACAAAGTTGTCCAATCAGCGGCAGCCGAACGCGAACGACAAATCGTTACTTAAAGAGCTTCCTGAAGCTCGCCATCTCCATCGGGTGCATCTCCGAATCGCCCAGGCCGCGCATGATGACGGTCAGGTCGCCCTGCTTCATCGCCAAGGCCAGGTATTGCGCCTCGTTGGGGTTGAGCGCGACGCTCACCATCGACTTCTCGGAGAAGGCCGCGGCCTTTTCCTCCTTCTCGCCGGAGGTCTTGAATTGCTTGGCGTTCATGCCCTGGCCCATGTTGGTGCCGACCGCGATCACCAAAACGTTCTGAAGGATCGTGGCCGTCACTTTCTCCTTTCGATTGTCCGCCATCACCGCGTCGAAAGTGACGAGGATGTCGACGCGGTCGCCGGGCTTGATCAGCGGCTTCATCTCGGGATCGATCGGGACGATCGCGCCGCGGTAGCCCGGCGGGATCTTGACGCTCAGGCCCGCGTCGGGCGAGAGCGAGATCAGGGCCGACTGCGTGAGCTGGTTGCCCTTGGGTACGCGCACGCGCGTGACCAGGTTGGCGATCATCTTGATGTCGGATTGGGTCTTCACTTCGAAAGCGTCCTGCTCCATGAACTTGCGCGGGACCGACATGGGCTCGACCATGTCCTCTTTGATGACCGTGCGCTCGGGGATGTCGGTGCGCGCCACGAGGACCTGGCCGGTCTCGTAGGAGTTGGACAAGGCCTTCTCCTTGCTCGTGAGCACCATCAAGTAGAGCACGGCGGCGCCCATCGCGAGCACCATCGGCACCAGCACACCTTTCTTTTCCATGGCTATTTCGAGAGCGGCTGCTCCACCGGCATGCGCATCGAGACCGTCATCGTGCACTTGCCTCCGCCGGGCCCCTGGGGGCAGGCGAAGGGAGAGGAGAACAGGATGCTGCTGATCGGAAAGAGCATCTGGACGTCCATCTTCCCGATGACGACGAGGTCGTAGTTGTCGTTTCCGGACTGGGGGTCGGTCTTGGTCTGCACGGACGAGCCGCTGGCGATCCTCCCGTTGACGATGATGGTCTTCATGATGCCGTCCATCATTCCCGTCATGTCGTTGGGAGAGCCGCCGCCGTTCTTGGGCCAGGCCCTCATGGCCCCGATCCGGGCGCACTCGTAGGTCGCGTGGTTGAGCATGATCACCCAGAACGCGATGTTGCCCATCTCCATGATCGAGAAGACGATCGTGAGGAAGACAGGCAGGATGAGGAGCATCTCGACGACCACCTGCCCGCGACCGCGCCGATCATTGGAGACCCGACAGAGCACACTACACCCCCCGGACCACGTCGATCCGCACGACTTTCCCGTCCCGGGACGGGAGAAACCGGAGCCTACTGGCCCAAGTTGTTGGCGGCTCCCGAGATCATGCCCTGTATCTGGCTGAAAAGCCCGGGCATGAACTTCTTCAGAGCGATGCCGGCGACCAGCACGACGCCGACGACGACAGTCAGCATCAGCAAATACTCGACGGTGTTCTGTCCCCTCGAACTCTTGAGCCAAACCAACGCCTTTTTCGTCTTCTTGATCATACACTCTCCTTTTTATTGATGACCATATGACGTCAAAATCGCTCTGGCGGCCTGCCGGTACAAACCGGTCAGCTGCTTCTGCATGAACCCGTACATGCCCGCGAAGGCCATGGTCAACACCAAGGTCGTCAGCAGGTATTCGACCGCCGTCTGGCCTCGCTTCCCTATATAAGGAACTCGAGGAGTCGTCATCCGCTTTCAGTGTAACAGCCGATTTTCGGGTTGTCAAGACGCGTTCCATTAAAATCCTGTTAAAATTTCAGCTTAAGCGATATCTGATCCACCGTGCCCAAAGAGCCGAACGGTACGAAGGCGTAGTCGACGCCCAGGCCGTAACCGAAGGCCTGCGAGGTGAAGAGCCCGAAACCGAAGGAGAGCCCGCTGGCCCGGTCCAGTCGCAGGCCCTGGAGCTGGCCGCTGAAGCTCTGTCCCAAATTGTCCGAATTGTAGTAGCCGACGCGGAAAGTGACCTGGCCGAACTCGAGATACTCCTCCGGAACCTGGAACTCGGCGCCGATGCCGACGCGCGCCCCGGTGTCGGCCGCCTCGCTGAGCTCGAGCGCGAGATTGACGAAATCGCCGGCCTTGTAGGCGGCGCCGCCGCGCACGATGGAGGCGACGTTGGTCACGTGGGTTCCGAAGTTTTGGACCGCGAAGGCAAGAGACAGGCTGCTGTTGGGCTTGATCGTGACGCCGACGTCGCCGACCATGGTGTCGTGGAGGTTGCCGCCGTTGTCCTCGTGGACCAGGCGCATCGCGCCGCCGAGGAAGAGCTTTTCGTACCAGAAGGAACGCGCCACCCCGATCGTCCCGAACCCGTCGTGGACCGAGACGTTGGTGTCGGGGATCGGGATGCCGTTGGAATCGCGCGTGTCGAAGCCCGTGGCGCTGACGTAGGCCATGTTGGCGCCCCAGACCGTGCGCCCCATCGGATGCGCGTAGGCCAGGTAGAGCGGGGTGTCGAGGTCCTGAACGTAGCGCAGATACGAGTACACCGCCTCCTTCTGCTGGGTCGAGGCCAGACCCGCGGGATTCCAGGTCAGCGCGTCGGAGCCCTCGGCCAGCGCGACGTAGGAATGGCCCAGGGCCATCGCACGCGCCGAACCCTGCCCGAGCTTGAGGAAGGCGCCGCCGCCCGTCCCGGCCGACGGGTCGATCGCGGCGGCCGGAGCCGCCGCGAGCGCCGCCAGAAGCATCGCGCCGAGGGTCTTCCTCACGGGATCAATATCCTCTTCGAGGTCTGCAGGACGCCCTTGCCGCCGAGGGTCTCCTCGATGCGCACGACGGCGTAGTACATGCCGCGCGCGATGCTCCGCCCGCCCTGATTGACCTTGGCCCAGTTGAAATTGAGGTTGCCGGAGATGAAGCTCGGCGCGACCTGGCCGAGGTCCTGCTGCAGCACGAGCTCGCCGGCGATGTTGTAGATGCGCAGCGTGACGTTGCCTTGGAACGGAGAGAAGATCGAGATCGTCGCGGTGGGTCCGTTGACCGGATTCGGAAAAATGTAGGTGTTGCGCTCGAAGTCCCCCTCCGGATCGATGGAGCCGTTGCGTACGACCGGGAGATCATCGATGATCTTGTCGTCGGCCAGCGCCCCGGGGTTCAGGACGTTGCCGTTGATGTCGTCGATGGCTTTGGCGTCGGTCGAGCCGTAGATCTTGAAGCGGTAGGTCCCATCGGGGACCAGGCCGAACCTGAGGTCGGTGCCGTCCCAGACATCCTCGATCTGCACCCGCGGCGGCTTGTGCCCGATGATCCGCTTGACCAGGGAGATGCTCTCCGGCGGGGACGCATTGCCTTGCGCGTCGAAGGACGTCCCCGGCTTGAAGATCTTGACCACCACCTTCATGGGCTCGGAGACCTGGTAGAGGATCGACGAACTCCGGATGTCGGAGCGCAGCGGAGTGACCGCCACGTCGTAGATGCGCAAGGGATCGAACGCGATCGTGACCTGCGCGGTGGCCGGCGTCGCCAGCGATGCGGCGACGTCGTTGGCGATGGCGCGCACGAGGTAGAAGCCCGACGGCGGGAAATTCCCGTTCTGATCGCGTCCGTCCCAAGTTTCATCGAGCAGGATTCCGTTGGTACGCACCTGGCCCGCTATGATCGTGCGGATCACCTGCGGCGGCACGCCGGAGTTGAGGATCTGGATGGTGACCGAGGATTGCCGGCTGACCGAGTACTCGATGGTGAAGGGATGCAAGGTGATGGTCTGGCTCGAGGCGAACAAGGTGGGGATGTCGGGCTTGACGTTGAAGGGATTGATCGCGATGAGTCCGCGGGCGATGACCAGGCTGCCGTAGATCCGGTCGGAGGCGAAATGCGTCGCCGTCGCCGTCGTTTGGGCGAGCAAGGTGAAGACGTACTGTCCGTCGGGCAGGGCCAGGCCGTTGACGTCGCGGCCGTCCCATTGCTCCGTGATTTTCAGCCGGCCGACGCGCAGTCCCTTGATCGTGATCACGGGAACGGCCGGTTGGCTCCCCAGCGTCCCGGGCGGCGAGGTCAGCACCTGTCCGCAAGGCGCCCCGGAGATGTCTTGACAAGGCGGCCAAGTCCCGGTGCTGCCGACGATCGTCGTCCCAGGCGCGTATATATTAAGGGAGACGAACATCGTCTGCGAGAGCTGGTAGCTCACCAGCACGAAATCCGAGGCCCCGCCCAGGATGGGGATCGTCTGCACGTCGGCGATGCGGTAGAGGTCGACCGGGAACATGGCCGTCGTGGTCGACACCTTGGTCGGGAAGGCCGGGTCCGCCGCGTTCAGCTGAATCAGATAGGTCCCCGAGCTCACCTGGATGCCGTTGTCGTCGGTCCCGTCGCTCCAGAGCTCCGTATTAGGGAAGCCGTTGCCGGGCCGCGTTTCGTTGATGACCAGATGCCTGATCAAAGTCCTGCCGGTCGCGTCGAAGATCGACATATTGACGATCGCGTCGCGCGAGAGCGAATAGCTGAAACGGAACGGGTTGAGGCCCGCCAGAGCCGGGCTCGAGCCGATGATCGCGCTCTGGGGCGAGACCTGGCTGATGCCGACGAAGCCGCGGTCGACGATGATGAACCCGCTCTTGCCCAGATTGGTCCAGATGCGGCGGTCGGGGCAGATCGAGGCGGACGGGCAGCTGGGCGATCCTGTCAAGAAGCCGAAGCCGTTGGCGGAGGGCAGGGCCGCGTAGATCACGAAGACGTAGTCTCCATCGGGAACGATGGCGCCCGTCGTGTCGCGGCCGTCCCAGAAGCTGATGACGCGGGTGCGCGAGTTCTTCTGCTCGATGATCCGCTTGACAGGCGTGGAGGTGATGAGCCCCGGCCCGCAATCGCCGAGGCTCGGGTTCATGAACTTCGGCGGCCCCGGAAGCGCCTGGTCGAGAGCTGTGCTGTTGAGGTTGTTGAGCGGCGGGTTGCCGCCGACGGGACAGAACTGGGTCCCGGGAGGATAGATGTCGATGAACACGGTGGCGGGTTCGGTCAGGACGTAATCGAGCACCGCCAGCGAGGTCGAGCCCTCGAGCAAGGGGGTGACCCGGATGTCGGTGATCTGCAGCGGGTCCAGGCCGAGCTGGCGCGTCGTCGAATGCGAGAGGTCGTCCCCCCATTGGTCGCGAGCGAAGGCCTGCAAAGTCGCCAAGTAGAGTCCAGGAGGAAGCAGGTCGCCGTTGTCGGCCCTGCCGTTCCACGAATCGCCGTTGCTCAGCGTGCCGTCCGGGATGCCCTCGCCGACGCGCGCTTGGCCCGCAAGCACGGTGCGGACCAGCGGCCCCGGCACCGAGGACAGCGACGGGTCCGGCGGCTGATTGATCGAGATGTACATCGTCGCGTCTTTGGAGAGCCGGTAGAAGATGTTGTAGGGCTGGGTCGGGATCGGCGTGACCGAGCCGACCAGGGTCGGCGAGGAGCGCACCACGTGGACGTTGGTGACGTCGACCGTGATCGGCTGCTGGCTCACCACGTTGCCCAGCGAGCCGCCGCCGTACACGCCGTCGAAGGTGGCCCCCGATGGATAGGCCCGCACCGCCGTGATCTGGATGTTGCCGGAAGCGCCCGTCTGGTTGGTCAAGGTCTTCGCGCGATAGCCGAAGGTGCCGTTGGTCTTGCCGAGCTCGCCCTGGATGTTCACGTTCCCGTCGAACAAGGCGCAGAAAGGTCCCAGGGGGCCCGCGACCGAGCTCGTGCTGTTGGCGGGCAGCACGCCGGGGGCGTCGATGAAGAAGGTGCGCAGCGGCGGAGTCTGGTCCTCGGCCAGAGGGTTGGAGCCGTTCTGGAACTTGAAGACCTCGAAGCTGATCGAGTCGATGGCCACCGGGGCCGACGAGGTCGTGTCGTTGTTCCCGAAGCCGACCGCGGCGCAGAGGAATACGGAGGCGTTGCAGATGTTGTTGGCCGTCTCTCCGGGCGGCAGGGGCGGCTGGCCTGGGGTGTTCCCCCCGAGGTGCCCCGCGTTGTGGCAGATGGCCGCGGCCTGTTCGCTGTCGAACTCGATGTGGGGATCGTTCGAGATGTTCCCGTACTGGTTGCCCAGGTTGGCCTGGGGTCCCTGGTTGCAGTTGGGCAGGCTCGGGTCGCACGGGCCCACGCTCGGGCAGAAAAAACCCGGCTGCGTGTTGCAGACGTCGGTGCAGGAGGCCGCGACGACTCCGGTGCAGGCGGCGGGACTGGAGCCGTACGGGGGGCAGCGGAAGCGAGGCACGCCGTTGATGACCTCCACGATGCATTGCACGTTCTTTTCGTGGACGAAGGCGCTCTCGATGAACAGCTGCACCGCGCCCGCGGGCGCGGGCCCGATGAGCTGCAGGCATGAAAGCGCCGCAGCCATTACCAAAAGGCGCGCGGCAGCCGTGGAGCACCGTTGCGATATCATGGTTGCATTAACAGTGGTGCGCTACGAAATTCTAACCTGTCCTCATTAAACTGGTATTAAATCCGCATGAACAGATTGTGACGGATCCTTAATATGCATACTGAACAAAAGCGTGGCCCGAGCGCTCCCGGCCGGGGCCTGCCAGCACCCAAAGCGATTTCGCGCGTTCGCCGGAGCGCACCGGCGCCAGGCCGACGGCGTTCTCGGAAAAGGGGTAGCGAGCCTGCAGGCGGAACGCGTCCAGCTTGAAGTCGAAGACGCAGAGGTCGCGGCTCTTCGCGTCGATGATCCAGAGCCGGTCCTTCACCCAGGCCATGGCGACGGCGACCACGTCTTCCTCGAGCGCGAAGGACTTGTAGCTGCCCTCGTCGATCCCATGACGGTAAAGCGCCTTGTTCGCGGCGTCGAAGGACCACAAAGAATGCCCGTCGTAGGCCAGGGCGGTGGGCGCCGGTCCCGGGCTCGGACGCGACGCGAGGATCTTCTCGGGCGCCTCGGCCTTGTGCCGCAGGATGCGCGCCTGCGCGGCGTCCGCAGACCACAGGTTGCCGTCCCCGAAGGCGAGCGCCACGGGACGGTACGGTCCCGCGGGAGAGACGCGCGCCGTGCGGGCGGGAGCCGCCGGATCCTGGGGATCGAAGGCGAGGAACCGCCCGTCCCATTCCGCGGCCCAGAGGAGGTTGCCGTCGTAGGCCAGCGCCGTCGGATTCGAGAGGTCGAGCATGCGCACGGTCTGGACCTTGAGGTGCAGCCGCGTCGCGTAGCGCCAGATCGGAACGGCCGCGGCGCAGGCCAGCGCGGCGGCCAAGACCGCCTGCTTGACCCAGGGCGGCAGCCGAAGGACGCTGACCGGGCTTGCGAGGCCCTTCATCATGGAGGAGAGCTTCGAGGTCGCCTCGGAGGACTCCCGCAGGCTCCGGCTGATCTGTTCCGTGAAGCGCGCCTGGTCCTGCTCCTTCGACTGCACCTCGGCGAGCCAGGTCTCGCGCTCAGAGCGCAGCTTCTCTTCCCACGCCGAGAACTCGCCGCGCTGCGTCTCCCAGGTGGAGCGCTCGCGATCCCAGAGCTCTCGCCATTGGGCCCGCTCTTCTTCCCAGATCTTAGAGAGCTCCTCGAAGTGCTTCTGCACCTCATCGACCTTCTTGAGGGCCTTCTCGCGCTCCCTCTCGCTCTCCTCGCGGACCTGCCGCTCGCGCAGCAGCTCCGAGAGAGTCTTCTCCAAAGCGTTCTTGGCCTCCGTGAGGCCGTCGCGGACGCCGCGCGCTTGATCCGCGGAGCGGGAGGCCTCTTCCTCCCTGCGGGAGGCCAGGGCCTGGAGGTCTTTGATGTCGATGAGGTACTGCTGCTCCTTCTTTTCCCAGTGCTCCCTCTCCTGGCGCAGGACCGCCGCTTCCGCGGCCGCTCTCTCGCGGATTTGTTCGAGCAGCTCGCGCAGGCCTTTCTGCTCGCGCTCTTGGACGGAACGCTCCTCCACCACGGCCTTCATCGCCGCCTGCGCCTTTCCTTGGATGTCGACGCCGTCGGCGAGAAAACGCGCCTCGTCGAGCCTGATCTTCTCCCGCAGCCGGCCGACCTCGAGCTCGAGGTAAGCCAGGCGGTCTTGGCCGGCGCGCAGCGCGCGCTCCTTGGCCTCGAGGACCTCCGCCCAGTACGCGGTCTCGTGCCGGTGCTGGCGCTTGAGCAAGGCCATCGTCTCCCAGGCGACCTGATGGCCGGTGACGGGATCGGCGGCGGCCCCGGAAACGAACGGATCCCAGGTCTCAACGGAGGGTGCGGCGACCTTGGCCCAAAGCCGGTCGATCTCCTTTCCCAAATCGTCGGGAGTCCATTCCGCCATCGCGACAGAGTGTAGCAGGGGTGCTCCCGGATTCCATGACCAAATTGTTACAATGAGCGCCCTTATATGAGGAAAGACTGGCGCCTGGCTCTCGGAGCGCCGCTCTTCGCGGCGGTCTTCTACCTTAATATCTTCCCCGTCTCCGACCCCGACACTTGGTGGCATCTCAAGACGGGGGACCTCATCCTCAAGGCGTTTTCCATCCCGAGGACGGATCCGTTCTCGTACACCATCGCGGGCCGTCCCTGGGTCAGCTTCGAATGGCTGTCCCAGACATTTTTCGCCGCCGCGTTCGCGGCAGGAGGCGCGGCCTGCCTCATGGGACTCAAGGCTCTCGTGATCGGCGCGGCCTGCGTGCTCTTCTTTCGACTGGGCCGCGCCGGACTGTGGGCCGGGCTGCTCCTCTGCGGCGCGGCCTGGTCCTCCGGTTCCTACACCGAGAGGCCTCACATCTTCGATCCCCTGCTTCTCGGCCTGCTCCTCAACTGGCTCGAGGACGGCATTGCGCAGCGGCGACAGGTCGTCCGCATCCTGGCCCTTCACGCGCTCTGGGCCAACCTGCACGGAGGTGCCGCGCTCCTCGGAGTGTTCGCCGTGGGGCTCAAGGCTGCCGCGGACCGGAGGTCGGCGGCAGCCTGGCTCAAGCTCGCGCTCGGCTGCGCCGCCGCCATGGCGCTCAACCCCCACGGCGCGAGGATTTTTTCCCAGCTATTCCAGACCTTGACCTTCCCGGGGCGCGAGTCCATCGTGGAGTGGCAGCCATTGGGAAGCTTGATGAACCGACACGGGCCGTTTTTCGCTCTCGCGCTGGCCGCCGCGTGCGCCTCATGGCGCGAGGAGCTTGCGCTGTGCCTGCTAGGCGCGGCCTTAGGCTGCATGGCGGCTTGGGCGGTCCGTTATCTGCCCTTGTTTGAATTCTCGGCCTGCGCCTTGGCCGCCCGCGCGCTCGAGCGCAGGCTGCCTGGGCACCTCGATTGGCGGCGCGCCTGCGTCGTGTTCGCCGCCGCGATCCTGGCGATCTCGGCGCGCGAACTCCCGCGCGGCGTCGGACTGCGGGATTTCCCCGAGAGCGCCGCGGCCTTACTCGACCGCGCGGGCGTGGGCGGCCGCATGTTCAACGAATACAACCTCGGGGGCTATCTCATCTGGAAGTGCTTCCCGCGCCGCCCCGTCTTCATCGACGGCCGCAACGCCGAGTACGGAGCGGACTTCGTGCGCGCGGCGGTCCATTGGTACGAGCCGACGACCTGGGCCGCGCTGGATTCCCGCTGGCATTTCGACTACGCCGTCATCGAGAACGCCCAGGCCTACCGCGCGCAGGTCCTCGACGGCTCGCCCGACTGGGCTCTGGCCTTCTGGGACGACGCGTCTTTGGTCTACCTGCGCCGCGAGCCGGCCAACGCGGCGACGCTCTCACGCGCCGAGTACAAATGGCTCAAGCCCAACCAGCTCAGCTACGGGTATCTAGCGCCCCTGCTCAAGGACGGCAAGAAGGCGCCGGGGATCATGGCGGAGATCGAGCGCGCGGTCTCGGAGTCCGCGCAGAACGACAACGCGCGGCTCATGCGCGCCTACGCCCTCGAGCTGCTGGGCCGCGGCCGAGAGGCCCTGCCCGACCTCGAAGCCGCGGTCCGGCGCTCCCCGCGCAAGCCGGGGCCCCTGATCTCGCTGGCATGGTGGTACGCCAGCAACGGCGACGCGCCGTCCGCCCGGGGGTCCTACCAAGGCGCCTTGGCGCTGGCCCGGAGCCAAGGCGACGCTCTGTCCCAGGCCTACATCTACGATAACCTCGGCGTGCTCGAAGGCAGGGAGGGCAAGATCTCCGACTCGGAGCGCCTGTTCCGCAAGTCGCTGTCGCTGCGCCCGGACTACGAGCCGGCCCTGAGCCACCTCAGGCGGCTGGAGTCCGCCTCCCATCGATGAAGCGGGCGGCCCGGGTCGCCGCCTTCGTCAAGGACGGCGCGGGCGGCAACATGGCGGGAGTCGTGCTCGACGCTCAGGATGTGGCGGACGAGGAGCGCTTGGAGATCGCCCGGGCGCTGGGCTACTCCGAGACGACTTTCGTCGAGGGCGGCGGGAAGCGCTTCAAGCTGCGCTACTGGACTCCCGTCTCCGAGATCGACCTCTGCGGCCACGGCACGATCGCGGCCTTCGCCTACATGCTCGAGAAAAAGCGCGTATCCCCTGGACGCAGCGTCATCGAGACCAAGGCCGGCACGCTCGAGATCGAAGTCTCGTCCGATGGGGTCGTCTTCATGGAGCAGAACCAGCCGCTGTTCGGCCCCTCGATCCCAGTCGAGGAGGTCGCGGCCGCGCTCGGCGGCGCCAAGGTCCTCGAGGCGAGGATCGTCTCGACCGGTCTTGCGGACCTGCTCGCAGAGGTCGAGAGCCGCGACGCCCTGCTCGCTCTCAAGCCCGAACTCTCGCGCGTCAAGGAACTGACCGAGAGCAACGAGGCCGTCAGCCTGCATGTCTTCGCTCTGGGCGCCGCAAAAACCACGGCCTACTGCCGCGACTTCGCGCCGGGCGTCGGCATCCCCGAGGAAGCGGCCACCGGGACGGCCAGCGGAGCGCTGGCCTGCCATCTCTTCGAGCGCGGCCGCGCCGGGGACGAGCAGGTCTTCGTCCAAGGCGAATCGCTCGGCCGGCCCTCGGAGATCATCGCGCGGCTCGGGACCGATGGAGGGCGCATCGCGAAGGTCCGCGTCGGAGGCCGCGCGAGGATCGAGCCTACCGCTTCGCCACGCGTTTGAGCACCTCGCCGGTCTGGGCGTCTTCCAATACCGGGGTATAAGAGAGCTCCATGAGGTCCTCCCACATGAAGGTGAATTCGAGAAGACACTTGGCGTCGTCGGTCTCGATCAGGTCGAAGCCGCCGCTGAAATCGGCGCGCGTCCAGCGCCCTACGAGTTTGGCCGGACTCGGGGGCAAGCCCCCGGTATTCAAGAACCTCGCGATGCCCTCGCTGCGCTGCTGCTTGTTGGGCTTCCAAAACCACGTCAGCATGAATTTCATTCGTCCTCCCTTGCTTCCATACCCCGGAGTTTTACCCCAAAACCGCCGCGCGTCAAGCCCGTTTCTGCGGGTCATCCTGCACGAGTTTTCCGACCCCGCATCCGTGGGTTGTTTTCCCATATTGTCCGGATTCTTTGGAAGCAAACCTGCGCGGCCAACACCTGAAAGAAAATGAAGGATGGTACCGCGGGCAGGAGGTAGCGATTGGCCGAATTGAACACGAGCAGGCTGACCATGATCGGCCCTAGGATCAGAAGCGGAAGCAAGGTCTCGACTCGGCGATGAGCTCGATCCCTCCGCAGCGATTCTCGAACTCCCATGGCGATGCTCAAGGCTGAAACGGACACGAAAAGGGTGCGGGCCGATTCCATCGGAATTCTCGTAAGGTCATGCAGAGTCGTCGTCCAGCCGGATTCGACGAACCAAGTCTCCGGCCAAAACCCGCAGAGGTAGCAGGTCCGCCTTCCGAGTAGCGCCAGGTAAGCGCCTGGTCTTCCAAGAATGAAATGGAATCCATCTGGCTTTGCCGCAGCGGTGAACGGGAAGGCATAGCCCTGCACGAGGGGATTGTTCGACATCCGGACCACGGTGCCAATCCCGCCCTGAAAGAACGTAAAGCTGCCAGATTTGATCCAATAGGCGGCGTTCCATGCAAGAGCAAGAACACCAAAGCCGACCATCACCTGCGCCAGCGCCGATCGTGGTCGCTGAAATCCCGGCAGCACGGTCGCCATCGCGAAGAACACGACGATAAGGGAGAAATGCAGCCGAAAGATCCCTAGAAGGGCCATGCCGGCGCCCGCGGCGATCCGGCTCCAAGCCTGCTGAGTCAACACCGCGTGGAGGATCAAGCAAAACAACAAAGTCAGAACGACATCATATTGAGCGGTCGCGCAGAATCTCTGCAGCGGAATCGAAAGCGAGAGCAGGCCCATCATCGTGAGCGCGGCCAGCGAGGATCGAGTCATTCGCCAAGTCAACGCCGCCCAACCCAGCAACAGAAACAGCCAGCACATCCAATTGAAAACCTTGACCACGGCCGCGCTCTGAGCGCCGGTCACGCGGAACAGAAGACCGACGAGAACCTGCATGCCCGTGCCATGCCATAGATCGCCGGTATACCAAGGCGTCGGGCTGGCCGCCAACGACTTGCCCGCATTGAGATAGGTGATCGAATCTATCGTCATTCTCCTTTCATAGGCCGGTTCCTCGTAGCGGTTGTTCCGGATGAATCGCCAGTTGCCGACGGCCATCACGACGGTTAAAATGACGAGGCCGACCGAAAGGAAGGACCCGAGGCGATTCATAGGAAAAGTATAACAGACGGCGTCCGGGAAACGATGACCGTTGTCAGCGCCCGCGCCGCAGGCGCACGAGTTCCTGGTTGGCCTCGCCGAGGTCGACGCCGGCGTCCTTGTACTGACGCAGGATGCGCGTGACCTGGTCGAGCAGGACCGCGTCGGGCGCGCCTCCGAGTTTGAGCTTCTGGTAGGCGGTCCAGTCCTCGCGGAACAGGACGTCCTTGCTGCGGTTGGCCTCGGCCTGCATCTTGCGAAACTTCTCCTCGGCCTGCCGGTGGCGCTCCTCGAGCTCCTGCAGGCGCCTGCGGGCCTGCGCCTCCGAGGTCGTCTTGTCGATGAGCTGGCGCCGCAGCAGCATCATCTCGTCGCGCAGAGTGTTGAGCTCCTCGGCCAGGCGCCACTGCTTGACCTCGCCGGCCTCGAGGGCCTGGGTCAGGTCCTTGCGGTACTTGAGCTCTTCTGCAAGCACTCGCTCGTATTCTCCTTCTGGATTGGACTGTCCGAAGCGGTAGCTCAGCGACACCGCGTGGCCGAAGATGCTGGTTCCGGTCATCGGGATGGTGAGCGCGTAGTCGACCTGGGCTCCGAACAGGCGCCAGCCGACCCCCGCGTTCCACATCTTATCGCGCTCGCTCAGGATTCCTCCGGTGCGCAGGGCGTAGGAGCCGTGGCGCGCCGTGGCCCACCAATGCTCGATGCCGGCGCCCAGGTTGGCGGTGCCCGGATGCCCTCCGGAGGGCTCGCGCTTGGTGATGTCGAAGGCGAAGAGAAACCCCCGCACCGATTCGGCCACGCCGAGCTTGATCATCGCCGGCGCGCGGTCCTTGAAGTTCGGGCCGTTGATCGGCGGGCCGTCGAAGTTGAGCAGCGAGACGCCGAAGGTGTACTTGTCCCAGAAGCGCATGAGCCCGGCGAAGTCGAGGCCGATGCGCGTCGGCGCTCCCGCGCTTATGCTATAGGTGCGCTGCAGGACGCGGAAGGTCCCGCCGAGCTCGACCTGCCCTCCGTCGAACTCGTAGAGCGAGCGGCTGCCGTAGCTCATGCCCACCGAGCGCTCGATGCCGACGTTGTTCTGGTTGTTGTAAAGAAAGGCGGGGGACAAAGTCCCGTTGATGAGCTCCTGCTTGACCGGGATCGCTCCCGACAAGGTGAATAGGTCCTGATTGACCTCGCCGGCCGCGATGTGGAACTGGCGCAGGTAGGAGGTCTGAAAGGACGTGTGATTGATGAAGCCCAGCGCCGCCGGGTTGTAGAAGACCGAGACCGGATCGTCGGTGACCGCCGTAAACGAGCTGCCCATCGCGACCGCGCGAGGAGAGAAGCCGGAATCCTCAAAGGCGGCCCATGCCGGCCGAACGGCCGACAGGAATGCCAGGACCAGCGCGAAGCGCGCGCGGAGCATGCGTTGAATTATAGCCTGCCCTGCGCGCGGGGCTATTTCCAAATTATAGCGAGGGCGTCATGTATTCAAGGGACTTTGCGGCTGTTCCTTGGCCCTCTTTCGGCCCGGGTGGGCGGTCGCGGCGGCGGAGGGCTCGGCCGCCTCGTCCGACACGCGGCGCGCTATCCAACTCTTGATCTGGCGCGAATAGACGACGCCCGCTCCTCCCCCGAGAAGCATCGCCGCCAGCACGGACAAGAAGATCCAGCCCGGCAGCCGGCGCACGCTCGACACGAGCCCCGACATCGAATCGTTGTCTTCATCGGGGTCGTAGAGCTTGGCGCCCTTATTGGCCGCGGCAAGCTTGGCGCGGTATTCGGGGCTCAGCGCAGCCGCGGTCTCCATGTCCTTAAGGGCGCCTTGCGCGTCGCCCAGCATGTACTTGATGAACGAGCGGATCGCGTAGTTGGACCCGACGTCGGGCCCGGCCAGCACGGCGCGCTCTATGGCCGTGAGCGCCTCCTTGTACCTGCCCTGCTTGAGCAGGGCCCAGGCCAGCTGTTGCCAGGCCAGCGCGTTGTTCGGGTCGAGCTTCAAGGCCTTGTTCGCGTCGCTCTCGGCCTCCTTGTAATTCTTGAGGTAGTTCAGAACCTCCGCGCGCCGCGCCAGGGTCCGATAGTCGCCCGGGTCCAAGGTGATCATGGTGTTGAGAATCTGCCGGGCGCCGGCGAAGTCGCGCATGTTGATCTTGATCTTGGCGTCCGTCAGCCGGTCGCCGCCCATCCCCGGGCCGTGGCCGACCGCCACTCCATCGCCGCCCCTCAAGTACGGGACGCTCCCTTGCTTGGATATCTGGGTGTTCTCGCCCGCCGGATACGAGGCGGACAGGATGTTGGAGGCCTGGCGCACGCCGCTCATGTCGCTCTTCGGCGCGGCGTCGCCGATCTCGCGCAGGATCATGCCCTGGACCGGGGCCACAGGCTTGACGACGGAGCTCAGGGCCGCGTTGCCGCCGCCCGCAGCATTCGCCGCGGCCGTTGTGGCGCCGCCCGCAACTGCGGCGCTCGGCGTCGGAGCCGGCGTCGGCATGGGCGCGGGCGATGACATCGGCGCGGGCGTCGGTGAAGGCGTCGGTGTCGGCGTCGGTGTCGGAGCCGGGCCGGGAGCCTGCGGCGCGGGTGCAGGCGCGTTGAAGTTGCTTTCGGAACAGTTCGGATCGTCACAAACCGGAGGGTTCCCCCGGCAGATGGGTTTGCAAGGGGCACCGCCTTGGACTGGCTTAGGACAGCGCAGCAACGCGCCGCCCATCAGCAAAGACAACGCCCAGAGCGCGGCGGCTCGCCGCGTCATCATCGCGCGACCAAGACTCCTCACGACTGCCCCTGAAGCTTGTCTCGGGCGATCCTCGCGCTCGGGCCGCCCGACGGCGACGCCGGCTCCAGCGGGGCGCGCGCGCCCTTGGCGCGGCGCGAGTAGGCCGCCCCGCCGGCCGCCGAGAGCAGGAGCGCGGCGAGCAGCGCGAAGAAGCTCCAGCCGGGCAACCCGCGCAGGCCCGAGGCGACCTGCCGGAAGATCGAGTCATTGTTCTCGTCGGGATCGTAGAGCTTGGCCCCGTTCTTGGCCGCGGCAAGCTTGGCGCGGTACTCGGGGCTCAGGGCGGCGGCGGCCGCCATGTCCTTCATCGCGCCTGCCGCGTCGCCCAGCATGTACTTGATGAAAGAGCGGATCGCGAAGTTGGTGCCGTCGTCCGGATTGGACCGGACCGCCCTCTCGATGGCCGTGAGCGCCTCTTGGTACCTGCCCTGCTTGAGCAGCGACCACGCCAACTGCTGCCAGGCCAAGGCGTTTTCGGGGTCCAGGGCCAGCGCCTTCCGGGCGTCGGCCTCCGCCGCCTTGAAATCCTTGAGCAAGTTTAAGACCTCCGCGCGCCGAGCCACGGCCCGGTAATCCCCCGGGTCCAGCGTGATCTTCGTGTCGAGGATATGCTTTGCGCCGTCGAAATCGCTCATGTTGATCCTGGCCCTGGCCTCGGTCAGCCGGTCGGCGCCGGGACTGTGGCCCACCACGCCGGCCGCCGCGAAATCCGCCGCGGAGGCCCGAAGGTACGGGACGGACCCTTGGTTGGAGAGCTGAGGCGCCGTTCCCGCAGGATACGCGCCGGCGAGCATTGCGGCCGCCTGCTTGACGCCGCTCATGTCGCTCTGCGGGGAGGCGTCGCCGATCTCGCGCAGGATCCTGCCTTGGACCGGGGCCACGGGCTTGACGACGGAGCTTGAGCCGGCGTTGCCGCCGCCCGCGGCGCTGAGCGCGGCCCCTCCGCCGCCCGCCGCGCCGCCGCCCGGCGACGACACCGCCGACGACGGCGAGCCGGAGGGACCGGCCGGGTTTTTTGGAGTGGGCGGATCGACGGGATTCTGACCGGGTCCCGTGCACTCCCCGCCGGTCTTGCTGCAGGGTTTGCCGCAGTTGTCGACGCCGGTAGTCGTCTGTCCGCAAGCGGGGAGCGCCGCGCTGCAGCTGCCGTTCGACGTGCAGGACGGCGGCGTAGGCGGCCTCACCACCCTTGGCAGCGGACAGTCTTCCGGGGGATTCGGACCCGAGCACGCGCTCTCGGCATGCAAGGGACCAGCGAAGGGCCACAATAGTCCAAAGGCCAGCAAGGTCAAGGCGCAGAGCTTCGCCGCTTGCCGCGTCATGATTTGAGAGGCTCTTCCTTGGCGCTTTTGCGGCCGGGGTGCGCGGTCGCAACGACGGACGCCTCCGGCGCGCCGCGGGCCAAGCCGCTGCGCCGGGCGTACAGCGCACCCGCAGCCCCCGCGAGCAGCAGTGCCGCAAGCCCCGCGAAGAAGGTCCAGCCCGGCAGCCCGCGCAGGCCCGAGACGACTTGGGCGAGCATCGTCTCGTCGTCCTCGTCCGGGTCGTAGAGCTTGGCCCCGTTCTTGGCGGCGGCAAGCCTCGCGCGGTATTCGGGGCTCAGCGCGGCCGCGGTCTCCATGTCCTTGATCGCGCCTTGCGCGTCGCCCAGCATGTACTTGACGAACGAACGGATCGCGTAATTGGTGCCGTTGTCGGGCTTGGCCCGGACGGCGCGCTCAATCGCCGTCAAGGCTTCCTTGTACCTGCCCTGCTTGAGCAGCGACCACGCCAGCTGCTGCCAAGCCAAGGCGTTTTCCGGGTCCAGGGTCAAGGCCTTCCTGGCGTCGGTCTCGGCCTCCTTGAATCTCTTGAGCAGGTTCAAGACCTCCGCGCGCCGGGCCAAGGCCCGGTAATCCCCCGGGTCCAAGGTGATGATGTTGCTCAGCTGATCGAGGGCCCCTTTGCGGTCGTTGAACCTCAGCGAGCGCTCGGCGGCTGCCAAGCCGTCGCCGGCGGCCGTCCTTCGGCCCTCGCCGGCCGCCGTGAGATCCTGACCCGAGGTCCGCAGGTACGGGACGGATCCTTGGTTGGCGAGCTGCGGGGCCGAGCCAGCTGGGTAGGCGCCGGCCAGCGAGTCGGCCGCCTGCCTGACCCCGCTCATGTCGCTCTGCGGCGCGGCGTCGCCGATCTCGCGCAGAATCCTGCCTTGAACCGGGGCCACGGGCTTGATGACGCCGTTGAGCCCGAGGCCGCCGGTCTGCGTCGCGCTCTGCGCGGCCCCTGCGCCGCCGACAGCGGCGGCGGCCGTCGGCGTCTGCGCCGAGCCTCCCGGGTTGCTCGCCGCCGGAGCCGGCGTCGGCGCGGGCGTGGGCGAGGAAGCCGGCGCGGGCGCCGGAGAGGGCGTCGGAGTCGGCGTAGGTGCCGGCGTCGGAGACGGGGTCGGAGACGGAGTCGGAGACGCCGGGGGAGCCGGCGCCGGTGCAGGGGTCGACCCCGGGCTCGGCACGCTCGGTTTATCGTTTTTCTTCCACAGAGGCTGAGGGCCGCCCGGATCTTCCTGCCCATCCGCGGGGTGAGGGCAGCGCAGAAGCGCCGTGCCCATCAGGAAGGTAAAGAGGCAGATTTGCCCGACTCGCCGCATCGGTCCCCCCGACGATCTTCGAAAGTATAACCCCGCATTCGGCATTTTGCAAGCGGTGGACACGGGGGGCCGTTATTGGTAATAATCAGAAATGAGCGCGCCGTACATATTGGTCGTGGACGACGACCAAAACATGGCCTCGATCGTCTGCGCCCAGCTTCGGGCCATGGGCTTCGAGGCCGACGCCGCTCTCGACGGCATCAACGCCGCGGCGCGCATAGCCCGGCGCAAGCCCGACTTGATCGTCATGGATTTCCAAATGCCGGGCGGGACGGGCGGGACGGTCTATCAGCGGCTGCGATTGTCCACCCACACCAAGGACATCCCCATCGTCTTCCTGAGCGCCCTGCCCCAGGAGCAGGTCCGCAAGGCCATACCCGACTTCTTGAACGTAGGATTTCTCAGCAAACCCTGCTCGGCCTCCGAGCTCAAGGCCCTCGTCACGGGCCTGCTCCGCCCCCCGCCTTAAGCCGCCTTGAGTATGCGCTTGATGCGCAGGTCCAGCTCGCGCGCATCGAGGGGCTTGCGCAGGAAGAACTCCGCGCCGCTCTCCAAGCCTCGGTAAACCTCGGCAAGGTCCTTGACGGCGGAGCAGAGGATGACGGGGATGCGCGCCGTCGCGGGCTCCGCTTTGAGCTGCCGGATCACTTCGGCGGCGCCGAGCCCCCCCAGGTCCATGTCCATCAAGAGGAGGTCGGGTCGTTCGGAGTCGGCGGCCTGCGCGGCGCGGCGGCCCTCCGCGATCACGAGAGCCTCGTAGCCCATGGATTCGAGGACGAACACGGTCATCTCGGCAAAGGACATGTCGTCGTCGACAACCAGAATCTTCGCCCGGCGGCCGATCGCCGGACTCGGGGGCGCCGTCGCGGCCGCCGGAAGGGGCGCGGCGGGGAAGCTCAAGGTCACCCGCGTTCCTTTCCCGAGCTCCGACTCCAGCGCGAGCGAGCCCTTCATGCCCTCGACCGTCTGCTTGACGATGTAGAGCCCGAGCCCGGTGCTCTGGGCCCCCTTGGCCGCCGGCTGCGTCGCGCGGTCCTGCTCGAAGCGCTGGAAAAGCCGGGGCAGCGCCTCTTGGGATATGCCGCGCCCGGTATCCGCGATCAGGATGTCGACCCTGTCTCCCGCCGTCTTGGCGCCGAGGGTGATCGTCCCATCTTCGGGAGTATACTTGAGCGCGTTGGACAGCAGGTTGCTGAGCACGTGCTCCAGGCGCTGCGGATCGGCAAGGACCGCCGGCAAATCCGCGGGCAGCTCGAACTTCAGCGAGATTCTCCTGTGCCGAGCGACGACGGCGTAGAGCTCCTCCAAGTCCTTGGCGAGCTTCTGAAGGGAGACCGGTTCGAGGCGGTATTCCATCCGGCCGGCCTTCATCTTCGCCCTGTCGAGGATGTTCGTCACGAAGACGCTCAAGCGCGCGGCCGCGCTCATCATGTTCTCGACCGTCGTGCGGTGCTTGGGGAGCAGCTTGTCGCGGTCGGGGTCCATGTTCAGCAGGTAGTCGGCGCTCATCTGTATGGCGGCCATGGGGTTGCGCAGGTCGTGGGAAACGTTCGAGATGAACTCGTCCTTGAGCTCGTCGATGACCTTGAGGCGGGCCGCCATGTCGTTGAACTGCCGGATCAGATCCCCGACCTCGCTCGACGCGGAGACCGGGACGCGCACCGAGAGCTCACCCTCCCCGACCCGGCGCGAGGCGGCCGTGACGGCTTCGATGGGCTGCGAGATGTAGAAGGCCAAGCCGATGCCAAGCAGGATGCCGAAGGCGATGCCCAGCCCCGTGAAGACTCCCAGCCGCGGAAGCAAGGTGCGCGAGACCGTCGGGGAGACTTTCTCGGAGAGACCCTCGGCGAAGCCGATGCGCGCGTAGCCGGCCTCCCTGCCGCGCACGCCCACGGGGGTCGCCAGCTCCAGCGCCGAGGCGGCCGCCGGCGAGGCCCGCCAGCGTTCCAGCGGCTGGCCCACGAAGGCGGGGTCGGTGTGCAGTATGATCCTTCCGGTCGGGTCCACGACGTAGGCGTAGGCCACCATCGGCTGCTTGAGCAGGGACTCAAGGTACCGCTGGAGGACCGGCTGGTCGTCGCGCTCGAGAGCCGCGCCCGCGACCGCGCCCAGCATCTCGGTCTGCTTGGTCTGGTGCATGAGGAAGATGTCGACGGCGATCTCGCGCGCGGCCAAATACGCGAAGAGGGCGATCACGAGCGAGCTGGCGGCCGCTATGCCGACCATGGCCAGGGACAGCTGGGCCCGGATCTTCACGGCTTGGCCGGCTCCGCGGCTTTGCGCCCGACGGGCCTGACGATGGCGAGGATCTCGTCGGCCACGCCCTCGATCTGGGAGGCGTCCTTAGGGTCGTCCTTGAGCAGGTCGTCGAGCCTCACCGAGAGCTCCATGACCCTCCCGTTCTCGTCGCCGGCCAGGATCTTCTGCGGCGCGAGCTCATGCACGAGCGCCAGCTTGCGCGCCAGCCGCTCCGGAGGCCGCCAGCCCTGGGGCGCCGGCTCCGGTTCGGAAGGGTGCGGGGCGGCGTCGGGCCGCGGCTTGAGGGGCTCCGGCTTTTCCGGCCGGGGCGGCGGCTCCGGCATCGGCGGGGGCAGGATCAGCTCGAGCGGCGCGGACCCAGCATACTGGGGCGGCCGAGCGTGGGACGGATAAAACGACCGTTCGACTCTCGGCAGGCCGAAGAGGACCACGGCCAGCCAGACAGCCAGGGCGCCGAAAGCCCAATGGAAGAGGCGCCCTTCCGGGAAGAAGAACGTGCGGCAGCGCTGGAGGGCGACGAGCGCCGCGATCATCGCCAGCGCGGCGAAGGGCGAGGCGCGCACGCCGTAGCGCAGAGCGCAAAGCGCGAGGCTCGCGCGCAGGAACCACCAGCCCTCGGGCATGGGAAACCAAAGAGCCGCGGCCATCGCGGCGGGCAGCGCCGGGGAGGTGAACTGCCGGCCGCGGCCGAGGATCAGTTCCGACACCGTGAAGGCGAGATAGACGATCGAAGCGCCTCTGAGGACGGACCAAATGCGCGGGGCGTGATCCTCCGAGGCCGGCCCGGCGGGCGCGCTCATGCCCGCGCATTATATCATTCCGTTCTGGCGAGGAATCAGCAGGCGTCCCCAACGCACGGACACTCACCGGTGATCGGATCGCAACGGCGAGGAGGCGGCTGATGTATCCAGAGACTGTTAGTACCATTTCCAGTGCCGTACATGAGAGCCCGGCCGGCACTCGAGCCGCCCGTCCTCGCCGGCTGGGCCCTCAGGGCTGTGGCGGCCGCGCGAGTCGCAGGGCGGGTTTGCGACGCCCCGACGCTCTGCGCGTTCGAGACACTCGGGGCCGCGGCCGTCTGGGTCTGCGAGTTTGCCGCAGACGCCGGCCTCTGCGCGTTCACGGGGGCGGACCCCGTCGCCGCCGCTGACGTGCCCGGACCGAGGAAGAGATAACCCTGGCTCGAGGACTTGGGCCCCGAGGCGGAGAGCCATTGCGCAGAGGGCTCCAAATGCTTCCACCAACTGTGGTCCGGCTGGCGCGCTTTCCTCTTCTTCTCGACCGCCCCCGACGGGCTCGCGAGGCACGCCGCGGCGAAGAGAATCCCCAGCACGACGGTGATCGCCTTTTTCATGACAGCCCTCCGTGAATCGCTTTGATCGACCCGAGCCCCGTCGCGACGACATCGCGTATGCTCGGAAGTCTGCCCTCGGATCGCGAAATGATCTTTCTCATATCCTGGACCAAGGCCATCGCCTTGGTCCGGGCCTCGTTAGCTTCGTCGTCGCTCATCCTTTGCATCCGTGTCCCTGGCTACTGAATGCGAATGTCGTTCGGGTCCGTGTTCGTTCCGCTCGTCCCGCCGCCCGTTCCCGGATTCATGGAATGGGACTTCTCGATGGCGTCGATCTCCTTCTTGACCTCTTCGTAGAGGGTTTCCGACTTGCTCTTGATCTTGAAGTACATGAAGAGGCCGCCGACGCCGGTGGTCATCGCGAGGATCGCCCCGATCTTGATGTCTCCGCCAAGGCCGTTGACCTTGTCGCCGTAGGTCGAGGCCAGGCCGCCCATGGCTGCGATCCTGTCGCCCAGCGCCTGGACCTGGCCGCCGATCATGTAGGCCATCATCGCGATCATGATGCCGAGGGCGACGAGGCCAAGCCCGATCGGCATCAGATACCCGAGATGGTAAGGGTCGCTGGCGCCGATCCCGAAAAGGGTCCAGCCCAGCATGACAAGGATCGAGGCGAGCAAAATGAGCATAGTGGCCTTGTCGACCAAGGCCTTGCCCTGGTCAAGCATGGCTTTGAACGGCGCACCCTCCTGCTGGCCCGTCGCCACGCAGTTGCCCGACGGATCGGGGAACGCGCCCTGCGCGCAAACCACGCACTGTCCGTTGACCTCGATGCCGCCGGCCTCGGTCTGGGCGTTCGTGCACGAATAGCCGCTTCCCGGAGGCGTGACGACCCCGCTGCCGGCGCTGCCGTTGGCCCCGCCTCCCATGCCCCCGGGAAGGTCGGTCGGCGAGGTCAGGACTCCGCCGGTGGCATGCGCGCCCGAGAACTGCTGCAGGGCGATCGCAGCGTTGGTCTCGGTCGCGGTCGAGCCCCCGTAGCGCACGCCCGCATTCTGCAGGGCCGCGAAGGTCGCCTGGCCGAAGGCCCCGCTGCTGACCAAGCCGCGGCGTCCAAGGTTCATGCGCGTGGTGCCGCGGATGACCGATCTAGCGAGAGCGCCGGCGACGCCGTTGCGCACTCCTTGCGGGAAAGCGCTGAGTTTGCCCTGAATGCCTTTGCCGAAATCAAAACCGCTCCTGAACATCGCGGACTGCGTGCCTTGCAGAACCCCCCCCAGATTCGCGCTGATGCGGGAACCGTCGATGTGCTGGGATTGACCGGCGAAATCGGTGGAATTGGGCGTCAGCGGCCCTGACTCCGTGGGCTGGCTCAGCGCGGTCGCTCCGGCATCCGGAGTCTGGCCCGCTTCGCCCGCCTTGCCGGACTCGGCGGCCTTCAGGACCTCGGGCGAGTTTTGCGGCCTCGCGAATTGGATCATCCCGTTGCTGGCCTTGGCGGCGTAGCCGAGGCCCTGATCCTCCGGGGCGCGGACCCTTATAGAGGAAGGGATGGGCGGAAGTTCGGGGGAGGAGGTCGCCGCCGCGACCGGCGCCGCTGCGGAGCTCATGAGCGATTTTGCCAGCATCGCGAGCCCTCCGATAATCGCCAGCGCCACGACGGCCATCGCCATGCGGCCCTCCGAGGTGGCCGCAAGGCGAGCGATCAGTGACACGAGGCCGGGGAACAAGCGCGCGAAGAAGCCTCCTCCCATGCGCGCTCCGGGACCGACCAGATCGCCCGTCAAACCCGCGACGCCCTGCGCTCCCCGGGCGCCCTCGAACAAGGCCGCGCCGTCGGCGCCGCTCCCCCAGATGACGCCGCCCTTGCGGCGCTCTTTCTTCTTTTCCTTAAGATCGGGGATCTCCGCGACCGCCGGGCTTGCGTTCATGCCCAATCCCTCAGCGCCCAGAACAGCACGGCCTGAACCCGCAGCAGGCTGCTCAAGACGGCGCGAGGCGAAAGGCCGAATTCGCGCGCCGCCTGCTCCAGGGTCAGCTTCTCGTAGAAAATGCGCTCGATGAGTTCACGCTGCAGCAAGGGCAGCGAGCGCACGACGGCCTCGATCGTAACGCGCGCCTCGCGCCGCTCGACGGCCAGCGCGGGGTCCTTCTGATCGCCCGTCAAGTGCTCTGTCGACGAGTTCATTTCAGCCTCCCCATTGATGCGCAGAATTCGCTACCTATGAAGACCCTGGTTGTACTGCTCCAACAAAGCGCTGGCCGCTTGCGGATCTTGGCCCGCCTTTTGGGCTATTTCCTGCAGCTTGGCGTCGGTCATGTTGTCGTCCATCATGGCCTTAATGGCAAGGAAAAGCGTTATCCCTCCCATGGCCGTATACAGCAGACCGTTGACAAGCGAGCGTCCGCCCATCGCGATCATCATGATGCCGAGCAATGTGACGATCCCCGCCAGCGCCGCTGCGATCATGGCGAACATCCTGGCGGTAGCATACTCGCCCATGGCCTTTGTGAAGAGTGCAAAGCTGTCCGGCGAGGGTTTTAGGCTCGCCAACAAATCCTGCTTGGCCCTTTTTGCCCACATCTTCGCAAGAATGATGAAGACGCTGGCCAACGCCAACAGCATCAACGCCATCATGATGAGGTTCTGCTCGGGTGTGACGTTCGCATGATGGACCGAAGAACACTTATGGCCGTCGCCATCCATGCCCGGAGGGCAGACGCAGCCGCCGCCGCCCCCGCGGATGTAGCCGCCGTCCGGGAAGAGGGCGCCGCAGTCGTCGCCGGCTTGGCCAGCCTGGCTCAGCGACGGATTCGACTGGCCACCGCCCCCGCCGCTGCCGCCGCTGCCTCCGGCGCTGTTGGGAGCGGTTGTGGCGCTGGGGGTTCCCGGCCCGCCGGTGGTCGCGCCTTGGCCGGTGATCGAGCCGCTGACTCCGCGGGGAGTATCGAACACTTGCGACGCGTTTGTCGCCGATGTCTGACCGTTGTTAGTTGACAGGGCCGCGCTGGCGAATTGGTTGGCCGCGCCCAACTGCCGGCGCGCCTTGCCCAGCCCCGGGTCGTGAACACGGCCCAGAACGGAGGTCGTGCGGGCGATCGCGACGCGCGCGGAGGTCATGGCTGTGCTGCCGCCAAGCCGCCCCGCTCCGGGCATGATGTGTCCGAAGCCGAAATCGTGAAGGCCGCTGGCTCCGGCGGCGCCGCCGAGCTGGCTGGAGAAAGCCCCGAACCCGCGGGAAGCCGCCGGGGCCGCGGGCGAGACGCCGGTCGCGGCGGTCGTCGCGGTGGCGATCAGCGCCGCGGGATCGACCGGAACGGCGGGAACCGCCTTCGCCTGGGCCGCCTTGGCCGCGTCGGCGGCCGCCTTCGCTTGGTCCGCCGCGACCTTGTCGGCGGTCGCTTTGGCGGCCGCGGCCTCGGCGTCGCGCTCGGCCTGCGTCTTGCCGTCGAGGCTTCCCGAGATCAGGTCGAGCGAGCTGTGGAAATCGTCCGCCTTCGGAAGACGCTCCGTTCCTTCATAGGCCGTCCGCGCCTCCCGGCTCTGCGCGAAGACCGCGCGCTTGGCCGCGGCGGCTTCGAGCGCGCGTCCAGCGGACTTAAATGCCAGGCCCGCGGAATAGGCGCCGTAGACGAGGCAGCCGGCCATCGTGGCCACGAGAGCCTTGGGAAGCAGCGCGGCCATGGCTTCGCCGAAGATGGATTCGATAAAGGAGAGGAAGCCTGAGCCTCCGGAACCGGCGCCGACGACGGCCTCGGCCACCGCCCCTCCGGCGACGCCCGAGAAGCCCCCCTTCCCCGCGAGGTCTCCCACCCACGAGACGCCGCCCTTCTTGCGCTCGCGATCCTTGGCGCGTCTCAGATCGGGAATCTCAGCGACTTCGGCCATAAATCATCTCCATGTTCCGGCCCACTTCGTCGAACTTGCTCCATTGGCAATGGTAGCGCCATAACTGCCGAAAGAAAATGAAAGAGGTCCTCAGCAAAGAACCTTCGCGCCCGACACGCTTTTTCGTCGATGGCCCTAAGCCCTTGAATGCGTCTTGAAGCGAGCGGCCCACGCCCGGACTAGGTCTGGGGAAGGAGTTCATCCGAGCCTCCAGGATTCGGACCGACGATGAAGGATACCGTCCCCGTTCCCACCGGCTGCAGGATGAAGTCGTCGACTCGCCGGCTCGCGTGCCGGCACAAGGTGGAATGGTCGGGAGGCTCGGTGAGCTCGAGGGTCTCCCTCAGGGCCGGCTCGGAGGACAGGAGCGCCTCCAGACTCCGCAAGTCGAGCTGCAAGTAATCTTTCAAAAGGAGGCAAGCCGCCATCTGCGGCTGGGAGAATTTCTTCTTGGAATACCTGCTGGCGTAAAGCGGCAAGGTCTTGAGCGCCCGGCGGTAGACAGTCCTCACGAAGTGAAGCACGCCGTCGCCCAATCCGCCATTCCTCTTGCGGCCCGCCCGCGCTTTGACCCGAGTTTTCATTGCATCAGCAATGGTAGAGCCTTATGCGTCGGGAAAGAAGGAAAGATGCCTTCAACGGCAAAATCTCAACGGCAGAAGACTTTCCCCTTATGGGCTGGGAGCGCTTGATGATGCCTTGAGAACACGGACGAGGATCGCAACAAGCTGGAGCGTTGCTCCCGATTCCGCGTAGGAGCGATGCCGACGCAGTCCTAGGGCCACCGGCTCAGCCGCTTTCCCGCGGGGAGGGCTATGCTCTCGCGAGGCCGCAAACCGCGGCCTGGGGGACCAGATGAAGAAGAAGACGACGATTATCGTGCTGGGAATGATCATGACTTTGATCGTCGCCTCGGCAAGGGCGCAGAGAGCGCTGACGCAGCTCCAGAGCGAGGCCGGCAACGCAGCGGTCGACGCCTCCGCGTCCGCCGCGAAGGCTCCTAAGATCCACGGGACGGTTGTGGCGGAGAAAAGCGCTTTGCCCGTTCAGGCCTTCGGCGGAATATATCAACTGGAGTCCTGCCCGATCATGAGGACGGACCCCTATGAGGGCCAACAACCGAAGGGGCTCATCGTCACTGTTCCAGCCGCCGACAGCGTTCATCTGGAGACGATCCCTTCCTCATTCAGCTTGCCATGGTGGTTCAACGGCACGATGACGGATATTCGCGAGATCAACGGACCCGTAAGAACATATGGGAGCCGCGGCGCAAAATGCAGCGAGTTCGTGTTCGGCTTATGCGAGAAAGAGGTCGAATTCAAAGACACTCAGGCTTCTTTGACCACCCCGGACTCCCTGAGATTTTTCCACGAACAAAGCGGGAACTTTCAACTGCTCTGGATGCTGCGCTTCCCGGACAGCGACAGGTCCACTTTGGTCTACGAGCTGCGCAAACTGCGCAAACACGACTACCGACATCCCGATCCCGGGACGGTCGTCGTGTCCTGCACGCTCAAGCGCATCTAGCCAAGAAAGGGGAAAACAATGAAAACGATCCACCTCGCCGTTCTTCTCTTGGCTCCCGCCCTGGCCGCGCCGGCCGGCGCCCAGTCCCTTGAGGCCGTCAGTTGGGACGGAGGAAAGGCCGGAGCCCCCGCCGCCTATTATTTGAAGCCCCGCACTTTCACGAGCCAGGTCTACAGGACGAAGGCAGAGGCCCGCAAAGCGCTGAAGCTCAAGCTCCTGGAGCTGCGGCTCGGCGGCTCGAGAGTTGTGAAGGACGAGGTCTTGCGCAATCCGGCGGGGGCGGGCTTCATCTTTCGGATCGTCTATTATCCGCCGGATTTCTGACGGCGGCCGGCGCGCGAGGAAGGCGGTCTTTTTTGTATGATCGCCATGGGAACCATGGGCCGCACGATCCTCGTCGTCGAAGACGATGCCGCCGCCCGCCACGCGGTCGAGATGGCGCTCTCCGCCGCCGGCCACCGGGTCATCGCCACCGACTCGGTCGCCTCGGGCTGGCACCTCTTCAGCACGGAGTGCCCCGACCTCGCC
Source organism: Elusimicrobiota bacterium (assembly GCA_016194705.1). Taxonomy (GTDB): domain Bacteria; phylum Elusimicrobiota; class Elusimicrobia; order UBA1565; family UBA9628; genus PALSA-1176. Next base: position 8,997 of record JACQAZ010000017.1, on the reverse strand, counting down.
ATCCTCGACATCCAGCTTCCCGACGGCACCGGCATCGAGCTCTGTGAGAGGATCAGGGGACACAAGGAGCGCAAGGCGACGCCCGTCATCATACTGACGAGCAAAGGCGAGTTCGAGAGCAAGCAGACCGGCTTCTCGGCCGGGGCCGACCAGTACCTCGTCAAGCCCGTTCCCATGAAGGAGCTCGCGCTTTGGGCCGAGGCGCTGCTCAAGAGGCTCGACTACGCCGCCGAGGACGGCGACGAGCTCAAGGCCGGGCCTTGCGCGATCGACCTCAAGAGCCACATCGTTCGCTGGAACGACGTTCAAATCTCAAACCTCACAGGCAAGGAGTTCGACCTGCTCTATTTCCTCGTCAAGAAGCGGCCCAAGGTCATGAGCCGCAAGCAGATACTCTCCCAGCTCTGGCACACCATCACGGTCGACCACGTCGTCGACACCCACCTGACCAACCTGCGCAAGAAGCTCCCCCAGGAGCTCGCCGACAAGATCCAGACCCTGCCCGGCAAGGGCTTCCGTTACCTCGAGTAGCCCTCAACGCGCCGGGTCGATGACGAGCGCGGTCACGCCCGTGTCGTTGGACATGGTGTAGCCGGCCGGCGACGCCAGCATTTTCCAGCGGCGCGCCGCCCCGCCGTCCAAGACCGGGACCTTTACGCAGATGTGATCCTTCCAATCCTTGTTGGCGTCGAGCTTCTCGGCGCCCGAGCACGCGAAATCGGAGTTGAACGAGGAGAGGCTCCCGGATTCCGAGTACTTCACTTTCTGCCACGCGGCGCCGCAGCCCTCCATCCCCGCCAGCTCCGTCGCGGCGATGGGCCGGCCGTTTTCATCCTGCAAAGTAAAGCTCACCCTCTCGCCCGACGAGGAGTTTCGCAGCCAGAGCTTGACCTCCTGGCCCTCCCTGACGTGGACCTCCTTTCCGGAGGCGTCGTCGTCGGCCGGGTACTCGACCCACTTGTTGGCCTCCTTGGGCAGCGGGTGCGGCTGCATGCCCTTGCCGCGCCCGGCGCTCAAGAGTCCGTCGCAGAAGACCGGGTTCGTGACCGAGTACTGGCTGCCGCTGAGCCAATACAGGGTGACCTCCCTGTAATCAGGACCCGCGGCCGCGGCGGCGAGGGCCGCGGCCGGCAGGACGGCGAGCAGAAAGCGACCGAGAACTCGATTCTTCATGGCGAAGACCTCCCCTTACCCGGCTTTCGGCCCGAACAAACCGTCCAAGCCCATGCCGATGAGATAGGCTCCCAGCGCCGTGGCGCCGATGAACAGGATGTTCTCGACGGAACCGATCCCCGCCCACATGGCGCCGAGTCCCATGCCTCATTGCTCCTTGAGCCGTGACCCGAAGTAGCAATACGCGTTGGTCTCTTCGCGGCGACGATTGTATGAGAAGCGCATGATGTCGTGCCTCAAGACGAGTGCCCCTGCGCCCTGCCGCAGGTAGTCCTTCTGCGGCGGCTCCCCGGGGTAGGCGAGCTCGCAGCGCAGTCCGCTCTCGTCGGCGCGCCAGGAACGATGGTAGGCCCGCGAGCCTTCGATCGCCGAGCGCACCTCCGCCGCCCGGTCCTCATCGAGACGGAAGTCCGGCTCGAATCGGGAAGGCGTCCAGTCGCTGCCCTCGACGGTATCGACCAACGGCACGCGGATGAACTTCTTGGAGCGCGCGTCCACGGACAGGAGCTGCATCTCCTTGAAGGCCGTCTTGTCCTCCGGCCTCGGGTACGAGGGCAGGCAATAGCCGGACCAGACGCCGCCGATGCTCTCCGGCGCAGGGGCTTGGGCCTTCTCGTAGGCGAGCTTGAGCTCGTTGAAGCTGCGCGGCAGGGGTTCGAACCGGATCTCGGAGTAGCCTTTCGTGCCGGCCAGCAGCGCGGCGCCGGCGGCGATGAAGGCCGCGCCGATGACGCGCTCCTTGCCCTTGATCAAGTCGAGATACCAAGCGAGGGCTTCGAGGATTCTTTGTCTCATGGCGCCAGTGTACACGCGGCCGCGGCGCGAGAAAAGGAAAGACACCCTCAAGAACGGACTGCTGCGGCGCGAACGCTTTTTCTTATTCGGTCGCGACGTCTTGAGGGCGCCTTGAAGTCTAGCTCAACGGTCCGGCGCGAGGCGGTAGTCTTCCGGGTCGAGCAGGCGGGCCCAGCGGTCGTGCTCGATGGGCTCGCCGGGGCCGGAGAGCTCCTCGAGGCGGGCCGAGAGATAATGCGCGAAGGCGTAGGAGAGGCGCACGTCGTGCGCGTACGACTCGCCGGAGGCCAGGGCCGGGCCCCAGCGCAGGACCGAGAGCTTCCACGCCGCCCGCTCGTGGCCGATGCCGGGGCTCTCGGGCAGGTACTCCTGGACCAGACCCTGCGGCTGAGGCGCCCGCTTGCCCTCGGCGAACCCCCAGAGGCGCAGGACATCGATGGGCAGGCCCAAAGCGAAGACGCGGGTCTTCGCGCGATAGAGCGCGGCCCAGCCGGGCTCGGGCGTCTCGCGCGCGCTCAAGACCGTCAGCGGCGCGGAGCGCGGCGAGACCTCCTCCAGGTATCTGAGCCCGAAGAGCGCGGTGTCGCCCCCGACGAGGACCGCGCCTCCCGGCGGCAGTTCGCGCCGCAGGTCGCGCAGGTAATCGTAGGCCGAGAAATCCTCGCGATGGTCCATGGCGCCGGCATGCAGCAGCAGCGGAGCCAAGCCCGTGAGCAACGCGAGAGGAACAACGACCCTTCCTTCAAAGCGTCCCAGAAATTCCAAGCCCGCCGCCGCCAGGAGACAGAGGAAGACCGCGGGCGCGCTGAATGCGGATTCAAGCACGCTGCGCGCCACCCACTCGGAGAGGTCGAACCTGGTCGCGAGGAGGAAGATCGGGCCGCAGACGAGCGCTCCGAGCCCGAGGCCTTGCGCGGACGCCTTGCTTCTCTTGCTCAGGTCCCAGGCTCCGCAGGCCGCGAGGAAGGCGGCCAAGGCGCCGCAGGCGGCGACAGCCCCGGAGCACGCGTGCCAAAGCAGCGCGGCGCTCCGTCCCAAGCCGAGAGGCCGGGCGAAGCCTCCGAAGAGCGTGAAGGTCCCGTACTCGCGGCGCGTGACGACGGCCAAAGCCAGCCGAAAGTCGCCGAGCCTGAGCCAGACGAAGGCGTAGAGAGACAACCCGCCGGCGAAAAACCACGCGGCGCGCTTGGCCGCCGGCCTCCAGTCAACCGCGTGGCGCCCGAGCTCGGCGCTCCAGAGCCAGAGCCAAGCGGGGAGAAAAAGGATCAGGCTCTGATGGTTGACCAAGCCGAGGCCGAAGAGGAACGCGCTCAGAGAGGTCCTCCGGCGCAAGGAATCCGCGGCTCCTTCCGAGAGGAGCACGAGCAGGGCGATGAACAAGGCGTGCAGCGAGTACATTTCGCAGAGAAGGCTGAACTTCCATAAAGGCGCGCTCCAAGCCAGCGCCAGAGCGGCGGCCAACGCGGCTCCCCGGCTCGCCCAGCGCCGCGCCGCGCAATAGAGAACGACGCAGGCCGCGGCGCCCGCGACCGCAGAGAGCAGGTTGAGCCGGTAGGCCGGGTTGCCCAGCGGCAGGAGCCGGAGCCACAGGCGCCCAAGCAGCGCGTACAGGGGGTAGCCGGGCGGATGCGCGACGCCGAGCCTGACGGCGGCCAGGGCGAGGTCCGCGCTGTCGCGGGGCGCGAGCGCGGGGTAAGCGCTGAAGAGATAGACTGCGAAGACGAAAAGAAAGAGAGCGCAGCAGGCCCGAAAATCCGCCTCGCGCTCCTCAGGCACCCCAGTTCTGGAACGACAGCGAGGGATCGCTGCGCAGGATGTTCGAGAGCCTGCCGCGCTTGAGTCGGTGGACGGCCACCTGGGCGATCATCGCGCCGTTGTCCGTGCACAGCGAACGCGGCGGCATGACGACGCGCAGGCCGCGCTCGACGCCGCGCGCGGCCAAAACCTCGCGCAGACGCGAATTGGCGGCCACGCCCCCGCCGAGAGCGACGTCCTTGACGCTGAAGTTGGCCGCGGCAGCCAAGGTCTTCTGCACCAAGGTGTCGACGATCGCGTCCTGAAATGAAGCGCAAATGTCGTCGATCTCAGATTCCGAGAGCTTCTTTCCTCCGCGCCGCTGGAGATGGTACAAGACCGCGGTCTTGAGTCCCGCGAACGAAAAGTCCCAGGTGTCCGGCATGTAGGGGCGCGGGAACTCGACCGCTCGGGGATCGCCGCTTGCGGCGCGGCGGTCGATGACGGGACCGCCGGGGTAGCCCAACCCCAGCATGCGCGCGACCTTGTCGAACGCCTCTCCGGCCGCGTCGTCGCGCGTGCGCCCCAGCACGCGGTAGCGTCCGGGACCGCGGCTCAGCACGAGGTCGGTGTGGCCGCCCGAAACGATCAGCGCCACGAGAGGAAAATGCAGCTCTTGGGTCAGCTCGGTTGCGAAGATGTGTCCCTCGAGATGGTTGACGCCGACCAGCGGCACGCCGAGTATGCGCGCCAAGGTTTGGGCCGCGACCTTGCCGACGAGCAGCGGCCCCATCAGGCCGGGCCCTTGGGTGTACGCCACGGCGTCGAGCGCGCCGCCTCCGGCCTCGTCGCAGGCCGTCTCGATCACTCCCGCGATCTTCTGAAGATGCGCGCGCGAAGCCAGCTCCGGCACGATGCCGCGGTACTTGCGGTGCAGATGGAGCTGGGAGGAGACCACGTTCGAGAGCAGCCCTCGGCGGCCGTCGACGACCGCGGCCGCGGTCTCGTCGCAGGAGGTCTCGATGCCCAGAACCCTCAAGGCGTCACGGTGGTCTTGACGCCCGAGAGCGAGCTCAGCACATCCCGGGCCTTGAGGAGCTCGACGGAGCGCTCGAGGGTCTCGTCCTTGACGAGGTCCTCCTTCTTGGCCGAGGACTTGGGCTTCTTGCCCTGGGCGTAGACCAAGTCCCATTGGGAGTAAAGCTTGGCCTCGACGTCGCGCGTGACCGGCACGACGATGTCGGGCATGATCCCGCCCGTCTTGGCCTTCTCGTCGCGGTGGATCGAGCGGCCCAGAGGCGTGTAGTAGCGCGCCACGGTCAGCCGCAGACCCGAGCCGTCGGAGAGCGGGATGACCGACTGCACGCTGGCCTTGCCGTAGGAGCGCAGGCCCATGATCACGGCGCGCTTGTGGTCCTGCAGGGCTCCCGCGACGATTTCCGAGCCCGACGCCGAGCCCTCGTTGATCAGCACGATGAGCGGGAGGCTCGCGAAAGGCGCGGCCGGGCCGGCCCTGAAGTCCTGGCGGCTGTCGGGCTTGCGGCCCTGCGTGTAGACGATGAGCTTGTTGTCCGCGATGAAGTCCGAGGCGACCTCGACGGCCGCCGAGAGCAGCCCGCCCGGATTGTTGCGCAGGTCGAGGACCAGACTCGTCATTCCATGCTTCTTCAGATCGTTGACCGCGCCCATGAAGTCCTCGGCGGTCTTGGCGCTGAACTCAAGGATTCGGGCGTAGCCGACCGTCGAGTCGATCATCCACGACTGGACGCTCTCGATCTTCACGATCTCGCGATTCAGCGTGAACTCGCGCGAGGTCCAAGCCCCCTCGCCCCCGTCCTCCGGGCCCCTCAGCAGGGTCAGCCGGACCTTGGTTCCGGGCGCCCCGCGAAGCTTCTTGAGGGCGTCGCTGAGGGTCATGTCCTTGGTCGTCTCGCCGTCGATCTCGACCATCCGGTCGTTGGGGAGTATGCCGGCCCGGTACGCGGGAGTGCCGGGCAGCGGCGTCATCACGGTCAGCCAATCGTCCTTGATGGCGATCCGGATCCCCAACCCCCCGAACTGCCCCTCGGTCTCGGTCTTGATCTCCCCGTGGGCCTCGGGGTCCATGAATTGCGAGAAGGGGTCCAGCGTCTTGACCATCCCGGAGGCCGCCCCATAGATCAGCTTTTGGGAGTCGGGATCGTCGACGTAGTTCTCCTGCACGTAGTTGAGGACGTCGACGAGGATCTTGAGCTGCTCGTAGGTCTTGTCCTGCGCGGCCCGCGCGGAGTCCGGAGCCCAAGACAGCGCGACCGCGGCGGCCAGGGCCGCGGCCCATATCTTCTTCGTCGCTTTCGCGTTCATGATGATCCCCTCACCTGCTTTCGAGCCAAAGCGCCGGGTCCAAGGCTTCGGAGCCGTTGCGCAGTTCCAGGTAGAGCCGGCCCTTGCCGTCTCCTCCGGCGCCGGCCCGAGCCATCGCCTCGCCGCCGCGCACCTCGGAGCCCTTGGGCTTGAGCACCGCGCCGAGCTCGCCGTAGACGCCGTACAAGCCGGACCCATGGTCCACGATCAAGACTTGGCCGTAGGAATGAAACGGGCCCGAGAAGATGACGCGTCCCGGCCGCACGGGGTAGACCGGCGCCGCCGCGGCGGTCTGCAGAAGGATGCCTTGATGGATCACCCAGCTGTTGAGCTCGGCGTTGCGCTGGCGGCCGAAGGACTGGATCACCGGCCCCGCGGCGGGCCAGGAAAGCGAATTGCGCGCGATGGCGAGCTTGGAGGCGGCCGGCTGCCCGCGCTTGTTGTTCCGGCTCAGGTTCCTGATCAGTCGGTTAAGGGCTTTGGCGGTCTCCTCGAGGTCAACGACGCGGCGGATGGCGTCCTGCTTCTTCTGCTGCGCCTCGGCCATCGCCGCCTGCTTTTCCTCGTATTCCGCCTTGCGCGTCGCCTGCTCGGCCTCGGCCTTGCGGCTGCGGACCAGAAGGTCGGCCGCTTGACGGCGCGACTGGACCTCCTCGGCCTGCGTCTTGCGGCTGATGCCCTGCAATCCCGCCATCAAGTCCGCCTTCTCCATGATCGCGGACCTGCGGAAGGATTCCTTCCACAACTCGTCGGTGCCGAACGAGTCGTCGCGCGAGGCCCGCGCGGCGGCCAAGGAGTTGACGTCGGACTCGAGCTCGGAGCGCCAAAAGCCGGAGGCCTGTCCCAGCGCGCCCAGCCTCGACTTGAGGCCGCTCTTCCTGCTTTCAGCCAGCCGGATGTTGCGCTGAAGCTGCTGCATCTTCTTGAGGGCCTCCTGATTGCCTTTTTCGAGCTTGTGCAGTTCGCCGCCGAGGGACTGCTCGATGCGGCGGTAGTCCTCGATCTCGCGGCGCGTCGACTCGAGCTGCTTTTGGATTTGAGTGAGCTCCTTGCGCTTGGTCTGCACCTGAGGCGGCCCCGACGCCGCGGCCGTGCCGGCCGCGACGGCCATGAGCCCGGTAAGGATGGCAGGAATACTCCGCTGTGTCAATCCCTCCCCCCTCTCAGGCTTCCTGGCGGTCCGCGCATAGCGTCCAGCCGCCCACCGCGGCGCAGGCGAGCAGGGCCGCTTGGGCGCCGGCCGCGGGCCAGGACCACCATGGCGAGAGCTGGCGCATCGGCAGGACCAGCAGGAAAACCAGTCCCCCGCCCAGCGCCGCGCCGGCGGCGGCCAAAAGGGAATGGACCGCGCAGTGCGCGAGCTCCCGGCGGCCCCAGCCGCGGGCGCGCCGCCCGGCCGTCCACACCCAGCCCAAAGCCATGGCGGCGGCCAGGCAGACGATCGCGCTCAAGGCCAGGCCGAGGAAGCGCCCGTAGAACTGGGCCTGCAGGATCGCCTCGACCTGAGAGGGCTTGTAGCGAATGTCGCCCCAGTCGGCCAGCCCCTGGGCCGAGCTGATCCACTCCTCGATGCGCAGCAGGCCGGCGTCGTCGAGCCGCACCTCGAAGGCCGAGTGCAGGGGATTGTCGCCGACCAGGACGACCGACTCCACGAGTTCCGGGTCGGCGCGCCTCAGGTTCGCCAGGGCCTCCGCGCGCGTGATCCCGCGGACCTCGTCGACCTGGGGCAGGGAACGCAGTTCCTCCTCGAGGATCTTGCGCTTGCCCTCCTCGGGCTCCTTGCGCAGGAACAGGACCACGCGAAAGTCGTCGCGCAGGGCGCGCTCGACGCTCTCGCACTGCCGCTCGAGGAAAAGGAGGCTCTCGCCGGCGACTCCGGCGGTCAGGCCCAGCAGGAAGAGCGGGACGAAGCGCTTGGGACCCGCGGTCATTTCGCGCTCAGTATACCAAAATCTGCGCCCTTGACTATTCACGCGGCCCGGTTATAATTGCGAGGATCGATCGTCGCCTCGGAGAAATTCGATGAAAAACGCCGTCTCGAAGCCTTGGAAATCTCTCGCCCTCGGCGCTCTCTCGGGAGCGCTGGTGTTTTGCGCTCTGCGCGTGGTGATGGCGGATCCGCAATCGATCACCGTCGCCCAACTCCACACAAACGCGAGAGCCTACGTCGGCACGGTCGCCACCGTCACGGGCCTGGCCTACTACATCAAGCCGGAGACCCGGATGAAGAACGGGCAGAGCGTCCCCTACACCAAGCTCAGCGTCTACGAAGTCGACGCGAAAAATAAGAAGGGGAAATATTACGTCTATGTCGCGATCCCGACCAGCGAGTTCAAGTTCATGCCCGCCGAAGGAGATTCAGTCGCCATCACGGGAAAGATCGATTGGCCCAAACAGGTCGCGGAGATCGCCGAATAGAGGCTTTTATCGGCGGTAAGGGCTGAAAACGTTGAGCCAACGCAGGGCGCGCCCGCCGATCGGAAGGAGCAGGAGCATCAATGTCGCGACGATCAGCAGCGGCGCGCGCCGCTCGACGAAGAAAATAAAGCGAGCGGGCTCCGCGCCCGGCTTCAGATCACCTACCCTCTTCGAGGGCTGTCGCGGGACGCTCGATTCAGAATCTCGGCCGGGCGCTGGGAGGACCTTGAGCACGTCGGGATGGGCCATGACGCGCGAGAGCTCCAGGATCGGGACCTCCCCGACGGCGACGACGGCCAGGTCTTTGGTCTCCGGCACCTCTTGGTAGCCCACGGCCCGCTCCAGCCGGAAATGCGCGCGCGCCTCGAGGTCCGCGACCACGGCCTTGAGCGTCTCGCCGACGGACTGCCCCGCGCGGACACGAATGCCGACCAGGATTCGTGATGTGAGCCCCTGATGCGCGAATGGGGCCGCGCGGCCGTCGGTCTGCAGGCGCGCGACCGCGGGGACCTTCATCGCGTCGCCGAGCCGACT
>JACQAZ010000014.1 GCA_016194705.1 Elusimicrobiota bacterium | reverse complement strand
CTCGAAACGCTGTTCAGAACTACTCGCTATCATGCCCGCAGGCTCCGTTCCCGGAAAGATCTTCTCCGCTCTTTCCTGTATGCCACACCTCTTTTTTCACGCCCGACATAGGACTTTAGTTATACAGGTATCAATAACGCACGCCTTCCAGATGGAGCGAAAGGTCAGAGAAGCGGCGCTTGGCTTGCGCGCGGCCGAGGAGGCTCAGGCCAAGATTACGCGGGCGGGCATGGACGCTCAAAGAGACGCGCGACAAATCTTGGGAGCGGTCATGGGCGGGTCCGGCGCTCGCGATTTTAATAATGCCGCCATCGAGGAAGCTTCTCGGGAGTTGAAGGAGGCGCAGGCTGCGGTGAAGGCGGCGACGAAGGCGTTGAGGGCCGCGGATAAGAATTACAAAGAGGCGTCGACGGAATGGGAGGCGGCGCGGGCGCGGGTGGAGAAGGCTTGGTCGTGGGAGAAGACGGCGGCGCAGGCCCATGAGAAGGAAGCGCGCCAGAGTGTGGAGGCCGCTTCTTCAAGGCACCACGACGCGCAGACGGCGTACGGGGCGGCGCGCGAGAGGCTGGAAGCGGCGCAGGACAAGGCGCTGGCGCGGTCGCGGGAAGCGGAGGCCCGGTCCGCCGAGACTGCCCGCCTTGAAAAGTTCCAAGGCACGAAAGAATCCGTGGCCAAGGCCGCGAAGACTGCTTCGGAGGCGGGAGAGGCCGCGCGGACGCTCAATGAGGCGCGGGTGGCGCAGAAGGTGGCGCATCAAGGCTTTGAGGCAGAGAGGCACCGGTACGATGACATTAGACTCAATTGGGATCGTGCGCGGTCGCGGGTTTGGGAGGCGGGGGAGCGGGTGCGGACGGCGCGCTTGTGGGAGAAGAAAGAAGCGCGGGCCGCTGAGCAGGAGGCTCATCGAAAGTTTAACGCCTTAGAGAAGAGTCTAAAAGACGTCAGGGCGGCGCGCGATGAGGCACTGAGGCGGGAGCAGGCGGCCAGCGAGATGGTGAAAGCGGCGGAGGCTTCGAGGCGGGCGGCGCAGACGCGGGCCGCGGCGGCCGCGCGCATTAACGAGCTACAGGCGACGCAGCAGGCCCTGCGGGAAAGGGCGGACCTCAGCCCTGCGGAGCAGCACCGCGTCGCGGAGTATCTAGGCCGGGCGACCAACGCGACTATCCTGCGCGACTGTGAGAATCCGAAGCAGGCCATCGCCGCAGGGCTGATCGCCTCCAGCGCTCGGAACGCAACAGAAGCGACGAAGGGGATGGATAAGTCTGAGGCGGCGAAAGTTGTTGCGGCGGTCGAGCACAACCGGAAAATCGAGACAGAGCGCGGCCTGGAAAATGGTCGTGACAAGGGAAAGGACCACGGCCTGGGTTTCAGCTTATAGGATTTCGGGCCGAGTGCGGGCGGATATATTTTCACTGAGACTCGGGCCAACGGCCGAAGAGCGCGGCGATCTGCTCTCGCCCGGGAAGCGCGTCAAAGCCCGGAGAACGCACGAGCGCTAAGACGGCGTCTAACGCGCACATGGCGGAAAACCAGGCGTCCTGGTCGATGATGGGAAGACTTAGAAATGCGGGGTCCTCGGCGCGCATTATGAGTAGATTCATCGCGTTTCCGAATCTTGCTGGTTTTTGTATTGGTGGATCCGGCCACGGCAGGAGGCCGGCTGCTTCGCGCTCCGCTTCGACTTTGTTCCGCAAGGGATCATAGGCGGCGAAGTAATCGCGAAGGCCGTCCCATCCCGGCTCGAAAAGATGACGTGAGTTCTTCATGCGGAGCAGGTCTTTTTCCGCTGGAGTCAGGCCCATGGGCTATTCCCTCCGTTCCTTTGGCCGACCTGCTGCTATAAGAGGAAGCAGGCCGCACGTGCACCGCGACCAAACGGCCCCGGGCTTGCCCTTCCCTCTGACGTAAGGCGCGACGAGGCCGGAATCTCTCAAGCTGAAGCAGCGCCCCTCGTCGATGATCAGTTGGTCTACGACCTCCACGCCCAGGATATCGCCGCAGAGCGAGAAGCGGCGAAAGACTTGCAGATCCTGGGGGCTCGGGTGCAGGTCGCCCGAAGGATGGTTGTGCGCCAACGCGATTTTCGAAGCGCCCACCGCGAATGCATTCTTGAAGACCTCTCGGGGGTGGGCGAGAGTCGAATCGATGGTCCCGATGGAGAGCTCCGCGCCCAAGAAGCCCGACCTGACGTTGAGATCGACGCGCCAGAAGTGCTCGCGCTCAAGGCCGATGAAGCGGGGCCAAAGAATTTTGTGGATGCCGAGAGCGTCAAGCCTGAGATTGGGCCGCGCGGGAATCCTCACGGTCAAGCGGGTCTGGTGTATAGGCATTTAATCCTCCTGGGTCTTCGCAGAGTATGTGGGCGACCGTCCGTCGTCCGCCCATCGACCGCACGCGCAGGACGACCAGGCTCCGGTCGCCGACCGCAATGACGCTCCCGGGCAGAAGGATTCCCGTCCAGCGTGCGATCACCCGCCAGGCTGCCTGCGGGGTGTCCTTCGGCGGCGTCAGGATTTTCTCAAGGCACACGCGTCCTCGCGCGCCCGCAATCAGCGCATCAAAGTCGAAGGCATAGGCGCGGGGCGCGGCGGTGAACGCTCTCCTCGTGCGGTATGCCCTCATGGCGCGCCGGTTATCCCAATATGCTTCTCGATTTCGTCCCATAGTTTTGCCTCCTCCTGTGTACTCCTACTTATAACTACGATTAACCCCCCTAAAAAGTTCCATCGATTTTCTGAGGATGGAACTTTTTGGGCCCCTCAATCGTATGTCCTGTATGGGATCGCCAGTCTGTCAGGTCCGGGCCTACCAGCCGCGGCGCGCGCGGGCAAGCCCGCTCCACCGGCTCATCAGCGACGAGATTGAAAGCTGGGTCGTAGCACTTCGCGGCAGCCCAGAGCCTCAGGAGCCGGACGATGAAGGCCGAGTGATGCGCGGACCGGACCGTCGTCCCGAGCCTTGCGCCGAGGATTCCCTGCGCGCGTTCCTCGGTTGCGGGGTGCATCGCTTCGGCGTAGTGCGCCACCGCTGCGACAAATGCGGCGATAGCCTGCTTGTCCCATATTCCTGCAAGCGGCGTCTGTCCTGTCCTTCTTGCGACGGCAAGCGCTCCGCGTTAGGCAGCGCCAAGGCGACCGAGGAGTTGCTCCCCGAGGTCCCATATCGGCAATGGGTGCTGGTCATACCGAAGCGCCTGCGCTACTTCGTGCATCGGGACAAGCGTCTGCCGGGAGAGCTCTCCAGCATACTGGCGACAGCGCTCAAGCGCCATTACGCCCGCAACGCTCCCAAGGGCGCGGTTCCGGCCCAGATGCATGCGATCCAGAGATTCGGGTCGCGCGTCAATCTGCACGTTCACGTCCACGCCGTGGTCTCAGACGGGAGCTTCACTTTGCAAGACGGCGTCTTGAAGTTTCATCCCGCAGAGCTTCTGACAGTGCAAGAATTAGCCGAGCTGAGCCGGATCATCCGGCGCAAGATCCTTCTGCGCATGAGACTGCTGAAGGCCGTTCCTGAGGAAGTCCTCGATGAATTGCTGGCGAGGCCCTTGGGCGGGTTCTCCCTGGACGGCTCGGTGCGCATCGAGGCCGAGGACCGGGACGGACTTGCGCGGCTCGTGGGCTACATCCTAAGGCCCGCGATTTCCGTGAAGAGACTCACCTACAAGGCCGCTGAGGGAGTCGTGCGCTATTTACCTAAGAAGGGCCACGACGGGATTCTAGACGTGGTCGAGTTTTCGCCGGCGGACTTTATGGCGAAATTTGCCCGGCTGATCCCGCCAAGGCGCGCCCATCTGGTGCGCTTCCACGGCGCCTTGGGGCCGCGCTCGCCAATGCGCGAAGCCGTGACCCGCGCGGCCGCGGAGAAGGCTAATTTTCAGTTAATCCGTGAAGGGTTGGCGCTGGTCGGCGTGCTCGGGACGGCGGCCAGGAGGGCGCGTGCGGCGCGCAAGGTAGTGGCGGCGGCAGTGAAGGGATGGGCAGCATGCCTGGGGCGCATCTTCGAGATTGATGTTATCAAATGCACGAGGTGCGGCGGGACGATGAAGGCGATCGCGTCGATCACGGACGACGCCGAGCTGGAGCGGCTGCTCAAGCACGTCGGGCTCGAGGCGGATTTTCCGAGGACGCGGCCCGCGCGAGCGCCGCCCGCAATGTTCGGCGGTGAAGGGTCTCAGGTGGATCCGGCGACGGACGCCTGGGACGGCAAGGACGCGCAACCGGCAGACGACTAGGCCGAGCTCTTGACGGCCTTCGCCCCAACGACTCCGTCGTTGGGGCGGCCCCGATCTCATCGGGGCGAAGTCGTGAAAAATCGAAGAAAATGGCGGGCTTGACGGCTGCCTGAAGGGGGGTTAAGCTTCGGTGATGGGGACGGTCTCACGAACAAATGGACTCGAAACTCCTACAAGTTGATGGGGACGGTCTCACGAACAAATGGACTCGAAACTCCTACAAGTCCTTAAGCCTTGCGGGCTCTTTTGATTTCACCAACGATCTCTTGGTCACTGAACTTGCGCTGGACGGACGCACGGATATCCTTGAACTCGGCCAAGAGCTTCCGTTTGTCGAAGCGCTTCATGACGAGCGTATCCTTGTCGATCAGGACGACGCTGAACATGGTGCCTCTGGGCGCGGGCATCTTGTCCCTGATCGACTTGGGGATGACTGCCTGGCCCCTTTCCCCAACGGTGGTCAATTCTATATCCACGGCGAGCACCTCCGATAATTCATACTAGTATGCTAATCATATTATAACGGGTCCCCCTGATAATTCAAGGGGCGTGAGCTTCGTTTCCCAGGCCGGGCCCGGCCCGGGCCTGGCGGACATCCCGGAGATCGGGTTGCCCGAGTCTCGGGCTCTTGGGGTTCCCGGGGTACCTACAAGTCGACGCTGTCGATGAGCCGTTCTAACGCCGACGCCAGCAGAGGGGGGGGTGATCTGCTCGGACCGTGCGCCGATGCCGCGGCCTGCCCGTTCTAAGGCTGACGGAGAGTCGTTCCAAGACCGACAGAGGCGGCCCATGTGTTTTCAAGGACCGTTTCATTGCAGACGCCGAGCCGTTCTTACAAGTCTGGCGAATTTTTCGCGGCCGGGACCAGGCTCCGGATCATGCGTTGGGGCCTTTTTATGGTGAAATTTTTCCTAACGCTTTCCTAACGGATATGCGCTTGGGCGCCTCTTTTTGCCCCTATTTGCACACTTATAATGCATTTCCGAGGGGTTTGAAGGGATTTACAGACCGTTGCTTTTGACCGCTCAGCCACCCAACCGACGAGCGATTTTACCTTTTTCTGCGCGGGCGGACAATCCGCCTCAGGCTTGACAATCTCCTGAACTCTGTTAAACTTTGGTCATGGGCCGTCCACCCAATCGCATCCTCCTTGCCGCGGTCGCCTCGTGCCTTGTCTTCGGGGCCGCGCCCGCTTCCGGCGAACAGGTCTGCCTGCTCAACGGCGTCTGCATGGCGGAACCAGCCTCGGATAAGGAAAAGCCGATCGATCGGATCATCAGGTCCTACGACGATCTAGCCCAGAATGCGGATTCCGATCACAAGCCGATTTACTCGAGGATCGCGGCGCAGTTGAGGGAGGTCAAGGCCGCGGGAGGCGATTACGATCCCAAGACCAACACGGTCGTTATGCCGCCGGGCCAGAAAGGCCCGACCGACCCCCTGCCCAACCTCGGGACCCAGCCGAAGGTCGATACGAACCCTCCTCCGAAGACCGACGGCCCGCCTGGGACGGAAACCGGGGATCGAAGCACGGGAGCCGGGAGCGCACGTCCGCAGGCGCGGGCGATTTCGGCCTCCGATGAGGCCGCCGCGCGATCTTGGTCTGGAGCCGCTCAAAGCGCCGGCTTTTCCGGAAGTTCTTCGGGAGGCGGTACCGCCGGCGCGGCGGCCAGCGACCTCGGTACGTCGAACTCGTCGAGCAACGCCGGCAAGGCGCCACAGGCCGACGGCATCAAGAACGCCTTCGCTGACGGAAAAATGGGCGCCGGGGCTCTGGGCGGCGGGCCGGGCGGCGCGATGGGAGACCTCGCGGGCGGCGCCAAGTCCGGCGCGCCGGGCTCGGGCTCGGGGGCCTTCGGCCCCTCTCGACCGCCGGCCGACGCAGACCTGCTCCGACAGGCGGGCCCCTACTCCCACGTCTATCAGAGGGAAGGATTCAAGGTCGCGGCCGGTCCCGACGGGCGGCCTCGGATCGTCGACAAATTCGGCAATCCCGCGAGCGCCGCGGACAAGGCGCGCCTGGCGCAGGCCATACGCAACGAGCCTGCGGCGTTGGAACGCAATCCCGGCTTCTTCAATCCGTCTCTAGGGGGAATCTCGCGAGACGATTTCTCGAATCTAAAAAACATCTACCGCAATGACCGCGACAAGCACGCCGAGGACTTCAAAGACATCGCCCTCACGCCGAAAGGCGAGGAGCGCGATTTTACGCGCGATAAGTCCTGCGAGATCGTCTCCGGCGCGTGCAACAAGCACGCCAAAGAATCCTACAAGAAGGACGACGAAGTGCCGGCCTCGGACCTGAGTTCCATCATGGCCTCTATCCGTTCGGAACTGAGCGCAACCGCCGCGATCGAACGGGAGGCTGAAAAAAGAGCCGGCCTCTCGGCCGTCGCGAACAAGATCAGGTCGGCCGTGAGCAGCATGTTCGGCGGAGACCGTCGGTCGTTTGGCGGACCGCAGAGCACCCGCAGCCAAGCGAGGAAAGGACAAGCTGCCGATAGGTCCGAAGATTCCGGCGCGTCCCATGGCGCGCGCGCGCAGGACAGCCCTCATGGCGACCGAACCTTGCAGGCATCGATGTCGCCCCGCGGCATCACGGTCGGTTGGCTGGCCGAGCTCGCCCTGGGGACCCTGGGCGCCGGCTGCCTGGGGTTGGCCGCGTTCGTGATATTGCGCAAGAGGTCCTTCGTCCGGGGTCCGTAACCGCACTTCCAAAAAGTCATTCCTAGGCCTTGACAATCTCGTTCCCGGGGCCTATCCTTGTCAATGCCCCCGGGGTGTTTGATGATGCAACCCGATCCCGTGAACCTCCACTGCGCGCGGACTTTTGAACGCCGTCGCTTGGGGCACTGGGCCCTCGCGACGGGGCTAGTCCTCTCCCTCCTTGTCCCGTCGATCCCGTCCATCGGGGATGAACCCAAGGTGAAATTGTCGCCGGACGAACTCAAGGAGTTCGCCGCCGGCGTCGACGAGATGGAGGCGAAGCTCAAACGCGGCCCACCCACGTGGATAGAGTCCGAGAACTTGGATGGTGAGCTTGAGAAGCTGGAGCAGAAGGCCGAGGAACTCGAGCAGAAGTCATCGGGCGGCCCCGAGCACTGGCGCAAGGTCCGACAGGCTCTCCTCTCATTGCGGCCCAAGATGGTTCCCGCCGACTGCATGGTGCCGCCGGAGTATCGGAAGGAGCTATTTACGGAGCTCCGCTGGCGCGAGTTCACCGGCCTCTTCAAGAAGGCGATGTACGACGAAAACGGAAAGTACAAGCGCTTCCTTCAGGGGGCCAAGGAGGCCGGTCGCGCGGAGTCGGACGTCGGCTACGAGGCTCCCGTCGTCTACGATGGTTGGAACTGCATGGGGGGGACCTTCGTCCACGTCGATCCGAAGACCAGGGCCAAGACCGACAAGATCCTCAGCATCCCCGAGGTCATTGCGTTGTGGAAGCAGGTCCGCGAGTCAGATGAAGCCGACGCGATGAAAAAGGAAGTCAAGAGCCTGCGGACCGCGATGGACCGGGTCAAGGAGAAATACCTAAAAGGAAACGTCTGGCAGGACTCTAAAGCGGCTGGAGCGGACCTGGACCCGATCCTGGCCAAGATGAACCAGCACGACCTGGAAGCGCTGGCCAAGGCCGACCCGAAGACATTCGGGAGCGTCGTCGCCGACCTTAATCAGGTCCTCGGCAAGATGCCCCAGGAAATCCGCAAAGGCCGCGAGGATTCGTTCGAGAAGATGGACGCCGGGATGGAGAAGCTGGCCTCCAGCGACAACGCGCAGCTGCAGGAGCTCATGAAGATGACCGCTCCGCCCCCAGTGGACAGGGGCAGCGGGCCGCCTCCGAAGGAGAAGGTCGAAGCCCCCAAGGGCCCCGGCCTGATCGCGGACCTACGGGCGACGCTCAGGGGATTTCTGAGCGGCGAGAAGGAGGCCTTCGACCGGGCGCGGACCACGGAGTGGCTGACCTACAACGCCCAGAAGAGGGAATCCGCGAAGAAGCGCGCGAAGACCGCCTGGGACCTGTCGATCGAGCTCGATCTCTACGGGGGGCTGACAAACTCGGGTGCCGCCTTCATCAAAAGCCAGTATTTCGACGGACAGAAATTGCCGGGAGTGGAGCAGAGAGAAATGTCTCTGGCCAACTTCGTCGTGAACATCGACGGACTCGTCGACGACAGCAAGAACAAGTACCTCGTTCGCTACCGCGAGCTCTCGCGAGGGATCAAGGAGGAGCTCGATCCCGAGAAGCGCGCGCCGCTGCAGCGGGAGCGGGCGGCTTTGCTCCGGGATCGTCCCACCATCGAGCGCTACTTCGCGGAACGGATGGGGGGGGAGGTGCTCGACGGGGTCGCGCGGGAGCGAGGCCTTGGAGCCTATCAGCCTTCGGTCAAGGTGACCGACTCGACCGCGGAGATCGCCAAGAAGCTTGGAGGCCGCTTCAGGCTCCCCGGGAGTCCGCCGGGGGGAACCTACAACGGCAAGGGCGCGGCGAAGGAGATGTCCGACTCGTTCTCAAAGCTGAAGACGGAGTTCCAGGAAGCCGACGTCTACACCACGGCCGGTATGTTGGACTACTTTCTCGAGAAACTGCGGGACGAAGCCGAGGCCGGAAATGGGAAGGCCAAAGAGGACTACGGGTACCTGGAGCCGTCGGTCCGGAGATTCAAGGACCTCCTCGCGTCCGTCGAAAAGTTGAAGGCCTCAAAGGATCCCGATGAACTCGAGGGGATGGTCCGGCTCCTATCCGAGGTGCTAGGACTCTCGGAGCAGGAGACGAGCCGCTCCTTGGCCTCCTGGCACATGAAGAACTTCGAGAGGGAGGAGGGCTCCAAGTACGGCAAGACCCCGGATACGCGCAGCGACGATGAAAAGGCCGCGGCGTTGAGAAAAGCCCGTTGGAAGGCGGTGAGCGCCAAGGTGGACTCGCTGCTCAAGCAAGCCAAGGACTTCGGATCCCTGAACGGCGATGAATACGCCAAGTACCGGGAGGAATTCCCGGATGCCTTCCTTCGGCTCACCGCCGGATTGAAAGAGAGCGAGGCCAAGGCCGAGCTCCTGCGCCTCGAGGCCGAGAATCCGGGAGACTTCTACCTGCTGACGGAGAGGATGGCCCACCTGCGCGGGAGCCACCGCTCGGCGGTATTTGATTCCCGATCCGAAAACGGCGGCTGGGCCGTCAAGGGTTTCGACGACGCGCTCTCGGAGATCGCCAAGAGGCCTCCGGAATCCCAATCTCCGAGCGAGCCGCCCATCGTGCGCAGCGCCAAGTTCGTCCTCCTGGCTTCGCTGGCCGCCGCCTTCCCGGAGGCCGGGGAGCTCGCCAAGCGCCAGCTCATGGCGGCGGGGGAGAGCGCGTCGATCAGCAAGACGATCTCGGAGACGGATGTAGCGGCCCAGAAGTATTTGGGGAGCGACGAGGCGGGAAGGCGCAAGCTTGCCGACCTCCAAAAGCTCAAGGACAGGGCGCTCAAGGAGGACTCGGACTTCTCCGGCCGTTCCCAGGCGACGCTCGATTACTTGAAGGCTCTGAGGGAGGCCATCCACGATAGTCCCGCTTTCGAGCAGGTGCGCGCCATCGAGGGCCGCATCGCCAAAGAGCGCGAGGAGTTCGACGGCAAGCGCAAGGCTCTCGCCGATGAGCTCGCCAAGTCGCCGGTCATGGCCCAATGGCAGGAACGGGTCAAGGCGTTGCAGAAAGCCCGCGGAGACAACCCCGTCTCGCAAGAGGAGGCGATGAGCCTGCTGGGCGATCTCCTCACCGAGGAGAACGTCAAGACGACCTTCAAGGGGCTGGCGGACCTCGTCCAGCAGAACCGGGAAAGGACCGCGCAGCTTGCCCAGCAGCTTGGAGATTTCCTCGAGAATCATCCCGAGGCGGCCCAAGTCCAGTCCTCGCTCGACGCCTTCTCGAATTACCTTCTGCAGTACGCCGCGGCCGGCAACGCCCCTCCGGGCTCCTGGGAGCTGGAGACCGCCGCGGGCAAAGTGACGCTGGAGACCGCGCAGAAAGACGGCCGCCCCGTCGAGTTCGCGGTCGACGATGACGCCCCTTACCTTCTGCGCCGCAATTACTTCGGACAGGGGCCCATCAAGGGCTATCGCATCATCACTGAGAGCGGGGAGGTGTTTAGTTCCGCGGACGGCAAGCTCGTGGTCAAGACGACGCGGGAGGGCGGAGTCACCCACCGGACCATTCTGATCAACGGGGTCCCGGCCGGCACGACGGAGGAAGCCGCCGATCCGAAGGATCCGACCAAGACGCAAAAGAAGGTGGCCCATGTCCTTCCGGGGTTCAAGGACATTCAGGAGGTCAAGACGGGCAATGCGGAGCGCGACATGGCCCAGGTCCGCTTGGACGACCTGATGGGCATCGAGGACCCTAAAGAGTTCGAGAGAGCCGTACGGGCGAGGGCCCGCGAGATCGCTTCCTATCTGCGGCGCGCCTCCTACATGTCGGACATGCGCGAGTACGTCGAAAAGCCCGAGGATTGGTGGGACGACTCCAACGTGAACTCGAGCCATCGGGACGGGCAAGACCGGAACCCGCGGTTCTTCGACAACGAGGACGCCGAGCACCTCTATTATTTCCTGGCCCATCGCATACAGGATGCCCGGCATTTCAAGAACCAACTTTCCCTGGACCTCCAAAAGGACGGCACAAGCCGCAAGGTCCGGATCATCGAGACGGGCGCCTCGGGCACGAACGTCTATAGCTCCAACATTTCTCCGTTTAGCGCTCCTTCCGCAGGCGATGGCGGCGAATGGGAGGTCGAGGCGGCCAGCATGGGTCCCGACGGCCGCGGGCTTGGCGCTTGGCGCATGTCGTACCGAAGGGCCAAGGGCGACAAGGAGTCCGGATACAAGTGGATCATGACGTCCACGATGGACCACTATGTCTCGAAGGAGGTCTATCCGTTCGGGATCGCGGTCGACAACAAGTCCGGCGACTGGGACAGCGAGGCGGGGAATGTCCCGCCCTGGGAAGCCTTCGCCACGCATTATGGGACGCAGTCGGAGACCGACGTTTACGGGATACTCAGCGACGGCAAAGCGGAACAAGTGAAGCTCTATACCACCAAGGGCCATTTCCACAAGGACATGATGGCCGACCACTTCTTCATGAGCGCCCTCAAGGAGGGCGGCAAAGGCGTCGGGAAATTCGGGGAGAGCATCTGGTACGGCGCCGTGGGAACGGGCAAGATCCTCATCTCCCCCCTGGCGGGCGACTCGTATTTCGTGGAAGGGATGTCAAACTTCGCGGAGAACCCGCTCTCGCAGGCGACCGACCACTGGATCGACGTGGCCAAGGGCCGAAAGGGAATGGGCGACTTTCACGAGGAGGATTTCGGCAAGCGGGTCTATCAAGCTCTGCCGCAGCACATGAAGGATCTAGGCGGCGGCGTGTCCTACGACGCCTTCAAGCTCTCGGCGCAAACCTCCTACCTCCTCTACGACATGGGTTCGCGCCAGCAGAACATCTTCGCGAAATCGGGCCTCTACGCTGCCGGAATGTTCATCGACTTCGGCAAAGGGACCGTCGAGTCGATGCCCCTGATGTTCGCGGGCCATTTCACGAGCGGCCTCATGCGCTCCGTGGGCTTCGGCAAGAACGCGGCTCTCAGCGGCGGCGAACTGGTCAATTCGGCCCTGGGAAAATATTTTTTGGTCCAGACGGGCGTAGGCCTGGTCCAGTTGCCCGGCCAGCTGGTGGACTTCGCCAAGGATACCAGCAACCCTGAAAAGGCCCAGGCTTTCTTCAGCAACGCCTCCGGGATGCTGGTCAACTTGGTCGCCTTCAAGATGATGGAGAAGCCCGCAGTCGAGCGGGGCCCATGGGGCGGCCCGCCGGAACCCCCCACGGGCATCAAGAAGGTCATGTCCAAGTTCCACTTCATCGAGGGCAGCGGCCTGGAGATCTCAGCCAACGCCCGCAACATCTGGGGCCTCGATACAGGCCAGTTCGTCGGGGGCCGCAGGACGGCGTCGATGAATGCGCGGGTCGAGTCGGCTCGGGCGGCGCTCAAGGACGGCAAGACCAAGGACATCGACGCCTTTACCGAAGGGCAGTTGAAGGCCCTCGACGCGATGGAGAAGTTCAAGAGCGGTGACGAGAAGTCCCTGCACAACGTCGACGAGGCCGCCGGAAGGAAAGACGACATCACGAAGACCCTCTTGGACGGGGGGTTCTCGCAGAAGCAGATCGACGCCTTCTTCGCCCAAGGGGTCGTCCCCGAGCCCGCGACCGCGGGCACGGTCGTGCCCGAGCTGTTCCCGCCGGGGCTGATGAAGGTCCTCCAGATCCTCAAGGAGAAGAACTCGACCGCCGGCCAGAAGCGCGACTTCCTCCTCAAGCGTCCGGGAGCGCAGGAGGCGATCCCCCTGACGCCGGCCGAGATCGCGGCCATCCAGCGTCCCGGCGAGCGGACTCACATGCGGACCTATCAATTCAGGCGGGCCGGCGACTTCGTCGAGATCACGGTGACCGACATCCCGATCAAGGGCGAGAAAGGCCCCACGGACGGCGTCGTCTTCAAGGACAAGGTCCCCGTTTCAGAGTCGCCGCTCGAGCTCAGGGACGGAGAGAGCCTCGATCATGTGCTCGCGATCGACAAGACCCCTCCCGCGGACCGCGGTCCGCCGGCCCGGACCGCGGCCGCCGCGCCGCCTTCCACAGACCGAATCTCGGACCTGGTGGTCGGCGACGCCGCCAGCGACCGCGCCCGCCAGAACGGCGACCTCGACAAGATCGCGGGTAAAGCCTTCCCGGGCGAGGATGAGGCAAGCCCCCGCCGGGCGGCCGTCGACAACGCGGCTGCCGAGCTCGTCTGGAAGGCGAAGGTCCCCGGCTCGGAAGAAATCTCCGTCGACGCGCTCAGGGAGAAGCTGAACCTCAAGCCCGAGGAAGTCGGCTATCTCATCAAGAAGATCGCGAGCCTCCTCGGAGTCAACAGGGACAACCTCGCATTCGACCCTTCGCTTCCCACCTTTCAGCAGCCGAGTCTCGCGTCCATCAACTCCCAGATCAAGGCGTTCCATGAATTCTCCGCGAAGGTCGGGGATTCCGTGCCCGCCGCGGAGCGGTGGAAGGTCTTTCAGGAGCTGCAGTTCGCGGCCCCGGAAGAAGGCCATCTGCTGTCGGCGGTCGATCAGGCGCTCGCCGTCGAACCCGCCGTCGGCGGCGAGGCTAGGCTCGCTGCGCTCCGGCGCAGAGTCCTGGAGCAGTACCGCGCTCAAGCCGAGCCGATCACGATCGACCCGAAGGCGTACGCGTCGGGCACCCCGGGCTTCGACAAGGACGCCAAGATCGTCGCCGACATGGAAGCGATGAAGGAACAGCTCAAGAAAGACCCCAGCGGGATGGACCTCGATTGGTACCTCAAGCGCCGGACCACGCCGGAACTGACCGACTTCCTTGCGCAGCACCCGGACGTCGGGGTGCGCGTCTACGGCGGGGAGGTCCAGGCGGCGCTGAGGCATCTGGCCGAGTCTGGCTACACCGAGGTGTCGCGGCTGGCCGGCTGGGCTCCCACCGACATCAAGAAGGTCGTCGCTCGCAATCCCAAGACGGGGGAGTCCGTCGTGGCCTACATCGCCACTTCGGGCGACGGCGTCATCAAGAAGCAGACGGCGCGGTGCCTCCTGTCGGGGATCGACCCCTCCCGGATCGAGGTCTTCGCCAGCAAGGAAAAGCCGGTCGAGGAATTCCGCAGGATTTTGGGGAGCGCGGAGGCCAACCCGGACGTGATCATGATCGGCTTCGAAGGGAAGTTCGAGAAGATGGTCAAGGAGCAATACAACGTCAGGCCGATCGGGGAGATCAACTCGGAGGGCCTCCAGGGGAAGCGCTATTTGATCGACGGCAAGGAGGTCCTCGCCGTCTCGATCAACGGCAACTACATCTACAACGAGCGGGCGGGCGAACTGGTCAAGGCCGCCTTGCCGAAATCGGACAAGCCGCGGGCCGTGATCTTCCTCGGGATCGCGGGTTCGCTCAACCACGGAATCCGCAAGTCGGACTTCGTGGCTCCCCGCACCTTCGCGGAGATCAGCGGAGCCCAGGCCAAGCCGTGTCCGCAGGTGGACAATGCCGCGATCCCGGTCATGGAGCGCATGGGCGGCGCCGACAAGGGCATCCACGTCGGCGAGCACGGTTCGGTCGACACGCCGCTGCGCGAGACCAAGACCTGGATGGAACAGTACTCGCGCTGGAAGGGGAAGGACCCCGCCTTGGTCAAGGACGTTGTCGAGCAGGAGCTGGCCGGGATCGTCAACGCTATCGGCGGCGACAAGTCGATCTCGCTTTATTCCGTCCTGGAGATCTCCGACGTGGTCGGCACCAAGGAGAACCTTTCCCAGCAAGGCAAGAAGGCCCCTTCCCGCACGCCGGTCCCGTTGGAAGGATTGATGAAGCCTCTTCTCGACGACGCGTTGCGAAGGATTCCTTCGGATCCATCCAAGCGGCCGACCGCCGACGCCAAGTAGGCGCCTCCCGGGAGGGGTGAGGCTCCCTTAATACCAGTCGTGCGGTTTAGTCGTGTGGATTTTGCGCACGGTCAGCGCGTAGTCGCGGGATCGCAGGTGGCGGCCGCTCACGGCGCGCTCCGTCGCGTCGACGACGGCCGCGATCTTCTCGGGCATCGGCATCCCGGAGTTTGCGAGGCTGCGGTAGCGGGCGGCGGCCGTTCCCGCCAGGTCCGAGATGAGGTTGGGAAGAGAGGTCCCGCTGAAGTCGGGCTTTTGGTCCAGCTTGATCTCGAAGGTGAAGAGCATTTTGTGGCTTTGGTGTCCGAAGAAGTTCAAGAGAAGCGTCCCGGGCGACTCCTGCTTCAGATACGCCCCGTCGGGCAGCAAGAGCGACAGGTACTTGACTTGCTCCTTTCCCAGCTGCTTGGGAAGAATGTAACCGGACTCCATTTTCCCTCCCTGCGCTCCGAGCGGGGCCTTCGCGGCGTGTCCCGGCAGGACGCTTTCGACGAGACCGCGCCAAGAGGCCGCGAGCTTCTCGACCGTCGAGGGCGCCGGCGTTCCCCCTGCCCTCGTAGCTCCGCGAGCGTTCTCGCCGAAAGGCTTCCCGGACGCCGCGGAGATCGCGGCGCCATCCGCGTCCTTTCCCGCGGAAAGAGCTTGGTTGAGTTCGGCCTCGTTCCCGGGAGCGCCGCGCGGTTCCGGGCTCGGGGCTGAAGTCCTCCCAGAGGCTTCCGTTCCGGCGGGAGCCACGGCCGAGGGAGGCAGAGGCTCCGGCGACTCCGGCAACTTCGCGCCGACGCCGGGGCCCGAGATCTGCGGGATGCCGGCGTCGGGAGGGGTCACGGGCAATTGCGGCGGCGACACCGGGACGACGCCGCGCCCCGGCTTTTCCGGGACGGGCGTCCCGTTGGTCTTGTCGGACGCCGCGACTGGTTTCGCGCCGCCGGCGAGCACCAGCGCCGCCAAAGCCGCCCAAAGAAAACGTCGAGATGCGTAGGCCATGATGATGTTCTAGTATAGCCCCTCCGCACATGGCGCGCAAGGGTGAGTGGACCCAGTCTCAGACGGGCCAGGGGGCCTAGAAAGGGCCCAGGCGGAGCGCGATTCCTATTGACTTTCCTCGGATCCGGGTCTACACTTGCCAAGGACAGGCCATCGCCCCTGTCGCGAGAGCGATGAACCCCTCTATTGGCGCTACGGTCTTCGGCCCGCGTCGGGGCCTATTCCAACGCAGCGCGAGCGCCTGCCTCTCTCTCCTCCTCGTCCTTCAGAGCGTCCTCCCGGCCATCGCGGGACCCAACGGACCTTCAGGACCTGGAAACAAGACAGCGCAGGAGCCGCCGGGCATAGCGGCTCCCTTGCGGAACGCGCTCGAGCCGTTCATGGTGACCGCCCAACTCCTATCGGAGGGCCGCGCAGAGCCCGCCGCTCTGGAGCCGCCGCGGAGAGCGCTCGAGGACGCCGTCGACGACCTCGACGCCAAGCTCGGCCACCAGCTGGGGCCCAACCTGGGCCCGGTGCGACGGGAGCTCGCCGCCACGCGCGCGGCCATCACGGCCGCGGGAACCGTCCTGCCTGTCGGCCGCAAGCCGCTCCTGGACCAAGTGGGCAAGCTGCTGCGGGAGATCAACGCCCTGCTCAGCGCCCCCGGCTTCAAGGAACTCGTCCGGCAGACGGCGCTCGC
Organism: Elusimicrobiota bacterium; assembly: GCA_016194705.1. Classification (GTDB taxonomy): domain Bacteria; phylum Elusimicrobiota; class Elusimicrobia; order UBA1565; family UBA9628; genus PALSA-1176. The sequence goes on along the minus strand of JACQAZ010000014.1, from coordinate 169,046 downwards.
GCGTTGGGGGCTGCAGGGCGAGAACCTCCGGCGTCTCGAGAACGACAAACGCATGCGCGCCTATCTCGACCGCATGGCGGCGTTGGGAGGCCCCGACGATCCGGCGGCCGCCAAGGAGATCATGGACGGGATGTCGGAGCTTGCCGCGACCGACCCCTCGGTCAACGCAGCCGTCATGTCGGTCAGGCAGAGCGTCCTCCCCGGTGAACGGAAGAACCTTCCCCTCGACGAGACGAAGAAGATCACCGACCTGGACCGCCCGGAACCCAAGCTCGACAAGGCGCAGCCTAAGAAGGAAGAGAAGAAGACGCCCAACGCCGAGAGCTGGGCCGTCTTCTGCGGAGTGCTGCGCTCGTTGGGCTTCGGGAACCGCGCCTGCGACGAGAAGACGCTCAAAGCGTCGGGCTCGGATCTCGCCTCGGCCTATGTCTCCCGGATGCAGTATGACTCCGGGAGGCAGGGGCAGGCCTACAACAATCTCGTGAGCTACCAGCTGCCCGGATCCCCGCTTTGGAAGCCGTTCTTCGAGGAGTTCAAGGGCAAGAACTACGATGCGTTCAAGGACGCCAAGATTCCGCGCGACTTCATGGACGCTGACGTCAAGGGCAAGCTGTTCAGCGATTATTGGGAGACCTCGAAATTCGGCCGCGCGCGCTATGAGGCTGCCGTCCACTTCATCGATTCCATCCTGAAGGACTTGGAAGGCTTCAACCCGTTCGACGGCCTGGCGGAGGCGGAGGCGAAGCGAGGCAAGGACAGCCTAGAGCCCGTTCGGGACCGCATGGTCGCCGCGCTCAAGGCCTACCTGGCCGACCTCGACAACCAGATCGAGCCCGCCTACGACGTTTTGTCGAAACTTGAGGACGCGCTGGAACGCTGCAGCTGGGCCTGGCCCGACGACGCCAAGGCGTGCGTCGAGAAGCTCGGACCGGTGGAGAACCAGGTGCGATTGAAGGACCAGGTACGATCGCTGTCCGAGAGCGTCCCTTCCTTTTTAGCGTCGATGGACGCCCTGATGGCTTTTCACCGCCTCTGGGCCCTTCCACATGACCCCGAGAAGAGGGCCGCGGCGTTCGACAAGATGCAGACGAAGGACATGTTGGAGGACCTCTCGCGCCTCCAGGACTACCTTCAGAGGTCGGACCAGGCCTACCGCGGTGCGAAGGACATGCTTCTGGACTTGGAGAGGCATAAGGCGGAGTACGACCGCCTCGGCGAAGAGGTTCTTGCGGGCAAAGTCCCGGCCGACAAGTTCGATGAGCGGCGCAGCATACTCGCGAGCCAGAAATCGAAGATCGAAGACCTCGAGAAGAGGCTCAGAGAGGCGCTCAACGACAATGGACTCTCGGAGCTCTTCGATCGCGAGGCGGGCTTCCATCACATCGCCTCGGAATCTCTCAAGACCGTGCCGGCGGACCTCTTCAGGCTCAATAACCTCGTGAGCCTGCCGCGCTGGCCCAACGGCGTCTCGCCGCGGGATCTCTTCTCGTACGGGGGCTTCCGCGACGTCAACGGGGAGATCATCCGCTCGCTTTTCACGAATAAGAATAAGCCCGACGGCCCGGGCGCGGTGCTCAGCCTCGAGGGGGCGCTGCTCTGGCTTCACGGGCCGCGGGGTCCCGACGGATACACCTTCACCAGGCCGCTCACGGGCGAGCCCAAGACCTACCTCGAGGCCCGCGGCAAAGACCCTTCGGAGGTCGACCCGAAGAGCGTCAAGCTTATCAAGGAGATGGAAGATGGGATCGGCGGCGGGGCCCGCTTCATCTCCGACTGGAAAGGAGGGGAGGTCTACTCGCCCAAGCTCATTGAAGACTTGAAGGGCGCCTACTACATCGAGATTGACGATCTCGGTGCCAGGCACGTCTTCGTGCACAAGGACGACGAAAAGGAAAGGGGCATCGAGGGGAGGAAAGGCTACATCCTGGATACCGTCCATCTTCCCATCAAGGACGGGGCCGTGGTCTTTCCGCCCTCGCGCCTGGGTCCGGAGCTCGCGACGAACTACCAAAAACTCATCGCGCTTCTGACCGCCGTCGAGGAGGGAGGCGAGGACAAGGCCGAGAACATCCCCAACGAGAAGGACACGGATGGGGAAAGGCATAGCAAGCTGCTTGCCAGCGGTAAAGACCGGCTCCATCGGTCGTTGCCCCTGAATCGGAAGGGCGGGATCAGGGTCTACGAGGCGAGGCTGGTCGCTGACAGGGAGAATGCGGGCGCGCTCGAGCTCGAGTTCGGCCTGACCTGGGACGGAGGCGGGACTAGGTTCGAGGCCGGCCCCGGCAGCGACCATTTCGCGGTGCGCAAGATCTACCACATGGAGTTTCCGAAATTCGCGTATCTCGAATTGGGCCCGATCAAGTACTCGGAGCTGTCCGCCTTTGCGTCGAGCGGGAACCTCAAGGAGCTGGTGCTCAACTGCATCCCGGACAATATCGAGGTCTGCTACCGGGTGAGCAAAAACGAAACGACCAAAGAGATCCACACGCGGGTCTTCACGCATTACAGGTACACCCTTAAGGGCGGCAAGGTCGTTTCCCGCGAGGGGTTCGACATGGCGGAACAGGAGAAATTCGAGGCGTACCTGCAGTCCAATAAGGGCGGTCTCATCATCGCTGCGGGCGCCACCGTGGCCGGCGTGGTCTCCTGCGTCTTCGGGGCCGTCCCGCTTGGTCTCGCGTTCTTCAAATTTGCCGCCTGGACCGCGCTAGGTACAGCCGCCGGGAACGCCATGAAGCAGTACGTTTTCGAGACACAGAACATCAAGAGCGGATTTTGGAGGGGCATCGCCGATTTTTCGATCGATTTTGTCGCGATGCTGCCTTCGGCGGGCTCGGTGCACACCATGGCGGGCCTGGGCGCCGCCGGGGCGACTTCCTCCAAGGTCATCACCAATGGGTTCTTGGGACTCATGACCATCAGCGCGATCTCAGCCGTTTCTGATTATGCTAAAGCCAGGACCGACGCGCAGCGCAACGAGGCCATCAGCGCGCTCACCGAATCCGTTCTGGCGTTCGGGACGGTCGGCGTCGCCAAAGGCCTCGGCTTCGCCAAGAGCGGTCGCACGGCCGAGGGCGATTTCGGGGGCCGCATGCGCGCGTCCTTGAGAGGCCTGCGGGAGCCTCCGATGCCCGAGGCGGAGAAACTGGGGGCCCAGGAGAGGGCGGAGTACGCGCGCCGCGTCAAAGACCTCGTTCGGGAGAGGGTGGAACAGGCCAAGGCCGAGGGCAAGCCCATCGACCCCGCGCGAATCGCCGAGGAGACGCGCATGAGGATTCAGGAGGAGAGGGCCGCCGCGGAGAAGGCGAAGGCCGGCCAACCGACGGTGCGCGGACCTCCCGAGCAGACCACGAAGTCCGTCGCCGAGGACCAAAGGTTCGCCGAGCTCGAGAAGAAGGCCAACGACAAGGCCAAGCCCGAGGACCAAATCAAGCTCAGCGATGAGCAAAAGGAAGGCATCCGCAAGGCTCTCGATAAGACCCGCGCCCGGAAAGGCCAGGGCGACATGACCGATGAGGAGGGCAACCTCACCAAGAAGGTTCAGGACGACATCAAAAAGATTCTCGCGGAGAACGGGTTCAAGGACCGACCGGACGTTGTCGATAAGCTGCTGAAGGAAGGCGTCTTCGGGGACGAGCGCTTCACGGACGTCAGGGGAATCAGGCCGTCGCAGACCGGGGTGGGTTACAAGCAGATCGCGGAGCAGGTCGAAGACTTTAAAAGGGAATTCGATCTGCACAGGAAAGCAAATGGAGATTTCTATAAGGAGTTTGAGAAACTTCCGAAGGACAAGGCCGACGCGGAATCGCTGGCAAAGTGGCTCAGGGAAGAGAAATACAAGAATCTCGGCGCCATCGAGGCGTACATTACTCCCGATGGGGAGATCATGGTGACGGATTCCCACCACCGCGGCAGCGCGCTGCTCGAGTTCATCAAGGAGCTCAAGGCCAAGGGCGTTTCGGAAGAGAATCTGCCCAAGCTCAAGATCAACGTTAAGGGCGATTTCCGCGGAAGGCCGGGAGGTTGGACGGAGTTCGCCCGACGGCTCAAGCTGGAGAAGGAGAAGGGCTGGTTCGGCAAGAAGGGCGAGGCGGAGTATAAAGGGAAGATCTCGAAATACATGGTCGAGGATGGGATGACTCGGGAGCAGGCGGAGGGACGGGCTCTGAAGGAGGCCTTCGACAATCTGCCGAAGGACTTCGCCTCGCTTCCCAACGATCCCATGCGCTCCGCCGTCGGAGTCTCCTTCTTCAGGGCCGGCTTCGAATCGGGAATTTACCAGGACTATTTCGAGTTCAAGGTTTATGAATATCTGGAGGGCCGCAATCCGCCGGTCACTTTGGAGACGCTCAGAGCAAGAGTCAAGGCCCACACCGGCCGTGAGGTCCCCTTGGACGGAGCCGAGGTCGACCCGGACGTCATTTGGGAACTGCGCCAGGAGATGCTCACCGACGGCTTTGCCGACGCGATTCTCAGGGACTTGTCGCGGTTGAAGGGGAGCGAGGCGAAACGCGTCGAAATGATGGAGTTCGCCAATAAATTCATCGAGGCCGCGAGGGAGATCAACGACGTCGAGGGGCAACTGAGGGGCAAAGTCACGGACAAGGTTCTGATCAAGTTCCGCAAGCTGAAGTCGAAACAGCGGACCTTGGAGAAATTCAACGAAATCTACGCCGAGGAGTACGGAAAGGGACTCGATCTCGGGCCTAACGCCGACCCGGCTGTGAAGGACCCGATCAAGAACTGGATCGAGCGGCTGGCCAAGTCTGATTCACTGAAGGACGATCTTAAGAAATAGCGGGCCGCCGGCCGATCCTCACGTCGCGCCGTCCCGCGTCCCCAGGGCGAAGCGGCGCTGCCGCTGAGCGCTGTCTTCCCCGGCGGGCTCCACCGTGTAGATAGTCGCCCGCATGAGCAGAAGCTCGGTCGAGGTGTAGCTCGTCTCGTGAGGCACGAGCGAGTCTACCGCCACGAATCTGCGGTCCCAGGGCGGCCCTGATTTGCGGGTCAGGATCATGACGTGGTTGTGGTAGCGCTGCCAGGCCTGCCAAATCTCCAGCGTCGGCGCGTCGGGCTCGAACCATCCGACGGCCGCGATCACGGGCCCGTGGCGGCCGATGAGGCTCTCAAGCTCCTCCTGGGACTTGATGCGATGAGGCGTCGCTTTCAATCCGAGTTTTTTCATGAGGGCCGGCACGTCGCTGTAGGAGAAGCCGTTTTTCTTTACATTCTCCGCGGAAAAGGCCGCTTCGACGCGCTCGAGGAACTGCTCATAAGTGGCGGCCCGCCGCAGGGGCTCCAGCGCGGCGATCGGCAGCTCGTAAATCGAGCGAATCCAGCAGTCGTTGTATTTTTGGACCGGGGAGGTCTGGGCTCCGCGTCGCGATAAGCCGCGCTCGCGCGCGTGCCACGAACCACGCATCGAGAGTCGCTTCTGGAAATCGTCCAGCGGTCGAGGAAGGTTCGCGTGATCGAAGCCATCGACCAGCCGCGAGAGCCTTTCCTGGATCCGGAACGGGTCGCCGGAGAGGCTCGCGAGGACCTCCGCGACCGCCGCGGAAAGCACGCCGGCGCCGCGAAGGTCCTGAGGCGGGAGTTTCTTCTCCACGCCCTTGACCCTTCCCCGGAGATCGTCCATCGCGCCGATCTCCGGCATATCGGATGTCAGCGCTTTGAGGTGCCCGCGCGCGCGCTGAAACTGGCCCGTGAAGACGGTGAGCCCCAGCTCGTCCAGGAGGCTATGGGGAGGGTCGTCGAGCTCCTCTCGCACAACGCGCAGGTCATTGAGCATGTCGTTCAAGAGCGGGACATCCCGCGCGCCCAGCGCCTTCTGGAGCCGGTCGCCGCGGGCCCAGGAGGCCACGCTCTCGACGATGCGGCGCAGCCCTTTCTTCACGGGAGGCGCGGCCTCGGGAGCGCCTTCGGGGACAGAATCCGGGACGGAGACCGCCGGAGCGCGGTCTTTGCCTTGGTAAAGTTGGGGGATCTCTCGTTCCGGCTGGGCCCCGGGCTGGGCAAGCGCCTCCGTGCGCTCCCGCAGGACCTCCAGGACGGGCGTCTTGGCGGGCTCGACGGGAGTGACGGAGGCATCATGGCCGGGCACGGCCGGGGGCGCGGTCAACACTGAGAGCGGAGCGATGGCGGCCGCCTGTTGTTCGATCGTTTTCGCGATGAGGGGGATGTTCGCGTCTGCACCCCCGATGCCCGCCATCGCCGCGCTCTGCGGGACAACCGGAATCTCGCGGACTTTCGATTCCACGGCCGAGGCGGGGACGCGCAGGAGAGCAAGGCATGGGATCAGGACCAGGCCTGAGTATATCAAAACCGACCGATAGCGGCTTGTCATCTTCTTAAGGAATTGTAAACGGTAAATGGCCGGATTCACAGGGGCGAGGGACCTATCATCGACGGGCCCGGGGGGCCTAGGGAGGGCCTACGCGGGTCTTGACCTCGGGCGGCAAAGGGGCTACACTTTTCGCGACATGGCCGAGGAGAAGACGCAGGAGAAGGAGGTCCAGGCCCAGATCGCGGTCTCGACCGCGCACCCCGTCGAGGTGGCCTGGATGTCGGAGATCCTCGACCGCCCCTGGCGGATCTTCTATCTCAACATGGTGGCCGGCATCGGGCGCGGACTGGGTTTCGCGCTGGGCTTCACCATCCTTGCCGGCGCCGTGCTCACCATCGGCTACCGCCTCGCCAAGAGCGCGGTCACTCTCCCGTGGATCGGCCACCATGTCGCCGAGTTCATGGCCGAGGTGCAGCAGCACAGCTCGGAGTTCAAGAAGATGAGACCCTGACGGGCCTCAATAAGCGTAGACGTCGCCGTAGATGAAGTCCGGCATGACCTTCGCGGCCGCGCGGGGAGATTTCAGCCGCTTGCGCGCGGCATCCAGAAGCGGACCGTAGGGCTTCTCTTTCTCGACGGCCCCGTAAAGCCTTTCGGCCTCGGCTCGGCGGTCGAGCAAGTCCAAGGTCCGCGCCTGCCAGTACTTCTGCGCGTGACGGCGATGCGGGATGTCGGGCAGGGCCGCTCCGGCCTCGAAGCTTTCCAAGGCGGTCTTGAGCTCTCCGGTCTTGAGCGCCATGAGTCCGCGCATGTGCCGGTAGATCGGGTCGTCGCCGTCGCCTTTGATCGCGGAGTCGAGCTCCGCGCCCGCGGCCGCCGCGTCGCGCCGATCGCTCCACGCGCCGTAGGCGTTGAGGTACCTGCCGTAGGCTTCGCGTTTGGCGGGAGGCAAGGGATCGGCGGGAGACAGAGTCTCGCCCGGCTCCGCGTCGTCCCACAAGCGGATGCTCCGATACGGACCCTCGCAGACGGGTGCCGCGCCCTCCGACACCCACAGAAGGCCGCGCTCCGGGTCCATCACGACGCTCGTGACCGTGTAGGGCTGGTGGATGGCCTGTCCGAAGGCGCGCACCAAGCCCCGCTCCGGGTCGAGGCGGTCGTTCAACAGGGAGGCGAGCGCGACGGCGTCGATGCGGCCTTTTTTCTCCTCGAGGATCGCCTCGGCGCGCTGCTTGCGCAGGCGGCTGCTCTCGTAGAAGGCCGGGCGCAGGACCTCGGTCGCTCGCAGCGAGGCGTCGTCGAAAGTATTGGTGTGCACGAGGCTCTGGCCGACGCTGCGCCGCATGACCGTGCGCCGCGCGGTCTTCTGTATGACGGCAGCCTCCTTCTTTTTCCAATGCGTGAGCACGAGGCTCCAGCCGCTCGTCGCCGGCCAGGAAGAACTGAGCTCGACGGCCTCTTCGATGTCCCGGCAGGAGCTTAAGACCGAGACGCCGAGATCGAGGATGAGCCGGCCCGACGGCCAGGGCCCGAGCTCGGTCGTGTAGTGCTGGTGCAAGGCGAGGCTCAAGCCTTCCGCGTTGATGCCGGTGATGCCGTCGGCGATGCTGCCGGCGGCGCCGATCGAGACGTACGGGATCCCGCGGTCGGGCTCGTGGCGGCACACGAGGGGAAAGCGGTCCCAGATCCCGTTGCCCGGGAAGTCGAGGTTGCGCGCGTAGAGCAGGCGCCCGTCCTCGGTGTAGTCGGCCCAGGCCGCGGCGCTCGTGCAGCCTAGCGTCGGCGCCGACATGACGCGGCCCGAGAGCCCGACGAGGAAGTTGAGAACGTCGGGCATCGCGAGTCCCTCGCGGACTTGGCGCTCGTCGAGTCCGGCGCCCTCGGCGAAGCCCGCGACAAGCTCGGCGGTCGACGGCGAGAGGCGCGCGCCCAAGAGGCCGTGGAGCTTGTCGAGCGCCCAGCCGGCCGGGCGGGGCAACGCGGAGAAGACCTCGCGCCCGCAGAAGCCGCGGTAGAATTCGAGTATGCCGCTCTCCTTCACCCGCGGACCGAAGAGTTCGCCGTGCGCGCGTCCGCGCGCCCGCGGGCTGCCTTTGAGCGTTGCGCGCAGGATTTTGGTCTTGGACGCCGTTTGAGAGGGGGTCATGCCGCGGCCGGCTCCGGGTCCATCCAGCCGAAGAGCCGGCGGCTCATCGCGCAGACGGTCGGCACGATGACGAAGGCGCCGAGCACGTCGATGGCGTAGTGGTTGCGCGTGAGCAGGACTCCGAGCCCGTTCGCCAGCGAGACCGCCAGGCAAACGAGGCTCAGGGCCCGGTGGTTGCGGCTCAGCAGGAAATACAGGAACGGAGCGCCGGTGTGCCCCGAGAAGAACAGCTCGCCGTCGAAGGCGAGGTGGTCGCGCACGCCCGGGACCAGGCGGCTCGTGTAGAGCGGGATCAAACCGGGAAGGGGCCCCACCGGCGTGAGCAGCAGGAAGACGTCGCGCACGAGCATCATGACGGCGGTGGCCGTCAGAATGTAGGCCAACCGCCGCCAATCGCGCTTGATCCAATAGAGGTAGAAGCCGCTCAGGAAGAGCACGTAGCCTTGCGAGAGCAAGGCGGTCCAATCGCGCAGCGGCAGGCTCTGCACGAGCACGTCGATGCCCGGGCTGAAGGGGAGGCCGCTGCGGTAGCGGCAGACCAGATACATCAGGAAGTACGACGCGCAGAGCAGAACGAAGCCCAAGGCCGTCAACGCCGCCCAGCGCCTCGTGTCCCGGCTCATGCGTCTATTTTACCTTATCTCGGCGCGGCCGAGCCCTTCAACCGCGCCGTTTTCGCGCCGATGAACGCTGCGGGTCGAAATGCCCGAGCAGCCGGTCGAAGTGCTTGCGGTCCGCGGCGTCGAGGTAAGTGAAGAGGTGGTCGCGGCGCAGGCGGCTCAGGAACCGGCGGCTCTTGCCCTCGATGCCGGCCCTACGCCAGACGCCGATCGAGCGCATCTCGCGGCCGAGGCCCGCCACGCGCCGCCGCGACTCCTCGGGCGTGTTGTGCAGGTAGGTCCCGATCTGGTCCCAGTAGGCCAATCGATGCCCCCACTGTGAGACCCACGGATCGTCGGGGAAATGGTAGCGGTGCGCGCGCTCGAAGGCCTTCTTCTTGGAGGCCATCTGCCCGGGGTGCTCGCTGTAGTCGGTGGCCATGATCAGAGCCGAGACCTGGCCGGGAGTAAAGTGGAAGCGATCGCAGAACTCCGCGACGAGGCCGCGCGCGTCGTCGTCGGCGCGCAGGTAGGTGAGCGTCGCCTCCACGCGCGCGGGCGTGCCCGGCTGGCGCTCGGGGTCGAGGTCGTGGAAGGCGGCCGCGAGGATAAGCAGCACCTTGCGCTCGGCCGGCACCTTGGGCCAGCGGTGGAGCATGTGAGCGGTCAGGCCCGCGACCTCGTGGGTGTGGGCCAGGCCGTGATAGATGCGCTCCTGGTCGCCCGGGTGGCGGTCCTTGAGGAACGCCTTCAAGCGGGCGCACAAGTGCGCCGGCACGCCGAGCTTGCGCAGCTCGGCGGTGAACTCGGGGTACGGCTTCTTGCCCGCTTTCGGCATAGGGTCATGCATCTTATCAAAAAGCGGGGAGTTCTCAACGGCCCGGTTTTCATACGGCGAAGCCGATGCGCTTCCTGGTCGCCGCGTCGCTGCCGTCGATGAGCAGCTTGACGGCCGTCAGCAGGAGCTCGATCTTCTTGTCGTGGCCGTCCTGGCGCTCCTTGACCGTGCGTTCGAGATCGGCGACCTTCCTGGCGAGCTTCTCCTGCGTTAGCACCGCCCGGCGCAGCCGGATGAAGGCGCGCACGACCTCGACGCTCATGACGACCGCGCGCTCCGAGTTGAGCACGTTGGCCGCCATCACGGCGCCGTGCTCGGTGAATGCAAACGGGGGAGAGGTGACGTTGCGCTTGGACGATGCGGTCACAAATTGTGACCGCATCAAGGCCTCCCTGGGGGTCAGTCTAAAGATGAAATCCGGTGGAAAGCGGCGCTGATTGCGCCGAATTTGTTGGTTGAGATGCTTGGTTCCGACGCCGTAGAGACGGGCGAGGTCCGAGTCCAGGATAACGCGCTGGCTTCGGATGGTGCGGATGAGGGGCAAGACGGCGGGGTTTTCGGTTTCTGTGGTCATGATATATATACGATTGAGACCCCCAAATTGTTCCCATCCTCGACGAGGGCGGTTGCAATTTGCAACCGCCCTGGCGTTGGCGAATCGCAGGAACCGGTCGCAAATTGCGACCGGTCACAATTTGTGACCGGTTAGCCATAGCTGGGGGATGCTGTTGCAAATTGCAACAGCATGGGGGCTGACAGTCCTCAAGGATAGGCCGATCATCCTGGTCAGCCTATCACGGGAAGTCTTCCCATTGCATTAACTTGGTTTTCACATTACAATTCGAGAGATGACCCGTCTTCAGCAGAGATAGGCAGGGGCCGTCTAATTGTAAGTCAGGCGAATCCTCTAAGATGAGCTTCACTCCACAATTCATGAAGGCCTTCAAGACATTTGACTGTGAGCGTCGCTCCATACGGTCCCTGAAGGAGTGGTATGCGTTCCAGAAGCGCTGGTTCCGCGATGAGGACTGGCCGACGAAGTCCAGCGAACAATTAAGAAGTGAGGGAGTCAAACAGCGAAAGCTGATTTCCAGAATCCGCGACCATCGACGATGGACTGCGGTAGTCTGGATGATCGATCTGACTCCCGAGGCACGCTATGAGTATTTCTGGACCCGCTACGTAATCGGCCTGCGACTGGAGGGCCCTCTGTGGAAAAAGAAGCCGCTGCAGAGGACTTTCGCGATGGGGTGGCATAAAGAATGTGGATATTGTCAGATATCCACCTGGGATCGAGGCGATGATATCTGTCCGCAGTGTGGCCGGGCCCTGCATTACGTTTACGTGGCAGATTAGAGATCGTATGGCACTTGTGTTGATGATCGTCGGGATTGAATCGCCTAACCATCGGCTAGAGCCGCCGGGCGCTCTTAAGGTAAACTTCATAACGTACGCGGCTCAGCGCCTGCGTTGAGCCTTTCTACAAGTCTATAAATCCGCCCGTCAAGTATTGTAAGATCGGTCCATGATCTCCGAGGAGCAGGACTCGGCCGACACCCCCGCCATCGAGAGCCGCCTCGACCGCGATTCCTCCGAATTCGCCGCCAACACGAAATACCACGAAGGCCTCATCGACGACCTGCGCGCGAAGCTCGACGTCATCCGCCAGGGCGGCCCGAAGAAATCCGTCGAGCTGCACCGTTCCAGGGGAAAATTCACGGCACGAGAACGCGTCGAGCGCCTCATCGACCCCAACAGCTTCTTTCTGGAGCTCTCGCCGATGGCCGCCTACGGCCTCTACGACAACGAGGTCCCCTCGGCCGGGATGGTCACGGGCCTCGGCGTCGTCTGCGGCCGGCTCTGCGTGATCGTCGCCAACGACGCGACCGTCAAGGGCGGCACTTACTACGCGGAAACGATCAAGAAGCACCTGCGCGCCCAGGAGATCGCGCTCGAGAACCGCCTGCCCTGCGTCTATCTCGTCGACTCGGGCGGCGTCTTTCTGCCGAAACAGGCGGAGGTCTTCCCGGACCGCGATCACTTCGGCCGGATCTTCTACAACCAGGCCCAGATGTCGTCGCTCGGCATCCCCCAGATCTCGGTCGTCATGGGCATGTGCACGGCCGGCGGCGCGTATGTCCCGGCGATGAGCGACGAGTCCGTCATCGTCAAGAACCAAGGCACGATCTACCTCGGCGGGCCGCCCCTGGTCAAAGCTGCAACCGGCGAGGAGTCGAGCGCCGAGGAGCTCGGCGGCGGCGACATGCACAGCCGCGTCTCGGGCGTCACCGATCACCTGGCCGACAACGACGAGCACGCTTTGCGCCTGTGCCGCGCGGCGGTCGCGAACCTCAATGTCCGCGCCTACAACGCGGGCTCGGGCGAAGAGCCTTTGTATCCGGCGAGCGACCTCTACGGCCTCGTCAACCGCGACCTCCGAAGACCGGCCGACGTTAAGGAAGTCGCCGCGCGCATCGTCGACGGCTCGCGCTTCCACGAGTTCAAGGCGCTCTACGGTCAGACGCTCACTTGCGGCTTCGCGAAGATCATGGGCCGCCCCGTCGGGATTCTTGGCAACCGCGGCATACTGTTCTCCGAGGCTTCGCTCAAAGGCGCGCACTTCATCGAACTCTGCTCCCAGCGCAAGATCCCGATCCTTTTCCTGCAGAACATCACCGGCTTTATGGTCGGCAAGGACTACGAGCAGGGCGGGATCATCAAGCACGGCGCCAAGCTCGTGCAGGCGGTCGCGACCGCGCCCGTGCCGAAGCTGACCGTCATCACGGGCTCGTCCAACGGCGCCGGCAACTACGCGATGTGCGGCCGCGCCTACGGCCCTCGGTTTCTCTTCACCTGGCCCAACTCGCGCGTCTCCGTCATGGGCGCCGAGCAGGCCTCGACGGTGATGGTCATCATCAAGAAGGCCAAGCAGAAGATTTCGAAAGAAGAGGAAGAGGCCATCGCCGCACCCATCCGTACCCAGTACGAAGCGGAGGGACATCCGTATTTCGGAACCGCTCGGCTATGGGATGATGGGATCATAGAACCCGCCGACACGCGCAAAGTGCTCGGCCTCTGCCTCGAGGCCGTCTCGTACGCCCCGACGCCGGAGCCCAAATACCCCGTGTTCCGGATGTGAGCGAAGGATGAAAGCCTTCGAGCACATCGCGGTCGACCGCCACCCAAAGCTCCACTCCGTCGCGCGCGTCGCCTTGAACCGCCCGCAGGTCAGCAACGCGATGAGCGACCAGACGCTCAAGGAGCTCTCGGGAGCCTTCCACGTGCTTTCTGCTGATAAGGAGCTGCGCGCCGTCGTCGTGCGCGGCGAGGGCAAGCACTTCTGCTCGGGGGCCGACATCGAGTGGATGAAGCGCGCGGGCTCGCTCAAGCCTGCGGACGGCCGAAAGGACGCCAAACTCCTGGCCGAGATGGGCCGCGCGATCCAAGACTGCGCGGTGCCGGTCGTGGCCCAGGTTCACGGGGCCTGCTACGGCGGAGGCCTGGGCGTCGTCGCGGCGGCCGACATCGCCGTCGCGGCCGAGGACGCGCGCATGTGCTTTTCGGAGTGCCGCTTAGGGATACTGCCGGCGGTCATCTCGCTCTTCGTGCTCCCCAAGATCGGGGAGGCGCAGGCCCGGCGCTGGTACCTGACTTCCGAGGTCTTCTCGATGGCGCAGGCGCGCGACTTGGGCCTCGTCCACGAGGTCGTCGCGCCGGCCGAGCTCGAACTGCGCGTCGAAGCGATCCTCGACCACATTGTGCGCAACGGCCCGCAGGCCGTGCGCGCCGCCAAGGCTTTGCTCGGAGGATTCTCGAGCGCCAAGGACAAGGAGAAGCTCGTGCTCGACGCCTTGCTCGCGCGCCGATCGTCGGCCGAGGGTCAGGAAGGCCTCTCCGCGTTCCTCGAGAAGCGGCCCGCGAACTGGCTCAAATGACCGAAGGGAATGGTTTGACTCCGAAGGATATGGGAAGAAAACCATGATCGACCCGACGACTCTCCCTGAGCCGCGCTTCGTCGAGGTGGGGGCACGGGACGGCCTGCAGAACGAGCACGTCCCCATTCCGCTCGAGGTCAAGGTCGCCTTCGTCGACGCGCTCTCCGAGACCGGCGTGCGCGAGATCGAGGCCGGGGCCTTCGTGAGCTCCAAAGCCGTGCCGCAGATGGGGGGCTCCTTCGAGGTGTTCGAGAACATCCGCCGCAAGGAAGGCGTCAAGTATTCGGCGCTCGTGCCCAACGAGGAGGGCCTCGAGCGCGCGCTCGAGGCCGAGGTCGACAAGATCGCGGTCTTCACGGCGGCCTCAGAGACTTTCAACCAGCACAACATCAACTGCTCCATCGCGCAGTCCATCGAGCGCTTCCGCCCCGTCGTGGCTCGCGCCAAGAAGGCGCGTCTGGGCGTGCGCGCCTACATCTCGACCGCGTTCTATTGCCCTTACGAAGGGCACGTCAAGCCCTCGGCTGTTCTAGCCGTCGTCGACCGCCTGGTCGCGCTCGGCGTCGACGAGCTTTCCATCGGCGACACGATCGGCCGCGCGGCGCCCTTCGACGTGCGCGTCCTGCTGGAATCCCTGCTGCGCCGCGTTCGCGTCGAGACCGTCTACATGCACTTCCACGACACCTACGGGATGGCGGTGGCCAACGCGCTGACGGCCTGGGGCGAGTACAAGGTCTCGGGCTTCGATTCCTCGGCCGGAGGTCTCGGGGGCTGCCCGTACGCGCCCGGAGCAGGCGGCAATGTCGCGACCGAGGACCTCGCCTTCGCCTTCGCGGCCTCCCACGGGCGCGTCACGCTGGATTTCGCCAAGCTAAAGGCGGCCACGAGCCTGCTCGAGCCGCACCTCGGCCACGCGATGCCCTCGCATCTGGGCAAGCTCGTCCCGAAGGCCTAGCCCCGCCTGGGGCGTTTGCTTTTTGCGCCCTAGGTCTTCCGGCCGTATCGAGGATTCGCGCGGCGGGCTAGAATGATTTCGTGATCGCCTTCCTGCTGGCCTTGTGTCTCGGCGGGGCCGCCGCCGTCGAGTACAAGACTCCGGTCGAGGGGGCGCGCGGCGCGCCCACCGTGGTCTCGCGGGTCCCGAAGCTCGAGCTGCCGGGGGCCGGCATCTCGATCCCGGACGCGACGGGCGACTCGACGCCGCTGGGTTTGGTTCCCGTTCTCCCGGAGCCGCTCGCGTCGATCCCCGACGCGACCGGCGACTCCCGGCCGCTGTCCCCCGAAGCCGCGAAGCCCTCGCCGTTCGAGCAGGACGATCAAGCCCTCCCGGTCCTCGAAGCCCTGTCCGACGAGATCAAGCCCGGCGCGACGTTCACCGAGAAGGAATTCTCGCGCAGGTTCGACGGCCTGGGAAAGTTCCGCGCGCCCGCGGCCGAGGAGCGCGTCGACCTCTCCGAGATCGATCCCTCCGACACCGGCAAGATCGACAGCAAGAAAAAGGCGCTCAAGAAGCTCGCGAGGGATCAGAAGAGGATCGACAAGAGCCAGCAGATCCTGCTCGCCGATCCCCGGCGCAAGATCCTCGTCGTGCTCCAGGGAATGGACACGGCCGGCAAGGACGGCGTCATCCGGCACGTCATGCGAGGCCTCAACCCCAAGGGCGTGCAGGTCACGAGCTTCAAGAAGCCCACCGACGAGGAGAAGAAGCATCACTATCTCTGGCGCATCGCCAAGGCCTTGCCGGGCAAGGGGATGATCGGCATCTTCAACCGCTCTCAGTACGAGGACATCCTCGTCCCGTCCGTCCATCCCGAGCGGTATCCGGAGCTCACCCCCGAGGACATCGACAAGCGCTACGACGCCATCAGCGCCTTCGAGAAAGAGATGGCGCAGAAGGGCTGGACGATCCTCAAGTTCTACCTGCACATCGACAAGGAAGAGCAGCAGCAGCGCCTGCAGGAACGCGTCGACAACCCCGCCAAGAACTACAAGTTCTCCCCGGAGGACCTCGAGTCGCGCAAGGATTGGCCCAAGTACATCGAGGCCTACGAGAAGATCCTAGCCCGCACCAATACGCCCTGGGCGCCGTGGTACGTCATCCCCTCCAATGACAAGCGCTACCGCGACTATCTCGTGGCGAAGATCCTCAAGAAGACCCTCAAGCGCCTCAAGCTCAAGTACCCGCCGCCCAACCCCAAGCTCAAGAAGATCAAGATCCCGGATTAGCCGCGATGCTCAAGGAGATGAAGGACCTCAAAGCCGAAACCGGCGCCGAGCGCAGTGCCCCCGACAGTTTGATATAATCAGGTTCCTTCCGTCACCGCGCCCGTGGTGAAATGGATATCACAGCAGCCTCCGAAGCTGCGGGTCCAGGTTCGATTCCTGGCGGGCGCACCACTTTGCTCAGCGCGGCAGGGCGTTGCGCAGGGTCTCGACGAGCGCGCCGAGGTCGAGGGGCTTGACCAGCACGCGATGGATGCGCGCCTCCCGCGCCCTCTCCTTGGTCGCGGCGCCGTCCTGGGCCGTCATCATGACCACGGGAAGGTTCTCGGTGGCCGGGTCGGCGCGCAGGAGCTTGCAGACCTCCCAGCCGTCGGTCTCGGGCATCACGAGGTCGAGCAGGACCACGTCGGGCTTGAAGGTCTTGACCTTCGCCAGGCCTGAGGGGCCGCTGAACGCGGTCTCCACGCAAAACGAGCCCGCCTTGCTGAAGCGCAGACAGAGGGCCTCGACGATGTCGGGCTCGTCGTCGATGATGAGGACTTTGATCGGTCTGGGGGAGGCTTCTGCCATCACCGCTCCAAGGATAGCGCGCCCGGCTTGCCCGCGCAAGAGGACTTAAGGCACAGCTAAAAGATGGCGCCCGCGAAGAAGCCGAAAGCGGCGTAATCGATCCGGGCGGAGACGTCGTTGCCGTTGTAGGTGGGAAAACCCGCGAAGCGCGGGCCGAAGCGCAAGTCCATGAGCTTTCCGGCGCGGTAGCGGATGTTCGCCGAGACCTCGTAAGTGAATCCAGTCCAGGTGTGGTGCTGCGTCCCGAAGGAGCAGGCGAGCGTGCCGGAGCGGTCGCAGCCCTCGGTGACCCGGCCCGTGGCGACGCCGACGCCGACTCCGGCCACGAGAGTCACGCGCTGGGTCGCCGGGAAATACACGTGGCCTTGGACGAGCTCGCGGATCCAGACCACGTCGCGGTTGATCGTGATGCCGCCGGGACCCGGCCCGCCCGTCGCCGTGTAGTTCGCGGTCATGTTGGGCCCGAGAAGGTAGCCCAGGCTCAAGCCCAGCTCGGTGCGGTGGGGCATGGGATGAAAGGCGCCGAAGCGCGCGCCCACCGCGCCCTGCGTGTGCACGCTGAAATCAGTGTTGGTGTAGCCCAGCGCGAGCGAAGCGGCGGACTTGGTCCGCAATTGGCCGCGCAGGCCCTTGCCGCCGTCGTCGGGCAGGAAGTAGTCGTAAGCGAAAAAATAGCGCCAAGCGCGCTCCTTCTTGGCCGCGGGCGCCGGCTCCTGCGCCGCCGCCGCGGCGGCCAGGACGCTCAGCCCGATCGCGAGGATGTTTCTTTTCATGGTCTAGAAGGGATAGTCCAGCCCGACGAAGGCGTTGACGCCGTCCTTGCCGTAGCCGACGTCGAGGCGTCCCGCGATGTTGGGCCGGGCGATCACGCGAAGTCCTGCGCCGGGATTGATCTGTGCGCGCCGGAACCAGTGCTCGTTGCGGATCCTGCGGCCGACGCGCCCGATGTCGACGAACGGCGCGAACTCCAGCTCGATGAGGTTTCCCATGACGGTCCTCTGCACGAGGGTGATGCGGTTCTCCAAGTTGACCTGGTAGGCGAGGTTGTCGACGTAGCGGTAGCGGCCGAAGCCGCGCAGGGAATTCTCCCCGCCGAGGTTCGGGCGTTCGTAGAAGGGCACCCCGCTGTGCAGGTTGCGCTTGGAGACGACCGGCTCGAAGATCGGATTGCCGAAGACGTCGACCTGGCCCGTGTCCCGCTCGAAGGTGTCCTGCGTGTCGCTGTCCTCGTCCTGGCCCACGACGGCGTCGGCCATGGCGTGGATCACGAAGACCGCGGAGAAGCCCTCGTGCTCGTAGGGGATGTAGCGGCGCGCCTCGCCGGTCAGCCGCCACCAGCGGTTGTGGTCCTGGAACTGGACGTTTTGGTCGTACTCGGCGAAGGCCGTCGCGTAGGTGCCGGTCAGCGGGGTGAGCTGGTTGTCGCGCGTGTCGTAGGCCAAGGTGAGGCCGTTGCCGATGACATCCGGCGAATCCGCGACCCCCGAGACGTCGGGGAAGACATCCTGGGTCTGGGGCAAGGTCGGCGAGGCGCCGTGCTCGATAGAGACGCCGCGGTAGCGCGTGGCGGCGGAGAGCGAGAGGGTGTCGCTCACGTGTATCCCGCCCGTCAGCCGGAAGACCGAGTCCCGAAAGGTATGCTGGGTCTCGAAGGAGTTGACGGTGTTGTTGCCGAAGCCGAAGAAGCGATGGTAGGCGGACTTGCTGGTCAGGGCGTCGATCCCCAGGATGTAATCGCCGTCGATCGCGGCGTTGTCCTTGTAGCCGAGCTCGTACTGATGCTCGAACTTGGTCGCCTGCGACAGGATCGCGTGGAACTGGGTCGAGTGTCCCCGGTAGCCGAAGTAGTTGAGCGTGACGGTCTCGCCGACGTACTTGTTGTGGAGGTAGAGCGGGGCGAAGATGTCCTCCACCTCGCCCTTCTTGTTGGCGCGGAAGATGGGAGTCAGCCCGCCGATCCAGGAGCCTTCGTTGCGGTTGAAGACGTAGGCCGGCAGCGGGATCAAGGTGAAGCCGGGGCCGATTGCGGACTTGGCCGTCCCGGTCGACTTCACGACGGGGGGCGATTCGGGAGGGACCTCCTTATTGATCCTCTCCCTGAGCTCGCGGGAGACCGGGGCGCTGCTCGGCCGGATGTCGAACTTGGCGACCTTGATCTTTACGTCGGCGCAACGCGCGGCTGCGGCGCCGAAAAACAAAAGCGCCAGGGCGAGCGCTCCGCGGGCGTTCTTTCCCGGTCTCAAGGGAACACATTTAACAATATAATGCGGAGCAGGTGACTCGGGAAATCGTCTAGGTCGAAAGGCCTATTCTCGGTCGGGACCTTCGGGCCTTGTCCGCATCGGCCATTTAGGTATACTAGACGCGACCTGTAATCCCCGAGACCGGTCGGGGAGCATCCACCCGCGGGCCTGATCCCGCGGTCGCCAGGCGTGGCTTAGCTGAGGTGTTGGCTCATGCCACGTCTGTTTTTTTGTTTTTGCCGGCGGCCGGAGGGCAGCGTGAGAAAGACAACAAAATTCCTCCTGAGCTTCGCGATAGTGGTTCTGGCCGCCGGCGCCCTTTTGGCTCACCGTCACAGGTTCGAGAAAGACGACGAGGATCTCGAGGAGGCCATCGAGGCGGCCGACCGAGCGCAGGCTCAAGAGTTCGGAGTTGCGGGCCGCTGCGGCGTCGAGCGCTGGGGCGTCAAGACGCTCTCCGACCGCGACGCGGGCTCCGTCAACACCTCCCCGATCACCGCTTCCATCGGGGGCCCGGGCGGCCTCTCGACCACGCCGCCGGCGACGCCGTGGCTGGCATTCGACGCGACGACGAGCGCCCACCAGATGCCGCCCGACGTGCGCACCATGAGCGGCCCTTACGCGGAAACCCAAGCCTTCAGGATCAAGGGGAGCTTGCTGCGCTACAAGCTCGAGAGCGACAGCGACTACCACATCGTCGTGGCCGATCCCAAGACCGGGGAGACCATGATCGTGGAGAGCGTCGACCCCGTCTGCGCGCCCTCATCGTCCTTCAAGCAGACCTTCCAGACCGTGCGCGACCAGTTCCTGTCGAGCTTCAGCGCGCCCCAGCCCGCGGTCGGCTTCATCGAGATCGGCGGGACCCCGGTGACGGTGGTCGGCGTACGTTTTTTCGACCACCTGCACGGCCAGAACGGGGTGGCGAAGAACGGGGCCGAGCTGCACGCGATCCTGTGCTTCAGCACGGGCGCGGACTGCGACCAATAGCCCGCTAGGCGGAATTGCCGTCGAGCAACTGCGAGATGGTCTTGCCCCCGAGTTCCCTTCGCCGGGCTTCTGAAAGTTGCTGAGAAAGGCCTTTCAATGGATTGGGCTCCATGGCCCAGGAATCCTCGGGGTGGGCCATCAAGGTGTCCTCGACCGCTGAGAAAATGTCCTCGACGCGCAGCGCCTCCATGGGACGGCCCAAGGTGAAGCCCTGGCCGTCGCGCCCGGCCTCGACGAGGATGCGCTTCTCGAGCAGGAGCGCGACCAGCCGCGTCCAGAGCCGGTCGGGCAGGCCTCCGGCTTCGGCCAGCTCCGCTCCGGTGACGGGTCCCTGCCCCGAGCGAAAGCTGTGGGCCGCGCGCAGGACCAGGCCCAGCGCCATGAGTCCGGGTTGGACGAAGGGCGTCAATCGCCGGCGGCGCTCGATGGCCGTCAGACGGGTGAGGTTCTCGAAGGTGTAGGCGACCTCGGCTCCGGTCAGCACGATCATCCATGCGACCCAGACCCAGATGAGGAATATCGGAAGCAAGCCCACGGCGCCGTAAATCTTGTCTATGCTGACGGCGTAATGGAGGTAAAAGCCGAAGCCGAGCCTCGCGCAGACCCAGGCCGCCGCGGACACCGATGCGCCCAGCAGCGCGCCCTCATTGGAGACGGGCGCGGCGGGCACGAGTCGGTACAGGATGAAGAGCACCGCCAAGGGGCCGAGCATGCGCAGGACGAATTCCGCCAATCCCACCGACGCGGCGGCCAGGCCGTGGGTCAGGTACAACGACGCTCCGATGAGCAAAGGCCCCAAGGTCAGCATGCTCCAGGCCAGGGCTACTCGCAAGAGCAGCGCGCGCCGTCCGTGGGAGGACCAGATGTCGTTGAGGCTGTGCTCCAAAGTCAGCGTCAGCAGGATGGCCGCGAGGATGAGGCCAAGCAGGGACGTGAAGCTCACCGAACTCGAGCGCAGCGAGCGGTCGGCGCCTTCGACGATCTCGGAGATCTTGTCGCTGAGCTTGATGTGCAGGTCCGCCCCCGCCTCGGCCGCGGGGATGGTCAGGCTGATCTCGTCGATATTGAGGTGATGCAGGAGGTGGCGCGGCAGGTCGCGGCTGATGTTCTCGAGTCCGCCGACCGAGCGCATGAAGAACAGGGACAGGACCAAGGCCGGCACGCAGGAGAGGACCGTCTCGAAGCCCAGGGCCGCCGCTTTCTCGGGGCAGCGGTTGCGGCCGAATTCCGAGCCGACCAGATAGACGAAGCGCGCCCAGCGCACGACCGGGGGCGGGAACCACCAGAGGGGCTTGTCGCGCCCGAACAGGAGGTCGCGCGGCGCGGAGAGGATCTTCTGCTCCATCGCGGGTAGGATAGACCCTGCGCCGCTTTCTGTCAAGCGCGAACTAAAGCGCTACCACAAGAGGTTGAAGGTGCTCTGCAGCCGCTCCGCCGCCTTCTTGTCTTCCTCGTTCTTGATCATGCGGGACAGATCGCGTTTCGCCCGCTCCTGGCTGTCGGAACCCCGCACCGCCTCGGCGAAGGCGTCGTGGAAGCGCGGGTCCGGGTCTGCCCTGATCCGCTCCAAGATCGCGGGCCAGATTTCCGCGTCCAGGATCGATTGATCCCGCGCGCTGAGCGCGACGCCCGTCTCGCGCTCGATGGAGCGGCGCTCCGCCACGAGGAAGACCAGCACCCACACTGCCCCCGCCTTGATGCTCACGTCATGGCTTTCGAGCGCGCGCAGCAAGAGCGGCCGGGCCGCGCGGCCGAAGAACGCGGCGCGCAGCAGATAGCGGATCGGCGGCCAGGAAAAGTCGTCATGAATCTCTCGGCCCAGCGACGAGATGAGGACCTTGATGGACGCCTCGTTTTCGGGGTCGAGGACGGAGACTTCCTTCGCCGCGTAGAGGCGGACGAAGAAATCCGGATTTCGCAGCGCGCGCTCGAGAGCGGCAAAGGCCTTCGGATCGCGCTGCGCTCGGCCGGCCAAACCGGCGAAGACGCTCGTGAGCGCCATGATGCCCGGGTTTCGGTCCAGGCGATCGATGAAGCCGTCGGGATCGACCGCCGCCAAGGTCCCGAACGCGTCCTCCCGAAGGCCGCAGCCGTCGTTTTTCACCGTTTGCGCGACGGGCTCGATGGCCGCCGCGGCCTTGGGTCCGAGGCTGTACAGATCGCTCAAGGCCCGCCGGCGGACACCGCAGTCAGGGTCGGCGAGCCTGTGTAGGAGAAGCCGGACTTCGAGCCAGTTCGCGGCCGGAGCGGCCGACGCGACGAGCAGCGCGCCGCAGACCGCTAGCCATGCCGCTCGGGGGACCGTCGCGCGGCGTCCAGACACCTTGCCGCCGGGCTATTTCGCGAAGATCTCGAGGACCTTGGCCAGGGCCTTCTCGAGGACGGGCACCTTCCCGCCCTCCTTGTCGAAGGGCTCCATGAAGAGCTGCATCTGGCTGGCGTCGGTCTTGATGGCCTTGCCGTCCTTGGGGTTGATGAAGACGATCGTGGCGCCCGGACCCTGCTCGAAGTCGTACTCGTCCATGACCTTCTCGTCCCAGGCGGTCTTGGCCTTCTTCTGCGCGACGGTCGCGTCCTTGGGCAGGGCCTTGGGGTTGCGCACCCAGGCGCCGTAGACTCGGAATTTCTTGAGGTCGGAAGCCGCGCGCTTCTCGAAGACCGCGGTCGTCACGGCGCAGGGTCGGTAGAAGTTCGTGCAGCAGAACTCGGTCTTGACGAGCACGATGGCCGCGACCTCGCCTTCCTTATGATTCTTCTTGAAGTCGGCCACGATCTGGTCGCGCGACCAGAGGCTGTCGTTCATCTGGACGATGTTCTTCGTGTCGGAGAAGGGCACGGGCTTGGCGTCGGGGTAGAGCTCCTCCTGCGACATGCCGACCCCGCCCTTGGGGTTCTTTTCGCCGCGGTACTTCTTCTCGAAGGCCAGCGCCGCGGCCGGGCCCTCCTCGTCCTTGGCCGGAGCGGCCTTGGGGTTGGCCCCATCGGCCAGGACCACCCCGACGACGCGCGGCACCGCGTAGATGCCCGTGAGTCCGCCCGTGACTCCGCCGCCGACGATGGAGCCCGCGGCGTTCATCGCGACTTCGAGATCGTTCTGCGCCGCGGCCGGAAGGCTGGAGGCCAGCAAGGCGAGGATCAGCGGCAGGGCCGTGAAGGAGAGCTTGGTTTTCTTGTTCATGACGTCAATGTACCAGAGGAATCCGGCCGCGGGAGGTGTCGTTGTGCCTAAGGCGTCGTAGGTCCAAGGACCCGGCAAGGGCCTAGGCCCTTCTCGGCTTCGAAGCCGAAGCGCTCGACGATGGGGTTGGCGTAGCCCTTGGCGATCAGGAAGAGGGCCAGTTTCTCCATGGGCGCCCGGCCGTCGGGTCCTGGAGTCACGTAAAGGCAGTGGTGGGTCGGCCCGGGGACGCCGCGGCTGTCGAGGACGTAGTGCAGCATCTCATGTCCGGTCACGTAGTAGCCGAGGCCGAGCCCCTTCAGCGCGATGCCCTGGAGGATGCTTCCTTCATATGTCGTGTAGGGGTTGATCTGGATGCGGTCGGTGCCGTCGTAGTGGAAGGCACGGAAGGTCTTGGGGAACGGGTACTCGTCCTTGATCTCCGGATGCGCCGCTAGCCACCCTTTGAAGCGCGACGGATCGGCGCAAAGCCCGTTTTGCCTCGGCTCGGGGAATTTGGACTGGCCGCTGTAATTGCACAGCCAGTCGAAGAAGACGTCGGGATGGGAGGCCGACCAGGCTTTTTGCCACCTCGTCCAGTCCGTGGATTGTTTGGACAGATCGAACTGCGAGAAATAGATCGTCGGGGCGGGCAGGCCCGCCGGGGCCTGCCCGAGCGTCTTAACGAACTCCCAGACCTCGCCGATGACGGCGCGGTCGCGGTCCCAGAGCTCCGCGGCGTAATCTCCACTGAGCCGGGGCGGGTCGATGATTCGTCCCGCCGCCGGCGGGATAGAGCCGAGGGTTTGCGCCGCGGCGGCGCACGGCAACAGCGCGGCCAAGGCGATGAAAGGCTTCACAATAGGATTCTACTTGAGTCAGTTCGAATCATGATGGGCCCTCGGGGGAAGGGACGCCGCGGCAAAGGGCCTACAGGATCACGCGCTCGAAAAAGGGCGTCACCGCGCAGCGCAGGGAGCTGTGGGTCGCGGCCAGGCGCTCATCGAGCCGGAACGAGATCCCGTCGGAGGCCCCCGCGGGTCCGTAAGGCAGCAAGGCCAGGCGCTTGACCCCGGCCTCGGCGGCGAGGTCGATGACGGGCTCCCAGGCGCCGCGGCCGCCGTGGGCGGTCACGACGGGTTCGGCCGCGGAGCGCCAATACCCGTGCAGAAGGAGGTCGGCGCCGGCGAAGAAATCGCGGAACTTGCTGCGCTCGTGCTTGTTCCACTGGGCGGCGTCCGGGTTGATCTCGTGGGCGGGGCAGTAGACCAGGCTCTTGCCCAACAGCTCGATGCGGTACGCCATGCATGTCCCGGGATGCTGGGTCAGCTTGGTCACGCCGCGCACTCCCGCGGCGAGGATGAACTCGCCCTCGCGCTGGGGATAAATCAGCGGCATCAGGCGCCCGGTCTTGGCGTCCGAGCAGAGCTTGGGCGCGAGCTTGGGCAGCTGCGCCTCGGCGTCGTCGGGTCCCGCGAGGTTCAGGCGGGAGCCGGCGGCCATCACCAGCCCTGCGCCGGCAAGTTCCGAGAGCGGCGCGGGCTCGTAGCGGGAGAGGAGCAGCCAGGAGATCATCGGAGCGCGCTGCTGGCGTTCGATCCAGCCTCTGAGGCCCGCGCCGGCGTCGCAGAAGACCCACAAGTCGGGGGCCTCGACGATGATCGCGCCCGGCAGCATGGTCGCGATGACCGGCGGCAGCGGCGCCTGAGGGGCCGCTGCCGCGTCGGGCAGGCCGAGCATGCGCAGGATGGACCGCGCGAACCCGCCCGGGTCGAAAGGCTTGTTGAGGAAGAGGTCGGCGCCGTAGCGCACCGCGGTCGCGCGATCCTGCCCGAAATCCTTGGCCGTGAGCACGGCGACCTTGATGTGCTTGGTCGCGAGATTGGACTTGAGCGTGCGGCAGGCGGTCAGGCCGTCCATGCCCGGCATCATGATGTCGAGCACGACGAGCTTGGGCTTGTTTTCCTGGACGATCTGCAGGGCGCCGGCGCCGGTCAGGAAGTGCGCCACCGTCAGCCCGCGGCCGCGCAGGATCTCGCTCATGAGGTCGCCGACGCTGGGATCGTCGTCGAAGATCAGGACTTCGGCCAACTTAGGACCACCTCATATCATCAAACCTTGATCAGGGAGGCCAAAGTGTCGACGAGCTGGCCCCAATCTCCGTCGGCGACGCCGCCCTGTGCGAAATCGGACCGTCCCCCGGCGGAGCCGCCCCGGGCGGCGGCCAAGGCCTTGGCGATCTTGGCCGCGTCGACCCCTTTGGCGGCGAGATCGGGGGTCGCGTTGAGCACGAAGGAGAGCTTGTTGCCCGTCGGCGTCGCGAGGAAAACGAGGCCCGAGCCGATCTCGGTCTTGAGCCTGTCGGAGAGGCCGCGCAGCGATTTGGGATCGGCGCCCTCGAGCTTCTGGGCGCAGAGCTTGACCCCGTTGACCGGCACGATGGACCGGTCCTTGCCGGCCTGCGAGACGAGCTTGGCCGCGCGCAGGCGGCCGATGAGCTCGCGAAGCTCCTTTTCCCTGACTCGAAGGTCCGTTTCGGTCGCGCCCTTCGGAGACTCGTCGACTCTGCCGCCGAGGCTCACGGCCAGTTCCAGGAGCTCGCGCTCGCGCTCGCGCAGCTGCGCCACGGTCTGCTCGCCTTCCTGCGCCTTGAGGCGCTCGAAATCCGCCACGGCCTTCCCGGCCACCGCCTCGATGCGGCGCACGCCGGCGGCGACCGAGGACTCTTTGAGCACGCGGAAGGCCGCGATCTCGGCCGTGTTCGAGACGTGAGTGCCGCCGCAAAGCTCGAGGCTGTAGCGGTCCTTGTGGTCGGCCCAGCCCTTGGGTCCTATGAGGACGAACCTGGGCTTTTCTCCGTAGTTCTCGCCGAGCAAGGTGACCGCGCCGTACTCCTTGACCTTCTCGATGGGCTCGACCTTGGTCGCGACCGTGTCGTGACGGTTGATCTCGTCGTTGACCATCTGTTCGACCGTCTTAAGAGTCTCGGGGTCGAGGCCTTTCGGGTTGGTGAAATCGAAACGCAGCTTGTCGGCGCCCACGTACGAGCCGGCCTGGTGGACATGAGTCCCGAGCATGCGGCGCAGGGCCTCGTTGAGAAGATGGGTCGCGGTGTGGTGCGGCGCGATGTAGCCGCGCCGAACGGAGTCGACTTGGGCGCGCACCGGCGTGGCCGGGCGCAGGGCTTCGGGTTTGGTGTTGACGACCCTGTGGATGAACACCGTGCCCTGCCTTTGGGTGTCGACGACGCGCGCCAAGGTCTCCTTGCCGTTCTCCGACAGGATGAGGCCGGCGTCGCCGACCTGCCCGCCGCCCTCGGCGTAGAAGGGCGTCTTGTCGAGCACGAGCAGGCCCTCGGAGCCGACGGTCTCGAAGGCCACCACGATCGCGGGCGCCTCGAGCTGTTCGTAGCCGATGAACTCTGTGGTCTCGCTGGGCAGCAGATGCTTCTGCAGGTGCTCGAGGTAGCTCGTCTGTCCCGAGCCCTTCCACGAGGCGCGTGCGACCTTCGAGGCTTCCTCAGTCGCGCGCTTGAAGCCTTCCTCATCGACGGAGACGCCTTTCTGGGCGCAGATTTCGCGAGTCAGCTCGAGCGGGAAGCCGAAAGTGTCGTAGAGCTTGAAGGCTTGGTCTCCCGGCAAGGTCTTGCCGGTGGTCGCCAGCAGCTCCTTGAGCTCTCTCTCGCCGACCGCCAAGGTCTCGAGGAATTTCTCCTCCTCGGTCTTGAGCGTGGACTCGACCTGCGAGGCCGCGTCCCGCAGGTCAGGGTAGGTCTTGTCGAAGATCTCGACGACCGAGGGCACGAGACGATGGAGGAAGGGCTGTGCGTGGCCCAGCAGCTGGCCGTAGCGCACCGCGCGGCGGATGAGCCGCCGCAAGACGTAGCCGCGCTCGACGTTGGAGGGGACCACGCCCTCGCTCATCAAGAGGACCGCCGCCCGCGAATGGTCTGCGATCACGCGGTAGGCGAGCTCCGCCTCGGGCGACTTTTTTCGATCGACGCCGAGTATGTGCATCGCGGTGGCGACCACGGGTATGAAGAGGTCGGTGTCGAAGGGCGAGGGCCTGCCTTCGGCCGAGAAGACCAGCCGCTCAAGGCCCATGCCCGTGTCGATGTTCTTGCGCGGCAGCGGCTTGAGGGAACCGTCCTCCTGGCGGTCGAATTGGGTAAAGACCAGGTTCCAGATCTCTAGGTAGCGGTCGCAGTCGCAGCCCGGAGCGCAGGTCGTCTTGCCGCACGAGCCGGCAGGCCCGCGGTCGAAGTAGATCTCGGAGCATGGACCGCAGGGCCCCGTGGGGCCCATGTTCCAGAAATTGGAGTCTTCGCCGAGGCGGATCGGGGCGTTGGGCGTTCCCAGCTTGCGCCACAGCTTGTCGGCCTCGTCGTCTTCCTTAAATACGGTCGGAAACAGGCGCTTGGGCTCGAAGCCCATCTCGTCGGTCAGGAACTCCCAGGCCCAAGCGATGCTTTCGTCCTTGAAGTAGTCGCCGAACGAGAAGTTGCCGAGCATCTCGAAGAAGGTCATGTGGCGCAAAGTCGTGCCGACGCGGTCGATGTCGGTCGTGCGGAAGCACTTCTGGCAGGAGGCCGCGCGCGAGAGGTCTTTCTTGAGCCCCAGGAAATAGGGCTTGAAGGGCACCATGCCTGCCGAGTTGAACATGAGGCTGGCGTCGCCCTGAGGAATGAGCGGCGTCGACGGCTTGACCGTGTGGCCGTTCTTCTCGAAGAACTTGAGATAGGCGGTGCGGATCTCCGCGCTGGTCATGACGCGGCATTATACAAAATCACTCCGCGTCGGGGATTTTATCCGCCCCGGGGCGGATTGCGAAATGACTGTACTCGAGTACAGTCGCGCCCAAGGACCGAGCTTGACCATTGAGAGTTCCCGGGGTATCCTCTTCGCGTGGAGGTCATTGTCTTATATCGTCCCGTGGGTCCCAAGGAACTCGCGCCAGATAGCGCGGGATTGGAACGCCAAGCAGGACGGCGAGGGGTTCGTGGCGCGTTTTCGCGTCGATGCCGTCTTCGCGGCTCGGTATCCGGTGCAGACTGTGGGTGGTTCGGTGCACAAGGAGTTGTGGGTTCCCGCCGCGGAGCTGTCGGAATTCAACAAGCACATAGTCGGAGCTATCGAGATCGTCGCAGAATTCAGATCTTAGGATCCCTCAACTCGCTCTGGAGCGAGTTCTACAAGTCTGGCACCAGAACCATGGCCGCCTTGACCTGCACCGATCGCGGGGCTATGCTATAGTCATAGAAGGACAGCGTTTCCGGACTCGTCGTCGTCGAGACATGGAACAAAACAGCCGACTCAATCGTATATATATCAGGGGCCAAAGCCGCAAGGCGGAGCGCCTCCTGAAAACTCTGTTGAGGAGGCTGGGCATGGGCGAGATCAGGCCGAAGGTCAGACTGGAGAATATGAGCGATCGGAGTCAGTTCAAACTCGGCCAGATACCGGAGAAGGACATCCGCGTCCGCGAGATCGAAGCCGTGGCGGACACGGGAGCCGTCATAAACCTTCTGCCGCAGGACTTGGTCGAGGCCCTTGGTCTCGAGATCGTGGATCATCGCATCGTCCTGCTCGCCAACGACCAGAAGATCGAGCTCCCGGTGGCCGCCGGAATCTGGCTGACCGTCGCGGGTCGATCGATGAGCACCGATTGTCACGTGGGTCCTCCGGGGTGCGAGGCCCTGATCGGTCAGATCGTCATGGAGAACCTGGATCTGATCGCCGATCCGCTCAAGCGCACCTTGACGCCGCGACCGGAGTCGCCGTACGTGCCGACTATCAAGATGAGGGGCCTGTCGGCCGAGCTCGTCCTGCGCTAGAGCCATGGGAATACTGTCAGGCGTCCTTCTCGCGGCGCTTCTGGCGGCTCCCGGTTCCGGCCAGCCGGCGGAGGATTCGTCGGGAGCGCCCGCGCCGATCCTCGAGATCCGGCTGATGTTCGACGACAAGCCGCTCAGCGAGACGACGACGGCGCAGGCGCGCCTTTGGTTCCGCCGCGAATACCCGTCGTCCGGCGCCGTGAAGCCGCGCGGCCAGAAGGACCTCGGCGACCGTTTCATCGTCCACGGCCTTCCCCCCGGCCGCTACCTGGCGCAGGCCTCCGTCGACCGCGGGCCCGAGGACCCGGAGCGGAGCCTCGGCCCCTGGGAGTACAGCGGCTCCATTTATCTCGATTACCCGGGAGCGCAAAGAGCCGACATCGTGCTCGAGCGGCTCACTCATTTGACCCTCAAGCCGCCCGAGGGCCGGCCACCCGTCGGGGGCGGGCTGTCCGACCGCGCCTGCGAGGGGACGCCGGCGTTCTCGGGCAAGGTCTCCTTCGCCTGGGAGAGCCCCGACCCCACCTCCCTCTACAACTACTCGATCCGGCGCGTCAACTGCCGCACGGATGAGGACCACGGCGAGGTCATGGGCGACACGATCGCGAAGACCGCGGTGGCCCCGGCGCTCAACCTGAGCCTCCCCGGCGAGCGCTATCATTTCCTGGTGAAGGCGGCCAGGGAGCGGAGTCCCTTCATCGGGCTCTTGGCCCCCAGCACCGGCTATGTTTTCCGGATCGTCCCATAGCGCCGACGGCCAAGACGGCCTTGACTCGGGGCCGCCGGGGGGCTATGCTCTTGGCATGCTACGGCGCTGCATGAAGCGCCTGCTCGCGCTGGCCGCGCTTCTTCCCGCGCTGGCCGCGGCCCAGGAGCCGGGGTCCCTGCCGCCGCCCCAAGTCGAGGGCCGGCTTCAGTTCGACGGCAAGCCGCTGAGCGAGACGACGAAGGCGCGCGCTCGGCTTTGGTTTCGCAACGAGGATAGCGGCGCGGCGCACCCGGTCGAGGGGCAGCAGGAAGTCGGCGACCATTTCGGCCTCGCCGACCTGCCGCCGGGCCGCTACTATGTCAACGCCTACGTCGACATGCACGGGGACCTCAAGCCTCCATGGAAGCACGGTGTCCCCGGCGACTATACCGCGGGCGCGAACTTCGAGGTACCCAAGGACAGGACCCTCGAGATCGCGATGCGGCGGATCATCCATTTGAGGTCCCCGCGCGACAACGCCGGGACCATCGAGGGCTGGGAGCAGCCGTGCGAGGGCAAGCCCGCGGTGGCGGGCCGCGTCCCGTTCGAGTGGGACGCGCTGGACGCCGACGCGGTCTATTCCTACTCTGTCCGCAGGATCATGTGCCCCTACCGCGACATGGGCGAGATGCTGCGCGGCACCACGACGAAGACGCGGCTCTCGCTGGCCTTGACCCCCTCGGCCGCGGGCGAGTTCTACCTCTTCACGCTCGAGGCCGCCAAGGCCAAGCGTCCCGTGGGCCTTCTGATGACCCGCGGCGATGCGGGCGAGGGCTGGGACTTCCGCTTTCGGGTCGTCGTTCGTGACGAGCCCTAGGCGAGGGGCCGCGGGGCGGGCTATTCGCCGAAAATCCTGGTCAGCGAGCCGAGCAGGCCCGACTTCTCCGGCTTGCGGCCCTGTCGGGCCAGTTGGCGCGCCACGCCGTCGGCGCGCGCCTTGGAGCGCTCGCGGGCCGCGGCGAGCCTGTCCTTCGGGAGCTCCGGGCCCGTGCGTGTGAAGCGCACGATCAGCAGGACCCGCGGGCGGTCGGTCAGGGGTATGTCGTGGACCGTCCCGGGAATCCCGGTGGCGGCCTCGCGCTCGGCGTTGGTGACCAGCGCCCAGGAATGAGTCGGAGCCTCGCGGGCTTGGGCGAGGCCGTCGGAAATCCTGAACAGCACGGTGCCGCGGCCGCGCAGGGCGTAGGTCGCGGTGATGTAGGGCGCCAGGTCCACGTGGATGACCTGTTTTTCCGGCTCCTCCGGCGTAGCCAGTCTCAACTGGACGTCGCGCACCGCGATGCCCTCGCCGGTCAGCACCGAGTTGAGCCGCCGGGTCAGGTTCTCGACCACGGGGTCCAGCTCGGCCCGGACCGAGGCCATTCGCGGGCCCCACAACGGCTGGGAACGATCGTTGAATGGAAGCTGCGAGAAGACCGGCTGGCCGTTCTTGATCCAGTCGCGTTCCACGATATCGAGCACGCGCCGCTCGGTCTCGGCGTCCATCAGCGCGCCCGGGGCCAGGACCGCGAAGCCCGCGGTCTTGAGGTTTGCTAGGTCGCGGTCTGTGGCTTCGAGCCCGAGCGAGAGCCGGCGGATCGCCAGGTCGGCGGTCGCCGGGGGGCCTCGGGGCTGGGCGTTCTCGGAGGGGATCGGCACCGAAGGGTCGGCGAGGCGCTCGAAATGCGCGTACACCTTCTCGAAATTCCTTTGAAGCGAAGCCGGCAGGATGGCGTAGTCGGGGCTGTCGCGCAGGACTTTGAGGAATTTACTGCTGGCGCGCAGCATGACCTCCTCGCGGTCGGGCGCCGCTTGGCCGGTGGCCGCCTCGACGGCCTTGCGGATCTCGTTGGCGAGGTTGCGCACCTGGCGGTCGGCCGCCTCGACCGAGCCGAGATAGGTCGCGCTCTTGTCGGCGAAGGAGAGCTTGCGGCCCCAATCCAAGGCCCAGGCCTGCTCCTTGGCGGGGAAGGACGACCTGACTCTGGACTCGAAGTCCTCCGAGATCGCCTTCTGGGCGGCGGGGTCCATGTTGAAGTCCGTGGCCTTGATCAGCGCCTGGACCTGCGCCGTCGTGATGCCGTAGCGCCTGCCGAACTCCGCGAGGATGGCGACGGAGGCAGGGTCCATCTCCAAATACGGCAAGGTCGCAGAGACGCGCGCGGGAGTCTCGGGCTTGCGTTGGGGGTCGATGTCGTGCAGGACGGCGGCGACGATCAAGAGGACCTTCTGGCGCTCCGTCATCGCGCCGTCGGGCAGGTTCTCTAATATCGCCGAGACCGCGGCGGGCACGTCCTGCGAATGGCCCAACCCGTGGTAGACCTTGTCCTGGTCGCCGGGATGGCGGCTGGCCTGGTATTCGGCGAGCGCCGCGGCCAGGTCCTGCGGCACGCCCAGGCGCGTCAGGGCTCCGACGAAGTAAGGCTCGACGGCGCGGTGCGGCGCGACCGGAACGACCGCCGCCTGGCCGTTCTTGAGAATGAGCTCCGCATCCCATTCGCCGGCGCCGGGCCGCGGGCTGTGAGCCGTCGTCCCCGGTTGTCCGGCCTTGACGGCGGCGTCGGGCAGGGCCGGGATCGTCCCGGCGGCGTTGGCCCCGGCCATTTCCACGCCGGTCTTGGCATCGAGCGGGGTCTCGAGCGAGCCTCCTACCGTCGGGATCGGCTCGATCTTCTTGAGGTTGTTCTGGCCGACGGGGCCCGCCGGCATGCTCGCGCCGACTTCGATCTTGACGTCGCCGGCCCGCGGCGCGAGAGGCAGGGCGAGGCTCAAGGCAAGGAGCCACGGGAACCGTCGAGGGGTCATGGCCTAAGTTTAGCCCCGGAACCCCGGATTGTCCAGGGGTCGAGCGCCGAACAAGGCCGGGGCGGGAAATGTTAGGATGCGGACGCGATGATCAAGAGCCCGAGCCCGCGCCTGCGGACCGTGCTCCTGCTTTTCTTTTTCGGCGCGGTCGTCGCGGGCGCCCTCTGGACCCGCTTGCCGGGACTGGGGCCCGAGGCCGTCCTGCTCCTCTGCCTCCTCGTCGTGGCCGCGGCCTCGGCCCGCGGCGCGGGTCTCGATGTCCCGGTCCAGCTCCTTAAGAATTCCTGGAGCACTCCGGAGCTCCGGAGCCTCCTGCTCGGGTCGGTCATGTGCGCCCCGGTCCTGGTCTATCTGATGATGACCTGGGGCCAGGAGTTCGCCTTTCGCGGCGACGACGACTTCCACCTCTTCGCGGCGGCGGCGGCGGCGAGGTTTTGGATCAAGTCCCTGCCGGCGCTCGCCCTGAGCCTGGGCGCCTTGGCCCTCGCGGCCCGGCGCTGGCGCGCCTCTCTCTGGTCGTTGGCCGCGCTGGGGCTGCTTCTCGCGCTGGGCTGGGCGGGAGAGGCGTCCGAGCCCGCTTTGGTGCGCTATCCGGCCGTCTTTTATTTTTTCTCGACGCCGCTCGTCATCCTGAGCCGCGTCCTGCAATGGGACTCGCCTGTCAACGCCAACCGACTGCTTAACGCGCTGGCCCTGCCCTGTTGGCTCTTCGCGCTGCGTCCCGCGCTCCTGGGCCGGGCTCCGGATCGGCGCGCCGCGCTGTTCTGCGCGTACTTTTTCTTCCAGAAGCATGTCGTCTATTATTTCGCGAGCGCCTATCTCGAGCCCTGGAGCCTCGTCCTGTCCCTGACGGCCGTCGAGTCCCTTCTCGACGACGACCGGTCCCGGCCGTGGCTGCCGTGCCTGCTGGTCGGCGGCGCGGCCATGATCAAGGAACAGGCCATCCTGCTCCTTCCGTTCTTTTGGATCGCATCCTACGGACGCCGCGGCGTGAGATCGCTGATAGGTCCGGAACCTCTGTTGGTCATGTCGTGCTCCGGCGCTCCCTTCCTGCTCTATTTCGCCGCCCGGCGGCAGGCCGGTGTCTGGAGGCATTGGGTCCTGCGCCGCCCCGACGACCTGTTCTCGGCGGCGAGGGCCCAAGTCTATTGGCAGCATTTGCGCTTCCAATTCGGGGGCTCGGGGCTGGCCCTCTGCCTTGGCGCGATTCTCTGCGCGCTTTTCCTGAGTTGTTGGAAGAACAGGCGTCGATGGGAATGCGCTTGGCTCGCCGCGGCGGCGCTCGGCCAGGCGCTTTTCTTTTATGCCGACGGCTGGTCGGGGACCGGCTACCCTCGCTTTCAACTGTTCACCGCCGCCCTCATCGGAGCGTCCCTCTTCGTCGCTTCCGATCTTCTCGACGGTCCGCGGCGGCGGGCGATTTACGCGGCCGCTCTGGGGACGATCCTCCTGCTCAACGCCCCGGGCCTGGTCGAAGCGCTGCGGCTCGGGCTGGGCCCCGACCCCGAGCGCAGCTTCATCGAGGATTACGACGCGCCGATCTATCTGCCCATCCGCCGGCTCGTGCGCCAAGCCGAGCGGGAGGGGGCGCTCGCGGACGGGACTCGCATCGCGGTCAACACGCCGATGCCTCAAAACGAGGTCGACCTCATCCGGACCGCCTACGCGGACCTCGCGCGCCGCCACGCTTTCGTGTTCCCGCCGCGCTCCTTCCTGGAGCCCGTCTGCCGGTGCGGCCCCGACGCCCCCGCCGTCCTCATGCCGCTCGTGCGCATGACGGGGCTGGCCGAGGGCCGCTCGCAGCCGCCCGCCCGGCTCGCGGTCGAGGCCGGCTGCCTGCGCGAGATCGCAGCCGCCTGCGGCCGGGTCTTCAAGGCGGAGTCGCGCCCCGGGGGGGTCCTCTACGGCATGCTGGGGACGCCCCGCTGACATGTAAGTTCGCGCGGGCTCCGTCAAGGGGCCCGTGGGAGCCGTCATAATCCGGGCATTGACAGGGGGGCCTCGTTCTGTTATAACATCCGGGACGCAAAATAGGACAACTGCGTGAATTGGCACAAGAGACTTCGAGACGCCCTCGACCGCAAGGTCACGGTCCTCATCATCCCCCAGACGCCGCTCAAGCCATGGCGCCTGCAGTTTTCCAACGCTTTTTTCCTGGTCCTGGCCTCGCTCTGGACGGGACTGACGATCTGGGCCGGCTTCGTCGTGGGCAGGCACACCGATTACTGGATCACCAAGGCCGACAACCAGGTCATGATGGCCAAGCTCGGCAATCTCGCGCAGGAGATGCAGCGCTCGCGCGAGGTCCTGGACATGGCCGCGGCCACCGACCAGCAGTTGCGGGTCCTCTTGAGCCTCTCGCGCCGGCGCGACATCGTGCAGAACGAGACCGCCGTCGGCGGGCCGACGCCCGCGGACCGCAGCCTGCTCAAAAAGATGCTCGACGGCGGCGCCTCGGGGGTCAACCAGGCGGACTGGCACAAGCAGATCGCCGCGATCCGGGCGGAATCCTACAAGCGCCTGGCCAGCTTCCAGGAGATCACCTGGTACATCAGCAACCAGCGCAGCCTCTACCACGCCACGCCCAACATGTGGCCCACCGAGGGCCAGATCACCTCGCTCTTCGGCTACCGCTTCGACCCGATCCGGCGGGAAGAGGGCGAGAGCGGCGAGTTCCACGCCGGCATCGACATCGCGAACTCCCCCGACACTTTGATCTACGCCACCGCCGACGGGACCGTGCGCCACACCGGCTGGTCGCACGGCTACGGCCAGATGGTGGTCATCGATCACGGCTACGGCATCTCCACGCTCTACGGCCACACCTCCAAGTTCCTCGTTCAGAACGGCCAGCGCGTCTCGCGCGGCCAGGTGATCGCCTATATGGGCACGACGGGCCGCTCCACGGGCGCGCACCTCCACTACGAGGTGTGGCGCCACGGCAAGCCGGTCAACCCCATGATCTTCCTCAAGCTGCGCTCCGGGTCCGATTTCCTGAGCGCGCGGCCGGCGACCGCGCCCGCCTCGGGACGCTAGGCGCATGGCCATGTTCTCCGGGAAGGGCGAGGGGCCCAGTTCCGAGGCCGTGACCTTGGTCGGCGAGGAAGCCTATTTCCACGGGGTCCTGGCCGCGAAGGGCTCGTTGCGCATCGAGGGCGTCGTCGAGGGCGACATCACCGACGCCATCACCGTCGAGATCGGCAAGAAGGGCAAGGTCAAGGGCAATATCGCCGCGGAGACCCTTTCCGTGGCGGGGGCCGTCGAAGGCGACGTCGTGGCCTCGCGCGCCATCGAGGTGCACGCCAAGGGACGGCTGACCGGCAACATCAAGACCCCGCGCCTTCGCATCGACGACGGCGGTTTTTTCGACGGCACCTGCGCCATGACATCCGCGGAGGACAGCGCCCAAGAGGGCTCCTCCGAATCCTACCAGTCGGCCCACAGCGCCTAGAGAGCCTCCCGCGTGATCCGATTTTTAAGCCGCTACCGCCGCGCGCTGTTTGCCGCCACGATCGTCATTTTCCTGATAGGAACCTTCGTCGGGCTCGGGGGCTACCTCTTCACCAGCAAGGACATGAGCTCGGCGGTGGCCACGGTGGGCGGCAATAAGATCCCCTATTCCCGCTTCGTCTTCCGGGTCCAGCAGTATTCGGACATCCTCAAGAGCCGCGGGACCGACGTGAGCGACGACATACTCAAGCAGGTCAAGCAGGAGATGCTGCGCGACATGATCGTCGAGGAGCTCATGCGGGTGAAGGCCGACGAGATGGGCATCAAGGTGCCCGACGACGAGCTGGCGCGCGACATTCAGACGACGCAGGCCTTTCAGCACAACGGGGCCTTCAGCCAGGAACTCTATTTCCGCGCCCTGCGCAGCGTCTATCACGACAGCCCGGAGGCTTACGAGAACGCGCGGCGCAACTCGCTCAAGGCGCGCATGCTGCAGAGCGTGCTGTTCCAGACCGCCAAGCTGGCGCCCGGCGAGGCGGAGGAGGCCTACGCACTGGCCAACAAGGGCTCGATGAAGGATTTCGACAAGAAGAAGGAGGAGTTCACCGCCAAGCTGCGCCAGCAGCGCGGCCTCGAGCTCATCAACTATTATCTCAGGCAGCTGACGACCCAGATCGAGATCCGTCCCTATCTGGAGCAGCGGGAGTCCGGTCAATGAGCGGATCGATCGTCGTAGTCGGATCAGTGGCTTTGGACTCGGTCAAGACCTTGGAGGGGGAGAGCAAGGAGGCTTTGGGGGGATCTGCGGTCTACTTCTCTCTTGCGGCGCGCAATTTCAATCCCGTGTCCGTGGTCGGCGTGGTCGGCAAGGACTTCCCGGCCGAGCACCGCGAAATGCTGACCGAGAGGGGTATCGACCTCTCCGGGCTCAAGGTGATGCCGGGCAAGACCTTCCGCTGGGTCGGCAAGTTCGGCCGCGACCTCTCGGACGCCAAGACCTTGGCCACCCACCTCAACGTCTTCAAGGATTTCAAGCCCGTGCTGACCGCCGAGCAGCGCCGCGCGCCGGTCGTCTTCCTCGCCAACATCGACCCCGAACTGCAGGCCGAGGTTCTCGCTCAGATGCAGAGTCCCGCGGTCGTGGCCTGCGACACGATGAACTATTGGATTTCGTCTAAGCCCGAGGCGCTCAAGGAGCTTCTCGGGAAGGTCCAGATCTTCTTCGCCAACGAGGAAGAGGCCAAGAAACTCACGCGTCAGCCCAACGCCCTGCGAGCTGCCAACACGATCTGCGAGTGGGGGCCCTCGGTCGTCGTCATCAAGGAAGGGGAGCACGGCGCCGTGCTCAAGGTCGGCCGCAAGTTCTACGTCTTTCCCGCCTTCCCCCTCGAGACCGTCAAGGACCCGACGGGCGCCGGCGACACCTTCGCCGGCGGCTTCATGGGCTATCTCGCGGCCTGCCGGGGCTTCGACGACGTCGAGAGCCTCAAGCGCGCGATGCTCTACGGCACGGTGACGGCCTCCTTCACGGTCGAGGACTTCAGCACGCGCTCCATCGAGGGCTTGAGCCGCGGCCGGCTCGACGAGCGCTTCGAGGACTTCCTCGACCGCCTCTCGGTGTCGCGCGGCGCGGCCGTCGCCGCCTGAGCCGCTTCTTCCCGGGACCGGCGGATCAATTCCCGCAGCGAGGGATCCGCCGCGCCGAACCCGCGCGAGGAGAGCGCCCGATCGTAGACGCTCACGGCCCGATCGAAGCGGCGCGCCCGGACCTCGATGGTTCCCAGGCTCAGATAAGCCGCAAGGAACCCCGC
Organism: Elusimicrobiota bacterium; assembly: GCA_016194705.1. GTDB lineage: Bacteria > Elusimicrobiota > Elusimicrobia > UBA1565 > UBA9628 > PALSA-1176. The sequence goes on along the minus strand of JACQAZ010000014.1, from coordinate 131,436 downwards.
GTCGAGGGCGAGCGCCGCCTCGAGGTCCGCGCGCGCTTGGTCGGCCGAGCCCGCGAGGTACTCGCAGACTCCCAGGCCGGCGCGATAATCCGCCCGGCTCGGGTGATCGCGCGCCAAGCGCCGGAAAACCGCCAGCGCCGGGCCGTACGCCTTTATTCTTTGATAAGCCAAGGCGATGGCGAGAAGGTCGTCCGCCGAGGGCTTGAGCTCCACGGCCCTCTTGAGGGAGGCCGCCGCGAGCCCGCGATCGCCGGTCTCCGCCGCCAGCCGCGCTTCTTCGAGCCGCACATCAAGGCGTCCGGGAGCGAGCGCCGTCATCTCCCGCAGCAGGGAGAGGCGGTCGGCGGAGGGCATCAATCGCAGCGCCGCGTACTGGTCGGGAATCTCCTGCGATCTGAAGGAGAGTCCGTCGAGGACGGACGCACCCGGGGGGGCGCCGCTCCCGTCGCCGCGGATCCCCTCGTCGCCCAGCATCGCGACGACTCTCGACAGCAGGCGCCTCGCCTCCTCCCGGCGGCCCTGCTTGAGGCGCAGGAGGGCCTTGTAGAGGCAGCCCGTCACGGCGGCCAGGGAACTGTCGTCCGCCGGCGGCTCCCAGTTCGAGATCTCCTCGTCGCGCCCCGCGCGATGCCGCGCCACGGCCAGCAGCAGGGCGAGGTCCTCGCGTCCAGGCTGCAGGATCAGGGAGTCCTGCAGATCGGCGACGGCTTCCTTCGCGCGGCCCGCGGCGAGCCCGCGCCGGCCGCGCTCGAGGAGAAGCCAGGCGTCCGGGGGCCCCGCCGCGAAGGCCTCCGCCAAGGCCGCGTCGGAGAACTGATCGCGCCGCGCGGCCTTGCTCGCGTACGCGCCGACGACCCACGCCGAGCCGGCGCAGCCGATCAAGACGAGTCCGAGAAAGAGCAGCATGACCGGCCCGGCGACGGCCTCCGCCTTCCGAGGCTGGGGCGGCGGCGCATGAGCCTCAAGCGAGAGAAGGGGGGCGGCCGCCAGAGCCGCGAGCAGCGGCCACAGCGGCGCGAAATAATCGGCCTTCACGGCCATGAAGCAATGAATCCACGCGTAATAGAGCGCCAGAAGGACCAGCTCCGCGATCCCCTTCCTCGACCGCGACGCCCACGCCGAGACCAGCGCGAGACAGACAAGCCAAGGATGGATCAGGAAGACGAGCCAGGCGCGGCGCCCGTAGCCGGCGGCGTAGCGCAGCGGGTCGCGCCCGACCGTCGCGGCGGCCCAGCTCAGCACCGGAGCGAGCCGGCGGTCGTCGGGCGACGGGCCCAGGAAGGGATCGCGCGAGCCTCCCTGGAGCTTGTCATTGCGTCCGACGGCCGCCGTGACGATGATGCCGTTGGCTTCCCCGTTTTCGAACGGGATGAATTGGCGATGGAGGACCCAATTCATCCATATCCAAGGCGCGAGAAACGCGTAGGGAACGAGCAGCAGGATCGCCGCGTGCTTCCAATGCGACCGCAGGGCCGCGCGCGGCCAAGTCAGCCGCTCGAAGAGGACCAGCAGCGGCGGAAAGAAGGCCAGCGGGGAACGGTACAACAGGGTCGCTCCGACGGCCAGGGCGAGCGCGAGGCTTCTGGCGAATGAGGGGTCTTGCGCGCGCCAGGCGAGCAGGCCGGCGGCGAGCGTCACGAGCAGGGCGTACGACCGGTACCAATCGCCGTCAGCGCCGGCGAGCTGCCAACCCAAGACCAGCAGGACGGCCGAGGCCGTCCACGACTCGGCCGTTCTGAGTGCGTATCCGGCAAGCGCGAGGAAGATCGCGGCGCAGCCCGCCCAGGCGAGCCAGCGCCTCCAAGGCGGGGGCCGGTCGTGGCTGAACATCAGCGCCGTGCCGATGGTCGCCATGGGCAGAAGATAGGAGACATCCACGCCCGGAGGGGCCGCGCCGTGCAGGAGGGCCTCGCCGTAGACGCTCTCGAGCGGCGGCGGCGCGTCCTTGGCGGGCTCCCCGCGCCGAGTTATCGCGAATGCGACGAGGATCAGAAGGGCGACGGACGCGCGTGGCAGGTACCGCTTGAGATCGCGCGATGTCATCGGATTTCTCGCGCCTTCGAAAGGGTCTCTTCCCGGGTGTCGATCAGACGACGCCGAAGCGCGGGATCGGCCGAAAGGTCCAGCGACAGGGCCCGATCATAGACCTTCAGCGCCTGATCGTAGCGCCCCTGCGCGGCGTAGATCGAGGCCAAGGTCACGTGGGCTGACACGAGACGGCGGTCGAGTCCGAGCGCCGTTTCCAGATCCGCGATCGCCTCGGCGACGCGCCCGTTGAGGTATTCGCAGAGCCCGCGGTCCGCCCGGAGCGAGGCGTCCTCACGATGTTCCTGCGCGAGCCGCTCCAGAAGGCCCAGCGCGGTGCGGTAATCCCTAAGGTCCTGGTAGAGAAGAGCGATGCGGCGCCGGTCGTCGAAATCCGTCTTGAGCTTGCGCGCTTGGGCCAAGTCCCGAAGGGATTCCTCGCGCGAGGTCGCCAGCGAGGCCATGTCGACCCAGACGGTCGCGTTCGAGGGCTGCGCGCGAGCCAGGCTCCGGAGGATGGCCAAGGCGCGCCCGCGATCGCCGGCCTTGCTGAAGAGGAGCGCTGACTGGTAGAGAATATCCGGCTCCGCCGCGAGCTTCGCGGCGTGGTCCAGGGAGCGCATGGCCGAGTCCCGCTCCCCGATTTCGAGGGAGACGGCGGCGAGATCCAGCCACAGCCGGGCATCGGACGGCGCTTGGCGCGCGAGCGGCTGGAGGATGGCCAGGGCGCGCCGGGCATTGCCTGCCTTGCGGAAAAGGAGCGCCGATTCGCGCTGGAGATCAGGCTCGGAGGCGAGCCTCGCAGAGTTCTCGAGGGCGCGCGCTCCCTGGTCGCGCAGCCCGAGGTCCAAGGAGATCGAGGCCAGGTCGAGCCAGATGCGGGGGTCCGACGGTTGCTCGCGCGAGAGAGCCTCGAGGATCGCCATGGCCCTCCGGCCGTCGCCGGCCCTGTTGAATAGCAGGGCCGATTCATGGAGGAGAGCTGGCCGGTCCGCGAGCCTCGCGGCCTTGTCGAGGGAGCGCAGGGCCGAGTCCCGCTGTCCGGCCGCGAGGGAGAGCGAGGCGAGCTGCAGCCATAGCCGGGCGTCGGAGGGCTGCCGGAGAGTCAAGGGCTCAAGGATGGCCAGGGCGCGCCGGCTCTCGCCTGCCCTGGCGAACAGGAGCGCCGCCTGCCTGCGGAGCTCCGGCTCGGCGGCGAGGTCCGCGGCGATCCGCAGGGACGGCAATCCGATGTCCCGCCGCCGGGAGACCAAAGCGGCCTCAGCCAGATCGAGCCAAAGCCGGGCCGCGACGGGGTTTCGGGTCGAGAGTCCCGCGATGAGAGCCCGGGCCGCGCGGTACCTTCCCAGCCGGCAGTACACCCGCACGAGCCGACGCAGCTCGTCGGGCTTGAGATCGAGACCCTTGACGGCGTCGAGGTCGCGCAGGGCCTGGTTCCCGTCCCCGGCGTCGGCATGCGCCTGCGCCAGCTCCAGCCAGACATCCGCGATGTACCGGGCGTCCGCCATCCCGGCGATCTCGCCCAGCAAACGCAGCCCGTCCCCGCGCGGCATCGGCCGCAGGATTTCCCGGACGGCCGACAAGACGAAGGGCGCGCGGCCGCCCGCGTCGTCGGGCGCCCAAGCCGGCTCGTCCGTTCGCGCCCCGGAGCGCAGGGGGATGCCCATGACCTCAAGCCCGGCGGCGATATGATCTCTCGCTTCTGCGCGCAATCCGGCTCCGAGACAGATCGAGGCTTTGAGGAAGGAAAGCGATTCCCGGAGGACGAGGCTCGACAGGGGGAGCTCAAAGCGCATCAGCGTGTCGGGCTCGCCCTGGAGCGCGAGAGCCCACGCCCGGTGGAACCTGATATTCTCGTCTTCCGGCCGTAGAGCCGCCGCCCTGGCAAAGCAAGCTCCCGCGCCCTGGAGGTCTCCCCGCGCGAGCTTGCGCTTGCCGTCCTGCAGGATGATCCATGGTTCTTCCGGCGCCTCCGCCAAGGCCTCCTGCCAGGCCTGCTCGGACCGGGGCGATCTGCGCTCGGCCACGGTGCCGTAAGTCATGACCGTCCACAGCGCGAAAAGGCAGAACGGCGCGATCAGGGCCAGACAGCCCGCGAAGATCTTCGAGGATACGGAATCGGCCGAGGGATCGGCGCGCGGCGCGCCTCGCCGGCGCGCCTCGGCCGGCAAGGACCCGGCCAGGGCCGCGAGCAGGGGCCAAAGCGGCACCAAATAAGCCTCGCCGATGGCGATCGCGCTGTGGACGGAGATCAGGTAAAAGATCAAGAACCCCAGCACGCGCGTTTGCGCGCGGCGGCGGCCGAGCCAGAGCGCCGAAAGGGCGGCGAGAAACAGGAAAGGATGGAAGGAGACGATGAATCGCACGCGCCCGAGGCAGGAGTCGAGGTAGGACGACGGGCGCCGGAGGACCTCCCGGGCCCACCAGCGATAGATTCCTCCGGCGCGCTCAAGCTCGTCGGGATCAAGCGCGACGTGGCTCGATTCGGCCTCCCACTTTTGCACGTGCGTGATGGAACCGAGGAGCAAGATGTCCGTCCTTCCTCGCTCCAAAGGGAAGAAGCCGCCGTGCGCGATCCGGTTCATCCGTATCCAGGGCAGCAGCATGGCCGCCGGGATCAGGCAAAGCAGGAGAAGGCTCCTCCAGCCGGGTCGGGCTCTGCGCGGCGCCGTCAACCATTCGAAGGCCGTCAACGCGAGCGGAAAAAGGACGAGGGGAGACCGGTAGAGCAGGCTGAACCCGATCGCGAGTCCCAACCGGGCGTCCTGGGCCCCTGACGGCGCGCGCGCGCGCGCCACGAGGCTTCCCGCGACGACGAGGACGAGCAGGGCGTAGAAAAGATTGATCGGGTCGCGGAGTAGCGTGGGCGTGAAGGGGACCATCAGCGCCGGCGCGGCCAAGGCCGCCGACCAGCCGGCCACCGCCAGGCCGAGAGCGAAGGAGAGCACGAAAAGGGCGGCGATGGCGGCCCTCCAGGCCAGCGCGATCAGCCCGGGGCCGAGGTGGCCGAAACAAAACGCGGCGGAGATCGACGCCAGGGGCATGGTGTAGGAGACTTCGATTTTGTTGTCTTCGACGCCGTGGAGGAGACCTTCGCCGGATTCGGGTTCCATGTGGCCCGGGTTTGTGAGAAAGGGGGGCGGCAGACCGCTCGGCGTCGTCAGGATGAGGGCCGCGAGGACGCAGGCCGTCGACAAGGCGCCGAGGATCAACCGGGCGGGGCGTTGGGCCATTTCTTCCCGAAGTATAGCCCGCGCGCCTTTCCAGCGCAATGGCGGCCGATCCTTCGATCCTTCGGTTCCTTGACACCCGCGGGATGCGGGGTTATACTTCGGCGATGGGCCGACGCGTCCTCCTGATCAACCCTCCGGTCACGCTCGAACAGGTCTACGGCCGCTACGCCTCGGGAGCGCCGCTGCTGCCGCCGCTGGGATTCTGTTACGTGGCCAGCGTGCTCCTGGAGCTCGGCGCCGAGGTCGCCCTGCTCGACTGCGTCGGCGAGCGTTCGACTCTCGGGGACGTGCGCCGCCGCCTTCAGGAGTTGCGCCCCGACATCGTCGGCCTGACCTCGACCACGGTCTCCTTCCACTGCGCCAAGCAGGTCCTCTCGTTGGTCAAGAGGATCGACCCCAAGGTCTTGACGGTGCTCGGAGGGGCGCATATCAGCGCCCTTCCTCGCGAGACGATGGAGGAGTGCCCGGAGCTCGATTTCGGGGTCTACGGCGAGGGCGAACTGACCGCTCGCGAGCTCATCGAGGCGCTGGCCGACGGCCGTCCCCTGGGGCAGGTCAAGGGGCTGTGCTGGCGGCAAGGCGGGAGTGTCCAGGTCAACCCTCCGAGGCCCAACGAACGGGACCTCGACCGCCTCCCGAGGCCGGCGCGCCATCTGCTGCCGGATCTCAAGCTCTACTCGCCCAACCCCTTCCGCGGCTACGGCAGGACCGTCTCCGTCATCTCGAGCCGCGGCTGCACCTTCGACTGCTCCTATTGCGACCAATCGGTCTTTCAAAGGCGCTGGCGGGCCCATGGCGCGGACGCGGTGCTCGAGGAATTGGAGGAGCTCCACGAGCGTTGGGGCTTCGACTTCTTTTCCTTCGAGGACGACCACTTTCTGCTCAACAGGGAGCGCGTCGTCGAGCTCTGCCGCAAGATGATCGAGCGCAAGCTCCAGGTCGGCTGGTCTTGCAGCGCGCGCGCCAACTCATTCACGCCGCACGTCCTCGAGCTCATGCGCGACGCCGGGTGCAAGCTCGTCTACTTGGGCCTGGAGTCGGGCTCGGAGCGGATGCTCAAGACCATCGACAAGGGCATGACGCTCGAGGCGGCGATGAAGGGCGCGCGCTTGCTGCGCCGCCACCGCATCTCGGCCTACGGAGCCTTCATGATCGGCGTCCCCGACGAGAGGCCCGAGGATATCGACGCTTCGCTGGACTTCGCCCTCTCTCTGCCCCTCGACGCCCTTTCCTGCTTCATCTATGTCCCCTACCCGGGGACCCCCCTGCGAGCGCGAGCCCTGCGCACGGGGTTCGTCAGCGCCGACTGGCGCGACTACTCGGCGCACCCCGCGCGCCTGCCCTATGTCGGCGAGGGCTTCACGGAGGATGATCTGCTCCGCCGCCAACGGGACTTTTACCGGAGCTTCTACCTCCGGCCGGGCTTCGCGCTGGCGCACCTGTCCAATTACTTCAACCGAGCCTTCCTGTCCCGCGCGGCGGGCATGCTCAGGGATTTCCTGCTCGAGCCTCCGTCCTCCCGGCGGCCGCTCGCGGCGGATGGCGGAGGCTCGGTCGCCTGCCAGCGCGCGCGCGCGCATACCTGAACTCGATGCAAAGAAAGGAAGCCCAATGGGCCTACCAGTGGTCGCGCTTCCAGCTCGACGACGAGAACGTCCCCATGATCAGGGAGTGGATGGCGCCCTGGAGGCCGGAGGACTTGAGCGGAAAGACGGTGCTCGACTGCGGCTGCGGCCAGGGCCAGCACGCGGCTGTCCTGGCGGCTTGGGCGCGCGAGGTCGTCGGCGTCGATCTCAACACCGCCGAACTCGCCCGACGGCGCGTGGCCGGGCTCAGGAACGCGCGCATCATCGAAGGCGACATCGCGGAGCTCGAGCTCGCCGAGCGCTTCGACTTCGTCTACTGCATGGGGGTCCTGCACCACACGGAGGACCCGGAGCGCAGCTTTCGCAACGTCGCCCGTCTTCTCAAGCCGGGCGGCGTCATCCTCTTTTGCGTCTACTCGCGCGAGGGGAACCTTCTCAACCGCGTCCTGCTCGAGCCCGCCAAGCGCGTCCTTCTGAGCCGGCTCGACCGAGACACCCTCTTGTCCGTCGCGCGGGCCGCCAACGCGGCGCTGGGCCTGCTGCTGGACACGCTCTACCGCCTGCCGCTTCCGCTGCTGCCTTTCTACGACTATCTTCGGGTGTTCCGGGGCTGGTCGCGGCAAAGGCGCCTGCTCACCGTCTTCGACATGCTCAACGCGCCCCGCGCGGCGTACCTGCCCCGCGAGACCGTCGAACGATGGCTGCGCCTCGACGGCCTTTCTCCGGTCCACCTGAGCCGCCTCAAGGGAGTCTGTTGGCGCGGCTCGGCCCGCCTTGACAGGCACCGACCCCGGGGCTACACTTCAGGGTAAGCCCCTCAGGGAGGACGAGCCGTGGCGAGCATCCTCGTCATCGACGACGACAAGAACCAGCGCAGCAGCCTGCTCTTCGCGCTCGGGGAGCGCGGCTTCAAGGTGGAAGCCGCGGCCAGCGGGAAGGAGGCCCTCGAGCTCGCTCGAAAGGCCCGCTTCGACGCGGCGGTCTGCGACATCATGATGCCCGGCATGGACGGCATCGAGACCCTGCGGACGCTGCGCAAGGAGCAGCCCTGGCTCGAGGTCGTGATGGCCACCGGCTTCGGCACCTCGGAGACCGCGCTCAAGTCCATGAGGCTCGGCGCCTGCCACTATCTCACCAAGCCCTACGAGCTCCAAGACCTCATCGACGTGCTCGACAGGGCTCTGGGACGCCGCCGCGCCTGAAGGCCCATGAAGCTCCACGCCAAGCTGCTCGCCCTGTTTCTGCTGGCCAGCGCCGCTCTGGCGCTGACGACGGCGTTCGCCGCGCGCAAGGCGGTCCACGACGTCTTGGCGCGCAATCTCCAGACGCCGGCGCGCGCCGGCGCGGCGGATGCGACGGCCTCGATCAGCGTGGGTTTGGCCTCGGAGAGCGATTCCTTGCTGCGGGTGTACCTTCAGAGCTGCCTCGCCGGCTTCGGCGCGGAGTACGCCGCGGCCTTGGACTTGGAGGGACGAGTCGTGGCGTCGGCGGGCTCGGCCGCGCCGGCGCGCGGAGCGCAGGACCCCTTCCATCGCCTGGCGGTCCGGGCCCAGCGCCCCCTGACTCGCGAGTCGGAGGGAGCGCGGCCGCTGCTCGAGCTCGTGCTCCCGGTCTCCGACGCGCTGCCAAACGGGGGCGTTCTGCGCCGGGGGGGCCTGCTTCTTGGATATTCCATGCGCGAGGTCCTCGACACGGAGAAAGACATCCTGCGCCGCGTGCTCACCTTCGCGGGCGCCGCCGGAGGCATGGGGCTGGTCCTGCTGCTGCTGATCATGCGGCGCATACTCGCGCCGGTCCGGGCGCTGACCTTGGGCGTGGACCGGATCGGGCGCGGGGAGTACGGCGCCCAGGTCCCGGTCGAGACCGACGACGACGTCGGCGGCCTCGCCGAGCGCTTCAACCAGATGAGCCGCGAACTGGCCCGCACCACGGTGTCTATGAACTTCCTCGGCGAGATCATGGCCGGAATGCTCGACGCGCTCTTCGTGACGGATTCCGAGGGCCGCTTGCGGCTGGTCAACCCGGCGGCCCTGCGGCTATTGGGGTACGCGCCGCAGGAGCTCACCGGGGAACCGCTCTCGAAGCTTTTTTCAGCCGAGGACCGGGTTGCGGCCGTCGGGAGCGGCCTGCGCATCGTCAACCGCGAGACGAGCCTCGTGGCCAAGTCGGGCGCCAAGGTGGCGGTGCTTCTCTCGGCCTCCGAGCTGCGCGCGGGCGAGGGCGCGGTCACTGGCGCGATTTGGGCCGCCCGCGACATCACCGAGCTCAAGCGCAGCCAAGACGCGCTCAGAAGCCGCGAGCGCGATCTCCATCAGTCGCAAAAGCTCTCCGCCGTGGGCCAGCTCGCCGCCGGCATCGCCCACGAGATCAACAACCCCTTGGGCAGCATCCTCGTCTTCGCCCAGGCCGTGGCGCGCAGATTCAAAAAATCTCATCCTCTATCCGAGCCGTTGAGAGCGATCGAGGAGGAAGCCATCCGCTGCAAGGACCTGGTCCAAAACCTGCTGATGTTCTCGCGCCGCGACGCGAAGTACCAGGAGACCTTCGACCTCAACGAGGCCGTGCGCCGCAGCCTGGCGATGGTCGAGGCCCAGGCGCGGCTCAACGGGGTGCGCCTCGAGAAGGAGATCGGCCCGGCGCAGAACGTGCACGCCGACCGCGTCGGCGTGCAGCAGGTGGTCCTCAACCTCTGCGGCAACGCGCTGGACGCGATGCCCGGCGGCGGGACCTTGACTTTGCGCACGCGCCGCGAGGGAGGGCTCGCGGTGCTCGAGGTCGCCGACACGGGCCCGGGCGTCCCGCCGGAGATCCGCGACCGCATCTTCGAGCCCTTCTTCACGACCAAGGGCGTCGGCAAGGGGACGGGGCTGGGCCTGGCCCTGGTCCACGAGATCGTCGACAAGCAGGGGGGGCGCATCGAGGTCGACAGCGCGCGGGGACACGGGGCCTTGTTCCGCGTCTTGCTTCCGCTGGCCGCCCCGGCCCGGCGACGGCCCGCCTCATCGCGCAAGCATTGAAAGCGTGAGCCGGCTAGCCCTTCCTCCGTCGAGACCGGGAACAAAATAGGGGGGTCAATCGTATACCCTTCAGGGGGTATTGACGAATGACCAATTCCCGGTTAATATATGTGATAGGAAGTCATATATGTCCGCCAAGCTTCTGTTGAGACAGAGGCGGGCGCTCAGGGACGGCATCGGGCATCTTGTTGCGTGGCGTGTTCCTAGGAACCAGAGGCATCCTGAAGGCGTGCGGTACAGGGTGGCGTTCATCGCGGCGGGAGAGAGAACTCCGTCGGTTCTATATGACAACCATTATCCCAAGGGACACCACAAACACATCGGCGATAAAGAGAGTCCGTATGATTTCCGTGGAATTGCCAAGCTGTTGGGTGATTTTTGGGCGGACGTCGATGCGTGGAGAAAAAACAGGGAGAAGCGGGCATGAAAGTCATGGAGTTCGGCATCAAGAGCAGTGAAGAAGCCGATAGAGAGTTTATTGAAGCTTTCGAGGCGGCTCGAAGGGGGCTGCCCTACGATGGGCCCAGGAACGCCGTCTATTTCACGAGCCTCGAAGTGATGCGGGAATTCCTGACCCCCAAGCGCTTGGCCTTGCTCCGCATGATCAAGGAGAAGAATCCCTCCAGCATCTATCAATTGGCGAAGATGGCGCGGCGCAGTTTCCCCGCCGTGTCGAAGGACATCAAGCTGCTGCGCCGTCATGGGCTCGTGAGCATGGCCAAGCAGAAGTCCTCCCCGCGCGGAGCGGTCCAGCCGAGCGTCGGCTACGACGCCATCAGCCTTTGGATCGGTGTATAATTGGATACGTGATAGAGATCCGGGGCCTCTTCAAAAAGTTCGGCGACCTCGCCGCGGTCAAAGACCTGGACCTCACCGTCAAGCCCGGCGAGATCTTCGGCTTCCTCGGGCCAAACGGAGCGGGCAAGACGACGACCGTCAAGCTCATCACGGGCCTGCTCAAGCCCACGGCCGGCACGATCACGGTCTGCGGCTTCGACATCGCGTCTCAGGCGTTAGCGGCGAAGCGCCTGATTGGTCTGGTGCCCGACGAGCCCTTCGTCTACCCGAAGCTCACAGGAGCCGAGTACCTGCGCTTCATCGGCGAGCTCTACGGCGTGGCGCTCGACGCGCAAAAAAAGCGCATCCCCGAGCTTCTGGAGATGTTCGAGCTCTCCGATTGGAGCGGCGAGCTCGTGGAGTCCTACTCGCACGGCATGCGCCAGAAGCTCGTGCTGTGCGGGATCCTGCTGCACGAGCCCAAGGTGCTGGTCCTCGACGAGCCCATGGTGGGCTTGGATCCCAAGAGCGGGCGCATGGCCAAGGAGATCCTGCTGACGCTTAAGAAGCGCGGCACCTGCATCTTCATGTGCACCCACATCCTCGAGATCGCCGAGAAGCTCTGCGACCGCATCGGCATCATGATCCGCGGCGAGCTGGTCGCGCTGGGCACCCTGGAAGAGTTGAGGTCAAAGTCCCAAAATGGGAGTTCCGGACTCGAGGACGTCTTCCTGAGCCTGACCGGCGGCCAGGAGTACGCCGGCCTGCTCAAGCACCTCTGATGCTCAGGCTCTTGATCTGGCGGCGGGTCCGTTCGCTGCGCAACCGGATCAGTTCGCTGACCAGCTACGAACGGGCGCGCGACACCGCTTTCGGCCTGGCGGGGCTGGGCTTGCTCTACGGACTTTACTGCGGCTTCCTGCGCCTGCTCGCGTACTTGGCCACCGTGCCGCTGATCGGCAATCTGCTCTTGTGGAAGCTGACCTCGATGCTGATGCTCACCACGCTGGGCATGGTGGTCATCTCGAGCCTGCTGACCTCGCTCTCGACGCTTTACTATTCCTACGACCTTAAGTTCCTCATGAAGGCCCCGCTCGATCTTAAGATCATCTTCATAGACAAGTCGCTCGAGAGCATCTTCTTCTCGTCCTGGATGATCGGACTCATCCTGGTCCCTTTCGTCTTGGCGATGATGAAGGTCAACGACCTGGGCTGGGGGTTCTTCGCGGCGTTCACGGCGCTCATGATCCCTTTCCTGCTGATCGCGGCCTCCGTCGGCGTCGCCTTCACGGTCGTCGTTCTCTATCTTTTCCCCTCGTCCCGGACGAGGGACGTGATTTGGGTGCTCTCGAGCCTCTCGATGACCATGGTCTACGGCCTGATCCGCTTCTCGCAGCCCGAGCGCCTGATCCGGCCCGACGCTCTGCGCGTGGTCGCGGACTATCTCAATTTCCTGCAGTCGCCGACGGCGCCGTACCTGCCTTCCTGGTGGATCACCAAGGCCCTGACCTCGCTGGCGGCCGGGCGCCCGACGGACTTCATGCGCTATTCGGCGCTGCTGTGCGTCGCGGCGGCGATCCTTTACGGGGCCTTGGTGTGGCTCGCGGGCCGGCTCTACTTCCGCGGCTACAGCGGCGCTCAAGAGGGGCCGATGCGCCGCCGCCTCACCACGATCGAGAGGCTCCCCGAGCAAGGCTGGCTCTCCGGCGCGCCCGCCGTGCTTTTCTTGAGGGAGCGCACCGCGTTCTTCCGGGACGTCAAGCACTGGTCGCAGATCCTGCTGATCCTCGGCCTCATCTTCGTGTACCTCTTCAGCATCCAGCGCCTGCCGATGGACAGCCCGGACCTGCGCAGCCTGATCTCGTTTCTCAACATCGGCACGGCGGGCTTCGTGATCGCGGCGCTGGGCCTGCGCTTCACCTATCCCTCGATCAGCCTCGAGGGCAAAAGCTGGTGGGTGCTGGCCGCGGCTCCGGTCACTGCGCGCGAGATCATGCGCCAGAAACTCGTCTTCTCTCTGATCCCGATGACGGCCATCGCGCTGACGCTGGGCGCCGCGGCAAACCATTTGCTGCGCGCCGACGCGTTCACATCCTGGATCAGCCTGGCGAGCCTGCTCGTGATCACCTGGGCGCTCTGCTTCATGGGCGTGGGCTTCGGGGCTTTGTTCCCGATGTTCACGGTCGAGAACATCCACCAGATCGAGTCCTCCGTCGGCGGCTTCGTCTATATGGCGGCCTGCCTGTTCTACATCGGGGCCAACATCACGGTGCTCTCTTGGCCGATGAAGATGCACTTCGACGAGCGCTTCGGCAAGCTGCACGCTTGGGACTGGCCGCCCGTCGCCCTGTGCGCGGCGGCCTGGCTCATCCTCAACGCGCTGGCTTTTGCCGTCCCTTGGCTGTTGGGCCGCCGGGCCCTCGAGGCCCACGAGGTGCATTAGGAATCCCGAATTGCGATAATGAGGCGTGATCGCCTTCCTGCTGGGCGTCTCGCTTTCATTCGCGGCCGAGACGCCCAAGCCGCGGCTCGCGGTCGTCATCGACGACTTCGGCCTGACCTACCCGAAGGACCAGCCCGACGAGGACTGGATGAAGCTCTCCTGGCCCGTGACCTTCGCCGTGATGCCGGAATCCCCGCGGACGAGGCAGGCCGCGGCGCGGAGCAAGGAGACGGGCCACGAGTTGATCATCCACTTCCCTTTCGATCCGTTTCTGAGCCTCGCTCTGCCCAAGGACAAGGCCTCCGAGGAGGACCTCGGGAAGGTGCGCAAGCTGTTGGAGAAGTCCTTCGATCAGATCCTGGGCCCCAAGGGTCTCAACAACCATCGCTCCTACAAGGCCACCAAAAATGCGCCGCTGATGGCCGAGTTCATGAAGCTGCTCAAGCCCAAGGGCGTCTATTTCCTCGATAGCTGGGTCGGTCCCAAATCCGTCGCCTACGCCGAGGCTAGGAAGGCCGGGATCCCTGCGGCCGTCAATTCCATTTTCCTCGATGGGACCCACGAGCCCAAGGGCAGGAAGGCCAAGGACCTCAAGGTCCTCGCCGACGCGATCGCCAAGGACAAGGCCGTCTGCATCCGCTGCCTGCGCACGGCCGCCAAGCTCGCGCGCAAGAACGGACACTCCGTTGCGATCGGCCACCATTACTTCCACGGGACCTACGAGTGCTTGATCGAGGAAGTCCCGAAACTTCAAGCCGATGGCTTCGAGTTCGTCTTCGCCTCGGCTCTGGCCCGCTAGCTAGAACGGTTCGCGCGTGGAGCGCGTCAAGGTCCCTCCCATCTGGACGGCCGGCTGTCCCGGGAGGCGGTAGAGGTAGGAGTAGCGGATCTTGTCGGCTCCGTCGAGCACGAAGCGCACCTCGTGCAGCGCGGCCAGATGGTCATAGGCGAGCACGAAGGCGCGGTCGAGGCCCTGCGCCACGGGAGGCGCCGCCCCGCCGAGCCAGGCTCGCCCATCGAGCGGCGACTCGGGCAGGTCGACCTCCGTGACGACGGCGTTGTAGCGGTCGGAGTGCCAAAAAGAGGTCTTGAGCTCGGCCGTGAACTTGTTCTTGGCGTGGGTGATGTAGTCCATGGCCGCGAACTTGACGAGGATGCCGTGCCTGCCTTTCTCGACCGAGGCCAAGACCTCGAAGCGGCTGATCCCGTAGACCGCCCAGCCGTCCCAGCGGCCCATGAGCGGCTCGAAGCTCGTCTTGGCGGGGTCCTTGGTCGGCGCCGTCGCGGCCGTGACGAGCCCCTCGCCGGGCCCCGGCAGCGGCGGATTGGGCGCGCCGGGGCAGAGGAAGGGCGCGAACGGGTGCCCCGAGAAATGCGGCCGGCTCGAGTCGGGGCAGCGCGGACCGGGGCGGTCGGCCGCCCAAGAAACGCACGCAAGGCCCAACGACATCATCGCCAAGATCGCTTTCATGTCGATCAAAGTTTGCCGGCGGAGGGAGTCGAACCCACACGGAGCTGAGCTCCGAGCGATTTTGAGTCGCTTGCGTCTGCCAGTTCCGCCACGCCGGCGCGATGCGATTCTAGCACTTTTGGGCCTTCATCGGCCGGAGCTTGCAAAATGACGCCTCTACCGGTATACTGGGGCCCATGCGTCTGAGAGTCCTCGTGGTCGACGACAGCGCGGTGACGCGGACGATGATCGCCGATTTCCTGACCATGACCGGCCACCTCGTCGTCGGCGAGGCCGAGAACCAGGCCCGGACCCTGGAGCTCCTCGAAGCCTATAATCCCGACCTCATCACCTTGGACCTCTCGATGGGCCAAGAGGACGGCTTTGCCGTGCTCAAGGCCGTCCGGCGCGTGGACCAGAAGGTCAAGGTGGTCATCGTCTCGGCCAACACACAGCAGGAAGTCTACGACCAGCTCATGAAAGACGGCGCGACGGGGTTTCTCATGAAACCCTTCAGCGTCGCGGACCTCTCGGCCGCGGTCTCGAAGGCGGCCGGCCCATGAACCGCGATGCCCTGGCCAAGCTGATCGCCGACGGAGCGGCCAAGTCCGCCGAAAGCCTCAGCGGCCTCACCGACAACAAATGGGCGGTCGAGAAGGTCGAGCTCAGCGTCGAGGAAGGGGCGCCGTTCGAGGCCATGCTGGCCGGCATCGCCAAGGACCATTACGGATCGCACTTCTCGATCCCCGGTGCGACCTTTCTCGTGCTGTTCACCGGAAAGAGCGGCTATCTCGTCACCACCGCCTTCACGCGCGACCATCAGGACCGCGTCGAGGGCCTGGAGAAGCGCGAGTCCAAGGCCCTGGCCGAGGCCGCCAACATCTTCCTCAACCCGATGATCGGCCATCTGGCGGCGGCGTGGAAGCGCACGATCATCATCTCCGCGCCGGACATGCAGGTCGCAAGCCAGCGCGACCTGCTGACCGCGGCCCTGGCGCGCTTCAAGGACAAGGACCGGCTCGCCGCCACCTTCTTCATCAAGCTCTCCTCTCAGAACCTGTTCTCGGAGTGCTCCATCCTCATTTTCCTCGACGCGGAGCTCGCCGGACTCTCGGGGTAGTTGCTAGAATACCTCGACATGGTCAAGCCTCGGCTCGTCAATCTCAACATCGCCGGCCATTACCTGCTTCCGACCCCGGCGGAGGTCCAGCGCCAGCTTGCGGCCCCGCCGGAGAGCCTCGAGACCGTCGCAGGCGGCCGGCGGACCATCCGAGACATACTCGACGGCAAGGACGACCGCCTGCTGATCGTCGTGGGGCCCTGCTCGATCCACGATCCTAAAGCCGCGATGGAGTACGCTCATCGGCTCAAGGCCTTGGCGGCGACGGTCAAGGACAGCCTTTTCCTGGTCATGCGCGTCTACTTCGAGAAGCCGCGCACGACGATCGGTTGGAAGGGCCTCATCAACGACCCGCTGATGAACGACTCGTTCCACGTCGAGAAGGGCATCAAGCTGGCCCGAAGGCTCTTGATCGACATAACGAAGCTTGGGCTTCCCGCGGCCACCGAGGCGCTCGATCCGATCACGCCGCAGTACATCTCCGAGCTCGTGAGCTGGTACGCCATCGGCGCGCGCACGATCGAGTCGCAGACCCACCGCGAGATGGCCAGCGGGCTCTCGACGCCGATCGGCTTCAAGAACGGGACCGACGGAAACGTTCAGGTCGCCATCGACGCGATGCGCTCGGCGCTCTCTTCGCACCATTTCCTCGGCATGGACCCGCAGGGCCGCGCCTCGGTCTACAAGACGACCGGCAACACCTACAGCCACGTCGTGCTGCGGGGAGGCAAACGCCCCAATTACGACGCCAAGAGCGTGGCCGCGTGCGCCTCCGCTCTTCGGCGCGCCGGCCTGCGCTCGAAGATCATGATCGACTGCAGCCACGGCAACTCGAACAAGGACCATCGGAATCAGCCCTTGGTCTTCGGGGACGTCATGAGGCAGGTCCGCCGCGGCGGCTCGCCGATCATCGGGATGATGGTCGAGAGCAATATAAGGGAAGGAAACCAGCCGCTCGACGGCGGCCGCCTCAAGTACGGCGTCTCGGTCACCGACAAGTGCCTCGGCTGGGAAGACACCGAGCGCATGATCCTCGCCGCCGCTTAAGGCCCTCCCCTGGACGGCCGCGGCTTCTCCTGCTACACTGGGCGGGAAGACCATGTTATCACGCAATGATAGTATTGCGGCCGCGCATGATCATCCCACGATACGGACCAAAGACCGGGGCGCGGGGCCCCGGCATCCCAGGAATTTTTCCGCATGGCGCCCTACCCTATCATCGGACACGACAGCCCGCCCGACACCACGCAGGACCATAAGGGGAACATCGCCATGAGAACCTTGCGTCAGGCCGGCTGGGCGTGCGCGCTCGTCCTTTGCGCCGCGTCCGTCTCGAGATCCGCGGACGTCGCCGTCGAATGGGGAGCCTTCACGACGCGCCTCGCCGCGACGCCCGCAGGCGCCGAGCTCTCCAAGGCGCTCAATCTCAATTTCACCGTACCCGGCACGGCCCAGAGCTCGTTCATCACGATGATGGACCGGCTTCAGCGCTTCGACGGCTTCAAGCCGGGGAGCCTTCCCGCTTCCGCGCCCGAGCAGGCCGCTGCGATCCAGAAGGCCCTGATCCTTTATTCCCAGGACTTGCGCGACCGCTCCGAGGCAGCGGTGAGGCTCGACCAGCCGGCGCTGCTCCAAGCGATCTACGCCGAGCACAATCTGCTCGCCCGGGTCTCTCCCGCTTTGCCTCCCGGGACCGCGGCCGCCATGGAGAGCGCGCGCGGCAAAGTCTCCGACAAGATCGAGACCGACGTGCGCGAGGAGCTCGACGCCAAGGTCCTCATCGCGGTCAGGAATTGGCAGAAAGGCGGCTTCGGCGGCCTTCTAAAGGAACTGCGCGGCGGGGCCGTCAACGCCGTCCAGACCCCCGACGCCGGCAAGGCCGCTTTTCTGGGCGAGCATCGGCTGACCAAGCCCCAAGACCTCGGCAATCGTCTTGGCCCGCTCGAGCCCGCCTTCAACAAGTTGAGAGGGCTCCAGAGGGACGGTCTGTTCAAGATCACTTCGCCCAACGCCAGGGGAATTCTCAACGACGCCGCGGCCGCGCTCGAGAAGAGCCCTTTGACCGCCCCGCAAAGAGTCGCGGCCCTCAAGACCTTCATCACGGCCCTTTACAGCATCGATGTCCTGCCCAATAAGATCGTCGTCGAAGAGGCGGGGGGAGTTTCCTACCGGACCCCGGACGGAATTTTCCGCTACGACGGAACGCTCACGGCGGCTCACGCGGGCGTCGACGAGGCGCTCGTCGCGCTGAACACGCAGAAGCTCCTCGGCGCCCAATTCAGCGGCAACGCCGTGATGCTGACGCTGGACCCGAGGGCCAACTATCGCAACGGGGTCCTGCTCGCTCTAGGGGCCGACGGCGTCATCAAGGCCATGGGCACCTACCGCGACTCCCAGGCCCTCGAGACCCAAGGCAAGACGATCGTGGTGCTCACGGTGCGCGTCCTCCAAGGCGACGTCGTTGAGTCCATCCAGATCACGCTCGGTTCGCTGTCCGACGTCGCCAAGGCCTCGCTTCTGGCCGCCGTGGAGAACCGCAACCGGTCCGTCATCGGCAGGCATCCGGAGTTCGCGGCGGCGCTGGCCAAGGAGCCTCTGCCGCAAGGAGAGGACCTCTGGAAGAAACCCGCGGCGCCTCGGCCGGCTGCGGCCGCCCCGCGCACGGCCCAGCAGGCGTTGGGCGACTATTTCGCCGAGATCGAGGCCCAGCATCCTAAGGGCCGGGAGATCGCGTCGACGGAGAAGCGGCAGATCATCAAGCAGGCCGCGCGTCTTGCGGCGCTCTACTCCAAGAATAATCCGGAAGGGGAACAAGCGGCGCTGTGGGGCTTCCTCTCGCGGATGTCCGCCGACGAGAACGGCTACTTCCGCAAGGACATGGAAAACAGCCGCAAGGGGCTCTTCTATACAAGATCCGACGGAACGGTCTTCAAGTACAACGCCGCGTCCCACGCCTTCGAACCGGCCAACGAGTCGAGCCTGGCCGTCCTCGCCGAGAACCTCGACGGCCTTTCCTTCATGGTTCCGGCGTGGATCGGGGCCCACCGCGACGGCCTCAAGCCGCTGCGCATCTTCGTACGCCGCGACGGACGCCTCATGGGCTTCGAGGGGGAGGGCGCCAAATGGCCCGCGGACGCCGCGGCCATCGTGTCTCTCGAGTTGAGGGCTGACGGCTTGATCCTCGACGCCGCTGTGGAGTCGGGCCCGTTGTCGGCGCAAGCGCTGACCGATATCCGGGGCGTCGTGGATCGGCGCAACCAGCAGCTCGGCTTGAAAGCCAAGCCGGACCTGGCCGCGGCGGCCGCGCTCTTCAAGGAGATCCGCTATCCTTCCACCGCCTTCACGGGGATGGGCGGCGAGACCCACGCGAGCGTCTACGTCGACCGCAGGACCGGCGCATTCATCCAGTGGGCCAACAGCCCGTTGGAGTCGCCGGACGCGGTCCAGATCGATCTCGTCTACCGTGACCGGCGCGGCGCGAAGTGGTCCGCGCCGAAGCGCAGCCCTTGGTCCGCGCAGGCCCCGCTCTCGGCGAAGGCCGCGGCCAACGTCGACGCGGCGATCGGACTCCTCGACGCCCTCTGGGGCGGCTGAGGGGCTTACCGTCGCCCGAGCGGGTAGCTGCCCAGCACCTTGAGCACGTGCGCGTCCGCGCCGATCTTGCGCAGCGCGGAGGCCACCCTCTTGTCCTTCAGGCCGCCCAGGAAGTCGACGAAGAACACGTATTCGAACGGGTTCTCCGGGATCGGCCGCGACTCGAGCCTCGTCAAGTTGATCCCGTGGTCGGCGAAGTGCTGGAGGCAGTGCAGCAGCTCTCCGGGCTTGTGGCGCGTGGAGAAGACGACGCTGGTCTTCTGCATCCTGACGCCCTTGGGGACCAGCGCCGGCCTCGTGAAGACCAGGAATCGAGTGATGTTGTTGCGGTAGCTCTGCACGCCGCGCTTGAGGACTTTGAGGCCGTAGGCCTTCGCGCAGTCCGCTGAGGCGATCGCCGCCTCGGAGACCACATTGCGCTCGGCGACGAGCTTCGCGGCTCCGGCCGTGTCGTACTCGGGCACGGCCGTCAGCTTGCGGCCGCGGATGAAGGCGCGGCACTGCGCGAGAGCGACCGGATGCGAGTAGACGGTCTTGAGCCACTCGAGCTTGGAGTGGGGAGGGGCGAGCAGGCAGTGTTCGATGCGGAGGTAGCACTCGGCCGTCGCGAAGACGCTCTTCTCCCAAAAGAGGTCGGCGTTGACGGCTACGGGGCCCGCGATCGTGTTCTCGACGGGCAGGATGCCGTAGTCGGCCCGGCCGGTCTCGACGGCCGCGAAGACGTCCTCAGAAAGCTCCAGGGGCAGGGTCTTTGCCTTCGGCCCGAAGTGCTTGCGCAGGGCGGCCTCGCTGTAGGCCCCGCGCAGGCCTTGGTAGGCGACTTTCATTTGGAGACCTTCGCGTCGATGCCGCGCATGACCTTGAGCAGGCGCTTGCGCATGCCGCCCGAGTAGGCGTTGTAGCGGTTCATGTCCTCGAACAGGCGCCACGTGTCGTTCTGGACGGTGGCGAGTATGCGCAGCAGGCGCTTGTAGCCCTCGGTGTCGATGCCGGTCGTCTTCGAGCCGTAGGCGATCAGAGCCCGCCCGATGAAATGGGTCAGGACCAAAGACGAGGCGGTCTTGCGGTCGTGCTCGGCCGGGCTCATCTCGACGATGATGAGACCCTTGCGCTCAAGCGCGGCCCTGACCTTTCGCCAGCGCGTCGGCTTGATGCGCACGCGGCAGGCCACGACCTTGTGCCCGCGCAGGGACTCGGCCGCGCTGTCCGGGCCGAAATTCGGGTGCGTCGCGAGGATGTCGACGTCGCGAGGGAGCCACTTCTTCATGACGCGCACGGGATGCTCCTTGACCGAGCAGGCGTCGATGACCAAGGCGCCGGGCCTCAGCAGACCGCGGATCTTCTTGATCGTGTCCTCGAAAGACGCGATGGGGACGCAGGGGATGACCACGTCTTGCGAACAAGCCTGGGCCAAGGTGGCGGGCCTCGCACCGAGCCGGCTGATTTCTCTCGGGCTCGGCTTCAGATCGTAAACGGAGATGTCGAAATCCTTGGCGAAGTAGCGCGTCAGCAGCCGGCTGAGACGCCCGAAGCCGATGATCCCGACGCTCACAACGCGGCCTCGATGCGCCGGAAGCCTTCCTTTATATCCTTCTCGGAATGCGAGAAGCTGATGCGCAGCCGGCCTTCCATTCCGCAGGCTGAGCCGGGGACGACCGCCACATGGGCTCGCCGAAGCAGGTGGTCGGACAAAGCGGCGGAGTCCTTGAAGCGGCCCCCGAGGTGGCGCCGCGCGTCGGCGAAGACGGAGAAGCCGCCGCGGGGCTTGAGGCAGTCGAACACCCGTCCCGCGGCCGCGTAGGCGAGGTCGCGCCGCCGCTCGAACACGGCCCGCAGGCGTGCCCGGTAGGCGGGCCCGAGCCGCAGCGCGGCCGCCGCCGCATGCTGGACGACGGTGCAGACGTTGCCCGTCATGTGGCCGTGCAGGCGCGCCGCGGCCCGGACGAAGTCCGGCTCGCCGGCGAGATAGCCGACGCGCAGGCCGGTCATCGAATAGGTCTTCGAGAACGTCTGGACCGTGACCGTGCGCCTGGCCGCGTCGGCGCTGATGGAGGCGACGCTAACGTGCTCGCGGCCGTCGTAGACCAGCGCCTCGTAGGCCTCGTCGGCGACGATGAAGAGATCCCGCCTGCGGGCGAGTTCCGCGACGTCCTTGAGGACGACGGCCGAATAGACGGCGCCGGTCGGATTGTTGGGCGTGTTCAGGATGATCGCTTTGGTCCTGCTTGTCAGCGCGCGTCCGAGCGCGTCGACGTCGAGGTCGTGGCCCGGGGCCGGGACGAAGACGGGCTTGGCCCCGGCCAAACGGACGGCCTCCGGGAAGGTGACCCAATAAGGGGAAGGGACGATCACCTCGTCGCCGGGATCGCAGAGGGTCTGCAGCGCCGTATAGATCGCCTGCTTGGCGCCGTTGGTCACGAGCACGCCGTCGGCGGAGGCGCGCACGCCGTTGTCGTGCCGAAGCTTGGCGGCGATCGCGGCCCGCAGCTCGGGCAGTCCCGACGAGGGGCAGTAGCGCGTCCTGCCGGCCGCCAGCGCCCGGGACGCCGCGGCCTTGACCTTCTCGGGCACCGGGAGGTCGGCTTCGCCCTCCAAGAGGTTGACGATGTCGGCGCCGGCGCGGCGCCGGCGGGCGAGCTCGGCGGACAGGCGCAGAGTCGCCGACTCGGCCGCGCCCGCGGCCCTTCTAGAGAGCCTCATGGTACTGCACTTCTTTGGAGTTCATGATGATGAGGCGGAAGAGCACCTCGACGAACTCCTCGTTGAGCTCGTGGCGCGAGCCCCACGACTTTACGCGCTCCACGAGCGCCCGCTCGCGCTTGCGGTCGTAAATCGGGACCTTCAGAGTCTTCTTGACCCGCGCCAGCCTCAGCGCGAGCGCGCGGCGTTTGGCCAGCTCGCGCACGATCTCGTTGTCGACCTTGTCGATGCCGGCGCGGATCGCGCGCAGCTCCCTTCGGGCGTCGTTCTTCATCGGTTTTTCAGCGGCTCTCTCGAAACCGGATTCTACCAATTATCAATGGTAGAATCTCGGCGTGACTAGAAGGAAGTGGTGCGGTCTCGTCGTCGCGGGGACCTTCCTCGCCTACCTTCCGGCGCTGCGCAACGGCTGGCTCGGCGATTGGGACGACGGGATGTACCTGCTCGACAACCCGCATTACCGAGGCCTCGGCTCGGCGCAGCTGCGCTGGATGTTCTCCTCGTTCCTCGGCGGGCATTTCATGCCGCTCACCTGGCTGAGCTACGCCTGCGACTACCGGCTCTGGGGCATGAACTCGGCCGGCTATCACGCGGCGAGCGCCGCCCTGCATGCGCTGGGCGCGGGTCTTCTGTTCCTGATGGCGCGCGAGCTTCTGGCGCTCGACGCGGGAGTCAAGCCCGATTTCGTCGATCCGGAGGCCGCCTTCGCCGCGCTCTTCTTCTCTTTGTCGCCGCTGCGCGTCGAGCCGGTCGCCTGGGCGGCCGACCGCCGCGACGTGCTCGCCGGGCTATTCTATGTTCTGACCGTGCTCGCCTACCTTCGCGCTCAACGAAAGCCCGCATCGTACGCGGCGTGGCTCGCGGCGGCGGCGGGAGCCTTCGCGCTGTCCTTGCTCTCGAAGGCGATGGGGATCACCTTGCCCATCGTGCTGCTGGTCCTCGACTGGCATCCCCTGCGCCGACTCGGCCCCGCGGCTTTGCTCGAGAAGATCCCGTTCTTCCTTCTTTCGCTCGGCGCGGTCGCGATCGGAGGGCCCGCCCGCCCGTGGGGGAAGTACGCGCCGCTCGAGCGCCTGGCGCAGGCCGCCTACGGCCTGAGTTTCTACGTCGGCAAGTCGGTCGTCCCGTTCGGGCTCTCGCCGATCTACGAGATCCCGCCTGCTTGGAATCTCGGCGAGCCGCGCTGGCTCCTGAGCGCGGCGCTCGTCGTCCTGCTGAGCGCCGCGGTCTGGCGCCTGCGGCGCAAGGCCCCCGGCGCGCTCGCCGTTTGGCTCTGCTACGGCGCCGCGGCGGCCCCGACCTTGGGATTGTATCTCACGGGCTACCAGCTCGTCGCCGACCGCTACAGCTATCTTCCCTGCCTCGGCCTCTCGGTGGCGGCCGGCGCCGTCCTGCGCCGGGCGCGCGCGCGCATCCCATGTGCGGGCGCGGCCGCCGGCTGCTGGCTCGTCCTGCTGGGCGCCTTGAGCTGGCGGCAGGTCCTGGTCTGGCGCGATTCTCAGAGCCTTTGGACGCAGGCGCTGTCGGTGGAGCCGTACTCGAGCGTGGCGCACAACAATATGGGGACCCTCCTGGTCCGGCAGGGGCGGGTCGAGGAGGCCGTCGGGCATTTCGAGACGGCCCTCGCCGTCAACCCCGCCTGCGTCGACGCGGTCGACCGCCTCCTGAAAGTCCAAAACGATCCCTCGCGGTCACGGGAGGCCGCGGAGCTTCGCGAGACCATCGAGGTCAACCCCGTCTGCCGCAGCGCGAAGGTCAACCTCGTGACCGCGCGGGCGTCGCTGGGCCGCGACTTGGAAGACGCCGCGGTGTTCTACGGCAAGCTCGCCGCGCTCGGCGTCGCGAGCGCCGGGCTCTACGACAACCTCGGCGCGGCGTTCGCGGCCCAAGGCAAGGCGGGCGAGGCGCGGCGGGCCTATCTCCGCGCCTTGGCCATCGACCCGGGCGACGCGCGCGCCCGCGGCGCAATCGCGCGAATCAGTGGTAAAATAAAGGTGCCATGAAAAATCGAGCCCAGAACTTCGCGAAGCTGCTACTCGGCGGGGCGCTGCTCCTGCACTTTGCGGCCTGCGGGACCATCCTGCATCCGGAGCGGAAAGGGCAGAAGAATGGAGATATTGATGCCGGCATCGCCGTTCTCGACGGGATCGGCCTCCTATTCGGCATCCTTCCAGGCGTCATCGCCTTCGCCGTGGACTTCAGCAACGGGACGATCTACCTGCCCAGCGGCAAGGGCAAGCATGCGATGCGGCTCGAAGACCTCAGGCAGGTGCGGTTCGACCCTAAGTCGCGGAGCATGGAGGTCGTCGAGAGGATCATCGAACGGGAGATCGGCCGCGGCGTCAGGCTCGATTGGACCGGTGTGCAGACTTGGAGACTCGAGTCGAAGGGCGAAATGTTGGCGAGCTTTGCTAGAATGCGGACGGAATGCGAGGGCGCGCGATCGGCGTCGGGGGTGCGGCCGCGAAGTGGTTCGACCGGCCGCTCACGGACTGGGCGGGCGTCGTCTTCTTCGTCGCCTTGGTCTGCCTGCTCGTCGTCTTGTTCAAGCTGATGCGCGAGTAGCCCGCCTCACGCGGCGGAGCCGGTTTCGCGCGTCTTGAGCTTGCCGCCGTACCCCATCTCGTTGGCCTGAGGATAATCCGAGTAGCGGATGTTCCGGTGGCAGCCGACGTTGAAGTTGACGCCGCGCATGACCAGCCGGCCGTCGGCGAAGACCGAGGCGTCGGCCCGGACGAAGGCGTCGCCGGTCCCCTCGGTCTTGCTCGTGCGCAGGATGCGGACCTCGTAGAGTATCTCGCGGTCCGCGGGCCCGATCGCGTCGAAGACCTCGACCTTCTCGAAGCCCAAGGCCCGCCCCGTTCCGAGGTTGCGCCGCCAGGTCAGGAAGAGCCCGAGCTGCTGCCAGACGGCGTCGATGGTCAGCGCCGCCGGCTTCTCGCCGTGGTTCATCGCGAAATGCCACTCGAGCGGCGAATTCGGGCGGGACGAGACGATGCGGCCCTCGTCGCCGGCCTCGTCGTAAGAGATCGATCTGACGGAGCCGAGTTCGAGCATCAGGGAGGACGGCAGCAGGCCGATCTCGGCGCCTTTGGAGGCGATGAGGCTGCCCTGGGACAGAGCGAGCACCTCGGAGCGCGAGAGGGAGCCCTTGGCCGCGAATTCGTCGTAGCTCAGCTTGCGGATCAGAGGCTTGTCGGGCGCGTCGGGTATCCCGGGAAGGGGTCTTGCCTCATGATCGGTCTCCCAATAGGCGCTGCCGACCTGGACGCTGCCGATCGTGTAGACGGGGGTCCCGTCGACCGAGACGACCGCCTTGCCGGTGACGAGGAACTCGCCGCCCTCCTCCTCGATCGAGAGGACTTCCACCGAGTAGACGACCTTCTTGTCGTACGGCCGGATCTGTCCGAAGAAGGAGACGTCCTCCATCGCCAGCACCTTGCCGCAGGAGCTTAAGCCCCGCCAGGCCGCGAAGAAGCGCAGGGCCTGCCACACGGCGTCGACGCCCCAGCACCCGGGCATCACGGGGTCCCCGAGGAAATGGCAGGCGTAGAACCACTCGTCGACGCGGTTGTGCCGCACCGCCTCGATGCGGCCCGTCTTGGTGGATTGGTCCCAGGAAATCTTCGTGATCTCATGGAACGGGAGAAGCAGCGAGCCCGGAAGGGGAGGGAGTTCGGCGGGAGCTTGCGAAATCAGCGCGCCCTGGGAGTGGGCGAGTACTTCCTCAGAGCTGAACCGGTTTTTTTTCTGGAATTCGTCGAATGTCATCGGTTCCGCCGGGTCCCTTCAGAGTAGCATTTTTTCAAGTTGACGCAGGGACCCGGCGGGCCGAAAGCTTCCGTTACTTGCCGAACACCTTCTCGATGTCGTCGACCGCGTCGAGGTTCGTCTTGGCCGCCGGTCCCTTCACTCTTTCACCGAGTCCTTTTCGCATCGGCATCCTCCTTCCGTTTCGATTGCGGACGGGGACGCGGCTCCAAAAAAGAAACCAGAGGAGTCGGCCGACCGTCCGCCGTTTCCCCTGGTTACCTCGAATTTGGCTCGAGGGTGGAAGCTCCTTGACCGGATCTCAAGGATTACAGGATAAGGGAGTATGGGCCATGGGCCCCACGGCTTCAAGGACCTGGGGTCCTATGCGCCGGTGGGCCTAAAGGCCTAGCCGCGCGACTCGCGCGAAAACGCCCTGCAGGAAGGCGGCGTCGCGGCGCGAAAGCATCCAGCCGTTGAGCATCCGTCTGATCCTCTCGGCTTTGGCGTCTTTCGGAGTTCGGAGGGCGTAGCCGAGGGATTCGAGCGCCGAGACCATCTTTCGGACCAGGTCCTCGAGCTGTTCCGTGGTCGGCGCCGGGGATTGGGGGCCGGTCGTCTCCTGGGGCAGAGCCGGGCGGGCCAGCTCGGCCGCGATCAAAGCCGCGGCTTGCCCTAGGTTCATGGAGGGAGCGTCGTCCTGCGTCGGGATGCGCAGCACGGCGCGGCAATGCTGGAGTTCTGTGTTGGTCAGCCCCGTCTTCTCGGAGCCGAAGAGGATTGCGACGCGGCCTCCGGCTGGGAGATTGCGCCCCAGGTAGTCCCACAATCCCGGAAGAGGTATCACCGGCCGCGCTCGCTTGCGGCGCCCGTCGGAGGTCCCCAGGACGAGCTGCGAGCCGGCCAACGCCTCGGGCAAGCCCATGGCCCGGGCATTCTGGAGGACGGCGCCGCCGTCCAGGGCCGACTTGGTCTCTTTCCAGACCGGCTCGTAGGGATCGACGACACGGAGGTCGCGCAGGCCGAAATTGGCCATGGCGCGCGCGACCGCGCCGATGTTGTTGGGGTTGCGCGGCCGCGCGAGCACGAAGCGGGGCTCGATGCGCATTTTTAGTCGAAAGAGACCCTGCGCGAGAGCTTGCGGCGCGCGATGTCGCGCCCCAGGTCCTGGAGGAACGGATCCTCCGGATGGACCGCCAGGCCTCGGGACAGCCAGCTCCCCGCCTTGCCGAAATCGCCGTTCTCGGCCCAGGAATAGGCGGCGATCCGGTAGAGAAAGCCGTCGGAGGGATCGAGCGCGGCCGCTTGCTGGAACTGCTCGTCGGCTTCCTTTATATGTCCCAGCTTGAGCTGCGCGTGGCCGAGCCAGCGGCGCAGGCTGGGGCTCTCCCAAGCCACGAAATGCCCGTCCGAAAGCGGAGCGTAGAACGCCAGCAAACGGTCCTGACGGTTCTCGCGCAGGAACAGGGCTCGCTCGAAGGCCTCCAGCGCGCCCCCGTAGTCGCCGCGGCGGAAGCGGGACTCTCCGAGCCCTTCCTCGGCCTTCGCGCACCACGGGTACTCATCGAGCAAGGTGGTCCACAATCGGCTCTCTTGGCTCCAATCCTTCGCGCGGACGATGCCGCAGGCGCCCCAGAAGAGGAGCAAGACGGCGCCCCACGCCGGCCGCTTGCGCAGGAGGACCGCCAAAGCGGCGGCCAGTCCCAAGGCGGGAAGGTAGAGCCAGCGCTCCGCGAACAGCCTCGTGTTGAACACGGTCACGGGCCACAGCGGAGAAGTCAGGAGCAGGAAGGGCGCGGGCCACAGCAGGAAGAACGCGAGCCCGCGCTCGCGCCGCCACGCGCGCCGCACGAGCCAGGCCCACGCTGCGAGCGCGACCACGCCTCCCGCCGCCAAAAGCAGCGCTTGCGCGAACGAGTCCGGGTAAACGGCGAAATACTCGATCTTGAGGTCGATCGGCGCGATAAAGACTCGGATCGCGGTCGCTAGAGAGGCCAGACCGAAGTAAAGCCTCTGCGATCCAGGCAGCGCGAAGGCCGCGATGCCGGAGGCCGGGCCCTTCATCGGGCCGAAGTGGAAGAACAGGTAGGCCGCGATCGGGACGCAGTAGAGCGCGTAGTCGCGCCGGCGGCGCAGGGGCTTGCCTCCGTCGAGCAGATCGCCAAGGAATGCCAGCGGCAGGCCGATCACGCCCGTCTCCTTGGAGAGCAAAGCGAAGCTCAGGGCCAGGGCCGCCGCGCCGGTCTTCTTGCGGCGATGCGCGAGCAGCATCGCGAGCAGGCCGAGGCTCACGAGGATCTCCTCGTTGAATGCGACGCAAAAGAGCGTCTCCGTGTGCGCGGCGTGGATGAGGAAAAGCGCCGCGGCCCAGACGCCGGCGGCCTCGCCCAGCCCGAGCGCGGCGACGAGCAGCGAGAGGAGCCAGGCGTTGAGGCAGTGCAGGAGCAGATGGAAGCCGCGCAGCGCCGCGGGAGACTTCCCGAAAAGGCTCACGAGCCCGGCGTAGCTGGCCGTCGCCAGCGGACGCCAGGACTGCTCGCCCGAGAACTCGAAATAGCGGCGGGTGAAGAAGTCCTTCAAGGGGATGGGCCCGTCCAGCGCGGCGTTCTGGGCGATGACGCTGCGGTCGTCCCAGACGAGCGGCGCGTCGAGGCGCGGCAGGTAGGCCGCGGCGCAGAGGCCCGCGGAAAGGAGCAGGGGCCAGCGGCGGCGCCAGGAAGTCGTCGCGGTGTGCACGGAAGTGGGGGGATTCTATCATTTCTTGGTACAATCGCCGGAATGAGCGGACGCGAGAGATTCCTCGGAGCGCGGCGGGCCGCCGTGCTCGCGCTCGCGCTGCTCTGCGCCTCGCTGGCCGCGCGTTCCTTGACCTTGTCGCGCGAGCGCGGCTTCCCCATCTACGACGAGATCGTCTACCTGCGCATGGCCCGGGACTTCCGTGAGCTCGGCGGGACCCTGGGGGCCGTGCGGAGCTATTTGCGCGCCGAGTACCGCGACGACGACGGCAAGCACCCGCTCTACCCTCTGCTCCTGGCTCCCTTGATGGACGGTTCCGAGACCGACTACGCGCGCGCCAAGCTCGTCAGCCTCGCCTGCGCTTTGCTTCTGGCCGGCTCGGTCTATGCCCTCTCCCGCCGCCTCTGGGGCGACGACGCGGCGCTCCTGTCGTGCGCCTTGATCTGTCTTGCGCCCTCGACCGCGTACCTCTCGCGGGAAGCCTTGGGAGACGTCCTCTTCGCTTGCCTTTATTGCGCGGCGCTGCTGGTCTTGGCGGGCGCGGGGCGGGGCGCGCGTTCGTGGGCGGTCTTCGGCGCCCTGTGCGGTCTCGCGTATCTCGCCAAAGGAGACGGCCACCTGCTCTTCGCCTCGGCCGGGGCCGTGGGATTGGCCGTGTTCGGACGGCGCGTCCTCAGCGGCCCTCAGCTCTACGCCGCGTTGGCCGCCTTCGCGGCGAGCGCCGGCTTCCTTCTGGTCCGCAACGTCAGGGCCTGGGGGGATCCGTTCTACAACTTCAACGCCAAGTCGCTGTGGATCGACGATCTCGCCTTCCCGCGCCTGTGGCTGGGCACGCCGCGTTGGGATCAATTGGGAGCCGCGCTCTATCTGCGCGAGCACGGCTGGGGCCGGATCATCCGGCGCTTCGGCGCGGGCCTCGTCGGGTTTCCCTTCCGGCTCGCCCAGACCATCGGGAGCGGCCCCGAGGACGAGCCGTGGCGCACCTGTGCGGGCGCCTGCCTGCTCGGTCTGGCGCTCTGGGGCGCGCGCTGCCGCTGGCGGGCGGGAAAGAAGCAGGAAGCCCTCGCGGTGCTCACGACCGGGGCGGCCCTCTGTCTCGTGTTCGTCTGGCTCTTCGAAGTCGACCACGGCGTCATGCGCTATGTCTTTCCGGTGGCCGCTTCGCTGCTGCCTCTGGCCGCGGTCGGCGCGCTCGATCTGGCCCGTCGGCGTTTTCGGGAGCGCACCACGCCCTTGCTGCGCGCGGCGGTCGCCGCCGCGGCCATCGCGGTGTTGGCGGGATCGCCGCGAGGCCTGGCCGGCGATCCGATGACCTACCGCGGCGTTTCCGCGCATTGGCGCGAGACCTCCGCTTGGATCAAGGGGCGCGTAGCGCCGCAGCGCGTGATGCTGGATTCCCGGAGCCTGTATTCATCTTGGGACGCGGGCCTCGACCTCAACCGGGCCACTTTGTTCGACCGCCCGGGACCCGAATTGTCGGCGTTCGCGGCTCGGCGCGGGCTGCGCTACGCCCTGCTCGACCGGCACGCCAACGCGCGCGATCCCTTCCGGGACAAGTACGGCGCGCTCGACGAGCAAGGACCGGCGTCCTTCATCGGCTGGGGCCGCTGCTTTCACGACTCGCAGACCCCCAGCGTCTTTCTGATCTATTCCCCCGGGTGCCCCGTCCCGAAGAGGGAGGGAGCGAAGAAATGAGCCTCGCGGTCTCGGTCCTCTCGCTCGCCGTCGCGGCGATGATCGCAGTGCTTTGGGCGAGCCTCGCGGCCAGCCTGCTTCATTTTCGCCGCAGGCCCTCGGCGGGCGCCGGGCCCCTGCTGCCCATGACCTTGATCAAGCCGGTGCGCGGCCTCGACGACGGAATGCGGGAGAACTTCGAGTCGATCGCCGCGTCGGATCCGGGAAGGTCTCTTCAGATCATCATCGCCATCGAGAGTCCCGACGACCCGGCCGCGGCGGTGGCGCGGGGCTTTTGCGCCTCGCATCCAGACCGCGACATCGTCGTCCTCTACACGGGACCCGCGGGGGAGCGCATGGGCAAGGTCCACAACATGATCGAGGCCGAAAAGAAGGCCAAGCACCCGCGCCTGATCTTCTCGGACGCCGACACGACGACCACCGAGGCTCTTCTGCGCGAGACCTCCCAGGCCTTCGCCGAGGGCTTCGAGGCCGTTTTCGGCCTGCCCTACCACGTCCCGGCCTCCGGCTCCGGAGGCTGGATGTTCCGCGTCGCCTTCAACCATACCTTCTGCGTCGGCGCGGCGCTGAGCTACTACGCGGGGCAGTTCCGGTTCTGCGCCGGGGCCTGGATGGCGTACACAAAAGACGCGCTCGACCGCGCCGGAGGGCTCGAGCCGCTGGCGCACGCCATCGCCGACGACTTCGCGATCTCGAGCCGTGTGCGCGCTCTGGGCGCGCGGCAGCTCCTCCTGCGCGAGCTGGTGCCGGTCAGCGAGACGGGCACGGGGCTTTTCGAGGCGTTCTGGCACCTCTGCAAATGGTGCTCGATCATCCGCTGGTCCCTGCCGGCCCTTTACGCCGTGATCCCTCTTTTCAACATGGGCGTGATCGCCGCGCTCCTGCTGGTCCTGTGCGAACGGTCCGGGGACGGAGTCCGGTTGGGGCGCGGCCTCTTCGCGGCGGCCGCGGGGTCAAGGATCCTCGTCGGGTTCCTTCAGGACCGCCTCGTCGCGCGCGTGCGGCCTCCGTGGTGGGACTATCCGTCTTTGGCCTTCGTCGACATCGGCGGGCTGCTGTTCTGGCCCTTCGGCCTGCGCCGGCGCATCCTCTGGCGGGGCGTGCGCTACCGGCTCAGCGAAGGAGGCATCGCGGAGGTCGTGGGCGAGTCCGTTAATAGATAGACCTGGCCCACGGAAAGTTGCTAGTCTGCTGGACCCGATGAAGACCATCCTGATCATCGACGACGACCAGACCTTGGTCGCTCCGCTCAAGGACGGCCTGGAGTCGAGCGGCTACCGCGTCGCCGTGGCCTTCGACGGCCTCCAGGGCATCCTCCAAGCCCACCAGGCCAAGCCCGACGTCATCATCCTCGATTTCTACATGCCCGGAGGCGGGGGCCGCACGGTCTACGAGCGCCTGCGCCAAGCCGCCGACACGGCCGCGACGCCCATCATCTTCTCGACGGTGGTCTCGCTCGAGGAGGTCAAGGGCCAGATCCGCCCGACCTCCCACACCTATTTCCTGCGCAAGCCCGTGGGCTTGAATCAGATCATCGCGGTGCTCAACTCGGTCCTCGGCGAGAGCCGGGCGGCCCTGGGCGCCGCCCCCAGCGTCCCGTTTCAGGCCGTCCCCCCTCCTCCTCCCGCCCGGCCGCCGGCGCAGCCCCCCAAGCCGCGCGGGGCGCCGATCGCGGGCGGGAAGACTCCGAAGTTCCACGAATTCCAGGTGCGGGTGACCTACGCCGACACGGACAAGCTCGGCATCATCTACTACTCGAACTACTTCAAGTACTTCGAGGAGGGCCGCACCGAGCTGATGAGGTCGCTCGGCGTCCGCTACCGGGATCTCGAGCTCCAGCGCAAGATCTACCTTCCCTGCGTCGAGACGGGCTGCCGCTATCTGGCTCCCAGCCGCTACGACGACCTGCTCGTCGTGAGGACCTGGCTCTCCTCCATGGGCATCGCCAGCGTGCGTTTCGAGAACGAGATCTACGACCGGGAGCTGGGGGGACGCAAGGTCGCCCGCGGCTTCTCCCGCCACGCGGTCGTCAACGACCTCTGGCGCACCACGCGCATCCCCGACGATCTGCGCCTGCTGCTCGAGCCCTACGTGGGCGTCCTGCCGGGCTCCTGAAACGGGGGGGCTTGCGTTCCGGCGGAATTGGGTGTAAATAATAGGTGATGCCAAAGCCACTTGTCCTCGTTTGGAACCAATGCCGCGGCGACGTTTGGGGGGAACTCGCCGCGGTGAATTTGGACCATCCTCATTTCAACGGTTTGCAGGGGGTCTTCGTCGTCTGGCACGGAGGAAGGAACCCCGAGACCGTGCGCGTCGGCCAAGGCGATATCCGCCATTCTCTAGCGTCCCTGCGAGCCGATCCCGAGGTGCAGCAATTCCAGACCGACAAGCTCTACGTGACCTGGGCTCGGGTGGATCGGGCGGTTCGCGACGGCGTCGAGCGCTTCCTTAGCGAGGCCCTCCAGCCCCGGATCAAGGACGCGGTGCCCGGCGCGGTGGCCGTGGAGTGCAGCCTGCCCGGCCGATCCGCGGCGCCGGCCCCGGGAGCGCTCATCACGACCGTGCGCAGCGCGGCGGACATCGAGGCACAGCCGGACCAGATCTACGAGGACATGGTCCGCCGGGAGGGGGAATCGGCGCAGTCTCTGAGGACCAGCGACGTCCAAATCATCGCGCCCCCCAAGGCGGTCGCCAAGCCGGTCGTCGAGGTCGTCGCCCAGCCCAAGGTGACCCGGCTCTCCATCCTCCAGAAGCGCTTCAACGATCTGATGGCGAGCACCTTGGCCAAGCCGGAGGCCAAGGGCTTCTTCGGAGGCGGCGCCGGGGCCAAGGGCAAGGATGAGGACACCGTGGTCGTCGACGCGGTCAAGCTCATCATGGAGGAGGCCGTGCGCATGCACTCCTCCGACATCCACCTGGAGCCCATGGAGAACTATCTGCGCGTGCGCTTCCGGGTCGACGGGATCCTCGAGGAAGTCCTCGACATCCCGCGGGGCTTGAAGCTCAGCGTCGTCTCGCACATCCGCGTGCGCTGCGGCCTGGACCCCGAGCAGGCCCTCAACACGGGCAAGCCCCAGGACGGGCGCATGGCCGTCTCCGTCGACGGGCAGGACGCCGACCTGCGCCTCTCGACCTTCCCGACTCCTCTGGGCGACAAGGCGGTGCTGCGCATCATCAACCACAACCAGAAGGTCCCCACGCTCGAGGAGCTGGGCCTGCGGCCCAACATCACGGAGATGGTCCGGGAGATGATCCACCGGCCCCAGGGGATGATCATCCTCACGGGTCCCGCCGGCAGCGGGAAGTCGACGACGCTCTACACCGCTCTTCAGACCTTGAACACGCCGACGCGCAACATCGTGACTTTGGAGGACCCCATCGAGCAGAAGATCGCGGGCATCACGCAGGGGGCCCTGAACTCGAAGATGGGCTTCACCTTCGCGGAGGGCCTGCGCTCGATCCTGCGCCAGGACCCCAACGTCATCATGGTCGGCGAGATCCGCGACAAGGAGACCGCCGAGATCGCCATGAGCGCGGCCCTGACCGGCCACCTTTTGTTTACGACCCTGCACACCAACAGCTCGCTTGGCGCGGTCACGCGCCTCTTGGACATGGGCTTGGAGCCCTTCCTGATCTCGGCGGCGCTGACCGCCATCTGCGCCCAGCGCCTGGCGCGGCGGCTGTGCGTCAACTGCCGGGAGGCGTACACGCCGACCGCGGCCGAGCTGGCCCAAGTCAAGGACTTGACCGACCGCGCGGGCATCAAGATCCCGGCCGCGCTGACCCAGCAGCTGTTCCGCTCCAAGGGCTGCCCCGCCTGCCGCGACACCGGGTACATGGGGCGCGTGCTCATCCTCGAGGTGATCCGGATGACGACGGCGGTGCGCCAGCAGATCCTGCGCAAGGCTTCCATGGACGAGATGCGCAAGGCCTCCCTTCAAGAGGGGACCGTGACGATGCTCATGGACGGTATGGACAAGGTCGCAGCCGGCATCACGACCATGGGAGAGCTGGTCCGCGTCGTGGGCGCCGCGGACTAGTCGAGGCGGCTTGACAAAAATAGCGACAAGGGATAGAGTGCGCACTATCGCCGCACTCGCAATGCTATTAGCCGGCGTCATCCCCGTCTGCGCCTACAATCCAAACGTTGACGGGCCTCCGCGCCAAGAGTTTCGGCCGTCGAGGCTTCCTGCCGCCTGGGGGCACTTCTCCGGGATCATCGGCGATTCCCTGGTCATGACCGGGGGCACGGATGGACGGGATCTCAAAGTCGGCAGGCTCTACCAATATGACCTCAAGACAGGAGAATGGAGCGGCTCGACAGTTCCCTATCTCGGAGTCTATACGGCAGGGGCAGTCATCGGCGATCGCGCGTACGTAACGGGTGGCCAGTGGGTGAACGTGCCCCTGCCTTACGTTTTCACCCTCGGTCTTGATGGCAGGGATTCCGTCGAGCTACCCCGCATGCCTATCGCTCGGCGAGGCCATGCGGCGGTCGCTTTTATGGGCAAGCTATTCATTCTGGGCGGCTTCAATCCCTCGAACAGCCGAGCCATGACGGATGCAGAGAGTTACGATCCTCGGATGAAGAAATGGACGGAGCTGAAAGAGATGCCAACTCCGCGGTGGAACCATGCCGCGGTAATCGTTGGCAAGCGCATCGTTCTTCTTGGAGGCTTTTCCGATGTTTCGATGACGACGCTCGAGGACTCGGTGGAGGCGTACGATCCTGAGCTAAGGCAATGGAACACCCTGGGACGTATGCCGACCGGCCTTATTGGCCATGCGGCGGCGGCTGTGGATGGGAAAATCTACGTATTCGGCGGCAATACGGGCTCCGGCATAACCAGCAAGACCTGGGTCTTCATCCCTGGCACGGGGCGATGGAAGGAATTAAAGGCAATGCCGCGGCCGAACTGCTTCATGGCCGCCAACCAGCACAATGGGTTGATCTACCTGACAGGCGGGTTCGATGGCTTCACTGCCTTAGCGGTCCTTTGGCGCTATGATCCGATTTCCGATACTTGGACGGAGCTGCAGTCCGATGGTGCCCCCGATGAATCTCAGGGAGTCGCCAAACGCAGTGAGCGTTTCGAGCCTAAATCGGAGGTCGACCGTTTCGCCCAGAGACCGGGGGTTCGCCCCAATGATTTTGCCGTCGTGATTGGCATAGACAGTTACAGGTCTGTTCGGGCAGCTTCCAACGGAGAGCACGATGCGGCTACAATGGCGAAACTTTTCAAGAGCATTTTGGGCGTGCCGGAAGCCAATATTGTCCTGCTCACCGGCGCGAATGCGGCCCGCGCCGACATGTCGAAATTCCTCGAGGAATGGCTTCCTCGCCACGCTGATAAAGACTCCAGGGTCTATGTCTATTTCTCAGGCCACGGAGCGCCCGATAGTCGCACAGGGGGGGGCATTCCTCGTGCCATGGGACGGCGACCCTGCCTTCCTCCAGTCCACCGGGTACCCGATGAAGGACCTCTATAGCCATCTTCAAGGGCTCAAAGCAAAGGAAGTCATCGTAATGATCGATTCTTGTTTCTCCGGACAAGGTTCCCGATCCGTGTCTGTGTTGAACGCCCGTCCATTGATGACCGTCTCGGACGGAGGGCCCGCGACTCCCGGAAGATTAACGGTGATCACTGCCGCGGCAGGACGGGAGGAGGCAACCAGCTTGCCAGCCGAGAACCACGGTACGTTCTCTTTCTATCTCCTGAAAGGAATCGCGGGCGCCGCCGATGCCAATTCTGATGGGCATGTTTCCGTAGATGAGCTGTTTCAATTTGTCCGCGGAAATGTCGTCAGAGCCGCCCAGCTCCAATCCAGACAGCAGACGCCGCAGCTGTATACAGCTGATAGGGGCCTCCTGCTGTATTGAACATGCAAGTCATGAGGCTTATTCTGGTGCTCGCCATGATTGCCGCCCCCACGGCGGATTCAGCCGCATACCAGGAAGGCTTTCCGGAAATGCCGACTGCCCGCCTGGGCCACGCCTGCGTGGTCACAAGCGATATCCTCTACTGCGTAGGCGGCGACTCAGCGGAAGGGGTGGGTGGATGGCTGGAGTCTTTGGACATGGCGACGCACATCTGGTCCGCCAAGACTAGGATGCCGACGCCGAGGACTCTGCTCGCCGCCGCAGTGCACAACGGCCAGCTATTCGCGATCGGAGGGACAGATCACCAGCGGTCGCTGGACACTGTAGAGGCCTACGACCCGATGAGCGGCGAATGGCGCCCTCGTAGTGCCATGAGGGTTGCCCGACATAATCATTCCGCAAACGTCGCGGGCGGTAAGATCTACGTGGCCGGGGGCAAGACGGTGGGGGGCCCGGTCATCGCCGAGGTGGAAGCGTACGACCCCCGTTCCGACACCTGGGAGACCATCTCGAAGATGCCATCCCCTCGATTTGGCATGGCGTCGATCGTGATAGGAGATGAGATTCTCTATATCGGCGGCGGCACCATGGAAGGCAAGGTCGCTTCGGCGTCGTCCATGGTCGATGCGTTCAACTACAAGACTCGTCGGTGGTCCACCAAGTCCGTGGCTCGGTCAGCCAGAGTCCGAGCGGCTGCGGTGTCGGTCAAAGGAGAGATTTATATCGTAGGAGGGCTCGACGCCGCCCATGATGTGGTGGGTCCGGAGGTCTATCGCCAGAATGGCGACTACTCGGGAGCCCTCGAGGTACACCGCGGCGGAGCGCCCTCAACGGTGGTCAAGATTCGAGGAGTGTCCTTGGCTGAGCAGTATACGCGCGATGGGAATATCATCGCCAGCTACGTCTGGCGCGCCTACACCGAGGCCGCCGAGCACAATGGAGTGATTATAATGGTCGGCGGCTACCAGGGGAAGGTCCATTCTCGAAAACTCAGCGGCGAGGTGAACGCGTATCCTGTGGCTGGAGAGGCGACTTTGCAGAGCGTTCATCCAGAGTCTGGGAATCCGGACGATGCGGGGATGAGCGCCCCTCCGCTGGCTTTCGATGCGCGCCTAACGTCATCAGTCGACAGCTTCGGGAGTTACTTTACCACCGATGAGCGAGACGAGGTGCTCGTCATCGGCGTAGAGCGATACAAGAATTTGCCTCGTGCTGAGTATGCGAGCCGAGACGTCTACCGGTTTGACGGCTTTGCGCACAGCGTCTTGTCGAGTCGGGTTCGAACCCTCCAAGAAGAATCCGTCACTGTAGCCAATCTTCGCAGTGTCCTCTCTCCTTCCCCACAAAGGTCCAGGCGAGTATACGTCTTCTTCTCAGGGCATGGCTCCCCCGGTAATTCGGGAGAAGCGTATCTGGTGCCGTGGGATGCGAACC
The DNA here is from genome assembly GCA_016194705.1 of Elusimicrobiota bacterium. GTDB lineage: Bacteria > Elusimicrobiota > Elusimicrobia > UBA1565 > UBA9628 > PALSA-1176. The sequence continues at coordinate 93,995 of JACQAZ010000014.1, read as the reverse complement.
CGAATGCGCTGGAGAGCACCGCGCTATCGATGTCTGAATTCTATCGGCTGCTCGACCAACTGAATGCATCCGAGGTGGTCGTATTCCTGGACGCCTGCTTTTCCGGTTCCGGGCCCAGATCGGTGATAAGGCCTGGGGCTCGTCCGCTGGTCAACGCTTTTTGGAAGCCGCCGAAGCCGTCCCCGAAAATCTCCATCATGACAGCGTCCGCAGGGGACGAGATCGCCGGCTCGATGAGACAATCGGGGTACGGCGTTTTTACATATTTTCTCATGAGAGCCTTCTCCGACGCCAATAGTTACCCGTTTGGGCACGGTGTTATAACTCTTCAAGACATTTTTAACGATGTCAGTGAGAATGTGCGTATAGAGGCCCGTCGAATGAGCCGCGAGCAGACGCCTCAACTGATCACGCAAAATCCGGGCATGGAGCTTCTCCCGAGCGTCGGGCCGCGCGGGGCCTTTAGCAGGATGTTGGCCGCGGAGGGTCGCAAATTGCAGGTTGATGCGGTCAAGGAACTCATCGATCGTCAATTGAGAAAGCATCCTGAACTGAATAGCCCAGACGGCGCATCGCTCTATGATCAACTCGCAGCTCTCTATACTGCAGGAGTAGCCCCTGCCAAAGCCGATCTCGAACGGCATTGGTTGGCGGGACGCGGATTTTCAAAAACCGATAATATTGGCGGTACGATACTGCTGGCGGGAACACCGAAGCCTGAATTTAGACTGATGGCGCTGTGGAGCATTTACTCTCAATACACCCGGGATCCGGAGAAGCCAGAGTTTTGCGCTCCCAGACTCTTGGCTGACGGCGCGGCCTTCCGGCATGCCTCAAGCGCAATTCAAGTAGGCCCAGATCATCTGGCGATCAAGCTGCCGGTTGACCGTCAAGTTTCATATGCGCTTCGAAAAATAGACGAGGCCGTGTTTATTCTTCATGAGATAGACGCGCCAAGAGACACATACAGCATACTGTTTGAAGAGCTGCATTAGAGTGATTAGCGGACGGAGCTCGCGCCAATCAGCCGAAACCAGTTCTTGAACCTGAGGCAGTCCGTCCTGCCCCAGTTCTTCTTGTTAACCCGCCGCGCGATTCGGAAGCTCGGCAGAACATGATGGTTACCTACCGAAAGCGAAGCGCCTCAGGTGTAGGGCAGGGCCGCGCCGTCGAGCAGCTCCGGCGCCCGGAACCGGGACTCGGTCGAGTACCAGGTCCAGATCACCTTGATGAGCGCCCTGAGCACGCAGACCACCGGCACGGCGAACAGCATGCCGATGATGCCGAAGAGCGCCTCTCCGACCATCAGGCTTGCGAGCAAGGTCAGGGCGTGCAGGTGCGTCGAGTGCTTGGCGATGATCGGCTGGAGCACCCAGTCGTCGGCGAACTTGACGGCAGCGAAGAGGAGCAGCACCTTGGCGGGGGCCCAGATCGTGCCGTACTGGAACAAGGCGACGAGCCCGCCCACCACCGCGCCGAGCGCTGGGCCCAGATAGGGCACGACGTTGAAGACGCCGGCGATCACCGCGATGGCCAGGGCTTGGTTGACGTCCATGATGAGCAGACCCGTAAACGAGGCCGCCGTGATCGCCAGGGCCTCGATGATGAGGCCGCGCAGGTAGCTGCCCAAGCTCGCGTCGATCTCCGAAATCAAATGGAGGGCCTGCTCGACGTAGCGGCTCGGGCAGGCCTGGATGAAGCCGTCGATGGCGCCGGGGCCGTCGATCAGGAAGAAGAAGGTGATGAAGGGCACCAGCAGCGCCATCGAGAGCACCGGGAACAGGTCCAGGACATAGGCGGGGATCTTCTGGACCTGGTCGATGAGGGGGTCGTAAAGGCGCGCATTGACCTCCTTCGAGACCATGCCGCGGTAGGCGGCTGGGATGCGCCGGATGTGCTTGGCCTCGAAGCCCTCCAGCATGGCCTTGGAGTCGGTCAAGTATTTCGGAGCGGAGCTCTGAAGAGTCGAGAACTGCATCGTGACGAGGTCGGTCAGGCCCCCGGCGGCCAGGGCGAAGGCGCCCGCGACGGCGAGGAACAGGGTAGCCACGCTCACCCAGCGGCGCAGGCCCTTGAGCTCGAAGGTGCTCACGATCGGGTTGGCGACGTAGGCGACGGCGAAGCCCAGGGCGAACGGGATGAGGACGCGGACCATGTGGTAGAGCAGGAAGCAGATGACGGCGGTGACGAGCAGCCCGGGGACCAGCGGAAAGCGCCTGCGCTCAGCCATGGACGGCGTCGGCGGCCTTGGCCGAGAGGGCGGAGGCGCGGCGCAGGCGCGCGGAGAGGAGCTGAGCGAGGTGGGACATGATCGAGACGCCCACGCGGGGGTAGTAGTGCAGCAGATTGTCGAGCTTCGAGCGGTAGAGCAGATAGAGCCGCGAGCGCTCGGCCGCTACGGCCGAGGCCGTGCGCGGGAGCTGCTCGAGCAGCGCCATCTCGCCGAAGAACTCGCCGGGCTCGATGGTGTAGATCAGGCGGCTCTTGCCGGTCTGCTCCTCGCGGCGCGAGAGCTCCACCTTGCCCGACTCGAGGATGAACAGCGCGCGTCCGATGTCGCCCTCGAGGAACAGGGTCTCGCCCGCGTGGTAGGTGCGCGAATGCAGGGCCTGGGCCAGAAGGCCGATCTCGCGGCTCGTGAGGTCCTTGAAGAGGTCCAGCGACTTGAGGAAGGCCTTCTTCTGGTTGAAATTCTCGTCGAAGAAGAGGCGCTTGAAGAATCTCAGCAAAGCGGGCTCCGCCTATTCGTCGCGGCCCCGGCGGCCGCTCCAGATTCCGGCGACAACGCTGGCCGTCGCGCCCAAGGTCTTGAGCCAGCCCGAGCGCAAGGTCGAGCCGATCCCTTCGATCTCCGAATCGACCCGGTAGGCGACGACCTCGACGGCTTGCGCCGTGTCGCGCACCCGCAGGGCCACCATCAGGATCGCGGCGACGATGATGCCGAGTTCGACGGTGATGAGGCCCATGCAGACGGCCATGAAGGTCTCCATGGAGCCAATATAACTTAATGCCCCCTGGGTGTCAATCGCCTTCAAAATTTCGCAGGTCGGAGCTTGACAATCCCAAAGCTAGGGGGTACACTCACCGTTGATGGCCGAAAAAGATCCCGACCCCCAAGGGACGCCGGAGGTGGGAGCGACCCAGGCTCAGCAGGACCTGCTCAAGCGCATGGAGGAACTGGCGGGCCAGATCGCGCCCGCCGCTCCGGCGGCCGCATCCCCGCCGGGGCTCGAGCCTCCTCCGCCTCCCGGAGCGGCGGCGTCCGAGCAGGACATGCTCGCGCGCATGGCCGAGCTTGCCACCTCGATGGAGGCTCCCAAACCGGCCGCGCCGGCCGCGCCGGCCGCGCCGCCTGCGGCGCCTCTGCCGGCGGTCGCGGCCGCCCCCGCGAGCGCGCCAGCGCAGGATTACGCCGATGCCGTCCTCGAGCTCAAGGCCGCCGCGGCCCAGCTGCAGGCGGCCGCCGCCCGCGAGAGCGAGTCAGCACGCGAGCTCTCGGCGGGCTTGGCCGAGCGCGAGAAGCGCATCAAGGAGCTGGAGGCCCGCCTCGACCGGCCCGCTCCGGCCGTCCCCCCGACGATTTCCGGGCCGTCGAAAGAGACGATGGAAGCGCTGGAGCGCGCGCTGGCCGAGCTCAAGACTCTCGTCACGGCGCAGACCGAGGCCGAGCAGCGGCGGCTGGCCCAGCTCGAGGTCCGCCTCGAGCAGAAGCTCGAGACGGCCCAGTCCGCGCCGCCGGAGCCCGGGCCCCGTTTGGAGACCGTCGCCGACATGGTGCGCGAGCTGCAGGCCTCGATGGAGATGATGCGCTCGAACCTCGCGCGCGACGTCTCGGTTCTCAAGGCGAGGCTCGACGCGTCGATCTCAGCCCAGCTCTCCGCGGCGCGGCCCGCGCCCGCCCCGGCGCCGGGCCAGGCCGCCACGCCGGTCTTCGCGGGCTTCACGAGCGTCGAGGACCTCCGGCAGGAGCTCCTCGGCCCGATGGCCGCGATGAAAGGGCAGCTCATGGAACTCTCGATGTCCTACCACCAGCTCTCATTGCGGCTGGCCGTCCTGGCGGCCAGCGAGAGGGCGGGCAGGCCCGAACTGCTGGAATGAGCGCCGAGACCGCCCGAGTCTTGATCGTCGATCCCGACGCCTCCTGCCGCGATCGCTTCCGCGCGGCTCTCAATCGCGGCGGGCACATAGCGTCGGCCGCGGCCGACGGCAGCCAGGCCCTCGAGCTGCTCCGCCGCGAGAAGGCGCAGGTGGTCGTTTGCGAGCTGGCCCTGCCGGACATGGAAGGCCTCGAGCTGCTGCGGCGGGCCAAAGCCGCCGATCCGGCGGTGTCCTTCCTGATGGTGGCGCCGCAGGTTCCGCGCTCGGGCGCGGCCGAGGTCATCCGCCGCGGCGCTTATCATTTCCTTCAGAAGCCCGTCGACGACGAGCTTCTGCTGCTGATCGTGGGCACGATCCACGAGACCCAGGGCGCGCTCGCCAAGACCAAGGCCCAGCTGCTGCAGGCCTCCAAGCTCGCCTCCTTGGGCGAGCTGGCCGCCGGCGTCGCGCATGAGCTCAACAATCCCCTGACCAGCGTCATCGGCTTCTCCCACTGGCTGCTCAAGGCGAAGAACCTCACCCCCGAGCAGCGCGAGGATATCGAGCGCATCTACAAGGAGAGCAAGCGCTGCGGCCAGATCGTGCAGAACATGCTGCAGTTCGCCCGGCGCAAGCCGAGCCAGGAGGAGGCCATCGATCTGGGAAGCGTCGTCCACGACGCTCTGGAACTCTTCCGCTGCACCTGCCGCGGCATCGCCGTGTCCACCGAAGCGCCCGGCGGGGCGCCCTGGGTCACGGGCGACCGGCCCCAGCTCCACCAGGCCCTGCTTCAGATCCTCAGCAACGCCAAGGACGCCGTGGCGGGGCGCAAGGAGCCGGTGATCTCGGTGCGCCTCATCCGCGAGGGCGGCAAGGCGGTCGTCACGATCAAGGACAACGGCGTCGGCATCCCGGCCGCGGCGCTGGGCCGCGTCTTCGACCCGTTCTACTCCACCAAGCCGCAGGGCCAAGGCAGCGGCTTGGGCCTCTCGGTGGCGTACGGGATCGTCAAGCAGTCGGGAGGCGCCATCGAGGTCGCCAGCGTCGAGGGGCAGGGGACCGAGGTCCGCGTCGAGCTGCCCATGGTGGAGGTGCCCGCGTGACCGTCCTGATCGTCGAGGACGACGCCGGGATCCGCAAGCTCTTCAGCTACATGTTCCGCGGCACCGGCCACGAGGCGCTCTATGCCGAGGACTTGGCCGCGGCGGCGGCGCGCATCGGGGAGATGAAGGACTGCGCTTTGCTCATCACCGACTACAAGCTCCCCGACGGCCTGAGCGTCGACATGGTCCGCGCCTTCAAGGCGAAGTTCCCGCGCGCGGGCGTGCTGGTCGCCACGGGCTCCTTGGGCGTCGACTCGGAGCTTCGGGCGCTCAACGACCTCGAGCTCTCCGGCATCCTGCGAAAGCCCTTCGACCCCGACGAGGCCCTGGAGCTCATCCAGCTCGTGCTTGGGGCGTACAAGAGCTGACATGGCGGCCACCGCTGCGACGCACCGCTTCCAAGACGAGTGGCTCGCTTCGCTCATCGAGCGCAAGAAGCCGCTCGTCGCCAAGGCCCTGCCCGAGATCCGCGCCGCGAAGTGCCCGTCGCTTTCGGAAGAGCTCATCAAGCGGTCCTTCCTGACCCCGGGGGAGCTCGGCGCGATGCTCGAGAGCCACTACGGCATCGCGATGTCCGAGCCCAAGGCCGAGGATCTCGAGGCGATGGCGGTCTCGCTGATCCCCGAGAAGCTCTGCCGCAAGCACAATCTCATCGCGGTCAGGCTGGCGGGCGACTCGTTGGTCGTGGCGATGAGCGACCCCTGCAACCCCGACGTGATCTCGGATATCGGCGCCGTGGCCGGGCGCACGATCAAGCCGCAGTTCTGCCTCCCGGCGCGCATCGCCCAGCTCATCGAGGAGAAGTTCAACCCGATGAAGGCCGCCGACGAGTTCGCCAAGCAGCTCTCGAGCGAGATCACGGCCGACGTCGTCGTCGAGGAGGAGAAGGGGGAGGAGGAGCTCAACCCGCTCGACGTCGTCGAGGGCCAGGCCGAGGGGCCGGTGGCCAACATCGCCACCTCGATCTTCGTCAACGCGATCAAGATGCGCGCCAGCGACATCCACATCGAGCAGGAGGAGACGCGCACCGTCGTGCGCTACCGCATCGACGGCCAATTGCGCAACGTCCTGACCTTGCCCAAGCATCTGGGCTGCGGGCCGCTGGTGACCCGCATCAAGGTCATGGGCAAGATGGACGTGGCCGACCGCCGGCGCCCGTTGGACGGCCGCGCCAAGATCAAGCTCGACGGCCACGACATCGGCCTGCGCATCTCGACCTTGCCCACGGCGCTCGGGGAGAAAGTCGTGGTGCGCATACTCGACAAGCGCTCGGCCGAGATCCCGTTCGAGTCGTTGGGTTTCCGAAAAGAGGTTCGAGATCGGCTCCAGGGCGTCCTCGACGCCGAGGTCGGCCTGCTGCTGGTGACGGGGCCGACCGGCAGCGGCAAGACCACCACGCTCTACGCCTGCGTCAATTATCTGCGCTCCGAGGCCTCGAACATCGTGACCATCGAGGACCCCGTCGAGTACAAGCTCGACGGGATCAACCAGGTCCAGATCAACGACAAGGCGGGCTTGACCTTCGCGGCGGTCCTGCGCTCGGTCCTGCGCCAGGACCCCGACGTCGTCCTCCTGGGCGAGATGCGCGACAAGGAGACCGCCGAGATCGCCTTCCAGGCCTCGAACACCGGCCACTTCGTCCTGAGCACTTTGCACTCGAACAACTGCGTGGCGACGGTGACTCGCCTCGTTCAAATGGGCATCGACCCCTACAAGATCGCATCCCCCATGAGCGCGGTCACGAGCCAGCGCCTCATCCGCCGCGTCTGCGCGCAGTGCCGGCAGGACGTGCCGGCCTCCGAGCTCCCGCGCGACATGGCCGCGGCCGCCGAGCGCATGGGCCTGACCCCCAAGCTCGTGCGCGGGGCCGGCTGCGTGCAGTGCGCCCAGACGGGCTTTCGCGGCCGCGTCGTCGTGACCGAGTTGTTGTCGGTCAATCAAGAGGTGAAGAGCATGATCACCGCCGGGATCGCGGAGACCGAGTTCCGCAAGCGGGCGCTGACGGAGGGCTGGCTGATGACGCCCGAGGACGACCTCATCTGGCACGTCTGCGTCGGGGACACCTCCATCGAGGAGGCTCGAAGGGAGGGCGGCGAGGAGAAGGCCGCGGAAGCCTCACCCGCCGCCGCGGCCGTCGCCGTCCCGGCTCCTCCAGCATCCGCGAAAGAGGTCATGATCGTCGACGACGAGGAGTCGATCCGCATCCTGCTCAAACGGATCTTGAAGGCCGAGGGCTACCGCGTGCGCGAAGCGCCCAACGGCGGCGAGGCGGTCAAGATGCTCCACGAGAAGATCCCCGACCTTCTGATCACGGATCTGCAGATGCCGGTGCTCGACGGCGTCGGGGTCATCAAGGCGGTCCGCGGGGACCTCAAGATCTGGAACGTGCCGATCGTCATACTGACGGCGGTCAACCACGCCTCGAGCCAGACCCTGGCGCAGAAGATCGGCGTCGACGACTACATCGTCAAGCCCTTCGACGAGGAGGCCCTGCTGGCGCGCGTGGCCGCCCTGCTGCGCCGCGCCGAGCTCAGGCAGCCGTGAACTTTTTGGGCAGGGAGAAGTGGAAGCGCGCGCCCTTGCCCTCGGCTGAGTCGACCCAGATGCGGCCGCCGTGCATGTCGACGATCTGCTTGCAGATGGTCAGGCCCAGCCCCATGCCGCCCTTGCGCGTGCCGGGGACCTGCTCGAACTTCTCGAAGATCTTGTCCTGATAGGCCGCCGGAATCCCGTCGCCGTCGTCTCCCACGCAGAGCTCGACGCAGTCTCCCGCGTCGCGCACCGCGACCGTCACGGTCGACTTCGCGAACTTGACGGCGTTGCCGACGAAATTGGCGATGAGCCTCTCGATGAGCCCCTGGTCGGCCTCCACGATCTGGCTGCCGGCCGCGTCGATCTTGAAGGCGACGCCTTTCTCCTTGGCCAGGGGCGCGAGGCTGCGCACCGTCAGGTCGGCGAGCAGCGAGAGCGAGAAGAACTTCGGATTGACCTTGACCTTCTTGAACTCGATGCGGGCCAGGTCGAGGATGTCGTTGACCATCGTGAGCACGTGCGAGGCCGACATCTTGACCTGGGTCACCATGTCCGCCTGGTCGTCCGAGAGCTTGCCTCCGACGCCCTTGAGCATGTAGTCCATGAAGCCCATGATGGCGGTGACCGGGCTGCGCAGGTCGTGCGAGACCGAGTGCAGGAAGTCGTCCTTGAGGCGGGTGATCTCGCGCTCGAGGGTCACGTCGGAAAGCGCTAGCACGACGCCGAGCTTCCTCTGACCCTTGGGGAGCAGGACCGGGCGCGAGGCGACGCGGATCGTGCGCGGGGTCTTCGCGCCGGCGAGCGTGATCTCGACGGCCGGCGCGGCGGGGTCGGCGACGGCCGCCATCAGGGCGCGGCGCACGGGCTCGGGCAGGGCGAGGTCCTCGAGGCGGCGCCCCTCGAGCGAATCGACGGAGGGCAGGCCCAGCATCTCGCGGGCGCTGCGGTTGGCCAGGAGCAGCGACGCTTCGTCGGTCATCAGGATGCCGTCGTCGATGGAGTAGAGCATGGCCTCCATGCGCTGCTGGGTCTGCAGGGTCTTCTCGATCTGGACTTCCGAGTACCTCTTGAGCTGCTCGACCATCCGGTTGAAGGTCTCGGCCAAGGTCTGGAGCTCGTCGCGGGTCTCGAGGCGCAGCGGCGGGGGGAACTCGCCCGCGGCCACGCGCTCGGCCGAGTCGGCAAGTGCCAGCAGGGGGCTTGCCAGCCGCTTCGAGAGCAGAAACGCCGCTCCCACGGCGATCACGCCCATGAGGAGGACCGAGAGCACGATCGAGCGGCGCACCTTGCCGGCCACGCCGAAGGCCTCGACCATCGGCTGCTGGGTGATCACGGCGCCGCTAAAGGCCGGGACCGGGGCGTAGGCCCCGACGTGCAGCAGGCCCTTGTGGTCGGCGAACCAGCTCGAGCCGATGGCTCCGGCGGACAGGGCCTGGCGCACGATCTTCCAATCCTCGATGCCGCGGCGGGCCGACTCGCTGAACTCACCGGTGGGGATCAGGACCGGGCGGCCCATCTGGTTGATCACGACCGCGTGGCCGTTGCTGCCGATGCGCGCCGTGTCGACGGCGGCCCAGAGGCTGATCGGCACCGCGACGAGCCTCGCCGTGCGCCCGCCGGGCAGCGGCCGCGCGATCTCGAGGCGCACCGGTGAGCGGCCCTCGGCGGGAGCCCAGCAGACCGCGCGCCGCAGGGCCCGGCACATGTCGAGGTCGAGGCTCGGCGCCCAGGGCATGGGAGGGCCCGCCTCGGCGTGGGAAAGGACCTTCCCCTTGCCGTCGAGCAAGGCGGCGGACCGGATGTCCGGGTGGCTGGCCGCCAGGCCGCGCAGCAGGGCCTTGAGGTCTGCCTCGCCGAGGCCGGGGGCGCGGAGTCGGCCCAGGGCGCCGTCGAGGCGCGCCGACATCTCCGTGGTGTAGGACTGGACCTCGGCGGCCAGGCGCGCCGCGGCGCCGATGTGCAGCTCGAGCACCGAGACCTCGACGCCCTTCTCGACGAGCCGGGAGGTCCAGTAGCCGGTCGCGAGCAGCGGCAGGAGGCTCATCGCGAGCAGGGCCAGCACGGCCTTGCGGCGCAGGCCGGAGCTGCTTTGGAGCGTCGAGAGGGAGATCATCAACGGTGACAATACCAGGTCTAGAATAGGTCAAGAAGACGGGGAAGTCAAGGCCGCCCCGGCGGGCCTTCACGCCATCCAGATCGCCTGCCGGTACTCGTCGCGGCGGAAGCCGCGGCTGAGCCTCAAGCCCGCCTTGAGGATGTCCTCCATTCTCTCGAGCCCCGTCCTCTTCCTGATATGATCGACGACGAAGGCGGGGATGGCGTCGAAATCGGTCTTGGCCCCCTCGCGGTCTCCGAGAGCCAGCTTGGCTAGGGAGCGGTTGAACAGCGCCCACAGCCAGACCGGCGCGACGCGCCGTGGATCCTTGAAGGTCTTCTCGTCGAGGTCTTCGAGGGCTTCTTCATATAAGCCGAGCTCCCGCTTGGCTTCGCCCCGCCACACGTACGCCTCGAAATCGAGCGGATAGCGGCTCAAAGTCAGATCGAGCTGCTTGAGCGCCTGCGCGGGCTTGCCGAGCTTGAGCAGCGCCCCCGCCCGCCAGCAGAACGCGCATTGCGCGCCGGCGCCGCACGCGATATTGAGCCGGGCCAAAGCCTTCTTGTAGTTTCCCAGCCAGAGATCGAAGGCGCCGCGCCAAGCCTGGATCTGCGCCCCTTCGCTGTCCGGCGCCGCGCGCAGGGCGCGGTCCATCTCCTGGAACGCGGCCCGGGGACGCCGGAGGCAGAGGTAGGCCTCGCCGAGGAAGCAGTGCGCCCGCCAGTCCTTGGGCCGGCGGCGCAGCGAGATCTTGAACCATTTCGCCGCGGTCTCGAAGCGTCCCTCCAGAAGCGCGGCCGTGCCGGCCTTGAAGAACATCCAGCCGTACCGCTTCGCAGAGAAGCCCGCCAGGCGCTCGAATTCCGGGAGGCCCTCCGGCCCTCTGAGATCGGCGCGGTAGTAATGGAGCCAGGGGCTCCGGGCGCGGGGGCCGATGGCGGCCTCGAATCTTCTGAGCTCCGAGACGCGGCTGCTGCGCGGGCGGCGGTCGTCCCATTCCCAGGGGTCCCAAAAGCAGCGGATGTCGACCAAGCGCGGACCTTTGTCGAGTATGCGCTCGGCGGCGGCCACGGCCGCCTTGTAGCGCCCCAGCTTCATGAGGACCTTGAAGCGGTCGATGGGCTCGAGAGTCCCGCGGTCCAGGCGCAGGGCCTGAGCCAGCACGGCCCTGCCCCGCCGGACCTTGCCCGACGAAAACAGGACGTCGCCCAAAGTCATGCGGGCCCGGGCGTCGGCGGGGTCGATGCGCAGGATCTTCCGCGAGAGCGCGGAGGCCGCCTTGCGCCGCCCCGCGGACTTGTGCTCCCGGACGCCCGGGCGGATCAGCGCGATGAGCCTTTGACGGGTCTGCGCGTTGCCGGGGTCGATGGACAGGGCCTCGCGCAGGCGCCGCTCGGCTTTCTCCAGCTCCCCCGCGGTCGCGCAGCGCTGGGCGCTCAGCCAGAGCACCTTGATCAGAGCGGTCCGCGAGCCTTCGTCCCGGGGGTTTCGCGCCAAGCTCCTGCGCAGAGAACGCTCCGCCTCGTCGAGCTTGCCCGCGGACAGGAGCATCTTGATGAGTTCGAACCGGGATTCCTCGTTGGAGGGCTCGAGCACGAGCAGCTCGCGCAGCACCTTTTCGGCCGACTTGACCTCGTTGGCGGTGACGAAGCCCTCGGCGCGGCGCCGGAGCACGGCGACGAGGCTGCAGCGGGCCTGCGCGTGGCGGGGCTCGAGCGCTAGGACCGCGCGCAGGGCCTCTTCGGCGGGTTCGAGCTCTCCCTCCGAGAGATGAGACTGGGCGCGCTGGCTCAAGGCCTCGACCAATAGGTCGCGGGAGCCTTTGTCGCGCGGGTTCAAGGCCAGGGCCTTGCGCAGCGCCGCCTCGGCCGAAGCGGCGTCTCCCTCGGAGCGCCAGGCCTGGGCGCAGGCGCGCAGCGCCTCGACGAGCCGCCCGCGGCCGTCCTTGCGGTCCGGCGCGAGCCTCAGCGCGCGGCGCAGATTTTGGCTTGCGCCCGCGATCCTGCCGCGCTGGAGGATCAGGTTGGCCAGGCCGGCGTAGGCGGGCAGATGCCGGGGGGCTTCATGGATCAACGACGCGAAGGCGGCGGCCGCTTGGCGCGGACGGCCCAGCGAATTCAAGGCGTGGGCCATGAAGCACTTCAATTGCGGGTCGCGCTCGCCCGCCTCAAAGGCGCGCCGGAAGCACCGCAGGGCTTCCTCATAGCGGCCGCCGTTGAAGCGCTCGATCCCGAGCTGCATCGCTTCCATCATGACCAGTTGGATTATACCTCGAAACGGGCTTGACGCGCGGCGGGCGGGGGTGATACTCTGGGATGCGGAACCCCCCGAAAACAAAGTCACCGCATGAATAAAAAGACGCCGCTCCGGGCCACCTGCCTGGTCTTCCTTTCGAGCGCCGCCCTCGCGGCCGCGCCCGTGAGCGTGTCTTTCGCGGTCGATCCCCGCGTCGAGCTTCTCTCGGTGGTCCTCATGCTGTCCGAGCCGGCGGGAGCGGACCCGGGCGGCTACGCCGCCGAGGCGCGCGCCGCCTTCTCGAGCCTGTCCGCCCATCCCGCCGTCGCGCGCCTCTCCCGGCTCCTCGGGGGCGGCGCGCCCGCCAACGCGCCGGCGCGCGTGCTGCTTCATCTCTCGGATCCTCCCGAGCTGCTGGTCAGGGAGCCGATCCCGCAGAGCGACATCAAGCTTCTGGGAGGGCGCCGGGAGGCCGACGCCTTTCTCGACGAGCTGAGGGATTTCGCCGGGCGCTCGAAGTTCATGGACTTCTTCGCGGCCCATCGCGCGGCCTACCAAGGGTTCGTGGAGACGGCGCGGCGGGAATCCCTGCATGCGATCAGCCCGGCCTCCGTGGCGGCCTACCTGGGCCGGCCCTTCGACGGCGGCCATCGCTTCCTGCTGGCGGCGCTGTTTCCCGCGGCGTACGCGAAGGGCCCCCCTTTGGCTTGGCGCGGCGCGGGCGAGGAACTGCGGCTGCGCCCCGGACGCGGGCTCGAGGGCGGGCGGGTCGCCTTTGCCTTCGATTCCTTCGAGGGCTCCGTCGCCGCGGAGCTCGCCGGGACGGCCGCGGGCGCGCTGCTGCCGGGGTCCGCCGGCGCCGCCGAAGACTCGTCCGCGGATTGCCTCGATTGGCGGGGCGGCTCGCTGACCGGCTGCCTCCGGACTCATCTGGCCTACGCCGTCGCCCTCAGGGCGCTGGCCCAAGATCTGGGAGAAGGCGGTTTCCTCGCGGCGTTGGGGCGCCACTCCTCGGAGCGCGTCCCGGAGCTGGCGGCTTTCTGCGAGCGCCTCAAGGAGCTTGAGGGCCGCCGGACGCCCGGCTCGAGCCTCTCGGCGGTCTCTCCGCGCTTCCCGGAGGCGATCTCCCGCCTGTGGCTGCGCCGCGCCGCTTTGGCCGCCGGGGCCGGGGACCGCGAGGCGGCCTTCAAGTCCTTGGCCGAGGTCGCGCCTTCGAGGCTCGATCTCGAGAGCCGGCGGCGGCTGGCCTTCCTCTACCAGGATCTCAAGGACTACGGCCGGGCCCAAAGAGTGTGGGACGAGCTCGTCAAGAGCTCGCCGGGGGACGCCTCGCTGCGGTTCGAGCGCGCCTCGCTGGCCGCGAGGGCGGGGGAGCGCGGGGCGGCGCTGGCGGGCTTGGCCGAGGTCGAACCCTCTCGGCTCGACGAGGCCAGCCGCCGCCGCCTGGCCGCGCTGTACCGGGACCTCAAGGACTACGCGAGGGCGCGGCGCCTGTGGGACGGCCTCGTCGCGAACTCGCCGCAAGACGCTTCCCTGCGGCTCGAGCGGGCCGATCTCGCCGCTCGCGCCGGCGAGCGCGCGGCGGCGCTGGCGGCCTTGGCCGAGGTCGAGCCGTCGAAGCTCGACTTCGACGGGCGCCGCCGCCTGGCCTTCCTCTACGAAGACCTCAAGGACTACGGCGGGGCCAAGAGCGTGTGGGACGGACTCATCAATGACCTGCCGGGGGACGCCTCGCTGCGGCTCGAGCGCGCCTCGCTCGCCGCAAGGGCCGGCGAGCGCGAGTCGGCTCTGCGCTCCGCGGCCGAGATCGAACCCTCGAAGCTCGACGAGGGCGGACGCCGCCGCCTGGCCGCGCTCTACCGCGACCTCAAGGACTACGGGCGCGCGCGCGGGCTCTGGAACGACCTCCTCAAGGACTCCCCGGGGGACGCCTCGCTCGCGCTCGACCGGGCCGCGCTGGCCGCCCAGGGGGGGCAGCGCGAGCAGGCGCTGGCGGCCCTCGCCGAGGTCGAGCCGGAGAAGCTGGACGCCGGCGGCCGACGGCGGCTGGCCTTGCTGTACGAGTCCCTCAAGGACTACGGCAGGGCCCGGCGGCTGTTCGACGAGCTCGTCAAGAGCGCGCCCGCGGACGCGGCGCTGGCGCTCGATCGCGCCTCGCTCGCCGTGCAGGCGGGCGAGCGCGAGGCGGCCCTGAAGGCCTTGGCCGCGGTCCGGCTGTCGCGCCTCGACCTCAACGGCCGGCATCGCCTCGCCTTGCTCTACCAGGATGTGAAGGAATACGGCCGGGCTCGGCGCCTGTTGGACGAGCTCGCCGCGAGTTCGCCCGGGGACGCCTCTCTCGCGCTCGATCGCGCGGCGCTCGCCGTCGCGGCCGGGGAGCGCGGGGCGGCGCTGGCGGCCTTGGCCGGGGCCGAGCCGTCGAAGCTCGATCTCGACGGCCGGCACCGACTCGCCCTGCTCTATCAGGACGTGAAGGAGTACGCGCCCGCCCTGCGCCTGCTCGAAGAGCTCGCGCGCGAGCGCCCGACCGACGCCGGTCTCGCCGCGGATCTGGGGCTATGCAAATACCTGCGCGGCGACGCCGACGGCGCGATGGCCGACCTGCGGGCCGCCATCAAGCTCGATCCAAGGCTCTGGTCCGCGTATCTCAATCTGGGCTCGATCCACGCCGCGCGCGGGCGCTACGACGAGGCTCTGGGCGTCTACGACGCGGCCCTCTCGTTGGAACCGGGGGAAGACCCCGCGGTTCGCAATTTGCTGCTCGAAGCGCGCAAGGAGCTTCCGTCGAGGCCCAAGCCCAAGCCATGATGCTGAGCGCGGTCCTGCTGTTCTCGTGGGCGTCCGCCGCGGCCGCGGCGGAGCTCCGGCCGCCGTTTGATTTCAAGGTCGATCCGCGCATCGAACTTCTCGGCGTCATCGATCACCTCGCCGGACGCAGCCCCCGCGATCCCGGCCTGGAGGAGTACGCCCAGCGCGTCGAGCGGCGCTTCGGGGCGCTGAGGGAGCACCCCGCCGTCATGCTGTATCGGGATATGGTCTCGAACAGGCCGCGGGAGGACATCTGCGCCATCGTCCTGTTCTACTACTCCGCTCCGCCGGCGCTCGAACTCAAGGATCGGTCCTTCGACGTCCCGCATCTGGAAGGCAAAAGCGAGAATGAAGACATGCAGCGCTTCCTTTGGGAGCTCAGGGATTTCTCCGCGCTCTCCGATTTCATGGGCTTCTACCGCGACAACGGCGAATTCTATCGGAGGCTCGAGGACTCGGCAAGAAGCACGCTGGGGGGCGTCGATCCCATCGGGGCGATCGAAGGCTATCTCGGCGTGGGCCTCAAGAGCCGGACGCACTACGTCCTGCCCCTTCTGCTCGCCGACGAGCAGTCCTACGTCGTCCCGTATCCGGACCCCGTGGTCTTGGCCGGCAGCGGGACCTCGGCCTTCGAGGTCGAGACCATGGCCCGCGAGTTCATCCTCGCTCGGCCCGGCGCCGCCCCCGCTCCGTTTTCCAATATGGTGTGGTATGAACCCCTGTATGTCTTCATCGATCCGAGCTTCTATTATTTCGAAAGGCTCAACATCGCCGATCCGGCGGCGTTCTACGGGCCGGCGGTCGAGCGCTGCCGGGCCTACAACCCGACTTGCACGAAGAGCTACCTCGTTTCGGCCATCGTCAAGCATCTCAACAAGAAAGCCGCGCCCGGCCTGAAGAGATACGAGGAGGACGACTCGTCGGACAAGCTGTTCGCCCGCTATGCGAGGGCCTTGTCGGACCGCCTCGACGAATACGACCTCCACCGCGACCTCTACCCGACGCTGTGGGACTTTTATCCGCGTCTGTTCAGCGTCTTTCACGAGCTCGCCTTCCCCGGCGCGCCGCCGGTCAAGCTGTCGGTGCCGGCGGATCTTCCGATCCGGTCGGCCGCGGACTTTTTCAAGTCCTCGGTGCGCGACAGGCTCCTCGGAGCGCGCCCCCTCCGGTGACGATCGGCGCGGCGGCGACGGCGGACGCTTGGTCGCGGCGATACTACTGCGAGGACATCTGGCGGCCCTTCTTCGTCGCCGATCCGGACCGTCCCGGCTGGCTCCGCAGCGACCGGCCCGGCGCGTTTGCCTCCTCCTTCCCGGCCGTCAAAGCCCGGGGAACGTTCCGGGTCTTCGTGCTCGGGGGCTCGATCGCCAAGCTGCTGCACGAGGAGCAGGGGCCGGGAGATCTCGGCGCCGCGCTGCAGGAGGCGCTGCCCTCGCTGAGCGTCGAGACGCTCAACTGCGGCATGATGGGCTACGACACCTTCCGCGAGGCGCTTCTCGAGGCCGAGGTCCTCGAGTACGCCCCGGACCTGCTCGTCTTCCTGACCGGACACTACGAAGGCATCGACGCCGTGCCGGTCCCGATCTGGGTCGACGACGCGCGGGCGAGGCGCAAAGCGATCGCGGCCTACCGCGCGCGTCTCAAGACGCTCGGGGCCGCTCCCGGGACCCG
Organism: Elusimicrobiota bacterium; assembly: GCA_016194705.1. Taxonomy (GTDB): domain Bacteria; phylum Elusimicrobiota; class Elusimicrobia; order UBA1565; family UBA9628; genus PALSA-1176. The sequence continues at coordinate 77,474 of JACQAZ010000014.1, read as the reverse complement.
CGGCGGTGATTCCGACGCGATCGCCGACGCGCGCGACGCGGCCTTCGCGCGCAATCTCGCCGAGAACGTCCGCCGCGCGCGGGCGCGCGGCGTCGAAGCGGCCGTCGTCGTGCCTCCGCGCAATTACCGCGAGCCCGCCGAGGTCGGCCGGACCCTGCACGACGCCCGATTCCTGCCGGGCTGGCTCCGCTTCCTGCGCGGCGACCATCGAGGGGCGCGGCGCCTCTGGAGGGAGTCGCTGGCAGGCGCGCGCGGCGGCGACGAGAAGGCTTTCACCTGGGGCTTCATCGCGCGCTGCGAGGAACGGCTCGGCCTCTGGGCTCAGGCGCGCAAGTCCTTCGAACGGACGGCCCGGTTCGACCGCACCGCGATGTGCGGGGCCGCGGGGCAGGAGGCCATCCGCAGCGTCGTCAAGCGGGAAGGGGGGATCGTCGTGGAAGCCGACCGCATGTTCCGCGCCCTGGCGCATCCACGCATGCCGGGGCTCGAGACATTCAACGAGCGCAAGAACTGGAAGCCGCGGCTCAACCGGCTGGTCAACCTCGAGATCGTCAGCGCCCTGCGGCAGAGCCCGAGGCTGCGGTCGCTGCCGTGGGACCGCGCGCGCATCCGCAAGCTCAAGGCCTGCGCGCCCAAGCCCGGAGGCCCCGGCACGGCGGAGGACGGCTTCCTGATCATGAGCTACGCGCTCGTCGAGCTGTCCAAGCCCGACTTCAGCCGGCTCTCGACGCTCTCGGTGTTCTATCTGGACGCCCTGCTCTCGGAACGCCCCGGGTGGTTTCGAGACCTTCCCGCTCTCGTCGAGCAGACCAGGGCGCGCCGGAGGCAGACTCACGGCGACCCCTTGGCGCCCGACGCCGTCCTGCTCGCGCGCCTGCATTGGCACCTCGGCGAGGTCAGGCTGCTGCGCAAAGAGCGCGCCCGGGCGATCAAGGACTTCTCGCGCTCCTTGGAGCTCGATCCCAAACAGCCGTGGGCCCTCTGGAGCCTGGCCCTGGCCCAATTCTTGAGCGGCCGCCGGACGCTCGGGGAGCGGCGCCTGCGCGAGGCGGTCCGCCTCGCGGCGGGCCACCCGCGGCGCGACGACATCCTCGCCGCGGCCGAAGTCCTTAGTCGACCAGCTCCGAGGGCTGGGCGAAGCGGTTCTTCGCCTCGCCGGCCCGCTTGAGGCCGTCGTTCTCGGGTCGGTTCCTCTTGAGCAGCATGTGGGCGTGGAGGTTGGGATCGCCCTTGATCTCCTTGTTGACGTTGAAGACGAGGTCCGCCGTGACGTCGCGCGGGTCGACGAGCTGGACGAGCACCTTCATCATTTCGCCGTAGGCCAGGTCGCTCTCGCCGCGGCCCGACATGAGCCGGACCATGGCCTCGGAGCGGGCCTCGGGGGTGGCGGCCTCGCGCACGGCGGCGATGTCCTTGATGATCTCGCTGGCCTTCTCGCATTGGGCCCGGAGCCACTGCACGCCGTGGTCGTCTGTGCTGAACTCCTTCTTGACGGCGGCGCCGTCGACGGCGAGCCTGCCGTCCGCCTGCAGCCCGCCGTTGTCGAGGATCCAGCCGACCGCCTTCCTGTCCCAGCGGTCGATCAAGGTGTTGGCGAAGCTGCGCGCGACGAGTTCGCCCGACGCGTCGATGATCGCGGCCACGGCTTTCTCGTTGAGGACCAAAGTGAAGGTCAAGCTTCCGTCGTGGTAGGTCGGGGATATCCTGGTCTCCTGGCCGTGGACCTGACGGACCGAGACCTCCGGTTCGGGCGGCAGCATCCTGTCGAGCGGGAGTTTCGTGCGTGGGTTGGGCTCCCCGCCGCGCGCGCCGACCATCCCCAGGATCTCGTTGACGTCGACGGCGATCCCCCGCACCTCGTCGGAAGCCATGCGCAGGAAGCCGCCCTGGCGGATGTAGACGGCTTGGGGCTCGGTGGTCTTGCCGTCCTTGTCCTTGAAGGCGAAGCTCTGCGCGCTCTGTTGGGAGTTGTGCTTGACGAGTTGGCCCTTGATGGGAACGTCGATCATGCCGGAGTTGACGTTCCTGTCGGAGCGGTAGATGTGAACCTCTCCGCCCTGCGCGTCGAGGCGGACGATGCGGTCGTCGGCCAGGGTCGAGGCGCGCACGTGGTCGAAAAGGAATGGGAGCATCAGATGCAGGTTTCTGCTCTGCGCGTGGTAGATGTCGAGGCCGGGGAAATTCGCCGGGCGCTTGAATCTGGCTTCGTGCTCCTTCTCGAGCTCGCCGAAGTCCTTCCGGGCCCTGTCGGCGTTGGCCTGGAGGGTGACCATGCGCTTGGCCATCTTGAGCAAGGTCACGAAGTCGCCGCGCAGGACCGAGGCCAGCTCGTCCATGTCCTCGGGATTTCTCGGGTCGAGGATGAACTCCATCATGAGCTGCTGGCCGTCGGTGCTCGCAAAGAAGATGCCGATGTTCTCGGTGAGGTAATGCGAGAGCAGACGGGTCGTCTGGCTGTCGACGACCTTGATCAGGATGCCGGCCGGGGCCGAGAAGATGTGGATGGCCGGGTGGACCGCGAGGATCGAGCCTCCTTTATTGTGGATCCTAGCGTGGGAGATCCTCAATCTGAAGCGCATCTTGTCCTCGGACATGCGGTAGACGCTCATGATGGAGGCTCCCGTCTGTCCGATGCCGAACGAGATGGTCGTCGTTTCCGTGATCCCGGACGGGTCGGCGGCCCGCAAGGTCCGGGTGGCGGATTCCGAGTGCCCGATGGTCAGCACGGCGGGCAGCTTCCAGAGCTCGCCGACGCCCATCTCCGCCAGGCGCTGCGCCTTGAAGGGGATGATGCTCTTCGATTGAGTGACCTTGAGCAGGTCCCAGATCTCCGCGCAGGAATTGGTCGTCTGCATGGGCCGCAGGACGAACGAGGTCCCGTCGAAATGTCCCCCGACCGAGATGCCGACCGTCTCCTTGCCGATCTGCTCGGTGACCAGATTGTGGCCGAGGTCGAGGAAGACCTTCTGGGAGTCCTGGATCGCCACGCGGTTGTCCGGCAGCACGCGCAGACGCCGCACCCCCTCGACGCCGACGCCGCCGAAATTGGTCAAGGGGAAGGTGTGGCCCAGGGGGATCTCGGCTTTGCGGCAGATCTGGTCGAGCACATGCTCGCGCATGCCCTCGCTGAACCTGATGCGTTCCGAGTCGGAGAAGCCACCTTCGGGGGTCGTCGGGGCCGGGGCCGGGTGCCCCGGGGCCGGCGGAGGGGAGATCATGTCGGTGGTCCAATCGGTCTCGTCGTCCGGGGCCGCCGCGGCCGCCGCGGGCGAGGATCCCATCATGAGTACGGTCGCGACGATGACTGCCATTGGATTGATCATGGGGATAGTATAGAGGAAGGCCGTTGGTCTTGAGAGTGCGCAAAGGCCCAGGGCCGGGCAGATTTAGGGCCCTATCGCGCTGCGTCAACCGCGCGCCAGTCCGCTTTACGCGGCGCGTGAGCCTTTGACGGCGTAGCGAAGAGTCGCCAGGGCGGCGCGCGGCGAGGGCAGGCGGCGATCGGCGCGCTTGTAGATGAAGAGCCAGTGCAGCAGGGCGCCGGCGATCACGAGGATGTGGAACACCTCGTGGGGGCCCAGCACGCCGTTCCAGAGGACCGGTCCCTCGGCCGCGTCGATGATCGCGCCGCCCGCGTAAGCGGCCCCGCCCAGCAGCAGCAGCGAGGGCTCTCTCCAGCCGTACCGGCCGATGATCCGCGAGATCGACACCGCGCCGAGCATGCTGACCCCGACGTAGCCCAGCACGATCGACCAGTAGGGCAAGGTCGAGAGATAGCTGTCGAAGAGAAACAGGCAGGTCAGCGCGGCGGTCCAGAAAAGCGCGGTCAAGCCCCAGCGCCAGAGCCCGCGCAGCAGGAGCAGATGGACCGGCGTGGCCGAGCCGGCGATCACGATCCAGATGCCGGCGTAGTCGAGCCGGCGGAAGAAGGCGCGCGCGGGCCCGGGGCCCAGGCCGTGGTAGACCCCGCTCATGCAGAACAGGAAGAGCAGGGAGGCGCTGAAAAGGAGGAGCGAGGCGACGCGCAGGCTGTTGCCGCGTCCCTTGCGCAGGAGGAAGTAGGTGCCGATCAGAACGGCGGCGGCGGCGGCGAAGTGGGTCAGGCTCGCTACGGGATCCTGCAGCCCGAGCCAAGGGATCATCATCGCCCCTATTATGGCTGTTACGGAGGGCGAGGGCTAGAGCCGTCAAGCTCCGCAACGGGCAGGCTTCGGACCGGGGCCGGGGGTGGGACCTTGGTCCTAGGACGCCCCCCGCGTCCGGTTGTATTGCGTCCGCTAATAGTGTCTAATCTCGCAGAGAGTACAATGGGAATGCCCTTGAGAGTCCTCATCGTCGATGACAACGACGTCGCCCGCCACCTGATCCGCCACATCCTCCAATCGCACGGGCATCAGGTCGCGGCCGAGGCCGAGGACCTGGAGGGGGCGCTGAAGGCTTACGAGGCCCACCGGCCCGATGTGGTGACCTTGGACTTGTCGCTGGCCCATGACGACGGCCTCGACGTGCTCAAGGCCCTGCGCCAGAAGGACGCGCGGGCCAAGGTCTTGATCGTCTCCGCCAACTCCCAGCGCAAGGTGCGCGACCAGGTCATGGCGGCGGGCGCCTGCGGCATGCTGTCCAAGGCCTTCGGCGAGGAGGAGCTGCTCGACGCGCTGGCGAGCGCGGTTCCCTCGCGGGGCCGTTCGTCGGCGCCAGCCGGTCTCGAGCTCGACGAGCCGGGCAGCAAAGCCCTTCTCAAGGTCATCGCGGGCGGAGCCACGGAGGGCGCCGAGAGGCTGGCCGCCATGTCTCGCGCTCCCTGGAAGGTCGAGACGGTCTCTCTGGGCGCGCAGTGCTGCGCGGGCCCGGACGCCGCCGAACATTACGGCGCGTACTCCTTCATGCCCGGAGGCGCCTTCCTGACGCTGTTCACACGCAAGGGCGCCGCGGCGATCGCCGAGGCCTATTTGCCGCCCGCGGAGCAGATCCGCAAGGGGCTCGAGGAATTCGACCGCAGCGCGGCGGCGGAGATCTCCAATATCGTGGTGAACGCGCTTTCCACGGCCCTGGTCGACGCCTGCCAGATGTCGTGCTTTCTCTCGGCGCCGCGGATGTCATTCGCAGGGAGCGGCGAGCTGATCAGCCAGGCCGTCGAGACCTTCGGTCTCGGCGACCCGAAATTCATCACGGCCTGCGCGCGCATGAACGCGCCCTCGCTGCCGTCGGACTGCGTGGTCGTCGTCCTGCTCAACTCCCGCTTCGTCAAGCTCATCATGCCGCTGGTCTGTCCCGCCTAGCGGCGCTCGCGGCGGTTCTTCTCTGGGACTTTAGTCCTAGGCCGTCGTGGGCCGAAGGACCCAGGGCAAGCCGCGGGGCTGCGCGTATCCTCTGGGCGATGGGGGGGAAGTTCATCGCTCTTGCCGTTCTGCTCGCCTGCGCAAGCGTCCCGGCGGGCGCGGTCGAATTTCTCTCGGAGCCCGGGGTCGCGGCCCAGCTCGACGCGATCCGGGCGGGGTCCCTGCTCCTGCAGACCTCCCGCGGCCGCCCGCCCGAAGGCAAGCCGCCCATCGAGGACTATCCCGTCCGCGGCTTCGACGTCTCGCACTATCAAGAGACGATCCGATGGGACAAGGTCAAGACGGAGGGCTATTCCTTCGTCTTCATCAAGGCGACCGAGGGCGACGGCTACGTGGACGCGAACTTTCTCAATAACTGGAAGGGCGCCGAGGCGGCGGGGCTGGCCAAAGGCGCGTATCACTTTTGGGACTTTTGCCTGAAGGGGGGAGACCAAGCCGACAACTTCCTGAGGACGGTCCCGGTCGACGCCGGCGCGATGGCGCCGACCATCGACATCGAGCCCTCCGGCAGCTGTTCGAAGCGGCCGGCCAAGGCGGCGTTTCGAAAGCAGTTGGACGATTTCATCGGCAAGATCGAGCCGGCCTACGGCAAGATGCCGATCCTCTACGTCAACGGAGACATCTATCGGACCTATTTCGAGGGGGACGACTTGAAGTACCCAATCTGGTTCGCCTACCCGCGCGAGCCCGCGCCGAAGCTGCCCGACGGCAAGAATTGGACCTTCTGGCAGTACGCCTTCCACGGTTCGGTGGGCGGGATCGACGGAGAGGTCGATCTCGACGTGTTCAACGGCGACAAGAAGCAGTTCGCGGACTGGATCAAGAACGGCGGCGACTCGATCGGCACGCTGGCCGCCCCCTAGCGCGGCCTCCCCGGCGGGTTCGGGGGCGATTTGCGTTGACCGGACCGGCGCGCTTTGTGTAGAATCCCGACGGAAGTCCATCTTGAAGCGCCGAGAGGTCAAACACGATGAAACGGATAGTCCTGGCCGCACTGGTCGCACCCGCCATGGCCGCGTTCGTCTGCGCCGGCGAGCTCGAGAAGGGGGCGGTCTCCGGGAACGCGTCCTGGGCCGCTTCTTTCGCAGGATTTAGGGCGCTGCTCGAAGCCAACGCCGGGGACCCCGCCAAGGCCCGGCAGAAGCTGCTCGATGAGAAGCTCCTCTCGGCGGTCTCCTCCGCCAACATCGCGGAAATCCGGCGCCTGGTCGCCATGGGAGCCAACCCCAACGCCTACGACGGATTCCACGCGACGCCGCTCAGCACGGCCGTCTCGTCGCACGGCGACCTCGACGTCATCAACGCCCTCTTCGAGTTGGGCGCGCAGGTCGACTTCAAGGGGACTTGCGACTACACGGCGCTGCACGAGGCGGCCCGCAACGGGCGCCTGGAAGCCGCACGGATCCTCGTCGCGCATCGCGCCACCGTCGACGCCAAGGCCTGTCTGGGCGACACTCCGCTCAACGAGGCGGCCGCCAACGGCAAGTCCGACGTGTTCAAGTACCTGCTCGGCCTGGGAGCCGACCCCAACGCCTCGGGCTACGAGGGAAAGACGCCGCTTCTGCACGCCGTGCGCCTCTTCATCGCGCCCAAGGACAACGAGATCCTGGCGGCCCTGCTCGCGGATTCCCGCACCAACGTCAACGCTGAAGACGAGGACGGCATGACCGCGCTCAAGTCCGCCGTCAAGGCAAAGAGCCTCGAGACCGTCAAGCTTCTGCTCGCCGTCCCCGGCCTCGACGTCAACAACAACTCGGGCGGAACGACCGCGCTGTTCCTGGCCGAGCTCAATCAATACGAGGAGATCGCCGCGCTGCTGCGCGCGGCCGGGGCGAGACAGTCCGTCGCCGCCCGCTGACCAGGTCGCGCCCGCGGCGCTGTGTCTTCCGCGTCCACGGTGAACGCCTGGCGATAGCGCGGCTTGCTCCCGACGCGCCGGTTCCGCGCTGGGCGCGCGGGAGCTTCGTCACGATCTCGCGAACGCCGAGCGAGCTCTCGATCGTCTGCGCGCAGGGGAATGTGCCGGCGGAAGTGCCGCAGGAGCGAGAAAGGGTCGCGCTCGGGATCAAGGGCGTGATCCCGATGACGACCGTCGGGCTGCTCGCGGGCTTGTGCGGCGCGCTCGCAGCGGCCAAGGTCCCCGTCTTTGTGATCTCGACCTATGACACCGATTGGCTGCTGATTCCGGCCGCGCGCTTTGCGGCCGCGCGCTCGGCGCTGTGCGCCGCCGGGCACACGCTCCGGGGCGCGTCGCCGGCGCGCTGAGGCGCTTGCACTCTATCGGGAGCTCTTCTTTTTTTCCGCCGGCGGCTCGACGAAGGCGTCCTTGGCGTCGTCGGCCTGCGCGAAGGAGGCCGACTGGGCGCGGCCTTCCAACAGCCACGACCTCAGGTCGGCCACCCGCTCGCGCTGGGAGACCGACAGGGGCACGAGCCGCTTGAGGGCCCCTAGAACGTCCTTCGTTTCGAACTCCCTCTTCTCGGCGAAGGCGGCGTACATCGCGTCGGTCACCGCCTGCTCGAGCTCGGCGCCGACGTAGCCGGCGGAGGCCTCGGCGAGCGCCTTGAGGTCGTAGTCCGCCGACTTGCGGCCGCGCTTGTCGAGGTGCACCGCGAAGATCGCCTTGCGCTCGTCCTTCGTCGGGAGATCCAGAAAGAATATCTCGTCGAAGCGGCCACGGCGCAGCAGTTCGGGAGGCAGAGCCGAAATGTCGTTGGCCGTGGCCACCACGAAGCAGGGAGCGGTCTTCTCGGACATCCAGGTCAGGATGGACCCGAAGACCCGCGTGCTCGTGCCCGAGTCGTTGCCGCCGTGCGCCAGGGCCTTCTCCATCTCGTCGATCCAGAGGACGCACGGCGATACCGCCTCGGCCAATCGCAGGGCCTTCCGGGTCCGCTCCTCGGATTCGCCCACGAAGCTGCCGAAGAGAGCGCCCACGTCGAAGCGCAGCAGGGGCAGGCCCCAAAGACTGCCCACCATCTTGGCCGACAGAGTCTTGCCGGTGCCGGGGATGCCGATGAGCGCGATCCCCTTGGGAACGGGAAGGCCGTATTTTTTGGCGGCCGGGCCGAAGGCGCCTGCGCGGGAATCGAGCCAGCCTTTGAGGACTTCGAGGCCCCCGACGTCCTTGGGGAGCGTCTGGGCGGGATAGAACTCGAGGGCGTTGCTCTCGCGGATGAGCTCTTTCTTCTCGGACACGACCAGGTCCACGTCCGCGTCGGTGAGGCCGCCGTCGGTCACCATGCCCTTGGCGAAGACCCTCTGCGCTTGGGCGCTGGTCAAGCCGCTCGCGGCGCGCAGCAGGCGCTCGCGCCGGGCGGGCTCGATTGAGATCTTGAGATCGGGGTTCTTGAGCAGCTCGTCGAGGGCGTCGCCGAGCTCGGCTTCGTCCGGCAGGGGAATGTTGATCAGGACGGCGCGGTCCTTGAGTTCCTCGGGGATCTCTCCCGAGGGGGTGGTGACCACGATCGAGCGGCGGGTGAAGACCAGCTCCTGCACCACGGTCCGCAGTTTGCGCTTGACCTTCTTGTCGACCCAAGCGTCGTGGAAATCGGGCAGCAAGTAGACCGCTTTGTCCGGGCCCTTGCGGATATGCTCGAGAGCCGCGAGCGGATCGGCGGCGGAGGGCACGGCCCCGTCGTCGTCGCCCAGCAGCGAGAAGCCGTCCGCCATCTCCCAGGAGTAGCAGGGGCGGCCCTTTTTCTTGCAGACGCCGTGGACGAGGTCCGCGGCGCGGGTCTCCTCGGAGGTGATGAGCACGATCAAAGTGGCCCGGGAGCGCAGGAGAACGTCGAGTTCGTCGGCGAGGTTCATGAGGGAGAGGCCTCCTCTAAGAGTCCAAAATCATGGATCTTGTTGAATTGCGCAAGACGCGCGAGCAGCGCTTCGTCGCCCGGGCGGATGAAGGAGCCCCCGGGCACGGCGTTGTTCTCGTCGTAAAGGCCGAGGTAGAGGGAGATCCTCCGGCCCTTGGCCGCAAGCGCTGCGCGCCGCAGCGAGTCCAGCCGCGGCGGGGCGTAGCTCCCGGCCTTGAACGACTCCGCCAACTCCGTCCCCTTGGCGACGTAGGTCGGGTTCAAGTGCATGTTGATGGCGACCTTGTGCTTCGCGGCCAGCCCGTCCAAATAGTCCACGCCGCGCGCGATGTCGGCCACGGCCTCCTCCTCGGACATGCCGGCGACCGGCTTGAGCATGAAATAGGCCTTGAGGCGGAAGCCGTGGGCGGCGGCGCGCGCCACGGTCTGCTCGAAATTCTTGAGCGTGAGGCCTTTCTTGAAGACGTTGTTCCGGATGTTGTCGTCGAAGGCCTCGAAGCCGACGGCCAGCTCGATGGTCGCGGTCGACCCCTTCTCCCGGAGGAGCTTCGAAAGGAGCTCGAGCTCGAAGGCGTCGATGTACTCCGAGCGGCTCTCGAGGGTCAGGACCGTGACTTTCGGGCAGCGGGCGACCATTTCTCGCACGAAATAGAGGAGGGACTCGGTCGGGAAGGTGCGCTCGTCGAGCACGGAGCCGTTGTTCGAGAGGATGACCTTGCCCAGTTCCTTCGCCTCGTCGCCCGAGAGGACTTTGCTGAAGACATGATCGATCTGACGCTTGATCATCTCGGCGGTGACGTGCTCCTTGCTCCCCAAAGCGGGGAGGTTGCAGCCTTGGCAGATGGTCCAGATGCAGGCCTGGGTGTAAAGGATGAGGAACAAGGTGCGGCCCTCCTGCGTCTCTTGGAACCAGAAACCCGCCGGCAGAGACGGGTCGTGCCCATCATCGAAGGCGTAGGTCTTGCCGGCGGCCTGAGACCTCGCGACGAGCGTTTGTACATCCGCCTGTTTCATGGGGGGGTTCAGGATGATCCTATATTTCCTTGTTGCGATGCAAACGCGCGATAATTTCCTACAATGGCCGGGCGGGCCGCGACCCGCCTCAGGCTGTATATAAGGAGACCCATTGAAATGAAAGCTCATGGATTTCGCCATCAGCTCATATCGGCGGTTGCGCTGCTGAGCGCCTCCGGCTACGCGCGAGCGCAGACTCCTCCCGCCCTGGCAACGGCTGTCCACGCGGCGGTCTCGGACTGTCCTTCCGCCGCCATGGTGCAGGTCCCCATCATCACCTGGGGCGGGGACATCCCGACGATCTACGCCAACGGCAGCTCGGCGGTCACGGCCCCGGGAAGCCTCTTCGCCAAGGAGGGCCTCAGCGTCAAGCTGGTCAGGGAAGACGTCTTTTCAAAACAGCTCGAGGCCTACTTGAAGTGCGAGTCGCCGTACCTGCGGGGCACGGCGGGCATGATCGCGATGGCCTCCGAGGCCGCCAACCGCGACCCCCGCACCAAGCCGGTCGCGGTCTATCAGCTCACCTGGTCGGCCGGGGGAGACGCTTTGGTCGTCAAGCCGGGGATCGGTTCCCCGAGAGATCTCAAGGGCAAGACCATCGCCGTCCAGGCCTACGGCCCCCACGTGGACTATCTGGGCAAGATCCTCTCCGACGCGGGCCTGACCTTGGCCGACGTCAAGCTGAAATGGTGCAAGGATATCACCGGGTCCGACAAGACCCCGGGCGCCGCCTTTCACGGGGCGGACGTCGACGCCGCCACGGTGATCTCCCCGGACGCCCAGGCCCTGACCTCGGGCGGGAAGGTGGGGACCGGCTCGGAGGATTCGGTCAAAGGCGCCAGGATCCTGCTGACCACCAAATCCGCCAACCGGATCATCGCCGATCTGTACGCCGTGCGCGCCGATTATCTCGAGCACAACCGAGACGCGGTGAAAGGCTTCGTGCGCTCCCTGTTCAAGGCGGAGGAAGAGGTGAAGGGCTTGTTCAAGGACCGGCAGGCCCGGTCCGCGGACTTCGGGAAGCTGATGACCGCCTCGGCGCAGCTCCTCATGGACAGCGCGCAGGCGACCAAGGACGCGGAGGGCCTCTACGGCGACGCCGAGTTCGCGGGCTATGCCGGCAACGTCTTGTTCTTCGCCACCCCGCAGTATCCCCGCCGCTACGACAAGCTTCTTTCGGAGATCCAAGGCGGTCTGGTGCCGCTGGGACTGCTCGGCTCAAAGCAGACCCTGACGCACGCGCATTGGGACTATTCCGTATTGAAGACCGGTCTTAAGGAAACGGCTGCCGCCGCGGCGCCGCATTTCAACCGGGCCGAGGTCGCCCAAGTCGTCTCCAAGCGCCAGAAGCAGGGGACCCTCGGCCAGAGCGGCCTGTTCTCCTTCGAGGTCTTCTTCAAGCCCAACCAAGCGGATTTCCCGGTCAGTCTATACGAGGACTCCTTTCGCAAGGCCATCGATCTCGCCTCGACCTACGGCGGCGCGGTCCTGACCGTGGAGGGGCACTCCGATCCCCTCGGGTATCTGCGCAAGGTGAAGGAAAACGAATCCGAGATCGTGCTTAAGCGCGTGCAGCAGGCGGCGCAGAACCTCAGCCTCTCGCGGGCCAACGCCGTGAGGGACAGCCTCGTTAAATACGCCAAGGCGCAGGGGGTCAGCCTCGACCCTTCCCAGTTCGCGATCGTGGGCCACGGCATCTCGCAGCCTCGCAGCGGCATGTGCGCGGGCATCCCGTGCGCTCCGAAGACCGAAAAGGACTGGCTCGACAACATGCGCGTCGAGTTCCGCATCATCTCGGTCGAGGCCGAAGACTCGGTCTTCAAGCCTCTGTGAGAATCTAATGGCCAAGGAAAATGGTCGCAAAAACCACGGTCTCAAGCTCTTGCTGCTCTTCGGCCTGGGAGTCTGGTACGTCCGGTACCGCAGCCAATCTCCGGGGCCCGCGACGGGTGCGCCGCCGCCCGCCCGCGGGCGCCGACCGGCCGCCGGGCTGATGAAATTCGATTGGCCGCGCGGCGCGGGCGAGCCGGGCAAGGTCGAGCTGAACCAGGATCTCGCGACGCGCAATTACTACGTCGTCCTGGACGGCTCGGGCAGCATGGCGGACCGCAAGTGCTCGGGGCAAGCGACCAAGATGGAGGCCGCCAAGCAGGCCTTGGCCGAATTTTCCAAGGCCGTGCCGGCCTCCGCCCAGCTCGGGCTCTTGGCCTTCGACGGCCGGGGGATATCCGAGCGGGTGCCTCTCGGGCGCGGCAACCGAGACCGCTTCCTTCAGGAAGTCCGCTCGGTGACGGCCGCCGGGGGGACCCCGTTGAAGAGCGCGATCGCACTCGGGGTCTCGAAGCTCGAGGACGCCGCCCGCCGGCAGCTCGGCTACGGGGAGTACAACCTCGTGATCGTGACCGACGGGGAGGCCGGCCAGGGCGAGGACCCACGCGGGGTCGTCGACGAAATCCTCGCGCGCTCCCCCGTTATGATCCACACGATCGGGTTCTGCATCGGCAAGAATCATAGCCTCAATCAGCCCGGGCGTACGGTGTATAGGACCGCGGACAACCCGGCCGAACTGCGTTCCGGCCTGGGCGAGGTGCTCGCCGAGTCGGCGACATTCGACGTCGCGGGCTTCGCCGCGCCGAAAGGGGGCGAGCGTCCCCATTGAACGGGAAGGTCGGCTTCTTCTTCGCCTTTCTGGCTCTGGGAGCGGCGATTCTCATCGGCGCCTACTTCCTGCTGCCGCGCTTTGCGGAAAAACACCAGCGCGAGACCTCGGATGCCCGGGACACCAAGGGCAGCCTGCGCGTCGGCATCGATAACTGGGTCGGCTATTTTCCCCTCTGCAGTCCGGAGATGAAGAAGCGCATGCGCGGGGCCAAGTACCTGCTCCAGTGCGCCGACGACAGCGCCGACACCGCCGGGCGCATGAAGAAGCTGCGCCGCGGGGAGCTCGATTTCGCCGTGGCGACGGTGGATTCCTTCCTCATCAACGGGGCCCCGGAGCAGTTTCCGGGGACGATCATCGCCGTCATCGACGAGTCCAAGGGCGGCGACGCGATCGTCGCGGACAAGAGGAAGGTCAAGAGCATCGACGAGCTCAAAAACCGTCCGGGCTTGAAGATCGCCTTCACCCCGGCCTCTCCGAGCGAACACCTTCTCAAGGCCGTGGCGGTCCACTTCGACATCCCGGCCCTGCGCAACCGCAAGGGCTCCTGGCGGGTCCCGGCGGAGGGCTCCTCGGACGCTCTCAAGATGCTCGAGCGCGGGGACGTCGAAGCCGCCGTGCTCTGGGAGCCCGATGTTTCGCGGGCGATCTCCCGGGGCTCGGTGGTCAAGCTGTTGGGCACGGAGAGCACGCGCCGTCTCATCGTGGACGTGCTCCTCGTCAACCGGGATTTCGCCGCGCGCGACCCCCAGGTCGTCAAGATCGTGCTGGCCAACTACTTCCGGACTCTGAAGGCCTACCAGCAGGATCAGCAGAGCCTGACGACGGACCTAAAGGAAACCGCCCGGCTGAGCACCAAGCAGGTGGAGACGATGCTCCACAGCGTCGAGTGGGTGAATCTGGCCGACAACGCCGGCCGGTGGTTCGGACTGGCCTTGGGCCCCGAGGCCGGGGACGAGGGTCTCGTCGACACCATCGAATCCACGGTCCAGATCTTGATCGAAAGCGGGGACTTCCGCGCAAGCCCCGTCCCGCAGGGCGATCCCTACCATCTGCTCAACAGCTCCTTCGTCGAGGGCCTCCTGAAATCGGGCGGCTCGGAGCAGTTCGGGACGGCCGGAAAACCGGGGACCGGCGCCGCCTCGCTGGCACGAGAATTTCCGCCTCTCGACGCGCACGGCTGGGACATGCTCCGGGAAGTCGGCACGCTGAAGGTCCTTCCCATCACCTTCCAAAGCGGGAAGGCCGAGCTCAGCCCCGAAGGCAAGGTGGAACTCGACAAAGCGGCGGAGCACCTCGAGCATTATCCGGCCTTTCGCGTCGTGATCAAGGGGCATACGGGCTTGAACGGAGATCCCGGCGCCAACGGGCTGCTCTCCCAGGAAAGAGCCGACGCGGTGCGCCGCTACTTGACGGTCGCCCACGGCATCAACGAGGCTCGCCTTCGGGGAGTCGGGCTGGGCCCGACCAAGCCGCTTCCCAGAGCCGCCGGCGAGACCGACCGGGCCTACAATTACCGCCTGCCGCGCGTGGAACTCTATCTGGTCATGGAGAGCCTCTGATGCCGGACGTGGCCGATTTCTCGCGCGAGGCGACCAAGAAAGCGGTGCTCAAAGCGACCTTGGAGCATCCCGTCACGATGTACTCCGCCGGGGTCGGCATGCTGGGAGCGCTGGCCGTCGGCCTCTTCGGGGCCGCGACCTTGCCGGTCGCCGCGACCGTCGGGGGCTTGGGTCTCGGGATGGGAAGCATGCTGTACAACTACTTCGTGCGCGGCGACGCCCTGGCCGATCTCCATGTCAAGCAGCTCTACGAAGACCTCGCCAAGCAGCGGCGCAAGACGATGGACGGCCTGGAGAAGTCCCTCAAGCGCGTCGGGGACAAGGCCAAGGGCGAGGTCGCCGAGCAGGCCGAGCAGGGAGCCCAGCAGTTCTCCCAAATCGGCGAGCGCTTCGAGACTCTCAAGAAGACCCTCGATGAAAAGCTCTCCACCGGAGAGCTCACCTATGGCCGCTACCTCGGCGCCGCCGAGCAGGTCTATCTTTCGGTGCTCGACAACCTGTCGGTCATGGCCGCGCAGCTGCAGAGCGTGGCGGCCATCGACACGCGCTATATCTCATCAAAGCGCAAAGCCCTGGGAGCTCAAAACTCGCAGCGCGCGGCCGACAAGGAAGAGCTCAAGACGCTGGAGGAGCGCGATCGCCTGGTGAAGGAGACGCTCGAGAAGGTCAACGATCTGGTCAGCCGCAACGAAGTCGCGATCACGCAGATGGACAAGCTCAGCGCCGCCTTGGCGGAGCTGCGGACTCTCCCCGGCGCCTCGGTTGACTTGGACACCGCGATAGGAGAAATGGAAGAATTGGCAAAGCAGGCCTCCCAATACAATCGGGAGCAAGGAGGAGCATAGTGGAGCAGCTAAAGACCGCCGACGCAGAAGAAGTGAAGAAAGACCTGGGGCTCGTGGAGCCCACCGAGACGGCCCTCGAGCCGGGGGACGACCCCAAGCTCGAGAAGAAGGCCGACGCGGTCGTCGCGGAACTCCTGAACTTCAAGGGAGACAAGGAAGAGGCGAAGCTTCGCAGCAAGACGACCGTCGACACGCTCGGCTCTGAGCTCCAGAGGAAGTCCGCCCTGCAGAGCGACAAGCTCAAGGAGCCCATCAAGAATCTTTCGACCCGCGCCGAGGAAGGCGGCGGCGTCGCCAAATCTTTGCTCGACTTGCGCGAGGAGGTCGAGGCGCTCGATCCGGCGCGCTTCAGCCTCGACGCCGGCTGGAAGACGCGCTTGATGGGCTACATCCCGGGGCTCGGCAGCCCTCTTAAGCGGTATTTCTCCCGCTACGAGAGCGCCCAGACGGTGATCGACGCCATCATCAAGTCGTTGGAAATCGGCCGGGAGCAGCTCAAGCGCGACAACATCACCTTGGGCGACGACCAGAAGCGCATGACCGAGTACGCCGAGAAGCTGCTCCAGGCCGTGCGTTTCGCCCAGCTTCTCGACAAGCGGCTGCAGGCGAAGGTCGACTCGCTGCCCGAGACCGACGAGACGCGCTCCTTCATCTCGGAGGAGCTCCTCTTCCCGCTGCGCCAGCGCATCATGGACCTTCAGCAGCAGCTGGCCGTCAACCAGCAGGGCGTGCTGGCGATGGAGATCCTGATCCGCAACAACAACGAGCTCGTCCGCGGCGTCAATCGCGCGCTCAACGTCACCGTCAGCGCGCTTCAAGTCGGCGTCACCGTGGCGCTGGCCCTGGCGCAGCAGCAGCAGGTCCTCGACAAGGTTCAGGCCCTCTCGAAAACGACCTCGGACCTGATCGCCAGCACCGCGGCGCGCCTCAAGACTCAGGGGGTCGAGATCCACAAGCAGGCCTCCCAGACTCAGCTCAACATGGACTCGCTCAAGAAGGCCTTCGCCGACATCCACGACGCCCTTGAGGATGTCGCGCAGTTCCGCACCAAGGCGCTGCCCCAGATGGCCGATACCATCAAGGAACTCGACACCATGACCGACTCGGCCGGCAAGACCGTGAAGAAAATGGAGAAAGGGACCAAGATGGCCCCCGTCATACCGCTGGACCTCGACTAGGAGACAAGGAGAAACGACCATGAAGAGATCGAAGATTCTGTTCGCAGCGCTCGCCGCGCTGCTGTGTACCGCCGTTCTCTGGACCGGGGCGCAAGCCGCCGATTCAGCTTCCGGGAAGAAGACCTACGCGGTGGCCTGGTCCCACTACACGGGCTGGGAGCCGTGGGCCTACGCCGACGAGTCGGGCATCCTCAAGAAGTGGGCCGACAAGTACGGGATCGCGATCAAGCTCTCCCTGATCAACGACTACGTCGAGTCGATCAACCTCTACACCTCGGGGAAGTTCGACGCCTGCCTGATGACCAACATGGACGCGCTGACAATTCCCGCGGTCGGCGGCGTGGACTCGACGGCCCTGATCGTCGGCGACTTCTCCAACGGCAACGATGGCATCGTGGTGAAGAAGGGCAAGACCGTCAAGGACCTCGAGGGGCAGAGCCTGAAGCTCGTGCAGCTCTCGGTCTCGCACTATCTGCTGAGCCGCGCGCTCTTCATGAACGGCATGACCGAGAAGCAGGTCAAGCTCGTCAACACCAGCGACGCCGACATCGGTTCGGTGTTCGTCGCGGACCCCGCGGGGGCCGCCGTCACTTGGAATCCCATCCTGATGAAGACCCGCAACGCCAAGGGCGCGGTCCTGGTCTTCGACTCATCCTCGATCCCGGGGGAGATCATGGACCTGCTGGTCGTCAAGACCAATGCTCCCGAGGAGCTCAAGAAGGCCCTGACCGGCGCCTGGTACGAGACGATGTCGGTCATGTCCGGGAAAGGCATGAAAAACAACGAGGCCTTGGCCGCGATGGCCAAGACCGCGGGCGGCACCGTCGCGGAGTTCAAGGCCCAGCTCAAGACCACCCGGATGTTCTATAAGGGCGGCGAGGCCGCCGACTTCGCCAAGAGCGCGGACATGAAGAAGACCATGGAATACGTCCGCACTTTCTCCTTCGACCACGGCCTCTTTGGCCAAGGCGCGACCTCGAAGGACTTCGTCGGCATCGAATTCGTCGACGGGAGCGTCCTGGGAGACAAGAAGGTCGTCAAGCTGCGCTTCACCGACCGCTACATGCGCATGGCGAGCGAAGGCAAACTCTGAGCGAGCCGCGGGACCAATACCGAGACCCGGCGTTCTGGGGCATCCACGCGCGTCCGGGCGCGTGGATGCGCCGGACGCTGGGGCCGCTGCCCTTCCTCCTCGCCCTCGTCGTCTACCTGGTCGCCTCGAACGCGCGCCTGCGCGAAAATCCCTTGGACAAGCTCCTTCCTTCGCCCGTCCGCATGGCCGCGGCGGCCCGCAGCTTGGCCTTCGAGCCCGACCGCCGGTCGGGCAGCAGGCTCCTATGGCTCGACACCGGGGCGAGCCTCGAGCGCCTGGGCATCGGGATGTCCTGCGCCGCGCTGGCCGGGCTCCTGCTGGGCTTGAACCTCGGGCTCTTCCCCGGCCTCTCGGCGCTCCTTCAGCCCTTCGTCACGGCGGTCTCGATCATCCCCCCGCTGGCGGTCCTGCCGATCTTGTTCATCGTCTTCGGCGTCGACGAGCTCTCCAAGGTCGTGCTGATCTTCGTCGGCACCTTCCCCGTGATCACGCGCGAGATCATGCTCGCCGCGCGCAACATCCCCCGGGAGCAGATCGTCAAGGCCCTGACCTTGGGGGCGACCCAGCTGGAAGTCGTTTATCGCATCGTTCTGCCTCAATTGCTGCCGCGGCTCTTGGAGACCGTGCGTCTGACGCTGGGCTCGGCCTGGCTGTTCTTGATCGCCTCCGAGGCCATCGCCGCGGAGAACGGCCTGGGCTACCGGATCTTCCTGATGCGCCGCTACCTGGCCATGGACGTGATCCTCCCCTACGCTTTGTGGATCACGGTCCTGGGATTCGCCTTCGACCTGGCGCTCAAGTATTTCATCGCTTGGCGCTATCCGTGGTACGGCGTGGAGGAGGAGTGACCGAGCCTTCCGCCAATGCCGCGGCCGATCCGGCCGGCAAGCTGCTCTTCCTCGAAGATGTCTACAAGAGCTACGGTCCGAAGATCGTGCTGGACGACATCGACCTATCGGTCCGCGCCGGCGAGTTTTGCGGCCTGGTGGGTCCGAGCGGCTGCGGAAAATCCACGCTCCTGCGCTTGCTCCTGGGCGCCGAGCGGGCGGATGCCGGGAGGATCCTTCTCGATGGGGCTCCCCTGGGCGCTCCGGACCCGCAGCGCGGGATCGTCTTTCAAAAGTACTCGCTGTTCCCGCACCTCTCGATCCTGGACAACGTGCTGCTGGGCCCGCGCTTGAGCTCGAATTTCGGGCAGTGGCGTCGCCAGCGCGCGTCTTTCATGGACGAGGCGGCGTCCCTCTTGAAAACCATGCGCCTGGAGTCCGACGGGGACAAATACCCCCATCAGCTCTCCGGAGGGATGCAGCAGCGAGTAGCCATCGCGCAGGCATTGATCATGCATCCGAAGATTCTGCTCATGGACGAGCCTTTCGGAGCGCTCGATCCCAGCGTCCGCGAGGATCTGCAGGTCCATCTCCTCCAGATCTGGGAAGAGCGCCGTATGACGGTCTTCTTCGTGACGCACGACATCCACGAGGCTCTGTTTTTGTCCACCCGCGTTCTCGTCCTCTCCCAGTACTATCGCGACGGGCGGACCCTCCCGCCGGACTGCCACGGCTCGAAGGTGGTAGGGGATTATCAGATCAAGAAGGACGCGGCGTCCACCGACCTCAAACGCACCGCCGAGTTCGCCGACCTCGCCCAGACGATCCGGCGCGAGGGTTTCGAGCCGACGGTGCTCCAAAACATCAACGAGTTCAACCTCAAGCACCCGGACTCCTGGAGATCGCTCAACCCCGAAGAAGCCGCTGGGAGCTAGCCGCCGGAGGGGGACCCTCAGTCCGCCGCGTCCCGGCCGGGATTCAAGCGCTTGAGACAGTCGGGACGCAGGTCCTCTTGGCGGCGGCGCAGGCAGCGGATGGCCGACGAGGGCTTGTTTCGGACCGTGTAGCAGAACAGGCCGATCTCGCTCTCGCAGGCGTTCATGACCGCGACCGGGTCGACGCGCGGCCGCGGCTTCGCCGGTTTGGCCGGAATCTCCTCGAGCGGCCCGGCTTTGCCCCGCGAGTATTGAACGGGGGGCGGCGACGGCGGGGGGACCGGTGAGGGCATCTCCGGCACGGGCGCGGGGTTCTTGACCGCGCGGGGGACGAGCCCCTTCCTCACGCCGAACGCGCCGGCGACCGCCAGCAGCGCCGCCGCCGCGAGCACGAGCTTGCGGTGTTCGAATTTCCCGCGCGGCGGCGGCTCCGCAACGAGAACCGGCTCGGCCTCCGGAGTCGGGGCGAGCGCCTCGACGGGCGGCAGCTCCACGACGGGGACCGGCTCGACGGCGGGTGCGCTCGTCTCGGCGGGAAGGGCGGGAGGCTCGGGCGCCGCAATCGGCTCCGCAGGCGCGAGGGCCTCGGCGGGCGGCGGCGGGACCGGCTCGACGGCGGGCGCGGGCGTCTCAGCGGGAAGGGCGGGAGGTTCGGGCTCCGCGATCGGCTCCGCAGGCGCGAGCGCCTCGGCGGGCGGAGGCGACGGCGGGGCTTCTGCCGCCGGCGGGCTTGCGGCCTCCTGCGGCATGGCCTTGAGCAGTTCGGCCCTCACGGCTTGAAGGCTCTGGAGTTGCTCGGAGAGCAAGGCGAAGATTTGATCCCGTTTCGAGACGGCGGCTTCGAGTCTTTGCTCCGTTGCCGCGGCCTTCTCCAGGCCGGCCTGGAGGTCCTCGATCGCGGAGAGTCCTTTCTCCACGACCGCGAGCTTGTCGGCCAGCGTCGGGGCCTGCGGGCTCTTCTCCTCGAGCTCGGCGAGCATGCCGCGGATATCGCTCTCCCTCTGGCGGAGGCTCTCTTGGACCTGACCGGCCGTGCCGTTGATCTGGGCGACTTTCTCCTGGAGGCGGGCCAGAGTGACGAGGTCCGCCATCGTGGGCTCGAGAAGCGGGCCCGCGTAGTAGGCGGAGGACCCCGCCTTGCCGACAAGCGCGAGCTCGGAGCCCTTGCGCAGGGCTCCGGAGAGCTCCGGCACCGCGCAGGCCCAATGCCAGTCTCCCCTGTCGGTCCCCTTGCGCTCCTCCACGCAGACGAGGCTTTGGGGCGAGAATCCGCAGACCGAGGGCAGATCGTCGGAGGCGAAGGGCCCGACGATCTGGTTGTCCCGGAACATCCAGTACTTCATCCCGATCAGTATAGGAGCCGGCCGGCGAAAATTCAATGACGCAGCGATTAAATCTGCGGGGAGCGCTCAGCCGTAGACGGCCAAGCCGAGCACGACCTCTGACATCTCCTCCGGAGCGCCCGTGAAGCGCAGGCCGAACTCCCGCTGCCCGAGCCAGGCTATCTCGGCCGCGAACCGGCCGAACCGGCCGATCTCGAGGCGTACCGCGGCTCCCAGCTCGAGCAGGGCGTCGATGGAGATCTTGGCCCCGCCCGGGGAGATGTTCAAGATGAGGCAATCCTGCCAGTGCCCGTGGTCCTCGAGGCGTCCGGGCAGGCGCGGCCCCGCGAGCAGGATCCGCGCGGACTCGCGCACGGGCTTGCGCGGGTGGCGCCGCCTCTCGGCCTTGGTGCGGCGCTTCATTTCTCCTCCATCGCCCAGACGCCGTTCCACTCGGATTCGGGCGGGCGGCTCTTGAGGCGCTCGCAGCGTTCGACGTAGTACCGCGACACCTTGTCCTCGGGGTGCAGGCGCAGGGCCTCGTGGAACGCGTTGAGGGCCTGGTCCCACCTTCCCGCCGCGTAGGCCTTGCGTCCCTCGCCGAAATGGCCCGTCACCTCCATGAGCCTTGGGAAGCTCTCGTCGGTGTGGTGGTCGAGGACCTCGTAGATCCTGACCGGCTTGGTCTTCCCTTTGACCACGACGTCGTCGATGTCACGGATCCTATAAGTTCCTTTAAGCCTCTTGCAGGTTCCTTCGCTGACAAGAATCCGAGTACCGTAGTGCTTGCAGGCGGACTCGAGGCGCGCGGCGAGGTTCACGCCGTCGCCGATCATGGTGTAGTCCATCCTCTTCGGCGAGCCGATGTTGCCGGAGACGACCGTGTCGGTGTTGAGCCCGATGCCGATCTCGATGGGCTTTCGGCTCGCCTTGATGCGATAGCCGTTCCAGACGCGCAGCTCGGCGAGCATGGCGATCGCGCAGCGCACGGCGCGGTCCTCGTCGTCGGCATGGGCCACCGGGACGCCGAAGCCGGCCATGAACGCGTCGCCGATGAATTTATCGAGGATCCCGCCCTCGGCCTGGATGCATTCGACCATGAGAGTGAAGTACTTGTTGAGCAGGTTGACCGTGGTCTGCGGCCCGAGCTCCTCGGAGAAGGTCGTGAAGCTCCTGATGTCCGAGAACAGAACCGTCGCGAGGGTACTTTTGCCGCCGAGTATGTCCTCGCCGCCCGAGAGGAGCTGGTCGGCGCGCGCGGGGTCCATGTAGCGCGCCATGGTCGACTTCATGCGCTTCTCGGTCGAGATGTCGTCGAGCATGATCATGGTGCCGAGCTTCTTGCCCGAGCCGATGAGCGGCTGGATCGTGACGTTGGCCGACACCGTAGCGCCCGAAAATTTGAGCTCCGCATCCATCGTGACGTCCGCTTCTTGGGTCTCCTCCACTCGGCGCACCTTGCCCGCGACCCAGGCGTTGGCGCCCGAGAAGAAGGAGTCCGCGGCCTTGCCGAGGAACTGTGCGGGTTCGGTCTTCATGATGCGCAGGCCGGCCTCGTTGCAGGTCACGATCTTTCCTTCCTCGTCCAGGGTGACGACTCCGTTGCTCATGCTCTGGAGCATGCTCTCGTTGTAGTTTTTCATGCGCTGCACGTCGGCGAAGAGCTTGGCGTTCTCCAAGGTGATGGAGACCTGCGCGGTGAACGCCCGCAGGCGGACCTCGTCCTCGTCCGTGAAAGGGCCGCCCTCCCGGTTGAGCACTTGCGTCACGCCGATGACCTTGCCCTGCTTGTTGACGATCGGAACGCACAGGATGGAGCGCGTGAAGAACCCTGTCTTCTTGTCGAAGGCCGGGTTGAAGCGCATGTCGGCGTAGGCGTGCGGGATGTTGACGGACTTGGCCGTAGTGAAAACGGCGCCGGCGATGCCCAGATGATTGGGGAAGCGGATCTGGGTCGCCTCGATGCCCTCGCCCAAAAGCGACCAGAGTTCGTGGGTCTTCTCGTCGTTGAGAAAAAGGGTCGAGCGCTCGGCCTGCAGCAGGCGCGTGGCCTCGCTCATGACCTTGCGCATGAGCGTGCCCAGGTCGATCTCGGCGGTGACGTCTGCGACGACTTCGAGGAAGGCCTTCTCCTTGGCCTGTGATTGGACCATCTTCTCGATGTACTGCGCTCCGTGGAGCGCGACCGAGGCCTGGGCCGTCATGCCCTCGAGGAGCGCCAGGTCCGAGCGCGTGAAGCGTCCCTTCCTCTTGTTGAGGACTTGGGCCACCCCCGTGATCTCGCCCTTGACCGAGACGACGGGGGCGCAGACCATGCTCTTGGTCTTGAAGCCGGTCTGCTGGTCGATCTCCCGGTGAAAGCGCTTGTCCTTGTAGACGGCATGGACGATGTCGCCGCGCCCGGTCTGGAAGACGTCGCCCGCGATGCCGATCGTGTTGGGGATGCGGATGCGGCGCTTGGCGGTCCCCTGGGCCACCAGCGAGAAGAGCTCGTTGGTCTTGGGGTCGTTCAAGAAAAGCGAACCGCGTTCGGCGCCGAGCTCGAGCGTCGTCATCTTGACCAGGGCCTCGAGGATCTCGTCGAGCGAGTCGATGGCCGCAAGCTTGCGCGGGATGGACAGCAGCATCTCGGCCTGCGCAAGACGCCGCTCGCGCGCGCCGGCGGGACGGCGGCTCACGCGTCCCTCGCCCCGGCCAGGTCCTCGAGCCTCCCGCGCAGGGCTTCGATCGTTCCCTGGAGGTGCTTGCTCTGCTCGCGATGGGCGGAGCGCTCTTTGTCTGCGCGCTCGTCGAACTCGAAGGCGTGGCGCTCGAGCTCGGCGCGCAGGGCCGCGACGGTCTCCTTCAAGTGTCGGGTCTCGGCGGCGGCGTGGGTCCTGGCCTTCTGGACCTCGGCGGCCGCGGCGGCGCTTGCGTCCTCGAGGGCCGCCCGCAGGGCGGTGATCGCCTCCTCAAGGCGGCGGTTCTCCGCCTTGCAGCGCCCGAGCGCGTCGTCCATGTTTATATCCTTACCATATTATTTTCACCAGAAGTCGACGCGCCCGGAGTCGAGGTGGTAGATCGCGCGCGCAATCCGCAGCGTGCCCGCCGCCAGGCCGTCCTTGACGATCTTGGACCGCGCGGAGAGCTCGGAGGCGACGGCGTCCACGTTGCGCCGGACGGGAACGGCGAGGGTCTTGTCCGCCGCGTCCTCGGGCGCGAGATGCCGCCTGATGGCGCCCACGAGAAAGTCGAGGTCGGCGGAGCCGTCGCCGTTCTTGGGCCGGGGCGCGAGCGCAGCCTTGACCGCCCCGCACTGATCGTGGCCCAGGACCAGGATGAGCCCGGCGCCCAGGTGCTCGACGGCGTACTCGATGCTCGCGACCGACGAGGCGTCGGGCACCTCGCCGGCCACCCGCACCGTGAAGAGCCGGCCCAGGCCCTGGTCGAAGATGAGCTCAGGCGGCACGCGCGAGTCGCTGCAGGCGAGCACGATCGTGTGGGGGTGCTGGCCGGCAGCCAGCGCCGCCCGCGCTTTTTCGGGCTCCCGACATTGCTCGGGGGCGCTCGCGGCGAAGCGCTTGTTGCCGTCCTCGAGGAGCTTGAGCGCCTCGGCGGGCTTGATGGTCGAGGCATGCCCGGCGGCGTTCAGCGGGGAGGTCATGAACGCGGCGGCGAGGACGGCCAACAGCGGCTTCATGCCGAGAATTATAGCGAATTCTCGGTCAAAGGGCCGGGGGAGCTTCGGGCTGAGGCGCGACCGCGACCGGAAGGCCTTTGTCGATGAAATCCCGGATGCGCTGGGCTAGGCCGTCGTACGGGAAAGGCTTGGTCAGGTAGTCGACGACATTAGGGTAGGTCATGACCGTATCCCTCGCGAAGACCTCGCTGAAGCCCGTCATGACGATCACGGGGATGTCGCCGAAGCCTCGTTCCTGCAGCCGCTTGAGAACCCCGCATCCGTCGAGCTTGGGCATCATGAGATCCAGGACGATCAAGTCCGGCCGGCAGCGCTCGACCAGCGTCAGCGCCTCCAAGCCGTCCTCGGCCTCCCCGACGATGAAGTTCTCGCGGTGCATGTGGAAAATGAACACCTCGCGAATGCCCGCGTGGTCGTCCACGATGAGAAGGCGTTTGGGCCCCTTGCCGTTGTCCATGGTCCGCTCCTGCCGATAGTATGCGCGGACGGGCGGCGTTATCAATCGCCTCGATGTCAGCGGAGGTCGGCCCGATGTCAGCGGAGTGAGCGAAGAGGGGAGAAACTCATATAATAATCCCTTCAAAAGGAGGAGACGATGAATCCTGACGTACAAAAGTTTGGAAACGATTTGGCCAACGCCGCGATAGCCAAGGATTGGGACGCCGTACACAAGATGCTGGCCCCTTGGGTTCAGGCGAAGATCGCGGTGGAGGGGGTGAAGAAGTTTTTCGAGGACGAGTATCTGGATATCTTAAGAGGTGTAGACGTCCACGAGATACATTATCCGAAGATCCCCTACGTCACCGGCAACGATATGTCGCCGTTAAAGGATTTGAAGGAAAAGACGAGCTTTATGAAGGAGCCGCGTCCGATAGCGGCGGAGGTGACCGAGGCGAATTTCCGTCAATGGATGAACGTTCAACTTCAGTGCGATGACGGGCAGCAAGACGAACTGGAGATCGATTTTTTAGCCGAAGTCTGGCTCATCGTGGTGCAGACCGACCAGGGATTCAAGGTCGGTTACTGGTCGCACGACGCGTATTGAGACTCTCGCGCTCGCCCTCGTCTTCTTCCTTTGCTGGGCGGCGATGATCTTGTTCTTCGGCTTGATGCTCGGCGGGGCAAAGCACTCCTTGAAGTTCTCCCTCAAGCGGCCGCGCTCGGGCCGGCAAAGGCTAACAGCCGATCGCCCGCGAGATGACCAGCCGCTGAATCTCGCTGGTCCCTTCCCCGATCTGCAGCAGCCGCTGGTCGCGGTAGAAGCGCTCTACGTCGAACTCCTTCATCAAGCCGTACCCGCCGTGAATCTGCACGGCCTCGTTGGCGACCTGCTGGGCCACCTCGGAGCAATAGAGCTTGGCCATCGCAGACTCGGTGCCGAAGGGCTTGTGCTGATCCCTCAGCCAGCAGGCTCTATAGAGGAACCACCGCGCATGCTCGATCTTCATCGCCATGTCGGCCAGCTTGAAGGCGGTGGCCTGGAACGCCGACAACGGCTTGCCGAACTGCTTGCGCTGTTTGGCGTACGACAAGGCCAGCTCGTACGCGCCTTGCGCGCAGCCAAGCCCCATCGCTCCGATCGACAGGCGCCCCGAGTCCAACGTCTTGAGCATTTGCTTCGAGCCGTCGCCGACGGGCCCAAGACGCGCCGAATCGGGGACTTTCACGCCCGAGAAATACAGCTCGGAGGTGTTCGACGCCCGCCACATGAGCTTCTTGTGCATCGTCTTGGCGGTGAAGCCCTTGGCGCCCTTATCGACGATGAAGCAGGTGAAAATCGGATTGCCCTTGTCGTCCTTGCCGGTGACGCACTGCGCGATGACGCCCAAAGTCATGTCGGTCGAGCCGTTGGTGATGAAAATCTTGGAGCCGTCGATGGTCCACGAGCCGTCGGAATTCTGGACGGCTTTTGTCTTGGAACCTCTAGAATCGGAGCCGGCCTCGGGCTCGGTCAGCCCGAAGGCGAACAAGGCTTCTCCGGTCACGAGCTTCGGCAGATATTTCTTCTTCTGCTCTTCAGTCCCGAAATACAACAGAGGCGCGATCCCCAGCGAGACGCCCGCCGCGACGGTCGCGGCCTGAGAGCCGTCGACGCGCGCCAATTCCTCGACGGCGATCACGTAAGAGGAATAGTCCAGCCCCGAACCGCCGTACTCCTCGGGGACAATGAGGCCGAATATGCCGACCTCGCCCATGCCGCGCGTGAGCTCCGGCGAGAACTCTTCTTTCTCGTCGAGCTCGTGGGCCAGCGGCTTGATCTTGGTCTCCGCGAACTTGCGCACGGTCTCGCGGATCGTCTTTTGGTCTTCGGTCAGCTCGAAATCCATGGGCTATCTCCTGAACGCTTATTCTAGCGAATTTTGATGAGCGGACAAGGCATGTCCGTTCTTGGTCCGTTGCTCTAAAGCAACACCGCGCCGAATAGATGACTTTATTTGCGGCGTTTGAGCCTCGTGTTGCTTTAAAGCAACGGACCAACGGCGCATGGGCGAGGCGGGTCCACGAAATGATAAGATAGGCCCGCCATGGGTCCCAACGCCGAGAAAGAGGCCGATTACTCGTCGACCTTGAATCTTCCGCGGACCGATTTTCCGATGAAGGGGGATCTCGCCCGCCGCGAGCCCGAGCGCCTCAAGTCCTGGGAAGAGCTCGATCTGTACGGCAAGATGCGCGAGCGGCAGAAAGGAAGAAAAGACTTCGTTTTGCACGACGGCCCGCCCTACGCCAACGGCAGCATCCACATCGGCCACGCGCTCAACAAGACGCTCAAGGACATGGTCGTCAAGACGCGCGCCTTGATGGGATTTTCGACGCCCTACACGCCCGGCTGGGACTGCCACGGCCTGCCCATCGAGACGGCCCTTCTTAAAGAATTGAAGATGGGCAAGCGCGGGATCAAGGACATCGCGGCGTTCAGACAGCAAGCCGAGGATTTTGCGGAGCGTTTCATCGGCGTCCAGCGCGAGGAGTTCAAGCGCTTGGGCGGCCTCGGCGACTGGAGCAAGCCCTACAAGACGATGTCGCGGCAGTATGAGGCGCGCATACTCAACGCCTTCCGGCGCATGTTCAAGGAGGGCTTCATCTACCGGGGCCTGAAGCCCGTCTACTGGTGCATCACCTGCGAATCCGCCTTGGCCGAGGCCGAGGTCGAGTACAAGGACAAGAACTCTCCTTCCGTCTATGTCTCCATGCCGATCAAGGCTCCCCAGGAGCTCAAAGGCATCGAGGTCCTCGTGTGGACGACCACGCCTTGGACGCTTCCAGCCAACATGGCGGCGGCCTTCCATCCCGACCTCAAGTACGTCGTCGTCGAGGCCAAGAGCTCCGCTTGGACCAAGCCGCGCCTCTTGCTCATGGCCGAGTCGAGGCGCGAGGCCGTGCTCAAGGCCATCGGGGCGGAGGGCGAGGTCGTCAAGGACTTCCGGGGGAAGGACCTTGCTCCGGCGAGCCAGGCGGCGAGGCGAGGCGTCAACTTCGTCTACGAGCGGCCCTTCGGCGGCAAGGAAGGCATCGGGGTGCTCGCCGATTACGTGACCGCAGAGGACGGCACGGGTGTGGTGCACACCGCCCCCGGCCACGGGGCGGACGACTTCCACACCGGACTCAAGTACGAGCTCGACGTGCTCTGTCCCGTCGACGCCTCGGGGCGCTTCACCGACGCCGCCCCCGAGTTCAAGGGGAAACAGGTTTTTGAGGAAGGAAACCCGGCGGTCGTCGCCGCCTTGAAGGAGCGCGGCCAGCTGCTCGCCGAGGAGAAGATCTCGCACAGCTACCCGCACTGCTGGCGCTGCAAGAACCCGATCGTCTTCCGCGCGACCGAGCAGTGGTTCTTGAACGTGGCCTTCGAGGGTCTGCGCGAGAAGCTGCTCGACGCCATCGGCCGCGTCGCCTGGATCCCCGAGGTCGGCCAGACGCGGATCTCGGCGATGGTCTCGGGGCGGCCCGACTGGTGCCTCTCGCGCCAGCGCGTCTGGGGCACGCCGATCCCGGTCTTGTTCTGCACCGCGTGCTCGACTCCCATCAAGGACGACGGCGCGCTCAAGGCCATCGAGGACAAGGTCGCCAAGGACGGCGACTCGTTCTGGTTCTCCGATTGGGGCAAGACCGTCACGGCCAAGACCTGGGATTTCCTTCCCAAAGGTCTTGCCTGCCCCAAGTGCCGCGGCGCGGAGTTCCGCCGCGAGGAAGATATTCTCGACGTGTGGGTCGATTCGGGAGCTTCGTGGCTCGCGGTGCTTGGCGAGGATCAATCTCCCTGCGATCTCTATTTGGAGGGCTCGGACCAGCACCGCGGCTGGTTCCAGAGCTCGCTGGTGCTCGCCGTGGCTCTCACCGGAAAGGCGCCCTACAAATCCGTGCTGACCCACGGCTTCGTCCTCGACCAGCAAGGTCGGGCCATGCATAAATCGGCCGGCAACGTGGTCGCCCCGCAGGCGATGATCGAGAAGTTCGGCGCCGACGTGCTGCGCCTTTGGGTGGCCCTGTCCGACTACAGCGACGACGTGCGCATCTCCGACAAGCTCATGGAGGTGCCGGCCGAGGCCTACCGCAAGTTCCGCAACACAGCGCGCTATCTGCTCGGCAACACCTTCGACTTTGTCCCTGAGAAACAGAGGGTCCCCTTCGAGAAGCTCCCCGAGCTCGAGCGCTACGTGCTGGGCCGGCTCTACGAGCTGCAGAAGGGGATGCTCGAGGACTACAAGGGCTACCATTTCCGCTCGGCCGCGCGCCGTCTGCTCGACTTCTGCTCGGCGGACCTTTCCTCGTTCTACTGCGACGTGCTCAAGGACCGCCTTTACACCTTCAAGCCCGACGCTCCCGAACGCCGCGCGGCGCAGACGGTCATGGCGGAGTGCCTCACGCGCCTGCTGCATCTCGCGGCCCCGATCCTCTCGTTCACTGCGGAGGAAGGCTGGGAGCACGGGCCCAAGCGCTGGAAGCTCGGCGAGAGCGTCTTCTTGGCGGACCTGCCGCCGCTCGATCCGAAATGGAAGGACGCGGCGCTGGCCTCGCGCTGGGAGAACATACTCAAAGTCCGCGCCGCCGTCCAGAAAAGTCTCGAGGAATCAAGGGCGGCCAAGAAGATCGGCAGTTCGCTCCAGGCCAAGGTGACTCTCAAGGGCGCGACCATCGGCGGAGACTCGGTGCCATGGGCGGAAATTCTTCTCGTCTCCGAGGTCGAGGATTCGGCCGCGGCGGGCGCGCTCAAGGTCGAGGTCTCAGCTGCGGCCGGCGCCAAGTGCGCGCGCTGCTGGCGCTACCAGACCGACGTCGGCGGCACGGCGAAGCATCCGGCGCTCTGCGGCCGCTGCGCCAAGAACCTGGGATGAAGCCGGCGGCGCGCGCCGGCGTCATGGCGGCCATCGTCGTCGCCGACCGCCTCGCCAAATATTGGGCGGTCCATTGGCTCATGCCGCGCAGCACCCTGCGCGTGCTGCCGTTCTTTCGCTTCACTTACGTCGAGAACACGGGCGCCGCTTTCGGCATCGGCTTCTCCCGCAACGGCTTCTTCATCGGGCTCTCCTCGGCGCTGTTGGCCATGCTGCTCTACCTCCAATCGGCGTGGATGCGCAAGAACTTCTGGCTCCAGGGCGGCCTGGTCCTGGTGGCCGGCGGGGCGGTGGGAAATCTCTACGACCGCGTGGCCTACGGGTACGTCGTGGACTTCCTGGATTTTCGCGTGTGGCCCGTTTTCAACCTGGCCGACTCGTGCGTCACGATCGGAGCCTGCTGCCTGGCGTGGGGGATGAAGCTCGAGGACGCGAAGGACAAACAGAGCGCGTAGGACGCCTCAGCTGTCGAGGCTCCGGCTGACCTTGCTCATCCCGTAGCCGGCCAGCCCGCCGGCGACCGCGAAGAGCGCGATCCCCATCGGTCCCGCGAGGAACATGCCGATCACTCCCGCCCAGATGCCCCAGCGGACGCCGTTGGCGATGTTGGGCAGGTCCTTCTTCCAGGTGGCCCCTCCGTCGTCCGACTCGCCGACCTTCTGGTCCTTGGTCGGGGGGACGTCGGTCTTGTGGCTTCCGGCCCGCTGGGCGCGCTGCTTGGCTTCGGCGTCGAGCTTATCCTGCTCTTCCTTGGAGATCTCCTTATCGTCTTTCTTCTTCTTGTCGTCGCCGGCCCCCAGGACGGTGCCGGTGTTGGGGTTGCCGTCATAAGCGATGTTCAGGTCGTCGGGATGGTCCGCGAGATGGTCGAGCAGGTCCTGGGTCTTGGCGAACCGCGACGAGGTCTTCTTGGCCAGCAGCGCGACCGCGTTTCGGCGGTAGCCTTCGACCATCGCCTTGCGCGCGTCGCCCTTGGCGGCGTCGATGTTGGCCTTGATCTTGGCGGCGGAATCCCCGAAGGCGGCCAGCTCCTCGGGCTTGAGGTTGAGCTTGGGATCGCGCGGGGCGATCATCTCTCGGTACTCGGCGACGATCGACTCGCGGGATTGATCGTCGGGCTTGCGGTCCGGGTCCTTCTCGAGCTTGGCCGCGGCCATGCGGCGGGCGTATTGGAGGGCCTCGTCCTTGTTGAGCAGCTTCTGCTCGTCGTCGGAAAGGGCGTCGGGCAGCGCGTCCTTGGAGACCACCGTCGGCTTGGGCTCCGTCACGACGGGCTTGGGCTCGGAGGCCGTGCCGCTGACCTGCGCGGGCTTGGTCGGTTCCGGCTCGGCCGGCTTCTTGGTCTCTACGACCGGTTTCTTCGGCTCAGCGGCGGGCTTCTTCGGCTGGGGCCGCGGCTTGCGCACGATCTTGGGCGGCGGCTTCGGAGCGGGCGCGGCCGGCTTGACGCCGTCGTCGGCGTGCGTCTCCGGCGGCAGGACCATCACCACGCTCCCGGTGGCCGTCATGCTGGCCGGGGTGTAGGCGTCCTTGAGGGCCATCGAGAACTTTCCGTCGTCCCTGACGATGGACCCGGTCCCATTCTTGAACACCACGGAGAAATGCGAGAGCTTCGTCTTGAAAGTCGTCAGATAGGCCGTGCCGCTGCCGCCGCGGTCGTACTTGACGGGGAAGGGGGTCTGGCTGATCCGGTCGAACACGAAAAGCTGGGCCGTGGCGGGGTGCCTGTTTCCCCAGCAATCGGAATAGCGGCACCAAACGGTGTGCGGGACCTTGTTCTCGTCTTGGAAGTTGATCTCGTCCCAAGCGCCCCAGCCCTGCTTTTCGGGAACCCAGGTGGGGAGGTCGCCGGCGAAGCAGCGGACCGGGCCGACGGCCGCGACGGCCAAGAAGGCGAGCAGCGCCTTGCGCGCGTTGGGCATGACCATAGTATAAGTGGAAGCCGGCGATCGCGCAAACCCTATTGGGCCCAAGCCCGGCTGGGTCTTAGGGCCTAGACGCGGGAGCCAGCATCGGTAGCATAGCCCCGAAACGCTGGGCGCGCAAGGGGAAATCCCTACGCCCTGTCGAGAAGTGCTACGAGCTCGACGTGCGAGGTCTGCGGGAAGAGGTCGACCGGCGAGACGCTCTTGAGCTTGAAGCCCGACTGGCACAGGTAGCCCGCGTCGCGGGCGAAGGTCGCCGGATCGCAGGAGACGTAGACGAGCCTACGGAAGACCGGCGCGGTCAGAAAGCGCAGGACGGCGCGGCTCAAGCCCATGCGCGGCGGATCGGCCAGCGCGGCAGTGGGGCCGGAGAGCTCGTTCTTGATCCTCGGCAGCACGGCCTCGGCGCGGCCCGCGGTGAAGCGCGCGTTCTTGACGCCGTTGAGCTCGGCGTTCTTCCAGGCGTCCCTGACGGCGTCGCGGTTCTCCTCGACCCCCTGCACGCGCGCGAAGGCCCCGGCGACCCACAAAGTGAGGGTCCCGGCCCCGCAGTAAAGGTCGAGGGCCTGCTTGAACCGGACGCCGCCCTCCGTCGCGGCGGCAAGAGCGGCGTCGTAGAGGAGCGCGGCGGCCGGCGTGTTGACCTGCAGGAAGGCTCCCGGCGAGACCAGAAACCGCAGCCGGCCGACGCGCTCCTCGATGGCGCGCGCGCCCCAGACGGCCTTCCAGTGCGGTCCCAGCACCACCGAGGTCTTGAGCGGCTGGACGTTGTGGTGCAGGCCGAGGAGCTCGGGGAAGGCCTGCCTCAGCGCCGAGACGAACTCCTCGCGCCGAGGGAACTCCGCGCTCTTGGTGACCAGCGCGGCCAAGGCCTTTCCTTCGGAGTTGGTGCGCACGAAAAGGTGGCGCAGCCAGCCGCGGCCGGAGTCCTCCTCGTAGATCGGCCAGCGCCAGCTCGCGGCGAGCTCCTTGACCTTGAGCGCGATGCGCACCGAGAGCTCGGGCTGGACCGCGCAGCTTTGGAAGTCGACGATCGAATGCGTCCCGGGGGCGTAGAATCCCGCGACCACGCGCCCGTCGCGGCGCCCGAAGGGGATCTGCACCTTGTTGCGGTAGCCCCAAGGCTGCGGCGAGGCGATCGTCTCGGCGACCGGCGCGTCGGGGAGCTTGGCGATGCGGCTCAGGCAGTCGCGCACGAGCTCGCGCTTGTGCTTGAGCTGCGCGGCGTAGGACAGCATCTGCCAGTCGCAGCCCCCGCAGGGAGGAGGACCGCCGGGCCCGGCGTAGTGGTGAGGGCATTTCGGGGCGATCCGCTCGGGGCTCGGCTCCAAGACCTTGCGGATGCGCCCGCGCGCGAAGCTCGACTTGGCCGCCACGACGTCGACCTCGAGACGGTCGCCCGGCACGGCGTAGGGCACGAAGATCACGCGCGGCGAGCCCGCCGCCCGGGCGATGGCCTCGCCCTCGGGTGCGAGCCGCTCGGCCGCGACCGTCAGGATCTCGCGGGTCGTTGCGGTCATGGCTCATCCTACAAAATTGGTAAGATGACTCGATGAAGCGCGGTCTGGTCTCGATCGCGGTGCTGGCCTCGGCCTGCGTGCCCTATCCCGACGACGCGCCCCAATCGGGCGGCGGCACGACGATCGTCAGCGGCCCGTTCAAGACGCTCGACGCCGGCGCTTCCAAGCTCGACAGCCTCCATTTCACCGCCAACGCCTACGGCTCGGAAAGCGCCAAGCGGGTCTCAACCGCCTGCGAGGACGCCTACGGCCGCATCATGATCGACACCAACCTGTTCTCGTTCATGCCGCGGGGGCTCTATCAGATCGTCGTCTACGCCGACAAGGACGAGTACAGGCGCAAGACCGCCCAGCCGGAATGGTCGGGCGGAGTGACCGTGGGCAATTCGATCTACACCTTCAACGGTCCCGCGCTGGGCCGCACGCTCTCGCACGAGATGACCCACCTGATCTTCTTCGAGTACATGGCCAAGGTCAACATCGACCACCGCTGGGTCAACGAGGGTCTGGCGGTCTATGAGGAAAACAAAGCCGCGGGCGGCCTGGCGGGGGGGGCTTCGGACATCTTCTCGGGAGTGCGCTCCGGCATGGCGCGCTCGCCCATCCCGATGGACCAGATGATCTCGCTGGCCCCGGCTTCAGAGCGGCAGTACGAGGTGAGCCTCTGGTACGCGCAGGCCGAGTCGATGATCCGCTTCATGGTCGAGCGCGGCGGGCGCATCGGCTTCTCGCAGTACCTCGCGCAGCTCAAGGAGGGCCAAAGCTTCGACCGCGCGATCGCCGTGGGCTTTCCCGGAGCCTGGCGCGACCTCAATGATTTCTACCTCAATTGGGAGCGGAGCCTCCGATGAAAGCCGCGCCCAGGTCCGAGGAGACCAAGATGGTGCTCCCGGTCTCCGGCATGCACTGCGCGTCTTGCGTTTCCAAGGTGGAAAAAGCTGTCGGGGGCCTGGCGGGCGTGACCTCGGTGGCCGTCCACCTTCCCTCGCGCACCGTAGAGGTCGTTTTCCGGCCCGGAGGCGGGGTTGACTTCAAAGCCCTCAAGAGGGCCATCGAGAGGGCGGGCTACGACGTCCTGGGGGCGACCGAGACGCGCTCGGCGGCCGAGAACTTGAGCCTGCTGGCCGAGCAGCAGGAACAGAGCCGGCTCATTTTCCGTCTCGAGGTCGCCGCCGCCCTCTCGCTGCCGCTGATCTCGGCCGGCGCGCTCAATCTTTCGCCCTACACCGCGCTGCTGCTGGCACTTCCTCTTCAGATCTACGGAGGCTG
This sequence comes from Elusimicrobiota bacterium, assembly GCA_016194705.1. Lineage (GTDB taxonomy): Bacteria > Elusimicrobiota > Elusimicrobia > UBA1565 > UBA9628 > PALSA-1176. Next base: position 43,162 of record JACQAZ010000014.1, on the reverse strand, counting down.
GCATTTCCACGAGGGGCTCGCTCGCAGCCTCGTGCGCCGGGCGGCCGACATGAACACCTTGGTCAGCCTCTCGACCTGGGCCGCCTTCTTGTTTTCCGCCTACGTCGTCCTGTTTCCCGAGACGCTGCCGCCGGCGGCGCGCCAGACCCAGTGGGACGCCGTGGCGGGGCTCATCACGATCGTCACCTTCGGGCGCTGGCTCGAGTCCAAGACCCGGGGCAAAACCAACGAGGCCGTGCTCAAGCTCATGCGCATCGCGCCCAAGACCGCCCGCGTGGCGCGCGAGGGCAAGGAACTGACCGTGCCCATCGCCCAGGTCAAGGTCGGCGAGACGATCCTCGTGCGTCCGGGCGAGCAGATCGCGATGGACGGCGTCGTGCTCTCGGGGACGTCGACGCTCGACGAGGCCCTGCTGACCGGGGAGAGCATGCCCGTCGAGAAGGCCCCGGGAAGCCGCGTCTGGGGCGGCACCATCAACAAAACGGGCTCGATGGAGGTGCGCGTCTCCCGGCCCGGTTCGGAGTCGGCGGTCGCGCGCATCGTCGAGGCGGTGCGCATGAGCCAGGCGACCAAGCCTAGGATCCAGAAGTTCGCGGACACGGTGGCGTCCTACTTCGTTCCGTTCATAGTGCTGACCGCCGTCGCCGGGGCCGTGCTGTGGGCGCTCTACGGCCCCGAGCCCAAGGTACTCCTCGCGCTCACCTGCCTGGTTTCCGTGCTCGCCGTGGCCTGCCCCTGCGCCCTGGGACTGGCGACTCCCCTGGCCGTCATCGCCGGGATGGGACACGCCGCCGAGCTCGGGGTCTTCATCCGCAACGCCGACGTGCTCGAGGAGACAAGTTCCCTCGACGTGATCCTCTTCGACAAGACCGGTACGCTCACGCGCGGCAGGCCCCAGGTCGTCGAGATGGTCGTCGTCGGCGGCAGCCGCGAGGACATCCTGCGCTACGCGCTGGCGGCCGAACAACGTTCCGAGCATCCCTTCGCGTCCGCGATCATCTCGTACGCCAAGGCCGAAAAGACCGAGGCCGCGCCCGTCGACTATTTCGAGGCGTTCCCGGGCCGGGGCGTCATGGTCAAGAGCGGCGGCAAGACGGTGCGCGCGGGCTCGTTGTCCTGGCTCAAGGAGATGGGCTGCCCCGTCCCGGCGGCGCAGAGCGGCCTGTTGACGGGCGCGGTCTCCATGCTCGGCCTCGCCGTCGACTCCGATTTCCTCGGAGCCTTCATCCTCTCCGACACCTTGCGCCCTTCGGCGCGCGAGGCCGTCGAGCGTCTCGTCGCGATGGGGCTCGAGGTCGTGCTGGTCTCGGGGGACCGCAACGAGATCGCCTACCGCATCGCCGAGCAGGCGGGCATCGGCCGCGTCTTCGCAGAGGTCCTGCCCGAGGAGAAGATGCAGATCGTCCAGCGCCTGCAGTCCGAGGGAAAGAAAGTCGCGATGGTCGGCGAGGGCTTCAACGACGCGCCGGCCTTGTCTCAAGCCGATGTCGGCATCGCGCTGGCCTCCGGGACCGACATCGCCATCGAGGCCGCCGACGTCACGATCATGAATCCCGACCTCACGGCGGTCGCGGCGGCGATCGCGCTCTCGCGCCGAATCCGGCAAGTCATCCGCGAGAACCTGCTGTGGGCTTTCTCCTACAACCTGCTCCTGGTCCCCGTCGCCGCCGGCGTGCTTTATCCCCGCTTCGGCATCCTGCTCAAGCCCGCCTACGCGGGTGCCGCGATGGCGCTGAGCTCGATCTCGGTGGCGCTCAACTCGCTGCGCCTGCGAAAGGTCTAGGACTTCCGGCCCAACACCCTCTAGGCCTTTTGTCTCTTGTTGATTAGCCGCCTTAGTATTATTCTACGGGGGACGACATCGCCAATCAAACAGAAGAGGTGACCATCATGAAACGCATCGCGCTGACCGCCGTCGTCCTCGCCGCAAGCCTTTCGAACGCGCTGGGCCAGAGTCTCGAGGTCCTCAAGTCCGGAGGGTTCGAGGCCTCCTTCCAGTTCGGGCTCGCGCATCCCGCCCCGCCCCCGCCGACCGTCGCAGGGCGCTTCATCATCCCGCGGCCCGGTCCGGCGCAGACGCGCTCCTACCAGAGCGGCGGCTACACCTGGGAGTCCGACGCCCAGGCCGCGCGCACCCAAGCTGAGAACAACCTCCGCGCGGCGGGGCTCTCGGTGCTCTCGGCGCAGGTGTTCAGGGACTCGAACTTCCCGTTCAACTACGGGCTGAAGGTCGACTACCTTGCGGGCTACTACATCGGGGCCATCCAGACCTACACGGGCGGCTCGTTCACCTGGGAGTCCGAGGCGCAGGCCGAGGTCGCGCGGACCGTCGCCAATTTCAGGGCGACCGGCTACAAGGTGATCCTCGGCCAGGTCAAGAAGCAGTCGAACTTCCCGTTCAACTACTTCTACGACGTGGATTACCTGACCGCCGCCGCCCAGCCCATCAGGTACGAGCAGGTTTTCACGAGCCAGGTCTACCCGACGGCCTCGACCGCGAAGTGGGCCATGGACCGGGAAGCCCAGGTCCTGCGCCAGAAGGGCTGCCTCGTCGTGAGCGCGCAGATCATGCGCTCTTACAACGGGTTTTATTTCCAGATCCGCTACCGCAGGTACTAGGCGGGATCGGCGAGGAGCTCGCGCAAGGCGCGCTCGACGTCGGGCTTCTGGGGCTGGGTGAAATTCTCGAGGACCGAGGAGAGTCCGACGCCGGGCGTCGCCTTGCCGCACAGCAGGCGCGGCCGCACCTTGAGCTCGTAGAAGAGCTCGTCGACGGTGCGTCGCAGCAGGTGCTCGCCGAAATTGGTGATCTCGGTCTCCTCGTTGAGGAACAGCACGCGCCCGGTCTTCTTGATCGAGGCCTTGATGAGGTCCCAGTCGTAGGGGATCAAGGAGCGCATGTCGACGACCTCGATCGAGCCTTCGCTCTCGAGCGCGCGCGCCGCCTCGAGAGCGATCGGCGCCATGCGGCCGTGGGTCACGACCGTCGCGTCGGTCCCCGAGTGCGAGACCTTGGCCTTGCCGAGCGGCACCTCGTAGTCCGTCACCTTCGGCCACTTGGGCTTCCACTTGGAGCGGTCGCCGATCGGCGCGTCGATCATGGCCTTGAGCTCCTTCTCACCCTCGGGCTCACCCGGTATGAGCTCGTCGCCGCGCGTGCGCAGCAGGGCCTTGGGCTTCAGGAACAGGACGGGGCTGTCGTCCTTGATCGAACTGATCATGAGGCCGTAGGCATCGAGCGGCGTCGAGGGGCAGACCACCTTCATGCCGTGGATCTTGGTGGCGATCGAGTCGAAGGAATGGGAGTGGTAGACCGCGCCGTGGATGCCGGAGCCCGTGGGCGTCATGACGACCATGGGGGTCTTGAAGCGTCCCCCCGTGGTCCAGGCCGAGTTGCCGGCCAGCTTGAGCAGGTCGATGACGTTGAAGATGTAGTCGACGAACTGGATCTCGGCGACCGGCCGAAATCCGGCCCACGCCAGCCCCATGGCGGCTCCGATGATGCCGCGTTCGTCGAGCGGACAGTTCCAGGCGTGTTTCAGGCCTTGGGTCGCCGTGAAGACGCCCCCCAGCGGAGGGCCGACGTCTTCGCCGAAGATCTCGCGCACGCCGAGGTTCTCTTCCCCGTAGTGCAGGGCCAGGCGGATGGCCTGGGCCATGTTGGCCATCTAGAAGCTGCCCCCGTTCCTTGGATAGGACTGCGGAAGGCCGTCGGCGAACACGTCCTCCCAGATGGACTCCGCCTTCGGGAGGGGCTCGGCCTTGACCCTCTGGTGCGCCGCGTCGACCTCGGCCAAGTTCTCCCGCCAGGTCTTCTCGAGCTGTTCCTTCGTGGCGAGCTTGCGCTCGAGCAGCCGGGCCTCGAAGAGGGCGATGCAGTCGGGCTCCGGGATGCGGTTGGCGCCCGAGGACGAGGAATGCCCGTAGAGCCGGCTCAGCTTGGCCTCGAGCAGCGCGGGCCTGCGCTGCGTGCGGCAATAGGACATCAGCTCGGCGATGGCGAGCCACGACTCGACCGGGTCGTTGCCGTCGATGGTCTTGGCCGGCATCCCGAAGACCTTCCCCCAATCGGAGATGTTCTTCTCGCCGTGCTGAGTGTCCTCGGCCACCGAGATCGCCCAGCCGTTGTTGGCCACGACGATGAGGATCGGCAGAGGGAGGGCCGGCCGGTTGGCCCAGACCAGGCAGGAGTGGAAGTCGCCTTCGGCTGTCCCGCCGTCGCCGCCGTTGACGATGGTGATCGCGTCGCCCCCGTCGCGCGCGTGGGCGATGCCGGTGCCGATGGCGGTGGCGTATTGGGTCTCGATGGTCGAGGACATCGGGACGATGTTGAGCTGCGGGATCGCCAGGTGGTTGACGAAGTTGCGGCCCTTCGAGAAGGGATCGGCGGCGACGTTGCGCATCTGGCGCAGGGCGTCGACGACGGGCATCCCCATCGCGAGCGCGATCGCGCTCGAGCGGTAGTGCAGATGCAGATAGTCGTACGCGGTTCCCTGCCCCTTCTTGACCTGCAGGCCCAGGGCCGCGTTGAAGGCCTCCTCGCCGGGGCCTCCGATCCAAAAGAAACCGTCGCCGCTCTTCGACATCTTGATGAGGCGCTCCTCGAGCGCGCGCGCCTTGACCATCACGGCGTGGATGCGCAGCAGAGTCTCGGCCCCAAGCGCGGCATAGCCGTCGGCGGGAGCGGAAGGCGTCCTCATGTCCCTGGCCATGTTGTGGCAATGATACGAAATTATCTAAACTTGTTTCAGCGTTTGAGAGGGAGAGCTATGGCCAAAACGAGCATGAGTCTTTGGATCGGCGGAGCCGCGGGCGACGGAAACGCCTTCGCAGGCAGAGCCTTCATCAAGGCCTGCTCGCGCTCGGGGCTCCACGGCTTCGCCTACAACTCCTACCAGTCTCTCATCCGCGGCGGCCACGTGCTGCTGCAGACCGCCGTCGGGCCAGAGAAAGTCTACACCCAGGCCGACGACTGCGACATCCTGATCGCCCTCAATCAGGACACCATCGAGCGCGAGGCGGCAGACGCCGCTCTCGGCGTGCTCTACAACGGCGACCGCCTCAAGCTCGACGCAGCCAAGCTCCGGCCGGGCGCCAAGACCTTGGCTTTGCCCTGCATGAAGCTGACCTCGAATCCCTTGCTGCAGAATACGGTGGCCCTGGGCGCCTTGTTCCAATTGACCGGCCTCGATTTCGCGCTGTTCGAGACCTTTCTCAAGGAGAACTTCGACAAGAAGGGGGACGCGGTGGTCAGCGGGAACTTGGCGGCCGCCAAGGCCGGCTTCGAGTACTCCCAGAAGAATTTCCCCGACCTCGGCATCCGGCTGCCCAAACGCGAGGGGCGCCACATGGTCATGACGGGAAACCAGGCGATCGCTCTGGGCGCCGTGGCCGGCGGCTGCAAGTTCTTCTCGGGATATCCGATGACGCCCGCCTCCTCCATCATGCATTGGCTCTCGCCGCGGGCCGCGAAGTTCGGGCTGGTCTTCAAGCAGGCCGAGGACGAACTCGCCGCCATGAACATGGCCGTGGGTGCGGGCATCGCGGGCGTGCGGCCCATGACGGCGACCTCGGGCGGAGGCTTCGCCCTGATGACCGAGGCGATCTCCTTGGCCGGGATGGTGGAAGCCCCCGTCGTGGTGGTCGAGGTCCAGCGCGGCGGACCCTCCACGGGGCTGCCCACCAAGACCGAGCAGGGCGATCTGTTCCAGGTGCTGGGCGCGGGCCAGGGCGATTTTCCCAAGGCGATCCTCGCCCCGATCGATCTCGAGGACGCCTTCCACAGCACCGTGGAAGCCTTCAACCTCGCCGAAAAATACCAGATGCCCGTGATGCTCATGTCCGACCTGCTCTTGTCCGAGCACGAGGGCACCGTCGTTGACCTCGACATGGACGTCAAGCTCGAGCGCGGAACCTGGGCGGTGCCGGGCCAAGCCCCGGAGGACGGGGGATTTTTTCCGCGCTACGCCGACTCCGAGACCGGGGTCTCCCCGCGGGCGGTGCCCGGCCAAGAGGGGCTCATGCACGTGGCCTCAAGCGACGAGCACGACGAGCGCGGCAACCTGATCTCGGACGTGCACACCGATCCGGCCAAGCGCGTGCTGATCATGAACAAGAGGATGCGCAAGTTGGAGGGCGTCCTGCGCGACTTCAAGCCCACGCGGCTCGAGGGGCCCGAGGACGCGGAACTCACGATCGTGGGCTGGGGCTCGACGACCGGGATGATGCGCCACGTGATGCGGCACTTCAACCAAAACGGCGCCAAGCGCGTCAACATACTGCCCATCCGCTACATCCATCCGTTTCCGGCCGACGACGTCCTGAGCATCCTCAAACGCGCCAAGAAGGTGATGGCCATGGAGTGCAACTACACGGCCCAGCTCTGCCGCCTGATCCGCATGGAGACCGGCTTCCACATCCAGACGCGGTGGCTCAAGTACGACGGGGAACCCTTTTATCCGGGCTCCACGATCGCGAAGGTGTCGGAGGTGCTCCGTGGCTAAGCTCGCAGTGAAGTCGACGGCGACGTTCCCGGTCCCGACGATCGAGCCCCGCGCGGCCAAGGCCGCGAAAAAGCCCGACGAGTTCAAGTCCGAGATCAAGCCCGACTGGTGCCCCTCCTGCGGGGACTTCGGCGTGCTCAACGCCCTGCAGAAAGCCTGCGCGACCTTGGGCATTCCCAACAAGGACGTGCTGTGCGTCTCGGGCATCGGCTGCTCCTCGAACCTGCCGGGCTTCTTCAAGACCTACGGCATCCACAGCCTGCACGGCCGCTCCAACCCGATCGCGGCGGGGGCCAAGCTCGCCAACCCGGAACTGACCGTGGTGATCACCGGCGGCGACGGCGACGGCTTCGGCATCGGCTTGGGGCACTTCATCCACAACATGCGCCGCAACCTCGACGTGACCTATCTCGTCATGGACAACCAGATCTACGGCCTGACCACGGGCCAGACCTCGCCGACCACGACCATCGGCACGCAGACCAAGTCTACGCCGGAGGGCTGCATCGAGCACCCGATCAACCCCATGGCCCTGGCCTTGGTCTCGGGCGCGACCTTCGTGGCCCGGACCTTCTCGGGCGAGATCGGCCACATGACCGAGGTCATCACCAAGGCGATCTCGCACAAGGGCTTCTCTTTCGTGGACTGCTACAGCCCGTGCGTGACCTACAACAAGGTCAACACCTACCCGTGGTTCAAGAGCCGGGTCTACAAGCTCGAGGACCAGAAGCACGACACGGCGGACCTCCGCGCCGCGCTGGACAAGGCCTTCGAGGAGGAGAAGCTCCCCATCGGTGTGTTCTATAAGAAGGAAGGCGTCCCGTCCTACGAAGAACTCGATCCCACGATCTCGCGTCTGGGAGCCCCAGTCAAGCAGCCCCTGGACCTCAAGCCCGCAGACGCAAAGGCCCTCAAGGACAGCTTCCGCTAGCCGGCCCCCCTATTAAATAGGGGTAAATTGGGGCCCCTCCTATTGCATTTTGTCAGTTCCGGGCCTACACTTTTGGGGTGAAACCCCTTTGGGCGGCTCTTGCCGTGCTGCTCCTGCCCCTTAACGCGCGCGCATACTACAACGACGGAAACCCGGATTGCAATGATGAGGGTTTCGACAGGACCAGCGCGGTGTGCGCCGACCCGAATTCGCCGCTCTGCCAGAAGAGGTTGGCGAAGACCATCGCCAAGTGCCAGGGGAAGCTCAACCATAAGGGCGATGACCCCGCGGTAATCCAGCAGCGGATCGACAAGCTCAAGCAGATTCAAGGCAGCCAGACCTCGGCCGTTCCAACGGCCGCGGACTCGCCCGGGCCTGGGGGCGCGGGCGCCGTCAAAGGGGGAGGCCGCTCGGGCGGCGGCGCCGCGGGATCAACCGGAGGGGACGGCCAGACTCCGGCCGCCGACACGATCACCAAGGGCAAGGCCGCTTTGCAGGCCGGCGATACGAAGGGAGCCTTGGCGGCGGCCAACGAGGTCCTCGCAGACGATCCCAAGAATCTCGAGGCGCTCCAACTGCGCGCCCAGGCCAAGTTCGCCTCGGGCGACAAGGCCGGCGCGGCCGAGGACGCCAAAGCCATGCTGGCCATCGACAAGGATAATGAGTTCGCGCACATCGTCCTCGACGGCGGCAAGGACGTCGGCGACGGCGCCATCCAACGCGCGCTGCGACAGCCCAATTTCGGCGCGTCCCGCGACGCGGGCGGCGCGGCGGGCGGCGCGCGCCGCCTGGGCGAGCTCGGCGGCCGGACGGCGCGCCCGACCTCGACGACGGCATCGTCGGGGCCGTCGACGCAGGACGCGGCGGCCTCGGCCAAGGTCGTGCTGACCGCGCAGAGCCCGGCGGCCGGCCTGGTGCATGCGGCCGAGTCTACGCTGCGCATGCGCGACTTGAGCGGCGCCTTCGACGGAGCCACCCGCGCGATCGCGGCCGACCCGAAGAACGCGAGAACTTGGGCGCTGCGCGCCATGGTGTTGAACCAGATTGGAAAGCCCGAGTCCGCGCTCAAGGACGCCGACGAGGCCCTCAGACTCGATCCGGCCAACGTCGCCGCGCTGCTCGAGCGCGGCTACGCGAAATATCAGCTCGGCCAATACCAGGATGCGCTCAAGGACGTCGAGAAGGCGCTTGCGCTCGATCCGCTCAACGCGATGGGCTATCTCTACAAGGCCATGATCCTCGAGAAGCTCGACCGCGTCAAGGACGCGATCTCCTCCTACATGAAGGCGGCTCAGTTCGATCCCTCGCTCAAGCCTCTGGTCGATGAGGCCTTGGCGCGGCTCGGCGTGGCTTCCGGTGCGTCCGGCAAGGCGGGTCCGGCCGCGCGCTCGCCGCGCGAGCTCGCGCTGCTGGGCGCGGCGCTGTTGGCCGCGCTGGCGCTTCTGTTCCTGGGCGCCAAGCGCCTGATCAAGCCCGAGTGGGCCACTCCGATCACGCCTTACCGATGAGACCGACCGCCGTGTCTTTGAAGAGGCTGCGGACGCTCCTGATCGGCGCAACAATGCTCGCAGGAGCGGCTTGCCTTTCCTCCGCCGCGCAAGACGATCTTTCCGCGGCTTGCGGCGGCGTCGATCCGAAGCGCTGCCTCGCCATCCTGGGCGCGTTGGCGTCGGAGGATCCGATCGCGAAGAATGCCCTGAGAAGCATCGCGTTCGGCGGAGTCCTGGTCGACAAACCCCAGAATCTCGAGGCCTTGCGGTCGCGGATCGGCGCTCTCGACAAGAGTCTCGGGGACTCTCCCGGTCTTGGCGGACTTCAGAGATCGATCAACGACCGCGTCGCGCAGTTCAATCGCGAACACAAAGGGGACGATGAGGTGGACCCCGAGGACATGACCGACCGGGCGGGCGTCGTGCTCTCCGCCGTCGACACCGTTCATGCCCTGGCGAGCGAAGGCCAGACCCCGTCTGATCCCTTGTCCAGCGCTTTGATCGCGCTTGTCCGGGAGACGAGCGCCGCGGGCGGACCGGCCGGGACGACCGAGAAGGTCGCCATCGACGGCAAGAAGGACGTGCCGCAGGAGCCTCCCGCCGTCTCGCCCGAGGTCTTGGCCCATCCCCGCTCCCAAGCCGTCGTGTTGACCGATGAGGCGAAGAGACAGCCGGGAAACTCCAAGGTCTTGACCGATCTGGCCGCGGCGCGGCTTCTGTCCGGCGACAAGGACGGGGCGCAGGAGGCCGCGCGCAAGGCGCTGGGGCTCGATCCGCGCAACGAGCTGGCGGGCATGATCCTCGGCCACCCCGAGGACCTCATTGCGGCGCAGTCGCTTCTGTCGGGCGTCAAGTCTCCCTTCGACCAGAAGATTCCCGACAAGGCGGCCGTTGACTTTCGCTTCGTGGCGCGGGAACCGGCGGCGCGCCGGAAGGCCGCGACCGAGCTGGCCTCCCAAGCCGCGGGCATCGGCCTGGACATGACGCCCGCGGGCAAGGCGCAGGCCTTGCTCCAATCCGCGGTCCAGAAGCTCTCGGTCGGCGACGTCAAGGGAGCCTTGTTCGAGGTCTCGCGCGCTCTGCTCAACGACCCGAACAACGTTCGCGCGCGCGTGCTGCGCGCGCACATCTCCAATCTCACGAACATACACAACTACGAGGCCGCCATCAAGGACGCCGATGACGCGCTGAGGCTCGATTCGAAAAACGCGGCGGCCCTGTTCGAGAAGGGCTACGCCGAGCTCCAGCTGGGGAGGGTCGCCGAGGCGCTGCGCGACATTGAGGACGGCCTCGCCCTCGATCCGAATAGCGGCATGGGTCGCCTGTACCACGCCATGGCGCTCGAGAAGGCGGGCCTCTTCGCCAAGGCCATCGAGGAATACATCCATGCCGGCGAGCTCGATGGCGCGCTCAAGCCGCTGGTCGACGAGGCGCTGGCCCGACTGCGGGGCATCAACACGAACGCCCCGCACGGGCGCCTGCCGCGCGCGGTCCCGCTCAAGACCTTGGTGCTCGCCCTGCTGGGCCTGACGGCCTTTGCGCTCGTCTTCGAGGGCGCAAAGCGCGTGCTCTACAAGGATTGGAAGACCTCCGTGACGGCCAGGCCCGACAAGGAGCTGCCGGCCACCGCCAAGGGAACGCTCGCGCCCGGCACGATGCTCGGAGGCGCCTTCCGCATCGAGCGGGAGCTCGCGCGCGGCGGCATCGGCATCGTTTATCAGGCCACCGACGTCAAGCTCAAGCGCACGGTCGCGATCAAGCACCTGCGCAAGGACGCCTACGAGTCGGCCGAGGTCCGCGAGAAGTTCCTCAAAGAAGCGCAGCTCGCGGCCAAGCTCTCGCATCCCAACCTCGCCCAGATTTATTCCGTCGTCGGCGAGGGCGAGCTGTATCTGGTCTTCGAGTTCGTCGAGGGCGAGACCCTGCACGAGCGTTTGACCCGGAAGATCAAGCTTCCTCTTGCCGAGATCAAGCAGATGCTGCGCGAGGTCGCGCAGGCGGTGGACTACGCGCACGCCCACAACATCATCCATCGCGACCTCAAGCCCGCCAACATCATGATGACGGCCGACGGCCACTACAAGGTCCTCGACTTCGGCATCGCGCACGAGGCGCGCAACATAGCCGACATCACGCTGACGCAGGCGTGGGGGACTCCTCCCTACATGGCGCCCGAGCAGGAGATCGGCGCCGTGCGCAAAGAGTCGGATCTCTATGCTTTGGCCGTCATGATCTACGAGCTCGTGGTGGGCCAGCGGCCCTTCCAAGGGCAGGGTATGCTCGAGAAGAAGCTCAACAACGACTCCCCGCCGATCAAGCGCGCCAACCCCGACGCCGCGGCGGCGCTGCAGCCCTTCTTCGTCAAGGCGCTCAACGCCGACCCGGCCAAGCGCTACCCGTCTGCCAAGGAGCTCTACCGCGCCCTCGAGGCCATCGAGGATACGCCGGTGAGGGCCGCATGATCGCGGCCGTCTTCATGCTCGCTCTGCCGGCCGTTTCGGCCTTCGCGCAAGAGACTTGCACGGGGAGCCTCAACAAGTGCCGCGCAGAGGGACTTCGGCGAGCCCTCGATCTGGTCGCCGCCGGTTCCGACGAGAGGCGGACGCCGCAGGAGCGTTTGGCCTCGTACGCCCTGGCGCGGCAGATAGTGTCGGACTTGGCCAAGCGCGACATTCCCGATCAGGCGCGGATGATGGGCGTGATGGTCACCGCGCTCGACGGCCGGATGGCCGGCGTCGGTTCGCAGGCGGGCGGCGTCAAAGCGCCCCCGGTGCCCCAGGCCCGCACAAGAGAAGAGATCATGCGAGGCTTTGATTCAAACGCCGCGCCGATCCCCCATGGGTCGGGGCTCGATAAGGTGACACAAGTCGACATGCCGGACCCGCCGCCGCCGGGCCCCAAGGTGTTGAGTCTCGACCCGGTCGTCAGCAAGATCGATAGGGGGCCTGCGGGGGAGGATGTGCCGGCAAACCCGATTGTGCCGGGCTCGCGAGACGAGAAGGCGACGCAGGATATGCTGCGGGCTCTGGGGGATCGTCAGGCCGATGTGCCCATCCTGGGCCGCGGCGGCGATGGAGCGCCGGCCGCGGATCAAGTCGAGAGCGCCGTGGGCATGGCGAACGGTTGGTCCATGCTGAGCCAGGAGCGGCGCGAAGGCCGGGGAGGCGGGAGATTCGGCGGCGACGTTGCCGCGCAGTCGTCCGGCGAGGGCGCCGGCGGCGCGGATCCCCCGGCGTCGAGCGTGAAAGGCGCCCCCGTACGCGGCACGCCCACCGGGCCCTGCTCCTCCGCGGCTGCGCAGCAAAGCGATTCGCTGGCCGGCCGGCTCACTCCCGAAACCATGAGTTCGATCAAGGAGGTCTCGGGCCGAAAGCTCGGCGAGGCGGAGGGGCTCGTGGCGCGACAACCGCGTGGCGAGAACGCAGCGCAGGCTTACGCCAGCTTGGGCCGGGGCTACATCGCGCTGGGAGATCAAACGAGCGCTCTGCGCGTGCTCGACCAATCCGTCAAGCTTGACGCCAAAAGCGTGCAGGCGCTCGACATGCGCGCGACCGTGCGCGCCGCGCAGGGCGACAAAAGCGGAGCCGCCGAGGACGCCAAAGCCGCGCTGGCCGTCAATCCCAAGGACGACGTGGCTGCGCTCATCCTAGGCGCCTTGGAGGGCAAGTCCGCTGCCATGCCCAATCTGGGAATGGGCTCGCCGTTCGGCGGCGAGGGTCAACGGGAAGCGATGACGTCCGCCGGCGGGGCCCCCCGGGGGGCCAGCGCGGCGGACCATCGGCGCGCCGACGCCAAGTTCGCGGCGCTGGCCGCGGGCATCGGTCCGGAGGAGACGCCCAAGGACAAGGCGCAGGCCTTGCTGCAGTCCGCCGTCAAGAAGCTGGCGGTCGGCGACATGCAGGGCGCGCTCTTCGACGTGTCGCGAGCGTTGTCGCTCGATCCCAAGACGGTGCGCGCCTGGGTCCTGCGCTCCCACATCTCGAATCTGCCGCAAAATCACAACTACGAAGCGGCGATCACCGACGCCGACAAGGCCCTGGCCCTTGATCCCAACAGCGCGGCCGCGCTCTTTGAAAAGGGCTACGCCGAGCTGATGCTCGACCGGCCGAAAGACGCCGTGCGCACGCTGTCTCGCGGCGTGTCGCTCGAGCCCGGCAGCGCGATGGGCCGCCTGTTCCTTGCGATGTCGCTCGAGAAAGCCGGGGCCAAGGACGAGGCTGCCGCCGAATATAAGCGCGCGGCCGACCTCGATCCCACGGTCAAGCCGATCGCGAATGAAGCGCTGGCGCGGATGACGGCCCGCCCGGAGCCGGAAGGCCCCGCGCCGCTCTCGCTTCCGCTCGGAGCGGCCGCCGCCGTCGTGGCCTTGGCGGGCGCTGGGCTTTTCTTCGCGTTGCGCCGGCGCCAGCCGGTCGTCGCAAGTCATTGAACCGGGCCTAATGGGCCCCGGCGCCGGGCCCGAAGGGCTCAGGTCTTGTCGGCGGCAAGCGGCTAGAATATGGCTGTGATCAAGACGGCCGCCGCCGCTTTGGCCCAGGCGCTTGTATTTTCGGGAGCCCTTCCCTGTTTGGGGCAGTCCCCGTTCATCGCCGACCGGATGGACGAATCGGCCCGCGTCCTCGTGCAGGCGCGGGACGCGGCCCGCGCGACGCCGCCGGCCAAAGGCGCGCGCGTCGGCTACGCGGGTCTTCCGATCAGCAAGGTCGTCTCGAAGGTCGACATCACGCGGGCCCTGCAGGCCATGATGGATTCGGCCTATGGAGTGGGGTTCCGCACGATCGGCCACCCGGACGATTGGTTTCACGGGCACTTCCTCTTCGATGGGAACCAGGTCCCTCGCGCGATCCTCTATCACACCCAGGAGCGCGCGGGCCTCTACCGCCTCTATGAGCCCGGCTCGCGCTTCGACTACGTGGACGAGAACAAGCGCAATTGGATCCAACGCCTGCCGGACCTCAAAGCGGAGGACGCGAGAGCCTACCGCGTGAGCGGGACCAAGCCGCAGTGGTGCTCGGAGGACGAGGCGTTTACCGTCAGCTACGAGATGCTCGATCCCGCGAAGATAGGCTTCACCCCCGTCATCATCGGCGAGTTCTATCAGTTTAACTTCTATCAGACGCCCTGCAAGGGCCGGGAGAAAGACGCCGACTCTCGCGTGGCCTCGGTGATCGTCGACGGCAAGCCCGTGTGCCTCGAGTTCAACGACGACGCCTCGAAGCGCTACAGCGCCAATTTCTTCAAGCTGGCCAAAAAGCTCGGCGACGACCAGAAGAAAGGCAAGCACCGTTCTTCCTGTCCCTGAATTTTGGTAAAATAGTCCGCCGCCCAGTTGGCGCAGCGGTAGCGCGCTCCCTTGACATGGGAGAGGTCATAGGTTCAAATCCTATACTGGGCACCATCTGATGAAAGAGCCGGCCCGCGAGGGCCGGCTCTTTTCTTTTCGGGGCGCCTAGTTCAGCGGAACAGCTGGAGGAACGACTGGAACCAGCCGTCGGCCATGGCCTGGAATTCCGGGACGAGGAAGTAGGCGCCGACGGCTCCGGCTGCGGCCACCGCCATCGCGGTCTTGATCCCGTAGTTGCGGTTGCGCAGGTGGCGAAGGCTGTAGAGCCAATCGTGGAAATTCCAGATGTCGAAGGTCGGCCGCAGCTCGAGCTCTTGGCGCCGCAGCAGCTCGGAGAGCGTCGCGAGCAGGCTCTTCATGTTCTTCAAGCGGTCGAGCAGGAAGCCGTTCCTGGCTCGGAAATTCTGGACGCTGTCGCGGCCGTATTGGCCCAGGATCGCCGCGTCGCCCGAGGCCGCGTACGGCGCGAACTTCGCGGCGGCTTGGGCCAGCTGGTCGATCGCGGCCTGCATGTCTGCCTTGACCTGGTCGACGGTCCTAGCGCCCTTGTGCTTCTTGCCCTTGCCCTTGGTCGTCCCCGCGGTCACCAGGTCCGTGTACCCTTCCAAAGTCTGCTGGAACAGAGCTTCGTTTTCCTCCATCATCGCGCGGTAGGGCCGCTCGGCCGCGGCCATTGCGGACGCGCGCTGCTTGACGCCCTCGAGGCCCGAGACCGAGCGGTCTCCGGTGTCGTAGGAGCCCGACAGGATGTTCTCGAAGCTGGGATGGACGGTGTCGTCGGTGTAATAGGTCTCGGTCCGATATTTCTGGTTGCCCTTGTCGTCGCGGCCGTCGGGGACCTGGCGCGTGTGGCGGCGCTCGACGGTGTAATGCTCGTTGGCGGTCTGCCCAGTCGTGCCGAAATAGTCGCTCGAATATCGCGCGACGCCGCGCTCGTAGGCCTCGAAGTAGAGCCTCAGCTCCATCTTGTCGTCGTCCTTCAAAGTGCGATGGGCCTCGCCGCGGCGGTCGGAGGCGCGCTCGAGCACGGCGTCGAGCTTCTTGAGGGCCTCGAGGTCCGAGTCGTCGAAACCGCGCACGGTGGCGTCGTAGTCGAATTTCCGCGCGTTCTTGTACATCTGGTAAATGTCGAATCCTCCGACGGGCACTATGCTGCGCGCGCTGAAGTCCTTGTGGTAGAGGCCCTGGAGGTCCTTCTCGATCTCACCGACCTTCGCGGGGGACTTGAGCACCGTGTTGGCCAGGTCGGCGACCTCGGGGTTGGTCAGCTTCAGCGGGATGGCGTCGCCGAGCGCGAGCCGCACGATCAGCGAGTCGATCAGGCGGTAGCGCTCGAGCTGCCGCTGAAAGAACTGACCGCGATCGACGAGGAACTCGACCCTGTTATGCAATGGCAGAAACCACATCTTCACGCCATGCCAGAAGGTCTGCCATCCGGTGCGGTTGAACCGCATCGGGATGTACTCGTCGCGCGCCTGGGTGATGATCCCGATGATGGCCTCGTCGATGGAGCGGCTCAAGCGATAGGTCATGCCCTCGCCTTTGAGCAGGTCGGGGTTGCTCAGCGTCGCCAGCTTCTCCTGCTTCTCGACGGCGTCGAGCACGGCCATGACCGTCTGGTCCGCGTTGCCGAGCTTGAAGATGCCGGGGAAGCTGTCGCCGAATTCGACGAGATTGAGGAGGAAGAGGTCGGTGGCCGGGTCTTTGCCGAGCAGGCCCTGAAGCCCCGTGGGCAGGGCCTTTTCGTCGCGATCGCGCACGGCGCGCACGACCGGCGAGAGCCGCTCGATCTTGCCGAGCTCGCCGAGCAGGGCCTGACGCCGGGCCGGATCCATCTTGCCCAAGGTCAAGGAGAGACGCTGCGCCGACGAGAGACCATCCGCGACGACGGCGTCGGATCCCGCGGAGGCCTGCCCCGCCAGGACTTGCAGAGCCAAAGCCTGGGCCGCGCCCATCGTCCTGCCCGAGCGAGCCGCCTCGGCCATCTCGTGGACCGCGGCGACCGGTTTTGAATCGGCCGGACCGTAGAGAGCGAACCGTCGAGACGCCGCGCGCAGTCCGGCGGCGGCGGCCTCGAGGCCTGCTGCGTCCATCTTCCCCGAAGAGACCTCCGCGGCGATCTCGAGGGCGCGGGCGTCCATGGCCGCCGCGTAGTCCTTAGCGCCCGCCTGGTAGGCCGCCTCGAGACCGGCGCCTGAGAGCAGGTGAGGTTCAATCGCCCCCATGACCATGCGGGCCTCTTCGGATTTGGGATCGAGATCTTTGATCGAAGCGATCGCGGGGAATCGGGCCGAGAGATCGGTTCCCGCCAAGGATTTCTGCGCCATGGAGATCGTCTCGGGCGCCGCCATCCGGAAGGGGAGGGCCCATGGACGCCCCGCCGCGCCCGGGCCGGCCATGTCGACGGCGGACGCCCCGGCGGGGAATGCGAAGGCGCAGAGCGAAAACAGGAGGGCTCTGTGACTGTTCACTCATCCAAGGATACCAGGCGCGGCGAAAAACCGCCTGAGACCATGGACCTGGGTCCGGCTTGTCTTTTGGCCTACCGTTTTCGGGCCCCCGAGACAGCCGCCATTCCTTATATTTTTGTAACATGCTCGGGGTAGACTGTTGTTGATTACCCCGGCCCAGTTTGGTAAAGTTACCGCGCAGCGAAAAGGATAATTGAACATTTGATGACCGCCACGGCCAAGAGCGCTCCGGACGTCTCCTCCCAGGAATACCTCGACGCCTTGCGCCACTCCTGCGCCCACGTCATGGCCCAGGCCGTCCAAGAGATCTTCCCAGGCACCAAGATCACGATCGGCCCGGCCATCGAGAACGGCTTCTACTACGATTTCGACGGCCCCCACCACTTCACCGAGGAGGACCTCGCCAAGATCGAGAAGAGGATGCGCCAGATCGCCGAGGGCAACCATCCCTTCTCCGGCAAGGAGCAGTCCTACGAGGAGTCCAAGGCCTATTGGAGCGGTCGCGGGGAGAAGTACAAGCTCGAACTGCTCGACGGCATCAAGGAGCGCGGCGAGAAGATCACCCACTACACCCATTCGACCTTCACCGACCTTTGCCGCGGCGGGCACCTCGACAGCACCAAGGGCATCCGGCATTTCAAGCTCTTGTCCGTCGCCGGGGCGTATTGGCGCGGCGACGAAAAGAACCCGATGCTTCAGCGCATCTACGGCACTGCCTGGGGCACCAAGGACGCGCTCGACGGGCATTTGAAGATGCTCTCAGAAGCCAAAGCCCGCGACCACCGGAAGCTTGGCCCCGCGCTCGACCTCTTCTCGATCCAGGAGCTCGCCGGACCCGGCTTGATCTTCTGGCACCCCAAGGGCGGCCTCATGCGCATGATCATGGAGAACTGGCTGCGCGCCGAGGCCCTGAGCCGCGGCTACCAGATGGTCTACACGCCGCACATCGCCAACATCGACCTCTGGAACACCTCGGGCCACCGCAGTTTCTATAAAGACAACATGTTCACCGAGATAGAGGTGGAGAAGGCGGACTACCAGCTCAAGCCGATGAACTGCCCGTTCCACATCTTGATCTACCAGAGCAAGCTCCGCTCTTACCGCGAACTGCCCATGCGCCTGGCCGAGCTCGGCACGGTCTACCGCTACGAGCGCTCGGGCGTGCTGCACGGCCTGCTGCGCGTGCGCGGCTTCACCCAAGACGATGCGCACATTTTCTGCACGCGCGAGAACATAGAGAGCGAGGTGGCGGGCTGCATCGACTTCGCGCTCGCCGTCTTTGCGGCCTTCGGCTTCGAGAAGTACCAGATGGAGGTCTCGACCTGGGACCCGGCGAAGTCGGCCGACTACTCGGGCGAGGCGGCCGACTGGGAGATGGCCCAGGCCGCCCTCGAGCGCGTCCTCCACGAAAAGAAGCTCCCCTACAAGCTCATCAAGGGCGAGGCCGCCTTCTACGGCCCGAAGATCGACGTCAAATTGATCGACGCGATCGGCAGGGCCTGGCAGCTCTCGACGATCCAGTTCGATTTCAACCTGCCGCAGAAGTTCTCGCTCGAGTACATCTCGCACGACGGCTCGCGCCAGCGGCCTCTGATGGTCCACCGGGCTCTCTACGGTTCGATCGAGCGTTTTTTCGGCATACTCGTCGAGCACTACGCGGGCCATTTCCCGCTGTGGCTTGCGCCCGTGCAGGTCAAGATACTGACCTTGACAGACGAGCAGAACGCGCCGGCTCAAGCGCTTGAGGCCAAGCTCAAGGCCGCGTCCTTGAGACCCGTCCTCGATCTGCGCGGCGAGAAGATCGGCGCGAAGATTCGCGACGCCCAGCTCGAGAAGGTCCCTTACATGGTGATCCTTGGTCCCAAGGACGTTGCCGCCGGCGTGATCTCGGTGCGGCTCAGCGATGGCCGCCAGTTCCAAGGGCTCAGGGACGACGATTTCATCGCCAAGCTCGTCAAGGAATGCTCCGATAAGCTCACGAAGCCGGACTGGGGGAACGCATGATCCGTCGGACGGCATTGACGCTGCTCGCGATGACCTCGATCGCCTCCCCGGCCTGGGCGCGCAAGGATCCCGGCCAGACCCAGGCGGAGGACGAGGCCTTCACCGCGTCCTCCCAGATGTTCTCGGACGCGGGCCGCGACAAGCTCGCCGTCGTGCAGGCCTTCGAGAATTACGTCTCCCAATTTCCCAATTCGCAGCGCAACATGGACGCCGAGTTCATGATCGGCGAGGCGTACATGCAGCAGGCCCTGAGCATACTGCAGGCCGAGCTCTCCGACCGCAAGAAGGCCATGGACAGGCTCGTCGGGAAGAATCCCGCCGCGATCAAGGCTCTCGAGGACGCGCGCCACGCCTTCGAGCAGGTGTCGAACGACAAGAAGATGGGCCTGGGGCCTTCGGCGCAGTACCGCCTCGGCGAGGTCGCCTACGACCAGAAGGACTGGGAGAGGGCCGTCTCGGAATTCAAGGACGTCGAGAAGCGCTACCCGAAATCGTACATCGTCGGCGAGGCGCTGATGGGCGTCATCTTCGCGGATCTCGCGCTCGAGCAGTTCGCGCAGGCCGAGGCCAACATGTTCCTTCTCGGCGAGACCTTCCCGACCTACCTCAAGGAGCCGGAAGTCCTCTACGCGCAGGGCATCGTCGCGCTCCATAAGGGCGATTACGCCAACTCCGAGCGGGCCTTGAAGCTCGTCAAGACGCCGGAGGCCCAGTACTACCTGGGCAAGACCTACCTGCTCTCCAAGCGCGCTTATCTGGCCGCCGCCGCGTTTGAGAATCTCCTGCGAGATTACCCGGATTCAGACCTCAAGGAGGAGGCGCAGTTCTTCATCGGCGACTCGTTCTTCCTGGCCGAGGACTACAACGGCGCGATCTCCAAGTACCAAAAATTCATCTCGCTCTACCCCGAAAGCCCGCTGCGCGTCTCCGCCATGTTCCGCATCGGCTCGTCCTACTTCCAGAAGAAGGACTTCGTCGAGGCCCGCGCCAATTTCCAGGCCGTGCTCGACCGCTACCCCCGAGATTTCTTCGCGCCGATCGCTCAGTACTCGATCGCCGAATCCTACCTCGTCGCAGGCCAAATCCGCGAGGCGCTGTTCGCCTACACCAAGGTCATCACCCAGTACCCCGAGGTCATCAAGGTCTCGCCTTTGGCGCACTTCAAGCTCGCCTGGGCCGAATACCAGGTGGGGGACTTCATGCAGGCCGTGCAGACCGGCGAGAATTTCCTCGCCCTCTACCCGACCAACGCCCTGGCCAAGGACGTCTACCTCATCATGGGCAACGCGCTGATCAAGCTCAAGCGCCACGTCGAGGCGGTGGCCGCCTTCCAGCGCATCATCGACTTGGCGCCCTCTTCCGACATCGCCGAGCAGGCGCTGTTCACGATCCTGCAGGACCAGTACAACCAGAAGGCTTATAATTCCATTCTCACGTCCTACCAATACATATTCCGCCACCTCCCTCCCTCGAAGTCGAAGTGGAGATCCCTGAGCTATCTCTACGCGGCGGAGGCCTATCTTGCCCTCAACCAAGTCGACGAGGCCAAGACGATCTATGAGATGATCCTCAAGGTCTATCCCGACGAGAGCGCGGCCTTCTACGGGCAGGACGGCCTCTGCTGGAGCTTCTCCTACAAGGGCGAGGACGACAAGGCCCTGGACTGCCGTCAGAAGCTCAAGGACATGATGTCCAACACGAGTTCGACCTTCACCTTCACGGGCGCCAACGAGCTCGGCATCGCCGACAGCATGTTCAACCAGAAGAACTACGAGGACGCCTACCAGCTCTACCTGAAGTTCGCCACCGACAATCCCAAGGACCCCGCCGCGTGCCCGGCCCTGTACAAGGCGGGGATGAGCCTCTACCACCAGCGCTACTATACGCAGGCCATCGACGCTTGGCGCAAGCTCCTTGCCTCGTGCCCCAAGTCCGCCGAGGCCACGACCGCCTCCAACCAGATCGCCGACACCTTGTTCCGGGCGCAGAAATACGGCGAGGCGGTGGGCGCCTACAAGCAGATCATCGCCGATTATCCTCAGTCCGACCAAGCGCCGCTGGCCTACCTGCGCATCGCGCAGTCGCTCTTCAATCAGAAGGATGACGCCGCGGCGCTCAAGCAGGTGCAGGAGCTCGTCACGCGTTTTCCGAAAGCTCCCGAGGCGGCCGACGGGATGGACCTCATGGAGACGATCTTCGACCGCGCGAAGGGCATCGACTACAAGACGATGCTGCGCGGAATGATCGCGGCCAGCCCCAACAGCCCTACAGCGGCCGAGTCGCAGTTTCGCCTGGCGCGGCGCGCCTTCGAGGGCAAGGATTACGCGACCTCCGCCTCCGAGTTCCAAAATTTCAGCGTCAACTACACCAACTCGCCGCAGCTGGCCAAGGCGCAGTTCTACCTCGGCGAAAGCTATTTCGCGGCCGGCGACTACACCAACGCGGTGCCGGCCTTCGAGCGGCTCATCAGCAACTTCGAGCGTTCCGACGACACGGCCGTGGCTTTGTTCCATCTGGCCAGCTCCTACTACAGCCTCAAGAAATACGAGGAGGGGGTCAAGTTCTACCAGCGCCTGACCGAGGAGTATCCGGGCTCCGAGTACCTCAAGCCCACTCTGTTCAACCTGGCCCTTTCCTACAAGGCCTTGGGCAAGCAGGACATGGCGCAGTACGCCTACCAGAAATATATCGCGACCGTGGGCCCCTCGGACGCCTCCGCCTGCTCGGCGCAATGGGAAATCCTCCAGCTCCAGAAGGAACGCAAGGACTACGAGGGCGCCATCGCCACTTTGGAGGCCATACGCGACGGCTGCAAGGAGGGCGACGCGGGCGTCGAAGCCGCCTACCACATGGGGGAGATCTCCCAACTCATGGGCCGTCCCGACGAGGCCATGAACGCGTGGGAGAAGGCGCGGGGGATGAAGCCCGCCGGGAGCCCTTTCCGCCTGCAGTCGCTCATCAAGCTCGGCGAGATCTACGAAAAAGGCTCGGACTGGGGCCGGGCCATATCGGCTTATGAAGACCTCGCCCGGAACGCCCCGAACAAGGAAGTGGCGCGTTCCGCGGCGGGCCGCGCGGCGCTGCTGCGCAAGGACCACAAGGGCGCGTCGGCTTCCTCCGGGGGCGAGACAGTCATCGAGCCGCCCTACGAGCCTGCGCCTGCGCCCAAGCCGAAGGGAGGCAAGAGGGGGGCAAGGCCCAAGAAGACCAAGGCCGCGGAGCCGTCGACCGACGAAGTGCAATAGGAGAGAACCATGATGGGCAACATCAATTTCCTCGGCATCCTCAAGGACAGCGCGACTTTGGCGGTGCTGGCCTTCTGCTCGCTGATCTCGATCACGTACGCCATCGAGCGCTGGTTGTACTTTCGCAGGGCCAAGGGCTCGAGCGACGAGGTCTTGGGCCACGTGCATAAGCTCCTTGAGGCCGGCAAGGCCGACCAGGCCCAGGCCTACTGCCAGAAGCGCGGCTCGGCGGTCGCGCAGGTCGTGCAGTACGGCCTGCTGCACGCCGGCCGCTCGCGCCGGGACATCGAGGAGCTGCTCGGCACCAAGCGTCTCGAGGAAAAGATGAAATTGGAGAAGAACCTCGCCGTGCTCGGCACGCTCGGCAACATCGCTCCCTTCATCGGCCTGTTCGGCACGGTCGTGGGCATCATCAAGGCCTTCCAGGATTTGGCCGCGGCCGGAGGCGGGGGGCCGAGCGTGGTCGCCAAGGGCATCGCCGAGGCGCTTGTGGCCACGGCGGGCGGCTTGTTGGTCGCGATCCCGGCGGTCATTTTCTACAACGTCTTCATGCGCAAGGTGAAGGCTCTCGGAGTCGAGATGGAGGTCGCCTCCACGCGTCTGCTGGTGATGCTGGGCGCTAAATAGGGCCATGGCCATCGGGGCGGGCAGCAAGGGCGAGGAGCCGATCACGGCGATCAATGTCACCCCGCTCGTCGACGTCTGCCTCGTGCTGGTCATCATCTTCATGGCTGTCGCCCCGTTCGCGATGACGATGGGCATCAAGGTGCTCGAGTCTAGGGCCAAGGCCGCCGAGGGCAAGGCCTCGGCCGAGGACAACGTCACGGTCAAGCTCGACGTCTCGGGCCAGATCACCGTCAACGGCGCCGCGGCGCCTCCCGACCAGCTCAAGCCGATGATCATGACCGCCCTACAGAAGAGCAAGGACCGCATGGTCATCGTGACGGCCGACGACGGCAATAGGGTCGGCCAAGTGGTCGCGATATTGGATCTGGCCAAAGAGGCGGGCGCCTTAAAACTCGCGATCCTCAAGTCGGAGACTGTCCCGGCCCCGGGAGGCAAGACCTAGGATGGCAGGCGGCGCCGAGCTGGACGACGATGACATCGTCGCGGGGATCAACGTGACCCCTCTCGTCGACGTGTGCCTCGTGCTCGTGATCATCTTCATGGTCACGGCGCCTCTCATGTCGGACCCCGTCATCAAGGTCACGCTTCCCAAGGCCCACGCCGAGAAAGGCGAGGAGGCCGACAAGCTCACCTTGACCTTGGGCAAGGACGGCCAGGTGGCCCTGGACTACACGATCTACAAGGACATGGTGATGCTCGAGGACGACCTCAAGGTCAAGCTCGCGCAGAGCCAAAGCAAGGTCGTGATACTGCGCGCGGACGAGGATGCTCTGCATGGGCGTCTGACGGACTTGATGGCCAAGGCCAAGGACGCGGGGGCGCAATCCCTGACGATCGCGACGGAACAAAAGAAATGAACCAGGAGTCGAATTAGCCGTGGCCAGCGTGCGCCTGCCGGTCTCGATGATGACCTCGCTGGCCCTGCACGCCGGGGCCTTCGCGGCCTACTTCTACGCAAGCCAAGTGGGCCCGCGCGCGACGACCCACATGATCGGCAACGTCGACCTCATGATCGAGGTTCACCACGCCGTGCCGCCTCCCTCGGCGGCTCCCAAGCAGGTGACGCCGCCGAGCACCTGGAACTTTCTCAAGATGGCGCTTCCGGCGGTACCCAAGATGGCCCAGCTCGAGGTCAAGGCTCCGGAGATCAGCCGGGTCAAACCGCTCTCGCTTGAGCCCAAGCTCCAGGAGCGCGCGCGCAAGGACGCCGCCCCCAAGCTCGCCAAGCTCGATCTGGGCGAGAAACGCGTCGACATGGCGAAGCTCGAGGCCAAGATCGAGGCCCGGCGCGCGGCCGCCTTGTCGATGCCCCGCCTCGAGGACGTCGGCGTTCATAAGGTCAAGAACCTCGACAAGGCCCTGGCGCTCGAGGAACGGCGCCAGGAGGCGGTCCAGCAGGCCAAGATCTCAGGGCTCAACGTCCAGACCCACGCTCACATCGCGCCGGCCCAGGCGATGAAGCTCCTCGAGGAAGCGGAACCCCAGCAGCGCTCCCGGATCGCCCAGAAGATCGCCGACATGCTGCCGACCGAGAAGCAAAGGGGCGAACTGCGCGAGGAGATGCGTCCGGCGCCCGACGACATCGCCAAGAAGATGGACAAGTACATCGCCCAGCCGCCCGCGCGACGCGCCGCCGCCGGGGCCGCCGAGGAAAAAAAGAAGGGAGTCGAGATCGAGGGCCCCCTCAAGAACCGTCAGGTCCTGGCCGCCGACATCCCGCCCTTCCCGGACTGGCTCAAGAGCCTCGGCACGCCGGAGGCCGCGGTGCGGCTCAACTTCTGCGTGGAGGCCGACGGCTCGGTGGCCGGCACGACGATACGGCCCGAACAGTCCTCGGGCTACGGCCGCCTCGACCGCCTCACGATAGATTCGCTGAGAAATTGGAAGTTCGCGCCCGTGGGCTCCCAGCAGCGCCAATGCGGCATCATCACCTTCCGCTTCGAATTGGAGTGAAAAAATGAAAACGCTGATTTTTCTCTTGTCGCTGGCTGTCGGCGCTTCGGCCGCCGAGCTGCCCGGCATGAGCAGGGACGCGGCAAAGCCCGAGGCCAAGCAAGCCCCCGCGGCTCCGACGACCGTCGGCGGCGACACCGACGTCACGATCAAGGCCACCGACAGCAGCAAGCTGGGCGTCATGAAGCCGGCGCTCAACATCGATCTCGACCCCTTCGAGACCCTGCGGCCCCAGCTGGCGCCCGACCAGTCGCTGCTGCTGGCCGTCTCGCCGCTGACCGTCTCCTGGCGGCGCACCCATCCGGATTTCCTGCACAACGAGCGCGTGATCCAGCCCTGGCGCACGACCTTCTCGGCGCGGCCGGGCATCGCGTTTCGCGTGCGCGACCAGCTCCAGGACGTCATGCAGCGCAAGATGGAGCCCAAGGAGGCCAAGAGCTACGCCTGGAGCCTGACGATCGCCGACGAGGAGGGCCGCGTCTTCCACCACTACGAGGGCTCCAACGACCCGCCCGAAGAGCTCGTCTGGACCGGGCAGAACGAACAGGGCGAGTGGATTCACGCCGGGCGCTCCTATTCCGCTGTCTACTCCTTCACCGACTCCGGCGGCTCGCCGCGCACGAGCGTGGGAAAGCCGCTCTTGTTCCGCGGCATCGTGCACCAGGAGGACACCGGGATGCACGTCAGCCTGGACTCCTCGGTCCTTTTCGGAACGAGCAAGAACGCCACCGAGCTGGCCAAGCCTTCCGGCGTCGGCCTCATGCGCTCGGCCGCCGACCTCATCAAGCGCAAATTCACCGGCATCCCGGTCGCGGTGCGCGTCTTCGCGTCCACCAAGGAGCTCGGCGACGCCCAGGCCGCCTCGATCCAGGCTTACCTTCTCAAGGAACTCATGACCGGCCTCAAGAACGTCTCGACCGACGCCGCCCGCGCGGCCTTCTCCGACCAGCGCGTCGAGGTCGTCCTGCTCAACCGGTAAGCTGGAAATAGCCCTCCTAAATTCCTAGGATATCCTTGCCGTATACAAGGAGGCTTTCATGGCTATCAACGTCGGCATCAACGGCTTCGGCCGCATCGGGCGCCTCGTCATGCGCGCCGGGATCAAGAACCCTGCCCTCAATTTCGTCGCCGTCAACGACCTGACGGACGCCAAGACCTTGGCCCACCTCTTCAAGTACGACTCCACCTTCGGCGAGTATAAGGGCTCCGTCGAAGCCGTGGGCAACGACCTGAAGATCGACGGCAAGCTCATCAAGGTCGTGGCCGAGAAAGACCCCGCCAAGCTCCCGTGGAAGCAGCTCGGCGTCGAGCTCGTCATCGAGTCCACCGGGCGCTTCACCGAGGCCGAGAAGGCGAAGGCCCACATAGACGCAGGCGCGAGGAAAGTGATCATCTCGGCGCCTGCCAAAGGCGAGGACATCACGGTCTGCATGGGCATCAACGAGGACCTCTACGACGCGGCCAAGCACAACATCGTCTCGAACGCCTCCTGCACCACCAACGCGCTCGCACCCCTGGGCAAGGTCCTCGACGAGGCCTTCGGCGTCAAGTCGGGACTGATGACGACCATCCACTCCTACACCAACGACCAGGTCCTGCTCGACTTCACGCACAAGGACCTGCGCCGCGGCCGCGCGGCGGCGGTCTCCATGATCCCGAGCTCGACGGGCGCCGCCAAAGCCATCGGCTTGGTCCTGCCCAAGCTCAAAGGCAAGCTCAACGGCATCGCCATTCGCGTGCCCACGCCCGACGTTTCTCTCGTCGACCTGACCGTGGTTACGGACAAGCCGACGACCAAGGAAGAGGTCAACGCCGCCTTCAAGAAGGCCGCGGAGTCCGGGCGCTTGAAGGGCATCCTGCAGTACTGCGAGGTGGAGCTCGTCTCCAAGGACTTCACCGGGAACAGCTCGAGCTCGATCTTCGACGCCCCTTTGACCGACGTCGTCGGCGGCAACCACGTCAAGGTGTTCGGCTGGTACGACAACGAATGGGGCTACTCGAACCGCGTCATCGATCTGGCGGCCTACATCGCCAAGAAGATGGGAGTGCCGGTCAAGGCGTAGTTTGAAGCGCAAGGCCGCGATCGTCGGCGTGCCCCTCGACCTCGGGGCGAGCAAGCAGGGCGCTTCGGGGGGGCCAGCCGCCATCCGGCGGACGGGCCTGGTCGCGTCGCTGGAGGCTCTGGGCCTCAACGTTTCGGACGCGGGCGACGTCGCGGTCCCCAAGGCGTCCGGCCGCGGCAGCCCCAAGCTCAAGAACGGCGCGGCCATCCTGAAGGTCTGCAAGGACCTCGAGAAAAGGGTCTGCGACCTCGTCAAGGACGGCTGGGTGCCGATCACCTTGGGGGGCGACCACAGCCTGGCCGTGGGCACGGTGACCGGCGTGTCCCGCGCCCAGCGCGCGGAGGGCAAGAACCTCGGCCTGATCTGGGTCGACGCCCACGCCGACATCAATACTCCCGAGACATCTCCGTCGGGCAACGTCCATGGGATGCCGGTCGCCCACATCCTGGGGATGGGCCACAGGGACTTCGCGCGCCTGGGCGGCTTCTCTCCCAAGGCCTATCCGCGCAACGTCTGCCTCGTGGGCACGCGCGACGTCGACGCATCCGAGCGCGACAACCTGCGCCGCTCGGGCGTTCGGGTTTTCTCGATGCAGGAGATCGACCGCTTCGGCATGGGCACCGTCATCGAGCAGGCCATCGACCTGGCCTCGGACGGAACCGGCGGGTTCCATTTGAGCTTCGACATCGATGTGGCCGACCCGGGAACCGCGCCGGGCACGGGAACGCGAAAGCGCGGGGGACTGACCTACCGCGAGGCGCATCTTCTCATGGAGATGGCCGCCGACTCGGAGAGGCTCCTGGGCCTCGACATGGTCGAGATCAACCCTTTGGAGGACGTGCAGAACGCGACGGCCGAGATCGCCATGGAGCTGATCAGCTCGGCCATGGGGAAGAGCATCTATTAATATGGCAGAGCCCGCGGACAACAAGTCGGCCCTCAAGCTCAAGCGGCTGCAAGAGATGACGCTCAAGGGAAAGAGGGTCCTCGTGCGCGTCGACTTCAATGTCCCGCTCTCGAAGGCCG
Source organism: Elusimicrobiota bacterium (assembly GCA_016194705.1). Classification (GTDB taxonomy): domain Bacteria; phylum Elusimicrobiota; class Elusimicrobia; order UBA1565; family UBA9628; genus PALSA-1176. The sequence goes on along the minus strand of JACQAZ010000014.1, from coordinate 15,505 downwards.
GGAAAGTCGAGGACGACACCCGGATCAAGGAGACCGTGCCCACCATCAAGCACCTCATGGAGGCGGGAGCCAAGATCGCCTTGGTCTCCCACCTCGGTCGCCCGAAGGGAAAGCCCGAAGCCAAGTACAGCTTGAAGCCCGCGGCGGCCGCCCTCGAGAAGCTGCTCGGCGCCCCCGTCGCTTTCGTCCCGGACTGCGTCGGCGCGGCGGCGGAGAAGGCGGTGTCGTCTTTGAAGCCGGGCGGGGTGGCCCTCATGGAGAACCTGCGCTTTCACGCGGGCGAGGAGGCCAACGATCCGGACTTCGCGAAGGCCCTCTCCAAGCTCGGAGACTTCTTCGTCCAGGACGCCTTCGGCGCGATCCACCGGGCGCATGCCTCGACGGTGGGCGTGCCGAAGTTCCTTCCCGGCGCCATCGGGCTGCTCGTGCAGCGCGAGCTCGAGTTCCTCGACCGCGTCATCGGCAACCCGACCCGCCCCTTCCTCGCGGTCATCGGCGGCGCCAAGGTTTCCGACAAGCTCGGCGTTCTGCACAAGCTGCTCGACCGCGTCGACGCCGTCGTCATCGGCGGAGGCATGGCCTACACCTTCCTGCAGGCGCAGGGGGTCTCGATCGGCAAGTCTCTGCTTGAGAAAGACAAGCTCCAGGACGCCCAGGGGGTCGTCGAGAAGGCCTACGCCAAGAAGGTCGAGTGCCTCCTGCCCGCCGACCACGTGGCCGTCCGGGAGATCAAAGCCGAAGCGCAGACGACCGTCACCCAGGGCATGGCGATACCGCCCGAGCTCATCGGGGTCGACATCGGCCCGCACACGATCGAGTTTTTCGGGGAGCAGATCGCCAAGGCCAAGACCATCTTCTGGAACGGCCCGATGGGCATCTTCGAGATCGAGGCCTTCGCCAAGGGGAGCCTGGCGATCGCGGCCGCGATGGCCGAGGCGACGCAGAAAGGCGCCGTCACGATCGTGGGCGGAGGCGACAGCCTCGCGGTGCTGGCCAAGGCGGGCCTCTCCGACCAGATGACCCACTGTTCGACGGGCGGCGGGGCGAGCCTCGAGCTCCTGGAGGGCAAGATCCTTCCCGGCCTGGCCGCCTTGGCATCCTAGGCGGCCAAGTGGTATAATCCTGCCATGCTGATCTACGCCTTCATCCGCGTCCTGCACATCGTCGCCTGCATTTTGATGATCATGGTGGTCCTTCTGCAGACCGGCCGCGGAGCGGGGCTCTCCGTTTTTGGCGGCAGCGGCGACTCCTTGATCACGACGCCCACGGGCTCGAGCTTCATGAAGAACGTGACCACGGGCTTGGCCTGCCTCTTCGCCTTCACCTCCCTTTTCCTGACCTTGCTCTCGAGCCGTTCCGGAATGTCGAGCGTGACGGGCCGGACGCCGTTGTCGCCGCCTCCGGCGGCCGCCCCTCCGGTTCCGCCGGGGGTGCCTCCCACGCCGCCGGCTCCGCCGGACAAGTAGACCACGATTTCGCGCGGGTGGTGGAACTGGCAGACACGTACGCTTGAGGTGCGTATGCCCGAAAGGGCTTGGGAGTTCAAGTCTCCCCCCGCGCAAATCTCCAATCCCCCGGGCGCAGCGAGCCCGGGGGAATTTTTTCTCTTGCCGCCGGAGCAGCGGATACACTAGAATCGCCCCAGGCATTCCATTTGGCGGCCGGGGGGACAATCATGAAGACGAGAGCGATGCTGTGGTCGGTCCTATTGGCGTGGGGCGTGTCGTCGGCGGGAGCGCAGCCGGGGCAGCAAGGGCAGGGCGGACGAGGTCCCGCCGGCCCTCCCGCGCAGGGCGGGGAGCAGGGACAGATGCAGCAGCCCGGCCAGGGCATTTCCGAGATGGGCGGGCCTGACATGGGACCGGACATGGGCGGGCCGCGCGGCGACCGGCGCGGCGGCGGCCCCGGCGGTCCCGGGGCGACAGGCTGGGGGTTCATGGGCCCTCCGCCGACGGAAGCCCAGGAGAAGGACCTTTTGGAATTCCTCAAGGGCAATGAGCCCGCCCTGCACGCGCACCTCGTCGAGTCGAAGGCGAAGCTCCCGGATTCGTACAAGCGCAGGCTCGCGGAAATCTGGAATATGTACCGGGACCCCGACACGCGGGACCAGTTCGTGAAGTCGAACCGGGCCCACCGCGCCGTGCGCGATCTCATGGATCAGTACAAGAAGGCGGACGCCAAGGACAAGGACGCCCTCAAGGCCAAGCTCGAAAAGGCCGTGGGAGAGCTTTTCGACGCCAACTTGAACGAGAAGGAGCTGCAGGTCAAGAAGATGCAGATCGAGATGTCGAAGCTCAACGAGAAGATCGCCAGACGCCGCCAGCAGAAGGAGAAGTACGTGGCCCGGCATCTCGAGATGCTCACGGGAGACGACGAAGACTGGCAGTGGTAGTCGCGCCGCATGGAGCCGAAGTTCCTGGCCGACAGCATGCTCGGCAAGCTTGCGCGTTGGTTGATTCTGCTTGGCTATGACGCCAGCTACGCGCAGGGCCAGGGGCAGACCGACCTCGAACTTCTGGAGGTCGCCCATCGCGAAGGCCGCGTCTTCCTGACCCGGGACACGAAGATCCCGGCGGTCGAGGGCCTGCGCATGATCGTCGTGCGCACCCAGCGCTTCGAGGACCAGCTCAAGCAGCTCCAGCGCGAATTGGGGCTCAAGCCGGACCGCAAAAGGCTCTTCACGCGCTGCACCTACTGCAACGCCGCCTTGGACGAGCTGACGCGCGAGCAGGCGCTGCCATTGGTGCCGCCGCTCGTGCGCGAGCTCAAGACCCCGTTCTTCCGCTGCCCCTCGTGCAAGAGGATGTACTGGAACGGGACCCACACCGAGCGCACGATCAAGAAGCTCGAGAAGCTGGGGCTGTAGCCCGGCGGGACCGCAAAGGAAAGGCCCCGCCCCGGTTTCCCGGGGCGGGGCCCTTTTATTGCAGGGCTAATCCCAGCGCGGGACCAGCTGCAGGAGCTTGAAGGCCGGCGAAGACTCGACCGATTTCGCCTTCACCTTGGGAGCGGCCAGCTGCTCGAGCTGGCTCTGCGTCAGCGCGGCGCGCTCATCGGCTTGGCTCGGCTCGAGCGATGCCCCGTTCGGGTCGAAGACCTTGAAGCTGCCGTCCTCGGTGAGGCACAGGATCCGCTGCAGCTTGCCGTCGGCGTCGTTCTGGAAGCGCACCTCGGTCACGCCCGCGGCCAGGAACACCGGCTCGAAAGCCGGCGGGTCCGCCGTGTCGTGGAGGAAGGCGTTCTTCGCGTCGCCGTCGATCTGCACCAGGCGCGTGCCGTCGGCGCTGTAGAAGGAGTTGGAGCCCGGGTTCGGCGCGGGATCGGCCGGGCCCGGCGGCACTTCGACCGGAGGCGTCGGATCGGGGACGACGATCACCCCGCCGGAGCCGTCGCGGTACTTGTAGAAGCGGCCGTCGATCACGATATAGAGATCTCCGGTCGCTGGATCGACCCACCAGAAAGAGCCGTCGCGCTGATAGCACCAGCGGTGCCAGTAGGGGTCGTACCACCACCAGTAGTCGTAGTAGTAGCGCATCCAGAAGTAATAGCTCCCGTAGTACCAGCCGTACCAGTGATAGCCCCATTGGTCGTAATGGTGGCAGACGCGATGTCCGTCCCAATCGTGCCAATGGTAGCGGTGGTCGTTGCGGTCCCAGCGCTTATCGATGTCGCGCGCGTCCCGGTCACGCCGGTGCATGTCGCCTTGATGGTCTTTGGTGGGCGGGATCGTACGGCCGTTCTTGTCCTGCCAAGGCTTATCCTGGATCGGCCGGCCGTCGGGACCCTTGCGCGGGTGATCCACCTTATGTCCGTCGCGGACCGGATCGATGACGCGGCCGCGATCGATCGGCTGGGGCTTGGGCGGAGGCTGATGCGTCCCGCCGTTGCCATTGGAGACGGCGTCGGCGTGGGCGTCGGCCGAGGAGACGGCGTCGGCGTGGGCGTCGGCCGAGGAGACGGCGTCGGCGTGGGCGTCGGCCGAGGAGACGGCGTCGGCGTGGGCGTCGGCCGAGGAGACGGCGTCGGCGTGGGCGTCGGCCGTGGAGACGGCGGGGGCGACGGCCTTGGCGCCGGGGCCGGACGCGGCTCAGGCGACGGGCGCGGAGCCGCGAGGAGCAACTCGGCTTCGGAACGGACCTGCCCCGCGGGCTCGGTCAATGCGGGCAGTACCTCGGCCAGAGCCGCGACGCTGTTTTGGAGAAGCGCTGCGACGAGAGCGACGGCGAGACCTTTTCTCACGTTATGCCTCCGATGGCTGATATTCCCAGGCGTCGACGCGACACAATTCTATAACAAGGCCGTGAACGAATGCAACTAAAGACCTATATCGCGCATAGGACCTTTGGCCCGGCGCGATGCGCCGCGGCCGCCAAAGCGGGTCGGAATTTCCTGCGAGGTTGTAGCCCGCCGGGAAAAGCGGTAAAATCCAAGACATGAGCGGCTCGAGCTCCAAGATCAATCCCGCGTTGGTTCGGCCCTACGAACTCGGCCCGAACGAGACCGCTTGGCCGACCGTGGCGCTGCATCTTGGAGCCCTGGCCGTCCAGTTGTCTTGCGCGGCGGCGGGCTTCGGCGGGCTTGTGCCGGTCCCTCTCGCGGTTCTGGTCTGCTCCGTCGCGGCCTACTGCCAGTTCACCGTCGCTCACGACGCGGCGCACAAGTCGCTCTCGAAGATCGTTTCGATCAACGAGTCCTGCGGCTCCATCGCCGCGCTGGTCCTCTTCGGGCCCTTCGAGGCCTTCCGCCGCAACCATCTGCACCACCACGCGCACACCAACGACCCGGCGGAGGACCCCGACTTCTGGGTGGCCGGAGCGACGGTCGCGACGACCGTCCTGCGCTGCTTCACGATGCTCGAGATGCACTACTGGAGCTACTTCACGCGCCTGGGCCGCCGCGACGGCGTCTATGCGCGCTCCGTCGGGACCGTCGCGCTCATCGTCCTGGCTTTCGCTTCGGCCGCGTGGTCGGGCCATGCCAAGGCGCTGGTCCTTTACTGGTTCGTGCCGGCCCAGCTCGCCGGCGCGGCTCTGGGCTTTCTCTTCGACTACTGGCCGCACCGCCCGCACACGGGACGGGGCCGGCTCAAGGACACGGCCGCCATCGCGCCGCGGTATCTCGATCCTCTGTTCCTCGCGCAGAACATACACCTCCTGCACCACCTCTTCCCGACCGTGCCGTGGTACCGCTATCGGGCGGCCTTCGGCCAGATCGAAGAAGGGATAAGGGCGGAGGGCGGGCTGATCTGGGACCTGCGCACGGCGCTGGCACGCCTTCGGCCCTCGGCATCCGCCTTATGATCCGTCTGGCCGAAGGGGTCTACAGCTGGGGCTACTTCAACACGGAGAAGAAATATAACTTCAACGGCTTCCTCCTCGCGACTGGGACAAGCGTCGTCGTGGTCGACCCGCCGACCCTGTCTCGCGACGACGAGGCCTATTACGACCAGCTCGGCCTGGTGCCGGATCTCTTCGTCATCACCAACCGCAACCACGTCCGCGCCTTGGATTGGTTTCTCAAGCGCAAGGCCGCTCCGGTCGCGATGCATGAGGCCGACGTCGCCGCGGCCGACATCCCGGTCGACCGCAAGGTCCAGGACGGCGAGGTCCTCGGCGGCGCTTTGGAAGTTCTGCATCTGCCGGGGAAATCTCAAGGCGAGATCGGCCTCTACTGGCGCGCGAGGAAGCTCCTCCTGCTCGGCGACGCGATCATCGCGCCCAACGGAGCGCTCAGGCTGATCCCCGAGGCGAAGCTCGACGACCCCCAGAGGCTCAGGAAATCCCTTCAGCGCCTGCGCGACTGCGATTTCGACGCCGTGCTCATGGCCGACGGCGATCCCCTGCTCTCGGACGCCAAGGCCCAGGTCCATGGATTCCTTTCTTCCCTCTCCTAAGAAGGGGCTCGATCCCGCGCTGGCTCCCGAACGTTTCTCCTGCCGCATCTACGGCGTCCTGCGGCGCGGCGGCGAGGTCCTGCTGACGCGCAGCCGCTTCGTCGACCGCCAGTTCGTCAACTTCCCGGGGGGCGGCGTCGACCTCGGCGAGGGCCCCATCGAGGCCCTGCGGCGCGAGTATCGCGAGGAGACCGGTCTCTCCATCGACCCTGTGAGGGTCCTCTACGCCAGCGAGGCAGCGCACATCTCGACGCAAGCCCCGATGCAGATCGTGAGCATCTATTGGCTCGTCGAGAAGACCGCCGGGATTCTGAAGGTCGGCGGCAACAACGAGGACGTCCTGAGCCTGTTCTGGGCGCCCCTGGCGAGCATACCCACCGAGGAGATGTTCCCGTCTGACCTCGAGTTCGCGCGGAGGTTGCCGGACCTGCTCTAATGGCCCTTCCCTCGCGCGAATACGAGGTCCTGACCTTCGACTGCTACGGGACCCTCATCGACTGGGAGGCCGGGATACTCTCGGCTCTGCGGCCGATCCTCGAGCGGCACGGGGTCCGCGCAGATGATCGCCGCGTCCTGGAGCTTTATGAGGAGGCCGAACGCGGGGTGCAGCGGGGTCCGTACCTTCCCTACCGGGAGATCATGGCGCGCTGCGTAGGCGAGATCGGGCGAGGCCTCGGCTTCGAGCCTAACGCCGCCGAGCGCGCGAGCCTGGCTGAGTCGCTCAAGAGTTGGAAGCCATTCCCCGACGCGGTCGCGGCGCTCAAGGACCTCAAGAAGCGCTTCAGGCTGGCCGTGATCTCGAACACGGACGACGACCTTCTCGCCGCCACCTCGAGGACTTTGGAGCATCCCTTCGACTGGATGATCACGGCCCAGCGGGTCGGCTCCTACAAGCCTTCGCCGATGAACTTCCGCCGCGCGTTGGAGGTCATGGGTCGGCCATCGGACAAGGTCCTGCACTCGGCCCAGAGCTTGTTCCACGATGTCGCTCCGGCCCGAGCCTTGGGCTTGGCCACGGTCTGGGTCAACCGCCGCGGCGCCAAGATGGGAGGAGCTTGCGCCGAGCCCGATCTCGAAGTTCCCGATTTGAAGACGCTCGCGAATTTGCTATCTTCGGGGAAACCCTGAGGAGACATTCCCATGAAACGAACTCTCGTTTTCCTTCCCGCGCTGCTCGCGGCCGGCTGCGTGACCACCGGGAAGTACCAGACCCAGCAGGCTGAGGCGGCCTCCCAGCAGAAGCGCGCCGAGGCCGCGGAGGCCAAAGCGGCGGGGCTCCAGAAGGACTTGGACGCCCTCAAGCTCGCAAGCTCGCAGGCGACAGAGGCCGGCCAGAAGATCCAGCTCGATCTTAAGAGCCAGCTCAAATCCTCCGGCGAGCAGAACGCCAATCTCCAACAGTCCAACAAGGACATCCAGCAGGCCCTCGACGCCAAGAAGGGAGAGCTGACGAAGCAGGTCGCCGACCTTATAAAGGAACGCGACGGCCTCAAGTCGCAGATCGTCGATCTGCAGTCCAGACTGTCCTCGGCCCAATCCGAGAAGAGATCGCTCGAGACCGCCAAACAAGCCGAACTCGACAAGGTCAAGAAGAATTACGAGGACCTCACCGCCGGCCTCAAGTCGGAGATCGCGGCGGGCCAGGTCACGATCACCCAGCTCAAGGGCAAGCTCACGGTCAACATGGTGGACAAGATCCTGTTCGACTCAGGGATGGCCGACGTCAAGACCGACGGCAAGAAGGTCCTCGACAAGGTCGGCAGCGTCTTGAGCAATGTGGCCGACAAGGACATCCGCATCGAGGGGCACACCGACAACAAGCCCATCACCGCCGCGCTCCAATCCAAATACCCGTCCAACTGGGAGCTCTCCACGGCGAGGGCCACGGCGGTGGCGCGCTACATCGAGGACACGGCCAAGATCGACGGCAAGAAGCTGATCGCGGCGGGCTACGGCGAATTCCGTCCGATCGCCTCCAACGAGACGACCGAGGGCCGGGCGCAGAACCGGCGCATCGAGATCGTGCTCGTGCCCAAGGAGTAGGAGGACGGCTCGATGAGTCCCTTGGCCAAGCCCGAGGAGAAGCTCGTCCTGGTCGTCGACGACGACCCGGGCATCGTCGGGCTGTTCACGGAGGCCATCCGCATCGAGGGCTTCCGGGTGGCCGCCGCCAAAGACGGCGAGGAGGCGCTCGAGCAGGTCGAAAAGCTCAAGCCCGACATGATCCTGCTCGACCTGATGCTCCCCGACTACGGAGGCTTCGAGGTGATCCAGGAGCTCAAGAGCGGCCCCGCAGGCAAGACCCCGATCGTCGTCATCTCCGGCCGCTTTACCGACAAGGAGACGTCCTCGCGGCTCAAGCGCGAGCCCAGCGTCGTGGCCTTCCTCGACAAGCCCGTCAAGCCCATGGAACTCGTGACGCTCCTGCACGACACCCTCGGGACCGAGCCCCGCAAGAAGCGCTGAAGTTGAGCCGGGGCCCCGTATTTGGTAAAATCTCTCGGTAACGGGCGTGTAGCTCAGCTGGGAGAGCGCCTGCATGGCATGCAGGAGGTCAGCGGTTCGATCCCGCTCACGTCCACCAGTTTAGACGCATTTCTCGTCGAGAACCCGGTCGGAGCCTTTGTTCGGCTTTGACCGGGTTCTCGCTATTTTGAGGGAGCTTGGACACCATATGGACACCAAGTGTCTGAGTGAAAGAAGTCTTTATCAGGACTCGCGCTGATGTCGCGTCGCTAGGCTTTACCAGGTTTTGCGCTGTTTTCTTGAAACACGGCCACTTTTCCGGCCACTCGACCACCCCGGTCTTGCGGTCCAGCTGGAGTCCGCGCTGAATTCGCGGAGGCAATCTCTCTCACGAACCGATTCAAGAAATCCATCATGTGTTGCCCGCCGCTTCGAATGCGGAGGCTGCCGTCTTCCCGTAGCGAGAATATCATCTCATCGGCCGGCCGCATGCGCCTCGACACCAAGAACTGCCAACTCGTGACGCCAAGGAAGAATCGATATAGACAGCGGCCCCCATACGGGACCCGCTCCGGAGGAATAATGGCCTCCCCGAAAATCGACCGAGCCTCAGGTTCTGGAGGGAACAAAATGGCGAAGCCGTACTCCCACCGCCGGCCCGGATTTTCCTCGAGAAGCATCCTGCGGATGACCTCTTCGTGCGGCCCCAACTGGACATCTGAGAATTCAGACCGGCTCGATATGCTCGCTCGCCATAGGAGGGACATCCCGAAGAGCTTGAAGGTCTTATAGTCAACGCCGTGGACTACGAACCCGCGCGCCTCATTCTCAACCTGGAGCTCGATGCCGCCGTTTAGGACACCAGCTGCGTAGGACTCCCATCGGCTTAGGCGCCCCTCGCATATTGTACACATGAGACGTTCGTAGAGTCCGGTCGCTCTGGTCAGTGTACTAACGCCTGGATCAGTCGAGACCTGTAAAAAGCGGTGGTTTTCCGCGTACACGGAAGAGTACAGGAACTCCGAGAGTATGTGAGACTTCCGGAGTATGGCCGACTGTTGACACAGGCGACATCGTGGTTCATCAGTCATGAGGGAACCTTTTGGGATGGTACAAAGTAATCATATCATGGGCCAAACCACCCAACGATGGAATCCGCCTCCTCGATACGAGTCCTGGCCGCTGGCCCGCCTGACCCTCGTCCTTCTCCTCTTCGGCATTTGGGGGCATTGGCGATTTAGTTGGAACGCGGCCTCGCTTCCCGCGATCGAAAGATGCCTCGCGGGCATGCTCGGGGTCTTTTGTTTCTGCGCCGTGATCTCCGGCACCTTGGGGCAGCTCTACGCGACGGTCGTCATCTTCCCGTTCTATGCGACGACCGTCCTCAACGACTGGCTCTATCAGGGGTGCTATTGGCTTTTCCGGACGGTCCTGAGGCTGCTGTACATCCGCCGCGTATCCGCCTTCTTCGCGTTGGTGGGGGAACTCGGATTGTTTGTCGTCCTGTGGCGATTGGTCGAGATCCTTCTCCGGAGATACTGTCTCTGATCAGCGAGATGGCTACATCTGCCTATGAATCCATAGGTCCACGCGGTGCCGCGTCGTTCCCTCAGTGTTGACCGCGAACACCACCCCGTCCTCGACCCAGAAGAAGGCGGCCTGAGCGAAGCGCTTGCTGATCGCTCGAATCGCATCGAGTGAATCCGCCAAGATGCCGAAGCCCGGCTCGCGGTGCGAGGCGTCGCGCGATCCTCCGGTGACTCGAAAATGCTTCAGCCCGGCATCAATGAGAACCTGCCGAAGCTCACGGTCTCTCTTCCAGTTGACCTCTTCCGGCTGCGGCTCGCCATCCGAATTGAACGCCGTTACGATTCCGAAGCGGTTGGGCAGCCTTCCCGATGGCGGGTCGGCCGTGAAGTACGCTTGGAGGTAGTCGGGCTTGGGGATGTCGGTCACGTTGACCTCGCTATTATAGCCGTTACATACTGGCGGACGCACGTTAGAACCTCCGTCGTCGATACCTGGGGCCCTTTTGGGTCTTGCCAAGATTGGGACGAGGGGCTACACTCAGATTGCCGGAGGGTCTCCCTGACCTGCTCCGTGCAAGCCGCAACCCGGCTCTGGGTCAGCGTCAGAGCCGGGTTTCTTACTTTGACCATGTCCCTGTACAACATATGCAAGACGAATCCGCCGAAAATGAACGCGGCAGCCGGCTCGAGGAGCTGATGGAAGAAGAGGTCGGACTTACCGAAGAAATCCTGGCCGATCCGGCCGAGAAGCTCGTGCTGCTGGTCGACGACGACGAGAGCCTTCTCGACCTTATGGAGCACGTGGTTAGGAAGGAGGGCTTCCGCACGGACCGGGCCACGGACGGCAAGGAGGCCTTGGCCAAAGCGCGGGCACTCAATCCCGATCTCCTGCTTCTCGACTTCATGCTGCCTGGGATGGGCGGCTACGAGATCCTGCGTGAGCTCCAGGCCTCGGGAAACGGCGGCATCCCCGTCATCGTGATTACGGGCCGCCCCCTGGACCGCAAGACCATCGAGATGGTGCGTATGGAGTCCAACACCAAGGAGTTAATGGAGAAGCCATTGAGGCCGGCTATCCTCGCGACAACCATCCATTCCTTACTCAGGACCCGTCCCCCAGAGATCAACCGCGGCCCCGGCCAGAGGCGCGGCCCGATGAGCGGCGGCATCTTCTAAGGCGCCTATGCGCCGGACCCTGCTGGTGGTCCTGGCCTGCGCCGCGATGGATACCACCCGGCGGTATTTACCGTCAATTATGATCGAGGACGAGAACTGTTAGGAATCGATTCTCGTGGCGCATGGGACTTCAACTCAACCTCTCCCATGACTCGGGCTCGGCGTTGCATTTGTCGTGCAGCTTGTATCCGTAGCATATTGGCGCAACGACCCCAGAGAACGCCACACAGAGGCCGCACCATACACCTAGCGCAGCAGCCTGCTATGCTCTGCGGACATTTCTGCAAGTAGCAGCGGGAGGCTTGACTTGGGGCCTTCATGGGTCTTACAAAAATTTGGAGTCAGGCCAGGACCACGGGCAGAGCCTACCGCAAACAAGATTCGACGTATGAGGCTAGGCGAATCGGGTGGCGCCATTGCTGTCAAGACTTTCCTAAAATACTACATCTCTCGTCGACGCTCCGACGAGAAATGGTGGGCTTGAAAAATTCTGGTTGAGGACCTATACTGGCCCGAGAAGGCCCTATTATTAAGGACAGCCTGAGTGCCGAGCACGAGCCCGGAGAGGGGCGGCGTCGAGGTTCCAGCATGGCCCAAGCCAATAAGGCGGCTCGCGGTTAATCTCTTCCTGACTCTGATAAGCAACTATCGATCGTTTCTGGCCGCCGCGCTAAAGCAACGCGTTGCCGATTACCGCAGCGCACTCTTGCAACACAAGATTTCTCGTGCGCTACGAGTAGCGGGCCTCGTTATGTGGGCCAGCGCCGTGGCGTCTAGTGGATGGGCCCAAGCGTTCCTCCAAACTCAGGCGCTCACGGAATTCGGGGCCACCGTCTCAAGCACCTCCACAGAAGTTCTCACCTCCGGGGGCCAAGGGCTCATCGGTCGGTCTCAGGCAGCTTCATCAGACATCGGGACCGGCTACCTTTATACCCTCCCGTTCGACATCCAGCCGCCACGGACCCAACTGACTATCGGCTCGCCTCAGTTTGGCTCCAACCCTGTTCTGGTCAGCTCCATGACCCTGTTCGGGTTTGTGGCTGTTGATGACCTCTTGACGGTCGGGGACGGGATAGGGCTTGGCGTCGCGGAAACGGGGTATGCCATAGACTCCGGTCCGTTTCTTCGTTTCAGCTCAGCGGTCCCGATTCCTACGGACGGCCTGCATACGATCTCTTGGTTCAGCCAGGATTTTGCCGGGAACGTGGAATTGGCGAAAAGCACCATGGTCCTGGTGGACGCGACGCCGCCCACGGCCGTGTTCCTCTCGCCCTCGGCGAACGCTGGCGGTGTCTGCTCCGTGGTCAGCGGCAAGTTCCCGATTATCGGGACGGTGGCGGATCTTCATTTCCAGGGCTACGTCCTAGATTTCGCCCCCGGCGCGAACGCAACCTTCGGCTTCACCTTGATCGCAGCCAGCACGGTCGCGGTCAGTTCCGGGACCTTGGGGGTCTGGGACACGACCGCGCTCTCCGGCTTCCAGACCTTGCGCCTGATCGCGACCGACCTCGTGGACAACGTCACGGTCACGACCGTCACCGTCTTCGTGGGCAGTCCCGCCCTGCTGCTGAGCCTGCAAAGCCGGCACGGCTTCAACAAGCCCTCGGGTGTGGCCGTAGACGCGGGCAACCGCATCTACGTGGCCGACACCAACAACGACCAGGTGGACGTCTTCACCTCGACCGGCGGCTTCGTCGCGATCCTGGGCCGGGGAAACGGCCAGGACGACGACAAGGACGATCGCACGCAGGGCCGACTCAGGCTCAACAAGCCCAAGGACGTGAAAGTCGACGCGGCGGGAAACGTTTTTATCGCGGACACCAACAATAACCGCGTGGTCAAGGTCACTCTCAGCGGCCAGCTCCTGCTCCAGATAGGCCGCCAGCATGGCAAGGAGCATAAAGACCACGACGATGACGAGGACAAGCAGGAGGAGGGCCAGCATGGCCAAGGCAACGGCCAATTCAACAAGCCCTCGGGAGTGGCCTTGGACGCCTCGGGCCGGATCTACGTCTCGGACACGAACAACCACCGCGTGCAGGTCTTCGCGCTGGACGGCTCCTTCTTCTCGACGTTCAATCTACCCGCAGTCGCGCGGCCCGAGCCCAACGATGACGACGATTCGAACGATCCGGATTCCACGGCTCTGGGCCAGCCTTTCGGCATCGCCTTGGACGGCTCCGGCAATATCTACGTGGCCGACGCGCATGGCGACCGCGCCCTCAAGTTCTCGCCCCAAGGCGTCCTCCTGGCCAGCTTCGGGACCTCCGGCTCGGGCACCGGCCAATTCAAGCGGCCCGAGGGCGTCGCGGTCAGCCCCGACGGCGGCTGCCTGTTCGTCTCGGACCGCAACAACAACCGCATACAGCGCCTCGATACCTTCGGCAGCGTGACCTTGGTCTTCGGCTCGGGGGCTGCCTTCAATGAGCCCATCGGCTTGGCCCTCGATAGCTCCGGCAACCTCTTCGTGGCGGACCGCAATAACAACCGCGTAGAGAAGTTCGGGGCTCCCACGGCGGTCCCGTCCCCGCCGGTCATAGTCGATGTCGGCTCCGTGATCTCAGGCATGGTCCATGCGCGGGGAGGCGGAAAACTGGAGCGGGGCGACAGGGTCAAGGTGGACGTTCCAGATGGTGCCTTGAGCCAGGACATGCCACTCAGCATAGAGCCCGAGAACCGGCAGGACCCGGCCGCGGAGCTCGCCAAAGGCCAAAAACTCTCGGTGCGCCGCAAGGTCTCGATCTCAAGCGGCGTGGATTATGGCCCCCACGGCCTCGTCTTCAACAAGCCGGTCACGATCACCTTGGCCTATAACCCCGGCGACCTGCGGCCGGGACAGGACCCCGACGCGCTCGTCGTCCACTACTGGAACCCCCAGACCAGCGACTGGGAGGCTATGCCCTCCGTCGTCAATACGTCGAGCATGACGGTTAGCGCCCAGACCACGCACTTCTCCCTATTTAGAATCCTCGGCTCGTTACCGGACCCCACTGCCAAGGCCGCCAGCGATCTAAGCATGGTCCTGATGGCCTGCAATCCGTTAAGGCCCGCCATCGGCTGTGAGCCGATGCGGTTCAAGAATCTGCCGGCGGGCGCCTCTTTGCGCATCTTTACCTTCGCAGGCGCGCTGGTCAAGAACATCTCGGCCGACGGCACGGGACAGGCCGCTTGGGACGGGACCAACCAAAGCGGCTCGCCGGTCGCCAGCGGGGTCTACTTCGTCTATTTCCAGGGCGCCGGGCAGAGCAAGGTGCTCAAGGTAGCAGTGCAAAGATAGGTACCATGAAGAAAACGATATGGCCGGTTCTGGTCTTGGCGCTCCTGCCGGGGACGCTCTTTGCCCAGAGCTTCAGCGGCTCGGCCAAAGGCACGACCGCGGCCGACTTCTTGCAATTGGGAGTCGGCGGCCGGGCCATGGGAATGGGAGGAGCGTTTTCCGCGATTGCCGACGACGCGAGCGCCCTTTACTGGAACCCGGCGGGTCTGACCAACATCGAGAAGCGCTCGGCAACCTTCATGCACGCCTCCTACCTGCAATCGAGCTTCTTCGACTATGCGGCCTACGGCCAGAACCTTGGGAAATACGGCGCGGCTGGAGGAAGCCTGCAATATCTGAATGCGGGCCAGATCACGCAGACCGACGCGAACTTCAACCCCATCGGCACTTTCTCGCCTTACGACATGGCGCTCACATTCGGCTACGCCCACAAGCTCACCGGCGTGGCCCCAGCCCTCGACGGCGCGGCGGTTGGCGGCTCGATCAAGTACATCCGCTCGGCCATCATCAACACGGCCCAGACCACGGCCTTTGACGTCGGAATGTTGAGCCCTTTTTATTTCAACCACAAGCTGAGGCTGGCTTTCACGATGACCAATCTCGGCGGGACGCTCAAGTACGAGCAGACCGCGGAGAACCTGCCGCTCACGATGACGGCGGGGGGGGCCTACCACATCACGGATCGCTGGCTCACGAGCCTGGATTTGGGGATTCCCAGAGGCAACAGCCCGTATGTCGCGGCCGGTACCGAGTACCTATTCCCGCTCAAGGACACTTGGAGCTTTGCCGGACGCCTGGGCTACAACTCGCGCAACGTGGGCGACGTTTCGGGTGTTACGGGAGTCTCCGTGGGCGTGGGCTTAGGCGCGCACGGGCTGAATTTTGACTATTCTTTCGTACCCTACGGGAGTCTCGGCATCACCAACCGTTTCTCGGTCTCGGCAAAATTTTGATATGAACGAGTCTCATTGGAGCCGGTTTCGATTCGACGCATCATGAGGAGAGCATTATGAAAAAAAGGCTCATGACAGAAAATTGTGAAGATCCGTTGGGTCGTTGGGGAGCTTCGGCGCGCGGAGCGCGACGAAGCAACGGGCCCGAGGCCCGTAGAGAAACGTGCTTGCAACGGATGGCAACGGATCTTGAACGGATCGGCGCCTCGAG
>JACQAZ010000016.1 GCA_016194705.1 Elusimicrobiota bacterium | reverse complement strand
TGGGGACAACTTTGCCCGCTTGAGGTTAAAGCGAACGCGCGCCGCGTTCGGCGCGCGGAACCGACGGCCGAAGGCCGGCGGCGCCGTGCTGATCCGGGCATTCTTCCTGCCGCCCCGCGCAAACAGCGCGCGGTGCGGTTGAGCGCGAGCTTCGCTCGCGCGCTCGTCAACGTCGTTCAGGGCTTATCTGAGGATTTGGGCCCTCAGGCTTGGACGGTGCGGCCCATCTTGAGCAGCTGCTCCTGCATCTTCTGCCAGCGGCTCCTGACGGAGGGATCGGAGGGAGACATGCGGTACGATTTGCTCTTCGCCTTGTCGACCTCGAGCTGGTCGGCGGCCTTCATCTTGCCGATCATGACGTTGTGCGTGACGATCGAGAGGCTGCCGTCGAGACCGATGATGTATTTCCATTCGTCGATGGAGGTCCGCCCGTTCTTGGCGGGCGTGATCTTCTGGCTGACGGCTTCCATGTGCGTGAAGTACCGCCGGTAAATCAGATCCCGGACCGCGAAGCCGCCGCCCATGTCCGCGCCCTTCTCCGGGGGGCCGTCGACTTCGTTCAAGGAGACCGAAAGGATTTCGACGCTTCCGTCGGCCGCCGGCGGCGAGGACTTCGTGAAATTGGACTCGGGATCCTTGGCTATGCGGTCGAAGAGCGTGTCGACGGACGCCCTGTCGATCTTGACCGGAGCCAGGCGCTGCTTGAAGCCCCTCAGCTGTGCGTTCAAGGCGTCGAGCTGGTCCTTGGGCGCGTCCACTTGAGCCCAGACCGGGATGGCCGCGAGCAGGAGGGCGATGGCTCCTTTCATTGGACATAGAGTACCGGAACTTCCCCCCGCCGACGAGGGTCCGCAGACCCAGGCCCCGCGGGGGCGGAGGACCTACCCCTTGAAATCGGGCGGTTGCGGGGCTACCCTAACCTTCGAGCATCGCCCCGTGACCTCGACATTCGATCCTAAGGCCTACACCCAGGAGCTCCGCGAGAATTGGAACGCGGCGGCCCCCCACTACAAGCGCCTCAGCGCCGACTTCTTCCCCCCGATCGCCAAGGCCTTCGTCGACTTTTGCGCCCTCAAGCCCGGACAGTCGGTGCTCGACGTCGCCTGCGGCCCGGGAACGGCCACGGTCCTGGCGAAGTCGGCGGTCGGACCCAAGGGCAAGGTCGTCGGCGTGGACCTCTCCGTCGAGATGCTCAAGCTCGCCGGCGAGCGCCTGGGCGCCGTCGACCTGCGCGAGATGGACGCCGAGGAGATGGATTTCCCCGACGCCAGCTTCGACGCGGTCATCTGCCAGTTGGGGCTCATGCTCTTCGCGCGGCCTGAAGCCGCGCTCAGCGAGATGATCCGCGTGGTCAAGCCCGGAGGAAAGGTGTCCTGCCTCGTCCAAGGAGCCAAGGACAAGATGGTCTTCACGAGCCTGATCATGTCGACGATGATCCGGCACGCCCCCGACCTCAAGGCGCCGGGAGCCCCCAATCTCTACGCCTTCGGCGGCGAGGGCAGGCTCGAATGGGCCCTCAAGACCTGCGAATTGAAGGGCGTGCGCACAGAGCGGCTGTCGGGGACATTCGGCTTCGCCTCGCCCGAGGCCTACTGGGAGACGATGGCCTCGGGCGCCGGGCGCACCGGGATGATGCTCAAAAGCCTTCCGGCCGCCGTTCGCAGCGCGATCAAGCAGGACGTCCTGAAGACGGCCGAAAATTACCTCATCAAAGACCGTATGGAAATCCCCTACGAGGTCGTCATGGCCTCGGGCTCCAAAGCCTAGGAAGCGGCGCTTCCCAAAACGGGCGCGGCCCGGGGCCTCCTGTTCTGGAGCGGGCGGCCCGGCGCGCCTTTCTCCTTCGGCCCTGAGAAAACGGCGGCCGCCCGGCTACAATGACGGCATGACCAAACTCAAAGCCATCGCGTCCCTCTTCGCCCTCCTCGTCCTGCCTGCCCGAGCCTCGGCGCAGGCGGTCTTCGTCCCGGCCGGCTCCGATTGGGAGCTGCCGGCGCCGACGCCGACTCCGACGCCCATCGGCGGCATCTCGGACAAGGATCCCGGCTCCCACGAGAAGCTAAGCTTCTGGGACCGTTTGAACCGCGATTTCTCGCGCGAGGGACTCGTCGAGGAGGTCTGCCGCAAGATCGACATCCCGGTCGACTTCGGTTTCGGCGTCGGCCCCTTGAGCGCCAGACCCTCATACCACCGCTCGATCCAGCGCTTCCCCGCGGGGCAGCTCGCCTTGGTCGACGAGGCGGGCTTGAGCCTCGGCCTGAGCTACGGCGTCCCCATCCCGAACTTCGGCGGGCCGGGGATCTCGGTGTCCTTCGGCGCGGGCTTAGAGGGCCGCTCGATGGTGATCCGCCCCCTCGAACACAAGAAGGCCTGCGAGGAGCTCACACGCCTCATCGACCTTCGCGATTTGAAGACCGTGCTGCCGATGGAGGCCAAGCGTTTCCGCGCCATGACCGTCGGCGAGGTCTGGAAAGCCCCCATCATCCTGCGCGCTTCTTTCGCGTTGGGCGCGAGCTACCCTATCGGGCCCGGGGCCGCGTCGGTCTCGTTCGGCTCCTCGCGCTCGGGCGGCATGAGCGTGAGCCTCAATCGCCTGGCCGAGCGCGACCTGCGCCTGCGCCTGCGCATCGATTACGCCGAGGTCAAGGGGCCCTCGGGCGGCGTCGCCCTGCGCGTCGACGGCGGGGATTTCGACCAATACCGCACGCTCAGCGGCGACGAGGTCAAGGGCTCCTTGGGGTTCGCGGGTCCTCTGGCCCGAAGCGGGCTCAACGGAAGCCTCCTCAACCCGCTGGCCAACTTCCTCGTCGCCCGCCTCAATCTCTTCGCGCAATGGACCAAGGGAGACCACGCCCTGATGGAGTTCGTCCTCGATCCAGAGAACGAGGAGCAGATGAAGGCGCTTGAAAGACTATTGAAGGAGGGCGACATCCGAGTGTTCGACACGCTCTGGAAGGGCACCAAGGACGCCGCCCTGGCCTTCTCGAACATCACTCCGTCGCTAAGCCAGTTCCGCAAAGTCGAGGAGCGCTACGCGGCGGCGCTGGCGGCGAAGTCGGCCTACGCCGCCCAAGACCGCGCCACCGGCTCGAGCCTCGGGCTCTCGCTCAAGATCCCCTTCCTGCTCGACCTGGCCGTCAACTCCGGCAAGCAGAGGGACAAGGTCACTGTCGTCGACGGCTCCGGAGGGCATTTCGACATCTACCGCGCGCACCACGAGCTCAACCGCGGCACGATCGGCGTGCCGTTCATGGGCACCCTCGTGCGCCACAACAGCCGCGACAGCGTCGTCGCGGTCAGCCGCCGCGACTCCCGCGGCGTCGAAGAGCCCCCCGTCGTCGTCTACGTCCAACAGGAGGGCTTCACGCGCGTCATGGACTCCATCGTCGAGGGGATGGTCGAGCGCGCCGACGCCGTCATGCGCTACGCGGGCACGCGCGGCCGCGGGACCAATCCCCGCACGTCCCTGCCTCCGGGGCCGTGGACCCGGACTCCCCCTCCGGAACCAAACGAAGGAGGACCCCAGGGACGCCTCTACAAGAAAGGGGTCATGGCGCTCACGATCACCCTCAACGACCGCGCGATCTCGAGCCTGAAGGCGGCCTCGGCCGAGGACATTGTCCGCTCCTACATCAACACGGTCAAAGACCCCGAGCCGCGGCGCGCCCTGGACTGGGCCATCGACCACGGGACCGTGAGGCCGGACGGCTGGCTCGACTGCGACGAGACCGGCCTGGCCGGCCAGCTCCGGCAGGAGAACGCGCTGCGGGATGTCCGCTTCCGCCTCTACATAGCCCAAACCCTGGTCGAAGACCTGCGGCGCCTGCGTCAAAGCCCCAATCCGGCCGAGAAACTGCGCGACATCGTCGCCGGCTCGATCCAGTTCTCCTACGACGACGTCATGAAGGTGCTCGTCCAGCTCGTCGATCCCGCCGACCTCTCGGCGGAGTTCATGATCGCCGCCGACGCGACGGCCGAGAAGAACCAGAAGGGCAAGGTCGCGGGCCGGCTCATGATCCACGAGAAAAACGCCGAGAGCGCCACCGTCACGGAGATGAACAAGACCTTGGGCCGCTTCTCGCCGCCCTCCAAGCTCACCGATTAGCCCAATTTGGTAAGCTAGGCGGGATGAGCGCTCCCGGAAGCGTCGCGCGCTTTTTGCTGCTGGCCGGGATCAAGGCCGTCAGCCGCGCGTTCTACGCATTCGATTGGGAGTGGGTCGGGCGGCGGCCGCCGCATCCCTTCCGCGACGTGCGCATCGGCATCCTGCTCAACCACACGAGCCTCTTCGAGCCGATCCTGCTCGGGTTCCTGCCCTTCGGCTTCCTCTGGGAGGTCGCCAAGCGCGGCCTGATGCCCGGGGCCGACATCACGATGAGCCGGCCGATCGCCGGCAAGCTCTTCAGCTTCATGGTCGCCGACGCGGTGAGCATCACCCGCGCGCGCGACGCGAGCTGGCGCAACTTCACCTCGCGCATCACGGAGGACGCGGTCGTCGTCATGTCCCCCGAGGGACGCATGAAGCGCCGCACCGGACTAGACAAGTTCGGCAAGCCGATGAGCGTGCGAGGCGGCATCGGCGACGTCCTCGACCGCAAGACCGAAGGCACCATGCTCATCATCTACAGCGAGGGGCTCCACCACCTCCAGGCGCCCGGCGAGGGCTTCCCGAACCTCTTCCAGCGCGTGCGCGCCCGGCTCGAGGAGGTCCCGATCGAGCGCTACAAGAAGGCGCTGGGCCACGGGACTCACGACTTCCGCGCCAACGTGATGGCCGATCTCGACCGCCGGCGCGACCTGCACTGCCCTTGGGCATGACTCCCGCGACGCGCAAGGACCGCCTGCTCCTTTGGACCGCCCACGGACTGCGCTCGTCGGGCGTGGGCTTCGCGAGCGCGGTGCTCGCGATCTACCTCGACAAGGCGGGCTTCGGGACCGCCGCGATCGGCCTCATACTCGCCGCCGGCCTCGCCGGCGGCGCCGGCGCGACGGCGTTCGTGAGCTTTTTCGGCGATCGCTGGGGCCGGCGCAAGATCCTCCTCTCGTTCTCTTTTCTCGCGGCGCTCGGAGGCCTCGGCTTGGCGTTCTGCCCCTCCGCTTGGGCGCTGGCCGCGCTGGCCTTCGTCGGAATGGTTAACGGCATGGGCCACGACCGCGGCGGCGCTTATGTGCTCGAGCAGTCGGCGCTCTCGCACTGCGGAGGAGTCCAGGAAAGGACGCGGGTCTTCGCGGCCTACCACGCGGCCGGGGATTCCGGCTCGGCGCTCGGCAGTCTCGCGGCTGCCCTGGTCCCTGTGCTCGGCTACCCCGCGCTTTGGCTGGCCTACGCGGCCGCGATGGGCGCGGGCCTGCTGCTCTATCCCGGCCTGTCCTCGGCCATCGAGCTCGCCGAGCCCCGACGCGCGCTCTCGCCCGAGTCGGCGCGCCGCATCCGCCGCTTCGCCGGGCTCTCCGCGGTCGACAGCCTCGGCAGCGGGTTCTTGACCTCGGCCTTGGTCGCCTTCTACTTCTACAAGAGGTTCGGCTTGAACGAAGCCGACATCGCCTACCTCTTCCTCGCCGCCGACCTCGCCAACATCGCCTCGAACTTCATCGCCGAGCGCCTGGCGCGCGCGATCGGATTGGTCAACACGATGGTCTTCACGCATCTGCCCGCGAGCCTGTTCTTGATCGCGATGACGCTGGCGCCGAGCTTCCTCGTCGCGGCGGTGTTCTTCCTGCTCCGGGAGCTCTTGATCGAGATGGACGTCCCCACGCGGCAGTCCTACCTCTCCTCGATCGTCGCGCCCTCCGAGCGCACCGCGGCCCTGGGCCGAGTCCAGCTGACTCGGACCGCGATGTGGGCCGCGGCGCCGGGGGTGGCCGGCTGGCTCATGCGCTCGGCGGCTCTCTCCTCGCCCCTGGTGATCGGCTCGACGCTCAAGATCGGCTACGACCTCTTGCTGCTGCGCGCCTTCGGCCGCCTCAAGCCCGCCGACGAGCTGGCCCTTCACCGCGCGCCGCAAAATTGATATTCTTGTCCCTCCGGCGGGGTAGCTCAGTGGTAGAGCACCGGTCTGAAAAACCGGGTGTCGACAGTTCGATCCTGTCCCCCGCCACCATTTTTCTCCCATGTCAAGGAAAGCCATCGCGCTGACGGGCCTTCTCGCGCTCGGCGCCTGCTCGCATCCCAAGCCGGTTCTGTATCCCACGGAGTTTTACAATCTTCAAAATCCCGAGAAGGTCAAGGCTGATACCGAGGAATGCGAGGCCAAGGCCAACGAGTTCCTCAAGGCGCACAAAAGCGAGATCGTCGCCAAGAAGACCTTGGGCGGCGCGATCTTTGGGGCTTTTCTCGGGATCGTGACGGGCGCCTTCACCGGGGATTACGCGCGCGCCGTGTCGGAGGGCGCGGCGGTCGGCGCCGCGGCAGGAGCCGCCCACGGCGCGGTCCGGGCGAACACTCCCGACGGGGTCTACATGCGCTTCACGGACTACTGCCTCGCGCAGAAGGGCTATCAGCCCATCGGCTGGAAATGAGCCAGGCATTGCTTCTCGCTCTGGCGATCGCCGGGCCGGCCGCGGCCGAACCGGCGCTTCCGGCGAACTTCCTGCCCCTGCCGCTGGTCGCGCAGACCACGCATTACGATTGCGGCGCGGCCGCGCTCTACTCGGTGCTAGTGTACTGGGGCGTCTACAACGGCGACGAAACGAGCCTGTTCCCCCTGCTCCAGACCACTCCCAAGGACGGCACCGACCCGTTCCACATCGTCTTTGGTGCGGATCATTACGGCTTGAAGGCCGGGCTCTCGGAGAACATGCGCCTCGACGACCTGCGCGACGCCCTTGAGCGCGGCGACACCGTCATCGTCGACCTGCAGGCCTGGCGCGACAAGAAGGCCAAGCCGCTCAAGTGGGCCGACGATTGGGACGACGGGCATTACGTCGTGCTGAGCGCTATGGATGCGCAGTATGCCTATTTCATGGATCCCTCGGCCGAGGGCGCTTACGCCTACCTGCCGCTCACGGAACTGCTCGAGCGCTGGCACGACTTCGAGGACCGCAACGGGCCGATCCAACGCTACCGCCGCCTGGGCGTCGTCATCCGCGGCGAGCCGCGCAAGTCGAGCCGGCCGCGCGGCCGTCCCGCCAAGCTCATCCGCATGGAGTAGGGCGATTGAAAACTGCTAGGCTCTGCCTATGAGACCCGCGCTCGCCGCTTTGCTGATTCTCGCCGGCCCGGCCGCCGCGCAGGCGCCGGGCTCGCCTCTGGTCCTCAAGCACCCCGAGGAGATCCAATGGAAGGTCTCGGGCAGCCTGCCGCCCGGGGCCGAGTACCACCTGGTCTACGAGGATCCCGTCACCCACGCGGTGCAGACTCTGGTTCGGTTTCCCTCGGGCTACACCCTGCCGCCCCATTTCCACACCCACGACGAGACCATCCTCGTCATCAAAGGCAAGCTTGTCGTCGAGCAGGCCGGGTCGCCGACGACCTTGGGCCCCGAATCCTACGCCGCGATCCCCTCGGGGCTCATGCATTCGCTCAAGGCCAAGAGCGCCTGCGTGCTGTTCGTCACGGTGACGGGCCCCTACGACGTCAAGGGGCTGCCCTCGGTCAAGTAGGGCAGAGGAAGGGCACGGCCGCGGGCAGGACCTGGAACACCGCGGGCAAAGTCCCGACCGCCTCGCCGTCTATGTTCAGATAGACCGTCCCCTCCGAGGCGATCTCGAGGCGCCTTATTTTTCTGTGGGAGACGCCGGCTGTCCCGATGTGGCCGCCCGAGTAGATCAGCGGGAAGCGCTGGAGCAGCGAGAGCCGCGAGAGAGCCCCGACCGAGACGAGGTCGAGAAGCCCGTCCTGCGCGTCGGCCTGCGGGGCGATGCGCATGCCGCCCCCCGTCGTGCTCGTGTTGGCGACCGCGACTAGGTGGTACGGAGCGCCCGGCTCGGCCTTGCCGTCGGTCAGCAAAGTCATCGCGTAGGGCTTGGCCCGCAGCAGGCACGAGAGCGAGGTCAAAAGATAGCTCAGCGTCCCTCCCCAGCGCTTGCCCTTCTCTTGCGTCTTCCTGCCGATCTCGCCCCCGATGCCGAGAGAGACGACGTTGAGGAAATGCCGCCGCGCGGGTCCGCCCTCGCCCGAGAACTCGACGAGGCCGGCGTCGAGCCTTCGTATCACGGGCTTTGAGAGGACCTCGAGGAAGCTCTCGTCGGCCTTGAGACCGAGGTGGCGCGCCAGGTCGCAGCCCGAGCCGACCGGCCAAGTCCCCAAGGCGGCGCGCTTGCGCAAGGCGACGGGCGACTTCAGGTAGCCGTCGACGACCTCGCCGGCCGTGCCGTCGCCGCCGACGGCCACGATCGCCTCGAAGCCCCCCTCGAGGGCCTTGGCGACGAGCTCGACCGCGTGGCCCGGGCGCTCGGTCCTCCACACCTTCGAGCCGGGCGAGGCCTCGAGAAAGCGCGCCTCGAATGACGCCCAACGGCCGTCGCCTCGCCCGTTTCCCGCGGCCGGATTGACGATGAAAAGCGTCTTCACCTCATGAGCTTACAAAAAAAGACTCCTGGCTCACCGAGCCAGGAGTCTTTTCTTTAAACAGCTCTGAGCCTGAGCGAGAAGCCGCTAGCGAACGAGTTTTCCCGCGTCGATCATCCCGAGGCCCTGCTCTTCCGCCGAGAGGCCGTCGATCTTCTTGGCGGCCTTCTGGAGCTGGGCGAGCACGCCGTCAGGGCCGTCGAGACCGCGGAAGCCCTGCGCGACCGCGAGCGCCGCAAGTCCGGTGACGTGAGGAGCGGCCATCGAGGTCCCCGAGAGGGTGGCGAAATCGCCGCCCATCATCGAGGACAGCACCGAAACGCCGGGCGCGATGAACTTGACCTGCGGGCCGCGGCTCGAGAACGCCGCGATCTTGTCGTTCCAGTCGGAGGCCGCCACCGCGATGGTCTCCGGGTAGGCTCCGGGGTAGCCCACAGCGCCCCCCGAGTTGCCCGCCGCGGCCACGACGACGACGCCGCGCCCTTTGGCGTAGCGCAGGGCGCGCTGCATCGTGTCGCTGGGCATCGGCGAGCCCAGGCTCATGTTGGCGACCTGCATGCCGTTGTTGGCCGCCCAGACGATGCCCTTGACGACGTTGCTCAAGGACCCCGAGCCCTCGGCGTCGAGCACCTTGACCGCGTAGAGGCGCGCCTTGGGTGCGACTCCGAAGAGCTTGTCCGGCGAGTTGGCCGCGACCGTGCCGGCCACGTGAGTGCCGTGGCCGTTGTCGTCCTGGTAGGCCCCGTCGGCTTCCGAGTCGGTGATCGCGTTGAAGCCGCCGTCGATCTTGCCCTGCAAGGCGCCATGACGCAGGTCGATGCCCGTGTCGATGATCGCCACGCGCACCTTCTCGCCCTGGGTGTAGTCCCAGGCCGAGGGCGCCTTGACGCGCTTTATTCCCCACGGGTACGGGCTGCGCGCGGAAGCGGCAGCGAAGACTCCGGGCCCGGAGGCCTTGAAGCTCTTGAGCCCGAAGGCTCCGAGCGCCGCGCCGCCATTGATGAAGGGAGTGGCTCCCAAGGTCGCGGGCGCGGTCTCGATCCACTTGACCTTATAATCTTCCTCGACCGAGGCGATGCTCGGGTCCTCGAGCGAGACGCTTCCCGAGCCGGTCCCGTCGAACGCCCCCAAGACTTTCGCGGTCTGCGCGGTTCCCTGCACTTCGGCGACGACGGCGATGAACAGCTTCTCCTGATCGGTGCTCTCGATCGTGGAGACTTCCTTCGCTTTGAGGCCCTCCAGAGCCTTCGCGCGGACGGCCGAGGCCGTGCCCGCCTTGAAGGTGATGATGACGCGTTTTGCGTCGGCATTCGCGACGAATCCCGTCAGGACCGTCAGCGCGATAAAGAGCGCTAGGACTTTTCGCATTCTGCTACCCCCCGTTGTCGGCCCGGAGAGGGGTCCGGGCCTTTGCCGAACTTTTACCTCCTCAGTGTGGACAAAAGACCCAGTTTTGCCATGAGTCAATGGGCCCAGCACCGGCTAGGTCTAAAGTCCTATAGGGTGGGCCCTTAGGGCCTGGGACGTCTGGGCCTAACGGACCAGGACGGCCGCGTCGATGAGGCCGCGGCCCTGCTCGGTCGGCTTTAGCCCGATAGGCTTGGCGGCGCGCGTGAGCGCCTTGCGCACGGCGTCGATGCCGCGGTAGCCGCGCGAAACCGCCAGGGCGGCTAGGCCGGCGACGTGGGGGGTCGCCATCGAGGTGCCGGAGAGCCAATCATACCCGCCGCCGGGAACAGTGGATTTGACGTCCTCGCCGGGCGCGATGAACTCGACCTTGTCGCCCCGGCTCGAGAACGAGGAGATCCGGTCGCGCTCATCCGAGGCCGAGACCGCGATCACGTTGGGGTAGCCGCCGGGATACTCCACCTTCTTGCCGTTGTTGCCGGCGGCGGCGACGAAGACGACCCCGCGGTCGGTCGCGTAGTTGATGGCCAGCCGCATGAAGATGATCCCGATCGGGGAGCCCAGGCTCATGTTGGCGACCTGGATGTTGTTCTTGGCGGTCCACAGGATGCCCTTGATGACCGAGGTCAGATTCGCCCCGCCCTTCTCGTCGAGGACCTTGACGGCGACGAGCTGGGCCTTGGGAGCGACGCCGACGACTCCCTTGCCGTCCCAGAGCGCTGCGATCGTGCCCGCGACGTGGGTGCCGTGGTGGTTCTCGTCGATGCAGGGCTTGCTCTTGTCGAAGGCGTTGTAGCAGCCGACGACCTGGCCTTTGAGGTCGGGGTGGTCCGAGGCGATGCCGGTGTCGAGCACGGCCACGCGCACGCCGTTGCCTTGGGTCTTCGACCATGCGGCCGGGGCGTTCACGCGCGCGACGCCCCAGGGGACCTCGGCCGGCGACACCCCGGGGGGCAGGGCCGCGGCGGAAACGGAAGTCCTGCCCGCGAAAACGGGGGCTTTCAGCGCCGGCAAAGGCTCGAAATCCTGCAGCCAATTGACGTAGACGTCCTCCTCGACCTGTGCGACGCCGGGCTCGGAGAGGATCTTCTCCTCCATGACCGAGAAAGGCTGCACCGGAACCTCGGCCACGAGCGCGTCGAACTCCTCGAGGCTGTCGACCGCGGTCGCACCCAGCGACTTGAGCGCGCGTGCCTTGTCGGCCGGGCTCGCGCCGGGATCGAAGCCGATGATGTAGCGCTTGGTCTGCGCGGCGGCCGACGACGAGAACAGAGCGGCGAGAAGAAGGGCGAGGACGGATCTCATGGCGGGAAAACCTCCGATAAAACGGCGATCGAAAATTATACCACGGAAACGGACCGAAGGACCTATGAATTTCATAGGCCTTCCGGGGGCTTCCGCCGGGACTTTCGGCGCAGACGCGCTGGGCCCTTCGGTCCCGAGCCCTCAAGAAAGCTCAAATCGACCTTGACTGGGCGCGGATTGGGGGGCAAACTCTGGGGTGTGGAGCGCTCCGGGGGAATTCCATGATTCCGCGTCCGATTCTGTCCGCGATGTGGAACGAGGATGACTCCAAAGCGTTGGCTGGACGGATCGTCGCTGAAGCGCGGTTCTCACCCGCCGGCGCCCTGCGTCCATCCACAAGGAGCCTACGCCGCGGCTCCATTCTTTTTGGGTGCGAACGTTGGGGCGTGTGGCCGAGCACGGACTTCGTCAGGGTCGGGCCTCTGTTTTTTCTCGATGAGTCGCGCTACGGCCTCTTGAGCCCGGCGCTGAGGGAGAGCCTGGGGGGCAACGCTGTCCGGGTCGCCGATTTGCATGGAAGCATCATCGCCAGCTGGCTAGGCGACTTCACGATCGCCGCCGCGGCCGTCATGCTCAACAACGATCTTTCCGGGCGGCACGTCATCGACGCGGGCGCGGGGGACGGGATGCTGTCGCTCGTCGCCCTCAAGCTTGGGGCCGCGTCGGCGGATTTGGTCGATCTGGATCGCGAGGCCCTGGGCCGCGCTAAGATCAATCTGCGGCCCAACGGCTTCTCCGAACAGAAGCAATTCCGCCTCATCAACGGCGACCTCGCGCATACCGGCGCCCTCGCGCAGCGTCTGACGCGATCATCGCTGCCGTCGGCCGTGATCTCGAACATCGGTTGTTGGGAGTACGCCGTCACCAACGCCGACAGCATGCTGCTGATGGACCTGGTGCCCGCCGCGGGGCTTTTCATCGCCGGGGGCTACAGCACGAGGGCCTTCGGGGGACTTCGGCACTTGGAGAACGACGAGGGCCTTCTAGGGCTGCTGGGCTTCAGCCCGAACCCGGCGACGGCGAGGCTTGAAATGGGCCCCGCGGTCCTTTGGCCCTTCCCGCAGACCGTCGTCGCGATGAGCGCCGCTCGGGCCGGCGGCGATCGCGCGCGCCTCAGTCATTCCCAGCTCCTGAAGGAATTCCAGGCGCGAAGAAAGCGGGGCGCTTACAGGCTGCACGCCTTGTTCTATGACGCGAGGCCCGCCCTGGTCGTCGCGATCCTGCTTTTCACGCTGTATCTCGCGTTCCGTTGACCCTGATCTTCAGGTCTCCGCAAAAAGGTGTTGACGAAATCCCGTTTGGGGGCTATACTCACAACAAGACCGCAACGAGACTCCAATGAAAAAGCAAGCGCCGAAGAAGACCGAGACGCGCACCAAGGCGGGACGCCGCAGCCGAAGCGACGACAATCCCGTCGAGTTCGACCGGGGCTGGCAGGAGCTTGAGCAGCAGCACGACAGGCTCAAGACCGACTGGGCGGGCTTGGCCGCGATGCTCGGGGTCAGCTCGAAGAAAGCGAGCATGTACTAGGCCTCGGGCACCCCGCCCGAGGCGTGAGCCGCTAGGCTCTTGGCCTAGTCCTCGTCGGTTTCCCGTTTCCGCCGGAACCTGACCGTCTTCTCGCGCGTCCTCTTGGCGTAGCGGTTGAGCAGGTCTTCGGCGAGCTTCATGAGGGGCTCGGGCCACTCCTTCCTCTTATAAGCGTCCAGGAACCTGTGGGCGTCGAGATGGGAGACCTCCTTCCACAGCGGGCTCGAGCGAAGCTCGCGCTCCAACGCCTCGAGCGCCTCGGGGGAATGAGTCTTGGTCGGGAAGCGGTAGTCGTCCTTCTCCGAGATCGAGACCTCGCCCTCCAGGCCCGCCAGCGCCGAGACCCCGTGAGCCTCGGCGAAGCGGATCAAGGCCTGGCGCACCGCCTCCTCGTCGCGGTCGAGCTCACGGAGCTTGTCTCTGAGCTCCTTGCGCCTGGCCTCCGCGCCGGCCAATTGGTCCACGAGCTTGACCCCCTCGTCTTTCTTGAGCGCCTCGAAGGACATCTGGGCCACCTTCTCGGCGTGCGCCCAAAGCGGACAAAGGTCCCTGTACTCGCACCAATCGCAGAGCAGGCTCTTGTGCGGCGCGAACTCGTGGTCCTGCTTGATGGCGCGGATCAGCGTCGCGATCTCGCCCTTGAGCGCCTCGAGCTGTGCCGCGGTGCGCGTCGACACCAGCGACTTGCCGTGACGGACATAATGCCAGATCAGCCGCACGGACTTCGTATCGGGCCAATCCTGCCGGACCGCGGCGTCGTAGATGGCGAGCTGCCAGTCGGAATCGGCGTCCGATTGCGGGGGAAGAGTCTTCCCCGTCTTGTAGTCGTGGATCTCGAAAGCCCCGTCCTTGCCCAGCGCCAGGCGGTCGACGAAGCCTTCGATGCGGTATTCCTGGCCGTCGACCGGCAGCGGAAAGCCCACCCTCTTCTCGACGGCCACCGTGCGGTCGCCGTCGAAGGGTTTGTTCTGGTCGTAGTAGATCTTGACGCACTCGCGCCCGAGCTCCTTCCAATCCTCCGGGGCGAAGGCGCGGTCTTTGATCGTGATGTCCGGGGACCAGCCGGCCGACCACTCCTCTTCGAAGGCGCGCAGGACCTCTTCGAGGGCCGGCAGCTTGCCGTGCCCGACCGCCTCGTAGAGCTTCTCGAAGGCCGTGTGGACGCAGGTCCCCAGGAACGCCTCGACGGTCTTCGCGTCCCGCTTGATCTTGTCGACGTAGCGGTAGCGGTAGCGCCGCGGGCAGTTCTTGTAGGTGTCGAGCTTGGACGGTGAGAACTTAGTCGAAGAATCCGATTCCACTCTACAAGACCTCGAGAAGGGCGAAATGCAGGTACTCGGTCTCCGGCATGGCCAGCAGGACGGGATGATCGGCGGCCTGGCCTCGCAGCGCGATCAGTCTGGCCGGCCTCTGCGCCGCGGCCTGCGCGAATCTCAGCATCTGCACGAAGATCTCGCGCGTGACGTGCTGGGAGCAGGTCGAGGTCGCGAGCAGGCCGCCTCGGGGCAGGGCGCGCAGGGCGGCCGAGTTGAGCTTGCCGTACTGGCGCAGGGCCTTGGGCAGGTGCTTCTTGGCGGGCACCAGGCTCGGCGGATCGAGCAGGATCATGTCGGGCTTGAAGGGCTGCTTGCCCTGCGCGAAGGACTGCAGCGCGCCTTCCGCGTCGTCCTCCTCGAAGGACGCCTCGACCCCGTTGAGCGCGGCGTTCTCGCGCGAGAGGGCGATCGCGGGGCCGGAGCTGTCCAATCCGAGGACGGCCTTGGCGCCGAATTTCGCGGCGTTGATCCCGAAGGCCCCGGTGTAGCAGTACAGATCGACGACGACGCGGTCCTTGAAATACGGCCGCAGGAACGCGCGGTTCTCCCCCTGGTCGAAGTAGAAGCCGGTCTTCTGGCCTTCGGTCAAGGGCGTCCAGAAGCGCAGGCCGCCCTCGGTGATCTGCAGCTTCTCGGGCACGGAGCCGCAGAGGACCCTGCACTCGGCGGGCAGGCCCTCGAGCGCCCGGGCGCGGTGATCGTTCTTGAGGTAGATCCCCTGAGGCTTGAGCAGCTCCTCGAGCGCCGCTTCAATGAGCGCAAGCCGCCGCTCCATGCCGGCCGAGAGGACCTGAAGGACGAGCACGCCGCCGTAGCGGTCGATCACGAGGCCCGGCAGGCCGTCGGACTCGCCGAAGCAGAGGCGGTAGGCCGTCTCGCCAGGACGCACCTTGTCGCGATAGGCGATCGCGGCGGACAACCGTTTGTGAAAGAATGCCGCGTCCGCCTCGACCCCCTCGAAGGCGAGCATGCGGCAGGCGATCAGGCTGTGGGGGTGGTAGAGCGCGGTCCCGATGGGACGGCCGTTTGAGGCGACGACCGAGACGAGGTCCCCGGGTTCGGCTTTGGGGGCCTGCGCGATCTCGTTGGAGAAGACCCAGAGATGGCCGCCCAGGACGCGCTTCTCCTGTCCGGGCTTGAGCTTGACGACGGCGGTGGTCTCAGGTCCTTGATTCAACCGCGTCCCCGGCCTTGGCCTTGAAGTGCTGCTGGAAGTTGCCCTCGCGCACGGCCAGCTCGAGGAAGCCGGACGAGCCGATGATCGCCATGACCTCGCCCGGATCGCGGCCGGCGTAGGTGTGGCTCACGAGCCCTAAGTCGCTGTCGCCGAAAAAGACATGGCAGCCCTCCGGCACGGACTCGCGGGTCATGTTGGTGACCGCGTTGCCGAAGCGGTCGAAGCCGATGATCTCGCCGCGCGCGGCGCCGTCATTGCGCATGACCTGCGGGAACTCGATCTCCCAGGCGGGCTTGGTCTTGGGGCCCAGCTCCTTGGGCGCCTTGCCCTTGGCCAGATGGCCGGCCACGGGCGCGAAGATGTCGCGGCCGTGGAAGGTCGCGCTGAGATGATGGAGGAAGAGCTTATGGTTGTTGACCTCGCGCATCTCGAGCACGGGCTCGCCGATCCAGCTCAAGACCCCGTTGTCGGGGCCCAGGAACTGGTGCTTGGCCGTTCGCGCCCAAAGCACCTTGCGCGCCGTGCCCACGCCCGGATCGACGACGGCCACGAAGAGCGCGCCCTTCGGAAAGTAGGGCGTGCTCACGCGCAGGTGGAAGGCCGCCGTGCGCACGTCCTGCGGCGGAACCGCGTGGCAGAGGTCGACGATCTGCGCCTTGGGCGCGATCGAGAGCACCACGCCCTTCATGATCCCGACGAAGGGATCGTGGAAGCCGAAGTCCGTCAGAAGCACGATAGGTCCGGTCATAGATCACTCTCCTTGGTGCAGCCCACTCGCCCCGGGGCGAGTTCTATAATCCTGGCGCCAACTCTTGCCGGCAAGAGTCTTAATCCCTGGCACCGTGGTTGATTCAATTAAGAACTCCTCCGCGGCGCAGGATCTCCTTCACCGACTCCTTGTAGCTGTTAAGATCGAAGCACGCGGCCAAGTCCTTCTTCGAGAGGCGCTTGGTCACCGCCGGATCCGATTCAAGCACTTTCAGGAAGGGCTCGCGCGTCTTCCAGGTCTTCATGGCGTTTTTCTGCACGATCTCGTAGGCCGGCAGGCGCTCCATGCCGGCGTCGATGAGCTTGAGCATGACCTTCTGCGAGAACACCAGGCCCATCGAGGACTCCAGATTCGCCTTCATGCGGGCGGGATAGACCTGAAGGCCTTCCAAGATTCCCTTCACGCGCGCGAGCATGAAATCGAGCGCGAGGCAGGCGTCGGGCAGGATGACGCGCTCGACCGAGGAATGGCTGATGTCGCGCTCGTGCCAGAGCACGACGTTCTCGACGGCGGCGGTCTCGAAGCTGCGGATCAGGCGCGAGAGGCCGGTCAGGTTCTCGCACAGCACGGGATTGCGCTTGTGGGGCATCGCCGACGAGCCCTTCTGCCCCTCGCCGAAGGGCTCCTCGAGCTCGAGGGCCTCGGTCTTCTGCAGATGGCGGATTTCGACGGCCCAGCGCTCGATCATGGCAGCGCTCAGCACCAGGGCGTGGAAGAACTCGGCGTGACGGTCGCGCGGGATGACCTGGGTCGAGACGGGCTCGGGCTTGAGGCCCATCTTGAGGCAGACCTCGCCCTCGACCTCCGGCCCGACGTGCGTGAAGGCGCCGACGGCGCCCGAGACCTTTCCGAAACTGATCGCCTCGCGCGCGCGCTTGAGGCGCTCGAGGTTGCGCAGGGCCTCGGCGTGCCAGCCCGCGAGCTTCACGCCGAAGGTGATGGGCTCGGCGTGGACGCCGTGCGTGCGCCCGGCCATCCAGGTCAGCTCGTGCTTGCGCGAAAGCGCCTTGACGCGTCCGGCGGCCTCCTCGACGCCCTTGACGAGCAGGTCGGCCGCGTCGCGCAGCTGCACGGCAAGCGCCGTGTCGAGGACGTCCGATGAGGTCATGCCGTAGTGAAGGTAGCGCCCGATCGTCGGGGCCTGCGGCCCCACCTTTTCAGCGACGGCCGAGAGCAGGCCGATGACCTCGTGCTGGGCCACGGCCTCCTTGAGCTTGGCCTCTCCGGAGACCGATTTCTGGACCGCCGCGTGCAGGGCCTTGAGCTCGGACTTCGGGATGCCCCGTCCCTCGGCGAGGACCTCGAGAAAAGCCTCCTCGACGCGCAGCATGACGCGCAGGCGGTTCTCGTCCGACCAGATCTTGGCCATCTGCGGCCGGCTGTAGCGCTCGATCATTCTAATCTCCTTCCTGCACGCCGGTGGCCTTCTTCGTGGCGTCCATCAGCGGCACGCCGGCCGCGCATTGCGGACAAGAGGCCGGGGCGTGGACCTGAAGGGGGTACGAGATCAGGGTCCTCACCGGCACCGAGAGGGTGAGCCCCTTCATGGAGCGGTCGACGATGGCCCCGACTCCCGCGACCTTCGCGCCGTAGGCCTGCGCGAGCGCGACCATCTCGGCCGTCAGCTTGCCGGTGGTCACGACGTCCTCGACGATTAGGATGCGCTCGCCGCGCTCGAGCTTGAAGTCCCTGCGCAGCGCGACCATCTCGCCGACGCGCTCGGCGAAGATCGCGCGGCACTTGTAGAGGCGGGCCATCTCCTGGCCGAGGATGGCCGACGACATGCCGGGCGAGATCACGACCTCGACCCCGCTCGGGAACTTGGAGACCAGGGCCTTGGCGATCTTCTGCGCGACGTGCGGGTATTGGAGCACCAGCGCGGTCTGGAGGTAGACCGGCGTGTGCAGGCCCGACGCCAGCTGAAAATGCCCGCTGACGACGGCCCCGTGCTCCTGGAGGACCCCCAGCACGTCCATCTTCTTCATCACGCTCATGGTTTCGCCTCCTCCAAAGTCTTGAGCTTCTCGATCTCCACGAAGCGCGTCGCGGCGCGGCTGCGGCCCTGCGCCAGCTGGTCCTCGATCTCGCTCTCGCCGATCTTGCGCAGCCGGGGCTCGAGGTCGGGATGCCCCAAATCGCCGGTCACGCGGAAGCCGATCGCGGGCCGCCCCTTCTCGTCCATCCACCATTCCGGGAGCATGCCGCTGTAGGTCGTGAGCCTGGTAAGGATGTTCATGTTGACCCTTTCCCGGCCGAAGTCGGCCGTGCCGTCGGCGAAGGCGATGGTCTGAGGGCTGTCGACGTGGGTGAAATGCGTGGTCACGACGCCCTGAGTGATCGTGTACTGTCCCTCGATGCGCGTGAAGTCCAGCGTCTTCGGGAACGCCGTGTGCGTGCTGAAGTAGGCCAGTTTGCCGAGCTTGTGCATGTAGATGTAGGGCAGAAACACGATTCTAAGAAATTTATTAGAGTCCTGGACGGCCTGTATGTCGTTGACCCGCCCAGGACCGAAGCCGACCCTGATGTCGCCGCTGACCCCTTGGAGGCTCGGGGTGACGCCCCGGACGTCCCAGAGAAAATCCGTGTTGCGGAACTCGAAGTTCTGGTGGGTCACCGAGCCGACCTTGAAGTGGCCGATGGTGTCGGGGAACTTCCTCGGGATGACGTACTTGAAGGTCTGGACCCAGGGATGCTTGGCCTCCTCCGCTTCGCTGCGCGGCGCGGGGCGGTTGGCGACGCTCGCGACCATGCCGTTGACCAGCTGCTGGGCCTTCTCCCAGCGCAGCCGGTCGATGTTGCCCGAGAGCTCGACCTCCTTGGGCTTCGAGAGGTTGACGACCCGAGCCTTGAGGCGGACCTTCGACTCCCCCCACTTCAAGGAGACTCCGTCCAAGGAAAGGTCCTGGCCCGCAACGCTGACCGAGCCGCCGATGTCGGTGAAGGAGTTGCCGAACGCCGAGACCGCCCCGCGCGAGACGGAAGCCGAGAAATTGTAGAAGTCGTTGGCGGCGGAGACGTCGATGTCGCCCTTCTCGATCGTGGAGTTCTTGAGCGTGGCCGTGAGATCCCTCAGATGGAGCTTGGCGCGGTGCACGACGAGGCGGTCGGTCCATCCGGAGGCGCCCGCCTCGCCGCTGGCCGTCCCCTTGAGATGGAAGCGCGAAGCGCCCGACCTGTAGGCCGCCAGGGCGTCGAGCGGGAAATCGGAGACCATGGCGAAGACGTCCAGGCGGGGCTTGGGGCCGCTCATGTCGAGCGAGCCCGCCGCCGAGGCCGTGATCGGCCCCGCCGAGACCCGCAGCTGCACGACCTTGAACTGCTGCGGCCCCGTCAGCTCGACCTTCGCTCGCCAGCGGCTCGGCGGCAGAGTCAGATCGAGGGTCTTGTTCAGGTAGCCCTGCCACTCGGCCGCCCCGAGAGCCGGGAGCAGCAGCTCGGCGTCGACGACCGGCTGGGTGAAGTCGTTCATGCCGGCCGAGCCCCTGACCATGTGGCCGTCGATCTTCGCCTCGAGCCTCTCGGCCCTGATGTAGGCCTCTGGCCAGTTCTGGGAAGCCAGGGACATCGAGCCCTCCATCGAAAGCGAGGCGCGCAGCTCGCGCCCTCCGAAATGGCTGACGTTGTCGAAGCTCATCGTCAGCGGGAACGGCCGGTCGAAATCGAACTTGCGAACGGAAAGATTGAAGCGGTCGACGCGGATGTTGGTCTTCTTGAGCCGGTCGTCGACCTCGAGGGTCCCGTTCTCGATGACGGTGTGCTCGGCGCCCAGCGAGACCGGCAAGGTCAGCCGGCCGACGGTCGCCGACGGGACGGCGGCAGTCGACGGAAACAGGTCGGTGATGCTCCAAACCCCGCTCTCGTCGCGCCAAACCTTGATGTGAGGCGCCACGAGGCGGACGTTGTTGAGCTCGAGCTTGCGTCTGAGCAGGGGCTTGAGCTTGACGGTGACCAGGGCGGACTCGCTCTCGAGCAGGACCTTGCCCGGCTCGAGATGCGAAAAGACCTGAACTCCGTTGAGCTTGACGCCCTGCGGACTGAGCAGCACGCTGCGGATCTGGACCGGCCGATGCAGGATGTCTTGGAGCTGAGTCACGATCGTCTGCCGGGCGTGCTCGTTGTCGAAGACCTTGGGCACCAAGACGACGGCGAGGAAGAACAGGACGAGGAGAAGGATGAAGATGGCGAAGAAGCCGCGGATCAGGAGCCAAAGCACCCGAAGGGCGAAGCGAAAGTTGCTTCGCGCAGTGTGTGGCGAAGGATTCACGCAGAAAGTTTAGCTTTTTTGCTCAGCGCGAGGCTTGGCCCAACAGCCCTTCGTAGACGGCCCAGGTCGCCGCGAAATTGTCGTCCCAGGTGCGTCCCGAGACGGCCCGCGGACCCAAAGCGCCCAGGCGCCGTCTGAGGTCCGCGTCGCCGGCCAGGACGCACAGCTGGCCGGCCAGCGCGTCCGGCGTGGACCGCTCGAGGAGGTATTCGCGCGACTCGCCGGCGAGGAGTTCGGCGGCGCCGACCTGGAGGTTCGTGAGCACGGGCAGGCCGCAGGCCAGCGCCTCCTGCACGCTCTGCCCGAACTCCTCGTAATGCGCGGGGTGGACGTAAACGTCCAGGGCGCCGTAAAACCGCTCGACCTCGGTCGAGGGCGGCAGAAAGGTCACGAACTTCGTCAGTTCCTCCTCGACGACGAGCTTGCGGTAGGGGCCGAGGTGCTTGTCCTTGCCCATGACCAGGGCCCGGAAGCGGCCCCTGAGCCTCGGCGCGGCCCGGCTGAGCGCGTGTATGAAGACGTCCACTCCGCGTTTGACGAAGTCGCCGGAGGTGATGAGCCCGAAGACGACGTCGGTCTCGAGGAAGTTCAGCGTCCGGCGCATCTCGGCGCGGGTCTTATGGGCCGCGGCCGGATTGAACCGCTTGGGGTCGTGGCCCGGGTAGATCACGCTGGTCTGGTCGTCGGGGATGCCGAAGCGCATGGCGAGCTCCGAGCGCATCAGCTTCGAGTTGGCGATCAGGTGCCGGAAGCGCCGCTCTTTGAGCTGGAGCTCGTGCATGAGGCCCACGCCCGCCTCCGTCGGCAGCGGCTTGCCGGAGACGGCCTCGTGGGCCGCGTGGACGCAGTTGTGCAGGCTGAGCACGTCCTGCCTGAAGCCGTCGCCGTGGCCGTGCACGAGGTCGTAGCCCTCCTCGACGGCGCGGTCGGCCCGCCACGCGAAGAGGCGCCGCTTGAAGAAGCTGCCGAACGGGACGTTGAGCAGGCGCCGCGGCGCCGCGCCGGCAGCGCGGATCGCGCCTGAGTCGAGCCTCTCGCCGTAAACGTCGACGGCCCAGCCCCTCTTGACCATGCGCCGCGCGTGCTCGAGGACGGTCGTGACCGTCCCGCTCAATCCTTCCACTTGCCGGCAAACGATCGCGAGCCTCATCCCAGCCACCGATCGTACCAGCGGCAAAGGCTGTAGAGCATCCACAGCCGGGGCGCGTGGTCGACGTAGCCCGAGCGATGCTCGCTGAGCAGCGTGCCACAGAATCCCGCGTCGACCCAACCGTCCTTGAAGAGGCGGCTCCGCGAAAAGCAGTCCTCGACGGCAGGCCCCAGCGGGCCGCGCAGCCACTCCTTAAACGGGAACGAGAAGCCCATCTTCTTGCGCTCGACGACCGCGGAAGGCAGATGCCGCCGCGCGACGTCCTTCAAGAGTCCCTTCAAGCGCCCGTCCGGGAGCTTCGCGGGTCCCGGGATCGAGAAGGCCAGCTCGACGAGGTCGCGGTCGAGGAAGGGCGCGCGCGACTCAAGCGAGCTTCGCATGGTCACGCGGTCGACGCGGTGCAGGAGGACCTCGCCCATCTTGGTGTAGAACTCGACAAACGAGATCCAGTTGGCCCGGTCGTCCGGATCGGGCGAATACTGCCGGTAGACGTCGTGCAGGAAGCCGATGAAGTCCTCCGCCGAGGTCCCGCCTCTCCCGGCCGCCCGAGGGCCCCGCCAATGAGGGCGCAGCGAGGCCGGAAAGCCCGAGGAGCTGCCCCAGTAGACGGGCAGGCCCAAACCCGAGCGCCGCCACTTCTCGAAGCGCTGATGGCCGCGATGGGTGAGCCCGTAGAAAGGACCCAGCGCCCCGACCAGGACCCGCGCGGCCGTTCTCGACAGCGGCCCCGACCAGCGCTCGATGTCCGCGAGGCCCTTGAGCATCGCGTCGTAGCCGAAGAAGAGCTCGTCGGCGCCTTCGCCGAGCAGCACGACCTTGAAGCCGTCGGCGCGAGCCCGGCGGCTCAAGAAATGCAGCGGGACCCACACCCAGTCGGTGATCGGATCGTCGAGCACCAGGGCGTCGTCCTGCAGCACGGAGAGCACGTCCTTCGAGCTCACGGACACCTCGCGGTGATCGATCGGGAAGCCCTTGGCGATCATGCGCGCGTAGTCGAACTCGTTGTAGCCCGGCAGGTCGTCGTAGCCGATCGTGTAGGCCGTCATGCCCTTGGCTCCGGCCGCGACGGCGCCGGCCACGATCAGGCTCGAGTCGATGCCGCCGCTCAAGAAGGCGCAGACCGGGACGTCGCTGACCAAGCAGCGGCGCGCCGCCAACGCCAGGGCCGCGTCCACCCGGTCGCGCGGGTCGCCGTGGAAGCGCTGGTCGCGGTAGAACGGCATCCAGTAGACGCGGCTTTGCGGCTCGGCCTCGGAGAACTCCATGAAGCAGCCGGGGCGCACCTTGCGCACGCCGTCGACCAGCGTCTCCGGCGAGGGAGTGAATTTGAGGACCATGAAGGACTCGAGCCCCGAGGCCGACAGCGCGGGCCTGCCGGGCCTGAGCTTCAGGAGTCCTGCGACCTCGGAGCTGAAGCTGATGGTCCCCGCGTCCTCGGCGTAATACAGGGGCTTCTCGCCGGCGCGGTCGCGCGCCAGGAACAGCTTGCGCGCCTCGCGGTCGTAGAGCGCGAAGGCGAACATCCCCACCAGGCGCGACAGGATCCCCTCGATGCCCCAGCGCTGGTAGCCCTGGATCAGGACCTCGGTGTCGCTGAGCGTCGCGAAACCGTGGCCGAGAGTCTCGAGCTCCTCGCGGATCTCCTCGAAATTGTAGATCTCGCCGTTGAAGACGAGCCAGACGCGCCCGTCCGCCGAGCCCATCGGCTGGTTGGCGCGCTGCGAGAGGTAGATGATGGAGAGCCGAACGTGCCCGAGGCCGAGGCCCCACTGGGGCCAGACCCTGACCGCGCGGGCGTCGGGTCCGCGATGCGCGATCGCCTTGACGGCCTCATCGAGCCTTCGTTCGGCGCCCGCCGCGTCGAAGGCTCCCTGCGCCTTGAAGACCCCCGCTATCCCGCACATAAGCGAAGCGCTCCCGCCACCGCGATCGGCATCCACATGTTGTCGTTAAGCCAGATTGTAGTCGGAAGAAATTCAATCAAAGTCCCCGCGCTCGCCCCAGCGAGCGCGGTCGTCAACGAAAAACCTGTCGACAATCCAACGCACGCGCAGACGATGAAGCAGGCCAAGCTCCCTTCCACGGATTTCTTACTGCCAAAGATTCGATGTCTCCCGAAGGATTTCCCGACCAAGGCCGCCGCCGTGTCGCCGAGAGACACGCAGAACAGGCCCGCCGCCACGTAGGCCGACTGCGTCTTGAAGGCGAGGAAGAGGATGAAGGCCCCGAGCGTCGTGTAGACGATCCCGCTGTAATGCGAGGTCTCCTCGGGGCGCGCCAAGGCTCCGAGGGCGTTGAACAGGAACCGGTTGAGTCCGGCAAAATGAAGCCGCGCGGTCTCGACGGCCAGAACGAAGATCGTCCAGGGGATCATCCATCGGACGATTCGAGGATAGCCGAGAAGATGATAGGCGACCAGATACGCCAGCGAAAGCTGGTGGAAGGCCTTGCGGCCCGCCTCCTTGAGAAGCTCTTTCCCCGGGGTCATGGGTGATTGAGCTGGGAGGCAAACCCCGTCGTCAAGGGCCTGAGGAAATGCCACAGCCAGCGCCAGAAGCCGGCCGTGCGCTGGCCGACAGCCCGCAGGTCCGCTCCCAGCGGCACGGCGTCCGGGAACAGCGCCTTGAGCAGGAGCAGGACGACGAAGCCGTTGGCCAGCGCGATCCACGCCAGCGAGAAGACCACGCCTCCGGCCTGCGCGAGGTCGGGCTGCCTGTTGTCCCAAAGCACCTCGAAGGTCTTGAGCCCGTGGAAGGCCAAGGTCAGGCCGACGAGGATCAGGAAGATCCCATGATTGCCCGACGGGGGCTTGAGCCAAAGCAGAAGACGGTAGCCGATGATGACCCCCACGGTGTAGATCGGCACGCAGTAGGGCGCAAGTGCTATGAAGGCGCTGGTCTGCGAGAGATCGACGTGGCCGCCCGCCTCGCCGACCTTGAAGCCCAGCACCTTGCCGCCGACCGACCACGCGGCCATGGCGTGGGTCAGCTCGTGGCCGAAAACGTAGAGCCGGTGGGTCAAGGCGCCCGTCCAGCCCGCCGGGCCGGAGTCCGAGACCGTGCAGTAGCGGCCGAACAGCCAGCAGGCCAGCGCGAGCAGGAGGCCCGAAAGGAAGGGAAACGCGGAGGAGGCGGCGATGATCGAGGCCAGCGCGTGGGCGGCGGCCAGCATGGTCAGCGCCGCGCTCGGCATGAGGGCCAGTCCGATGATGAGACGGATCATGGTTCTCTTCCCGTATCCTTCGGAGTCGAACCATTCCCTCCGGTCATGGCTACTCGAGCATGTAGTCTTTGTAGGGGATATGCTTGGCCTGAAGCTCCCTCTTCCAGAGCTCCTTGGTCTCGGCCATTTTCGCGCGCGACAGTGCGACCCACCGGCTCTCCGGAGGCGAGAACAGCTCGACGGCGGTCTGGAACCAGACGTAGGCGTATTTGAGGCTGCTTTCCGCGACCCTCTGGTCGCGCTCAAAGCGGGCCAGCTCGAGCCTCTCGTCGTACTCGGCCTGATTCAAGGAGCCCTTCACGAGCTCCCCTTTGAGCGTCGCCTCTTTGCGGCCGAGCGCCGAATCAAAGAAGGCCTTCTTTTTCGGGGGGTCCTTCTCCCATTCGAGGTACTTCATCCCCTCGAGGTAGGCCGAGCGCGCGCGCAGGACGAGGTCGACGGCGGCCATCGCGTAGACGGCCGCGGCGCAGGCCAGGACCGCCACGATGGTCCGCCTCATGGCGGGCCTAGAAAATGCCGCCGCTCATCGGGCCGCGGTCGCGGCCCGGGGCGCGGTTGATGTCGGGCGGACGGGTCTTGAGCAAGGTGTGGATCGTCGAGGCCAGGATCGCCGGGCGCAGCGGCTTTTCCATGAACTCCTTGACGTTGGACTCGAGCCGCACCATCTCGATGTTCTTGCGGTCCATGTGGCGTCCCGTGATGACGATGACCGGGATGTCGCCGTTGCCCGAGGCCTGCAGCTCGCGGATGACCTCGTAGCCGCCCAGGCCCGGGAGCATGAAGTCGAGGATCATGAGGTCGGGGTTGAGCGCCCGGGCCTTGGTCAGGGCCTCGTTGCCGTCGGTGGCGCGATCGGTGCGGAAGCCCTCCTTCTTGACCACGTGCTCCATCAGGTCGAGCAGGCTCTCGTCGTCGTCGACGAGCAGCACGAGCTTCTCGCCGGGGTCGCCGAGGTCGGGCTCGGGAAGGCCTTCCTCTTCCATCAGCCCTCCTGGCCGGCCGCCGGGTTCATCTCCGGCGGAGTCGTCTTGAGGATCTTGTGCAGGGACATCGTCAGGATGTTCGCCTTGACCGGCTTCTCGAGAAAGTCCAGGACGTTGGACTCCTGCCGGATCATCTCGGCGGTGGTGCGGTCGGTGTAGCGGCCGGTCACGATGATGATGGGGATCTTCGCGGTCTCGCCGGTCTGGAGCTGGCGCAGGATCTCGAAGCCGCCGTAGCGGGGCAGCATGAGGTCGAGGATGACGAGGTCGGGCAGGAGCTTCTGGATCTTGTTGATCCCCTCCTCGCCGTCGGCCGCCGTGTCGACCTTGAAGCCCTCTTTGCGCACGAGGAACTCGAGGAGCTCGCGCACGCTGTCGTCGTCATCGACGATCAGGATGAGCTTGTCCTGCGGCCGGCCGGTCGGATTCTCGTCCGCCATACCCCCAATTAAACCAAAAGCCCTCTCCCCGTTCAAGGACCCAGCGGCTCGACGATCTCGAACTCCTCGAGGGGCTCGCGCGAAAGCGAGAAAGGCAGGAAGCCGGTCGCGCTCGAATAGAAGCCGGCCTCGCCGCCGAAGGCGCTGATCAGGCGCAGCGGCAGCGGCTCCTCGACGGTGACGCGCTCGACGTTGGCCAGCAGCTTCCTCTCCGGGCGCAGGACGTTCGAGTTGACTCTCGGCACGACGACGACGTCGCCGCGGCGGACCTCGTCCCAGCCGCCCCGGGTCCAATCGAGCTCGCGCGCGCCGGCGTCTTCCATGTAGTACTGCAGTCCCCAGTGTCCAGCGCACCACAAACGGCGTCCCGGATGGCGCCCCGAGACCTCGGCGGCGACGCCGCGCTGAGCCTCGGCGTAGCGGCCGTCGACCCAGGCCAAGCCCGCGGTGAGCGCCAGCACGAAAGCGAAGGTCGGAACATAGAGGCGCTCGAGCTTAGAAGAGGACCATCTCTGTTCGAGAGCCTCGGCCATCGCGAGAATCAGCGCCGGCAGCAGAAAGAGGATCAGACGCGCAAGCACCGACCAGTAGAGAAAAGCCTGGACGACCAAGACGCACAGAATCCAGGGAGCCCAAAGCGGCCAGCCCTTCTGACGCCGGGCGTCAACGAAGAGTCCCCAGAAGCCGGTCAAAGCGCCGAACGAGAGCAGCAGCCCCGTCGCGCGGTCGATGGGCCGCACGAGCGGAGCGATGTCGAGAGAAGGAAGGAACAGGATCACGACGAAGCCCGCCGACGCGATCAGTATCTCCTTCCTTGGCCGCCAGGCCCAAAAAGGCCATACCGCGGTCGCCAGGCCGCAGCCGCCGGTAAAGGCCAGGATCGAGCGGACTCTGTGGGGCCAACTCGCGTACGGCATGGCCGCGCTCTGCGAGAGCACCGTCCAAGCCGAGCCCAGCGCGGAACGGTAGGTCAGCCGGTCGTAGAGGATGTACGCCGAGATGCCGGCCAGGCTCACCGCCGCGTGGAGGGCGATCTTGCGTCGCGGCGCGCCCCGCTTCCACAGGTAATACGACGCCGTCGGGACCAGGAAGACGGCTCCGTACTTCGCGAAGACCGCGGCCGCGGAAAGCCCCGCCGAGGCCCAGAACCAGCGGTCATGCCCCGCGTGGTTCGAGCGGACCAAAGCGTAGAGTCCGAAAAGACCGAGCGCGAAAGCGAGCGTCTCAGGATAGAGAAGGTTCATGTTGATCGCGTACGCGGGGCAGGCGAGGAGGATCAAAACCGGCCACAGCGGCGCGGAGAGAAACAGGGACGCCAAGAGGTAGAGCGCTCCGGCGGCCAGCAGGCCGACAGGAACGAAGAGCAGCCGCATCGCCCACTCGCGGCCGCCGGTCAGCTTCCAGGCGCCGGCCAGGGCGTAGAGCATCAGCGGAGGCGTGTTGTTGATCTGCGGCATCGGGACCGAACGGCCGTACCAGTTGAACTCGAAGGCGAAGGGGTGCAGCGGATCGACGGCGATGTGGCGCGCCGGCGCCAGGAAGAGCGGCTCGTCCATGTGGTACGGCTTTGCGAGGAGTGCCAGAGCGCAAAACGCGGCGAAGGCGAGCACCGCGCCGAGCTCGCGGCGCGCGCGGGCGCTCATTTGAGCTCCACGACGGTGAACTCCTCGAGCGGCTCGGTTGATAGCGAATACGGCAAGAAGCCCGAGAGGTTCGAGTAGAATCCCCCCTCGCCGGTCCAGCCGCTCATCAGGCGCAGGGGGACCGGGCAGGACAGCGTCGAGGTGGCCGTGTTAACGAGCAGCCGGCGGGACGGCCTCAGGTGAGCCGAATTCATCCCGAGCACGACCACGGCGTCGCCCGGCCGGGCCAAGTCCCAGCCGCCGCGCGCCGCGTCGAGGCCTTGGGCTCCGGCGCCGCCGAGGTAGTAGGACAAGCCCATGTAGCCCGAGTACCAGACCCGGCGTCCCTTGGCGAGGTAGTCCGAGGCGACCTGCCGCGAGAACTCCCTCTGCGCCGCGGCGTAGCGCGCGTCGACGAAGGCCAGCGGCAGGCTCAGGGCCAAGGCGGCGGCCAGGCTCGCGAGGTAAAGAGACTCGAGGCGCTTAGGTCCCCACGACGCCTCGAAGCGCTCGGCCATGAGGAAGATCAACGGCGGCAGCATGAACAAAGTCATGCGGGCCATGATCGACCAATAGAAGAACTGGAAAAGCCCGGCCGCCGCGAGCCAAGAGGCCCACAGAGGCCAGCCCCTCGCGCGGCGGCTCTGCGCCGAGAAGGCGCCGCCCAAGGCCAGCAGGGCCCCGCAGGCGAAGATCATCCCCGCGAGCCGGTCGACGAGGCGCACGGCGACGGGCAGGTCGAGCGCGGGCAGGAACAGGACAAGCGAGGCCAGCGCGGCGGCGAGAATCGTCCGGCTCCGGGACGCCAGGAAGGGCCACGCGGCGGTCACCACCCCGCAGCCCCCTATGAAGGCCAAAAACGAGCGCAGGCGGTGAGATCCCGACGACCACCACGAGGTCTGGGCGCCTGCCGCCACGCTCGAAAAGCGCGCGATCAGGTCGGGCTCGAAGAAGTAATAAAAGACGACGAGAGCCGCGGCCGGCGCGGCGGCCAGAAGGCACAGCAGGGCGACGCGGCGCGCGGGGAGGCCGCGGCGCCAGGCGTAGACGGCGGCGGGTCCGACGAAGAGCGCGGCGTTGTATTTCGAGAGGATCGCGGCGGCCAGGAGCCCGGCCGCGGCCGCGAACCATTTTTTTTCGCCGTCGGCCCAGCGCACCGCCGCGTAGAGCCCCCAGAAGCCCAGCGCCCCGGCGAGCTTCTCGGGCATCAGGTGGTTCATGTTGATCAGATAGGCGGGAGTCGCGATGACGATCAAAGTCGGCAGCAGAGGTTTCGCGAGAAAGCGGGCCGCGAGCAGGTAGAGCGCCGCGGCGGCCGCCAGGTCGAGCGGGAACAGGGACAGGCGCATCGCCCATTCCGCGCCGCCGGTGAGCTTGAGGGCGAGCGCCAGCAGATAGAACAAGAGAGGCGGCG
Organism: Elusimicrobiota bacterium; assembly: GCA_016194705.1. Lineage (GTDB taxonomy): Bacteria > Elusimicrobiota > Elusimicrobia > UBA1565 > UBA9628 > PALSA-1176. The sequence goes on along the minus strand of JACQAZ010000016.1, from coordinate 9,355 downwards.
TCGTGTTGATCTGGGCCGCGGGCATGACGCGGCCGTACCAGGTGAAGTCGAAGGCCAGCGGATGCAGCGGGTCGATCAAGACCTGACGCGCCGCGGCCAGAAAAAACGGCTCGTCGTTGTGGTAGGCTTTCCCGATGTAGGGAAGGAAGACCAAGGCGAGAAAGCCCGCCGTGACCGCCAGCTCGCGCCGGCGCGTGGAGGACTCTCTCAAAGATTCGTGGTGACCAAGGTCTCGGTGCCCGAGACGCCGTCGACACCGCGGATCGAGCTCACCACGAGGCCGCAGAGCTTGTCCATCGTGTCGGCCTCCGCTGACAGGATGACGTCCCAGCCGCCGAAGGTCACGAAGACCTCGGTCACCCCGGGAATGGCCCGGATCTTCTGGATGGCCTTCTGCTCCTTGCCCGGGCCGAGTTTGCACAGCACGAAAGCTCTCATGTCATCTCCTCTTGTTCCACGCCTGCGACCGGTATTTCTCTTCCAAGCGGGCGGCCTCTCTGCGCCAGGAGCCCGCGATCTCTTGCGAGGCCGGACGCCCCCACTCCTTCTCTATGCCGAGGGCGACGGCCTTCTCCAATTCTTCGATCGAGCGCCCGAAGACCTCGGGACGCAGCGAGCCTTGATAGAGCCCGCGCCCGGCGCGGCGGCGCAAAGCGCCTCCCAGGGACTTGCGCCCCTCGTCGTCGGTCAGGTCCATCTTCTCGGGCGCGGAGAAGCAAAGTTTGTCGAGTCCTCCGGGCGCGGGAGCTCCGGACCAGAGGCGGCTCGCGATCCCGCACGACTTCAAGCCCAGATGGATTCCGCGATGGATGTTCTTGTAGATCAGGCACGGCGAACTCAGGCGCTCCCACGGGAAGACCAGCGAGAAGGTCAGGTCGCCGTCGTGGAAGACGACTCCGCCGCCCGTCGCGCGGCGCACTATCGGCGCGTCATTAAGCCCGCGCTCGCGCGCCGCGGCCTCGGCCGCCGCGCAGGGCTGCGAATATCCGAAAGTGACGGCGGGGCCCTCCCATAGGTAGAAGCGCAGAATCAAGGACTCGGACGGCGCGTGAAGCATGATCGCCTCATCGAGCGCCATGTGCGCCGCCGCGTCGAGAGTTTCGGGGCGTGCGGCAAGTGGGAAGGGCTTCATCGCCTCACATTTAACGAATTCTGCTCTCCTCATTCCAGCCTTATCCCTCTCGTCACGATGAGACCGCGGGGGCCGCTCGCGGCCCGGTTTATTTCGCGAGCGCGCGGGACTTCGGATTGTCCCAGATCAGCGTGGGAGAGCGCAGCGCGATGCGCCAATGGGGCTCTTCGCCGGGCTCGGTGCCCTGCTCCTTGTCCCAGGGCTCGGCGGCCTCGGCTCCCGGCACGACGTCGACGCGCTCGACGACGGCCAGCAGCTGGATGTCGTTGTCCTGGAAGTGCAGGCGCAGGAACTTGGCGTCCCGGACGACCGCGGCGGCGATCAACGCGTCGTTCTGCCGGCCCGTCGCGCGGTACTCGAACTTCTTCTCTCCGGAGAGGATCTTCTCGAAGAAAAACCTCTTGATGCGCAAAGTGAGCACTTCGGGCGTCGCGACGCCGGCCTCGCGGAAAGCGACTCCGTTCGAGATCTTCTTCCCCGCCGGCGCGCGGAAGACTTTCAGCTGGTCCGCGAATTCCTCGTCGGTCGTCTCGGGCCGGTAAGCGGCCGCATCCTTGAGGCGCTTCTCCACCTCGGCGATCGGCAGCCAGCGGATGTTGGGGTCTTGAGGCTTGCCCTTGTAAGACGCCTGCCACCATTTTCGCGACTGGTTGGCCTCGGCCACGCCTTTGACCTTGTCCCACGCGATCTCGCGGAAGCCGCGCGCCGAAGACGACATGACGGCGACGCGGAAGCGCTCCATGGTCCGGGCGCAGACCTTGCAGGCGAAGGCGGGCGAGATCTTCTGCGCATAGGACGCCGCGTCCTTCGAGATGCCCACCGCGTAGACCTTGGCGCCCTCGAGGGCGTCCTTGGCCCGGCGCAGGGCCGAGGCCACGGCGACCTGCTCGGCGTGTATGATGATGCCGACGCCCAAGAGGCGCCGCTCGAGCTTCGTCGATTGGCGGTTCCAGCCCTCTCCGATCACCCGGCCGTCCTTGTCGACGACGATCGCGCCGAAGCGCGCGCGCTGGCTCTTCGAGCGCTGGGCCAGCTGCCAGCCGCGGTAAACGATCTGATCGGGAGTCAGGACTCCGTTCGACGAGGGTCCCGCCGGTACGGGCGCGTCGAAGCGCGCCGGCGCCTCGAGCACGGCCCCGAGGTCGGCCTTGGCGGAAGGCTTCCGGGGGTCCTCGGCGCGGGCTTGGGCGGACGGCGCCGCCGGAACGGAGGGAGCCTCAAGCGCGGGGACGGTCAGCCACGCGGCAGGCAGGAACGCCTGCGCGGCCAAGCCTGCCGGCTCGATGAGACGGACCTGCGCGCGCTCGGCGGAGATCGGCGCCTCGACGAGCCTGGCGGCGCGCGCGGGGGCGCAGGCCAGGACCAGCGCCAGCAGACCGAGCCTCGGGGGCATGGCTCATTATAGGAAGGGCGCGGTCCATCCCCCTTGGGCCTATCGGGACTGCGGCCGCCGGCCATTAGCCCCAAATCTTATGGGACTTGCGGCCAAGGGTCTTTGCCCGAAGGTCTCTCGGCGTTTTGCGCCGGAGCTGTTACACTTCTTTCATGAAGAAACTCCCTTTGATCGTCGCCGCGTTCCTGCTCTCCTCGACGGCCGCCGCCCAATCCACTTATCTCGACGCCCTCAAGGGTATGGCGCCGGAAGGCTCCGTGTCGGTGCCGTCGGCCTCGCCGTCGGCCTCCGCCTCCAAGTCTTCGTCGGGCTACGACTGCAAAAAAGAAGTCAGCACGTGGGGCAGCGGCTCCGGGGGTGCTGCCATCAACGAGAACGGCGACTGGATGGCGGTCGCCAACGGCGACGTCTACAAGAACGGCAAGAAGGTCATGAGCACCGTCGGCGGGCGCTCGGGCTACGTCGCCATGAACAATTCCGGCGATTGGATCGCCATCGCCAACGGCGACGTCTACAAGAACGGCTCGCGCGTGGTGAGCACCTGGGGGTCCGCGCCCGGCGGCGTCACGATCAACGACAAGGGCGACTGGATGGCCGTCTGCAACGGCGACCTTTACCAGAACGGTCGGAAGATCGAATCCACTTGGGGCAGCCATTCGGGCGACGTCGCGATGAACGCCAAGGGCGACTGGGTCGCCGTGATGAACGGCGACGTCTACAACAACGGGCGCAAGGTCGCCTCCACCATGGGCAGCGGCTCGGGCGGGGCCGCGATCGGCGCGAACGGCGACTGGGTGGCGGTGGCCAACGGCGACATCTACAAGAACGGCCGGCGCGTGGTCTCGACGCTGAGCAGCCACGGCGGCGGAGTCGCGATGAACGCCAAGGGCGACTGGGTCGCGATCGCCAACGGCGACGTCTACAAGAACGGGACCAAAGTGCTTTCCACGATGAGCACCCTGGGCGGCGGCGTGTCCATCAACGACGCGGGCGACTGGGCCGCGGTCGTCAACGGCGATCTCTACCTGAACGGGACCAAGCTCGTCCCGACGTGGGGCACGGCCTCGGGCAAGGCGGTCGCGATGAACTCGAAGAAAGAGATCGTCGCGGTGGTCAGCGGGGACGTGTACGTCTGCCGACCTCGTTAGAGGAGCGATCTCGGGTAGGCGACTGGTCTCGCCAGAGGTTATTCTGTCACGACCAGGGTGGGCAGGAGCAGACGAAGTTGCGGTCGCCGTAGGCGTTGTCGATGCGCGCGACCGCGGGCCAGAACTTGTCCTCGCGCAGCCAGGCCGCCGGATAGGCCGCGGCCTCCCGCGAATAGGCGTGATCCCATTTGTCGGCGCAGACTTCCTGCGCCGTGTGCGGCGCGTTCTTGAGCGGGTTGTCGCTCCGGCTCGACTTGCCCCGCTCGATGGCGCGGATCTCCTCGCGGATGAGGGTCATCGCCTCGCAAAAGCGGTCGAGCTCGGCCTTCGACTCGGATTCCGTCGGCTCGATCATCATCGTGCCCACGACGGGAAACGAGACCGTCGGCGCGTGGAAGCCGTAGTCCATGAGGCGCTTGGCCGCGTCCTCGACTGCGATATCGGAGGTCTGCTTGAAGTGCCTCAAATCCAGAATGCACTCGTGCGCGACGAGCCCCGAGCGCCCCTTGAAGAGGACCGGGTAATGGTCCCCAAGCTTCTTGGCGATGTAGTTCGCGTTCAAGATCGCCGTCTTGGTCGCCTCGGTCAGGCCCTGAGCCCCCATCATCGCGATGTAGGCCCACGAGATCACGAGGATCGACGGCGAGCCGTACGGCGCGGCCGAAACGGCGCCCGCGGGGTGCCCCGGCAGGAAGGGCTCCAGGTGCTCGGCCACGCCGATCGGGCCCATGCCCGGCCCGCCGCCGCCGTGCGGGATGCAGAAGGTCTTGTGGAGGTTCAAGTGGCAGACATCGGCTCCGATGTCGCCGGGCCGGCACAAGCCCACCTGGGCGTTCATGTTGGCGCCGTCCATGTAGACCTGGCCGCCGTGCTTGTGCACGATGTCGCAGATCGTCTTGATGTCCTCCTCGAACACGCCGTGGGTCGAGGGGTAGGTGACCATGAGCGCGGCGAGGTCCTTGGCGTGCTCGTCGGCCTTGGCCTGAAGGTCGTTCAAGTTGATGTCGCCCTTCTCGAGGGTGGCCACCGGCACGATCTTGAAGCCCGCCATCGCCGCCGAGGCCGGGTTGGTGCCGTGCGCCGACTGCGGGATGAGACAAACGTTGCGCGCGCCCTGGCCGCGGCTTTTGTGGTAGGCCCGGATGGCCAGCAGGCCCGCGTACTCGCCCTGCGAGCCGGCGTTGGGCTGCAGCGACACCGCCGCGAAGCCCGTGATCTCGCAGAGCCACTTCCCGAGCTGGCGGAAGAGCTCCTGATAGCCCTGCGTCTGCTCGAGCGGCGCGAAGGGGTGCAGCTTGCCGAACTCCGGCCAGGTGACGGGAAGCATCTCGGCCGCCGCGTTGAGCTTCATCGTGCACGAGCCCAGGGGAATCATCGAATGCGTCAACGAAAGGTCCTTCGACTCGAGCCTCTTCATGTACCGCATCATCTCGGTCTCGGAATGATAGCTGTTGAACACGGGATGCGTTAGAAATGGACGCTCGCGCTTCAGCGCGAGCGGAACCGCGCCTATTCCGCTTGAATCGTCGGCGGGCGCGGCGTCGTGCAGATCAAAGTCGACCCGTTTCCCGATAGCAAAAATATCCAGCAGGTCTTGAATGTCCGCCTCAGACGCCGTTTCATCGAGAGCGATGACCAGAGAGTCGTCAAGGAGCCTCAGATTGATCTTCCTGACCTTGCCCTCCATGATGATCCGGCGCAGCGCCTCTCGGGGCGGCGCCACCTTGACGGTATCGAAGAACGGCTCGTCGGCGACTGGGTAGCCCAGCCGCTTGAGCCCGCCCGCGAGCAGGCGCGCAAGGCCGTGGATCCGCGAGGCGATCCGCTTCAAGCCCCCCGCGCCGTGGTAGACGGCGTACATGCTGGCCGTCACCGCGAGCAGGACCTGGGCCGTGCAGATGTTGGAGGTCGCCTTCTCCCGCCGGATGTGCTGCTCGCGCGTCTGCAGAGCAAGCCGGTACGCCGGCTTTCCCCGGGAGTCCTTCGAGACGCCGACGATGCGGCCCGGTATGAGCCGCTTGAGCTCGTCCTTGACCGCCATGAACGCCGCGTGCGGCCCGCCGTAGCCCAGCGGCACGCCGAAGCGCTGGGAATTCCCGACCGCGATGTCGGCCCCGAACTCGCCGGGCGACTTCAGGAGGGCGAGGCTCAGCAGATCGGCCGCGACCGTCACCAGAGCCCCGGCCTTGTGCGCCTTGTCGGTCAAGCCGGCGTAGTCGCAGACGCCGCCGTCGGTCTTCGGGTATTGGACCAGCACGCCGAAGGGCTTCTTCGAGAAATCGAACTCTTCATGGTCGCCGACGACGACCTCGAAGCCGAAGCCCTCGGCGCGCGTGCGCACGACCGCGATGGTCTGCGGGTGGCAGTCTTTCGAGACGAAGAAGAGCTTGGACGAAGGGTTCGAGTTGTGGCAGAGAGCCATCGCCTCGGCCGCGGCCGTCGCTTCGTCGAGCAAGGAGGCGTTGGCCACGGGCAGGCCGGTCAGGTCGATGACCATGGTCTGGAAGTTGACGAGCGCCTCGAGGCGCCCCTGCGCGATCTCGGCCTGGTAGGGGGTGTAGGCCGTGTACCAGCCCGGATTCTCGAGGATGCCGCGCAGGATCACGGGCGGCGTCACGCAGTCGTGATAGCCCAGGCCGAGATAAGAGCGGAAGACCTGGTTGCGGGCGGCGAAGCCCTTGAGTTGAGCCAAGGCCGCGTGCTCGGTCAAGGCCGGCGGCAGGTCCAGCGGCCGCCCGAGGCGGATCGCGCGCGGCACGGCGGAATCCGCGAGAGCGTCGAGCGATTTCTGGCCGAGCAGGTCGAGCATCTGCTTCGCGTCATCGGCGCGCGGGCCGATGTGGCGGCGGGCGAACGAGTCCGACGGCGAGAGCGAGGCCTGCGGCTTCGCTTTAGTGGCTGGCGCCATGGGCCGCCGGGGATTGCAGGAACTCCTGGTACTTCGCGAAATCCATGAGGCCGTTCTCCTCGCCGGGCTTGGAGGGCTTGAGCTTGAAGAGCCAGCCCTCCTCGTGCGGCGAGCGGTTGACCAGAGCGGGGTCCTTGGTCAGCGCCTCGTTGACGGCGACGACTTCCCCCGACACCGGCGCGTAGATGTCGAAGGCCGCCTTGACCGACTCGATGACGCTGATCGCCTCGCCCTGCGCGACCTTGCGGCCGAGCTTGGGCAGCTCGACGTAGACGACGTCGGTGATCTCGTGCTGGGCGTGGTCGGAAACCCCGACGGACGCCGTGCCCCCCTCGACGCAGACCCACTCGTGCGACTTCATATATTTGCAGCTCTCAGGCTTTGGCATTCTTTATATCCTCTGAGGCGTAGTACGGCATCTTGACGGTTTCGGCCGCGACGCGCCGGCCGTGAAGCTCGAGCTCGGCCTTGGCTCCGGGCTTGAGGTCGGCGCGATCGAGATACCCTTGGCCGATCCCGGCCTGCAAAGTCGGCGAGAAGGTCGCGCTGCACAGCGTCCCGGCCTGCTTGCCGTCGACGAAGACCGGGGTGCCGGGCCGCGGCACGCCGCGCTCGGTCATACGAAGGCCGGTCAGCTTCCGCTTGAGCCCTTCCTTTTTCTGTTTTTCAAAATTCGCCTTGCCGACGAAGTCGCCCTTGTCGAGCTTGACGACCCATCCGTAGCCGGCCTCGTAGCTCGAGTGGTCGTCGTCGATGTCCTGGCCGTACAAGAGATAGCCGGCCTCGAGGCGCAGGGTGTCGCGCGCGCCCAGCCCGCAGGGCGCGCAGCCCAAAGCCCGGCCCTTGGTCAGCAGATTGTCCCAGAGCCGCGAGATGATCTCGGAGGGCACGATGAACTCGAAGCCGTCCTCCCCGGTATAGCCGGTGCGCGTGATCGCGCTTTTCTGGTCGAAGACCTCGGTCATCATCGCACCGAAGCGCGGCAGCTCCAAGGCCTTGGGGTAGTCCAGGCCGACGAGCGCGGCCGCCTTGGGCCCCTGGACCGCGATCATGCCGTAGTAGTCGCTCATGTTGTCGATTTCGACCTTCAAGCCCTGCGTGTGCTTCTGGAAGTACACGAAATCCTTGTCGACCGTGGCCGCGTTGACGACCACGAGGTAGCGGTCCTCGCCCATGTTGGAGACGATGACGTCGTCGACGACGCCGCCCTTCTCGTTGGGCAGGTGAGAGTAGATCGCCTTGCCGGGCCCGATCTTGCCGATGTCGTTGGTGTTGATCGTCTGGAGAAACTTTAGGGAATCCGGGCCGTAGACCCAGACCTGGCCCATGTGGGAGACGTCGAACAGGCCGCACTGGTTGCGCACGGCCGCGTGTTCCTTTAATATGGACTCGTACTGGATGGGGAGCTCCCAGCCGTGGAAGTCGACGAGCTTGGCGCCCAGCGCCTTGTGGGCCTCGTAGAGGGCGGTGCGGCGGAGCTCCGTCGTGGCCGTCATACCTTGATACAAATTAGCAAATAAGGTTTGGGTTGCCAACCGCGGCAAGAGGGCTCACTTCTTCCTGCGCCGGGGCGGCGCGTCTCGCACCACGCTCGCGCCTGCGTTAGCCACGGGGAAGAAGCCGATCCGGATACCGTACACTGCCAGGATCGCGTCCAACGTGCCGACCTCCGGATTGCCGTTCAAGGAGAGCGTCTTATAAAGAGTCGTCCGGCTCAACTTCGTCTTCTTCGCCAAGACCCCGATGCCTCCTTGAGCCTCCACGACGTCGCGGAGCGCTTTCAGCAGGAACTTCAGGTCTCTGTCCTCAGCGCAGGCATTGAGATAGGCGGCGGCTTCCACCGGATCAGCGAGTCCCTCCATCATCCATTCGTGATGTGATACAGTCGTAATCATTTGAACCTCCGGTGCTCGGCCCAAAGCCTCTGGGCCTTGCGAATATCCCCCCGTTGCGTAGATTTGTCGCCCCCGCAAAGGAGTAAGACTATGTCGGGCCCATCTTCCCCATAGTAGAGACGGTAGCCTGGTCCGAAATCGATGCGCATTTCGCAAACACCGTTGCCGCCCGCGGAACGATGATCCCCAAAATTTCCTTCCTCGGCCCGGCCGAGACGCTTGCGGATCGCCGCGCGCGCTGCGGTGTCTTTGAGGTTATCGAACCACTCTCCGAAGATATCCCTACCACCGGACACCAAGTGGACGACCCGCCGCGTTTGCGGCTCATTGAAGTTCATTCTAAGTGTATCCTATAAAAGACATTCTGTCAAGGTCTCCAAATCGAAGGCCCTAATATGTATACGATTGAGGACCCCTTTTTGTTCCCTTTAGCCACGGCAAAAAAGATTGGGCCGACCACCCTGGTCGGCCTATCACGGAAAGCCTTCCTCTTGATTTAACTCGGTTTTCACATTACAATTCGGAAGACGGCCACAATTCGACCGTGATAGACAGGTCTGTCTAATAAGAAGTTAGGTTGCCAAAGTGACGGGAGAGAGGGAGGATTTTTTAATGGCGATTCCAGATTATCAAACAATAATGCTGCCACTGCTTCAGCACATCGGCGACAAGAAGGAGCACGCTCACGCCGAGACGATTGAGCATCTTGCGAAGCACTTTAAGCTTACCGAGGCGGATTTATTGATACCTGTATAACTAAAGTCCTATGTCGGGCGTGAAAAAAGAGGTGTGGCATACAGGAAAGAGCGGAGAAGATCTTTCCGGGAACGGAGCCTGCGGGCATGATAGCGAGTAGTTCTGAACAGCGTTTCGAGGTCC
>JACQAZ010000015.1 GCA_016194705.1 Elusimicrobiota bacterium | reverse complement strand
GGACCTCGAAACGCTGTTCAGAACTACTCGCTATCATGCCCGCAGGCTCCGTTCCCGGAAAGATCTTCTCCGCTCTTTCCTGTATGCCACACCTCTTTTTTCACGCCCGACATAGGACTTTAGTTATACAGGTATCAATAACTGCAACGCCTGAGGGTTGGCTCAAGCCCAGGCCCGCCCCGAAGGTCTGGGCTTGCGAGCCCGAGGGATCGAAGACCGCGAGCTGGTTGTTCTTCGGGTCGGCCGCGTAGAGGTTTCCCGCCGCATCGAGCGCGATGCCGGCCGGCTGGGAATTGGGCAAAGTGAAGGTCTTGAGCAAGCTCCCATCGGGCCCGAACTTCTTGACTTGGCTCTTGTCGAGGTCGGCCACAAAAATATTCCCGGAAGCGTCGAGAGCGATGCCGTCGGGGTGGCTCATCCCAGGAATCGTCAGCAGCACCTGGCCCAAGGGGGAAATCTTGAGGGCGCGCTTGTTGTTGGCGTCGGCGACGTAGATATTCCCAGCGACATCGACGGCGACGGCCTCGGGCTTGTTGAGGCCTTGCGAGTTAAAAGAAGCGATGGGGCTCCCCGTGGGCGAGAACACCGCGATCCGGTCGTTGTTGCGGTCGGCCGCGTAGATCGAGCCCTCGGCGCTCATAGCCGCGCCCTGCGGCTTGCTCAAGCCCGAGACCGCGAGTAAGGCCGAAGGGTCGCCTACGAAGACGCTCTGCGTCGCTGTCGAGGCGTTGAGCACGAGGTCCGAGGCGGAAAGCCGCAGCGTCTGCCAGCCCGATAAGGACGAAGAGTCCCAGGTCCCGAGCACCGAGGAAGAGACGGAAGAAGTGCCTGATGAGATGGCGGCGCCGTTTGCCGTGAGTTGCCAGGATACAAGATGCAAGTCCGAGACCGAGCCTACGACGGGTAGAGCGCCTTTGACGATCGAACAGAAGCCTTGCGGGCCGGGTGATACGAGGGAGACCGCGGGAGGTGTTGCGTCCAAGACGACCGAGCTAGATCTGAGGACTTCCTGATTGCCCGCGTTGTCCGTGCTGAAGTCGCCGAGCGTCACCGAGCCATCGGGCGCCGTTAACGTGAAAGAAGCCGTGTAGACCGTCAACGGGCCGCCGTTGATCTGGTATTGGGTCTGCTTGACGCCCGAGCCCGCGTCCGTGGCTGAGAGCGTGAACGGAGTCCGTCCGCTGACGAGCAAACTCGATGAGGAGAGCGCGAACTGGGGCGAGCCGATGGTCAACGTCGTGACCGGCGGCGTGGTATCGGTGGGAGCAGGCGCCGACGAGCTGATGAAGACGTCCGTGCCGGCAAGCGCCGAGGTATTGGCCAGACGGAAAGGGGCGCTCGAGTTGTCCAGGGCCAGCCAGGCGTCCGCGCCCGAGAACGCCAGGCCCTTGGCGCCGCCGCTGGCCCCCGTCGAGGTCGCAGCACCGAGGAACACACCTTGAGGCGAGTATTTCCAGACCCCCAGGCTGCCGTTGCCGCTTTGGTCGTTGAGCCGTCCGGCGACGACGAAATTTCCGGAGCCATCCACAGCGCTTGCGCGCGGCAAGACTCTTTTCTGGCTCGCGTCGACCCAGGAGCGCTCCAAAAGGGCTTGCCCCGCGAGGTCGAACTTGGCCATAGCGAGGTCGGGCTCGCCCGCGGTTCCGCTGCGCTGCGCGGCTACGAACAAAGACCCGCTCGAGACCTCCAGGCGCGCCGAGAAGTCGTCCTCGAAGCCGGAGAGATACCCGGTCCTGAAAAAAGGCCCGCCGATGAGCCTCGTCCCGGAGGCGTCGTACTCCCAGAGGCCGAGCTCAAGAGGGCCGGGATGGGCCGGGTCCATCGAGTAGCCCGCCACCCAGATGTTGCCGTTTACCACGCGCACGCCGAAACCCGCGTCGAAGCCCCCTCCGCGCGAGTAGCTTGCGGTGCGGGTCAGGCTGCTTGTGTGGACGCAGTAGCGCCAGAGAGCCAGGCCGCCGGCGGCGCCGCTCTGCACCCCTCCCGTGATCCAGATGTCGCCGGTCGCATCGAGGCTGAAGGACTTGCCGTCGATGCCGGCGTGCAAGCCGGTGCTAGAGATCGGCACGCCCTCATCCGAGGCTTTGTAGACGGCGAGGTCCAGGCCCAAGGTCCGCGGGCCCGAGGCGACGCCCACGGCGTACACGGCGCCCATCGTGTCGAACTCGACGGCCCAGTTGGCTTCCCTGATCGCGTCCGGCAGCACCGTCGAGGTCTCGAGCGTCTTGCCGTCGGCTGACCAGCGCGCCAAGGTGAAGACATTGTGGGTGTCATCCACGACCACTTCCCAGAGCTTGCCCGCAGGGCCGACTGCGATCGCGAGCGCGCTGGTACTCGTGGGGCCTCCGCCTCCCCCGCCGCCGCCGCCCGACACGACCTTGCTGCTGCCAAACACGCCGAAGATCACGCCTTCTGGAAAGCTAGGAAGGAAGGCCGTGGCCGTTCCGCTGGCCGGGTCGACGAGCTGGTTGTCCAGTCTGAAGAAGCTTCCGTTGGGGTCCTGCTCGTAGATCGCCAGAGTGTTCGGGTCGACGTTGTTTTGCGCGACGACGGCGGTCGAAAAATTGATCGTGAGCGTGGCGGGCGCCGGGAAAAGCAAAATGGGGTCGATGCTGCAGTTGGCGCCCAGGTCGATGGACCCCGGCAGTGGAGTGACGCTGACTTGAACCACCTTCAGATTCGACGCGGGCGACGTGATGTCGCAGATGCCAGCCAGGTCCCGGGCGAAGAACAACAGGCCCGGCCCTTGCAGGAGGCTGGCCACGGCATAGTCGGGCCTGAGGCTCAGCCGGTCGGTCACCACGCTGACCGAGCCGGCCCCGTTGAGGCCCACGACCACGCTGTTGTTGGTGAGCGTGACATTCCAGCGCGTGAATCGTTGGAGCGTCAGCGGGGTGCTGAAGGCGTCTTGAAAATAGTAGTCGTTCTGTTGGAGCGAGATATCTCCTATTTCGAACATTTTGCGCTGGGCGACGAAGCGATAGCTCGAGCTTGCGATGTTACTTTGGATGCTGGAGGTGGCGACCTGATAAGTGAGGCTCAAGCCCGTGTCGCCGGCGGGCTCTGGGGTCCCCGCGGTAAAGGGCGTCCTGACGAGGTCGAAAGCCAAGGTCGGCGGGACGATCAAGGCCGCGCCTATGGCGGAAGGAGGAGGGGCGACCAGCAGGCTCGCGTTGTTCCCCCCGACCGCGGTGAAAAGGTCGTGGATCTGCGTGGTGATGGTCCCGAGCGGGTAGAAGATGTGGCTGCCGGGGTCGGCCGTGAGGTCGAAGTCCAGCCTCCAGCCCGCTGGCGTGTTATTGTCCCCTATCGAGGGCACCACCTGGAACTTGGCCGCGCTGTCGTAATTGTCCGACAAGACCCCCTGCGACTGCTGCAGCGCGAAGCTCTGGATCACGCTGTTCCCGAAAGAGTCCTCGGCCGTGATCGCGTAGAAGCCCAGGGGCACGAATTGGTCCCCCGAGATGCTGAAAGAGGCGGTGTGGGCTCCCCCGCCGCTGAACGTCTTCAAGACCTGGGCCAGGCCCATCGAGCCGTCGGGCTGAGGCGCGCTGGTCCAGAGCTTGACCTCGCCGATCCCGCCCGCGTCGTCCGAGACGGTGAAGAAAAGGGAGACGCGGAACGCTTTGCTGATCTCGTCGTAACTGGCCTTGGTCGCGGGATCTACCATGGCGGTGAAGAGGTACTTCTGGACCTTCGCCGAGGTAAAAGCACCCGAGGCGTTGGTGACGGTGAAGGTGTAGTTGCCTTCGGGCAGTCCTTGGCCGACCGGGGGGAGGAACGCCTCGATGCCATTTTTATTGGGGGGATCGTAGGTCAGGTTGATCGTGGAAAAGCTGGGGTTGTCGCTCTCGAGCTTCACGGAGGATACGCCGATGCCTGAATCCCGGAAGTTGGCGTCGATATGGTCGCCCGTCATCTTGAAGGACCCCGCGTTCGGGCCCTGGATCTGGTAGACCGTGGAGAGCCCCGCGGGGTCGATGAAACCCAATTGCACTAGGGGTCCCCGCAAAATGACCAATTTGACCCTCGCGTCTCTTCCGCCGTCCGAACCTTTGCCGTTTTCGTCCTCGTAGTTTGCCCAATCGCCGTTGCTCCACGTTCTAACCGTCAACGGCTTGCCGTCCAGCTTGCCCCCGAATTCGTCGGCTGCGTCTACGGTCAATCTTGCCGTTCCGTCGGGGAAATCGGCCGGCAAGGTGAGGGTACCGCTCCAAGTATCGTTCTCGTAAATCGACGTGCTCCACCCCGCGCCTGTCGCGGCGACGGGCACGGATCTAGAGCCCGATTCCAATATCACGACCGGCGCCCCATCAGAACTCATCGGCATGGAGAACTGAAGCTGGACCGTGAGCGTGCCGGGCCCCGTTAGATTGCTGGAGGTCGTGTTCAGGCTGCGGCCATTCTGATCAGACTTAATCTCGTCCTGATAGATGATCTTCGGAGGCCCACTGCCATTGGTTTGTTGAATCAGAACCTTCCGCAAATAAGGATCTTGAGCGGCCCAGCGTCCGCCCCCATATAATCCAGCGAAGGCCTGCACTGCGGCCGGTAGAACTTCATCATGCGGCCTAACGAAGTGCTGGATCCCAGTTGCCAAACTGGGCCCCAATTCGATTGTCATTGAAGGGACGAGGCGCGAAGCGCCGGCCAAAGTATCGATCGAGCCGACGGGGATGCAGCCTTTTAAATCGAAGGTGTAGCCGGGCTGTGAATTGAGGCGGTCGTGTACAATCATGGCTACTTCGCTGGTTCGCGCATCACGGGACACCGAAGCGGGTGAACTAGAGAACAGGCCCGAAACTTTGGGCCAGAAGATCGTTTGCGCCGCCATGTGCAGGTCAATGACTTCAGTGAGAGCAGGCAGCGCTCCCGCAAGAAATTCGTGCAGAAAGAGAATCTCCCTCGATGATTCCCTTGATGGTCCCCGGTATGCCAGGCTCTCGGGGATTGTACTCACGGAGGCGGGGCAATCGCTCGTACCATCCCACGCGAATGCCCCATTTCGATTTATGTCGGTTCCGTTCAAGTATGCGAGAGAAAATGTCGGGGACCAGCTCGAATCCAGTGTTGTTCCGACTCCTTCCAAATTTTTTCGGCGCATTCTTCCATGCCGATTCGCCGTCCCATCAGGGTTATCAAATTCGATTCCAAGGCTATCGACCGCAGCTGTTGAGACCACGAAGAGCTGCGCGGGGTGCTGTTCGGTCAAAAGGCGCCCGTCAATATTAAGTGTAGGTACGACGTAAATCTCGGCGTTTTCGAGGAGATATCTGACTTGGGAATTCGCTGCAGCCAGGTTGTAGTCGCTGACGAGAACTGTGGCAAATCTCGCAACCGCTTCCATAGGCATCCATTCTCGGGCATGCGCGCCACCGATGATTAAAATCTGTGGTTTTCGGGAGCTCGGGTCGTTCTTTCTTTGTGTACCGGGGGTTGAAATGCGATAGACAAGAATTGGATTTGAAAGGACCGATGTCGTCTTATCTGCAACGCCGCTGAGATCGGCGCGAGAAACAAGAGTTGGATCGAGCGAATCCAGCGCCTGTATAACCGTCGAGTAGCTTCGGAATCCTGGATCATCGGGCAGGGAGGTCGGAATCGGCGGATCGAACGGCAGACCAATGTCTGTATCAGAGTTGAAAGTTGGATCGGTCGCATTTTTTAGAGTTTTAAGCGTAGCTTCCGACTGGGCCCAGAGTATTGCGGAACCGAGAAAGCTCAGGGCCAAAACCAAAAGGTAGCGTAAAAACCGTGAGGTCATTTTTTATATTCAGAATCAATTTCCCGAAGCACACTGTCGGCCGCATCACCGATTCTGTCTTTCGGATGTCGCCCTCGAACTGCGCGAACTCGCTCAGCTATCGCAGGGTCCTTATGGCCGTGCTGGTGTATCGTCCTCAGATCACTTAGCGCGCTCACAATACGGGCCTTGCCCGTGCGGCTTGATTCATCAATTGCGTCGATGCGGTCCAGGATGACGGTTAGGCGGCAATCATCTGTTGCGCATTCTCTCAACAACAGTCGCCCAGCACCACGAACGGTTAGCTTCTCTGGGGTTGGAGCATCGAGCCACACAACGTCTGCCAGTTGCCTAATCCTCTCTTGCTTGGACAATCCCTTTAGGTGAACATCCCAGTCCGCAGCCTGAAGCGCAACACGGATTTTGTCTGCGGACTCTCGGGCCAATTCTTGGAATGGGTAAAACCGAATGCGGCCGCCGTCAATATCGCGGCTTTCGACCGTCGGGGCCAAAGAAGCTGCGCGATCCAAACCATCGAGTCCGCGAGAGTCATTGTAATCTCTTAGCACCCAGACCCATATGAAGATTTCGCGCTCCGATCCTTCCGTTCCTGGTTGGAGAGCCGAGAGACGTTCATTTATTGCCTGAAAAATATCCCCCTTAGCCTCTAGCTTCTCCGTGTTTTTCTTTAACGTTACCAGTCTCGATTGGGAAATACGGAACAACCCGTGATGTGGTAGTTCCGTTGAACCAGCAAAGTGCTGGATGGCGTCTTTCAGCTCTTCTTGAGATATCGGCGATCCAGCGCCATTTACGGCTGTCGATGCAATCAAGGCAACGACCAGGGAGGTGATTCGATTAAGAGAACTTCGAGAAGCCATCAGCAGCGCGACTGGCTTTCCGGCCCTCGATCCCCGGCGAGATCGCTTCTGGCGTAGGACTCCCCCCCTCAGCGGATGTCGATCCAAGGAACTTCCAGCGGCCGCGCTCGGGTTAGTGTAACCCCCGTCACCGTGCTTGTCAACACCAGCTTGTCAACACGTCCCGGTTCCCGGACTTTTCGGAGATCGATCCGGCGCCTACGGCGAGTTCCTTTTCGCCTTCGGCGAAAAGGGGGTTTTTGACGAGCGCGCGGCCGAAGGCCGCGCGCAACCGGCCCCGTGCTTACAGAGCACGGGGACGGCTGCCGGTCCAACTTGGTAGAATCTCGGCCGGGTAAGAGTACTGCAACCGTGGTTTTGCTTCCAGCAAAAAGGATCGGCCCGCCGAGGTAGATTCTTCGCATGGGGTCAGATCCCATGCTCGATGTTCGCTCGTCGGGCCTTGCCGCGATATTACCAAAGACGATTGCTTCCTGTCTCGCTTCTTCACCGCCGCTGCTCTACAACTGGGATCAAAAGCTGCGCGAACTCGTTCTCGGCGTCTGCCTTTCTCGCAGTCTCGTGCTACAGAGCATCGCCCAAACGCAGTCCGCGCCCGTCAAGACGACGGAAAACGCGTTGTCGCTTTTCCTGGCACGAAAGCGCCTGAAGTTCGGCGGAGCACAACTCGCATGCGTGACCGCCGTGCTCAATCGGATCGGCAAGAGACGCGTTTGGAAGCACAACGGCAAGGTGGCAGTCATTATCGATTCGACTTCCTACGCCAAAGCCAGGTCCCGGAGAAAGAAGCGCCCCATGCCCGGCAAGGGGAAAGTCCGCCTGCACAACCTTCCCATCGACGAGGAAATCCTTGTGCCAGGGTACCAGGAAATCTGGGTCGGCCTTCTTCTGACCGATCGCACGGTCCTGCCTATCACGCGACGGCTTTGGAGCGAACGGGGCCCGGAGTGCGCCAGCCAAAACCTGGCCGAGCTGGCTGAGATCCGCAACGCCGTGGAACTCGTCAAGAAAATCCTCAAGCTCGACGTGATCCTCGTAGCTGATAGCGGATTCAAGCGCAAGGATTTGCTCCATTGGCTCAAGAAGATCGAGGGCATCGACTTCGTGATCCGGCTGGGCGGCAAGCTGATGGTCATGGTGGATGAAAAGGAAAGATTGCTTGAGAAAGCGGCGCCATGGTGGCCGAAGCGAACGCGAATTCAGTGGCGCGACACAGCCAAGCACGTGCTGATGTCGGACGCCTCTTCACGTCATGCTGGCGTGACGACCGAATACGGCGATCAGGTCAGTTTCAATATCGTCTACCTGGCGCCGCTTAAAGAAGGGCTCGATCCGATGTTCCTGGCTACCACGCTCACCACGCAAACTGTCGCCGATCTGAGGATCATCGTGCGGCTTTATTCCTGGCGCTGGGGAATCGAAACGTTCTTCTGGAAGTTTAAGCAGGGATTGAAGGCCGATTCGTGGAGGGTCTTCTCGTGCTGGGAGGCCATTGATCACCTGCTGACGGCAGCTCACATGACATACTTGGTCCTCGTCTTGCTGGCGGAACTGCTCAAGCGCGGGGCGACTGGAGCGCTACGAGTAGCGATGCGGCACCTTCAAGACACGCTGCGCCGGCGCTTCGCCAGATCCCCGGAATTCACGTTGGGCCGCGTCTTCCAGATCATCGCGATGGATTTCCCAAGTCCTCGCCGGGTGGAGGTCTTATCTGCAACGCCGCTGAGATCAGCGCGAGAAACAAGAGTTGGATCGAGCGAATCCAGCGCCTGTATGACCGTGGAGTAGCTTCTGAATCCTGGATCATCGGGCAGGGAAGTTGGAAGTGGTGGATCAAACGGTAAACCAATGTCAGTGTTCTGATCGAATGTTGTATCCGTTGAATTCTTCAAGGTCATAAGAGTGGCGTCCTGAGCAGAGAGGCTGGTTGGCATCCCAGCACTCAAGGCCAAAAGCAGGGCACAGCCCATGAGTTGTGAGTTCATTTTTCTGGTCTTGAATTAATCTCTCGCAATACATTTTCAGCCGCGTCGCCAATTCTGTCCTTCGGATGCCTTCCTCGAATCGCGCGGACTTTTTCAATTATCTCGGGAGCCTTCTTGCCGCGCTGATACACTGCTCTTAACTCCATCAGCGCGCTCACAATGCGTTTCTTCCCTACGGGGCTCGACTCATCAATCTTGTCGATCCGTTCTAGGATAATCTTTAACCAACATTCGTCCTTAGGGCATTCTCTGAGCAACAGCCGCCCAGCCCCACGCCCAGTCAGGTTCTCCGGAGTTGGAGCATCTAGCCACACGATATCTGCCAATTGCCGAATGCGATCTTCCTTTGGAAGATCTTTTAGATGCGTGGCCCATTCGGTGGCTTGCATCTCGACGCGGATATTATCTGCTGCGCCTCGCGCGAGTTCATCAAACGGGTAGAAGCTAATGCGACCGCCGTCTTCGTTACGGCTCGCGACCTTGGGGGTTAGTGAAGCAGCGCGATCCAAACCATCAAGTCCGCGAGCATCCTTGAAGTCCTTGAGAACCCATACCCAAATGAAGATCTCTCGTTCAGACTCCGCTGTCCCTGGCTGAAGAGATGCCAGACGTGAGTTTATTGCCTTGAAGATATCCCCTTTGGCCGCCAATTCCTTGACATGGCTATTCAATGGTGCAATCTCGGCCTGCGGAATTAGGTAGCGATACCATTGTTTTGGCCGATCGGCTTCACCATACGGAGGGAGCGCGTCTTTCAGCTCTGCCTCCGATATTGTGGATGCAGCACCGGAAACCGTTACAGCCAGGATAATGGCCGCAGACAGAATCAGATCAAGCGGGCTTAGCCTATGCATCAGTATTCCCTCCATCCATCAGGGCTGTGTTGCGGTTCACCGCTCGCGACTGGCTTTCCGGCCCTCGATCCCCGGCGAGATCGCTTCTGGCGTAGGACTCCCCCCCTCAGCGGATGTCGATCCAAGGAACTTCCAGCGGCCGCGCTCGGGTTAGTGTAACCCCCGTCACCGTGCTTGTCAACACCCGTTGACACGGTTGACACGGGAGCACCGAGAGACTAAACTAGCCCGATGTTCCGGCAACGCCTGCTGCGTTTCGTTGGTCTTCTCGCCTACGCGTTCGCCTTCGCCGCGCCGCTGCTCTACGCCCGCGCCGGCGGCGGCGGCCATTATTCGGGCGGCGGGGGCCACAGCTCGGGGGGCGGCTATTCGTCGGGCGGGGGGTCTTCGGGCGGAGGCGCCGACGTCGGCTACCTCGTCTATCTCTACTTTCGGTTCGTCTTCGCGAATCCGCTTGTCGGCGTCCCCGTCACCGCCCTGCTGGTCTACATCGCGTACAAGGTCTTGTCGAACTCGGACGTCATGCTGGCCAGCGACGGCCGCATGCGCGACACGATCTCCCGCGGAAGCGAGGTCCAGGAGCGGCGGCGCCTCGACGAGAATCTCGCCCGCCTTAAGGTTCGCGACCCCGATTTCGAGGCGGACCAGTTCCTCGCGCGCGCCAAGGGAGCGTTCTTGGCGATCCAGAAGGCCTGGAGCGAACAAAACATGGCCTCGGCGCGGGCCTTCATCTCCGACGGCGTCATGGAGCGCTTCGCGATCCAGCTCGAGCTGCAGAAAGCCGACGGTAAGAAGAACGTCATGGAAGGCGTGAGCGTCGAGGAAGCCGAGGCCCTCGAGATCGAGTCCGACGCCTTCTTCGACACTCTCCATGTGCGCATCGAGGCCTCGGCCGTCGACAAGGAGGTCGCCCTCTCGGACGGGCGGCTGCTCTTCGGCTCGAATGAGCCCGAAGAGTTCGCCGAGGTCTGGTCCTTCGTGCGCCGGCCCGGGGCCAAGACCTTGAAGAAGCCCGGCCTCTTGGAGGGCTTCTGCCCGAGCTGCGGCGCGCCGCTTCCGATCGCCGACGCCGCACTCTGCGCCAGCTGCAAGAGCTGGGTCAACTCCGGCGAGTACGATTGGGTTCTTTGCGAGATCACGCAGGAAGAAGAGTGGGCCGTTCGCGGCAGCGGGGCGGAAGTGCCGGGTTTTTCCGAACTCTCCCAAAGAGATTCCGCGCTGAGCACGCAGTTCCTCGAGGACCGCGCCTCGGTGGCCTTCTGGCGCTGGCAGTGGGCGTTCGCCCAGAAAAATCCCGCGCTCATGCGCAGCGTCGCCGCCGACGAGTTCTGCAAGGCCCTGGCCGTCGACGGCTCCTCGTACCGAGACGCCGCCGTCGGGACCGTCGAGGTCCAGGCCTTCGAGACCGCCGGCGATGTCGACCGCGCCCACGTCATGGTCAAGTGGTCGGGAGAACATATAGAAGGTTCGGGCACTTCGGCCGTATCTCATGGTCAAGTCCTGCGCCAGCACGTCGTCGTCTTCGCCCGCAAGACGGGACTCAAGACCGACGCGCGCTCAGGGCTGCGCTCGTCGCGCTGCGCCAAGTGCGGGGCGCCCTCGGAGCGGCGCGACCAGGCCCAATGCCAGTTCTGCGGAGCGCCCTTCAACGACGGCTCGCTGCAATGGACGGTCGTCGAGCTCGCCCCGATCGGCTTGTGGAAGAAGCCGCCGGCGGCCGGCGCTCCGGTCTTCGACGCGGACTGGGCGCGCGAGCTCTCCCCGGTCGACGGCCTGGCTTTGCTCGTCGCGGCGATGTCCGCCGACGGCCGCATCGACGACAAGGAGACGGCGCTACTCGCGGATTTCGCGCGCAGCCGCGGGGTCCGGCCCGAGACCGTCGGCGCGACGATCTTGGCGGCCCAGGAGGGGCACCTCGACATCCCGAAGCCCTCGGGTGCCGCGCAGGCGCGGGCCTGCCTGCGGGGGCTGGCTCAGATGGCGCTGGCCGACGGCAGCGTGACCGACGACGAGATCCGCTTCATGACGGCGTTCGGACAGCCTTTCGGGCTCACGGAGTCGGATGTGTCGGCCGTGGTCAAGGAAGAGCGAGCTTCCCTTTATAGGCAGGCCAAGAAGGGCCTCAAGGGCGCGCCTTCGTCTTGACAAGAGGGCGAAGAGGGGCTAAAGTGACACAATCGAGACGCGAGGAGGGGGCATGGCGATCATCGACGTAGTCAAGTACGACGGACCTTCGGGGATCCTGGTCTGGCGCTATCCGCAGGGCGACCTGAGTTGGGGCACCCAGGTCATCGTCAACCAAAGCCAGGAGGCCATCTTCTTCAAGGGCGGTCAGGCCCTCGACGTCCTCGGGCCCGGCACGCACACGCTCAAGACCGCCAACATCCCCCTGCTGCGCGGCCTCATCAAGGTCCCCTTCGGCGGCGAGACGCCGTTCGCGGCCGAGATCTACTTTATCAACAAGGCCGTCAACCTCGACGTCAAATGGGGGACCAACAACCCGATCCCGGTGCAGGACCCGAAGTTCAACGTCTTCCTGCCCGTGCGCGCCTTCGGGCAGTTCGGCGTGCAGGTCGAGGACTCGAAGCTCTTCGTCGTGCAGATTGCGGGCACCGTGCCCGAGTTCTCGGCGGAGGCGCTCTCGAACTACTTCCGCGGCGCCCTGATGACGCGCGCCAAGGATTACATCGCCGAGACCATCGTCAAGCAGAAGATCAACCTCCTGGAGGTCTCGGCCCATCTCGAGGAGATGTCCGAGGGCATCGGCAAGAAGCTCGAGGCCGATTTCGCCAAATACGGCGTCAAGCTCGTCAACTTCTTCCTGAACTCGGTCGACGTGCCCGAAGACGACGACTCGGTCGTCCGCTTGAAGAAAGCCCTTGCGGACAGGGCCGAGATGGACATCCTCGGCGCCGGCTACAACACCAAGCGCACCTTCGACACCCTCGAAAAAGCGGCTGGCAACGAGGGCGGCGGAGCCGGGGCCGGCATGGGCCTCGGCATGGGCTTGGGCGCGGGCGCCGGCGTGGGCAATCTGATGTCGAGCGTGCTCGGGCAGTCGGCCTCGATCAAGGCTCCGGGGACGACCGCCTGCCCGTCGTGCAAGGCCGACAACGCCGCGGGCGCCAAGTTCTGCAACACCTGCGGCAAGGGGATGGGCGCGCTCAAGTGCGCAAAGTGCCAGGGCGAGCTCGCTTCCGGCTCGAAGTTCTGCAACTCCTGCGGCGAGAAGGTCGCGTAGCCGCGGACCGGATCCAGGGCCGCAAAGATTGGCAACTTTTTTAGCCATATGGCTAGAAAAGTTGACAATCCTTCGAGAGATATCCCCAGGGCAGGGGCCCGAGGCGGGAACCAGGATTTGGCCGGGACCCCTTGACATCGGACAGTTGTTCGACTATACTGAGGGGCCTAGAAGGAGACACAATGGCCCCGACAGAACTCACCCCCAAACAGCAGGTCCTGCTCAAGCTCGTGCGCGGCTACATCGCCGACCACGGCTATCCTCCGACCGTGCGCGAGCTCTGCCGACTTGCGGGCCTCAAGTCCCCCGACACGGTCCAATATCATCTCGATAACCTCCGGGCCAAGGGCCTGCTCGAGGCCTCCGAGGGGAAATCGCGCGCGCTGGCCGTGGCCGGCCACGGGCGCGTCGCGCTCGTGCCGATCCTCGGGCGCGTGCCGGCCGGTCCCGCGGTGGGAACCTATGCCGACGCCGAGGGCCACGTCCCCGTCTCGGCGGAGGGCCAGGACGTCGACTCGATGTTCGCCCTGCGCGTCAAGGGCGACAGCATGGAGCCGACCTTGATGGATCGAGACACGATCGTCGTGCGCTGGCAGCCCAGCGCGCGCACGGGCGACATCGTCGTCGCGCGCCTCGACGAGGAGGACGTCACCGTCAAGCGCCTCAAGTTCCGGCCCAGCGGCGCTCTGCTCGTCCCCGACAACACGAAGTACGCGCCCTTCCCCCTCGGCGAGGGCAAGATCGCCGGCAAGGTCGTCTCGCTGATCCGGCGCCTATAGCCCCGCGAGCTTCTCGAAGCCCTTCTCGACGAGATAGCGCGCCCCGCCCGCCGCCTGAGGATCGAGCTCCAGCTTGTGCAGGGCCGCGGAAAGTTGAATGAGGCCCTGGAGCCTCAGCTTGAGGACGCCGCTTGAGCGCCGCCACGCGGTCTCGAGGTACTCGTGCGCGTCGAAGTAGAGGCCGTGGACGAACAACAGGCGCGCCAGCTCGACTTCCGCGCTCAGATCGCCCGGCCGGCCGGTTCGCCACGTCTTCATGACCTTGAGATAGCGCCGCGCTCGCCCGCGCAGGTAGCGGCCCTGCCGCGGGAACCGCGCGCCGAGCTCCGCGAGCCGGCTCCTGAAGATCGCAGCACCCTCGGGCAGGCGGTGGGTGTGCAAAAATAGGGCGTAAAGGGCGTCCCGCAGCTCCAAGGGATAGCTCATGGGGGCGTTGAAGTATAGGACCGGCGGCCGAGGGTGTCAATGCCTCGGCCCAAATGCGGTATAATGTCTCGGCAGTCATCGCGCTCGACGGAGCCGCTTGATTTTGTCGACGGGAACTGCTATACTGTCCAACCGATTTCTATTACTCTTAGCTAAAAGATGATAAAAGATGGACTGAAGACCGGTCCGAGGTGCCATGTACCTTAAATCGATCGACATCGTCGGCTACAAGTCCTTCGCCCCCAAGACCCACCTCGACCTCCAGCCCGGCATCACGGGCATCATCGGCCCCAACGGCTGCGGCAAGTCCAACATCATGGAGGCCGTGCGCTGGTGCCTCGGCGAGATGTCGTGGAAGTCCCTGCGCGCCGACTCGATGGTCGAGGTCATCTTCGCGGGCACGGCCAAGCGCCAGCCCCTCTCGATGGCCGAGGTCCTGCTGACCTTCGACAATACCGCGAGCCTATTGCCCGTTCAGTTCAACGAAGTCACGGTCGCTCGCCGCATCTTCCGCTCCGGCGAGTCGGCCTATTTCCTCAACAAGACGCAGTGCCGCCTGCGCGACATCCGCGAGATGTTCCTCGACACGGGCCTGGGCGGCGACGGCTACGCGATCATCGACCAGGGCGGGGTGGATGCGATGATCACGGCCAAGCCCGAGGAGCGCCGCGCCTTCTTCGAGGAGGCCGCCGGCGTCGCCAAGTACAAGGCCAAGCGCGAGGAGGCCCTTCGTAAGCTCGAGCGCGTCGAGATGGACATGGGGCGCCTGCAGGACTCGGTGACCTTGATCAACGAGCAGGTCAAGAAGCTCGATTCCGACGCCCGCAAGGCCAAGCTCTTCCAGAAATACAAGGAGGAGCTCAACGCCGTCGAGGCCGCGCACATACTCAAGCAGGTCTGCGCGATCGCCGCTGAACTCGCGGCGCTCGCCGCCCAGTCGGGCCCTCTCGAGGAGGAGCTCGGGGCCAAGCGCACCCAGATGAGCGCCGACGGCGCGCATCTGGCGGCCTTCAATCTCGACAAGGCCGGCCAGCAGAACCAGCTCATCGAGAGCCAGGGCAGGCTCTCCGAGGTCAAGTCCGAGATCGGCCGCCTCGAGGAGCGCATCAGGTCCGCCGAGTCGGCGACGGCCGATGCGACGGCCCGTTCGGCCGCCTGCGAGACCGAGAAAAAAGGATCCTCGGAAAAACTTCAGGAGATAGGTCCCGAGCTCGAGCGCGCCAGCGCGGAGGCGGCCGAGGCGGAGAAGCTGCGTGCGGCCGCCCAAGCCGAGTCGGACGGGTTTGCCGCCAAGGTGGACGCTTTGCGCGCCTCCGCGGCGGAGGCCGAACGCGCACTGGAGACGCTCAAGCTCGATTCCCTTTCGGCGGCGGAGATGACCTTGGGGCTGCGCCGCACCCTCGGCGACTCCGAGTCCGCTTGGTCGCGTTCCGAGACCCAGGTGCGCGGCAGCCTTCGCGAGCTCGAGAAGGATTTCAAGGCCGTCGCGACGGCGTCCGGAGAGATCAAGGCCGCGGCTCAAGCTCTCGCCGCGCAAGAAGAGCGCTCCGGGGAGTGCCGCGCGCGTTTCGCGGCCGCCGAAGCGTCCGTCTCCGAGAAAAAGTCGCAGCTCGCCGCTCTCTCGGATGAGACCTTGCGCCTGCACGCCGAAGTCGCTCAGTCCGAGGCGACGCTCTCGGTCCTCGAGACCCAGGGCGGTCAAGACGCATATTGGGTGGGAGCTCAAACCGTGCTCAACGCCGCCATCCCGGGAGTGCTCGGCACGGTCCGGCAGCTTTTCAAGGTCACCGACGAGGCCTACAAGCCCTATTTCGAGGACGCGCTGGGCGAGCGCCTTTACGCGATCGTCTGCGAGGACTCGACCGCCGCGCGCTCGGCCGTCGAGCTGCTCGAGTCGTCCGGACGCGGGCGCGCGCGCTTCCTCGTGCTGAGTTCGCTTCCGAGCCAGCTGACCGAGCGCGCCTTCCCCGATGAGGCCAAGCCGCTTCTGCGCCACATCGAGTCCGAACCCAAGCACTCCAGGGCCCTGCGGTTCTTGTTGGGCGAGAGCTACACATTGGGCAAGACCCTCTTCGGGGACCACTGGGTCTACGGCGGGGCTCCCGCGCGGGAGGCCTGCCAATTGAGCCTCGCGGACGTCGACGATGTCCGCGCGAAGACCGCAGCGGCGAAGGCCCGGACCGTGGAGCTCTCCGGCCTGAAGCGGCAAGGCGAAGCCTCCCTGGCCGAGGCCGAGGCGGTCTGGCGCCAGGCCGCCGCCGAGACCGGCGAGCAGAGCGCGCGGGCGGCCGCCCTCAAGAATCAGCTCGGCGAGAAGCAGGCGGCCCGGTCCGTCTTCGAAGGGAACGCGGAAGTCTCGACGACTGAGGCCGCGCGCCTGCTTGCCGAAATGGCCTTGACCAAGGAGCGCATCAATTCGCTGCGCCGAGAGATCTCCTCGGCCGAACATGCGGAAGCCGCCCTGCGCGCCCGCGAAGCCGAGGGCCTGGCCCTTGTGTCCGGGCGCAAGGAAGAGCGAGTCAAGAGCGAGGGTGCGGGCGAGCTGCTCAAGGCCAGGCTCAAGGGCGCCGAGGACAAGCTCAACTACCTCGCTTCCGCGTACGAGCGCCTCGCGCAGGACCAAAAGAACCTGGAATCTGCCGTCGAACGGCGCGGCGCCGAGATCGCGGAGCTCGCGCGCCGCCAAGAGGAGAGCAAGACGATCGCCTCGGTGTCGCGCGAGAAGCTCGACGCCCTGCAGGTCCAGCTCGCCGGCATGGAAAACCTGACCAAGGGCATCCTCGATAAGATCGCCGAGATCGACAAGGGCCTCTCCGAGAAGGAGGCCGTCCTGCGCGAGCTCAAGCAGCACACCGACGCCCTCACGGAGCGCCTGCACCAGTTCGAACTGCAGGCCAGCGGCCAGCGCGGCACGCAGGACCAGCTCAAGAAGCAGCTCTGGGACGAGTGGCAGCTCTCGTTCGAGGAGGCCCAGGGCAAGTACGCGGGCCAAGAGGTCGACACCGAGCGCATCGACTTCCTGCGCAAGCGGATCGTCAGCTTGGGCAACGTCAACATGGCGGCGCCTGAAGAGTATCTCGCGCTGTCCGAGCGGCAGGTGTTCCTCGCCAACCAGATCGAGGACCTCAACAAGGCCAAGGAGGACCTCAAGGCGGCCATCACGAAGATCAACTCCGCGACCCGCGAGAACTTCCGCCAGACCTTCACCGAGGTGCGCGAGCATTTTGTGCGCCTCTTCGGCGTGCTCTTCGAGGGCGGCGAGGCGGACCTTGTGATGACCGAGCCCGACAACATCCTCGAGACCGGCATCGACATCGTGGCCCAGCCCCCGGGCAAGAAGCTGCAAAGCATCACCTTGCTCTCGGGCGGCGAGAAGACCTTGACCGCGATCGCGCTCTTGTTCGCCTTCTTCCTGGTCAAGCCCTCGCCCTTCTGCATGCTCGACGAGGCCGACGCCGCGCTCGACGACGCCAACGTCGAGCGCTTCGTAGCGCTGCTGCGGGAGTTCCAGACCAAGACGCAGTTCCTCATCGTCAGCCACAACAAGCGCACGATGGAGGCGGCCGACGTGATCTACGGCGTCACCATGGAAGAATTGGGAGTCTCCCAGCTGGTGAGCGTCGATTTCCGCAGGAAAGAGAAGCCGGTCCCGGCCGCGGAAGCCGCCGCGAAGCCCGAGACCCACGGGCCCTTCGAGATGGCCGCCTCGGCTCCCGTGCAGCCCCCGGCGGAAGCCTCGCAGGCCGAGACGCCTCCGGCTCCCGAGCCTCCGGCCGAGAAATCCTGAAGCCCCTAGGACGCTACGACGCTGCGCCCGACGCAGCGCTCGAGTTCCCGTCGCTCGAGCTTGGAAAGCCTTTCGACTTCGACGGCCATCTCGCCCGGAGGCTGTTCCGGCGCGAGGTCAACCCGAAGGAGGCCTTCACCGTGCGCGACTCGCATGGCGTGTACTATCGAGCGAGCCTCAAGGAGATCGGTCCCGACGGCGGAACGGCGGTCCCCTATGAGCGCTGCGCCGTCTCGCCCGAACCCAGCGTCGAGATCGCCTTGGCCTGCGCCGTGCTCGGCCGCCAGCGCATGATCTTCGTCGCGCAAAAGGCGACCGAGCTCGGCGTCTCAACGATCGTGCCGCTGCTGACCGAGCGCTCCGTGCCCCCGAAGGACCTCGAGCACGAGAAGGCCCACGCCTGGCCCGGCCAGCTCGTGCGCGCGGCCAAGCAGTGCCGCCGCAGCTCGCTGCCCGAGCTCAGGTCCCCGACGACGCTCGACGCGTTCCTCGCCTCTCCCGTCAACGCCGACCTAAGCCTCTGTCTCGACAACATCGCAGGCGAGGCCCCGCCCGCCGTCGAGAGCCCGAAACGCATTTTGCTCCTGGTCGGCCCGGAGGGGGGCTTCAGCGAGGCCGAGAGAAGGAAGCTCGAAGGCAAGGTACGTCCTTGGGTCCTCGGCGGCCGCGTCCTGCGCGCCGAGACCGCCGTGCTCGTCGGCCTGGCGGCCGTTCACCTCAACTGGGGCGATTTCCGTCCGACTGCGACGCGGTAGAGCGCCGCGTCGGGCGGGCCCTCGATTTTGACGGGCACGAAGTCGAGGCGCACGCCCCGGGCCGCGAGCCGGCGGGCCAGGCTTCCCGTCTTGACGTAAAAATAGACGGGCGCGCGTCCTGCCGCGGCGATCCTCGACTCTCCGGGCGCGAGCGGCTTGATCATGACATGATCGGCCAGATAATAGGAAAGCGTGACGAGATCGGCTGTCGAGTTCTCCTTGAGATCGACGAACAGCAGGGGCTTGGCGCTCGCGTTGACGGCGCTTGCGATCGCGCGCGGCGCCGTGCTGCCTTGCCCCCAGACGAAATCGGAGCCGACGTAGCGCCATGAAGACCAACCCCCCGCAGCCAGGACGAGCCCGGCGCAGAGCAAGCCCGCCAGGCGCCGGGTGCCTCTGCCGCTCACGAGTTCGGAAAGATAGTAGGCGACCGCGGCCTCGATCGCCAGATGCATCGGCATCAGGAAGCGGCTGATCGTCGAGCGCTGGCCGCCGAGCAGCAGGTCGGGCGCGGCGACGGCTGCGAAGGTCAGGACCACGGTCGCCGCGAGGAACCGGATCGCGACCGGAGACCCGCGGCGCAGCAGGCCGTCGAAGGACGCCGCGATGAGGATCAAGAAGGGCAAGGTGCTCAGCACGATGGTCAGGGAGGAGACGGCGCGCTCGGGGGGGAATTCCAAGAACAGCCGGCCGATGTTCACGCACCACAGGCTCATGATGAAGGAGAGGGGGTTGGTGCCGAGCGCGTACCAGGTGTAGGCCGCGCCGCGGTGGGTCAGATTGACCGCGATCCAAGGCGCGCAGAGGACGAGCAGGGCCGCGGCGCACAGAATAACGGAGCGCCGCGCGCCCGGCTCGACGCCCTTGCCGAGCACCGCCGAGCCCAATTGCGCCGCCGCCGCGGCGGCGGTCATCGGGTGGGTGTACGCGCACATCGCTGCGGCGAGGATATAGAGGAAGCGGTTTTTCGCCGTCGGCTCCTTCATCAGAGCGAGGAAGCGCTCAAAGAGCAGCAGCAGCAGCAAAGTCCAGAGGGCGTAGGGCCTAGCCTCCTGGGCGAAGCGCAAGTGGAAAGGCGAGGCCGCGAGCAGCGCCGCCGCCAGCCAGGGCGCGAGCATCCCGGGAAAGAGAAGGGCCGCGAACCGGAACATTGCGAGGATCGCCAGGGCGCCAAGGACCGCCGAGAACGACCGCGCGGCCAGGATGGAGGAGCCCAACGCCGACATCCAGGCTCGCAGCGCGAGGAAGTAAAGCGGCGGCATGCGCGGATCTTCCGCGATGCCGCGCCTGACCGTGTCGATCCAAGCGCCGTTTGGCGACCGGTAGGGCGCGAAGAAACTCGGCGGCACTCCGGCGCGGCTCTTGAAGGCGGAGAGGATCTCGGCATCCGGGACGCCGGCGACCCTCTCGACGGTGGTCGACTCGTCGATCCAGAACACCTTCCGGGGCAAATCGACGAAGCGCAGCAGCGCTCCGGCGGCGATCAGCGCGCCGCAGACGGCCTTGAGGGAGCGCACGGCGCTCTTCGACACAGCAGGAGCATAGCCCGCCGGCCCGCTCCGAGTCAAGACCTTGATTTATATCGCCAGGAGGGCTACTATCCTTGATGCCGATGGTCTACGGAGTCGTCTCGGACGTCCATTCCAACGTGGAGGCGTTGACCGTCGTCCTCGATTTCTTCAAGGACTTCGAGGTCGACGGCTACATCTGCTGCGGCGACATCGTGGGCTATGGTCCGGAGCCAGATGAGGTCGTCGCGCGCCTGCGCAAGCTCAAGAACATGCACTGCATCGTGGGCAACCACGACCTCGCGGTCCTGGGGCTCATGGACGTCGAGTGGTTCAACCCTTTCGCCAAGGCCGCGGCGCTTTGGAGCCGCGACATGCTCTCGCCGGAGTCCAAGCGCTGGCTGCAGAGCCTCACGGCCAAGATCGAGACTCCCGAGTTCACCGTGGTCCACGGCACGCCGCGCAAGCCGCCGGAGGAATACCTGCTCTCGGCCGCGCAGTTCAAGGACAACATGCCGCTGGTCCACGCCTGGCCGCTCTTCGTCGGGCACAGCCACATGCCTTTGTGCTTCCGCGTCAACAAGGACGAGCCGCTGGGCATCGAGACCATGATCCTTGAAGACCACCAGCAGATCGAGATTCAGCGCATGCCGTACGGCATCGTGCCCACGGCCTTCAATCCCGGCTCGGCCGGCCAGCCGCGCGACCAGGACAAGCGCGCCTCATGCGGGCTCTACGACTCCGGCAAGGGGACCTTCCGGATCATCCGCTTGAACTACGATATCGTCGCCGTGCAGAACAAGATCCGCAACGCGGGTCTGCCCGAGTTCCTCGCGCTGCGCCTGGCCTACGGGCAGTAATTCCCGCTCATGCGTCCCGCTGCCGTCCCGACGAAGTCGGGACGGGCAATAAGGGACCCCCAAAAATAATGGGTCTTTCGGCCCACTTTCCTGTTGCATCGCGCGAGGCCATTGACTAGAATCCGAAAAGTGGAAGTCGTCGAGCCAGGCGATCGCCGATAATTAACTTAAAGCCTGGCACCAAGACAACGGAGGTTCGCATGGCTTATCGCCCCATTGCTCTTCTCTGCGCCGTCCTCGCCGCCGCCCCCAGCCTCGCCGCCGCCGGCCCGACGGCCGAAAGCGCGAGTCTCAGCGCCGGGACCGTCTTGTCGCAGGCCTTTCAGTTCACCGGCAAGATCAGATTCTTCCCGTCTCCCGCCGTTCCGTCGCGCCTCGCCGAGGGAGCCTCCTTCGAAGACAGTTCGTCCATCGACAAGATCCACCTGCATACGCTCAAGGCCGGCGGGATCTCATCGCCGAAGCCGTCGTTCCAAGCCGCCGCCCTCGCCCAGCCGACCTCGACCGTCGCGCTCGGGGCTCTGCTCAACCGCAACCTCAGGGCTGGCCTCAACGCCAAGCTCGGCGGCAAGGACGTCTGGCTTTCCGGAGTCTTCGACCGCGGGACTTACGACAAGGCCAAGAACGCCTACGTCGATCCCAACGCCTACGTTTCTTTGCTGATCGAGGGCGACGCGGCGGTGCGCATCTACAACGTCAAGGACCTTCTGACGAGCCCACAGACCATCGCCATCGGCAGCGGCCAGTTCAAGCTCAAGCTCTCGCCGGACCTCTCCGACCAGCTCGACAGCGAGATCGTGGTCATCAACCTGGCCAATAACCACAAGGACCGCATCAGCCTGCGCGACCTTCTCAACGCGGTGGGAGGCTCGGGCGAGGCCTTCACGCTGGGGGCCCAAGTCTACAAGGTGTTCTACTACGACGAGGTGAAGAACGGGCGCATGGATCCCGCGGGAAAGCTCTTCGCCTTCATCGCGACGGACCCCAAGGGCGAATTCCACGTCTTCATGATCCCCGGCGAGCTGATCCCTTCGGATCGGACCGCGACCTTCAAGATGCTCGACGACAAGCCCCTCGGCCTCAAGAAAGCCGGGGATAAACTGCTGATTTTCGCCAATCCCTAGGCCTAGTTCCAGGCATTAAGTTCTTAATTTTTTGGGCCCGCGCGAGGGCCTTCCGAGTTGTCAATTTCTATAGGGGAATCCTGTATATTTTGCCTAGGCCCTTTGCCTGTTTCCGGTTGGGTCCTACGACCCATGACCGGCGGCGGGCCTCATGTTATGATTGGTCTAAGGAGAAATTTAGACTTCATGAAAAACAAACTCGACTCCATCTGGCGCAAGCACGGACATCAAGCCCGGCTGCGCGTCTTCGAAGGGACCGACCTGCGCGGCGGAGCCCCGCAATCGTCCCGCTTGAAGACCAGTCTGACCTTCGAGAGCGCCCATCAGGCGTATTGCTGGAGCACCGACCGGGGCCGTTCGAGGCTGATCAAGCATTGATTTGATGGCAAAGTTCGCCGCGAAGGCGAAGCGCGCCGCGCCGGGGCTGATCCTCGGCGCGGCGCTCGCTTTTGCGGCGCCGATGGGGGCTCACGCGAACCCGAGCATGTCGGGCGACTTTCAGAACATGATGGAATGGCTCAGCCATGAGATGGCTCAGGGCCTGGGCTTCACCGCGGGCGACACGTTCGACCCGCCCCACGAGGTGACCGACAAGCGCCTGCAGCCCGACCTCAGCATCGGCGTCGGACACCTCCCTCTGGACAGGAGCAAGTTCCCCGAGCCACAGACGCCGGCCTTGCGGGACCTCGGCGTCGGGTCAATCTTCCCCAAAGCGGTCAATTTCCCGAACCTCGCGATGCACTTGCGCGCGGGACTGCCCTACCGCATGGATTTCGCGGTGCGCGGCGCCAACATGACGACGCCGCCCGGCTACAAGATCTCGGCCAATGCCCCGGCCAAGGGCCAGAGCAACTCGATCGGCTTCTCGCTGCGCAAGCATTTCCTCGGCGGCGAGGACCTGCCGCTGGTGAGCCTGGGGTTCCATTACAACCACGTCTACGGCATCTTCAACTACAACACCAAGTTCTCGATCAACAACGTCAACGGCTTCTCGGCGGACAGCAACGTCGCCGGCGCCATCCAATGGAACATCAACAGCCTGGGCTTGAACGCCGTGGCCAGCCAGACCTTCGGACATTTCACCCCGTTCTTCGGCTTCGGCTACAACCGCGTGAGCGGCTCGGTGCGCGCGAGCCTGCTGGCGATCCCCGACACCCCCTTGATCGCGCAGATCTCCGGCGAATCGAGCCAGAAGCCCGAACAGAACCAGGGCCGCTTGATCTTCGGCTCCGAAATGAATCGGTCCTGGATCCACATGTTCTTCAATACCGAGATCAAGGCGATGGGCATCGGCAGCGGCAAGTCGTACATGATCCACGCCGGCGCGGCGCTGCCCTTCCACATCGGGACCGGCAGCGGCGCTGCCTACGCCTCGAGCACCCGCTGGCGCCGGGCCCAGGCGGAGCGTTTCGAGGACACGCGCGAGACCAGCGGCGGCCGCGACTACAAGGCGCCCCGCCCGGAGAAGGCGACGACCTACCAGCCCGCCCGGCCGCCCGCCGAGGATCATAAGGAAATGTTCGGCGGCCCCAAGGCCGAGAAGGCCGAGACCGAGCCTCCGCTGATCTTCATCCAGTAAGCCATTAAGCCGTAAGGCCCACCCCGCGTTAGGTCCAATACCCCGCAAGCCGTAGGCCCTGGGACACTATAGAGAAGTACGCGCGCGTGATAAACTCTCGCCAGGCCAGCGAATGATCAAGAGACTCGGCGCCGCGATTCTCTCCGCCCTCATCGTCGTTCTCTCGTTCGGCCCCGAGGCCATGCGCGCCGTCGCGGGCGATTTCTCCACGAAGGCGGCGCCCTCCGTCCGGCCGATCGTCCTGCCAGAGATTCCGAGGATCACGACGCTCGGCGAGCTGTCGACGCCTCCGGTCCTGCCGCGGCCCTTGGCCGAACTCGGCGTGGTGCCCGACGCGGGGCTGCTCCAGATTCAGCCCTCTGCGGAGGTCTCGAAGCCGGTCCCTCTCGCGCAGCCCCCCCGGACCGGGTTCGAGGCGGAGCTCGAGCGTCTCGAGGCGCCCTCGCTGGTCGGCGCTTTGCACGAGGGCGCGCCGGCTGAAGCGTTCCGCGGCGCCGGAGCCGGAGACTTCTCCGAGCATATCCTGGGCGAGCGTTCAGCTCCGGCGGCGGGAGATCTCGTCGAGACCTCGGTCCCAATCCATCCGACGCAGACTTCCTTGCCTCCCTCCAGCGGCCGAGGGAGCGGCAAAGGCGGGAGAGTCGAAAGACCTCGGGTCGAGGCGCGTTCGGCGCTCTTCCCCGCCGTCATCGGCGGCGCGTTCGGAGCGGCGGCGCTGGCCTTCAAGGCGGCCGCGGATTTCTTCGTGCCGGCAGTCGCCCTCGGAGCCGGCGCCTCCGCGTGGACTTCGGTCCCGCACGTCGTCCTGCTCGCCGCGGCCGCGGTGCTGGCCGTGCCGGCGGCGGTCTTCCTGCCCCGCGCGGCCTGGGAGTCGGCGCAGTTCGGCTGGGCCGTGTGGCGCGGGCGCAAGGTCACCGACGACGACTTCCGGCGCTTCGTCGAGGCCGAGGTGCTCGCCAAGCGGCTCGACGGCGGCGTCGCGCGCCTGATCCGGATCTACCGGCCGAAGACGTTCTCCTGGGATCTTGGTCTGGGCTACCACTCGAACGGCGAGATCGCGCTGCGCCCGGAGCTGGCCGCGACGCCGACGCTTTTCCGCAGCGTGCTGGCCCACGAGTTCCGGCACTTCCGAGAGCCCAGCGCGCGCGGCCCTCCAGCAGGATTTGTCGGAGGGCTCTGGCGTCACAGCGTCTCGGAGGTCTCGGCGCGCGTCATCGAGCTCAACGGCACCAAGGCGCTCAAGGACGCCAAGGTTCCAGGCCTCGAGCGCGCCCTGCGCGAGGCTCAGCTCTCGCTCAACCTCGACCAGCCTTACGAGATGCTCGTCCTCAACGCCGGCAGCGCGGAGCTCAAGAACGAAGAGCTCTACAAGAACCTGTCCTCCGGACGCGCGAAGGTCGAGTCGCTGACGACGTCGGCTCCGCACTTGGTGCTGGGCGACGCGAAAAACGCGCGGCGGTACAAGGCCGTCGTCATGGACAAGCCGGACTCTCTGCTTCCCGCGTCGGGCACGACGCAGGCCAAGAAGCTCGATCTGGCCCTGCAGCAGCTCGACAGCCTCTACCTTCTCGCGACCAGGCGCATGACCGAGCGCGAAGGCGTCTTCAAGCCCGGCAGCTCCGAGGTCCAGCGCTACCGCGAGCTCGCCGCCATCGCCAAGACGATGGCCCAGGGCAATAAGAAGGAGGTCAAGAAGCTCGAGAGGCTGGTCAAGGATTTCTGGCACCAGATCGCCTCGACGCGGCTCAAGGGCGTGGGCCCCGCGGATTTCATCGAAAAGCTTTACGACGGCCTGCAGAATAAGGGCCTGGCCTTCCTCTCCTTCGGCCCCACCGACCCGGGAGTGCTCGTCTGGGAGAAGCTCCTGCGCTACTGGGAAGCCGCCGACGGGGGCGAGTTCCGCACGGTGCGCGTCGACCTCGAGGACGGCGGCCACATCATGATCCTGCGCAAGGTCGAGGCGCGCGTGGGCTTGTGGCTGCGGCCCGCCAACGGCAGCGAGATCGAGAAATCGGTCCCCGACGCTTCGGGCTCGCCCGAGTCGCAGGCCGTGGCGAGGGTCGCGATGGCCCAGGCCGGATTCAAGGACCAGCTCGCCTCCTTCGCCAAGCTGCAGGAAGCCGCGGACCGCGCGCTCGACGCCGGAAACCAGACTCGACAGGTCGAGGAGCTTCGCGCCGCGGTCGCGGCCGCCTCCGCGGCCGGGAAGCTCTCGGACCTCAAGGCGTTCAACGAGAAGTGGATCAACGCCGGGATCGTCGCGGAGCGGCAGCGCGGCCCGCAGGGCGTTAAAGAGTTCGACGAGCTTTCCAAGGTCTACCTCAAGGCTTTCGACGCCAAGGATCCCGCGGCTCTCAGATCGGCCTTGGGCAGGCTCGACGCCTTCGCGGCGCGCCTGGTGGGTCTGCTGGGACGACCCTTGGAAGCGCCGCCCCAGGAATTCGACGCGCTGATTGCGGCCGGGCGGCGCGAGGTGGAGGCGACCAACTCCGCGAACAGCTTGACCCTCTTCGACGACGCCGCCGCGCGGCTCAGAGCCGCTTCCGGCCGGGACGGCGTCACCGCGGCGTTGAAGGCCTACGCCGACGAACTCGCGGCCTTGAGGACCTCTCTCGAACGGGCGGGCTTCAAGAACTACATGCAGTTCCTCGACGACCTCGACCTGGAGGTCAGGGACGTTTTCGGCAAGGACGTCGGGCGCCAGGAAATCTACGTCACCATACCGCGCCGCAACGCCGCGGCGATCCGCAAGTTCGTTTCAGGCTCCTCCGTCCAGGTCGGCAGCTCGCAGACCCACTTCAAGCCCGACCTCATGGATTCGGCCGCGATCCAGAACGTGCCGGCGGTCTGGAAGCTCGGGATCACGGGCGAAGGCGGACTCATCGAGTGGATCGACACGGGGGCCGACGCCGCCCACGAGGACTTCGAGGGACGTCTGGACCGCGTCGACATGGTCCACGAAGGGCCCGAGGACTGGATCGGCCACGGCTCCCACACGGCGGGCATCTCGATCTCGGGCAGCTCGCTCTTCACGGGGATGGCCAAGGGCGCTCGGGGACTCATGGCCAAGGTCTTCAGCCGCGAGTCCCCTGGCGCCGCCGACGGCGACATCATGGGCGCCGGCACGCTGGGGCTGCACCGCGGCGTCGACGTCATCAGCTTGAGCCTCGGCAGCCGCGGAAATTCCTCGGACAACCTCGCCCGGTTCTTCTCGCAGCTGACCCTGCAGAAAAATTCCAAGGGCGAGTACATCATCGTCGTGGCCAGCGCGGGCAACGCCGGCCCCTTCGACGAGACGATCAGCCAGCCCTCGGCCGGCGAAAACGTCATCTCGGTGGCCGCCGCGGCCAAGAGCGAGGACGACAAGGTCCCCGAGATCGCCTTCTTCAGCTCCGTGGGCCCCGACCGGCCCGGCGACAGCGCCGTCGACTGGGCCGAAATCAAGCCGGATCTCGCGGCCATCGGCGGCGACGTGGTGACCGACCCCGGCGACCCCAACGTCTACAAGCGCGGCGTCTACTCGGTCAAGTCCAAGGACATGCCGGCCGGTCCCTCGGACCTGCCAGACAAGAAGCACACGGGCATGTCGGGGACCTCGATGGCCGCGCCCATGATCGCGGCCATCGCCTTGCTCGTCAAGCAGGCGCTCAAGATGGCGCGCGCGATCCGCGACTTCGTCTACGAGAACCTGCCGCTCTCGGTCAAGGCCGTCCTCATGCGCACGGCCACCGACATGCAGGTCCCTGTCTGGTTCCAAGGGGCGGGCCTCGTCAACGCGGGCGCGGCCGTCAAGCTCGTGCTCTCCGCAGTCAGCGGTTCTCTGCTCTTCCGACTCTCCAAGGTCCCCGGCCTGGCCGGTCTCGCGCCCGAGGCCGGTGCCGACTCCTGGGCCTGGATCGCGCGCTACAAGAGCGTCATCGAGGCGGGAAAGACGATCAGGAAAACCGCAGAGATCGCCAAGAGCGACGCCCAGGCGCGCTTCGAAGACCAGCCCGCGAGCGAGGATGAGGACGCGCAAGCGGTCGACAAACCTGCGGTGGGCGACAAGGTCTACGCCGAGATGGTCCGGAAATTCAACGCGGCGCGCGACGCGGCGCTGCCGGCCCTGCTTGAGGCGCTCAAGGACCCGGTCTGGCTCGTGCGGCGCCAAGCCGCCTTGGTGCTCCTCAACTGCAGGGCCGCGAGCTCCGTTCAAGCCCTGTTGGACGCCGCGCTCCACGATGAGGACGCGCGCGTTCGCCAGATGGCGCTGCTGGCGCTCGCCGAGAACCCCTCGCGCGCCGCCGACGCCGAGCTTAAGACCGCCGCGGCCGACCCGCGCTGGGATGTGGCGATCTACTCGGCGTACGCCCTGGCGCGTCACGGGGACGCATCGGAGGTCGGCCGCATCCTCGCCCAGACGAGGTTCGAGGACGAGCAGAACAACAGCAAGGGCAAGCAGTCGCGCTATTCCGCCGTCTGGCTCCTGGGCCAACTGCGCAACAAGACAACCGCCGTCGAGGCGCAGGCGCTCTCGGCGAAAGTCAACGACCTGCGCGAGCGCGGCAACATCCGGCATTTGGCCGCCGCGGCCCTCTACAATGTCGCGCAGAACCAGCCGGGCGCGATCACGGACCAGGTCTTCGTCGACCTGCTGGCAGCGGCCGGGCCCCAGAACCTCGCGCTGACGCGCACGATCTCGAAGTTCTTCCCGACGGCGCTTCAAGACCGCAGGCTCTTGGGGCTGCTGCGCCAGGAGCCCGTCAAGTCCGCGGCTACGGCCTTCGTGCTCAAGAACCGCGTGGCGGCCCAGCGGCCCGGCGCGCTCGGCGAGCTGGTCTCATTGCTGGGCAAGGCCCTGAGCATCCCTCTCGACGTTCCCACGCCCCTGCCCGATCCGGGCGGGCTCGGCGTGCCCGGCGTCGATCCGGCCTTGGGGCCTCTCGACGTCATCGTCGAGGCTCCCAACGCGTCCGCGGGGCTCGATGCTGCGCTGCTGGCGCGGTTCTCCGCGAGTCAGCAGGATGCCCTGCCGTTGTCGAAGGCCCTTTGGGTGCGCGTTCCCGAGCACAAGCTCTTCGCGTTCTCCCTCGAGATGCGGCGCTTGGGGTTCACCGCCAGGCTCTCGCGGCCGTATTATTCGACGGCCGCCCCGGTCTCGCGCGGCCCCATCGCGGGCGGGCTCTCGCTCGACCTGGCCGCGGGGCCCTCCGCGATCCCCGCCGGCGCGGACCTCTCGTTGGTCAGGCTCTCGGCCGAGCGCGGCGTCTCGGAAGCCATGGTGATGGCGGTCCTCGAGGAGATCGCGTCCCGCGTCGCGGAGCCGCTCAAATCTCCCACGGTCGTTGCCATCGCGCTGGCGGGGCCGGCTCTCAAGAAGGACGACAAGCCGGTGCGCGGACCTTTGGGAGAGCTGATCAACCGCCTCGTTCTGAATAACTACGAGATGGTCCTGCCGACGGGCAATGGCGGCCCGAGCGAGGACTCGATCAGCTCGCCCGCGGACGCGGGCCTGGGCGCGACCGTGGCGGCGGCCGGAGAAAAGACGGGCCTGCAGTTCTACTCGGGCCGCGGGACCGACGAGAACCCCGGCGTGACCTGGACCGATCTCGTCGCCGATGCCGATCTCGAGGGCATGGCGAAGGCGGCGGCCGAGGCGATGTCTTTGGGCAGCAAAGCGGCGCCGGCCTACGGGACCGGGGTGGCCGCCGCGCGCAGCGCCGAGAAGATCGCGGGGCTCGCCAAGCGCCTGGCGGCTGACTTCATCGCGCAGAGCGGCGTCTTGCCCGACGGCTTCTTCCTCTACATCGAGAGCCTCGTCAAGCAGACGCTTTCGGCGATGCCCGCCCACAAGATCTCCGAGGTCGGCGGCGGCCTTTTCGGCGACGAGGCCAAGGCCCTGGCTTTGCTCGAGGAGCGCCTCAAGGACCCGCAGGGGGTGGCCCGGGAATCGGCGGCCCTGATCGAACAGGCGCGAGGGCGCTTCGATCCGTCGCTGGGCAAGTCCCAGAACGGGCTCGGCTTCTGGAACCGAATGAAGGACCCCTATGCGCGCGCGGCGCGCGCGGTCGTCCCCAAGGGCCTGCATTCGGTCGCGGCCATGGCCGCGGGCTCGGCGCGCGCGCTGGCTCCGGGGCACGGCTCGCCGTCCAGCGGCCGCGGCCCGCCCGCCGGCTGGTGGAAGGATTCTTCCGCGACGCATGAGGCCGTCTCAGTGCCCATTTTCTCGCTGCGCCGCGGCGGGGACGATCCCGGCGTGGGAAAATTCAGCGACCTCCCTGGGTTCTTTAAGGACAACCTCTCCAAGCACGGCGCCGACACCGTCCTCCTCCTGCCCCATTTCGCGATCCTCGACGAAAGCCCCTACGCCCCGGTCAGCCTCTACGCCTTGAGCGAGGACAGCCTCGACTGGTCGCTCGTCAATGAAGTCGACGCCGCGCTTCGCGCGAAGCTCAAGCCCGCCGACCCCCGCAGCGTCGACTACAGAGCCGTGCGGGAGCGCGAGGGAGCAGTCGCCCAGTCGGCGTACAGGAATTTTCAGTCGCGCGAGCTGGCGCGCGCAACGCCGCGGGCGGCTGAGTTCGAGGCGTTCCGCGCGGAGAACGACTCCTGGCTTGGCGAGTACGCCGAGTTCATGGCTTTGTCGAGCCTGATCGGCAGACCCTCGCTCGACTG
Source organism: Elusimicrobiota bacterium (assembly GCA_016194705.1). Lineage (GTDB taxonomy): Bacteria > Elusimicrobiota > Elusimicrobia > UBA1565 > UBA9628 > PALSA-1176. The sequence continues at coordinate 156,276 of JACQAZ010000015.1, read as the reverse complement.
GACCCCGGCGGACGTTGAGGGGGCCCGCAAGGACGCGCGCTTCGGCGCGATGACCGAGGTGCGGAAGTATTCGCAATGGCTGGCCTACGGCCAGCTCCAGGCCGCGCTCGCCGAGGTCCACGCCAGCGGCGGCCACGTCCTCTTCGACATCCCGATGTTCCGCGCCAAGAATTCCGTGGACGCGTGGAAGCGCCCGGAGCTTTTCACCGACCTCAGAATCCGCAATCCCGGCATCAAGAACCAATGGGTCCACGAGGACTGGCTCGACTTGGCCCTCTGGAATTGGACCCAGCTCAAGGCCGACGGCTATAAGCCGATGCTCGACCTCTACCGGCACTGGCTCGCCTTCGGTTTCGACGGGGGCAGGGTCGACGCCCTGCACTTCGCCTACAACTTCGGCAACGGCCAGCTGGCCAGCGGCGACGAGCCGGGCGAACCCTACGTCGAAGCATTGGCGAAAGTCTTCTCAGAGCGCGGAGCCCTCCCCGTGGCCGAGGCCTTCGAGGGCAAGGACGCCGACGCGATCAAACACGGCTTCATGACGATCTACGGGGATTGGAAGAAGGTCGGCTCCCCCGACGACCCCCGCCAACTGGGATTCATGGCGCGGTACCTGGAGAAGAGCCGCGAGGCGACCTCGGGCCGCAGCGCGCGTTTCATCGGCTACACTTTGGGAGACGAATTGGGGGATCCGACGCCCATCAAGGTGGTCAACGACGGACGCTCGTACTGGCGCTACCGAACGCCTCGGCCCGAGGACGGGGACTATCTGGCCCGCGTGCGCGAGGACGCCAGGCCCCAGCTCACGGCCTTGAAGGCCGCCAAGGAGGGCAACGTGTGGCGCGAAGAGCAGGCGGTGAAGTCCGTGCTCGCCAAGGCCGGCGACTCCTTCGTCAAGCACGCGGGCGGCTCGACGCAGATCTGGGCCGCGAGCGTCGACTGGTTCTTGGAGGAATGGGGCCGCGACACCTTCGTCTCCTTGCCCGGCCTGCTGCTTTCGACGGGACGCTTCGACGAGGCCAAGGAAGTCATGCGGCGCTTCTCGCGCTTCGAGCACGAGGGTCTGATCCCCAACAAGATCTGGGACGCCTCGCGTTGGTCGCCGCAGAACCCCGACGGAGCCGATTACAACACGGTCGACGCGCCGCTGTGGTTCATCGCGGCCGTCAAAAAGTACGCCGAGACGACCGGCGATTGGGCTTTCGCCGCGGAGATGTCTCCCGTCATGGGCCGGATCGTCGCGCGCTACCGCTCCGGCACGGGCTACCAGCGCTTCAATCGCCTCAACAGGATCGCGATGGACTCAGACGGGCTCATCATGAGCCCCGCGCAGGCGACCTGGATGGACGCCGACCCCGACGGGCGCGACAAGCCGGTCACGCCGAGAAACGGGAAGGCCGTCGAGATCAACGCGCTCTGGTATTCTTCGCTGAGATTCCTGGCCGAATCGCAGCGCAGGAACAAGGGCTCAGGCAAGGAGCTCGACGCGCTGGCCGACAAGGTCAAGAAGTCCTTCAACGAAAGATTCTGGTTCGAGACCGGGGATAACGCGAAGGCCTGGGGCGGCAAGGGCGGCGCGCTCAAGGATGTCGTCGACGGCGATCCGCATTCCGCCGCGATCCGGCCCAACATGCTCTTCGCGGTCAGCCACGGCGGCGATCTGCTCTCGCCCGGGCGCCAAAGGGCCCTCGTGCTGGCCGCGACGCGCGATCTGCTGACGCCGTACGGACTGCGCACGCTGTCCTTCCGCGACAGCTATTATCAGGCTCGCTACGACACGAGCAGGCCGGCGATCGAGAAGGACCAGGCCTACCACCAGGGCGCCGTGTGGCCTTGGCTGATCGGGCCTTATCTGGACGCCTTGAGGATCGTGCGGCGCGGCCAGGGCTGGAAGGAAGAACGCATCCGCGAGGAGGCGCTGGGCCTGCTCAAGCCCTTGGCCGAGCACCTCGTCGCGAACCCGTTGGGCTCGCTTCCCGAGGTCTTCGACGGGGGAGCGCCCGATCCGGCGGTCCTGCGCGCCTCGCTCGACGACCCCAAGGGGCTCGGCCGCCTCTTCGCGGGCCGCACGTCCGACCAGAAGCCCGGAGGGACGCGCTCGCAGGCCTGGAGCGTCGCCGAGGTCCTGCGCGTCCTTGCGAACCGGCGCTAGGGGCTAGCGTCCGAGTCCGATCTCGTTTGCCAGGTCGACTTCCGGCAAGGTCGCGTTGTCGAACGTTTTCTTGAACGGCAGCGGGCGGTCGTCCTTGAAAAGATCGCGCAGAGTCTCGATGGCCGACGGCGCGGTCTTGGACGGCGCGGGCCTGGCTCCGTCGAGCTGAACTCGCGCGATGGGGAGGACCGGCCCTGGAAGGCGGATGCTCTGGTTGATGCCGACGGGCACGCTCGGCCCGGGAAGGCGGACCGGCGTCGTCGGAATCGAGGCCGTGATGGGCATCAGGATGGTCAACGCCACTGTTTGGATCATAATGGCTCCTTGTCTCTCTCTTTCTGATCTCATGGTACATCCATTGAGGGCGGCTGGAGCAGGACGCGGCTCAACGGCGGGGATTGATCTCGGGCGTTGATCTCGGTCAATGCTTGCGGCGGGAGGCCGGGCGCGAGGCGCGCTCGTTGATGGCGGAGATGGCGTCGAGCGCCTTGAGCCGGATGTTCTCGTCGAGCGACGAGGCGGCCTCGGCGAGCGGCTCGATGGCGGCTCGGGTCGCGAAGAGCCCCAGGGCCTTGGCGGCCTGCGCGCCGACCACGCCCGTCGGGTAGCGGCAAAGCATCGCGGCGACGTCGCGGGCGCAGACCGGAGCCAGACCCGCTCGGGAGCGCCGCAGCTCGAGCGAGAGGATCTCGTCGATGAGCTTCTCGGCTTCCTCGGGACGGGCATGGGCGAGAAGCCTTTCGCCGAGCTCGCGCAGGCGCTCCTCGTCGCGTACGCGCGGCCGGCCGCCGCGATCGGAGTGCTTGAGCGTAATCGGCGAGCAGAGATGCCCCAGGCGCCGCACGATCTCGGCGACGACGACCCCGGCGAGCTCCGGATAATCCTCGGCCGCGCGGCTGAGCTCGGGCGGCGGCAGCCGTGAGGCCGCCGACGAGAGCGCGGCGTCGAGCTCGGAGGAGAGCGCAGAGTCCTCGCCGAGACCGGCCTTGAGGCGCGCCAAGGATGGCAGATCGCAATCGGGCAGGCGGGCCCTGGCGTGGGCGAGCAGGCGCGAGTTGGTCCCGTCGCGGTGGAGATACCATAGCAGGCGCTCGAGAGGGGGAGGTCTGCGTTCAATGAGAGCCTCTACGACTTGAGGCTGGGCGTCTCCCGAGTCGACGGCCGCGGCCAGAAGCTCGACCGGGATATCGGGAGGAAGCGTTCGTTCATGGAGGCGCGAGGCCGCCAAGCGCCCGAGGCCTTCGATGAGCGCCGGGTCGCCGCCCGCCGCGGACCAGAGCCGGACCAGCTGAGGGACGCTCAAAGCCCTGCGCTCCAAGAGCTCGACGGCCCGCTTGCGCAGCCAGGAGAGCGGCGTCTCGCCGACCAAGGCGATGAGCCGCTCGGCCGGGAGGTAGGTCAAGGCCGCCATGGCTTTTCCTTGCGCGCTGGTCTTCTGCTCGCGGTCGGGCCGGGTCTGGTCGGTCAGCGAGGTGCGGCCGGCCGTCGCCCAGTCGGCGAGCGCGGACTTGAGCGCCTCCTCGGCCTGTTCCTCGCGGTCGAGCCCGAGTAGGCGCCGGCCGACGACCGGAGGCAGCAATTCGAGGAGCTTCTCGAGGTAAGACTTTCGCGCGAATTTCTTGCGGCGCGCGCGGGCGAAGGGCAGGGCGTCCTCGGCCAGCACGAAGATCGAGGTCAAGGCCAAGGCGACCATGCTGACGAGGAAGTAGACCATTCACCCTGAAGTATAAGCCCGGCCGCCCCTTCTTTCAAGGCCTGGAGCCGGAGGGCCCATTTTGCGCTAGGCCCATTACCCGGTGCCCGGTGCCTACACGGCCCTGCCTCGGGCTAGGCTAGAACGCTACACTCCTAATAGGATCGTGTCGGCGCTTTATAAGGAAAAGGGAAAGGTGATCAGGCACCTGAAAGAGAAGAATCCGCAGCGGTGGCGCAAAGCCCTGGCCGTCCTTTTGGCATCCGCCCTGCTCGCGGCCGAGCAGGGTTCTTCATTTTACGCCGCCGCGGCCGACGTCGTTGAAGGCGCGAAGGTCTCAGCGCAGGTCAACCTCGGCGGAACCGGCAATCTTGGGAAACAACCCGCGGCCCCGCAGCTTCTGCCTTCAGGGAATCAGGATCTCGGCGTCAACGTCGAGATCCCCGCGGTCGGCGACTCGGTCCGCGTCGAGCCTGCCGCGGCGGGAGCCGCGAACCCGAATGCCCGCGTCGAGACGATTCTCCCGGCGCAGGCCGGCGGCCAGCCGGTCGTCGTCAGCCCTCAATCGATCCCGATCGCCGCGCCTGCCGCGACGCCGGCGACGGTCGTCTCTCCCGAGAACGGCGCTCCGGTCGCAGACAAGATGGTCGAGGCACAGACCGGCGGCCTGAGCCGGGAACTCTCCCAGCCCGCGAAGTCGTCGGGTTCGTTCTTCACTTTGTTCACTCGCTTCTTCGACCGCCGCTCGAAGTCTTCCGTCCCGGGCGCCTGGGGAGCCGCTTCTCATCAAGCCGTCGAGGTCTCCGCTCCCCGCCGTGAAGAGGCCTCGGCGCAGCCGCTCGCGGCCGCTCCTGGGCAAAGCCGGACGAAAGAGGCGCCCGCCGTCTCCCGCCGCTTCATCGAGTTCAACGCCCAGTACCTCAAGGACATCAAGTCGATCTTCGCCGCGTCCAAGACCAAGCCCAACAGGCAGGACTACGTCTACCTCCTGACCAAGACCTTTGGGATCAATCTGATCATCCGGACCGCCTTCGCGGTCAAGGGCGTCCACGACGGGCAGCTCGGTCTCGTCCGCGCGGTGGCTTCGACCTCGTGGTACCAGCTGCAGGACGCCCTCTTCACCGTCTTCGGCCAGACCTACATGAAGTTCCTCGGCAAGATGAGCGGGATGCTCCGCATCGGCCGGGCCAAGCTCGGCGACCTGCTCTTCGTCTACGTCCAGCTCGTGGCCTCCGAGTTCGTCAACCGGCTCGTGCTCGGGCCGCTGGGCGAGAACCCCTTGGTCTACTCGGCGCACGGCATCGGCCTGCTGCTGCTCAACAACCTGCAGGGCATGATCTCGGGAGGACTGCTCGTGCCGGTCATCAACAAGATGCGCGACGCCGGCGTCATCAGCGAGAAGACCAGCAACAATCTCTATCAGCTCGCGAGCCTCACGATGCATCTCGGGCTTCTGGCGACCTTCGGCTACCAGCATGTCTTTACGATCCTCACGACGGCCATCATGATCCTCTCGTGGTCGCTCTACATCGGCTTCTCGTTCTTCTACAAAGGCAAGCCCGTTCAGGAGCATAAGCTATGAGGCTCCTGAAGACGCTCGGCGCCGCCGCGCTCAGCCTCCTCATCGCGGCCGGCCCTATCCTGGCCTCCGACGTCGTCAAGCCCCTCGATATTAGGGTCTCGGATGTTCGTCTTGGAACCAGTCTCGCCAAGCCGCTCGACCTCCAGACCGGCCTCGGGCTGCGTCCTGCCGAGGCCGTCGTTCCCGAGTTGACGCAGGTCCCGGCCATCCCTGGGGAGACCGCCGTCATCCCGATCCCCGAGATCGGGGCCTCGCGGCGCATTGAGGATCCCTCGCAGCCCTCCGCCGAGTTCGCCGATGCCTTGCAGCAGCGCCTGGCCGAGCCGTTCGGACCCTCGGCGCTTCCCCAGCCGCTGGCCGACGCGCCCTTCGAGGCTCCCGATTCGATCAAGCAGACTTCCATCGCTCTGGATCCCAACCGGAAGTACTACCCGTCTCCCGCGGATTGGCGCGACGAGCTCGTCTACTCGGTCGTGCTAGACCGCTTCTGCCGCGCCGGGGACTGCCAGACCGTCGGCGATCCAAAGGACGGCGTGACGCGCCACGGCGGAAACATCAAGGGCCTGATCTCGAAGCTCGACTACATCAAGGAGTCGGAGGCGACAGCGATCCTGCTCTCGCCCTTGCTCCTGAACCCGCCGGACTCCTACCACGGCTACGCGCCGATCCATTTCATGGCCGTCGACCCGAATTTAGGAACCATGGAAGATGTCAAGACACTCGTCGCCGAGGCGCACAAGCGCGGCATCCGCGTCATCATGGACTGGGTCACCAACCACGCGGGTCCGGTCTTCGAGTACAAGGAAGGCAGCAAGTACCGCGGCGACGGCCCGCCCAAGGAGATCGGCGAGTGGACGGCCCAACTGAAACCCGTTGAATTAGCCCAGGCGGAACACTTCACGCGCCGCGGCGTCATCGACAACTGGAACGATCACGGGCAGTCCGTCAGCGGCGACTTCCCTCCCAACTACCGCCACTTCGCCGCGGACAATCCGGCGACCCAGGAACTCCTGATCCACATCCTGAAATGGTGGATGAAGGAGACCGACGTCGACGGCATCCGCCTCGACGCGGTCAAGCACTTCGCGCCCGGGTTCTACCGCAAGCTGGTCGACGAGACTCGGGCCTACGCCGCGCGGATGGGAAAAGCCGATTTCCTCATCATCCCGGAGAACTCCTCCGGGGTCGACTCCGAGATCACTCCGTTCGTCGGGATCGACGGCACCTACAGCGCCTACAACTACCCGGCCTACCGGCGGGAAAACTACGCCTTGCACGGCAAGGCCCCCACGCGCGCCATCGAAGAGAGCCTTCAGAAGAACCTTGAAGCTTGGGGACCGGCGTCCGGGAGCTTCATGCGCTTCATCGACAACAACGACGTCTACCGCTTCCTTCGGGACGGCGAGCCGCTGTCGATATTGAAGCTCGCCTTCTCGCATCTGCTCTTCTCCACGGGAATCCCTTTGGTCTACTACGGCACCGAGCAGGCCTTCCGGCAGGCCATCGACCGCCTTGACCCCGAGGGACCCTTCCTGCCCGCCGATCCGCGCAACCGCGAGGACATGTGGGGGAGCGGACAGTTCAAGTCGAAGAGCTCGGCCGGCGACAAGTTCGACACCGCGTCGGAATCCTTCCGGTTCTTCAAACGCCTGGGCAAGCTGCGCAAGGACCTTGCGCCTCTCCGGAGGGGCCTGCAGTACTTCCGCTACACCGAGACTGGAGGCCCCGGGATCTCGGCCTTCAGCCGCATCTACAACGGCCAGGAGGTCTTGGTCGTGATGAACACGGCCAACGAGGCGCGCTTGGCCGAGATGTGGGTCGATTCCGGCCTCACGCCGGTGGGCACGACGCTTGCGGATGAGCTCGATCCCGGCTACACTGTGACCGCCCATGCCCCCATCGAAGGAGGCTCTCGAGTCTCCGTGCAGGTCCGAGCGCATGGCGTGCGCGTCTTCACGCGGCGCTAGGAAGCCGTGAGCCTAGACTCCTGGCGTGACCGCAGCATCTACTTCATCCTGATCGACCGCTTCTGGAACGGCGACAAGACCAACGACGACTTCGGCCAGGGGGAGTTCGACCCCAAGAACGACGACTGCTTCCAGGGCGGCGACCTCAAAGGGATCATCGAGAAACTTCCGCACATCAAGCGCCTGGGCTTCTCGGCCGTCTGGATCACGCCGCCCGTGCGCAACCAGTGGGCCAATCCCTACATCGCCACGCGCGGCTATCACGGCTACTGGGCGCAGGATTTCACGAAGATCGACCCGCACTTCGGCACGCTCGAGGAATACCGCCTGCTGGTCCAAGAGGCTCATCGGCTCGGCCTCAAGGTGATCCAGGACATCGTGGTCAACCACACCGGCAATTATTTCACGGTGGAGGCCAAGGGCTACGACCCCAAGCATCCCGAGCGCAATTGGAAGGACCTCGGCGCCGGCGCGCCCAACGACCCCGTCTTCGCGATGAACAATCCGAACTTCGCGGAGCATCGCAGCGCGGCCGTCTACAACTTCACTCCCAACATCTCAGACTTCAAGGACCGCAAGCAGACCTTGACCTACGCGATGGGCGATCTCGACGACATCAACCTGAGGAGCCCTCTGGCCGCGGCGCGCATGCGCGAGATCTACCGCTACTGGATCGAGGCCGTCGGCGTCGACGGTTTTCGCGTCGACACCGTCTACTACACGCCCGAGGAATTTTACGAAGACTTTCTTCACAAGAAGAGCTCCAAGGATCCCGGGATCAAGCCCTTCGCGCGCTCCAAGGGCGTAAAGGATTTCTTCTCGTTCGCCGAGGTCTGGTCCTACGACTACAACGCGGTCAACCGCTATATAGCTGGGAAACGCAAGGGAGTTCAACGACTCGATTCCGCGATCGACCATCCCCTCAACGAGGCCCTGGGCCAGGTCTTCTACCGCAAGGCCGCCACCGAGCTGATCCGCGGGCCGCTCAGGGCCCGGCGCGTCAACGCCGGCCTATGGGTCAACTTCCTCGACAATCACGACGTCGAGCGTATGAGCGGCCGCGCCGCCTGGCCCGCCGCGCGCCAATCTTTGGTCGCTTTGTTCACCTTGCCCGGCATCCCCTGCGTCTACTACGGCACCTAGGCGGGCCTGACCGGACCGCGCCAGAACATGTTCCGCGAGGAGGACTTCGACCCCAACTCCGAGCGCGCGCGGTTCCTGGCCAAACTCGTACGCTTCAGAGACGAGCGCCCGGCCCTGCGGCGAGGGCGCTGCCGGATCGAGGCCTCTTGCGCCCAGTGCGGCGTGCTGGCCTACTCGATGACCAAGGGGCGCGAGAGCTACTTGGTCGTCTTCAACACCGCGCCCGACCGCATGGCCTTCCGCCTGGACCGGCGAAGACGCCGCTTTACGACGCAGCTCGCCTCGGACAGCTCGCTCGAGAGCTTGTCCGATGTGCTCGTCATGCCGCCGGACTCGTTCTTGGTGCTCAAGCGCGATCGCGCGGCCACGCCCTCGCGCGCCGGCAAGCCGGCGGTCACCCTCAAGCCTCCGGTCTCTCGGCGCGGCAGGATCGCACTGCGCTACGCCTTGGACTCCGCGGCCGCGATCGACCAGCTGCACGTGATCTGCGACGCCAGCTTCGACCGCATGATCCGGATCGAGGAGCCCTCGGCGGGGACCTTCGAGTTCGACTCCGCGCGGCTCGATAACGGCCGCCACCGCATCGGCCTGCTGGCCAAGACCAAGGCCGGGGACCTGGCCCTCTCCGCGGATTGGCCGCTGACGGTCGAGAATCCCTACCGGCGGCTGGCCAAAGCCGCGGGGGTGAAAAGCTCGAACCTCAAGCCTCCCGCAGAACCGAGCTACGACGGCCAAATCTCGGTCAAGGGAATCGAGATTCTCACGAGCGGCCGCGATCTGCGCCTCGTGCTCCGCATGGCGCGCGTGAGCTCGGACTGGAACCCGCCCAACGGCTACGACCACGTCTATTTCAACGCGTTCTTCGAGCTGCCGGGACGACCGGCACGTAGCGCGCTGCCTCGCCTCGATTGCGCTCGCGGCGATTTCAAATACTCGCTGGGCTTCCAGCTCCACGGCTGGGGGGCGCGCTCGTTTTCCGCCGAGGACTCGACGGCGGATGCCTACGGCGCCCCGATCATCGGCGACATCGCCCAGTCGGCCGACGGAAAGGCCAAGACCGTGACCTTCACCTTCTCGAGCCGCTTCTTCGACTCTGTCGGGGATTGGCGGGGGGTCAAGGTCTTCGTCTCCACTTGGGACGGCTATCTCGGCGAGCCGCGCGGGATCTCGAACGTCAAAGAGGACTGGAAGTTCTATACTGTGGACGGCTCGCCGCCGGACGGCCTGCCCAAAATCTTCGACCATGTCATGGTGACTCTGTGAGCTCCGTCGATCCCGAGACAATCGTGGCCCTGGCCGTCGACTTGCCCGGGCCCAAGCGCGGCTATCTCTTCTGCCGCGGCAAAGAACTCCTCGACAGCCAGCCCGTCCAGCTCAAGACCCTCGACCCGGACGACCTGCCGAAGGACTCCCATATTCTGTTCGTCGCGTTCCCGACGCGGACGTACTCCGAGGGTCTTGGAGGCGGCGTCGCGGACGTCGCGCCCGAGGACCGCCGCATGATCAGGATGCTGCGCCGTCGCTGCGCCAAGCTCGAGTGCGTGGGGTCAGGGTCGGGCGGCAGGGGTTCTGATTCCGATGCGGGGCCTCGCCAGTTCTTCGAGTTTGAGCCCAAGTATCTTCAGCTCGAGAACATGAAGACGACCTTTACGTCATGCATGACCAAGCCCAATCGCCAGGACTTCATGTATCTCGCGACGAAGACCTTCGGCCTCAATCTGGCCGTGCGCCTGTTTTTTACGGTCGCGGCCGTGCGCAAGGGAGACCTTCCGATGGTCCGCGCGGTCGTGTCGACCAGCTGGTACCAGCTCCAGGACGCGGTCTTCACCGTGTTCGGGCAGACCTACATGAAGTTCCTGGGACGCATGACCGGGATGCTGCGGGTCGGACCGGCTTATCTGGGCGATTTCTTCTTCGTGTATTTTCAGCTCTGTGCCGTCACTTTCCTGAACCGTCTCGTGTTGGGTCCTCTGGGGGAAAATCCTCTCGTGTACTCGGGCTACGGCATCTGGCTCATCTTCAAGAATATTTTTCAAGGCATAGTCTCGGGAGGGCCGCTGACTCCGGCCATAAACAAGATGCGGCGGACGGGCGCCATCAGCCACAACACGATGATGCACTTCTACCAATTGGCGAGCCTGACGATGCTTTACGGCCTTTTCGCCGACTACGGCCACCAGCGATTTTATGACTTCCTCACCGGGGCGACCCTGGTCCTATCCTGGTCTTCGTACGCGGTCTTCTCGCTTTTCTTCTCCGACCCTCCGTTCGGACGGCTGGAGGATCAAGCGCTTCTCGGGCGTCTCGAGAAGGCCGCCGCCTCAGCCGAATAATTCCTTGGCGACGTCGAGCGCCAGCACGCCGCTGAACGGAAAGCGCGTGAAGGCGAGGCTCGCCATGACGAGGTAGGCTAGAAGAGCCAGCACTACGCTGCGCGCGGCCGATTTTTCCCCGAGGCCGGTCATCGCAAACAGCGGCAGCAGGAAAAGGCTGTGCCACATCTGCACGAAGGGGCTGCGGCAGAGCATGACGAGCGTCCAGGAAAGGCAGGCCAGCAGCAGCCAGGCGCGATTGCGCGCCAGCGCTGCGCCGACGAAGGCCAGCGGCACGAGCATGTAGGCCAGACGCACCAGCGAATCCAGGTCCGCGTCGAGGTAGAAATAATTCCGCGCGCCCATGCCCGCAAGAGCGGGATAGATCAGGAAAAACGACCAGGCGCTCAAGCCCAGCATCGCCGCCGAGACGGCGGCAGCGATCTGCGCGCGTCGGCCGCGCAGCCGGTATTCTCCGCCGCTCCAACAGAGCCAAAGCCCGCGCCCGAGCAGCGGCAGGAACCAAAGGGCGCGGAAGTGAAGAAACGCCGCGAGGCAATAGAAGAAGACCGCGGCCAGGCCCCGCCTGCGGCCCAGAGCGAGGGCGCACAGGACCACGGCCGCGATCGCGGCGCCGTCATAGATTCCGCCGAGAGCCCAGCCGATGGTCTCTAGATACGCCATCGGAAGTATGATCCAAAACGCCAGGTTTCGGCCCGAGCCGTCGTCGCGTCCTCGCAGCAAGGCCTCGGCCAGCAGCCACAGCAGCAGGTGAGCCGCCAGCAAGAACTTGAGCAGGCTCAGCCTCGCGACGGTCTTGGGGGCCAACCCGAAGGCTTCCTTTAATATAGCCTCCGGCGCGGCGTAAAGCAGCGCCCCCGGGGGATAGAGGTGCGGGATGGTTGGCCCGTTGATCAGAAGGGGCTCGGGCTTCGACCTGTCGGGGAGCTCGTAGATCGCCTCCGCCGGCCAGCCGTAGCGTGAGGCGTATTCCTGAGCCTTCGGGCTCGCGCTCGGGCGTGCGAGGCTCGCGATCGGTTTTCGGTAGATGTCGAATCCGCGGTAGGCGAACAGTATCGCGCTGTCGACGTGCGAGTTGTGGTCCGTGCACCAGCCGCCCAGCCCCAGGTGGCCGGAGCGGATGCCGAACACGGCGAAGAGCGACCATCCGGCCATTGATAGCGCCGCGAATTTCAGCCTCGTCATGGCACGGGATTCTATCAAAGTTACGCCGCGCGACCTTGACTAAAATCACATCGGGGAATCCCTTGACGCGGCCAATATCGTCTGCTAAACTCGCAAGAAGCACTCGAGCGGTCGGTCAGGGACCTCTACGCCGAAACAATCAATCGTCGCGAGACGGGGCGTTGCCATTTCCTTTCGGGACCTCTGCGTCTCGCTCGCGCTGTCGTCCTTCCTCCTGACGGTCTGCTCCTCCGACGCCCTGGCCTCCGCCAAATTGACCGAGGCCGTCGGCGGTGTGAGCGCCATGCTGGTCAGCGCAGGCCAGAAATCCTGGAGGCGCATCGCGGCAGGCTCCACCCTCTCCGGCGGGGACCAGCTGCGCACGGAAAAGGCGGCCAAGGCGACTTTGACCTTCCCCGACGGCTCGCGCATCGAGCTCGGCCCGCAAAGCAATTTCACACTCGACGAGGCTTCCGACGGCAACTCGATGCACTTGGGCCTGGGGAGCCTGCGGGCCTTCATCAAGCACGTCGTGGGCAAGCGCTTCGACGTGCACACCCCGACGGCGGTCTGCTCCGTGCGCGGCACGGACTTCATCATGATCGTCAACGAGCAGGGCCATACCGCGGTGCAGATGTTCACCGGAATACTAGCCGTGGCCGATCACCGCGGCAACGAAGCCCTGCTGCGCGACGGCGACCGCCTGCGCGTGACCGACAAGGGCCTCTCCTCGGTCGAGCACCAGGCGGCCGGGGGCACGCAGGGCCCGGCCGACAAGCTCAAGGAGGTCGCCAAACGCGAGGTCGGTCTGCAGATGAGCAAGGAGCAGGTCCAGGCGGCCGCGGCCATCGAGTCCAAGAACGCGATCTTCCAAGAGGGCAAGGCGATCATCGACGTCAACGGCAACCGCGTCAGGATCGAGGAGTACATTGTGCGGCCGCGGCCGACCGACTTCAAGCTCGTCGTGCTCGACTCGCGCGCCGACCGCTTCGATTACTTCTATTATCACGGCGTCTTCAACCAGACCCTTCCCGACGACATCTCCCTGGCCCTGCGCATGCTCCCGGGCTGCATCGGGGCGGCCTGCCCGTTCTTCCTGACGAGCTACGACACCGGCCGCTCCAACACGATCGACAACATGCTCGAGGTCAGCGCCGGCGGCCATATGATCGACGTCAACAACGACGGCGTCGCGGCCGACAAGGTGACCGCCGCTTTCGATCCCAAGACGAACACCTTCGTAGGCCTGACCGTGAACAATCCCGGCGTCAACGATCCCGCCAACAACCAGCCGTTCTTCCAGACCCTTTTCAACACGAACCAGCTCACCTTCAACGGCGTCATGCACACCAGCTGGGCTCCCGCGGGCGGGGCGGGAGCGGCTTGCGGCAGCCCGGGAAACATTTGCAGCATGGGAGGCGCCGAGGTCGCGTTCACCAACGTGACGACCGTGCAGAACCCGCCGGCCTGCTCGCCGCCCGACTGCACCTACACCGAGCCGGGCCTCATCCACCAAGTGGTCTTCTCGGCCAACGGCACGGGCACGATCTGGGACAAGTTCGACAGCTACATCATCTCGGACACGGGCAAGGTCGCCACGACCGCGGATTTCGCCGGGGTCACCTCCGGCGCGTCGTATAAGTCGACCTTGCTCAAATGGAACTTCGAGCAGATCGTCACGGCCTCCGAATTCCACGGCCGCAAGATCGACTTGGCCGTCGAGCCCAAGATCTTCATCGAGTCGGGATTGATACCTTAAAGCAAAAGGACAACGAGCTTTGCGCATAAGAGAGAAGCGGCAGGGGGGTCTGGCCTTGGCTACGGCTTTGGCATTGGGCATCGCGGGCAATGCGCGGGCGGCCGAATACGCCCCGGTGTTCAACGCCCAGGTCCTGGGCGGCCAGTACTTCTTTCAGGGCAGCAACGGCAACGTCAGCGGCAACGTCACGGTGAACGCCGCCGAGGCCGTCAAGCTTGACGAGCGCTGGTCCTTGGTCCCCATGTACGCGGGCGGCTACCAGGGCACCAAGGGCGTCAACGATCAGGTCGCCGCCGGCACCTTGTTCCAGCAGGCGGCCGATCAGCGCGTCTCGCTGACCGGGATCTACTCGCCGGAGGGCTCGAACTGGAAGCTGCGCCCGCAGGGCAGCTACAAGTACGAGTTCCTCAAGGAGACGCGCGACGAGACCTGGACCCACGGCCTCTTCGACTACGAGAAGATCGGCGCGGGCTTCGAGGCCGAGAACGTCTACAACGACCCATTCTCCTACAAGGTCGGATTCGATTTCTACCGAATCCGTTTTCCGAACTTCCAGTCTCTGGAGTCCCAAGCGCCCAACGATCCTCTCGGCAACCCGCTCGCCCGCGGCAAGTCCAATCAGAACGTGCTCGACACCTACAACTACCAGCTCTCGGTCGGCGGCTCGCGGCCGTTCCCGTATAACGACCCCATCGTTTCGTTGTCGGCGGGCTACAGCTTCACCTGGCAGGAATACCTCGACCAGAGCGTCGTCGACTCGAAGGGACAGTTGACCGATCACAGGCCGTATTCGCGGCGCGACTTCATGCAGGCCCTCAACGCCGCGGTGGGCTATCCCGTCCCGGTGCGCCTCTTTGGCCGGGAGGTGCGCTTGGACTCTTCTCTCGGAGGGAGCTTCGCCTACAACGGCTCCAACCAGAACCTCTTTGACGCGGCCGCCACACAGTTCTTCTTCGACGCCTACAGCTACACCAGCTGGGGCTTCGGGCCGGGCGTGAGCTTGTCCTGGGGAGACAAGAAGCGGCCGAGCTCGGCCGGCCTCTCCTTCAACTACGTGAGCACGAAATACATGGGGCGCCAGGCCGAGAACGGCGACGGCCTCTACACGGGCGAGCACCAATGGCAGGACCGCTACCAGGTCACTCTCAAGTACGGCGTGCCGATCTCGCCGGGGTTTTACCTGAGGGGCTCGGCCAATTTCCTGTGGGCGCGCTCCAACAACACCTTCGAGAAGACCTACGCCTACAACTACCGCACCGCGAACTACTTGATGGGCTTTTCGTACGAGTACTGATAAACGGTTGATGTCGTGAGATTCATGAACGCGCCGAGACGCCTCTTTCTGGCCGGAGCCTTCGGGCTCGGGCTGGCGCTGTCGGCCTCCTTGCCGGCCGCCGCCGGCCCGACCATCCCGCTGCTCAGCAGCGCGACTCTGTCCTCAGGAAACAACGATCAGGCCGAGGGCATCGCCAAGTCCGGCACCAGCCTGTACATTGTCGGCTACTCGAGCATGGGACCGCAGGGCAGGGACATCTGGGTCAGCAAGTGGAACGAGAGCAACCTCACCGTCGTCTCGAGCCGCACGCTCAACGGCTCGGGAGGAAGCCACGACGAGGCCCAGGGCGTGGCCGTCGACGGGGGCTCCGGCAACGTGTTCGCGGTCGGGTATTCCTCGGTCTCCGGATTCGGCAACGTGCTGTGGCTGGGCAAGTTCGACTCGGCCATGAACCTGATCAGCAGCGCGACCTTTGGCGGCATCCCGACCTTTACCAGTTCTCCGAAGGGCATCCTCATCGATCCCGGCGGCAACCTCTACGTGTCCGGGGATACCCCCGTCGGAGCTAACAACGAGATTCTGGTGGCCAAGTTCGACAGCTTCTTGGGCTTTCTCTCCAGCGCGACCTTCTTCAATGGCTTCAACGGGAACACAGCCTTCGCGATCACCCGCGACGCCGGCGGCAACATCTACGTCGGCGGCGCCGTGGCCCCGGCGCCGGCCACCTCGAGCGATCTGTGGATCGGCAAGTTCGACAGCAGCCTTGTCTACATCACGAGCTTCACCCAGGCGGGGCCGGGCGGGAATTCGGACATCGTCTTCGGCGTGAGCGTGGACCCGACCAACAATTTTCTGTTCGCCGCCGGGGTTAAAAGCATCACGGGAGCCGACTCGGATCTTTATGTCGCCAAATTCGACCTCAACTTGAATCAGCTGGTGACCCAGACTTATACCGGTCCCGTCAACTCATTCAGCCACCAAGCCATGGCTCTCGCCGTCACCGGCAACAGGGTCTACCTCGGCGGACAGCTGGTCGCAGGCGGGACAGCCGCCGACGCCTTGATCTCAGAGATGGATTACAGCCTCAATGTGATCTCGAGCAGCACCTTCGACGGCGGATCTTCGGGCAACGATCAGCTTTCGGCGGTCGTGGTGGACACGGCCTCGGAAAAGGCCTTCGGGGCCGGCTTCGTGACGACCGGCCCGCAGCAGATATTCCTGGCCAAGTACGCGCTCCCGAGCGTCAATCCGTCCGGTAACTGCACCGCGGGCTACACTTTCGACGTGGCGCAAGGCCCCCCGCCGCGCGGCTTCGGTTCGATCCAGGCGGCCGTGAACGCCCTGCCCAAGGTTATGACCGGGGATCTCTGCGTCGTAATCCGCGACACCAATACCTACAACGAGCAGGTCACCATCCAGGGATTCACGAACAACGGCTTTCAAGTCAAAATCATGGCCGATCCGAGCTTCGTGAGCTCGGCTCCCGTGGTCAGCCCGCCCTCTTTCTCCACGGCCGCCTTCCAGGTCATGAACGCGAGCGTGACGATCTCCGGCTTCGGCATCGTTCCGACGGTGGCCGTCTCCTACGGCGTCCAGGCCTCTTCTCCCAGCGTGACGATCTCCAGCCTGAGCGTGATCGACAATTTGGGCAAGATCAGCCCGGCGGGCGTCTTCCTCTCGAGCTACACGAAGGTGTTCACCTCGAGCGTCGTGGTCGTGGGCGCCGACGCGTTCTACCTGGAGGGGACCGGCAACCTCATCGACCGGAGCTCGGGGACCGCGAACTGGGCGGGCGTTCGCTTCAACGGAGGGTCCGGGAACACCGTGGACAAGACCTATCTTTACAGCCCCGTCGGCTCGGGCATGTACTTTACCAACGGGACCACCGGCAACATCGTCAAGTTCAGCACGATCACCTCCAACGCGGCCGGCCCCCCAAACCTCTATCTCGACAATCTCGCTTCCTCAAATACGATCACCCAAAGCTACATCGCCAACCCGCTCGGCGTCGCGCTGCAGATGTACCCCAATTCCTCCTCGACGACGGTCACTCTGAGCACGATCACCAGCAATTCGACCTCCGACGCGTTCAGCGCCGACGGACCGAACAACGTGATCTCCCAGGTCTTCGTCAGCAACTCGGCCGGTCCCGCGCTGGAGCTCCCGTCCAACGCTTCCTACGCGATGGTCAGCCAGAGCACGATCACCGGCAATTCCGCGACAAACGCGGCCCTGGCGTTCACCGGCGGTTCCTCCAACACGGTCACGCTGAGCTACATCTCTAATGCGCTGAGCACGGCGGCCTATCTGAATCCCAACTCCAAGAACAACACGATCATCCAAAGCACGATGTCCGGCAATTCCGCGGCCTACGCACTCTTCCTCGACGGCGCGTCCAGCAATACCCTGACGCAGAGCTTTCTGTTGAACCCGTTGGGCCCCGGAGTCCTCCTCAAGAACGCCAACGCCAACTCGATCAGCTTCAGCACGATCAACACCGGCGCCTCCGGAGGCCTTTCCACGTCTCTCAGCTTCATGGGCGCGTCCTCCAACACCGTTACGCAGAGCTATTTCTTCAACAAGAACGGAGGGTATGGAGCCTATTTCACCGATTCCAGCTCCAACACGATCAGCTTCAGCACCGTGGCCATGGACCAAGGCGCGACCTGGGACCTTAGGATGATCAACTCGTCGTCCAATACCTTCGCTCAGAGCTTCTTCAGCAACCTTTCCGGCTACGTCGCGCTGCTGGACTCGAACTCAAACGCGAACACGATCAGCCAGAGCACGATGACCAGCAACTCGGGCTTCGATGCGGTCCAGCTTTCGGGCTCCTCCCGCACGAAGATAATCCAATGCTACCTCTTTAGCGGCGGGAGCACCGCGCTCAAGCTCGACGAGGACCATCAGAGCCAGGTCACGCAGAGCAGCATCGTCGCCAATTCGAACGGCGGCGTCGCCCTCTGGGTGCTGGGCTCAGCCTCCGCTACGATCTCGCAGAGCTTCATCTCCAACCCCGTGAGCACCTCCGCCTACGTGACGGATTTCGCGGGCACCATCTTCCCGGTCGCGAACGCGATCAGTTCGTGCACGATCAAGGGCAATTCCACGGCCTACGCCCTTTGGCTGAAGAACGCCTATTCCAACAGCGTCACCGACAGCTTCATCTCCAATCCGTTGGGCTCCGCCGTCGCGATCAACGCGGGCGCCAACGATACGATCAGCCGGAGCACGGTCACGAGCGGCGCCACGGGCACCTTCGCGCTCTTCATCAGCGGCTCCTCGAACACGATCGACATGTCCTACGTCGAAGGCCAGGGGGCCATCTCCAACTTCGGCTCGACAGGCACGGTCGTCGACGGCAGCGTGCTGTCGGGAGGCCTAGGCGCTACCCCCGGCCCCGGGCTCCAGAGCAACGCCGCCGTCGGCTTGTCCGTGACGACCACGACCTTGATCTGCGGTAGCAGCACCGGGGGCGTATGCGTCAACCTCAGCGCCGGCGCGAACGACGGCTCTTTGAGCTTTACTTCCAACACGATCTCGGGCTCGGGCGCGGCCAACGCCATGAACATAGGCGCCCAAAGCCCGGGCGCGATCCTCTCGATCTCGTCCTTGACCTTCTCGAGCCTGGCCGCCGGCGCCACGGCGATCAACTTCCAGGGTGGGACATTCAACGTCACGTTCTCGAGCGTCAATTTCGCCGACACGAGCATCGCGGTCAACGTCAACGCCTCCCCGCTCTCCGGCGGCTCGGCCGTCACGATGGCCAACGCCGCGGGGCCGCGTACGGGGCCCAGCTTCGCCAACGACCCGCTCGGCGTCATCATTTGGCCCGGCTACGTCGGTGCCGGGCTTCCGGGAGGCTGCGCAACGGGCTTCAACGTCAAGAAAAGCGCCGGCGGGGATTATTCCAGCATCTCGGTCGCGCTCAATCACCTGCCCCCGAGCCTCGCCGGCGGCGACGCCTGCGTCGTGATCCGGGACACGCAGACCTACACCGAGCAGGTCAACGTGGCGGGCGTCACGAACAACGGCTTCTTTGTCAGGATCCTGGCCGACCCTTCCTTCATAAGCTCGGCGCCGGTGGTCAGCCCGCCGGCTTTCTCGACCGCCGCCTTCCTCATCGCCAACGCCAGCGTGACGATCGGGCACATCGCCATTTCTCCCGCCAATTCAATGAGCTACGGCATCAAGGCGTCCTCCGGTTACGTGACTATTTCCAGCGTCAGCTTGCTGGACCCGAGCGGGAAGATCACCGAGGTGGGGGTGAGCATTTCAAGCTACAGTTTTATCGGTTATTCCACCATCTCTGTCCAGTCGGCAGGCTTCGGCGGCGTCGATCTTACCGCTGGAGCCGTCTATGACACCGTGACCTTCAGCAGCATCACCAGCAACGGCGGCGCCGCCCTCAGCGTATCCGCCGCGTACAGCACGATCTCGCAAAGCTATGTCGCCAATCCGAGCAACGACGCCTTGGTGATGGGCGGCGGCGGCAACGCGATCTCCCAAAGTTCCGTGACCAGCAACGGCGCCGCGAAATTCGCCCTCGCCATTGTGGGCGGCGCCTCGTTCAATACCGTCACGCTCAGCTACCTTTCCAGTCCCAACGGGAACGGCCTCGGCCTTCTGAACGTCTCCAACAACAACACGATCTCCCAAAGCTCGATCACGAGCGCCGGCGTCGGCGGCTATGCCGTCGACATTTACGGTTCCACCAACACCCTCACGAGCCTCTACATCTACGAGCCTTCCGGCTACGGCGCCTATTTTCAGCCTCCCGCCGCCAACAACATGATCAGCCAGAGCAGGATCACAAACAATAGCGCCGGCTACCCCGCGCTCTACCTGACCGGCTCTTCGTACAACACCATCACCCAAAGCTTCATCTCCAACACGGCGGATGTCGCCGTCTCGCTGTCCGGGGACAGCCACGATACCATCCGCCAGAGCACCGTCACAAGCAACGGCGGTCCCGGCCAGGCCATCTCAATCAGCGGGTCGTCCGACACGATCGACGCTTCCTACGTCCAGGGCCAGCAGGCGATCTCCAACTTCGGCTCCACCGGCACGGTCATCGACGGCAGCGTCCTATTCGCGACCGGCACCTTCCAGAAGGCGATCTTCAGCTTCGCCAGCGTGGGCCTGACCGTCACGACCAACACGATCTTCGGCGGCCCGCAGGGCGCGGGCGTGTTCCTGGACATCGGGCACGCCGGTCCCTTGAGCTTGACTTCCAACACGATCCTGGGCTGCCAGCTCGGGCTCAAGGTCAACTCGCAGTCCGCCGGCGCGGTCCTCTCGGTCACGTCGATGACCTTCCTGAATTTGAGCGCGGGAGCCACGGCCATCAACTTCCTGGGCGGGACCTTCGTCTCGACCTTCTCCAAGGTCTTCTTCGACAACAGCATCGCGGTCAACGTCAACGCGAGCCTTCTGACCAATTCGACCATCACGATGACCAACTTCGCCGGCCCCCAGGCGGGCCCGCAGTTCTCCAACGATCCTTTCGGCGAGGTCGTCTGGGCCGGCCTGCCGGTCTCCCCGGTGACTTTCCCGCCCAACCCGTTCGTGATGAGCCTGTTCACGATCAAGGGCACGGCCCAGGCTTTCAACGGCAACACGATCACCGCTGTGCAGGTGACGATCCAGAGGCTCTCGGATAGTTTCTTCTGGAACGGCTCCGCCTTCGTAACGGGCTCCCCGAGCTTTCTCCCCGCGACTTTCATCGGGGCCTCGTCGGGGACCTGGTCCTACTCGACCGGGCCCGACACGCCGCAGCTGAGCGCGGGGGTGACCTACCGGGTGCGCGCCTTCCCGACCGACACGGTGGGAGTGTCGGGACTGGGCTTTGCGTCCGATTTCAAGGCCGTCACCTTCGCCTACACCGGGAACTTCGCCGCGGCCGGAGGCGCGGTCGCGGCCAGCAACAACGGCTTCCATGACATCGGTGCGGGCATCGCCGTCGACAACTCCGGGCCCAGCATCTACGAGGTCGTGATGTCCTCGACGAGCTCCTCGTTCAGCCCCCCGATGCTGGAGAGCCTCGTCAAGCTCGACGGCAACGGCAACTACCTGCAGTCGATCCCGCTCAACGGAAACCAGGGCGACGCCGTCATCGCGGTGGGCAGCGGCGGCACCGTCTTCGTCGCCGACAAGTCGTCGAACCCCGTCTCCGGCCTGAGCATCACGCTGGCCACCTACAATTCGAGCCTCGTTCAGACCGCCTCCATCAACCTGGACACAACGGTGATCGGCAACGTGACCGCGATGGGCACGTTCAGCACCTCCCTCTATACCGTCAACGACGGCGGCTCGAGCGAGAACCACGCCAAGGTCATCAAGTACGACTCGGCCCTCTCGGCCGTTTCGACGGCGACCTACGTCGACGGCACGGTGCTCAACAGCGACGGCAACGCCATCGCTTTGGACGCCGCGGGCAACGTGTACGTGGCGGTGTCCACCTCCACCAACCCGGGCTCGGAGCTCCACCTGGTGAAGTACACGAGCGGCTTGACCGAGCTCTGGGACAGCACCATCACGGCCCTGACCCCCAACGAGCCCTCCATCGCGGTCTCGACCGAAGCCGCGGGCGCGACCAAGGTCTACGTCGCCTGCTCCGATCTCACCGGAGGGGCCTCGTTGGTTTCGGCCTACAACGGCGTCTTCGGCAACTACACCAACGCCAGCTCGACGCAGGCCGACGCGGTTCACAACATCAACGCCTCCAACCAGGTGGTGAAAGTCGCGCCCGACGGAAGCGTCTTCCTCGCCTACCCCAAGGCCTGCGACGGCGCGACCTGCCCCGGCAAGGGCGACTACGGGGTCGTCAAGTACGACCGCGACCTCCATTTCCTGCTGTCCTCGGCCTTCAACGGCCCCGCCAACTCGACCGACACGACCGTCGGCCTGGCGGTCCTTGATTCCTCCAACGTCGTGGTCACCGGGGCTTCCAAGAACGGCTCCGGCGACTTCGACGCGGTGTCGGTCAAGCTGTTCATGGCCGGCGGCGGCGCGCCGATCTTCGTCGCCGGCACGGACATCTCGCCCTCCACCGTGGCGACCAACGGCGTCAACGTGCCCCTGCTGCGCCTGGGCGTCTGGACCGACGGCGCGGCGTCGTTCAACTCGGTCAACGTCGGGCTCTTGGGCAACGCCCCGTCCTCCAATGTCGGCGCCAGCCTCTGGCAGGACAACGGCGACGGCCTCTTCAAGCCGTCGGACACCTTGCTGTCCACCGCGCCCTTCGGCGCGGGCTCGCCGCCCTTGGCCCTGCTCCAGAGCACGTACACCATCATCCTCGGCGGCACGACGCAGTATTTCTTCGTGACCGTGACCTTCAGCAGCATGTCCGTGGGCCGCCAGCTGGGCGTGACTTTGCCCGGCCCGGCCAACATCGGACTGGCCCAAGGCGGGCTCTCGCCCTCCGTCGCGTTCCCCATCCAGTCGGGCCAGCCCGTGGTCCAGCAGCTGGTCTTCGCCAACCCCGCGGCCCAGGGGGCGGCCACGCCGACCGCCAACCCCGGCGGCACGGGGGGCTTGGACACGGGCCTTCAGGTCCAGAGCGGCCAGAACATCTTCGTGACCGCGACCGGGACCTGGAACACCGGCGGCTTCGGCGTGACCAACGCGACTGGCATCGCCACCTTGGGCGGACTCGACCCTGCTCTCAAGATCGGCTCGCTCGTGGGGCGCGTGGGAGGCGGCAATTGGTTCCAGCTGGGCTCGAGCGTCACGGTCACGGCCGGCCAGACCGGCGACCTGTTCCTGGCCATGAACGACACCTCCTACCTCGACAACGCGGGCTCGATCGCGGTCGGAGCCCAGGTGTTCGTCTCCACGACTCCGAGGATATGGACCGGCAACAGCGGCGTCAATTCAAACGCCTCCATCAACGCCAACTGGCTCAACAGCCAGCCGCCCGCCTCCGGCGAGACCGTGCTCTTCGATAACTCGGTGTCGTCGAAGAACTGCAACTGGGACATCTACAGCGCCAACGTGGGCCTCTTGAAGCTGACGACCTCTTACACCGGAACGGTCACCATCGCGCCGGCGGCCTACACCTTGACCGTGTCCAGCGAGGTCGAGGTCTTCAACGGAGTCCTGACTTTGGGTGGGGCCGTCACCTTCGCCTCCCAGAACAAACTGAGGATCGCCGGCGGCGCCTTCGACATGGGGCCCGGCGGGGGCATTCTGCAGCTGGGCCACAACGGCATCTCTGTCCTCGGCGGCGGAGGCTTCCGAAGCGTCGGGGCGAGCACGGCGACGCTGCAGGCCATCAATCCCAACGACCCCTTCCCCTTCACCGTCACGCAAGGAACGATCAACCTCAACAACTCCCAACTGACTTATGTCACCGATTCAGCCGGGCTTCAGATCTCCAGCCTGACGAGCGTCGTCAACCTCAGCAAAGTGTCGTTCACCAACGCCAACTTCAACCCCCTCCCCTCCATCGTTTTCAGCGGGCCGACGTGGCCCTCGCCCGTGTCCTTTGCCTTCTCTAAGGTCGCCTTCGACAACAATGTTTCGACCAACGTCTCGGCCGGCTTCCTGGCCGCGGGATCGACGGTGACGATCAACGATGCCAGCGGCGCGAAATTCGGCTCGCCGTTCGACAGCGATCCCAACCACGTCGTCTTCTGGTCGCCCGACGGCGGCGCCTCGGGCTCGATCACCGGAACGATCACCAACTCCGGCGGCGGCTCGGGCAATTACAACATCGTCGCCTACACCGGCCCCGGCCTCGTCCCAGGACCGATGAGCTACGTCTTCGGCACCAACAACGGCAACCCCAGCTCTTTCCTGAAGGCCGTCGCCGGCGGTCCCGGCGGCGCCGAGGGCGGGAGCTTCGGCGGCCAGGTCAATCAGCCGGGGACCGGCTACACGATCTCGGGCCTGCAGGCTCCGAACACCTACTACATCTACGCCTGGCGCGACCCCAGCGGCAACCCGACCGGCTTCTCGCCGCGCGGCGCCTACGGCAACGGCCCGACGCAAGGGATGGTGTCGAACCCGGTCTTCCTCCCCGCCGGCGGCACGGTGTCAGCCATCGACATCACGATCAACGACTGGAGCGCCGTCTCTGGCACGATCACGATGAATTCGAGCCAGGTCGGCCCGATCTCGGCCGACGTTTGGGTCGGCGCCCCGAACGTGGCGGGCTCGACCTTGGCCGCGGCCTTCGACTTCCCGTCGCTGCCGCAAGGCGGGGCCACCTTCTACACGATGCCGGCCCCGCCCACGACGGTGCAGTCGGACGCCTACATCGTCCTGAGCACGGCCAACTTCTCGGCCTTTCAGTCCTTCGAGGCCTCGGGCTCGTCGGGCCCGACCGCGGCGGTGGCCAACAGCGCCGCGACCGGCGGCCTGCTCAACATCACGGGAGGCTCATCGGCGCCGGGCGGGACGCTCACGGTCGCGACCGTCAATCCATTCACCTTCCATCAAGGCTACGTCGGCTACACGAGCACGATGGCGGCCTCCTCCTTGCCCCAGGCGATGCTGCGCCTGGACGTCGCGGTTTCGGGCTCGAGCTTGACCCTCAACGCACTCCGGGTCGATCTCTCCACACCCGCCCCTCAGAACGGCCTCTACCTCACACTCTGGTGGGACAGCAACCTCAGTCCGGGCGGCGACGGACTGTTCCAGAATCCCTTCGTCGGAGGCGCGGGAACCTTCGACGGCCAACTCAACGCGCCGGTGACCTACGTTCCGCCCGGCGTCTCCAGCGGCGTCATCATCCTGGGCCCGAACCCGCACACGGTGCTCTCCGGGACGAGCGAGACCTATTTCGTGGCCGTCGACCTCAAAGGGCAGACGATGCCCGACTTCCAGATGTCGATCGCGAGCACGAGCTACTTCACGCTCTCGCAGGGCTCCGCCGCGGCCCAGGGAATCTACCCGATCGCGACCTCCACGGCCTCGGCCAAGTTCGCCACGATGGCCGCCGTCGCGGCGCAGCAGCCCTCGGGCGGCGGCGTCGACACCGGCTTTTTCGTGGCCGGCGGGCAGTCGGTGATCGTCAACGCCCTCGTCGGGACTTGGAACGTCTCGGCGGCGTCCTCCACGGGGCCCGGAGGCATCGGCGGCACGGCGGGACAGAACACCATCGTGCCGGCCGCGAATCAGGGCCAGCTCGTCGGCAGGGTCGGGGACTCGCTGGGCAACGGAACGACCTGGTATCCGGTGACCGGCGGAGTGCCCTTCAATTCTCCCGCCTCCGGCCGCCTCTTCCTCGCCATCAACGACTATTCCGGCGCCTATTTCGACGACTTCGGCGCGGTCTTCTCGACATTCTCGGTCGCGGGCTCAACCACTGGCGCGATCTCGGGAACGGTCTTCTACTTGGGCACGCAGACCGGCAACCTCTTCGTGCGCGCCGACCAAATCCAACCCTGCTTCACGCCCACCGGCTCCGCCTGCCCGCAGTCTCCGCACACGATCGTAAGCACCGTCACTTTGACCTTGGTCGGGGGTACGACGTATTACGGCTACACTCTGGGCGGCCTGCCGGCGCAGTTCGATTACACCGTGGACGCCGTGGTCCAGAACGCGCCGAGCCAGACCGGGAAGCCCAGCTCCGTTTCGACGTCGCTCGTCTCCGGCTCGACAGTGACGGGGGTCGATTTCACGATGTCATTGGGCTCGGGGTCGATTGCGGGCAGCATCACCTACTCGGGCGTCCAGAACGTGGGCCAGTTCCTGCTCGCGATCTTCGACAACGCCACCGACGAGTTCGCCGGCGTCATTTCGACGCCGAACCCCGCGGCCTACATTTTCACGGGGCTGCCCACTCCGGCCACCTACTACATCTTCGGCTTCCGCGACGTCAACGGCGACTTCGAGCCCAACGGTCCCGAGCCCGCGGGCTTGGCCGGCGACCTGACCCTCTCGTCTCTCTTCGTGGGGTCCTCAAATCTGATCTTCCTTGATACAGCCGCCTCGATCGCGGGTCAGACCATCCCGCTTTTCGACCGCGGCGCCCTCGCCGGGGACATCACTTTTCCGTCGGGCTCCGCGGCCGGCGACTTGGTCGTGCAGGTCGGCCACGGCGTTCCCGGGACTCCCGGCTATTCCTTCGAGGACCAGAAGGTTTATTCCCTGTCTGCGGCCGGCCCGGGCAGCGTCTTCTCCTACAGCGTGGGACTGCTCACGCCGGCGACCGACTACTCCGTGCTGGCCTTCGTCAGCACCGACCTCTCCGACTCCCTCGTGCCGGGCAACGCCTTCGCGCAAGTCAACGGGCCCCTGGCGGTCAGCTCGGCGGCTGTGACCCAGCAGGCCCTGACGATCTCGCCGGCGGGCCCGCCGTTGGCGGTCACGGGATTTGCGGGAGTGGCGTTGTCGACGATCGAAGTGCGCTGGAGCTGGGACACCGCCATCGGGGCGACGAATTATCAGCTGCTCAACGCGGTCGGGACCCCGCTGGTTTCCCTCTCGAGCTCGTCTTTGAGCTTCATCGATGTGGTGATAGCCTCCAACACGTTTTCGGCGATCCGCAAGATCAAGGCGCAGAACAATTTCGGGCCCGGCCCCATCGTCCTGGTTTCCTCGGTTGCGAGCTTCGCGGCCGCGGCCGGCACCCCGACCTTTCCCGGAGTCTCCCAGAGCAGCATCTCGCTGACCTGGCCCGCGAACGGAAACACGCCGGGAACGGTCTACCAGATTCTTCGCGCGACCGCCTCCGGCGGTCCCTTCTCTCTGATTTTCTCGACCGGGAGCAGTTCGGCGACGGATTCCGCCTTGCTGCCCGCGACGCCCTACTTCTACGGGATCGGGGCCTTCAACGGCAACGGGATCGCGGCGGCCGTCTCGTCGACCGGGAGCGTGACGACCGCGGCGGGGTTCGGGCCTTCGATCTCCGGTTCGTTCACGTACACGGGGACCCAGAAGGGCCTCATCGCGATACAGATCTCGACCAACGCGTCGTTCAGCCCGGTCTTCGACCTCGCCAGGCTTCCAAACTCGCCGTACTATTTCTCCGAACCGGGCGGCACGAACTACAACGTGCGCGCCTTCGTCGACGTCTTCGGAGACGGGGCCTTCCATTCCGGGGAGGACGTGAGCCCCTCGAGCGCTCCCTCCGTCGGACTCGGCGCGCATCCCGGAGTCAATTTCACGCTGTCGGCCGACACCGTGACGCCCGCGATCCCCGTCGGCCTCGCCGCGAACACGCCGTTCGGCAAGATCGTCCTCAATTGGGTCGCGCCGAACCTAAACGCCGACGGCTCCACCCTGTTGGACCTCGCCGGCTTCCGGGTCCAGCGCTCGACCAACGTCGCGGGGCCCTTCGTCACCATCTCGACGGGCGGGGTCTTCGGCACGACCGGGACGGTCGCGGGCAACACCTATACCGACTTCACGCCGTTCCCGGGAGTGGTCAACTACTACCGCGTCGCGGCGGTGGACTTCGCGGGCAACCAGGGCTTTGCGTCGGGCTCGATCGGCGTGACGCCGTACCTGGGCGCGACGATCTCCGGAGTGGTAAAGGACCTCGCGAGTTCCTCGGCGGGCCCCATGCGCGTGCGCCTCTCGGCCACGCCCGACATCTCGAGCTTCCTTGCCGAGACGGCGCTGTCCACCTACAGTTTCACGGGTCTGGCCGACGGGATCTTCTACGTCGAGGCCTTCCGCGACCTCAACGGCGACGCCAAACAGCAGGACGGCGAACCGGGCGGCAATCTTGGGGGACTCGGGAACCCGTATCCGATCAACATCTTCGGCGGCAACTCGGTGACCGGAACGACGGTCACCGTCTGCGACCACTCTCCCGTCGTTTTCGGGCTGGGAGCTCCCACCGTCTCCACGTTCACCCTTTCGGCGGCCGGCTGCCCGGCTCTCGACCAGGGCGGCGGCTTCTTTACGAACCTCATGAGCTTCCGGGTCGGCGGAGGGGCGGCCAACTCGCTCGGAACCGGCTCGAAGATCGCGATCCAGATGCAGTCGGCCTACCCCAACCGCCTGATCCTGCTCGGCCCCGACGGCTCCGTCGCCGCGACCGACAACAGGCCCGGGGGCGCGTATGTTTCCTACACGGCGAACCAGGCCGGCCTCTACTTCATCGAGCCGACTTCCTTCAATCAGTTCGACGTGGGCCCGGCGACGGTGAGCCTGAGCGTCAACGGCGGCTTCTCCGGTGTGATCTCCGGCGCAGCGACCTACAGCGGCGTCCAATCCGGCAAGCTCGCGATCCAACTTTTCAACACAACGGATCCGACGGCGTTCCCCGTGGTGCAGTCGACCTTCGCCGCCCCGGGAGCCTACTCCGTCGGCGGCCTGCCGGATGGGCAGTACTTCGTGCGCGCCTTCCGCGACGCCAACGGCAACGGGAGCCAGGACGCCGGCGAGCCCAACGGCGCCTTCGGCGTGGGAGCCTCCTCGCTGACCGCGGTCCAGATCCAGGGCGGCGTGAGGTCGGTCAACGGGTCCACGGTCGCACCGGTCAACCTGACCATGACCGACCCGGCCGTCGGCACGGTCGCGGGCACCATCGTGCGCCAAGGCACGCAAAGCGGCACGATCGTCGTCTCGGTCGGCTTCCCGCCGAGCTGCCCTACCTGCGGCCAGTTCAGCGTGATCGCCTTCGCGACCATCCCCGCCGCCGGCGCCTATTCCATCCCCTTCGTGCCGCCGGCGACCACTTACATGGTCCTGGCCTTCGTGGACGTCAACGGAAACTCACAGAACGACCCGTTGGAGGCCAGGGGCGCCGTTTCGTCGGTCACGGTCACGGCCAACCAGACGACCACGGTCGGCGTCTTCGTCGCCGATCCGGGTTCGGGGGCGTCGGGCAACTCGACGATCTCGGGAACGGTCTCGTACGGAGGGAGCTCGACGGGACCGCTGCTCATGGCTTTCGCCGCGGATTCCGACTTCAACTTCATTCCGTACGTCCTGTCGCAGGCCTCGACGGGCTCTTTCGTCAAGAACGGCGTCGTGGGCGGCGCCACCTATTACGTCGCGGCTTTCCTTGATAACAACAACAACAGCGAGCCAGACGACCGCATGGGGGAACCCATCGGCTTCTACGGGGCGATCCCCGCCAACGACTTCAACAGCAAGCAAGCGGTCTTCGTGCCCGCCAGCAGCCAGGTCGTGATCACGGTCGCCCTGCTCGACGCCCCGACGGGCCAAATCAACGGCGTCGTGACCTACTCGGGCGCAGCTCCCATCAACCAGAACATCGTCGTCAAGGCGTTCGTGCCCGGGGTCTCTGGGCATTTCACCAGCCATCAGGCGGGGATTGCGCGCACACCCGGGGTCTCCGACTACGGCTTCGGCCTGCCCTTCCTCGCGGCGGCGACTTACTACACGGTCGCCTCTTTTATCGACGCCAACGGCAACGGCAACCAGGACCCCGGCGAGCCCTTCGGGGTCTTCGGCCAGGCCAATTGTTCCGGGGGCGGACCGTGCTTCGGCTCTCCGGTCAACGTCTCTTCCGGGCCCAACACCTTCCCGACCTACGGCGTGAACGTCCAGATCGTCGATCCCAATACGGGGGGCGGCAACTTCAACAACGGCTCGGTCACTGGCAACATCATCTACCTGGGCATCCAGAGCGGGCCTTTCGTGATCCGCCTGTTCAGCACCTCGACTTACGCGGGCGCTCCCGCGCTGAGCTTCTCTGCGCCCGCGGCGGCGGGCTCCGGGTCCTTCCCATTCACCGTCCCGAACGTTCCGCCGGGGACCTATTTCGTCGACGCCTTCCGCGACACCAGCGGCTCGGGCATCTTCAACCCGGCCTTCCAGGCCTACGAACAGTTCGGCTCGGTGATCCTGCCGCCGGGTTCTCCCTCGGTCAACCTCTCCAATTCCGGCCAGTTCATGACCGATCCCGGGGCGGGCGGAAGCCTCAACGTCTACACGGGCAGCTTCACGGCGCCCGGCGGCGCCCGCTTCGACGGAGGCGCGGCCGATCTGGGGATCAGCGTCGCCGCCGACACGACCACGGCCGGGGGGCCGTTCTTCTACGTCACCGGCCTCACCGACCAGCGTCCCCTGGTCCTCTCCATCGTCAAGTACAGCTCCGGCGGAGTGTTCCTCGCCTCGACGACGGTCGCGAGCATCGACGGCCACGACCCGATTTTCGATCCCTCCCTGCGGTTCCTGTACATCCCCGGGTCGGTCTCGAATTCGGGAGTCGGCACGAGCACCGCGGCGATCCTCGAGCTCGGCGCGGACCTCCATGTCATCAGGACCATCCAGCTGACGGCGGCCGACGCGACATTCGGCGGCGAGCAGGTCGACGGGAGCGCGATGTCCGGCGGCCTGCTCTACGCCGCCGTGCGGGCCGGGCAGGCGGGAGGGTCGATGCTGCGCCAGATCGATCCCAACCAGAATTTCAAGACGATCTCGACGGGGACCTTCGCCTTCCCCGGCGCTGCGTGCTCTTCGTCCTTGAGCTGCAGCGGCACGCGCCTGGCCGCCATCGCCGTGGACACGAACACCGCGTATGTGTACGCCCTGGCCACCTTCGATCCGGGGGGGCCGGGCAAGCTCGCCGCCTTGTTGAAATACGACTCGGGCCTCAACCTGCTGGCGTCCCAGGACATCACGAACCTCGGCGTGCCGACCGGCAACGGCGGCGGCTCGGGCTCCCTGGCGGTCGACGGCCTTGGAAACCTGTTCCTGTCTTTCGTCCCGGTCGGCCAATCGCCCCCGATCTCCTTGGCGACCTATAAATTCAACTCGTCGAACCTCCAGCAGCTGAACTATAAGACGTTCGGGCCGATCCTCACCCATTTCGGATTCGGCGACCTGCAGGTGGGACCCGACGGCTACGTCTACGAAACCGCCGAATCGACGGTCAACGGCGGCGACTATATCGTGCTGCGCTACGATCCCGCCCTCAATCTCGCGGCGTCGCGTACCTTCAACGGCACGGCCGCCGGTTCGCTCGAGGATTTCCCCGGAGGCTTCTATGTCCTGGACTCCTCCCGAGTGTACGTCACGGGCGCGGTCAACAACGGGGCCAGCCTCGACTGGGCCACCGTCCAGTTCAACATGAACGCCAGCGGCGCGCAGAGCGGCTCCGGGACCGCCGTCGTCATCACGACCGCCAACGCGACCAACGCCGTGTTCGGAACCCTCTCCTACGCCGGGAGCTTGGCGAGTTCGGGAACGGTGAGGGCCTTCCTCTTCCCGTTGGGAGGCACGACGCCGACCCGCTTCTCGAGCGCTCCGTTCGCGGCGAACTCGACCTATCTGTTCAACAACGTGCCCGGCGGCGTATACCAGATCAGGGCTTTCATCGACCCCAACTCGAACTTCATCGCCGAAGCCGGCGAGCCCGTGAGCGTCTCTTCCTCCACCGGCTTCTTCTTCAGCGGGTCCAGTTCGACGATCCTCAACCTCGACCTCTGCGACCGCCGCCCCATCGCGTTCGGGACCTCGATCACTGACACGATCACGACCGCCGACTGCCGCGCGCAGGACCAGAACGGGGCCTTTCAGCGCCTTTACACCTTCTCGGGCTCCCGCGGCCAGGCGGTCACCATCGAGAACGACGCGGTCAACTTCTTCGACGCCCCGGTCAGGCTCTATGATTCCAACGGCATCCTCATCTCCTACGACGACGGCGGGGCCGGCAACGGCAACTCCCGCATCAGCGCCTTTCAGATTCCAGCCGACGGACTTTACACGATCGGAGTCTCGCCCTACGCCGCCGGTTTGCCCTCGGCGACCTTCAAGCTGACGCTGGGCGGGTCGGCGGGGTCGCTGGGCTCGATTTCAGGCACGGTCAATTACACGGGCGTGCAGGGCGGACAGATCCTGCTGGGACTGTTCTCGACCTCGACCTTCCTGACGGGCGGCGTGTCCCCCGTGTCGGTCATCTCAGTGCCGGGCTCGGGACCCTTCAATTTCACCAACCTCCTGACCGGGACGACCTATTTCCTCGGCGGGTTCGTCGACGTCAACGCCAACGGGCGGCCCGATTCCGGCGAGGACTCCGCCTTCTTCGGCTCGAGCGTGACTGGGGCGGCGCCGATCTTCCTGCAGTCGGGCCAGAACGCCTCCGGCATCGGCTTCACGATCGCATCCTCATCGGCGGTCGTGCTTGCGGGCATCTCGGGAGTCGTCTCCTACGCCGGGACCCAGACGGGCCAGATGCACGTCGAGTTCTGGTCCAATTCCTTGTTCTCGGGCCAGCCCGTGGCCGCCCGCGTGGTGCCCACGGGACCCGGACCGTACGACATCCTCGTGCCCGCGGGGGTCCCTTATTACGTGCGCGCCTTCCTCGACACCAACAACAGCGGCACTTTCGACGCCTTCAATCCCGCCGGCCTCTACGCGCCGCGCGGCCAGGGCGCGGAAGCCGTCTTCGCCCCGTCCTCGGGCAGTATCGTGGGCGTGAGCTTCTCGATGTTCGACGCGGGCCAGAGCACGGCGGGCATCGCCGGCGAGGGCACGGCGACGATCTCTCCCTCCACGGCGGCCGCGGGCGCGGCGGTCTTCAGCGCGACGATCACCTACACGGGCGGGGCCAACGGCCTCGCGGTCGGCGGCAAGCTCGGCTTCACGGTCCCGCCGGACTTCCCGCCCCCTGCGATCGCCTTCATCACGATCAAGACGACCGCGACGGCCACCTTTACCGTCTCGACGAGCCCTGTTTCCATGCTGGCGAGCGTCAATTCGGGCTCCGTCCTGCTCGGCCAGCAGGTGAATATGGTCTACACCGAGGGTCCCGTCGCGTGCCTCGCCTCGACCCAGACCTTCTCGGTCACCGAGGCCCAAAACGCGGGGGTCACGCCGCTGGCATTGCTCCAGGGCTCGCCGAGCCTGCAGATCCTGCCGGGTCCTCCGGCGGCCCTGCAGCCGTCGAACCGGTACCTCTCGATCACGCAGGGCGTCATTTCGGACGCGCAGAACCTGCTGGCGCTCGATCTATGCGGCAACCAAGCCGCGGTCCCGGCGGCCATGGGGACGCTCAGCGCGACCTTGCGCGCCAAGCGCTTCGACATTGCGACCAGCACATTCGTCTTCGATCCGACGGTGGGACTCTCGACGGGCATCGCGGCCTCGACGACCAGCATCGCGAGCCTCAGCATCGCCGTCGGATTGTCCTCGGCGACCTACTACGCCCTCTCTTCGTCGACCGGCCCCAAGAACATCGAGGTCTTCTACAATTTCAACCAGCCGACCACCTTCTACTACGGTCTCTCGGTGCTGGCATCCAACGCCCTGACCGGAGTCTCGGTGTCGATTCTCTCCTCCGGGACTGGACAGACGACGGCCGCGATCTCGCCCAACGGCACCGGCGGCGACGACGTGGCCTACATCAACTTCACCTTGGGAGACCCTAACCAAGGCTGGCACGTGCTGGTCAGTTCTGTCCCCTTCAAGCCCGGTATCGCGCCGACGCCCGTCTGGGAGAGCTGGGGCTACGGACAGCCCACCTTGGGCCAGATCGGCTGGGACGGCCGCTACAGCCCCTGGATCAACGGCGGCGCGCGCGTCGCCTCCGGCATCTACTACGTCCGCGTCGAGCTCGGCAACTCGGGAGTGCACAATGACGGTCTTATTGTGACCGTGACCGTGCCGCAGCTCATCGGCCATTTCTTCGACGGCGGCGTCACGCCCAACCCGCCGCTGCCCGGCGCGAACGTCCAGATCTTCGGCCCCAACGGCACGATCCTGACCCAGTCCGACGCGGGCGGCGCCTACGTCCTGCCCGGCATCCAAGCCGGAACCTACAACATGTTCGTCAGCCGGTCGGACTTCCTCGACGGGAGCCTCAGCGTCACGGTCAACGCGGCCGGGACCGTCTCGACTTTCACGGCCCTGACCGCCTCGGTCGCGGGTTCAATCAACGCCTCTGGCGGGCTCGACGTGTCGATGAGCCGCGCGGCCATCCTGCTCGTCACGCCGCCGCTGAGCGTGAGCTACTCGACCCAGTCCGCGGAGCAGTCGGGCAGTCTCGAGGTGCGGACCTCGACCTCGATCGCCGCGATCCTCCAGCAGACCTTTTTCTCGCCGCTGCATCTGGCCGCGAGCTCGGCGACCTTCGACGACGGCGGCCAGTGGGACACGAGCAGCCAGCAGTTCATCGTCCACACCGTCTTCAAGTTCACGGTGGCGCCGGGCACTTACACGGTGTCGGCGCTGCTGCCCTCGTTCTCGGTGTCGAGCGCGACGGTCTACGTCGCTCAGGGCGTCAACAGCCTGACCTTGCCTCCGCTCACGCGCAAGAGCACGGTCTCCGGCCTGGTCAGCATCGCGGCCGGCCTCAATCCCAACGGGACCTTCGTCTCGGTCAACGCCGTCCCGCTTTCGTCCGCGGCGGCCGCCGCCGGCGGGGGCGGCGGGGTGTTCCTCGCCGGGGGCGCGGGCGTGACGAGCGGCGCGTACACGGTGCCCAACCTCGATCCCGGCCTCTACATCCTGCGCGCCAACTCTAACGGCCTGCTGGCGCTCTCTTCGGGTCCGATCGCCGTGCCGGTCTCGAGCGACGTGACCAACGTCGACTTCCCGGCCTTGGCTGTGGGATCGTCGATCTCCGGCACGATCACCTTCAGCGCGAATACCACCGGCGAGAGCCTGCAGGTCTCGGTCAACGCCTGGTCGCCGGGCTCGCTCAACTTCGGCTCGACCAACGTGTATACGGCCGGGGGCGCCTCGGGCCTGACCATCCCGTACAGCATCGGGGGTCTCTCGGCGGGAGCCACCTACCAGGTCTACGTCAACGTGGGCGGGGACAGCAACAAGCTCGAGGTCCTCGGCAGCCAGCCGCTCGTGACCGCCGCTCCGAACGCGGCGGCCAACTTCACCTTCTTCGCGAGTTCAGGCGTCATCTCAGGCACCATCATCCTGCCCACGGGCAGCAAGGATTTCGGCAACGTGAGCCTCGTGGGGCAGGTCGTGGCCTCGATCCATCCGGAGGATGTGGGCAGGCAGTTCAGCGTCCTGACCTCGACCAACCTTCCGGGCTTTACCTGCGTGCCCAGCCTCACCGGGCCTCCGGCCTCGGGGGTCTGTCCGGGAGTCGGGGATTCGACGGCCACCTTCTCGGTCCAGGGCGTCAACACCGAGACCGACGATCTCTCCTTCTTCTATGCCACGACCGGCCAGATCAAGAAGGTCCGCATTTCCGCGGTCAACGGCTCGACGACGACGGTCTACATCGACCTCTCCCCGCAGACCTTCAAGGTCTCCGGCTCCATCAACAACCAGATCACAAACGCGCTCTTCAACACGAACCCCAACATCGTCGCCAACGCCCCTTTCGTCGCCCCTCCCGGGTATCCCGCGGGGATTTCCTCGACCACCGCGCGCGTGGTCGCGGTCAAGCAGGACATCACGAACTTCACCGTGGCGATCTCCACGGTCTTCAACCCGGCGACCTCCCAAGTGGGCTTCCTGACCGCGGCCGGCACGTTCACGATCACAAATCTCCCTTCAGGGGTCTACTTCGTGCGGACCGTCGGGCTGCGCTCTTGCGCCACCTGCGCCGTCCTGGTCCCTTCCGTGGGCCAGCTCGTCAACGTCGCCGGCGCCGACGTGCCGGTCTCCAGCGTCACCTTGACTTTGAGCGACGGCTTCTCGGTGGCGGGTACGATCTCCCTCGACGGCGGCCTGCAGGACGCGCGCATCTTCAACTTGACGGTCACCAACCAGCGCCAGGAGGTCGTGGCGTCGACGACCGCCTACCTCGGCGACATCACCTTGGGCCTGGTCGCCAACTCGGTCGACTACAGCTTCTCGAATTTGCCCGCCGGCAACTTCTACACCCTTTCCGTCGTCGGGACCATCATCCCCATCAAGTACGTGGGAAAGCCCATCAAGTTCCCCAACCCGGGTCTGTCCCCCAACGGACTGCAATCCAATCTCGTCAGTCAGAACGTCACCATGCAGCGTGCGGCCTACATCACGGGCCGGATGCAGGATGCCAACACCGGCGAGCTGATCACCGCCAACAACGCCAATTATCTGGCTCCGAACTTCTCGATCACGGCGACGGCCAATCCGTGGGTCGAAGGCGGCTTCGCCCAAGCCGCGTCCTCGGTCGCGGCGCGGCCCGTTCAGGCCGACGGCACCTTCTTGGTCGGTCCCCTGCTCCCCAACATCACCTTCGATCTCAAGCTCGCGCAGCTGACCTGGGATCCGTCTTTCCTGGCCAACGGCAGCCAGAACTACGCTCCGGTCACGATCGCAAGCCTCCGGCCCCAGCCCGGCCAGATCATGGACGTCGGGGTGATCAGCCTCAACCAAGGACAGTCCTTGAGCGGCACCGTCTTCGCTTCGACGACGACGGGCGCGAAGCTCGGCAATATCCTGGTGACCGCGCTGCCGTCCTTCGGGGACAAGAGCGTCGTCGTACAGACCTACACCAACCAAAACGGCAAATACACCCTCTGGGTGTCGACCTTCATCTCCAACGAGTACGACGTGACCGCGGCGCCTCGAGGGGGGAATCTGGCATCGAACGGCGTGATCTACGGCCAGGTCATCCTCCGTCAGGTCAACCTCCTGGCCACGACGACCGCGGACTTCATCCTCAACCCCCTGCTCGTGACGGTCACCGGCCAGATCGTGGTCGCCGACGCGGCCACGGGCGGAGCCTTGAGCTTCCCCTTCGGCGCCCAGAAAGGCTTCCCGGCCGCGGCCGTCTTCATGCAGTCGACGGGCACGGTGCAGACCGAGAACCCTCTGGGCGACATCTTGGAGAACACGGACTCGCAAGGCTTCTTCACGGTGCCCGGGCTCTCGACGGGAACCTTCAGCCTCAAGGCCGTGAGCCTGGGCTACCAGGTCTTCAACGCGACGGTGACCGCCTCGACCTCGAGCTACGTCATGTACACCGGCGTCAACACTCCGGCGAACTACATTCCCGGAAACGTCATCACTTTGCAGCGGGGCGCCACGGTCACGGGCCGCATCGTCAAGTCCGACGGCTCTGCGCCCAACAGCACCGAGGTCAGCGGGGTCGCGGCGGCCAACTTCGCGTTGGGCGAGTACGTCATCGGCTCCGTCGACGTCGATCCGGTCGCCAAGACCGTCAACGCCTACACGATCTCGGGCTTCAAGACGGGCATCAGCTACGATCTCGTGATCCTGCCCGCCGACACGCACGACGACACGGTCTTCCCGCCCGAGGGGTCCGGCGTTTCCTTCTCGGCGCAGGAATCCTCGACCACCAAGAGCATCAATCTGACCTTCGGAGCTTCCGTCATGGAATGTGTGGCGACCTCCAAGGGCCTGGGCAACTCCCAGTTCCAGATCAAGGTCGACTGCAACGAGGACCTGCGCAACAAGGTCGACGGGGACAGCGACCTCAGCAAGATCCTGACGATCTCGGCCGTCACCAGCGCGGGCGTGCCTTTGACCGGCGCAAGCGGCACGGGCCAGCTCCTTGGGTCGGACAAGAAAATCTCGGCCAACCGCCGCGAGATCACGGCGATCTACCGCGCCGCGGTGGGAGAGGCCACCTTCAGTCTGCGCCTGCAGGCGACGGCCTCCGCCGTCGACCCCAAGACCGGCCTCAATTTCACCATCGACAAGGTCTTCGACTTCTTCGCGGGCCTCCCCTCCCAAGTCACCCAGCGGATCAGCAACATCCACGGCGGCTCGATCCAGCTGCAGCCCTCCTCCCAGGACGAATTGTTGGGCAACACGACCACCACGATCTCGGTGGGCGACGAGCGCTCGCGCCTCGATCTTCTTCCCGGTTCTTTCACCTTCTGCACCGATGCTTCCTGCACCGGCTCCGGCGTGGCCTCGGCCACCACCACGGTGACCGTCGGAATCGCCAAGGCTCAGGACCAGGCCTCGGCTACGGCGCTCGCGCTTGCGACCCTGGGCTACGTCCCTTCGTCGCTGGCCATCCTGGGCAATCCCAACGCCTTCCCCGCCGACCTGGCCGCCGCCATGTCGAAATACAGGACGCTGGCCTCCTCGAACACCGTCGGAGGGGCCAATCCGCTCTCCGCCTTCTACAGCATCTTCCTGCCGGCCGGCATACGCCACCAGCTCAAGCAGCGCGCCGACCTGACCTTCTCATGGTCGACGAAGCTTTCGACGGCGACCTCCCCCGACAACATCAACGTCTACTTCTTCGACGCGACGCGGGGCGCCTTCGTGCTGGAGAACTCCAACCGGCGCCTGGACCCCGTCAACCAGACCATCACGGTGAGCGTCAACCACTTCTCGGTCTTCGTCGTGCTCGACGGTTTGCCGGTGGCCAACGCGCGCAACCCCGTAAATCCGCCCGAGATCCTCGCGGTGAACTTCCCCAACCCGTCTGACTGCATCGTGCACATGAATTTCCTCAGGAACGCCCAGCTCTTCGGGGCGGGGACCTTCGCGCCCTTCGAAGGCCCGATGGTCCGCTTCACCTTGCCGGGGCCTACGGGCGAAGTGCACGGCGCGAGCATACGGATCTACGACCTCGCCGGCGAGCTCGTGCGCAACATGAGCCAAGGGGAGCTGGCCGGCGGCTTCACCTACTACACTCCGTGGAACTGCACCAACGCCTCGGGCCGCAGAGTGGCCTCGGGCGTCTACATCGGGGAGGTCGAGTGGAACGGCAAGCGCAAGCAGTTCAAGATGGCGATCATCAAGGGGAGCGGATTGTGAGAAAGCTCTTGATCGCCTTGCTCCTGGTCGCCGTCGCGGCAGGACGGGCGCGTGCGATCGGCTCGCAGACCGGCACCTCGGGGGCGCAGTTCCTCAAGCTCGGCGCGGGCGCGCGCGCGGGCGGCATGGCCGACGCCTTCACGGCGGTCGCCGACGACGCCTACGCCGTCTATTACAACCCGGCGGGGCTCTCCCAGATCACGCAGCCCCAACTGGCGGGCGCGCACACGGCCTACTTCCAGGGCGTGAGCTACGAGGTCGTCAACTTCGCCTATCCCATGGCCAAGCAAGCCGATTATTCCGGGCATGTCCTGGCCCTGGGCATCTATCAGCTCTCGGTCTCCGACATCCAGCGGCGCACGAGCGACTCGACCGACCCCGTGGGCACCTTCGGCACCTCCGACGGGGCCTACTCCGTGTCCTACGCCTACGCCGCCAATCGCCGCTTGAGCGCGGGGATCACCGCCAAGTACATCAACGAGAGCATCGACACGTACCGCTCGAGCGCCTACGCCTTCGACGGCGGGGTCCTCTACCACCTCAACCCCGACGGGGCCCGGCCCGTGAGCCTGGCGGCGACCTTCCGCAACGCGGGCTCGCGCACGGGCTACGTCTCGGGAAACAGCGATCCCTTGCCGACCTCGTTCGCCTTCGCGGCCGCCATGCAGGTCGTGCCCAAGGCCCTGACGGTCGACGCGGAGGTCACGCGCTACCGCGACACCAACGCCTTCGCTTCAGTGGGAGCCGAATACAACCACAAGATCAACGACGCGATCGGCTCGGCGTTCCGACTGGGCTACACCACCGAGCGCACGACGACCCCGGGCTTCACCGGGCCGGCGTTGGGAGCGGGCCTGAGCTTCAAGCAGGCCGCCTTCGACTTCGCTTGGCAGCCCTTCGGGTCCTTGGGCGACACCTTCCGCTACTCCCTCACCGTAAAGTTTTAAGCTAGACTTTACGGATGAAGATCACCTTTTACGGCGGCGTCGGCGAAGTCACGGGCTCCCGGCATCTGATCGACGCGGACGGGACCAAGATCCTGATGGACTCCGGCATGTTTCAGGGCCACCGGCAGGAGGCCATCGACAAGAACAAGAACATCCCTTTCAAGCCGCAGGAGATCGCTCACGTCCTGCTTTCGCACGCCCACATCGACCACAGCGGCAATCTGCCGTCTCTGACGAAGAACGGCTACGGGGCCAGATCCACTGCACTCCCGCGACCACCGAGCTCTGCCAGATCATGCTCATGGACTCCGCGCACCTGCAGGAAGAAGACGCCAAATTTTTCAATAAGATCCACAAGGGCGCCAACGTCGTCCCGCTCTACGGGCAGGACGACGCGAGGGCCTGCATGTCTCAATTCAAGGGCCACCCTTACAAGAGCGAGGTCGCGCTGAGCCCTAAAGCCAAGGCGATGTTCTTCAACGCGGGCCACGTGCTCGGCTCGGCGATGATCCAGGTCGATCTCGACACGGCCAACGGCCGCCGCAGGGTGCTTTTCACCGGCGACTTGGGCCGCCGCAAAATGCTGCTCATGGACCCTCCGCACATCCCAGAACAAGTCGACTATCTGCTCATCGAGAGCACCTACGGCGACCGCGTCCACGAAGGCATCGACCGCGTCGAGGAGCTCTTCAAGGGCTACATCAACCAGGCCGTCGCGAACAAGGGCAAGATCATCATCCCGAGCTTCGCGCTGGAGCGCACTCAAGAGATCGTTTTCGTCATCGAGAAGCTCCTGCGGGAGAAGTCGATCCCCGCCATTCCGGTCTACATCGACAGCCCCTCGGCCGTGAGCATCTCGGAAGTCTTCAACCGGCACATCAAGGACTTCAGCTTCTCGCCCGAGTTCCAGGCTTACGCCGCGTCCACCGGAGATCCCTTCGGCTTCCAGACCCTGCGCTACGTCAAGACGGTGCAGGAGTCGCAGTCCCTTAACGAGATGCCGGGACCGATGATCATCATCTCGGCCTCGGGAATGTGCGAGGGCGGCCGCATCCTCCACCACTTGAGCAACAACCTCGACAAGCCGACGACCTTGGTCCTCATCGTCGGCTATCAGGCGGAGGGCACGCTCGGGCGCAAGCTCTCCCAGGGCGACAAGGAAGTCCGCATCCACGGGATGCCGCAAAAGGTCGCCGCGCGCGTCGAGACCATGCACACCTTCTCGGCGCACGCCGACCGCGACGACCTGATTTGGTTCATGAAGAGCTTGAACCCGCGGCCCAAGACGATCTTCCTCGTGCACGGCGATCCCGGCGACCGCGTCGCGCTCAAGGCGCACCTCAAAGACGAGGGCATCACGGAGGTGCAGTGCCCCGACTTCGGCCAGTCCTTCGAGCTCCTCTGATTGGTGCCAGGCCTTCACCCTTTTCACTCTTTCAGGACGATGCATCCCCTGAAAACAATTTTCTTTGCGCTACACGATGATGCAGCGAAATTGCTCCAAAGATTGTTCTGCTGCCTTCAAGGGGAGCAGAAGCCAGGTGAGCTCGGCGGGTCTCCGCCGAGACCGCAAAGAGTGAAAAGGGTGAAGGCCTGGCACCGCCAATGGTCCCAACTCCCGTAGGCCCATTGTTGGCCGGCTTTTTCCCCTAGGACCCATACGCTGGCGCGATTCTTTCGTTAAAATCCTCCCATACTCACTGGGAAGGAGCCTCAAAGATGAATCGTCTCGTCCTCATCGCCGCAGCCCTTCTCGCCGTTCTCCCCGCGCGCGCCCAGCAGTGGCAGCGCGATTCCCTGAAGGGCCAAGCCAGCGCCATCTGCGAGAAAAAGACCGTCGTCGTCAAGAACGACAAGGAATGGGGAGACCTTTGGAAGCAGCACGCCGGCGAAGAGGCCAAGGCCCCGAAAGTCGATTTCACTCGCGAGATGGTCGTGGCGGTCTTTCTCGGCCAGCGCCCCAAGGCCGGCTACCAAGTCGACATCGTGCTCATGCCGGACCCTCTCGACAAGAACAAGCTCGTGGTCTTCTACAGCGAGGTCTTTCCCAAGGGGGGGTATTCGGCCCAGGTCGTCAGCCGCCCATACGCGATGGTCAAAGTCAAAATCCACGCCTCGGTGGCCTTCGAGGTCAACCAAAGCGCCGGAGTTCTCCCCGGCGAGGAGCGCCAGAAGGCTCCTCGGCGCATCACGCCCGACCAGACCCTGCGCATGTACGACGCAGTCGGCAAGCTCAAGGGCTTTGACGGCTCGTACGACGGTCTTTACCGTCCTTAAATCATCGGGCCCAGGACTCCCCTAGGCCCATTGTCGAAGGCAGGTGGGACCTTCGACCCCTGAGCGACACCTGGAACGCCGATACACTGTTATTAAGGAAAAGAGAATGAAGAAAATCATAGCCACCAGCCTCGCGGCGGCCCTGATCATCCTCTCTCCTGGCCTGCCTTGCTACGAGGTCCTGGCCTCCGAGGCCGAGGGCCCGACCGGCAAGGGAAATCCCACCGGACCCCTGATCGTGCCCAAAGTCGAGAACCTCGCCATCCCGCCGGCGGGCATCTCGAACACGGGCGTCGGGGGCACCGAGATCCGGACCGGCGTCGACGTCAATCAAGCCGGGGCCACCGAGGTCAATCCCGCCCCCGTCGCGCCCGGCGGCGCCGAGGCGGGACTCATCGCTTCGGCCTCCCTCGGAGCTCCCCAGTCCCAGATCGCCGGGCCTCAGGTCGCGGCAGTGGTTCCCGCGAATGCGGCCGTCGGCGGGTCCATCGAGAAGCCCGTCGCCGCGGCGGCCACAAAGGACGCCGGCTCGCGCAAGGATTCGAACAGCGTCCTGGCCGGCGTGAGCGACGGCGAGACCGCCAAGACGCTCGCCGATACGAAGACCGACAAGACGGGAGTCCTCGCCTGGATATTCGAGCGCATCCGCCGAAAAGGCGCCAAGACCATGGCCGACGAGGTCGGCGGAGACGAGAAGCCCAACGCGAGCGGCCTCTCCCCGGCGGCGGCCAAGGAAGCCGCGCCCGAAGCCGTCGTCCCCGCTCCGGCGCCGTCAGCTCCCGCGAAGAAGACGGCCTGGGACAAGGTCAAGTCGATCCTCGATTTCTCGCAGTACAACAAGACTCAGAAGGCGTACTTGATCGGCCAGATCGTCTTCATCGTCGGGATCGCGATCTACATGACCTCGATGCCTCTCTTGGTCTCGGCCCTGACCGGCTCGACGGCCTTCACGGGCACGGTCCGCATGGTCCACTATGTGACGCTCGGGGTCGCCTCTCTCGTCTCGGGAGAGATCGTCAAGCGCAACGGCATGAAGGGCGTGCTGACGACCGCCGGCCGCACGCGCGCGGCGATCTTCGGCGCCATCGGCGTGCTGGCCATCGCCCTGGGCACGGGGATGCCGACGGCCCTGTTCCTGACCTTGGTCGGCCTCAACGCCTTGGTCGTCGCGCACAACCACCTCGTCGACATCGACGCGGGAGGCGCCGCCAAGGTCTTCCCCGACAAGGCCCAGCGCCAACAGGCCTTCTACCAATTCCTCTTCGCGCGCTATGGCGCCCTGCTCGTTGTGCCTTGGGTGTTCGGCTTCTTCGCCGATCGGCTCGATATCTTCTTCGGCGTCGGCACGGGCGCCAAGACCGGAATGATCCTCTTGGCCGCGGCCCTGGCCACCGCCGCCTGGCTCTACGGGAAGATGGAGATCGCTGGAGAGGCGGTCGTCCCCGGTACGGGCCGCACGCTGAAGGGGGTGCTCGCGAGCTTCGGCCGCGCGCTGAAGAAGCTGCCGTCGGTCGCCGGGTTGACGCTCAAGGCCGCCGTCCTGGCCTCGGTCGGGCGCCTGGGAACCTTGCTTTCTCCGAAGGGCGGCGCTGCTTGGAATTACTTCGAGGGGATGCGGGTCCGCGGCCACGAGGCCGCCGCCGAGTCCGTCGTTCTCCACCTGCTCTTCGATACCCCTGGACGCATCAAGCGCACGGCGTCGGCCATCTGGCACAACGGGAAGGTCCGCATCCGGGTCATCATGTCGATGGCCGAGCAGTTCCTCGAGGACGCGCTCTTCTTCGTCGTCATGCCGACCTTCGCGGTCGACATACTGGGCCAGCATAACATGGGCAACGGCCTGGTCCTCTCGGCGACTTATCTCGGCGGTCTCTTGGCCTCCAAGGTCCTCATGAAGTACGCGGGCAAGTTCGAGAAGAAGCACGGCGAGTACAAGCTCATCGCCGGCCTCTCGGTCCTGGCGTCCTTGGCCTTCATTCCCTCGATCGGCCTCTGGGCCGTCCCCTCGATCTTCGTGGCCTTGCCGCTGGTCCTGCTGATGAAGCTCATGCTCGCCCCGATCCAGGCCAAGATGCAGTCGCTTCTGCAGACGGCCATCGACGAGGATCCCAAGGCCAAGGCCGAGGAGGAGAACATCTGGAGCCTGATCACGACCCCCGAGGTCGTGGCCGCGGGCCTTGGCGGCTTGTTCTTCGAGAAGCTCTTCGAGCACTCCCAGCCCGGCGGCTTCCTGTATCACGCGGTCGGCGCCAACGGCCCGATGAAGGTGGTCACCATCGCTTTGATGGCCTTCGCCGCGCTGTATCTTGGCTCGCTGCCCTTCCTCAAGCGGCAAGTCGACAAACCCACGCGCACGGTGCATCCCTCGCCCGAGGGCAAGGAAGCCGAGGCGTTCGTGAAGCTGACGAACAATCTCAAGAAGATGGGGCTGCCGCCGTACACGACGGAGACCGTGGAAGGTCCGGCGGACCAGCGGCGTCCGACCGTCGGCATACTCGCGCCGGCCTCGGTCTATAAGATTGCGATCGCGCAGGAAGGCGCGCGCCAGTCCGAGGGGGACGTTCACTTGATCCTCGACCGCTCGTGGCTCATCGAGGAGAACTCCCACGACGGCGGCACGGTCTGGTACATGAAAAAGGGCCTGACCTTCAAGGGCGGCAAGCCGGTCATCGCGGAGTACAAGGATCCCCGCAGAATCCGCTACCGGGCCAACTTCTACACTGACGGCGCCAACGGCCGCAACGACGGGGTCGTCTATGAAAAGGGCGACACCCCGATGTCGAGCTCGGTCCAACTCGAGAAGACCACCAACGACAAGCTCCTGACAAGGATGATGT
Organism: Elusimicrobiota bacterium; assembly: GCA_016194705.1. Lineage (GTDB taxonomy): Bacteria > Elusimicrobiota > Elusimicrobia > UBA1565 > UBA9628 > PALSA-1176. The sequence continues at coordinate 111,578 of JACQAZ010000015.1, read as the reverse complement.
TGGCCGCCCGGGGCGTCGGCGTGCCCGCGACCTTGGCCTTCGTGATGGCGGCGCATTCGCTCGCCGGTTCTCCGTCTGCCCAAGCGATGCAGGTCGTCACCATGCCCGAGGACCGCGTCCAGGTCCACAGCGGCATCGAGCGCTTCCTCGAGAGCTACACGGGCGACGAGGTCGTGGTGAAGCCGTCCGGCCCCAATTTCCATTCCGGCATCGGCGTCGCCATCTTCCGCCGCGAACAGGTCAAAGAGATGGTCGACCACGCGCTGGCGCTCAAGAACGACCCACTGATGAGCATGGACGGAGTCGTGCTCGTTGAACAGAGGATCACACCCCCGGCCCTCTACTTCCGCACCAAGGACTACTCCGGCAGCGGCTCCTTCAGCTATCTCGAGGGCAAGCAGGTGACCTTGGACGCCCTGGCTCCGGCTGAGCTCGCCACCGCCCAGCCTTGGGAGCGCAAGGATTGGAATTTCCGCGTGCTCGCCGCGCGCGCGCCGTGGGGCAAAGGCGTCGGCAAGGGCATGTTCGCCCGCGCCGGGACCTGGGGCAAGCCGACCAACGGCGAGGCCAAGGACCCGCGCGATTCCGCGGCGATCATGCCGACCGAGGAGGTCGTCCGGCAGCTTCGCCTGCAGCACGGCCTGCTCAAGACCGACGCCGAGGCCAAGACCTTCGCGGCCGAGTTCGAGCGCATCGGCGCCGACGCGCTCAACGCGATCTCCAAGAACGAGGAGAATCGCGTCCGGGAGCAGGGCGAGGGCGCCCAGGCGCAGACCGATTACATCGGCCTCGACGTCATGGTCGAGTTCCACAATGGGAAACCGGTCCCTTACATCATCGAGGTCAACGATCACGACTCGGGCGGCCAGTGGCAGCTCGACGAGTTCTATCCCGACCGCGCCGGCGAGCACTCGCGGGCCTGGATGGCCACCGCTCTGGCGCGCGCGAGGCGCGACGCCATGCGCGGCCAGAGGATGGTCCTGGTCGGAGCGGGCTACGCGAACAAGAAGTTCTTTCTCGAGCGCGCCAAGCAGCTTGGGCTGGAGGTCGTGCTCGTCGACAAGGGCCTGACCGGTTTCGCCAAATTCAAGGACGTGATCCGGGTCGCGCTGGGACGGCCTTCTCAGGACAACTGGGCCAAGGACCTCGTGAGCGAGTTCATCGCGGTCGACACGACCAAGCCCGACGAGGCGCTGGCCAAGGCGCAGAAGAAGCTTCAGCGCTCGATCCGCAAGAACGGGAAGCTCGGCGGCATCACGACCTACTGGGAGGACGACATCGTCCTGACCGCGCGGGTCGCCCAGGCCATGAACCTACCTTATTTCAGCGTCCACACCGCCGAGACCGCGCGCAACAAGCCCGCGGCGCGCGACGCCATGGAGGCCGCCGGAGTCGACCGGGTGGCCCACCGGGTGATCCGCTCCCGCACAGCGATGGAGGAGGCGGTCAACGACCCGAATTTTCCGTTCCCCGCGGTCCTCAAGCCGGCCAAGGGCGCCGAGGCGCAGTTCACCGGCGTCGTCGAGCGCGATGAGGCCCTCCGAATCTACGACCAGAACAACGCCGATATCGCGGCGTCCCACGACACGATCTTCGAGCAGGGCCGCGAGTTCGTCCTTGAGGAATATTTGACGGGGCATGAGTGGGACGCCAACATCGGGATGCAGGACGGCAAGATGATCTACGGCTCGATCACGGACAATACCCCGGTCCGCGACGACCAGAAAACCCTCAAGCCCGGAGAGGAGCGCCAACTCAACATGAAGAGCACCGGCGCCTTCCTGCCCAGCGTCCAGCTCAGCAAGCAGGAACAACGGGAAGCCCTGGAATTTGCGGCGTCGGCCGCCCGGGCGCTCGGCGTCAAGGACGGCGCCTTGCACATCGAGGGAAAGACCGGCCCGCGCGGGCCGCGGCTGCTCGAGGTCAACCTGCGCCCCGGGGGCAGCTACGTCGTGCATTGGAATAACGCAGTCACGGGCATCGACGAGGCCGAGATGCTCTACGCGCTCGCCCTCGGCGTGCCGGCGGTGGCTTATCAAAGCCCCGATCCGCTCGCGCACCTGGCAGGCGTCTTCGTCTTCTCGGACCGCGAGGGCAAGGTCTCGTACATCGGTCTCTCTCCGGAAGCCCAGGCTGCGGGCCTGCAGGCCCTATTCGAGAAAAAGCCCGGGTACATCGTCGATTTCAAGGACAACGACCGCGTCGCCTTCCTTCACGCCAGCGGAGCCTCGACCGAGGAGGCCCTGCGCAAGCTCGGCGAGGATCCCCACAAGAACATCGCGCTCGAGATCGGAATCCCCGACGAGCTAGGCCAGCCGCAAGGCCGCTGGGCGGCCCTGCTCAAGGCCTACAACGAGCTGCGCGCGCGCTTCACGCGCCGCGCTCCGAAGTAGGCCCCGGCGAAGACCTAAGGCCCAGAGCCCGGTAGGTCCATTAACCCCTTCGGTTTGGGCCCTTCGATTCTATAGCCTTCGGGGCCAGAGTGATAGACTGGAGGCGTGACGACGCTTCGCCGAGCGTTCACCCTCGCCGCCGCCTTCGTGCTCGCGGTCTCTCCGATGCCGACCGCCGGCGCCGTCTCGCTCTACGACGCCGTCAAGACGCGGCCCGCGCCGATCACCCCCGTCGTCCCAGCTCAAAATCTTCCGGCCCTCCCGCAGTCCCTGCCGGGACTGGCGCCGGCCCTCGGCGCCGACATCGCCGCGCCTCAGATCCCGATCCCGCCGGCTTCCCAGTCCGCGGGCGCGCCGCAGGCCCAAGCGGACCTTCCTCGGCCGCTGGCCGATCTCGGGACGACCGGAGCCCAGATCTCAGCGCCGGGGGGCGACGCCTCCGCCGCGCTCGACGCCCAATTCGACGCCGGGATAGCGGCCCACGTCGGCTCCGCGATCTCGGAATACTTCGGAACGCTCGGACGCGGCGAGCAGCCGGGCGTCGTCGTCTCCAAGAAGCGCTCGAGCTCGACGGACGGCGCGCCGACCGACGCGGAGATGGAGAACAACGTCAAGGCCTCGCCCAAGACCAACCCCGAGCGCGAGCAGATCGCCATCCGCATGTTCCAGAAAGGCGGCGCGTCGTACGATCCCGCGACGGCCGATGTCAAGGTCCCCGATTTTACCCGCGACGGCCAGGTGCAGGTCCAGGAGGTCGCGGGCTGGGGCGGCGGCGTCGCCCACAACATTTTCGTCGTGAAGAAGGGCAAGCCCAAGGCGGGGCAGAAGGAGCGCGTCATCGTCATCACCTCCCACAACGACAAGGTCGACGTGGGCGATGGAGTCATCGACAACTGGACCGGCGCGACGATGGTCGCGCACCTCTACCAGTCCGTCAAGGACCTCGAGACCGAGGCGACCTATATCTTCGCGGCGTTCGCGCGCGAGGAGGAGGGCCTGGTCGGCTCGAAGCAGTTCCTGCGCTCCATGACGCCGGACCAGCGCCTGCTCATCGAGGGCAACATCAATTACGACACGATCGCCATCAAGGGCGGCGGCACCAATTCCTGGGACAATCAGTCGAGCAGAGTCGGCTCGGACGAGGTCATGCTCGCCGCCGCCGACGCGGCGGTCGCGCAGGCCAACAAGACGCGCGGCCCGGCCGACCAGCTCGACCTCAAGCGCATGGCGCTGGGCGGCGGGGACGCCGACTCCTCGAGCTTTCGCCGCCAGCGCCCGCCGATCCCCGCGATGACGATCTTTAGCGGGCCCGAGGACCTCATCTTCTCGATCATCCACTCCGCCAACGACAACATCGGCGCTTTCGATTTCGCTCTCTACAAGAACACGTACCTCGTCGCCATGGCGCTGATCCATTGGTTCGAGCGGCATCCGCTGGCCGCGGCGCCGGCCGTCGGGCATGCATAATAGATAATAATAAATGACACTTAAAGAGAGTAGAAGGACAGTGTTCCCCGATGGCCCAGCGGACCCTAGGCCCAATACCCGCGGGTCCATGAGCCCTTGGACCCGCATCGATTTGAGAGGAGCGCAGGTATAATGAACCGACATCGCCACATGACATACGCGAGAGAGGCCCTGATGAAGCGAATCACCCCGATTATCTGGCGAGCATTCCTTTGTCTCTTTTCCCTGTGTCTTTCGAGTCTCCCGGCGCGCGCCGGGGGACTCGAGGTCCCCGGTGGGGAGCATGTCCTCCCCGGCTCGGGGCTGCGCGTCGTCATGCCGGTGAGCCCCGAGACCCTGAAGATCAAAGACCCCGCCGCCATCGGCGGGGTTTCCGTTTCCGGGGTTCCTCAGGCGGGCGAGGTACAAGTCCTTCCTTTAGATACGCCTCCTGCGCTTCCGACTGGACTCCTGCAGCCCGAGGCGGGCGCGGGACTCGCAAAGCCCGCTCCGAGGGCTCTCGATGCCGCCACGGGACTCACCGAGGCTGCGGCGAACGGCTCAGCCGTCAAGCTCGAGGCGGCCGGAAACGAGACTTTCGACGGTCTAAAGACCGCGGCGGACGGGGCCGGCGGCGGGACCCAGATTCCCGGCGGAACGGGCGGCGGCTCGAACAACGACGGCGGCGGAAAGAACGACGACGGCGGGAAGCTCAACCGGCTGCAGCCCCGCGTCGTGATGATCCTCGACACGCTCAAGGGCCCCGCGTCCGAGAAGATGACGCACTACATCGAAACCTTGCTCGACAACGGCGTCCATGTGGTCTTCGTCACCGCGCGCGCCGACAAGGGGGAGAACTCCGCCGAGTCGGTATTGATCTCCAAGCTCAAGGTCCGCACGGGCAATCCGATCGTCGTCGTGAGCTACAACGGCGCGAGGGTCGCGGCCCACAGCTCGAAGGCCGAGAACCCCAAGCCGCTGATCGACGACCAGCCCGGCTTTCCGGAGAAGACCATCGAGAATCTCCGCAAGATCGCCGAGACCGTCAAGGAGAAGCTCGGGGCTTCGGGCGAGTTCAAGGAGTTTGGGGTGCCTTCCGCCGAAAGCCCGCTCATCTACGGCGCCGACATCCCCAGCGGCGTGCCGACCGCGGGCTTCGCCGCGGCCTACAACCAGGCGCTCAAGAGCCGCGGCTACAAATACAAGATCGAGGTCGTCGAGGAGGCCGGCGGCCGCCGTTACTTCTTCACCCAGTCGACGGCCCTCAAGCTTAACACGGGGCGCATCTTCAAGGGCCTCTTCGCCCAATTCCCGGAATTGCGCGACGACCTCAAGGCCGAGCACATCCTGGTCTTGGCGGATTCCACGAAGGCCGCAAATTTCCTCAAGACTCTCGGCTCCGAGGAGTCGCTGCAGGGAAAGGGCTTCTACATTCACGGCACCAAGGACGGCCCGGGCGTGGAAGAGGCGCTGGCCGCGGTGCTCGGCAAGAGCGCCTTCGAAAAGGTGGTCGTGCAGCGCAACCAGCTGCGCGGCTATACGGAGTGGCTCGACGCGCGCGCCAAGTTCGGCGACGCGCCGCGAGGCGGCGGCTATCGCATGCCCGCCTCGCATTCGCGCTACTACCGCGATCTCGGCTTCTACCGCGGCATCCTGATGTACGACTTGATGGGCCGCGTCTATCACATGATCCGCAAGGGCCAGTATCACGAGGCGACCCTCGAGGCCTCCCTCGACGTCCTGGGCCGCATGTGGTATCAGCCCCGAACGATGGGCGTGCGCATCACGCCGGAGATGGACGCTGCGCGCCTGTCCCCGCGCTGGAAGGCGCTCCAGAAGGGGTACCTCGAGACCAGCAAGGTGTGGCTGCGCAACTACTACCAGCGCAACTTCAAGGACTTCCCGCACAACGTCAGCGAGAACGTCGTCGGCAAAATGATCAACCTCGCGCGCGACTCGAAGAATTCGATCAACATCGAGTACCAGTCGCCCTACACCGGCCGCCGCTACGTCGTCTACGTCCGTCCCGCTCGCACCGAGCTCGACCGCGACGACAAGGGCAACATCCTCGTGGCCCACGTCTACCGGACCGGCAAGGAGCCCTACGAGACCGAGTTCGACGACAATATCGAGGTCAACCTCGTCGCCCACGCGATGCTGCAGGGCTACGGGGAGAAGCGCGCCGACGGCAAATGGTACGTCAACGACGAGGCCGATCCGCGGGTCAAGGTCGTCTTCCATTATAATACGCGGGACTTGAGCCGCGTGCAGACCACCGCCGAGATCGAGTCGCACTCGGCCGAGGTGACCGCGACGATCGAGAAGATGCAGGCCGACAAGGAGTTCCTGGATCATTGGGAAGAGCAGGAGGCCAAGAACAACAAGGCCTCGGCCGGCGCGGCCAAGAAAGCGGCCGCCCCGCGCAAGACCGCCAATCCCAAGGCCGGGCGCAAGAACAAGAAGTCGGGCTCCTGAGTCCAGACATGATGAGGCACTTGAGCTTCGCCGCTCTCTCCCTGAACCTGGCGCTGGCCGGCGCTCTGCCGGCCTCGGCCATCGAACTGACCTGGGGCGGCGTCAAGCCCATGGTCGAAGGGACCTCGGCGCTCAAGCTCGAAGCCGGCGCCCGCCTTCCTGGACCCGGACTGAGGCTCGAGCCGTCCATCGTGCCTCTCGAGTCTCTCGCACCGGAGGCGGCGCTCCTGCGAGTCCTTCCGTCCGCGAATGAATCTCTGATCGGGACGCGCGCGGATGATTCGGCCGTTCTGCCTTCTCTCGAGTCCTCGGTGGGCCGCATCGAGTTGACCACCGCCTCCCAGGACCCCGCGGCGGGCTCCATCGAAGGGGCGCAGTCCTACGACGGCCTCAAGACGCATGGCTCGGTCGAGTCGGGCGACGGCGGCCGCGTGCTCGAGCCCGCCTTCGAGCCGCCTTCGTTCCATACTCCTCCTCCGGGCGGGGGAGACCGCGGGGGCAATGGCGGCAAAGGCGGCGGCGGCAACGACGACGGCACAGGCGGCGAGACGCCGCGGCGGCCCGCTCTGAGCTTTAGCAATCCCGCAGCGAAGACGGCTCTGCTCGCGGTCGATCCGACCAAGGCCATCTACGGCGCGATCAAGCGCCTGCGCGGCGACGGCAGCAAGGACTATTGGGGCGTCTACAAGAAAGACGTCGAGATCGACGTCGTCATCCGCGGCGAGAACGTCTTGGGCCGGACCACTCCGATCACTACCGCCTTCAACAAGCCGATCGGCAGTCTGAACCGCGACGACCTCAAAGGCACCGTGCCCGACTATCAGCTCAAGGCGCCCATCAAGCAGCTGCGCCAGATGTTCATCGATCGCCTCGAGGAGGACCGCAAGGTCTGGCACGCCAACGACGAGCCCGTCAGCGCGAAGACGCTGGTGCGCGTCATCAAGTTCAAGTCCTACATCGACCTCTATCGCGAAACCCACGGCAAGGACGCGACCCCCGAGCCCATCAAGGAGCGCGAGCCCCTGGCGGTCAAGCCCGAGGGCGCCCTCAAACCCCTCTCCATTTTCCTGCCGCGCGCCGTGTTCCTCGATATGGACCTCTTCGACGGCCCGGTCAGCAAGGAATTCCTCGGAGACATGATCAAGCTTCAGCGCACGGGCGTCTACTTCGTCGCCTTCTCGCGCAAGCCCTACGCGTCGGCGGGCTCGATCCGAGAGAAGCTCATCCGACAGATGTCCTCGTACCAACTCAGCATCCTCATGCCCATCCGCTTCATGGCCGTGACCGACAACGGCGCGGTCGTCTCCGCCTTCCCGAAAGGCGGCAGCGTGACTCCTCGCGACGTCCTGGGTTTCTCCGACGCGAGCATGGACATCCTGCGCGACTCGGCGCAGAAGGCCTCTGAAGAGGTCGGCATCGCTCCGAAGGCGGCCGTGGAAGCCGCCCAGCCGCAGATCCGCGAGGCCGCCGACGAGTTCCCGGGCCTGACGCGCCGAGAGGGATCTTCGCGCAAGGACCCGCAGGTCCGCTTCCAGATCGACTTCGCCAAGGGAGTCACCCGGGCGCAGGCCGGCATCTGGGCGGCGAAGTTCGAGAGCCGGCTCAAGAGCCAGGCGATCGAGGCGAAGGTCGCGCTCAGCGAGCTTCCCGAAGGACGGTTCTCCGTCTCAGTGCAGAGGACCGACTTGGCGGGCTCGCTCGACCGGCTCAAGGACGCTCTCGGCAAGGAATTCGGCCTCTACCTCAACCCAAGCGACATCCTCGTGCTGAGCAACGCCCCCGCGCTCAAGGCCGCCAACCCCGGCCTCGATTTCGCGGGCCTCTCCGGTCTCAAGGGCGCCCAAATGGCCGACAACGCCTTGGGCCTGATGCTCGGGGCGCACCGCGACAACCACGAGGGCGACCGCGCGGGCTCGGCGTCGCGCATCTCCTCGTTCCGCCGCGACCGCCAGCAGTACATGACCGAGATCCTGATCAAGGAAGACAAGGCCGAGCAGAACATCAACTTCTTCTCGGGCCACGTGGTGCACTCGTCCAACGACTGGCTCGTGCATCAAATCCAGAACGGCAAGCGGCCCACCGAAGCCGAGTACCGCGCCAACCTCCAGGAGCGTTGGGACGCCGGCACCAGGGAGTTCAAGGCCATCGGGATGCCCGACGGCGAGACCGTCGACGGCATGCTGCGGGAATCCACCCAGCGCGGCGTGAGCATGTACAAGATGATCCTGGCCGCCGCCGACCGCGGCGAGATCATCATCGGGACCGAGATCCCGAACTTCTTCATGCTCAACAAGTATCAGAAACGGACGGAAGCTCTCAAAGGGCGCTACATCCTGCACACGATCTTCGACTTCATCGCCCTGCGCCCCGATCCGAAGAACCCCGGCCGCGCGACGGTGGTCATCTACGACTTCAAGACCGGCCCCGCGCAGTCGCGCCAAAAGCTCGATAAGGACATCCAGGTCCAAATCTACACCTACTTCGCGCGCCACAAGTGGGTCGGCCAGGACTTCCCGGCGCCCTACCTCTCGGGCAAGCAGTCCTACAGGATCGACAACGTGGCTGTCGAGTTCATCTACAACGCGGTCAAGCAGGCGACCACGGTCACCAACCAGGACATGGACAAGACCCGCGCGACGATCATCCGCACGCTCGACCGGATCGCCAAGACCGAGGCCCAGTTGCTCGGCGAGATCGCCCCGAAGCCGGCCAAGACCGCCAAGCAAAAGGCGGCCGCGAAGAAGAGAGCCGCCGCCGCCAAGAAAGCGAGAGCGGCGAAGGCCGCCGCCGCGGCGACGGCCTCAAAAAAAAAGTCTACCTAGTCCTTAAGGACGGAAAGCTCGTCGAGTCCTCCGTCCCCGGCCGCTACGCGGGCTGGGTCCAGGGCAAGATATTCGGACGCCTCGACTGCGAGTCGGGCAAGCGGTTGATGGACCCCAAGAACCGCGTCTTCTTTTTGACCTGGGCCGACGCGATCAAGGCGGGCTACCGTCCCTGCAAGAAGTGCAAACCCACGCCGCATGACGCCTACGCCGGTCGCCGGAACGAAGCAAACGCTTGAGGCTCTCGCCGCAGGCGCGGTGATGGTCGGCCTGGAATATTGTCCACTTTTCCAGACATATGTCAGCTAAACTGGACAATCTTTTGGGAGGCAGGAGCTCGGGCTAGACCGGCCGCCGAGCGCTATTGACGGCTACTTCGTCCTGATCCAGACCTCGCGGCCGCGCGGCCGCGCGGGCCGAGGCTCTTGATATCTGGGGACAGGGTCGGGGTCTGCTCGACGTGCTGCAGCCGCGCGCCGCGCTCGACGGCGGGCCCTAAATAGGAGAACAGCTCCTCGGTCGTGACCTTGCCGTCCTTGTCGGTGTCGGCCTCGCCGCGCAGCCCCTTGAGCAGGTTGTAGGTCAGCAGGCCGTGGCGCCCTTCCTCGTCGAAGGTGCTGATCTGGTCGCCGCGCGCCGCGGTCAAAGCCACCGTGTTGGCTCCTAGAGCGGGCGCGGCGTCCTTCATCATGACCAGCGGCCGCGCGCCCTTGGCCAGGACGGAGCGCCCGCCCGCGCCCGAGAAGCAGGCGTCGAGCACGACGGTCACGTCCTTCGAGGGAAGCTTGGCGAGGTTCTCGTAGAGCCTTTTCACAGGGAAGGCCTTGGTCTCGACGTAAGTCGGATTGCCGTCGTACGGGATCAAGTAGCCTTCTCCCGTCTTGGGGTTCGGGGCCCCGTGCCCCGCGTAGTAGATCATGACCTTGCTCTTGGCGCTCACGCGGTCCTCGAGCCAGGGGCCGAGATAAGTGTCGAGATCGGCCAGGCCCGCGCGCTCGTTCTGCAGCAGCGCGACGTTCTTGGAGTCGAAGCCCATCGACTGCGTCAGATAATCGTAGACGCTCTGCGCGTCGCGCGCGGCGTAGTCGACCTTCGGGACGTCGCGGTACTTCTCGATGCCGATGACGACCGCGTAGGCCTCGGGGTCCGCGCGCGCCGAGGTCTTGGGGGGGATGTCGACCTCGAGCAGTTTGACCGGCGCCTTCGGGGCCGCCTTCGCGACATCCTCCTCGGTCGAGGCGCCGGGCGCCTGCTTTGGTGCGCTCTTGGCCGCGGGGGGCGGCGCGCCGGCGCTGCCCAGGAGGTCCTTGCCGCCCATCTTGTGGATGAAGACCCGGCTCACCGTCCACTCCCAGCCGTCGGATGTCGCGTGAAAGTCGAGGTCGACCGTCTTGCCGCCGTCGAGTGTGAACTCGACGCAGCCGATCGCCTCGCCCTCGGGCGTGCGCCGCACGTTCTTCGGTTCGATGTCGCCGTAATTGAGATGGAGCAGCGCCTCCGAGTTCTGCGGCTTGACCGTGAAGAGTCCGCCGCGCGAATGCGCGTCGACGTATTCCTCCACCATCGTGCCGAAGGTGTCCTTGAACTCGACGATCTTCGCCTTGCCGGGAGGGCCCTTCGGCGTGGGGCCGGCCTCGTCTTGCGGCGGCGGATAGCGATTGGGCTGGCCCTGCTGGTATTGCGGCGGGGGAGGAGGAGGCTGGGCGTCCGGCGGCGGCGGTTGAGATTGCGGCCCCGGCTGGTAGCCGCTCGGAGGTCCTCCGCCCATGCGGCCGCCGGGGGGCGGGCTTCGTCTGCGGTCGTCGGGCTGGCTCCACGACAAGGACGCTAAGGACAACGCGAAGAATAGGATGCGCATGGCGGCTTTTCGCTAGCTTAGCAGACGATCGGGGATCGCGCAAGGGGGCCTCGCGCGGATAGGTCCTAGCGCCCAGAAGAGGGGGGGTCCAACGCCGGTCTTTCATGGACCGACCTTCCCGTGTCGATGAGCATCCCCGCGCCGTATAATGGCAGGAATGTCGCGCTGGCTGCGTCTGTTCTTGTGCGCCGCGCTGCTGGCCATTTCCTGGCCGGCGGCGGCGGTCGACCGCTTGGCCGAGGTCCGCAAGGTCCCTCCCGGTGCGGACCTCGTCGTGCCTCCAGGTCCGATCGATCTAAAGGTCTCGGCCGGCCTCGGCGTGCCGCAGATCGGCGTCGTCGCGCCGCTGAGCGTCGAGACCGGGGCCGCCGCGAGCGCGGTCGAGCCGATCACGCCCGTCATTCCCACGGTCCCTCAAGCGGAGGGACCCGCGCCGATCTTATCCGCCGACCGCTCAGAGGCATCTCCCGGCATCGTTGAAAGCGCCGGGCCGGCGCCCGATCCGACCGCGGGCTGGGTCGAGTCGGCTCGGAGATTCGACAAGGCGTCCAAGGCTCCGCTCCTGGCGCCGGTCCTCGGCGCGGGGGTGCCTGCGCTGGTCGTCGGCTCGGCGCTGGCTCTCCCGCATCTGCACTCCCTGGCTCCCGTGCTGGATGTCGCCAGCTACGGCGTGGCCAACGGGCTCTCGGTCGCCTTCCCGATGCCGGACATCTACTCGACCTTCCGGCGCGGCCACGCCGGCGATCTGCCGCTGGGGCGCGCGCTGCTCGGCGCCGCCGGGACGCTCGCCCTGGGCTTGGTCAACGCCACGGTGCTCGGAAAGCCGATGTGGGGCGTGATGCACGCCTTCATCGCGCTCGGGCTGCTTGCGCCCTACGTCATCGGCAAGTCGCTCGCGCAGCGCGGCTCGTTGTCGCGAAATCGCGCGCTGCTGGCCACCGCGGGGGTCGGCGCCCTGATGCTGGGCCTGAGCGCGGGGCTCTACTTTGGCGCGGCGGCCTTCGTGCCGGCGCTTTTGGCCGCGCACCTGAGCGCGGCGGCGGTGGCCCAGCTTCTGCTCTGGCTGCAGCTCGCCAAAGGCGCGATGTTCGTCGCGGTCTTCGCGCCGGACGTGGCGGCCCTGCTGCGCGGCCAGCCGACGAAGGGCTTCTCGAAGCTCTTCACCTCGATCTACCTCGCCTCGGTGGCCGCCTTCACCTTCTGGGGCTTCTCGCAGGCGGCGTTCGCGCCGGCGGGACCGATCCGCGAGCAGTATCTGGTTCACGGGCTGCGCAACCTCTGCGAGGCCGTGGCCGCGGCGCTCTCATTGGCCGCGATTCACCGCTCGGCCAAGGCCGCCAAAGCTAGGCGGCCTTAGCGCGCGCGCAGGCGCGGTACAGCAGCGCCGCCGCGCCATAAAGCAGGATTCCAACCCAGAGGGTCCTGCGGATCCCCCAGCCCAGCGAGCACTCCATAGCCAGGACCGAGGCGATCACTCCGCTGGCTCCGTTGATCGCCCAGTACCAGGCTCCGCGGCCGTCGTCGAACTTGCGGACCAGGCGCATCCCGAGCGGGAAGGCGAACCCCATGAGCAAAGCCGGAGGAGCGATCAAGAGGACGGAGAGCGCGACCCTCGCCGCCTGCGGGGCGCCCATCGCGCCGCGCACCGCGGCGAGGCTGGCCGATTCGGCGGCGATCAGCAGAGCCGTCAGGGCCGCAAGCGGCCAGGCCCCGCCGGCGCGTTCGGAGGCCAAGCTCCCAAAGCCGCTGAAAAGGAGGATCGCGAACAGCGCGACGGTAAAGCCGAGCGTGGGGTGCCCGAGGAAGAGGCTCAGGCGCTGGATGAGGCCGACCTCCACGAACATGAAGGCCAGGCCGATCGCGGCGAAATACGCCGGCAGCGCCGGAGGGCTGTTGGGCGCCGTGCCGCGCCAGGCGCCGCGCATTGAGAGCCAAAGCGGCGGAAGCAGGATCAGGCCGAGGCCCAGCGCGAGCGACCACGCGGTCAGCGAGACCAGCACCTCGGCCGCCGGACTTTGGCCGCCGCGCAAGACATCCGCGAGCTTGGCCGTGAAGAAGAAGAAGGGGCGGTCGTCCGTGGGGGGCGAGACGTCGACCGGAAGGCCGCGCAGCTCCTCCTCGGTCGCACCGGCGAGCAGGGGCGGCATGACCGGGTCCTGCGAGCCCTCGGCGCTCAAGGCGATCTCGCAGCGGAGCTTCTTGCAGGCTTGGCGGGCGCGGGCGAGGTCGTCGCGGCTGAAGGGGTCGCGCGAGACGAGGATGGTCCCGACGCCGGCGCCCTTGGGGCCGTTGAGCAGCCGGACCATGATCACGTGCCGCTCCAGTTGGGTGACGCCGAGCCCGCGCAGGGCCGCTCCCGCCAAGGCGGCTGTGCGGTACATCTCGGAGAAGGCTCGTGAGACGGTCAAGATCCCGCGCGGCTTGAGCCGGCGCAGGAAGAGCTCCCAGGCCTCGACGGTGTAGAGGCCGTTCTCGACCAAGGCGTAGGCCCCGCCCGCCGTGGCCGCGGCCGTGTCGACCAAGGAGGCCTGGATGATGTCGAAGCGGTCGGGCGTCCTCTCGACGTAGCCGCGCCCTTCGGCCGTGACGAAGCGGACTTGGGGGAGGCGGTCGAGGTGGCCCGCGAAGTTCCCGAACGGGCCGTTGACCGCGTCGGCGACGCTGTCGTTGACCTCGACGGCCCGCACCGAGGCTTGGCCGAAGGTCAGCGCGGCCAGGATGTCTCGGCCGCCGCCGGGGCCGATCACGAGCACGTCGGCCCGGCTTCTGAGGCGATGAGCGAAGGCGGTCAGGTCGTCCTGGAGATAGGCCAGCTTCCCGAGTTCCCCGTTCCAGCGCGTGATCGGGGTCGCCGCGCCCGAGTCGATGGTGAGCACCAGCTGGTCGATGGGCGGCGCGCGGCGCACGAGCTCCGGGTCCGTGGCCCAGCCGAAGGGCTCGCGGTTGCCGATGGGCGAGACCATCACGCGGGAATAGACGTTCCAGCGCTCGTAGAGAGGGCGCGCCACGGCTCCGCTGCGGGCCCAGCGCACGCGCAGCCATTGTCCTTTCGCGTTGGCCCCCGCGAAGGCCGCAAGTGCTGCGGCGCACAGCAGAGCGGCTCTCGCGGAGCGCGGCCGCCGCGTCCGCCAGAGCGCGAAGGCGGCGGCGCAGCCCGCGGCTCCGGCGGCCACGGCCGCCCCCGGGCCGCCCAGCGCGCGCAAGAGCGGCGGCAGGACGGCGCAGGCCAGTCCCGCCCCGGCCAGATCGCAGGCGTAGAGGGTTCCCACGCCTTCGAACCGGGTGAGCGCCAAGGTCGTGAAGGCGCCCGCGGGCAGGAAGGGCAGGGCCGAGAGCAGATAGGTCGCGATCAGATAGCCGCGATCGATGGCGGGCAGCTCGAAACGCACGGGCATGGCCAGCTGCAGCGAGACGGCGGCGGCCATCGCAATCCCGGCGGCGAGGCAAAGCCGCGCCAGCCAGTCGGGCGCCTTTTCGGAGGCCAGCCGCGCCCGCGCCAGGAGCACGGCGACGGCGCCCGCGGTCATCCCGAACATCGCGATCGACACAGCCATGAAGGCGAAGTGGTAATGCAGAACCGTGCTGTAGATGCGGGTCAGGAGGATCTCCCAGAGGACCGCGCTCGCCGAGACGAGGAAGAGCGCGGCGTAAATCCCGGATGGACGCGGCTCCGGCTTGTCGGGCCGTCGGGAGGATGTCATGTTCTAGGCCAGGAAGACTATATACAAGGGCGACAGGCATATCAAGCGAGGTCCTAGGCCGCGCCGGTCCTTCGGGTTAGGCCCTGGGCCTATGGGGCTGGGCCAAAAAACGGGCTTTGTTTGCCCCGAGGACCCAAGGCTTTCGCGCCGTCTTCCTTTATAATGGAAGGGCATGAGGCGAACCCCTCGACTCAGCCCGGCGCCGTCGGCCAGCGGTCTGTTCCGGTCCTTGACCGCCTCTCTGGCCGCGTTCGCGCTGATCGCCCTCTCTCCCGGCCTTCCCTGCTACCAAGCTCTAGCCGCCGATCTCAACGCCGGCGCGCCCAAAGGCGCCGACATCAGGATCATCCCCGCTCTCGACCTCAACCAGATCAAGACCGGCGGCGTCCAGGTCCCGGGAGCCGAAATCCCTTCCGTTCCCGGAGGCGTCATCCCGCAGACGGGAGTCCCTGCGGTTCCCGGCGCTGGCGAGAGCGTCATCCCGACTCTCCCGACTCCGGCGCCCGGGTTGTCGGGTCCGGGCGCTCCCGGGGCCGGCGGAGCGGATGCCGAGCTTATCAGGACCGGCGCCGTCGACCGGCCTTTGGCCGAGACGACTCTGCGCACGGGGGCCGACGCGATCGAGGCGGCGGAAACGGCGGGCCGCGGCGGAATCCTCACCAGGTTCTGGTCCGGCTCCAGCAAGGGAAATGATGCCGGCGCGGTCCAGACCGGCTCCGCGTCCGACGAGAAGGTCCAGGCCGCGCTGTCGAATTTCTCCGTCGCCGACCTCAAAGCCATCGCGCGAGACCAAAGCCGCCCGTCGGCCGAGCGCATGTCGGCCGTCAAGGCCATCGCCAACAAGAGCGACGACCCCGCCAAGCTGGCCCTCGAGGAGATCGGCACGGGGGCCCCGGTCGGCGACGCCCGGGACTACGAGGTGCGTCGCCAAGCCCTGAGCGCCTTGGCCGGCCAAGGCAAGCTCGTCAGCCTTCCTGCGATCTCCCAGGCTCATAAAGAGGAGATCCTCTCGAACTTGAGCCGCAACAAGCCGGAGGCCGCCGCCTTCGACTACGACGGGACCCTGGATGAGGACGGTAAGCCGACCTTGGCCGAGACCGGCGCCGCGCTCAAGTCCGTGGCCGACGCGGGCGTCGAGACCATGATCCTGACCGGGCGCCTCGACCGCCCCGGGACGCGGCGCAAGGACTCGATGCTCGACACTTTGGGTTCCCTGCCGGCCGAGCAGAAGGCCGCCATCTCCGTCGGAACCGACCGCGGAGGCAAGATCTTCGTTTTCGATCCGAGCGGCGAACCGCAGCTCGTGCGCCGTGAGCAAGGCTGGACGGAGGATCAGAAAGCCCTCATCAACACGGCCGCGACCGCGGTCGGCTGGAAGTACGGTCTCGAGACCCACGCCGGCCAGACTCGGGAGGTCGGCGATTTCGAAGTGAGCGTCTATCTCAACCGCGCCAACGGCCCGGACCAGGTCGCGAAGGCCGCGTCGCTGTTCCAGGAGAAGCTCAAGGAGTACGGGATCTCGGTCGAGGTCATGGGGCGCGAGGGACGGCCCGACCGGCCGCCGCTGCTCGGCTTCCACAAGATTGAGAAGGCCGCCGGCGTGGCGACTCTGCGCCGCGACCGCGATTTCTTCCGGCGCCTGCGCGTCGCTTACGGCCGTCTGCCGAGGACGCTCTGGGGCGCCGCGACGAAGGCCTTGGGCGCAGTTCGTTCGCGGACCGTCGCCGCCTCCAAGACCGTGCTCGTGGGAGACTACTTTTTCGGCGAGAACAACGTCGACGGCGGGATGGTCAAGGGCGCTCCCGGCGCCCTCGCTTTGGCCGTCGGCGGGACGGCGGACCCGCGCCTCGAAGGCGTCTTCGTCTGGCCGACGACGGGGCACGCCGCGGCGATGGAGATCGCCGCCGCCATCTCCCGGACGCAGCCGCAGGCGCTCCAGGCCGAGTCGTCGTCGTCGCGCTCCAAGCTGCGCTCGTGGCTCGCGGCATTGTGGAACTCCCCCGGCCCCAAGGCTCCTGGTCCCGACGACCCGATCAATACGAAGACCTTGCTTGGGCTGGTCCTGCCGCGCCTGGTCGGCATGACCGCCTACATGCTCGTGACGCTGGCCTTCGTGGGCGCCGCCGTGCCGATCGTCGGCTGGACCGGCTACGGCATCCTTATGTCGCTCTCGCCGATGGCGGGGATCGCGGCGGCCAACATCATGGGCAACATGGTCAAATCGATGGGCGCCCGCAACGCGATGATCATCAACGGAGCCCTGCGCGTGATCTCTCTCTCCGCTTTGCCGCTCTTTCACCTCTTCGGGATAATGAACATGGGCACCTTGCTCGTCGGCGCTTTGGCCGAGGGCTGGCTGCTCTCCTCGATCATGACCACCGAGGGCTCCTTCCTGCCGGCCTTGTTCCCCTCGAAGCAGCTCGGCAACATCAACGGGGCCTTGTTCATGATGTTCCCGGCCGTCCAGGTCGTTCTCGGCATCTGGCTTCACGTCGGCCGCTTCGCCGACTCGTTGAGCCCGTTCCTGATCTTCGCCGGAGCCGCCGCGCTCAATCTCTTCGTCGCGCTGCCGCTGGTCTGGCTGATGATTCCGAACACCAAGCTCGCGCAGAACCAGCCCGCGGCCGCGCCGCCGGCCGCGCCGAAGGTTCCGCTCAAGACCCGGGCGGCCGCTTTCGTCAAGAAGTACTGGAAGCCCATCGCCGCGCTCGCGGCCGGGGTCGGCCTGTTCGTCGGCCTGACCTGGGGATTGCCCGCGCTCGCGGCCGCCGGAATCGGCGGCAAGGTCGTCGCGGCGGCGGCGGCGTTCATGAAGCTGCATCCCGCCTTGACCGCGCCTCTGCCGATCGTGGGCACCTTGGTCTATTGGATCACTCGGACCGACGGCTTCAAGGCCCTGGCCGCCGGCAAAGCCGCGAAGCTCACGGACGCCGAGAAGGCGCTCCGGGCCAGGATCGCCGAGCTCGAGACCCAGGGCGAGGCCAAGGCCGACGAGCTTGCGGCCGCGCGCGCCGAGCTCAAACCCTACCGCGGCCGCCAGCTCATCACGATCGGGCTCATGGCTCTGGGCACCTTGATGTTCTACCCGCTCTACCTGGTCGCGACCCCGCACATCGCCGAGCAGCTCGTCGGCACCGCGGGCAAGCTCGAGATGGCCGGGCAGTTCCTCGGCGCGCTGTTCTTCGGCAATCTGATCTCGACGGCGGCGCGCACCAAGCTGCCCGGGTTCAGCGTGACCGTGGGCGGGCGCAAGATCGCCGTCAACACGACGCGCCTGGCGCAGGGCGCGGTGGTCGCTTTGGCCGGGCTCTTCGCCGCCACCAAGATCTTCGTCGCCGGCACTTTGCTCGGCTCGATCGGCGTCGCCGCGGCCGCGATGGCGGTCGCCGTCGGCCTGATCGCTCTGGCCAGCCGCGTGACCGATCGCGGCTGGATCAAGGCGATCGGCATCGGCTTCGCGGCGGTCTGGCTGCCCTTCGTCGTCTGGACCTGGCCGGCGCTCATCCCCTTCCTGACGGTCAAGACGGCGATGCTTCTGGCCCTTCTGGCCGCCGGCGTCGTCAACGGACCCAACTTCGTCAGCCTCATCAGCTACCTGATGGGCAATACCGAGCGCAGCGAGAACAGCAAGGTGACGGGCGTGCAGGGCGCCTTCTTCAACGCCGCGATCTCGACCGGCTACGCATTGCTCACCATCGCCAGCGGCTTCTTGAATCCCGCGTACCCCGCGGTGCTCGCGATCCTCGGACTCGCTAACCTGGCGATCGGCGCCGTGTTCTGGCGCGCGCCCGGGCACCTGCCGGGCCTGGCTCCGACCAATTTCATCCCGAAGCCCAAGAAAGCCGCGGAGGCTCCCGCGGCCGCTCAAAAATAAGGAGGTCGTGACATGACTCAGTCGATCCGAAGAATCGCGCTTTGGACCAGCCTGGCCCTGCTTTCTCCCGTCTTCTCGTCGGCCGTCGATTTCAAGGAGACTCCGGGCCAGCCCGGAGTTCAGCGCGTCGTTCCCGTCGTCACTCCCCAGATTCCGGGCGCAGACCTGGCCAAGGGCATCGCCGATCCGACCAAGATCGCGGGCCCCGCGGCCGGCCTGACCGTTCCGGTCGCGACTCCCGGTGCCCAAGCCAAGGCCGACGTCGTCGCCCCGGTCGTCGCTGGAGTGCAGCCCCAGCTCGAGGCCATCGCCAAGCCCGGAGCCGGGAATGAAGCTTCCGCCGGCGCGACCGCCAACGTCGCGACCGTCCTGCAGGGAGGCAAGCCCGCCGAGACCGCCGGCGTCGTCGTCGCGGCCTCGCCCGGCAACGCCGGCCCCGCGACCGCTCCTCTGGCAAAGAACGACGGCGCAAAGGCCTCGGCCCCGACCGCCCCCGCCGCGCCTTCCGCTCCCGCGGCCAAGGCCCCCAAGGCGATCAACAGCATGGCGCGCTACAAGGCCACGCGCTGGGCGCTGGGCGCGATCGCGACCCATTTCGGCATCGTTTACTCGCTGCCGCCGGCGACTCCCGCGCTGACCCAGCGCATACTCGAGACCAAGGCCCGCGAGGCCCAGGTGTTTTTCTCGGACATCGACGACACTCTGACGAAGTTCAACACCAAGCTCCCGCGCTCGCAGGCCGAGAACATCGAGGGCGTCGACGCCGCCGGCAAGACCTTCGCGGCGATCACGGACCGCCCCGACAAGACGAAGGCGGGTTCCAGCACCATGGGCGCGCTGGAGACGATGTCCGAGCTCCGCCAGGATAAGCGCGCCGGCGTCATCGTCGCCACCAACGGCGGCGGGAAAATCTACGAGTACGACAAGAGCGGCGAGCCGCAGCTCATCTATGAGGAGCCGCCCCTGCCGGAGACCGAGCGGCCGCTGATCAACGAGGCCGCCGAGGTCGTCAAAGCCCAGCTCGCCGCCAACGGCACCGCGATCTTCGAGAAAAATCCCGGCGGGCCCGGACCCTACGGCCACAGCATGATCTTCAACGGCGGCACGCCCGAGGCGACCGTCAAGAAGCTCGCGCACGCCTTCGAGGCCGAGCTGCGCAAACGCGGCCTCGACTACGAGGTCGAGGGCCGCATGGCCAAGGACCCCTCCTTGCCGCCCTACATCACCTTCTCCAAGCTCAACAAGTCGCTGGCGGTTCAGCGCATCATCGAGGTGAAGAAGCTCCAGGGCAAGAAAATGGTCGGCATGGGCGACAGCATGTACGCCCCCGTCAAGCCCTCCGAGCTCACGGGCTGGAAGAAGCGCTGGGCTCCGACCGCGATGAGGCTTGGCCGCGCGCTGTCCGGCCAGGACATTCCGCTGACCGGCAATCGCACCGACGCCAACATGGAGCACGGCAACCGCGGCATGACCATGCTTAGCGTAGGTTTGACCGGCGATCCGCGCATGACCGACGGCTGGGTGCTGGCCGGCAAGGGACCCGGGCAGTCGGCGCAGATCCTCATCGAGGCCGCGCGCAAGCCGAAGTCCTCTTCCGGAGCGCTCCAGACAGCGGCCGCGGTCGTCGCGTTCCTCGCGGTCCTGGCCGCCTTAGGCGTCTTCGTCTATGTCGTCGGGCACGCGGTCGGCGACATGGCCGGCGCAGTCGAGCAGGAATTCCACAGCCTTCCCAACAACGGTAACTGGCCTTTCTAGCCCCCCAGGGCTTCAGACACAAAAGCGGGCCCGGCAGAAATGCCGGGTCCGCTTTTCATTTCCGTTAATGTATAATCAGCCCATGAAAACAAGGAACATAGCCGCAGGCGTCCTGCTCTCGTTGTCCTTGACCTCCGTGGCCGCCGCGCGCGACGCCATCGAGATCACCGAGGCCAACGGGGCCAAGACGAGCTTCAGCGGCCAGGGCATCATCTCGTTCGCCGACGACTACGTGACCAATCCGCGCAAACTGACCTTGACCGTCTTCACCCACGACTTCTTCTTCAACGTCAACGCCGTCGGCTGCGGCGCGGCCTGCACGTCGTTGACCTTCCGCAGCCCCGAGATGGGCGACAACGTGACGTTCACCGGCGCCAACACCGCCGACATCTTGAACCAATTCAAGAACTATCTCAAGACCAGCGACTTCCTCAAGCGCTTCATCCGCCTGATCAACACAGGTCCCGGCCAGCAAATCTCGGGAACGCCCAGCGGCAGCATCGAGGGCGTCGTGCGCGCGACCTTCCAGAACGCGGTCTTCCCGGCGGCGGCGACCTCCGAGCAGAGAAGCTCCAAGACCTCCGGCAAGAACGACCCGCAGTTCTCCGGCGGCTTCGCCGAGTTTTCCTCGGAGAGCTTCGGCGGTCACAGCTTCGGATTTAGCCCCGGCTTCGGGCTGGATTTCGGCGAAAACAAGGACCAGCACCTTAAGTTCAGCTTTCCGCTGTCCCAGATCGACTTCGCGGGGCTAAAGACTTACCAGATCGGGATCATCACCCAGTACCTCTATCCGGTCAAGTTCGACGACGATCTGGTGCTGACCGTGGGTCCGGGGATGTCGTTTACGGGAACCTTCTCGCTGGACCTTCCGAACTACTCCGGCCTGCTCGGCGAGGGCTTGTCGGGATCGCTCAACAAGGATTGGGACAAGCTTTTCGCCACTCTCGGAACGTACTACGGCCGCTTCGACAACAAAGGCGGCGTCGACACCGGCATCTCGGCCAACATCTACGGCTGGGGCCTTCAAGGCGGCTACCGCCTCGGCTCGCGTTGGGTGACGGCGCTTCAACTCGTCGGCATGCACGAGCGCGTGGCGGGCTTTCCGATCAACACCTACCACACCTTGGGCAACGCCTGGACCTACAAGTTCCGCAACAAGTTCGACCTGACCTTCTCGGTCAACAAGGTCTTCGGCCTCGTGCACCAGAGGTACATCAACTTCGGCATGGGCTCGGCCTGGTTCTTCTAACCGGGCGCCAGAAAAGAAAAGCCCCCGCTCCGAAGAGCGGGGGCTTTTGCTTATCCTTCGGACTTAGCGCTGAGGCTGGGGCGGAAGGGGACGCGGCTGGGGACGCGGCACGGGCTGCTGGCGGCTGTACCTGAGCTGGAAGAAGTACCAGCGCGTCGAGGGATCGCGGTAGATGCGCTCGTCCCAGACGCGGTAGCCCTTGCGGGTGATGTCGGCGACATACGCGTTGACGCCGTTCTGAGCCTCCCAGGCGGCGTTGTAAACGCCGCTCGTGTAGAGCCCCGCCGGGGCCGGCTGGCCGTTGGCCGCGTAGGCGATCCGGTAGTAGTAGCGGTAGGGCCAGGCCGAGCGCTTGAGGGTCTCGCCGAGCACGATCGCGTAGCCGCGCGCGCGCAGGTTGTTCTCCTCGTTCGCCAGCCCGTTCTTCGCGTCGGAGTCCCAGTTGTAGTCGCCGTTGCTCGTGGTGGCGACGCTGCGGGGGTTGCCGAGAGGGTTGTTGACCTCGAAGTACTCGATCCGGAAGCCGTAGTTCCAGGATCCGCCGTTCTGGCGGGTATTCTCCACGCGCAGGACCTTGAGGCCCGCGTTGCGCAGATTGGCTTGCGCCGAGTTCGACGCGTTCAAGGCGTCGGACTCGTAGGTGAAGCCGCCCTGGGCGTAGGACCGCGTCTGCGCATTGTAGACGGGCGCGGAGGCGCGGGCCTGGGGAGCGGGCGGGATGCCCGCGTCGAGCACGGCCTGGAGGGACGAGCCCAAGGTCGCGGATTTCATCGCCTCGGGAGTCTGAGCGAGGGCGGGGACGGCGAGTGCGAGAGCGAACAGCGCGGCGGGGATGCGGGTCATGAGGCCTCCATAAGCTTGATGTCAGGCGATGGAAGAATATTATACCACGAAACCCGGATTTCTCGACGGCAAGGCCCAGGCTCCGGCTGGGACCAAATCCTCGTCGCGGCGGGACCAAGGGCCCAGAGCGGGCGTCCGCGGCGGTGCTACAATCTCTCTGTCGGAACACATTGGAGGTAGAATGAACAAGCCCCTGCTGTCCGCCCTGCTCTGCGGCCTTATCGCCGCGCCCGCCCTCGCCCTCGACGGGAACGATTTTTTCCAGAAGCTCAAGGCGGGCGGCGACGCCGTCAAGGAGCAGCAGGCGGGCAAGGCCAAGCCGGCCAAGGAGCAGGCCAAGATCGACAAGGTTCTCTCGGACATGGACGACGGCAACGAGGTCGCCGGCGCCGTCGCGCAGTACGTCAAGGACCACGGCGTCAAGCTCTCGCTCGACGCGAAGCTCCCCGATTATCCGCGCGTGCTGTCCATTTTCATCGTCGAAGAGGTCACGCCCTTGATGTTCGCCGACATGCCCGACTGCGCCGAGAAGCATTACATGGCGGTGAGCCTCGGCACGCGGACCTGGCTCGAGCTCGGCGGCGACAAGAAAACCTTGCCCGTCATCGAGCCCCTCGACGGCTGGAAGGACCAGACCCTGTCCGATCAGTTCAAGCTCTGGCTCGACAACGGCTCCGAGATGGCTCTCTACAAGATCGGCCAGGCCGCCAAGACTCCCAGCGTCATGGAGCTCATCGACGCGGAAAAGAGCCCGTCCAGGAAGAAAACCCTCGAGGGCGTCAATAAGCGGTTCGTGGATTTCCTTCTGAGTGAGAGCGAATGGCGCCGGATCAACGCGTTCCGGCTCAAGTAGCGGTCGCCCTGGCCATTGCGCGGAAAATTGCTAGAATCCCGCCATGCCCATGCCCCGGGTGACGGAAATCCTGTTGGCGCCGCCGGAATCCGAGCTCGCGCCCGAAAGCGGCGAGGCCGAGATCACGGTCCGCTTCGAGGACGGAGGCTCGTCGGTCTTCGCCGCGGCGACCCCCGACCGCGCCGCGCAGTGGATCGAAAAGGGGAAGAAGGGCTGGCATTTCGGCAATCCCGTGCTGTTCGTCATCCGCCTCGACCGGCCCTCGGTGGAGGCCGCCGTGGCGGCGATGGCCTCCGACATGGGCGGGTATTGGCTGAGGTATTACAATTCTCCTAAAAAGAAGCCGGCCAAGCCTTCCGCCAAGGGCCCGAAGGTCGCCTCGGCCCAGGTGACCGAGGCCTACCCTCCGCGCAAGCCCGACCACGGCTGCGCCGCCTCCCAGGTCATCATCACCGATGGCAGGGAGTTCTCGCTTCTGACGACGACGCCCTCGTGGTTCCAGAAGACCTTCGCGGAAATGGCCTTGGCGTTCTACTACGGGCCGTCGTTCCTCTTCGTGCGCCGCCTCGACCAGGCCTTGATCCGCAAGTCGGTCAAGGCCATGGCCGAGGAAGGCGACCGTCTGCTCTGCCTTTACGACACTCCCCGCCGGACCTTGCCCGAGGTCCTCGCGCAGTTCAAGTCCCGGCACACGGGAGCGCCCTCGGCCGGCTAGAGGTAGGTGCTCTCGGGGTCGACGTAATAGACGGGACGCCCCGAGACGTTCTTGTAGGTCCGCGCCAGATACAGCGAGAGCATCGGCACGGTCAACATGAGGAAGAAGAACGAGAAGATCCCGGCGGTTTGGGCCGATTGCGCGAGGTTCAAGCCCAGCGCCAAGACCAGCGCCGAGTAGCCCGCCGTCATCGCCATCGAAAGGTAGAGAATCCAGCGCAGCGGGAAGGTCGACGAGGCCAAGAACCCGCCCACTGCGAATCGCGCCATCGTCAGGAAGTTGTAGTGCGACTTGCCGATCCGGCGCTTCTCGCGCGTGTACGAGACTCCCGCCATGCGCAGGCCGACCAGGCCCATCTCGGCGCGCAGGAAGGGGAAGGTCGTCGTGTTGTCGAGGATCGCGTCGCGCACGACGCGCGTGAACATCGAGAACTCCGCCATCCAGTCGCGGATCGGCCCGTCGGCGATCCGGCTGTTGATCTTGTAAAAGAGCCAGCGGAAGAAGATGACCCAGGCCGGCTCCTCGCGCTTGGAGCGGATTCCATAGGCCGTGCGCGCGCCCTTCTTGATCTCCTCGTAAAACCCTGCTAGGACCTCCGGCGGGTCCTCGCAGTCGACGTCGATGATCGCGTAGAGGTCGGCCTCCACGCGCGTGAGCCCGGCCACGAGCACGGAGTGGTAGCCGAAATTGCGCGAGAGGGTCAGGACCTTGACGCGGGGGTCCTTGTTGCGCAAGGCGAGTATGCGCTCCAAGGAGGCGTCGCGGCTTCCGTCGTTGACGAAGACGACACTCCAGGCAAGGCCGGTGGCCTCGAGCACGGGCTTGGCGCGCTCGTAGAAGGGGACGATGTTGTCCTCCTCGTTATAGACCGGGACGACGACGCAGAGGCTTTCGGGCATCTACCAGACGACCTTGTTCTTGTAATGGCGCACGATGGGTCCGATCTCGCGCTCGAAGCTCTTTTGATTGGCCCAGCCCAGGTCGCGCAAAGGACGGTCGTCGATCGAGTAGCGCACGTCCTCGCCCTGTCGCACGAACTCGGTCTTGACGTAGCGCTTCATGTCGACCGCGCGGCCGAAGTAGTGCTTGAGCACGGCCTTGACGACCTCGCGGTTGGTCGCCTCGTGGTTGCCCGAGATATTGTAGACGCGGTTGGCCGAGCCTTTCTCGATGATCGCAAACAGCGCCGAGGCGGTATCCGAGACGTGGAGCCAGTTGCGCACGAAGGAGCCGTCGCCGTGCAGCGGGATCGGCTTGCCCAGGGCGAGGTACTTGACGGCCTTGGGGATGAGCTTCTCGGGATACTGGCCGATGCCGTAGTTGTTGGTCGGCCGGGCGATCACGTAGGGCACGCCGTGGGTGCGGTGCCAGGCCATGATCAGCATGTCGGCCGAGGCCTTCGAGGCCGAGTAGGGGTTCGAGGGGCGCAGGGCGTCGTCGGCCTTGTGCACGCCTTTCGAGATGTCGCCGTAGACCTCGTCGGTCGAGAGCTGGACCAAGAGCGGCATCTCGTAGTGGCGCTTGGCGCGGATGAGCTCGAGCAGGTTCTTGACCCCGATGATGTTCGAGCGCAGAAACCGGGTGGAATCGACGATCGAGTTGTCGACGTGGGTCTCGGCCGCGAAGTTGACGACGCAGTCGACGTCGTAGAGGTGGTCGAGCTCGGCGATGTCGGCCTGCTGGAACTCGAAGGCCGGGTGGCGCTTGAACTCGTTCAGCCATTCCTCGCGCGCGGCGTAGGTTTTCTGGTCGATGCCCCAGACCCGCCAGCCTTTCTTGAGGGCCGCGCGGGTGAAATGCGAGCCCATGAAGCCGAGACACCCCGTCACGCAGACGGTCTTGAGCGGTGCGCTCATGTTTTCCTCCCGGGAACGACGCGCGCCTTGGGCACCGGGACGATGAAGTCGCCCTGGTAGCCCGCCGCCTGGCAGCGTTTGCGGATCTCGCTCTCGAAATTCCACGCGAGCAGCAGAAGATAGTCGACGCGCGCGCCCTTGAGCGCGTCGATGCCGACGATGGCCATGCGCGCGCCCGGAGTGAAGTAGCCCCATTTCTTGGGGTTGTCGTCGATGGCTTTGGGGACCAGGCGCGCCTCGAGGCCGAAGAAGTTCATCAGGGTGTTGCCCTTGGCGCTGGCGCCGTAGGCCCAGACGGTCTTGCCCTCGTTTGTGAGCTTCTCGATGAGCCCGCGCAGGATGGCGCGGTTTTCGAGCACGAGCTTGGCGAAGGCGTCGTACGCCGCGGGCGCGCGGACCCCGAACTTCTCTTCCTGCGCGAAAAAGCCCGCCGCGCGCGCCGTGCGCGGACGCTGCCCCGCCCGGGCGCAGTAGACCCGCACGGTCCCGCCGTGGATGTCGGGGAAGCGCTCGACGTCGAAGACCCCGAAGCCGCGCGCGGCCATGAGCTTCTCGAGCGGCGTCACGCCGAGATAAGAGAGGTGCTCGTGGTAGGCAGTGTCGAACTCGCCGTGATGGATGAAATCGAGCAGATAGGGGCACTCGATGATGAAGATGCCGTCCGGAGCCAGCGCCGCGTCGACGGCGCGCATGAAGCCGTGCAGGTCGTCGGCATGGGCGAAGACGTTGCAGGCGGTGATGATCTTGGCTTTCCCGCGGCGTCCTGAGACCTTCTGGGCCATATCGGGCGACCAGTAGGCGCATTCGGTCTCAAGGCCGCGCGCGTTGGCCTCGGCCGCCAGGTTTTGGGCGGGGTCGACGCCGAGCGCCGAGAGGCCGACGGCCTTGAAGGCCGACAGGAGGCACCCGTCGTTGGAGGCGACGTCGATCGCCAGGTCCCCCGGTTTGGTCCCGGCGGCCTTGGCCGCGGTCGCCGCGAGCTCGGCGAAATGCTCGCGCAAGGTCGCCGTCGTCGAGCTGACGTAGAGGTAGTGGCGGAACATGCGGTCGGGATGGACGACCTTGGTCAGCTGGGAAAGGCCGCATTCAAGGCAGAGCTGGATGCAGAGGTCCTCTTGGAACTCCGGCTCCTCGAGGTGCTCGGGCGCGAGATAGGAGTTGGCCAAGGGCGTGCGCCCGAGGTCAAGATAGCGGTGAAGCTTCTTAGACCCGCAGATGCGGCAGCGGTCCACGGTGCGCGAGGTGAGCTCGGCCATAGTCGGAGCCTGGCTGGCGATCGGGATGCCTCCAAATTTGCGGCTAACCTATTTATCTTATTTTCGCCGTCGTGTCCACATGGGCAGCGGACCTCGGAGGCTGGATATAATGGGGCTCTCCTGTTATCCTTAAATACCATGACGCGGCTTCTTGCCGTCGCGGTTTCTTTTGCCCTCCTGGACGCCGTTTGGGCCGGGGACGTGAAATCCGTCCCGGAGATCAAGGCCGACGTTAACCCCGCCAAGCAAACATCGACCCCATTAACGGCGCCTGTTCCCGCCGATCCCAAAGCCTCCGTCCCCGATCTCGGTCGGATCCCGCTGGTCGTCGTGCCCGAGGCCCAGGTCCCGGCCGCCAACGCGGCGCCCGGTGCTCTGCTCCAGCCGGTCTCTCAGCCGAAGGCCGAGCCGCAAGCCGGTCCCCCGTCAGTCGACAACGAGGTCTCAGCGGGGCGGATCCAGTTCGACCAGGCGCAGACGATCACGGCGACGAGCCCCGGGCTCGAGACCGGCGCGGGAGCCGCGACGACGATCCACGTCTCGGGACTGACCCTCGGTCCCCGCTCCTCGGACGGAGCGCCCTCGGCCCGGGGGCCCCCGGGCGTCGGCGGGGACGGGGCGACAGCCGAAGCGCTTTTCGCCCAGGTCCTCGACCGGGCCGTCGCGCGCGGCCGGCTGACTCCCGAGCTCCGCAAGGAGCTGCTCGACGCGGCCTACCGCGATCCGTTGACCGGCCTCTACAACCGCCTCTACCTCGACGCTCATGTCGCCGACCTCTCGCGCCGGTACCCGTCTTTGGCGACTTTCAAGCTCGACTCGCTCAAGGAGATCAACGACTCCTACGACCACGAGACCGGCAATAAGTTCATGAAGGCCATGGCCGCCGTCGGCGAGCGCGTCGTGGGCCCCGACGGCGTCGTGGTCCGGCGCAGCCCGACGGGCTTTGCCGTCTTCCTCGACGCGCCCATCTGGGACGCGCGGCTCTCGGCCGAGGCCCTGAGGCTCGCCGTCTCGCGCAAGATCGGCGACCCCTCCGTCATCCTGGGCCATACCGTCACGGCCTCCGCTCCGGGCGGCACGATCTCGGTGGGAGTCGCCGCGCTCGAGAGCGGCGCTCCCGCGGCGCAGTCCTACCGCGAGGCGTACGCCAAGGCGGAGGGGGCGCGGCAGCTGGCCAAGGAGCAGGGCGGCGGCGACCGCGTGGCCTACGACGACGACGACTCCAAGCTGATGGACCGGCGCACGCTCGAGGAGGCCGTGTCGACTTTGAAGCGCCGTCAAAAGGACGCCGCGGCCCGGCGCTTGGAGGACGTCGACAAGGAAGACCTCTCGACGCTCATGCAGGAGCACGACTCGACCGCGCCTAAGCCCGCCCAGGTCGCCGAGCTGCTCGAAAAGCTCAAGGACCCTGCGGTTCGCCACATGGCTTTCTCGGTGGTTTACCGCGACCGCTTGAGCGGCCTGCTCAACCGGCGCTATCTCTTCGACCACATCGACGCTCTGCTCAACGGCTACACGTCGTACATGGCCCTCGATCTCGACAAGTTCGGCGACCTCAACGCCGCGATCGGCGAGGACAAGGCCGATCTGGTGCTCGCCGAGCTCGGTGCTCTGCTGGCCGAGGGCGCCCGCCGCCAGGACGCCCTCCCCCTGCACTTGAGCGGCGAGGAGTTCGTCGTGCTCGGGGGCCAGCGGCAGCTCGACCCGAAGGCGCTCGGCGAGGCGTTGAGGGTCAAGGTGCGCGACGAGCTCGGGCGGCGCGTGGCCGACAAATACGGCATCGTCGACCCCGCGACCAGCCGGCCTTTCGAGATCACGGTCTCCATCGGCGTCGCTCCGATCAAGCACGAAGGCGGCGCCGCGGACCAGAAGCTCGCTCTGGTCAACGCGATGGCGGAGTCTCTGCTGCAGCGCGCCAAGTCCAACGGCCGGGACCGTGTCGAGGTCGGCGCCGAGGGCCTGACGGCTCTGCTCTCGCGCGTCGTGCGCGTCGATGAGACGGTGCGCGGCGTCGTCGACGGGCTCATGAAGCCCGCGGCCCGCCCCGCGCCGGGATCGGCCTTTCTCGACAACTCGTTCAAGACGCGCGGGGAAGTCGTCAGGGCCCTCAAGTTCAATCCGGCCTCCGAGCCGGGGACCTTGCTTAGCGACCCGAACAAAGGGGGGAGCGAGACCTTGCTCGTGAGCCCGCCGGGCCTGGAGAAGCGCGTCGTCAAGATCTCCGACCAAGAGGTCATTTCGAACGAGACCCTGCTGCGCGGCATCGTCGAGAGCTTCGAGATGTTCAACAGCCGCTTGGCGAGCCCGAAGAGCGTGGCCTAAAAAAGGTTCTGGCCCTTGAAGCCGGTCCTCGTGCAGGAGCACTACGAGGGCGCGCACAACGGCTGGATGGACATCACGAACCTTCCGCTGGCTCAGAAGGTCGCGCTGTGGCTTCTGGCCGGCACCTTCGGCGTGCACGGCTTCAACGCGGGGGCCTTCCTCGACGTGAACTTTTCGCGCAGCGTGATCGTCGATTTCGAGATGTCGCGCGGGCTCTTCGGCCTCTCCCAAGGGCCTCTTCCGATCGGCGCGGGCAGCTTCCATCCCTGGGTCGCCGAGAATTATCTCAACGAGGCGCAGGACTACCGCTTGGCGCTCAAGTCCTGGCGCGAGACCTTCGCCAAGCCCGAGACCAAGGCCGAGCTCGTCCGCCTGATGCGCCGAGCGGCGATCCCGGAACGCCGTATCGCGGAGGACCTCAAGACATTCGAGAGCAACCTGTCCATCCTCGATCAGTCGCTCGAGCGCGACATAGCGACCGGCAACCGCGACTTCATGGACGCGGCCAAGCGCGCCGGCCTGGACGAGAGACAGACGACATCTCTGAGCTTCGTCAACAAGGCGGCCCACATGTCGCCCCAGGGGGGCATCTTCCGCGATCTCGTGCGCCTCTTGAACCGCCGCGTCTCGCGGGGGACCTTGGAATCCAAGGGCTTCGCGCTCAAGCCCGAGGAGTGGCGCCAGCTGCTTTCGTCGCGCCCTCAGGGGCTCACGGAGGCCGACCGCGAGGCCGTCCTAGGCTGGGCCGAAGGCGGGACGCTCTCGCCGCCTCGAGGGGGCGCGGCCTATACGACGGCCGCGGCGCGGTCCGCGCTCAAGCACTTGGGTTCTTTGCTCAAGCCCTAGGCGGCGCTATTTGAGCTCCTGCTCGATTCCGATCATGAACAGGTCCTCGTCCTTGTCGTACGAGGACACGACGCGCGAGAAGCGGGCGGCAAGCTTGAAACCGTGGCCCATGGCCCTCTCGGCGCGGAAGCTGATGAGGCCGAGAAGCTTGGCGCCTTTCTGCGCGGCCTCGGCTTCGTAGGCCGCATAGGGACCGGCCCCCGCGCTGAAGGTCCAACTGCCCGCTGGGGGGGCGACGAACCACGCCTGGGCCGCGAGCCCGGTCCGGTTGGTGAGCCCGGAGTCGCCCTCCGAGATGACGCTGATCGAGTAGTGCAGGGCCTTGTCGATGGCGCGTTCGACCTCGAGCTGATAGCCCGCGTGCGGCTGCTGGCCGCGCCGGTTGGTCACCGCGGAACCGGCGAAGAGGCTCACCGTCGTGCCCGAGGCGCCGTCGCCCGGGGACGACCCGGATTGGGCGACGCCCAGGTCCTGAGAGACGCCGAGCATGACGGTGTTGGTGTCGAAGGTCCCCGGCATCTTGACGTGATTGAGCTGCGCGCGAAGCCCGAGGCCGGAATTGTTAAGCTTATGGACGAGCGCCACGGCGGCGAGCAGGCCCCAATGCTTGTCGTCGCGCTCCTCCCCCGCGATCGTGACTGTGTTCATGCTGAAATACGGGCCCGCGCCGAGCTGGACCTCGGTCTTATCGGAGAGCGGCTTGTCGTACCAGCCCAGAACCGCGAAGCCGTCGCGATGATTGTGATGCGCGTCGGCGTCGGCGTGCCCCTCGTTGAGGTGGACGAGGCCGACGCTGAAGTCCTTGGAGATTTTCTCGTTGATGCCGAACTGCAGGTGAGGTCCCTTGATGACGTCGCCCTGGGTCGCTATTCCGGGTCCGTAGATGAAATAAACTTCGCCCTTGCGGAAGATTTCATATTGGACGGGGGCGTCCGCCCCGAGGCTCGGCAATCCGGCTTTGAGTTCGGGCACCGCCAGGCGCGGCTCTTCCTTTTTGCGGAGCGCCAGGCTCTGCGCTTGAGGCAGGAGCCCTTGCCTGATGTCGCGCAGTCCGCCGAAGAACGCATCTTGCGAATTGTCCGGCTCGTAAGCGGCCGCCGAGGCGGCGCAGCCGGCGGCGAGGAGGGCGCTCAGCAGGAATGAAACTCTCATGGAACCTAGTGTAGCCGCTGGGTCCATCGCGCGCCTGGGGCCATCGGGGAAGGGGGCCGAGGCCCTTGGTCACGCACGCGGCGTGTGCCTTGGCGCGCCGAAGATTGATGCGCCGCGTGAGCGGTCTGCCGCGAGTTCCTCCTAGAGCCTAAGACCCAGGCCGACCCGGGCCTACTGATCCCCAGGACATGGGCCTTTGGGACCGTTCGAGGCCTCCGAGACCGGCGGTATAATCGTCGCAGACGCCCCGCAGCTCAGGAGGACAACAGGAGGGCAATGAAGCGCCTCATCGCCGGCGTTCTTTGCGCGGCGCTCGTCGCGACGGCCCCCGGCCTCCTTCCCTACGCCGCGGCCGCCGAGATCGTCAACGCCCCCGCGGGCGCGCAGGTCCGGCCCGTCCAGATCGGCACCTCCCAGCTCAACGTCCTCAAAGGCTCGGGCTCATTGCCGGTCGCGCCCGGAGCCCTCGGCCTCGACCCGACCCAGCGCAGCATCCCCAGCGTTCCCCAGCTGCCGGCTCCCGCTGTCTCCCCAGCCCACCTTTCACAGCCCGGAGCCGCGATGATCGAGCCCGGAATGGGCGAGGTCAGGCTCGACCCGGCGGCGCCCCTGGCCAAGGCCGTCGCGCCCCGTCTCGAGGCCATCGCCAAGCCCGGCGCCTCAAGCGAGACCTCCGCGAAATCCGGAGATGAGATCACGACGCTTCTCCAGGGCGGGTCTGCGCCGTCAGTCTCGGATGCGGTCGCCGAACCGGCCGACGGCTCCGGCACACAGGGCCTCTCTCCGTCCGCGCCTCACGCCGTCGGGCAGCAAAGACCTCCGGCGCCTCCCGCTGACGCACCTCAGAAGAAACGAGGCCTAGCGCCTAAGCTGCTCGCCTTCACGGTCTCGGCCCTGCGCGTCGCGGCCGCCGCGGGGCTCGTCGTCGGGCTCAACGCCCTGGGGGTCGCTTCGCTTCCGGCCGTGTTCGCGGCCGTTCCGGTCGCCGCCGTCTGGGCCGTCAGTTCGGGGGTCCTGCTGCTGCCCGCCGCGCTCTACACGAGGCACCGCCTCTCGAAACACGATTCGCCCGCCCTCAAGAAGGTCAAGCTCGTCCTCGACGCCGCGATCGGGGCTTATCTCGGCGCCGCCGTCATCGCGGCTCCCGCTTTCTCGATCGCGCTCGCGACGCAGATCGCGTTCTCCTCGCTCTCGCTGGGAGCCGCGACGAGCGCGCTGACTTTCCTCGCGATGACGGGGGGAGGCAAGGCCCTCGACGTCCTGACGACCGGGGGCGTGCTGGCCGCCCTGCCCTTGCTGCTCGGCCTGGGCGGGGCCGGGACCATCGCCGTCGGGCCTTTGCTCGGCATGATGGCGCTGCCGGTCATGACGACGCTCTCGTTCTTTCTCGGCGCGATCGTGCGCTCGGCCGAGACGGGCCGTCCCTTCTCGGTGCCCGGCACGCTGCAGAAGATCCGCTTCCCGGCCTTCAACTGGGTGATGACGGGTGTTGTGTTCGCGCTGACCAGCGGCTATGGCGCCGTGCTGACCACCGCCGCCTTCATCGCCTGGACCCTGCTCGGGGACAAGGGCAACGAGGACAAGAAGAACTTCGACTCCGGCCGTCCGTTCTGGCAGCTGGCCGCGATCGCGCTCTCGGTCTCCGTGCTGGGCTCGCGCTGGGCCGAGAAGCTCTACCGCTTCGCCCAGAGGATCGCGGACACCAAGGCCTTCAAGTTCGTCAAGAAAGTCCTCGGCTGGGTCTTGAACTTCAACGTGCTCTACGGGGCGGTGCTGATCTACGCCGCCGCGACGGGATTTTCGAGCCCGCTGACCTTCCTCGCACTGGCCTTCGCGCCCGAGCGCGCGGCGCATTGGACCGAGCGGCTGCTCAGAAAGCTTTTCCCCGGCGGCAAGCCCGCCGCCTCGGCGAGCGCCGGCGCCGCGACAGAGCCCGAGAGCTTCGCCGACGGTCTCTCGCGCAAGCTGCCGCGCGTCCATCATTGGGCACGGACCGCCGCGCTCCTGGCCGTCATGCTCGCGGCGGGCTTCGCGCTGGGCGCCGGAGTGTTCGGCTTCGCGGCCTTGTTCAAGAACCTGCTCGTCGCCGCGGCGCTGGCGGTCCCTCAGCTCGTGTTCTCGCGCTGGCTCGTCAAAAAGCTCATGAAGGCCGAGCCCGCCACGCCGGAGAACATGCCGCGCCACTACGCGGTCTACGCCGAGGTCGTAGACGGGGTCAAGAACCTCGTCAACGCCGGGCGCGCGTCCAAAGGCCAGAAGCCGATCCCGGAACCCGAGAAGGTGCGCGTCCCGTACGCGGGGCCCAACGCCTTCGCGACCGGCCCCGGGCCGTTCCACGCCACGATCGGCGTGACCGACGGCCTCTTGGACATGCTGCTCGATCCGACGAACGCGCGCGAAGGGCTGCTCCGGCTCGTGCAGTCCGTCGCGGGCGATCCGTCGGGCAAGCCATTCAGGATCTTCCGCAAGGCGATCGCGGGGGCGGTTCCCGGCCTGCCCGAAGGTGCGTCGCCCAACGAGGTCTCGCAGGCCCTGCTGCGGGCAAGCGACGAGCAGGTCCAGGCTTTAGGCAAACGGATGCTGCGCGGGGTGCTCGGCCACGAGTTCTCTCACGTGACCGACCGCCACATGCTGACCGGCGCGATCGCAGGCGCGATCTCGTCGGGCGTCGCCTTTGCCTCCTACGGCGTGCTGTGGGGCGTGGGCCGCGTGAAGGCGGCCGCTGGCAAGGTCTTCGGCGGGACCAAGCCCGCCGAGTCGGCCGCCCCCGGCGCGCGCGCGGCCGTGCTCTCGATCGAGTCGGCCAAGGCCCACGGAGCCGAAGCCGAAACCTTGGTCCCCGCCGCGGCCGGGGCCGCGATCAGGTCTTTGCCCGCTTTGCTGCGCGTCTTCGCCGCGCTTTGGGGTCCGACGATCCTTCAGATCGTCCAAATGGCGGGCTCGCGAAACAACGAGTCGCAGGCCGACCGGGACGGGGCGCTGCTGATCGACGACCCCGAGGCCTTGGCCCTGGCCTTGGGGATGCTGACCACCTGGAGACCTAAGCCGGGCTTCGCCTTCGAGTGGTCGCGCATGCCGCGCCTGGCGGCGCTCTCGCAGTTCATGACGGTCGATCCGATCGCGCAGCTGGGCCAGGCCGGCGTCCTGCCCAAGGACGACGCCCTGCCGGCCTGGGCCTCGGATCGACGCGACGACTGGATGTTTAATCTGTGGGTCACTCATCCCGACACGAAGGGACGCATCGAGACCCTGCACGACATCGCGCAATCCCTCCACAAGGTCGGCGCCCAGGACTTCCGCCCTCAACCGCCTCCGACGGACGGGCCGAAGCTCCTGTCCGCGGTTCCGGCGGCCGCCCCGGAGGGAGTCTTCGCCAAGAATTGGCGGAAGCTCAGAGAGTTCATCCGCGTCCTCCCCGACAAGAGCCGCAACCGGGAGTTCTGGAAGTTCGTCTGGAGCCAGGCCCTGATCAGCCTCGGCATCAACTTCCACTACACGGCCCTTCCCAAGATCGTCGACCCGAAGAACGACCAGCCCCAGCGCGTGCTCTACAACCGCGCGGTCAACTCGGGCTCGCAGCTCGTCTCGAGCCTGGCCACCGGCGGGATGGTCGACCGCTACTCCGTGCAGAATATCCTGGTCTGGACGCACCTGGGCCGCTCGCTGATGCTGCTGGCCGTGCCCCTGCTCTTCCACTTCGGCCTCTTGTCCTTCATCGCCTTCCAGCTGATCATCTTCGCGACTGGCTTCCTGCAGAGCACGAGCCAGACCGCGGGCTCGGTCGCCTTCAACCGGATCCTCGCCGAGGACACGACCCACTACAACAAGGCCAACGCGGTCTTCAATCTCGTCGTGAGCGTGGTCGGCATCGTGGGACCGCTGATGGCCGGCTCGTTCATCGTGCTGATGGACGCGCATTTCGGCTTCCTTTCGGGCAACGCGTTGGCCTACGGCGTCTACGGGGCGCTCCTCGGCGGCGCGGTGCTCTTCTTCCGCAAGCTGCGCATACCGCGCGACGAGCTGCTGCAGGCCCGGCGCGATCTTTGGGCTTCTCTCAAGCCGAAGAGGACTTTCTGGAAAGCGATCCTCGGCCTGTTCCTCGCCGCCAATGCCGCGGCGGGCCCCGTCATCAAGGGCGTGACCGCCGCGCGCGTCGACAACAAGCCGGTCCTGCTCGTCGAGATCAAGGGCGAGGTCTCGCAGGTGACGGGAGTCCCGGCGGAGTTCGCGGGCTACCCCGTCAAGGTCGTGCCCGCCCGCAGCGTCTGGAAGGAACTAGCCGAGGGCTTCCGCCTCATCTGGAGCAACCGCTTCCTGAAGATCTACCTGCTCTTCTCCACCGTGACCGCCTTGATGGCGGACCCGATCGTGTTCTCCGCGATCCCGCGCTACATCGACGGCGTCCTCCACGTAGCGCCCGCCCAGCAGGGCGGCGTCTTCGGGCTCTACATGGCCGCCACGGGACTCGGCACAGGGATCGCTTCTTTTTTGATGATGCTCTTCCGCGATCGCCACGAAAGCGCGCTCGAGGCCGCGCTCGCGGGCGCCAGGAAAAAACTCGGCGAGGCGGGCGGACTCGACGAGGAAAAGACCGACGCCGCGCTCGAGGCCGTGCGCTCCGCCAAGGCCGCGGTCTTGGCGCGTTATCGCGAGGCTTGGCGCGCCGATCCGGACCGGCGGATCTCGGCGCTCGAGTTCCAGACGGATCTCGTCGAAGAGGCCGCGGCGCGGATCAACGCCCGTCTGTTCGCGGGCGCCAAGAGCCGGCCCGAGCTCGTCAAGCTGATGGCTGACTCCGGTTTGGGCGCGAGCCTCTGGACCTGGGCCGAACGGCATTTCGACGCCGTCATGAAGGACGCGCGTCGGCAGGCCAAATCGGGGCTGACCGCGATGGAGCGCCAAGGCCGTTGGAGCTCGTGGCTCAATGGAGTCGGCTGGCTGCTGTACTGGGGCGTCTTCTTCCTGCCCGTGATGCACTGGTCGCTGGCGGCCATCGTCGTGGCCTCCATGCTCCAAGCTCCCGCCATGGCGATCTGGTCGGCCTTGGTCCAGCACGTGCTCGGCACGCGCTTCCCCGAGAACATGGGCAAGATCTACGCCTCGATCAACTTCTATACCTTGGTCTTCGGCATCCTCGGGCCGATCATCTTCAGCCCGTTGGTGCGGTCGCTGCCTTTGACCTGGGTGCTGGCCATCGCCGCAGCCGCTCTTTCGGTTACGGCGGTCTTCGATTTCCTCCAGCCGGGAAAGAGTTTTCCTCTCGAGAAAGGCCCCGGCCATGGACCCAAAGAGTGATGGGCCCAATGCCCGCCTGACGTCGGGCCCTAGGGCCCAACGGGCTTCCCCGTCGTGCCGTTATAATGGAAGCACGGTGAAGAAAGCTCTTCGCGCGACGGTCTGCCTCGTCCTGTCCATGGCCTTGGCCGCTTTGGCTCCGGGCGCGAGTGCGTGGGCCGCGGCCGGCGAGGTCGTCTCGGGAGAGGTCCGCGGCGGCGGGACGCCGACGATCGCGCCTCGCGGTAGCGGGGAACTCAAGGTCCTTCCGACGCTCGAGGTTCAGGACCTCTCGCGTCTAGCGACGGTTCCCGTGCTTTCCGAGGGCTCGGGCGTCGAGCTCGCGCCGATCCCCGCCGGGACGGGTATGATCCAGACCGGCGTCACGGCCGGCGTGAACGGGCAGCCCGGCGTCCCGGAGGCGGGGCTCAACATTCCTGAGACCGGGCTGGTCCCGCTGGCTTCCGTTGAGAAAGCCGTCGCGCCGGGCCTGAGACTGATCGCCCAGCCCAACGCCTCGGGCGAATCCTCGACGCGGGCCGGCGACGAAGTGACGACGATCCTGCAAGGCGGCAGGGCGGACGATCTCGGCGCCGCAGCCGCCCTCGCGCCCGGCGTCCCGGCTGAGAGAGGCTCGCTGTTGACTCCGTTCCGCCGCGGCGCGCGGCGCATCGGCGCCGGGGCCTTCTTCGGCGCCGGCGTCATGAGCTTGGGTGCCGCCGCCACCGGCGGCGTCGCCGCGGGCCTGATCCTGCTGCCGCTGATGATCGCGTCGTTCGTCCTGCACGAGGTCGCACATGCGCGCGTCGCCTATTGGCTCGGCGATCCAGGCCCGATCCTCGAGAACCGCGGCAGCCTCAAGCCCCGCGATTGGGTCACGCATTTCGACTGGCTCTGGTCCTTGGCCGTTCCCGTCGCGACCTTCATCGCGACCCACACGATCATCGGGGGCGCCAAGCCGGTCGAGTTCGACTCCTCTCGCTTCAAGAAGACCGTGGGACCCGTCGTCGGCGCGGCCATCGCGGGCGCAGCGGGCCCAGCGATGAACCTGGTCCTGGCCGGGCTCGGCGCCCTGGCTTTCGCGGGGCTGGGCGCCGTCGCGGCTGCGGGTGCCTGGATTCCCGTCGTCGCCGCCCTGTCCTACGCCACCGGGATGTTCGCGGTCATGAACGCCGCCATCGCCGTGTTCAATCTGATGCCGTTTTATCCCTTGGACGGCCATTTCGTGGCCAAAGCCTTGATCCCAAGCTGGGCGCCGGCCGGGGTCAAGGAGTTCCTGGGCTTCTTCCTCGGCGTCGAGCCCGGCGTCGCGGCCTGGATCCCTTTCGCGGTCTTCATGGGCGTCATCATGAAGGCCGGACTCGTCGTCACGACCGTCTCATGGCTTGCGACCTTGATCCTGGGCGGCCCCGGCGCAGCCGTCCTGCACCTGGCCGCGGCGGCCCTGCCGGCGGCGGCCGGGCTCCTGATCGGGCGCATGCGCGACACAGGAGTGCCTGCGCTCAAGGCCCAGCCGCAGGTCGCCGAGCACCGCTTCATGAAAGAGAGGTTCGCCGACGTGCGGGGGCGTCTGGCGTCGATGGGCGAAGAGTCCGACCAGGAATGGCGCGAGACGCTCGAGCGCCAGGCCGACGGTTATCGGTCGCGGATGACCGAGCTTGAGGACCGCTATCCGGAGCTGCGCGGCCGATGAGCAAGCCCATGAAGACCCAGGCCCTCTCGCTCTACATAGTGGAGGACGACGCGCATTTTCGCGAGACTTTCATCGACGTCATGGGTCTTCGCGGCGTCGAGGCGCAGGGCGCGGGAAGCGCCGCCGAGGCCCTGCTCGAGCTGCGGACCTTCCGCCCCTCGGTCATCGTCCTCGATGTCCAGCTGCCCGACATCCACGGCTTCGAGCTTTGCCGCCGACTCAAGCGCTACGAGACGCTTAAGGACGTGCCCGTGATCCTGATCTCGGCCGCGACGCAGTACAACGACCCGCGCGACCGCGTCGAAGGGGCGCTCGCGGGCGCCGCCCTGTTCCTCCCGAAACCCGTCACGATGGACCAGCTCTGGTCCGAGATAGAATCCCTCCTGGGATAAAGGACCCTGGTCCGTTGGCCCTTAGGTCCCTTCAATCCATAGGCTCATTAACTCGCCCTCTCTAGGCCCTAGGCCCCTCGGTGGATTTCGCTGGCGCTGATAAAATAACCATACCCTCGCGACTGTATCGCGAGGACCTGTAGTCCGGGGAATAGGCCCCGGAGTATCCACGACCCCGCCGTAACGGGGTGCGACCAGGGGAAGCGCAGGGCTCGTCGGCATGGGCCAAAGCGCTTCCCCTGTTTCTTTAGGGGAGAGGACGATGAAGACCGCGGAGCTGAGCTTGTTCATCATCGAAGACGATCCCCATTTCCGCGAGACCCTCATCGACGTCATGGCCCTGCGCGGCGTCACGGTCACGGCGGCGGGCAGCGGCACGGAAGGCCTCAAGGCCCTCAAGGGACAGAAGCCCTCGGTCATCATCCTCGACGTCCAGCTCCCGGACATCCACGGCCTCGACCTCTGCAAGGTCATCAAGCGCTCCGAGCCCTTCAAGAACACGCCCGTCATCATGCTCTCGGCCTCGACCAGGTACAGCGACCCGCGCGACCGCGTGGAAGGCATCCTCGCGGGAGCCTCGGCCTTCCTCTCCAAGCCCATCACGATGGAGAAGCTCTGGGACGAGATCGAGGCGCTGACCCAGCGGCGCTGAAAGTCTCAGTATTGACAGTCCGCTGTTCGCCTGCTATCATAGTAATGCCTTCGACAGACAATCCCCCAATGAGACTTTCGCCGAGTCCCATCTCACAATAAAACCTTTGACAGGAGTCCCCATGGCCGAAATCCAACTGACCGACGACACCTTCGACAAGGACGTTCTCCAGAGCCCCCAGCCCGTTTTGGTGGACTTTTGGGCCCCCTGGTGCGGTCCCTGCCGCATGCTGGCGCCGGTCGTCGAGGAGATCGCCAAGGAGTACACGGGCAAGGTCAAGGTCGCGAAGATGAACACGGACGAGCACCCCAACGCCGCCAGCCGGTTCAAGATCTCTGCCATCCCGACGCTTCTCTTCTTTAAGGAAGGAAAGGTGGTCGAGCAACTCGTCGGCGTCCATTCGAAGGCCGAGATCAAGAAGACGCTCGATTCGCTCGTCGCCGCCTAAAAGCGCTCCAGTTTAGGGCCGTAAAGCGGTCGTAGTTCCGGACTCATCCGAAGTGTTCCCTATATGAAGCCGCGCCTGTACCTCGTGGACGCCCACGCATACCTGCACCGGGCCTACCACGCCATGCCCCCGCTCACCAACGCCAAGGGAGAGCCGGTCGGAGCCCTGTTCGGCTTCGCCAAGATGCTCCTCCAACTGGTCAAGCGCGAGAAGCCCGACCGGGTGGCGGTCTGCTTCGACACTCCGGGCCCGACCTTTCGCCACAAGGCGTACGCGGCCTACAAAGCCACCCGCAAGGAGATCGATCCCGACCTCATCGCCCAATTGAAGCAGGCCAAGGGCGTGGCCGAGGCCATGGGCTTTGTCTGCGCGGAGCTGCCTGGCTACGAGGCCGATGACATCATGGCGACCTTGGCCCGCCGCAGCGTCAAGGACGGCCTGCAGGCGGTCCTCGTGACCGGCGACAAGGACGCTTTGCAGCTGGTCAGCCCCGGCATCCGCGTTCTCAAGGACGTCGGCACCTCCGCCTGGATGGACGCGCCGCAGATCGAGGAGAAGTTCGGCGTCGGGCCCGACCGGGTGCTCGATTTTCTCTCGATCACCGGCGACACTTCCGATAACGTTCCCGGAGTCCGAGGCGTCGGCCCGGTGGGGGCGGCCAAGCTCATCAAGCGCTTCGGCGACGCCAAGAAGATATTGAAAGCGGCGAAGGCCAATGACCCCGACATCCCTCCCAAGACCGCGAAGGCGATCGTGGAGAGCGAGAAGGAGCTTTTGGCGGCTTTGGATCTGATCAAGCTCGAAGAGAACGCGCCGGTCCACATCAAGCCGGACGATTGCCGTCTTCCTGAGCCAGATCCCGACAAGGTCAAGGAAGTCCTCGGCAACTTGGGATTCGTCTCCTTGATTAAGGAACTGGTTGCGGGTGTTGCCGTTGAGGCTTCGTCCTCGGCGCCAGCCGAGGGCGAAGCAGGGCGGCGAGAGCACGGGGGAGGCGGCCAGGCCGCCCAATCCGTTGTTGCTGTGATGGAAAGAGAAGAGACGAAAGTCGCCGTCAAGGAAGTCCCGTTCTCGAAGTTGTGCAAGACGTTGCAGAAGGCGGACGCGGTGACCGTGACCGCGGCCAGAGGGGAAGAGGGGCCTCTCCTGGACGCTCCATCCGCTCTCGCGTTGGGATCGGAGGATGGAGACGCCGCGGTCTTGGAGGCCCATGAGGCGAAGAAGGAACATTCCGAGCTCTCGAAAATCTTGTCCGGGAAATCCCTCAAGGTCGGCTACGACCTCAAGGAGACCGAGGGCGCGCTGACTCGGCTCGGCCTCGAGCTCGGCCCGCGCCGCTTCGACACGATGGTCGCGGCCTATTGCCTGAGCCCCGTGCGCGCACGCCCGGAGCCCGCTGCGAAGGGCGACTGGCGCGGACCGCTGCTCTCAAGGGCGGCCCGGGCCTTGGGCCATGAAGAGCTGCGAAAGCGCATGAAGGAGGCGGGCGTGCTGAAACTCTTCGACGAGGTCGAGATGCCGCTCGTCGAGGTGCTGCGCGAGATGGAGGACGCCGGGATCGCCGTCGACGAGACGTACCTCAAGAGGCTTTCTTCCGAATTCGAGAAAGACATCGCCGCGCTCAAGGCCGAGCTCGATAAGCTTGCCGGCGCCCCGATCAACGTCAACTCCCCCAAGCAGCTCGGGGAACTCTTGTTCGACAAGCTCGGCCTGCAGGTCGTCCACAAGACCGCCAAGGGCGGCCGCTCGACCGACGAGGAGGCTCTGCAGGTTCTGGCCTCCCAGCATCCCATCCCGGCCAAGGTGCTCGACTACCGCGAGCTGACCAAGCTCAAATCGACCTATATCGAGGGGCTCCTCGAGCGCATCGACGCCAAGACTCACCGCGTGCACACCCATTTCGAGCAGACCGGCGCGGAGACCGGCCGGCTCTCGAGCCTCAACCCGAACCTGCAGAACATCCCGGTCCGAACCGGCGCCGGACAAAAGATCCGCAGGGCTTTCATCGC
The DNA here is from genome assembly GCA_016194705.1 of Elusimicrobiota bacterium. Classification (GTDB taxonomy): domain Bacteria; phylum Elusimicrobiota; class Elusimicrobia; order UBA1565; family UBA9628; genus PALSA-1176. The sequence continues at coordinate 69,694 of JACQAZ010000015.1, read as the reverse complement.
GGGCAAGGGAGAGGTCCTGGTCTCCGCGGACTACTCGCAGATCGACTTGCGCGTGCTGGCCCACGTCTCCCAGGACGCCGGCCTCAAAGACGCCTTTTCCCACGACGCGGACATCCATACCCGCACGGCCTGCGAGGTCTTCCACGTCGAGCCCTCCGAGGTCGACAAGGAGCTGCGGCGGCGCGCCAAGGCCGTCAATTTCGGCATCGTCTACGGCCAGACCGCCTTCGGCCTGGCCAACCAGCTCGGGATACCGCAGAAAGAAGCGGCCGACATCATCAAGAAGTACTTCGCGCGCTACCAGGGCGTGGCGCGCTGGATCGAGCAGAACCTCGAAGCCGCAAGGCGCGACGGCTTCGCGCGGACCTTCCTCGGACGCATCCGCTACATCCCCGAGCTTTCGGCCAAGAACACGGCCCTGCGCCAATTCGGCGAGCGTGCGGCGCGCAACACCCCGATCCAAGGGGGCTCGGCCGACGTGATCAAGCTCGCGATGCTGCGCGTGCGCGAAGGGCTCTCGAAGGGGAAATGGAAGGCCCGCATGCTGCTGCAGATCCACGACGAGCTGCTCTTCGAGGCGCCGTCCTCCGAGGCGAAGGACTTCGCGCATTGGGTCAAGAAGGTCATGGAAGGGGCGGCGTCGCTCTCGGTCCCGCTTGTCGTCGACGTCAAGTCCGGCCCCAATTGGCAGGACATGGAGAAGATAGCGTGAGCCCCAGAGTCTTCGCTCACGAGCCGATCGGCTTCAACCGCATGCCGCCCGCGGTCCGGGGCCTGGTGATCGCCAACATCGTCGTGTTCCTGCTGAGCTACGTGGTCGGGGGGAAGTTCTTCGACCTCTTCGGCCTGGTGCCGGAGCACGTGCTTCAGGACCGGTGGATCTGGCAGCCCTTGACCTACCTCTTCATCCACGGCAACATCATGCACCTGCTCTTCAACCTCTTCGGCCTGTGGATGTTCGGAATGCCGGTCGAGGGGCAATGGGGCCAGTGGGATTTCCTCAAGTATTATTTTCTCTGCGGTCTCGGCGGGGCCATCGCGCAGGTCGCGCTGCTGCCGCATTCCTCGATGGCCGTCATCGGAGCTTCGGGCGCGATCTTCGGCCTGCTGACCGCGTACGCGATGCTCTTCCCCGACGCCGTGGTGCTCTTCTGGTTCGTCATCCCCTTGAAGGCCTCGCATTTCGCGATCCTGTACGGGCTCATGGAGCTCTTCGCCGGCACTTCGGGCTCGACGCCGGGCATCGCCCGCTTCGCCCATCTCGGCGGCATGGTGACGGGCTACCTCTACATCCGCTGGTGGTGGATCGCGAAGATTCAAGCCAAGGGGCTCTGGGCTCGCATCGCGGGCCAGCCCCAAGCTCCGCGCGTCTCTCGGCGGCCGACGGCGGTGCGCGCCCGCGCGCAGGACGCCGAGCCCGAGTCCTCCATGGCCGAGATCGACCGCATCCTGGACAAGATCCTGGTCAGCGGGCTCGATTCTCTGACGGAGGAGGAGCGCGCCATCATGCGGCGCTACTCCGACAGGATGAAACACTAATGGTGCCAGGCCTTCACCCTTTTCACTCTTTGCGAAGACGATGAAGATAAGAGATCGCAGACGGCTTCTCGTAGGCTTGACCGGAGGGATCGGTTCAGGCAAGAGCTTGGCGTTGTCCGCCTTCCGGCGGCGGGGCGCGACTACGATATCATCGGACGAGATCGCGCATGAACAGGCCCGTACCCGCGCTTCGGGCTACCGCGCGATCGTGCGGGCATTCGGTGGGCGCGTGCTCGACTCCGATGGACGCCTCGACAGGGCCAAGCTCTCGGCCGAGGTGTTCGTGAAGCCCGCGGCCCGGCGCCGCTTGGAGGCCGCGACCCATCCGATCATCATGCGCGAGCTGCGCCGCCTTATCGGCCGGGCGCGAGGCGTCGTGGTGGCGGACGTCCCGCTGCTGTTCGAGAAGCGGCTCGCGAACGAATTCGATTTCACCATTCTCGTGACGGCCCCGCGCGCGGCGCGCCTTGCGCGCCTCAAGCGGCGCGGCTTGGCCGCCGCCGAGGCGCTGCGCCGCATGAAGGCGCAGCTGAGCGACGCCGTGAAAGCCAGGAGAGCGGACGTCGTGGTCCCCAACGCCGGGTCCAAGACCGAATTTTTGCGCCGAGTCGGCCAGTACCACGCAGCCTTGACGCTTTTGCAGCAGAGCCCGACATGACGGAGGAACGCCGAATGGAAAGCACGACCAAGACCCCGCAGCCCCCGCAGGCGGCCGCGCCCGCTCCCGCGCCCGCGACGCCCGTGAAATCGCTCGACGTCACTCAGCTCTCGAAGCTGACGATGGCGCAGCTCGGCGACATCGCCAAGGACCTCAAGCTCGAGGCCCTTTCGGGACTGCGCAAGCAGGAGCTCATCGCCAAGATCCTCGAGGGCCAGCTCAAGGCCAACGGGATGATCTACGACGAGGGCGTGCTCGAGATCCTGCCCGACGGCTTCGGCTTCCTGCGCTCGCAGGACTACAACTACCTGCCGGGTCCCGACGACATCTACATCTCGCCGTCCCAGATCAAGAAGTTCGGCCTGCGCAAGGGCGACCTGGTCGCCGGCTTCGTTCGCCCTCCGAAGGAGGGAGAACGCTTCTTCGCGCTGCTGCAGGTCAAGAAGGTCAACGGCATCGAGGCCGACACGATGAAGGACCGTCCCTTCTTCGACAACCTCACGCCTTTACATCCCGAGAAGCGCTTCACCCTCGAGACCGACCGCACCGAGCTGACCACAAGGCTGCTGGACCTCATCGCGCCCATCGGCAAGGGCCAGCGCGGCCTGATCGTCGCCGCTCCCAAGACCGGCAAGACCGTGATCTTGCAGAAGATCGCCAACGCGATCATCGCCAACCATCCGGGCGTGGTCGTCATGGTGCTCCTGATCGACGAGCGCCCCGAAGAGGTCACCGAGATGCAGCGCGGCGTCAAAGGCGAGGTCGTGGCCTCGACTTTCGACGAGCCCGCCGAACGTCACGTCCAGGTGGCCGAGATGGTCCTCGAGAAGGCCAAGCGCCAAGTCGAGCTCGGCAAGGACGTCGTGATCCTGCTCGACTCGATCACGCGTCTGGCGCGCGCCTACAACACCTGCACCCCGTCATCGGGCCGCGTTCTTTCCGGCGGCCTCGAGGCGACCTCCCTGCAGCGCCCCAAGCGCTTCTTGGGGGCCGCGCGCAACATCGAAGAAGGCGGGTCGTTGACCATCATCGGCACCGCGCTCGTCGACACCGGCAGCCGCATGGACGAGGTCATCTTCGAGGAGTTCAAGGGCACGGGCAACATGGAGATATACCTCGACCGCAAGCTCGCCGACCGCCGCATGTTCCCGTCCTACGAGATCAACCGCTCCGGCACCCGCAAGGAGGAATTGCTTCTCTCCGAGGACGAGATCAACAAGATGTGGATTCTGCGCAAAGTGCTCGCACCCCTGCCGTCCATCGAGTCGATGGAGCTCATGCGCGACAAGCTGCTCTCCACCAAGTCCAACAAGGACTTCCTCAGGTCGATGGAAGTCTCCAACCTCGCCAACGGATGAGGGGGGGCAAGAAAGCGGCCGTCGCCGTCGAGCTGGCACTCGGTGCCTTCGTGCTCGCCGTGGCCACACGGGCCTCTCCCGCGGTGGCCCCGTACGATTGGTCGCGCTACTCCGTGATGACGCCGGCGGGTCCCGACGAGCCCTCTCCCGAGGTCTTTCGCACCCTGCACCGCGTGGTCTGGACCGAGCACAAGATCGTCCGCGGGGAACAGAGCGCGTTCACCATCGCCAAGAAATACGGCACGACGACGGCCAGCCTGCAGGCGACCAACAACGACGAGCTCTACATCCTCGGCGTCGGCCGCAAGCTGACGGTCTATAACCGGGTCGGCCAGCTCTACGAAGTCAAGAAGGACAGCGAGACCTTCGAGCGCGTCGCCGCCCGATTCTGCCGGGAGGGCGACAAGAGGCGCCGCCAGGCCTGCGAGGAGGGCATCGTGCTCGCCAACCGGCTGCCCGGCAGCCTTCTGGTCAACGAGTACGAGTTTCCCCGAGGCAGCCGCATCCTGATCACGAAGTTCGCCGTGCCGAACTTCGACACCTACCATCTTCCGATCACGGGCTCGTACCGCATCAGCTCCGGCTTCGGCTCGCGCTACCACCCCATCCTCAAGCGCAAGAGGATGCACGACGGCTACGACATGGCCAAGCCCTACGGCAGCCCGGTCTACGCGGCCAAGAGCGGCGTGGTCGTCGACGCCGGCTGGGTCGAGGGCTACGGGCAGCTCATCACAATCCGCCACGTCGACGGCTGGACCACGCGCTACGGCCACCTCTCGAAGATCCTCGTCAAGCCCGGCCAGAAGGTCAACCGCGGGACCTTGATCGGGAAGGTCGGCTCGACGGGCCTCTCGACGGGCCCGCACCTGCATTTCGAGGTCCGCAATAAGGACGGCAAGGCCGTCAATCCGGGCGCCAAGATCGGCCGGCGCTAGGTAGGACGAAGGGGACCGTCGGCGCGGGCCCATTGACTCCCTCCTGTGCAGTCGAAGGACCCACTTCGGCCGTCTCCCGGTGCGATAGAATCTATTCGTGAGGATTCTTAGCCGCGCGCTGGCAGCTCTGCTGAGCCTGGCTTTGGCCGCTGAGCCCGCGCTCGCCGGCGGGGGCCTCGTCGAGAAGCCGGCCCCAGCCCCTTCGGCGGCGCCACGCCCCGCGCCCGCCAATCCCGCCGGAGGGCTCCCGCGCGTCGAGCTCGGCGCGACGAACCTCGATCCTCTCGCGACGGCCGGGGTCGGCGGGACCCTCGCGGTGCCCGGGAGCGAAGCGCCGACGAGCGGTCCAGCGTCGCAGCAGACGCCCCTTCCGACCGCGCTCGTCAATCCCGCGGGGGTCCAGATCGGAGCCCCCGTCGTCCCGGGAGCCTCTCCGGAGGGCATCGCTCCGGGCCTTGAGACTCCCGGAGCCGCGGGCCTGACAGAGGCTCTACCCGCCGGGAAAGGCGAATTCGGCGGGTTGGGACGCGAGAACAAGGGCGGACTCGAGGAGCGCGTCTGGGAGCACGCCGAAGAGCGCGGGTTCGTGCGCAAATCCGGGCCGGCCGAGATTACCGGCGGCGTCGCCGCGGCGCCGTCGCTTGAGAAGGCAAGCCGGGCTCCAGCCGAGGACCCGAAGGGGCCTCCCGCTCCCTCGAAGAAAGAGCAGCTCTCGGTCCTGTCCGGCAAGGTCTTGGGCTTCTTCTCGACCTTCCTGTTGATCCAACTCGCCGTCGAATCGCTGGCCCTTGCGGTCCCTCAAATGACGGACCCGCTCAAGAACGGCTTCATCGCGCTGGCGGGCCTGGCCTCGACGAGCTACCTCGCCTACGCGATCGGCAGCTTCCTCGGCGGGCGGCTCGTGCAGCGCGTCGGGCTGGCCCGGGTCTACCGGACCGTGCTGGCCTCTCGCGCGTTCATCTGGGCCGGCGTCGCTTACATCTTCCACTCCCACCACGGCGTGATGCCGATCGCGCCCCTGATCGCGCTTTTCAGCCTCGACTATTTCGTGCATTCGATGGGCCGCGTGGCCGAACGGACTTTGCAGGGAGAGTGGTTCAAGGATTCCCCGGTCGCCTCGAACCGCTTCGGCACGCTGCGCGACTTCGTCGAGTACGGCACCGTGTTCACGACGATGATCACGGGCCTGCTCATCGCGACCAAGGGCTTCGGCGCCGTGATCTACGCCGCACCCTTCTTGTTCGCCGGGGCCGCGGCTCTCGCGTTCGCCCTGCGCAGCCTGCCGCAGATGCTTTCGGGGCGCATGCGCAAGGTTCCGTTGTTCGCCGGCTTCAAGCGCTTGTTCCGGCCGGAGATGAGGCCTCTGTTCCTCGCGCGCCTGCTGATCAACAACTTCGTCTATCTGCTTTATTACGTCACGGGCACGGCCTTCGGCGTCTTCTTCGCGCACGGGAACATGGGGATGGCGGCCGCCGCGGCCTCGGCATTGATCGGCTTGCTGGGGATGGGCGCCAACGGGGCGGCGCTGACCAACGCGGCGGTCTCGCGCAGCATCGAGGAGAGCACCGAGAGCCTGCCCGAGAAGGAGCGGCCCGCGGCGCAGTCCAAGCTCATGTCGGCCAGCGCCGCCAAGGCCCTGCGCTGGGCGGCGCTCACCATGCTGAGCGGCTGGCTGTTCGTCTCGCAGGTCTCGATCGGCACGGTGGCCGGGCCCGTCATGGCGGCCGCGCCCTTCATCGGCATCGCGGGACTCGTCGGACTGGCCGCCCTCGGGATATGGGCTTGGCGCAAGGGCCAGTTCGCGTCCAAGACGACTCTTCTGAAGTCGCTGAAATGGATCGCGCTGGCCGCCATCGGCGGGGGAGTGCTGCTCGCCAAGGCCCATGTCGCCTCGTGGCTGATCTGGCCGCTTTTCGCGGTGTCCCCTGCTTTGATCCTGATCGGCTACACGGGCCAGGTCGCGCTGACCCAGCTCGACACCTTGCTGCTCGACCGCATGCCCAAGAGGACCAAGGCCTATGTCGTGGGCGCCGACCGGACCTTGACCAACCTTTCCTATGTCGTCAACTTCATGGTCTGGGGCATCCTGTTCCAGCTCTTCGGCTCCGCGGCCTTTATCGGCCTCGGGATCTACTGCACCTTGACCGCGGCCGGGTATTTCCTGCTCTCGCGCCGCGTCGCTCCTCCACAGAACAAATAGCATGAGACTGATCCTGGTTCTGGCCGCGGCATTGTCTTCGCTGCCGTCGGATGCCGCGATCTATGTCGTGCGCCACGCGGAGAAAGTCGCGACGAAGAAGACCGACGACCCGCCGCTGACCGCCGCGGGCCGCAAACGAGCGGCGGATTTGGCCAGATATTTGAGCCGGGTCCCCTTGCAGTCGGTCTATGTGACGCAGTTCCAGCGCACCCGCCAGACCGCCGAGCCCGCCGCCGCGGGGCACAAGCTAAAGCCGATCCAGGTCAAAGCCGAGGAAACGGCGGCGCTGGCCAAGACTCTGCGAGCCGACCACGCGGGCGACGACGTGCTCGTGGTGGCGCACTCGGACACGATCCCCGATCTTCTGAAGTCGTTGGGCGTCTCGGACGGTCCGAAAGAGGAACTCGGGGACCGGGAGTACGACAACCTCTTCGTCGTCGACCTCGCCAGCGCGAGCGCCCGTCTGCACTGGCTGCGCTACGGCTACGCGCCGGCGCCCTAGCCGGGGCCGATGTTATAGAATGGATTCGTGAACGAGGCGTTCTTGCCGCTGGTCTCGGTCGTCATCGACAACTACAACTACGGCCGCTTTCTCAAGCAGTGCCTCGACAGCGCGCTCGGCCAGGACTACCCGGACTCAAAGAAGGAGGTCATCCTGGTCGACGACGGCTCGACCGACGACTCGCTCAAGGTCGCGCAGGGATTCGGGGACCGCATCAAGCTCATCGCCCAGAAAAACACGGGCCAAGCCGGGGCCTTCAACGCGGGCATACAGGCGGCCCGGGGCGAGATCGTGATGTTTCTCGACTCCGACGATTATTGGGACCGCGACAAGATGAAGGTCGCGGCGGCCTGCTTCGAAGATCCTTCCGTCGGCATCGTCCAGCACCCGCTCATCGACGTCGACGCCCAGGGGCGGGCGCTGGACACCGTCCTTCCGGGCTGGCCGCCCCGCTACACGCTCAAGGACTTCCTGGCCGGCGGCGCGGCCCTGGCGGCGGCCAGCGGCGTGGCCCTGCGGCGCTCGGTGCTCGCCGAGGTCGGTCCTCTGCCGCTCGACGTCTTCTACACCGCCGACATCTACGTGACCGTCCACGGGCTATTTGTCAGCGATGCCGTGAATCTTTCCGTCGCGAAGGGCTATCACCGCATTCACGGCCAGAACAATTGGGCCGAGGGCTACCTGAGCCCCAAGAAGCTGCGCATGGGCCTGGAGCTGCAAAGGACTTTCGACGGCTATCTCGTTCCCAAATTGAAGGCTCGGGGGCTCGAGTTCTCGCCCATGTACAAGTTTCTGGAGGATCTCGACGTCAACCGCCGCGAGATTCTGGTCGCGATGCACGAAGGGCGCCGCGGCGAGGCCTTCGCGCTCTGGCGGCAGCTCTTCAGGCGGCACGGCCTCACGAGCCTCGGCTTTTTCCGCTGCTCGACCTTGCTCTTGGCGCTGGTCTCTCCCGCGGTCTACATCCGGAGCCACGAGCTCTACCGTACCAAGCGCTGGCTCGTCTCGCTGCGCGGGCGCATCCTTCCCGATACTTGACAGGCCCCGCCGCCGCTGGTATCCTACACGCGAGACCTCATGCCGACCCGCACCATCCCGAGCGCCTCCTGGTGGCACCCGATCCGCGACGCGGCTAAGAAAACCGTCCGCGCGGTCGCCGGGCCCCGAGCCTATTCATGGGTCGCGGCCAAATATTCGTGGGGGACGACCTTGCTCAATTACGCCCTCATGAGGGTGCCGGGCCTGGACCGCATCGTGAGGATCGGCGCCTGGCCGCATTCCCTCTACATCGAGGGCACCAACATCTGCAACGCCGAGTGCGTGTTCTGCGCCTACCCGGAGATGCAGCGGCCCAAGAAAGTCATGCCCATGGAGCTCTTCAAGTCGGTCATCGACCAGTACGCGGCGATGGGCGGCACCGAGGTCGACCTCACGCCGATCGTCGGCGATCCGTTCGTCGACGGCAAGATCTTCGAGAGGTTGGACTACCTGGCTTCCAAACCCGAGCTTCGGCGCTTTCACTTTTTCACGAACGCCATCGGCATGAAGCCCGAGCTCTCGCAGAAGCTGCTCAAGTACGGCGCCAAGCTGCGCGTCTACATCTCCTTCGGCGGCTTCGACCGGCAGACCTACCTCAAGGTCTTCGGGGTCGACAAATTCGACGCCGCGGCGCCCAACATCAAGGCCGCCATCGAGGCCAAGCGCGCTTCGGGCTCGACGCTCGGGCTGCAGATCAACCTGCGCACGCCCCGCGACAACAACAAGGGCGAGCTCTGGGACTATTTCTTGGCGGCCAAGAAGGACGGAGTCATCGAGATGACCTGGATGGGGGCCTTCGACTCTTGGGCGGGGCATATTAAGGAACGCGAGCTCACCGACGCGGGCCTCGTGGCCCGGCCCATGCCCGTCAAGAAGGGCCCCTGCCATTGGCCCCTGACGGGCCCCGTGGTCCTGGCCGACGGGCGCGTCAACGCCTGCGCGGCGCGCGACGTCGAGGCGACTTTGATCATCGGAGACCTCGGCAAGCAGAGCTTGAGCGAAATCCTGAGCGGTCCGGCCTTGCGGGAACTCTTGGACCGTCAGGCGCGGGGAGACCATCCCGACGTCTGCCGCCGCTGCACCTACTACGATCCGGTCCTCCCCTATTGGGTGGTGGGCCAGCCCGACCGCAAGGACCCCGCCGCGCCGGTCGACCTCGAGAGGTGACCTAGAAGCGGAAGTCGAGGCCCCCGGCCTTCTCCCGGGCCTGGGCGGTCTTGAGCGCGGCGATGCCGATGTCGATGTGCAGTCCGGTGTATTTCTCGAATAGCTTCTTCGCCGAGTCGGCCGTCTTGATGCCGCCTTTCTTTAGGGGCACGTCCGAGATCAGCATCAAGGCCCCCATCGGCACGCGCCGCGCGTAGCCGACGATGAAGAGAGTGGCGCATTCCATGTCGATGGCTTGAGCGCGCTCGGCGGCCAGGCTGGCCTTGAACTCCTCGTTGAACTCCCAGAAGCGGACGTTGGTGGTGTGGATGACCCCGGTATGGTACTTGAGTCTGCGCTTCTCGAGCTCCTCGCAGGCTATGCGCTGGAGCACGAACGAGCTCAGCGCGGGGCATTGCGGCGGCATGTAGCTCGCCGAAGTTCCCTCGTTGCGGATGGCCGCCACCGGATTGAAGAAGTCGCCGACCTCGTACTCCTCCCGCAAGCCTCCGCAAAGGCCGAGCATGATCACGGCCTTGGGCTTGATGAAGGACAGCAGGTCGACGACCAGCGCCGCGGTCGGAGACCCGACGCTGAAATCGATGATGGAGATGCCGTCCTTGGGGGAATGGCATGCCCGCATGACGGAGCCTTTGTGGACGGGCGTTTTCTGGATTTCGGCGAAGGCTCGGACGTAGAGCTTGAAATTGGTCAGCAGGACGTACGGCTGGAACTCGGAAGCCGAACTGCCCGTGTAGCGCTCGAGCGTGCTGATCCCGATCCTGTCGCGGGTGTGCTGGTCGATGTCATCGAGGTTCTCTTGGGTGAGCTTGGCGGCCTTCATCAGCCGTGATTATAACAGCCCGGCCGCCCCCGCGCAAGCCTAGTCGAGTTCGCCGTCGACGCGTCTTCGCAGAGCGCGCTTTTGCCGCCAGTTGGTCCACCATTCCATCAGCGCCATCACGGGAGTGTCGACGCCGTACGAGACGTACTCCCGGGGGATGTTCCCGGAAGCGCGCATCCTCCTTTGCAGCTTGCGATTGACCCCGCGGATGACCTGGAGAGAATAAGGCGCGCCGAGCCGTCTTGATTGGGCCTCAGCGTGTTCCCAGATCTCCTCGTTGTGGGTGGCGACCGCGACGTCGAGCGCGTCGCCCTGTTCCAGCGCCTGCGTGATCAGCTTCTTGTATTGCTCCAGGAGCGCACGCCGAAAATAGAGGGTTCCGGGCTTATCGCCTTCGATGAACGAGCCCTTGACCAGCCGCACGCCGAGCCTGAGCCCCGTCTCGCGCGCCAGCGCGGACCAATTCCGAAGCGCTTCCTCGGAGGCCAAATAACGCGCCGAGAGGGCCAGGCGCGCGGGCGTGCCCAGCTTCCGGACCACGGAACGCGCGACGTCGAGCAGCAGAGGCATCACAGCCGAGGCCCCCATGTCGAACTCGATGGCAATGCCGCGGTCGCGGGCCCGACGCGCTAGCGCGGTGGCGTTGGCGATGGCGATGCGGGTCTTCTCAGGGAAGCTCAGCCCGTCGAGCTGGGCCCCCAGGGACTCGACGTCGAGCGAGATGGAGACGTCGACCTTCGGATCCTTGGACTTCGCCTCGGCCACGGCGTCGATGAGCCTCGCGTACGATCTCACGGCGCCGCGCACCGACCAGACGTCGTGCAGTTCCCAGGACAGCCGGCCGATCACGGCGGGGGCGCGATGATCGGATCGGATTTTTCGCGCGGCCGCGACCGCGCCGGAGGGGGTCAGGCCCGCGAGCCCCTCGCCGTGCGAGAGCTTCTTGGCCAAATTCGAGAAGGGCCACAGGTGCGCCGGCAAGGTCGCGGCGCGCTGCGTCAGCAGAGCCGCGCGGGCGGCGATATGCCGCGCGCCGTCGAACGAGACCGCGGGCTCCTCAAGAGCCAACGCGGCCTCGCGGCGCGAAGCGGGAACGGCGGGATCCGCGTCATGGCCCTTCGCCTGAGGGGTCCCGCCGGGGAGCGTCGAGGGTGCGGGAAGCGGGCCGGTCTCGACGATGACGGGAACGATGAGCCCCAGTTTGAGAAACGCGGAATCCGGCGTGAGAGTCCTGCCCGCCTCAAAGTTCGCGGGTAGGGTCGGCGCGGCCCGAAGCTCCGCGACGGGCCGAGGGTCCTCGGGTCGTTCGACGACAGGGCCCGCGAGCGCTGCGGCGGCGCAGAGGAGAAAGGGCAGCATGGAGGCCACGGACGATGGGGCCGGTTAGCCTACTTCCTTTCCTCGGGCTTGGGCTGCAGGTAATCGGCGGTCTGGTCGACGACGACCACCGCCTTGATCTTCGCCAGCGCCGCGATGCTCGCGCGCCGGGCCGCCTCGAAGGTCGGTCCGGTGCCCATGACCTCGGCCCACTCCTCGAAGCCGTTCTCGATGGGGGCGGCGACCGAATCGCCGCGTCCGGCGAGCAGCTGGACGTGCGCCACGCCCGGCAGGGCCTTGGCCTGCTCGACGCCCTCGAGCGCGATGATGGAGCCCGTGTGCTGCGAGGCCGCGAAGCGGTAGTCGACGACCGTCTTGTGCGCGGGACCGCCGGGCAGGGACAGGCCGAGCGTCGCGCGAATCCCCCATTCCACGAGGCTGATCCCGGTCACGAGCTTGATCGCGGTGTAGATGGCCGCGCCCCCGAGGAACGGGTTGATCTCGATGACTTTGGGGCCGTCGGGCGTCATCATGATGTCGATGCGCGCGTTGCCGTTGCGCAGCCCGATGATCTCCAGGGCCCGGGCCGAGGCCGCGATCAGGGCCTGGCTGACGGGCTCGCTCATCTGAGAGGGGAAGGTCATGCTGCCGCCCGCGAGCTCGCCCTTGGGGCCGATGCCGTGCGTGTCGGAGACCATGGCGAACTTGACCTTGCCGTTCTGGACGACCATCTCGACCGAGGCCTCGACGGTGCCCGGCGCCTTCTGCAGCATCTTCTCGACCATGATCCCGGGGAAGCGGTTGAAGATCGTGTCGCTCGACTCCTTCTTGCGCGCCTCGGCGCGCAGGGCCGCGTCCATCTTGGTGAATGCGGAAACGAGCTTCTCCTCAGAATCGATGTCGAGCTCCACGAAGCGGCTGTTCTCGCCGAGCTTGGACTTCATGACGAACTTGCCCGAGCCGCCGTATTGCCTGTAGAACTCGCGGACCTCGTCGGCGGTCTTGACCTCCCGGTAGGGGACGAACTGGTCGGGCGCGGCGTTGAGGGCCTTGCGCGTGCGGGCCTTGTCCTCGGCGGTGAGCGCCACCTTCCCTGGGACTCCCGAGATGCCGGTCGCGTCGACGATCTTGCCGACGAGCTTGGCGTGGTGGCTGCGGAAGGCCATGACGTAGTCGATCTTGCGCTCGGAGGCGAGCTGCTGGACCTGCGCGACGATCGACTTCATCGACCTGTCGTCGCGGCGGTCGATGGGCGCGGAGAAGAAATCGGTCTCGGGGACCAGGGACTCGGAGTTCTTCCGGTTCTCCTCCTTGTCGAGCAGCACGAGGTTCAAGCCGAGCTCGTTGGCCACGCGCACGGCCTCCTCGATGATGAAGGGACGCGAGCCGCGCGTGCCGACGAGCAGGAGCGTCTTGCCGCGCACGTCGGCGTCGGCGATGGGAGCGCCGGCTTGTGCGGGCGCGATCGGCTCACCGAGAGAGGGCGCTTGCGGCACGCTCGGACTCGCGGACGCAGAGCCCGGCGCGGCTTGGGGCACGGTCCCGGGGGACACGAGCCTTTGTCCGTCCTCGAGAGTGATCCCGGCCGGCAGTCCCGCGGCGAGGTCCTGGGTCTTGAGCTCCAGCGAACCGGCGAGCGTGCGGGGGATCGGCGCGGGCGCCGGCAGCGCGCGGGTCTCTCCCTTGGGTGCGGCGTTGAAATCCACGGCCCGGGACGGGACGGCCGGTGAAAAGAAGAACAAGACAGCGGCGATGCTTCTGATGTCGCGCGTGATATTTTCCATTGCGTTCCATTATAGCGTCCGCTGGGTCTAGACCCTATAGGTCCATAGGGCCACAAGGGGGACACATTGGGACTACTCCGCAGTGGGACCATGGGACCGACGGCCGCCTACTTGTGAATGTAACAAAGACTTGTTATACTCCGGGAAGCTCGCCATGGGAACCAAACGCCGTTGGACGGCCGCCGCCGTGTCCGCGCTCATCGCGGCGGGTTCTCTGTCGGCCTCTACGCAGGACCAGCCCGAAGACGCGGACCGCGAGGCGCGCCTCACCTCGGTCGAGGGTACGGTCTACCTGCACCTGCACGACCATCAGGAGGGCGAGTTCATCCCGGCCGAGGCGGACGCGACCATCGAGGACGGCGACATGATCCGCACCGGCGAGGACGGCACGGCGGAGTTCACGCTCGACGGCGAATCCGTGATCTCGATCTCGCCCAACTCGGATTTCATCGTCAATTCGCTGGCCCCGGAGCATACCGAGTTTCATGTGGGCATCGGCTCGATCCTGGCCAAGATCAAGCATTTGCTCGACGGACAGAGCATGGAGTTCCACACCCCCACAGCCGTGGCCGCCGTGCGCGGCACGGAACTGGCGGTCTCCCAGGAGGGCGACGACCAGCCGGCCCGCGTCGGCGTCTTCGACGAGGGCCAGGTCGCCGTCACGGCCGTCGGGGGAAAGGAGTCCGCGCAGCTGGGGCCAGGCCAGGAGCTCGAGGTGCACAAGGACAAGGCGCTGGGGCAGCCCGCGACTCTGCGCCATTTCGCGGGAAGCCGGCGGAGGTTCGAGTTCGTCCGGCATCGGGCGGGCGAGGTCTCGAAGAACTGGACTCGGCGCGACGCGAAGCTGCGCCGAGAATGGCGGCAGCGCTTGCGGAGCAAACAGACGGTGCGAGGCGGCCACCTCAAGGGCGTGAGGCGGCAGATGCAGGGCAGAAAATACGGGCATTTGCGGGCGAGGCAAAACCTCCTGCGGCGCGGCCGCCAAAAGCGCCTTCAGAACCAAGAGGGGGGCCCGGCCCCGAAGCGCCGCCAGCATCTGCGGCCCCCGCAGGAGCAAGGTGAGAGCGAGGGGCGTCAGCAGCGTCAACAGGAGAAAGCGAAGCGGCGCGAAGAATTTGGGCGGGAGAGACAGCGTCAGCGAGAGGAGCAGCAAGGACAGCGGCGCCAACAGCAGCAGCAGCGTCAGCAGCCGAGAGACGAACGGCGCCAGAGACGCCGTTAGGGCTTTCGCTCGTAGACGATCTTGCCGTCGAAGATCGTCATGTCGACCTGCACCTTGAGCAAATCCAAGCCCGCGGTCGAGAAGAGATCCCGGTCGAAGACGACGAGATCGGCAAGCTGTCCCGGCTTGACCCGGCCCATCGCATCGTCTCGGCCGATGGCCCGGGCCGGGTCGGCCGTGTAGTGCGCGACGGCCGACTCGAGCGAGATTTTTTCCGCGGGAATCCAGCCGCCCTCCGGCTTGCCGTTGCGGTGCCGCCTCGTCGCGGCGGCGAACAGCCCGACGCGCGGCGCCAGCGGCAGCGCGGGCCAGTCCGTGCCGAAGCTCACCAGCGCCCCGGCGTCCTCCAGGCTCTTCCAGGCGAAGCTGCGCTGCACGCGGGAGCCGAGCCTATTGGGGTAGTAGTTTCGTTCTTCATCATCGAAGATCATGCGGCTCGGCTGCATCGAGGCGACAGCGTGGAGGCCGGCGAAACGCGGCAGGTCCTTCGCGTCGACGTCTTCGACGTGCTCGAGCTTGCACGGGTAGGGCGGCAGGACCAGTTCCTCCTGGCGCGCCCTCTCCTGAGATTTCTGGCAGGCGTCGAGCGCGGCCCGCACCGCGCGGTCGCCGACGCAGTGCAGCGCCACTTGGAGGCCGTCCTGGTGGGCGCGGCGGATCATCGAGTTGAGCGAGAAGGTCTGGTGCTTGAGCGCGCCGCTGGCATTGGCGTCGAAGTAGGGCTGCAGCAGCGCCGCCGTGCGGTCTTTGAAGGTCCCGTCGACGAGGCCCTTGACCCCGATGAGATCGAGCCGATCCCTCGGGATGTCGCGCACCGTTTTCCTGAGCTTGGAGAACCCGCCGGGATCCTCGAGGCGTCCGTAGAGGAAATAGCGCAGCGTGGCGTCGCCGTTCTTGTAGAGCTCTTTCCACAGGTCGAGCTGCTCGGATGGCAAAGCGTCGAACGGGCCCTGCAGAGACTCGACGGCCGTTACGCCGGATTCTCGCGCCAAGGCCAGTGCCCTGCGCAGGGCGTCGAGCTTTTGGGCGCGCGACGGGGCCGGTATGGCGGCGATGGCCGGGGAGGTGGCCTCGTCCAGCAGGAGGCCCGTGAGTTCGCCCTTGTCGTCCTTGATGAACTGCCCGCTGTTGAACCTGGGCGTGCGCGAGGTGATTCTTGCGCGCTTGAGCCCCTCGGTATTGAGCCACAGCGCGCGCCCGTCCGCGTCGGCCAGCGCGACCGGCCTCGTCGAAACCACGGCGTCGATGTCGGCGCGGGTCGGATAGGCGCCAGGCGCCCACGAGGTCTGGTCCCAGCCGCGCCCGATGATCCAGACGGCCGTCGCATTCTTGACGGCGTAATCGGCGAGCCTGCGCTGAATCTCCTGGATGTCCGAGGCGCCGGTGAGGTCGACCTGGGTCAGTGAGAGCGCGCCTCGGAGGAAATGGGTGTGGCTGTCGTGAAAACCCGGCGTCACGGCGCGGCCCCTGAGATCGACGACGCGGGTCGCCGGCCCTTTGAGCGCCAGCACCGCCGCGTCGCTGCCGACCGACTCGATGCGATTGGAGACGACCGCCACGGCCTGGGCGTAGCGTCCCGGGGCGATGAAGACGCGACCGTGAGCGAGGATGAGTTCGGGTTCAGCCGCGAGGAGCGAGGCGGCCAGCAGGGAGCAGAGGAGCGCGGGCATGGAACTGATGCGAGTATACCATAGCGGCGCCGGCCGCTTTCAACGGCTCGAAGAGAACGAGACCGCGCCGGCAAGGATCGTGCCCGGCTTGCTCGAGTCGTGCGAGCGCAACGCGAGGATCGCGTTGAGGGCGAGGAAGACCGCGATCACCAGCCGCCAGAAGATGTGATGGTGCACAGGACCTCCGACTCCTCGGCGGGAGTCATTACTATGATGGCGCGCGGGAGCCGTGCGGGCAAGCCCGCCTCTGTCAGCGCGCGTCAGCGGCGGAACCGAAGGGCCCAAAAACGATGGGCCTCATGCTCGCGCCCGATTGCGCCCTTTGACCCTATGTCGCCGTTCCGAATGGGAGTACGATCTCTGCAATGATAAACAGATCTGGCCTCCCCTTCCTCTGGCTTTCGATCCTCCTGAGCGTTCCCGCCCTCGGCGGAGACGTCGTCAAGCCTCTGGGCGAAGTCAAGCCTCTCGTCGCGCCCGTCGAAGCCGGCAAGGGTCTGCCCCAGGTCCCCGTCCAGCCCGGGCTGAGCCCTCTCGTTGAAGCCGCGATCCCAGCCGTTCCCGCCGCGCCCGAAGCGTCTTTGACGCCGGGGGAAGGCGCCCTCGCGCCTCCAGCGCCGCGTCGGCAAGGCCCTCAGGCGCGCGCGGGGCTCGAGCAGGCCGATGAGCTGAACCTGCCCGCGATCGGGATCGAGGATTCCATCCTGGGCAGCGAGGCCGTCAGCGAGATCTACGACGGGACGCCGAAGCTCTCGGTGGTCCACATCCATCACGACGACGAGGACCAGGCCTACGCCCATTTCGAGAGCTACCATCATGACGGCATCCCGGCCCCGCTGGCCCTGGCTCCCTTCCGCATCCCGGGACGGCTGGCGCAGTACGTGCCCTCCGCGCGGGAAGGCAATCCACGGGATTGGACCGAGCGGATCACTTTGCATCTGCACAGCATCTACTCCGACGGGACGATGACCCCGGAGGCAGTCATCGAGGCGGCCTACAAGAAGGGCGCGCGCGTGATCGCTCTGACCGACCACGACACCTCCGCCGGCGTCCTGCGCGCCTGGAAGAAGGTTCAAGAGCTCAACGCGGCCAACCCGGCCGACCCCATCGAGTTCCACACCGGCGTCGAGATGACCGCCAAGGGCGGCGCGCACATCAACGCCATCGACGTCGACGTCACCAACGCCAAGCTCGTCGCCCTCTTGGAGCGCGTGCGCATCATGCGCCACCAGAAGGCTCAAGGCATCATCGACAACCTCAACGCGCTCGACGAGTTCAAAGAGAAGGGCATCTCGATGACCATCGACGAGGTCAAGGCCTTCTCCCAGCATGATGCGGGGGGGACCATCGAGATTCCCCACATCGCCCGCGCCTTGCTCAAACGCGGCCTGATCAGCGAGGTCGACGAGGCCTTCAAGACTTACCTGCAAGGCGACATCCTCAACACGCCCGGCGTGCCCTCCGACCCGACGCCCGACGAAGTCGTCGAGGCCATCCACGCGGCCGGCGGCAAGGCCTTCCTCAACCACCCGTACACCGTGCGCGGTAAGACCGACGCGCAGAAGGACGAGAATGTAGAGGCCATGCTTGAATCGGGCATGGACGGCATCGAGGTCTACCGCCCGAGCCACGCGACCTCCGGCAACGGCAAGCGGGCCGCCGACGAGCGGGCGGCCAAGTATCTGGTCTGGGCAGAGAAGTACAACCTCCTCGTCGGCAACGGCGCGGACTTCCACGGCATGGACACCCACCTCGACCAGTTGAGCGTCTGGATGCACAACAAGTTCGCGGCGGACCTGCTCGCGGGGCTCAAGGGCCCCAACGCGGCCGCGATCGACTCGCTCAAGCGGCTCGAGGGAAGGACGCCGTCTGCGGCGAGGTCGAGGGCTCCTGCATTGGCCGTGTTTGCGCTGCCCTCGACTGCGTCCCTGGCGTCCTTCGTCGACCAGGCGACGCCTTATGCCCAGGCGCATCCTGTCTTGGCAGTCTTGACAGGTTCTTTCATTTTGGCCTCGGCGCTCTACGGCGTGGGCTGGGTCGCGGGGCTGTTCCTCAAGACCAAGAAGGCGCGCGGGATCAGTCCGTTGGGAATGCTCGCGGCTCTAGGTTCGATCGCGGCCGTGATCGCCGCGGGCCTGCTCACGGCGCACCCGGTCGCGATGATCTTCGCTGGGCTCTTGATGGCCGCCTACTTCGCGGACACGGCCGGGGGCACGGCGGCCTCGACGGCGTATTTCGTGCCGGGTCTCGTCGGAGCGGGCATCGCCTACGCGGGATTCGCGCTGAACTTTCCGGTGGCGACCTTCTTCTTCCTGGCGCACCATTTCAACTTCTTCCGCGGGATGAATTCCAACGGCAAGACGGGGTATTGGCTGCAGACCATCGGAGCGGGACTCTCCGCGGCGCTGACCATGACGGCTTACCATTTCTACGGGGCCTTCGCGGGCATCAGCCCGGATTTTTACCTGTTCCTGGCCTGGATCGGCCAAGGCGTCGCGCTGGACCTCCTGCATTCGCTGGCCACGGCCCAGCCGATGGGCTCGACCTTCACCTTCAAGTTGAAGATCGGCTCCGGCGGCAAGAAGCGGCGCTAGCCTCGCGGAGACCCGGAAAGCGGGCTGCTCCGGATGAATTCAGGGCCTCGCAGCCCTGACAGCGGTCCCGTCCCGGGCGCAGCCGGGCCTTCCGGCGCGCGGGGGCTCTTTCATGGTCTTTTTGCCGATCCCTTGTTTGATCCGGCTTTCGTCTCCAGCGCGGCCGGAGTTTCGATCTCTTCGTCCGCTGAATCCCGGCCGGCCGTTCCGGAAGCCGGACTGGGTCTTTTTTCCGGCGGAATACGGACCGGGATTCTCCGGTCCTTTTCCATTTCTCCTCTCCGCCTTGCGATGGTCTTTTTTTGGTCTCATTTTCCTCTATTTTACCTCTCATCTTGAGGGACCGTCTCGTGGGGATATAATTTGTCAATTATATTGACTAAATTATTGACAAAATAAGCCGGACCTGCTACACTCTCGGCATGAAGATCGTCCGTCACCCCGCGGCCTTCGCCGCCGTCTCGGAGCTGCGCACGCGCATGGACCAGATCATCGCGCAGCTGCGCGAGACCCCGGTCAACCTCGAGAAGCACGGAAGACCGGTGGCCGTCCTCGTCGAGCCAGGGCGATTCTCGGCCATGCAGGACGCTCTGGAAGCGACGGCGGACATCCTCCTCGCGTTTGAGGCAAATAGGGGAAAGGGGAAACGGCTTCAGGAGCTGGAGAAGCGGCTCAAGACGATCGAGAAGGGGACCGCGGCGGTGCTCAAGGGACGGACGGTTCTCAGGACTTGATGCGCGCGTTGCGCGGGTCGTAAAGCGGCTCTTTGCACACGACGGCCGGAATCCTCTCGCCGAAGAGCTCGACTTCGAGCTTGGTTCCGGGCTCGGTGTGCGCGATCGGCAGATAGCCGTAAGCGATGCTCTTGCCCAGCGTGTAGCCGTAGCCGGCGCTCGTCACGCGCCCGACGACGCGGCCCGCATGCGCGATCGCCTCCCCGCCCAAGGCCACGGCGGCGGGGTCGTCTAGGGTCAGGCAGCACAGCTTGCGCGTCAGGCCCCGCGCCTTGAATGTCTCCAATGCGGGCTTGCCGATGAAGTCGCCCTTGTCGAGCTTTACGCAGAAGCCCAGACCGGCCTCGTACGGGTTATACTCCGAGTGGATGTCGGCGCTCCAGTAGCGGTAGCCTTTCTCGAGGCGCAGGGAATCGATCGCGCGGTAGCCCGCCGCGGCGGCGCCCAAAGGATTGCCCGCCTCCCAAAGCGCTTGCCAGAGCTTTCCGCCTTCCTTGGCCGGCGCGTAGAGCTCCCAGCCGAGCTCGCCGACGTAGGTCACGCGCACGGCGAACACCGCGAGCCCCGCGGCCTTGATCTCGCGAGCGCTCAGATAAGGGAAGCCCTCGTTCGAGACGTCGTCGGGGCTCACCCCTTGGAGGAGTTCCCGCGCCCGCGGTCCCCAGACCCCAAGGCAGCAGAGCTCGTCGGTCAGGTCCTTGACGCCGACCGAGCCGTCGGCCGGCTTGTGCTTGAGCAGCCACGCCGTGTCGTGCACGCCGAAGGCCGTGCCCGTAATCAGCCGGAACCGATTCTTCCCCAGCCTCGTCACGGTCAGGTCGCACTCGATGCCGCCGCGCTCGTTGAGCATCTGGGTGTAGGTGACCGAGCCCTCGGGCTTGTCCATCTGGTTGTCGGTCAGGCGCTGGAGGAAGGCCAGCGCGCCCGCTCCGGAGACCTCGAGCTTCGAGAACGAGGACTCGTCGAACAGGGCGACGGCCTCGCGGCAGGCCTTGTGCTCCGCGCCGATGGCGGGCGACCAGTTCTTCGCCGCCCAGCCGCGCGGCACCGGAGAGGTCCCCTCGTCGGCGCGCGCCTCGTTCGAGGCGAACCAGTTGGGCCGCTCCCAGCCCGACTTCTCGCCGAAGACGCAGTCCAGCGCGGACAGCTGGCCGTACATGGGGCTCAAGCGCAGCTTGCGCTGGCTCTCTTTCTCGCGGTTGGGATAGGCGATGTCGTAATACGTCGCGTAGACCTCGCAGGCGCGGGCGGCGATGTAGCCCGTCTTGGAGACGTAGCCTCCGAAGCGTCTGATGTCCATATGCCACAGATCGAGAGTCGGCTCGCCCTCGACGATCCATTCGGCGAGCATCTTGCCCACCCCGCCGGAGCCCGAGACGCCGTGGGCGCAGAACCCGCAGGCGGCCCAGAAGCCCTTGAGCTCCGGCGCCGGGCCGAGGATGAACTCCCCGTCGGGCGTGAAGGACTCGAGACCGTTGACCTTTTTGACGAGCGAGGCGCCCTTGAGCAGCGGCACTCTCTTGAGGCAGCCCTCCCAGAGGCTCTCGAAGCGCGCGGGCGTATAGTCGAGGACCGTGGGGTTGGCTCCTTCCGGGACGCGTTCGTGATAGAACGGGGCGGGGTCCCGCTCGTAGCCGCCGAGCACCAGGCCCTCGCCGTCCTGGCGGAAATAGACCAAGTTGTCGGGATCGCGGAGGTTCGGCAGGGTGTGGGCGCCCAAGGCCTTGAGCTCGGGCAGGGGGGCCGTGGCGGCGTACTGGTGCTGCATCGGGATCAAGGGAATGCGCACGCCCGCCAGGCGGCCGAGCTGCGCGGACCAGATCCCCGAGGCCGCGACGACCAGGTCGCAGAGGATGTCCTCCTGCGGCGTGCTGAGTCCCACGACGCGGCCGTCGCGAATATCGAACGAAACGACTTTGGCGTAGGGGAGGAACTCGACGCCCTTGTCCTTGGCCGCCTGCGCGAGCGCTTGGGCGAGTATGACCGCGCGCGCCGAGCCGTCGCCGGGCAGGTAGAGCGCCCCGTGAACGCCTTCGGATTCCATCAACGGGAACATCTTCGCCGCCTCCGCGGCGCTCAGCAGCCGCGCCTCGAGACCGACGGTCTTGGCGAAGCTCTCCTGGCGCTTGAGCTCCAAGAGGCGCTCGTGCGAGGAGGCGAGCCTCAGGCTGCCGACCGGGAAGAAGCCGGGCTCGCTTCTGTAGCGCAGCTTCTTGTAGAGCGCGACGCTGTACATGAGCATCTTGGTCAGCGACGCGGATGAGCGCAGCTGCCCGACCAGGCCCGGCGCGTGCGAGGTCGTGCCCGAGACCGGCTCGCCCTGCTCGAGCACGAGTATGTCCTTCCAGCCGAGCTCGGCCAGGTGATAGGCGATGGACGAGCCCGCGATGCCGGAGCCGATGATGACGACGCGGGCCTTGCGGCTCACGCCGCCTCCTTGAGCCAGCGCTCGAAGCGCGGGCCGGACGCTCCGCGCAGGAACCGGTCGAGGTGATTGATCCCGTAGTCCTCGAAATCGAACTTTATGTCGGAGAGTCTCGACTGGAGAAAACCCCAGAGGGCTTCGCGCAGGTCCGACATGAGACGATAAAGCTGAAGGCGCGCCAAGGCATCGGGTCGGACTTCGGCGAAATAGGCTTTCAGCAGCAGGCGGCAGCGGTCCTCCGAGAGCTGCTGGTTGACGGCGAAATTCCCAAGATCGAAGAGGGGGTCGCCCATCGCCGCGTACTCCCAGTCGACGATGCGGATGGTCTTTCCGTCGTCGATGAAGTTGCTCGCCAATAGGTCGTTGTGGCAGGGCTTGGGGTTTTGACGCCGCCCCAGGATCTGCTCGATGCGTCCCATCGCGATGAGCCCAAGGTCGATCGCCTCGGGAGGAGTCGCACGCCTTAGCCACGCGGCGCGGCGGTAGTGCCGGACCGTCTCGAAGGGCGAAAACCGGCCCGGGAAGGCCGGGCCCTCGTGCACGCGTTTGATAGACGCCACGATCCGCTTGAGCATGGCCGGCTGAGAGGCCGCCTGGGGCGAGACGGGCTCGCCCTCGATGAAGCGGGTGACGAATGAGCGTTCCGCCGGCAAGTAATGGTAGACCTGGGGACCCACGCCGAGGCCGGCGGCGATCGAGGCGCAGGTGTTCTCGTTCTTCCGATCGATGCCCAGCACCGCGGTCTCCTTGCCGTCCAGCTTGAGGACGAATGCGCCGTCCTCGGCCTCGATCTTGAAATTACGGTTCGTGAGCCCGCCCTTGAGAACGTTGATCCTCAGCCGCTCCTTGCTCCAGCCGGGCACATCGGCGATGGCGGCGTCGAGCCGAGGGTTCCTCATTTGAGGATCGGCAGCAGCCGATCGACGACCTTGGGCTTGCCGAAGAGGATGTCGCGGCGCTTGCCGCGCCGCGCGAGGACTACGTACTTGCCGCCGGCCTCTTCGATGATCACTTGAGTCGCGGCGAGGTCCCAGGGATTGATGTCGACGTCGACCATCGCGCCGACCGCGCCTCGGGCGGCCAAAATGTGGCCGAAGCAGTCTCCGTAGGTCCGCACGTTCGGGTGCGACCTCATCAGGCGGTCGAAAGCGGCCTGCCTGCGGCAGCGCAGGAATTGGTCGCGATAGCAGACGGCGACGAGCTCGTTCTTCAAGGCGTTACCCGAGGAGACGGTGATCCTGCGTCCGTTGCGGAAGGCCCCCAGGCCCGCGGCCGCGCTCGTTGTCTCTTGCAGAGCGGGATGGTCGATGACGCCGAGGAGCGGTCTTCCCAGATGATGCAGGGCGACGATCGTGCCGAAGAGCGGGATCTCGCGCGTGAAGCTCATTGTCCCGTCGATCGGGTCGACGAACCATTGGAATTCGGCCCGGGGTCTGACCGGGGGGAATTCCTCGCCCTGGATGCCGTGATCAGGGAAGCGCCTAACGATCAGACGGCGCAGGAGGCGCTCCGCGGCCAAGTCCGCGTCGGTGACCGGGCTGCCGTCGTCCTTGAGGCGCACGCGCGGGCCCGCGGCGAGCTTGCTGCGGATCAGGCGGCTGGACTTGCCGACAAACGAAAGGGCGCAGCGCAGCAGGACGCGCCGCTCCGGAAACGTCGGTTCGAGGCTCATGTCAGGCGGACGACTTATCGAGGGCCTTCTCCATGCGCATGAGCTCTTCCTCGGTGCCGATCTTCTTTGGTCCCTTGAACTTGCCGCGTACGCGGGCGAAGTAATAGACCGCCAGGAAGACGAGAAGCCCGGCGAAGGTGTAGCCCGTGAGCTCGTTGGGCGGGGCGACGAAGAGCACGGTGATGAAGGCGATCCAGGCCACCGCAACGCCGTTGACGAGGCCGCCCCACGAGCCGAGGTTCCAGGGCCCGAGGTCTCTCCAGCCCTTGCGCGCGCGCGCGCGCAGGACGAGCCCGATCGGGATCGCGTAGGAGACGTAGAGCCCGATCACCGAGAGCGAGGTGATCACGGTGAAGCCCTTGGCGTAGACGGCGACGCCGAAGGCCAGCGCCACGGCGAGCCACACCGCCGCCACCGGAGAGCGGTGCTTCGGGTCCACGGTCGCCCATCGCGCGTGCCCGGGCAGGCCCTTGTCGCGCGAGAAGGCGAAGATCATCCGCGCGTTGGTCGTGACCGAGGACAGGCCGCAGAACCACATCGCGGGCAGGATGGCCCAGGTCAGGCCCTTGCCGAAGGCGGGACCCAGGGCCGTCTGCGCGATAAAGATGAAGGGGTTGGGCGCGGCGGCCGCGGCCGGTAGGTCCTGGATGGCCAAGGTCACGGCCAGGACCAGGAGGTAGCCGAAGACGCCCGAGATCCAGACGGCGTTGAACATGCCCCACGAGGCGTTGCGCCGCGGGTCCATGGTCTCCTCGGTGATATGGGCCGAGGCGTCGTAGCCGGTCAGAGTCCATTGCGCCTGGAGAAGGCCCAGCAGAAACGCCCAGGGGTATGGATACGGCGTGGTCGTGAAGCCGGATTTGAACGCGAAGGACAAGGGCCGGCGCGGCGCGAAGAACCAGAAGGCGACAGCCACAGCCAAGGTGACGGCGATGTGGTACCAGACGCTCAAATCGTTGAAGGCGGCCACGAGGCGGACGCCGAAGTGGTTGATCAGACCGTGGCTGACCAGCAGCAAGGCGTAGATCGTCAGCAGCGCGGTCTGGCCCTGCAGGCCCACCAGGTCGGCCATGAAGAGCGCGATCGCGTAGTCGATGCCGGCGGTCGTCGCGACCTGGCCGACGAGGTTGAACCAGGCCGTGAACCAGCCCCAGCCGGGCCCGCCGAGCAAAGAGGACCAGTGGTACATCGCGCCGGCCGTCGGGATCTTCGAGGCGATCTCGGCCATAGACGCGGCCACGAGCATCGTGAAGACCGTCACGAGCGGCCAGCCCAGTCCGTTGACCAAGGGCCCGCCCATGGTGAGGCCCGTGCCGTAGAGCGTGATCGCGCCCGTGAGGATCGAGATGATCGTGAAGGAGACCGCGAAGTTGGCGAAGCCTCCCATGTCGCGCAGGAGCTGCTGGGCGTAGCCGAACTGGTGCAGGTCCTTGGCGTCGGCCTCGAGCTGGCGTTGTCTCTTGTCTGTCACGGCAGGGAAAGTTTAACAGTTTCCCCGATTTATGGTAAACAGAGGCGTGCCCTTAAGCGTCGTGCTGGTCGAGCCGGAGATCCCGTGGAACACGGGCAACATCGGCCGGACCTGCGTCGCGGCGGGAGCCGCTCTACACCTGGTCGGCCGGCTCGGCTTCTCTTTGAGCGAGCGTCGGCTCAAGCGCTCGGGGCTGGATTATTGGCCGCAGCTCAAGCTCGTCCGGCACGAGGACTTCGCGGCCTTCGAGAGGGGCCTCCCCCCGCGCGCCTCGCTGCTGTTCTTTTCCGGCGCGGCGAAGAAGTGCTTCTGGGACGCCCCGTACCGCCAGAACAGCTACCTGGTTTTCGGCAAGGAATCCGGGGGTCTGCCCGAGGCCCTGCTGAGCCGCCATCAGGACCGTTTGTACCGCATCCCGATGGAGGCGCAGGCGCGTTCATTGAACCTCTCGACCGCCGCCGGGATAGCACTCTACGCGGCCCTGCGCAGCCTGCAATAACCCTGTAACACGCTCCGGTTAAACTGGGGGTGTGAGAGACATAGGCCTTATGACCCAGCTTCGCTGGACCCCAACGACCCCTGCGGCGCAGCCGGATTCGGCGTACAATGTGAGTCTGGAGGGTATGATCATGAGACTGTCCATGCTTGCCATGCTTTTGCTCCTGCCGGCCTCGAGCTTCGCGGAGAAGTACGAGCTCAAGGACGCGGGGGACTTCATGCCCCCTTTGGGCTCCCAGAACCGCATCGAGTTCGCCGATAAGTACGGTTGGCGAAACTACTCGGTCGACTTCGATTTCGGCCTCGACCAGGGCGGGCGGACCCTCTCCCGGGAATCCAAGCTCACCGTGCACATCGTCAAGCGCGACGGCAAGACTTGGAGCTACACCTGCAAGGCCAAGGGCAGCCAGCCCCTGATGGCCAACGTCAACTTCCTCTACAACAAGGGCATCTCGGTCGTCGCCGAGTGCCGCATCCCCGAGAAGGATTTCGCCAAGGCCGTCGGCCTGGACCCGCAGGACGTGGGGCTTCCCAGCCTCGTGTTCCAGGCGATGATCCAGGACGGCGAGGTCAAGGTCGGCGCGCAGCGGGGGCTCTACTTCATCCCCGGCGGCCAGATCGAGTCCTCCGAGCTCAACGCTTACGCCGCAAACAACGAGGATCCGACCGCTCTTGCCGTGGTCTTCCGCAGCAACTAAACCGGACTTCCCAGCCCTTTCATAGGCCCTAGGTCCTAACCGGACCTAGGGCGTTTTACTTCCTATCGCGGTCCCATATGGCCCTCTTGTGCTAGGCCCCATTCCTTTATAATGGGACCCTCAGCTTGTACGACATCGATCGATATCTAAGGAGACAGAGCATGACCCCCTCCATGCGCGCCGCCGCAACTCGATTTCTCGCCGCCGCCGTCTCCCTTTCGATTTTCCTTCCGAGTCCCGCGCTAGCGGCGAACCTCAACGAGACCTCCGCGGGGATCAAGATAGCCCAGCCGGTCTTCAACATCGCCCAACCGGGAGTCATGCATCTCGGCACGATCACCATCCCGATGGAGCCGGCCCCGTCGGCCTTCAACAACGCCGGAACGCTGGTCCAGATCGATCCCGCCGCGCAGGCCGTTCCCGCGCAGGGCGCCGACGCACCCGGACGCCAGGCTCTGGTCTCCCGCCCCGTCATCGAGATCCTCAACCAAATGCAGGCCAAGGGCATCACCATGCCCACGACCCTCTCGGGACAGCAGGACGCCGCCCAGTGGATCGCGGCGGCTGAGGTGCTGCCGGAAGGTACGGCCAAGCAAAACATCCTCAACATGGCGGCCGCGGTCGCCGCTGGACCCGCCGGAAACGGCATGGGACCGGCTCTCGAAAAGACCTACGACGGCGGCGACGCCGCCGGTCCGGCGGCGGCGGCGACGGTCTGGGAACGGCTCTCGGGCTCCAAGTTGATCCCCAATTTCCTGCGCAAGCGGCTCAACGGCAAGGCCTCGCCGCCCGCGTCCAAGACAACCCTGATGGACGTCGAGTCCTTGGCCGTGCCGGTGGACAAGGCCCGCTACACCCCCGACCTCAACCAGCTGCCCGACAGCACGCGCAAGGTCGAACTCTCAGGAGTCGACATCGTGGGCCAGGACAAGGCCCTCAAGTCGATCCGCGCGGGCCTCGAGATGGCGGGACCCTACTACAACCTTTACATTTCGGGAGCGGACGGCTCCGGGCGCGAGACCGCGCTGAGGGCCATCCTCGCGGAAATCGCCCCGAAGATGCCGTCGTCGCCCGACCTCGTCGCGGCGACCAACTTCAACGATCCGGAGAAGACGATCTTCCTCAAGCTCAACCCGGGCTCGGCGGCGAGGCTTGCCGGCGCGGTCAAGGAATTCGTGCGCACCTACCAGGCCGCGTTCCCCCAGGCCCTCAATTCGGACCAAGCCAAGGAGCTCAAGCGCGGCGTCAACGCGGAGCTCGCCAAATCGGCGGCGGAACGCCAGGCCAAGTTCGAGGCGGAGGTCTCGCAGCAGCGCGTCGGCAAGTTCGGGATCAAGATTCGTCCCGAGGACGCCGGCGACGGAGAGCACTTCAATTTCGGAGTGGCCTTGACCTATTCGGAGGCGTCCCCCGAGCTCAAAGCGCGGCTGGACGCCGTCCGCGCCGAGATCGCCGCCGTCAAAGTCAAAGGCTTCGGCATCTCGATCGATGAGGCGGGCAACGTCGCCCTGACCCACGAGGTCGACGGGAAGGCGGTGCCGATGACCCCGGAGGTCATGGCCGAGAAGCAGGCGGCCGGCGAGCTGACCGAGGAGGTCCTCACCGAGCTCGTCAAGGCCGCCACCCCCTTGGCCCAGAAATTCGGCGCGATCCGCAAAGAGCTCGTTATGAAGACGGCCGCCTCCGAGGAAGAACTCGCGGAGCTCGTCAAGAAGGGCGTCTTCACGATGGAGGAGTGGAACGCGGCGCTGGGCGCGGCGAAGGCCGCGGCCGAGCCCTACATGGACGATTTCCGCGCGATGGTCTCGGAGAACCGCGCCGAGAAGATGGTGGCCTACCAGAAGATGTACCAGGAGATCGCAGGCATGCTGGTCTCCCAAATCGGCCGCAAGGTCGCCGCCTCCGTGATGCCCAACCGCCACGACACCCTGGAGCACAGGGCCTGGGAGAAGAGCGCGGCTCAGCGCCAACAGGCCGTCCTCGCCGAGATCGCGGCGGTCAAGGTCCGGGGCTACGGCATCCTGATCGACGAGAGATCGCTGCAGACCGGCAGCATCGGCATCTCGCACGAAGTCGACGGCAAAATGGTCCCCATGACCCCCGAGGAACTCGCGGCCGCGCAGCAGTCGGGCGCGCTCTCGCAGGACCTCATCAAGGACGTCATCAAGGCCGCCACCCCGTTGATCAAGAAATTCGGCGTCTTGTCTCAAGAGCTCGACAAGGAGCACAAGGCCCTGCACGCCAACGACCCGGCCCCGACCGACGAAGAGAAGAAGGCCATGGGCTACGCCCAGGCTCTGCTCAAGCACGCGGTCGCCGACTTCGAGTCTTTCCTGCCCGGAGCCCGCGACGAGGGCACGATCGGCAGGCAGGATCCGCTGGATCACTACCGCATCAACCTCCTGCGCGCCAGCAACGGCGCGAAGGGCTGGCGCGTCGTCTTCGAGGACAAGCCGACCTTGGAGAAGCTCTTCGGTCTCGTCGAGCCCAATCGCGACACGCGCATCATCAACGGCGTGGCGCTCAAGACCCTGAGTCCCGGGGGTCCCACGATCAAGACCGGCTCGATCCTCGAGGCCGACGTGATCGTGATGAACGTCATGGATCTCCTGCGCCAGCCCGGAGCCTGGCACGCCGTCATGGAGCTCGTGCGCACCGGCCAGGCCGAGATTCCCGAGGTGCAGGGGATGTTCGGCTTCGCCGCGATGACCGGCAACTATCATGTCGCTCACCGGCCCAAGATCGTGCTGATCGGCTCGCCCTACATCAAGATGCTCCTCTTGCACTACGAAGAGGACTTCCAGCGCGGCTTCAACGCCGCGGCCGAGTTCGTCCACGAGCTCGACATCAACCCCGACACCGTCTCCGCCTACGTCCAGTTCATGAAGAAGATGGCGGTCAAGGGCGCGGGCCTGGTGATGGACTTCAACCGCGACGCCATGGGCGCCGTGCTCGAGTACGCCTCATCGGAGGCCGAGAGCAACGAGAAGTTCACGGCCCAATTCGGCAGCATCTACAACCTCATGCGCGAGGCCAGCCGCGTCGCCAAGAACGCGGGCCGCAAGGACGTCAGGCGCGAGGACGTCCAGACCGCGCTCGACGACCGCAAGGACAGCACGAGCCAGCGCCAAAAGCGCTACATGGAGCTTCTCGAGAAGAGGACCTTCGTGATCAACACGAAGGGGATGAAGTACAACGAGGTCAACGGCCTCGTCGTCATGGGCGATTTCGGGGCTCCCGCGCGCGTGACCTTCGTCGAATCGCAGTCCTCGAAAGGCGGCGGCGTCGTCTCCAACGATCAGGCGGCGAAATCGACCGGCCACAGCATGGACAAGGCCTTCGCCAACGTCCAGGGCTACTTCGAGAAGACCTACGGCAAGCTCGTGGAGAACATCCTCAAGCGGTACTCCTTCGAGCAGACCTACGGCGGGCTCGACGGGGATTCGGCCACGGGCGTCAAGATCTCGCTGGGCGAACTCAGCATGGCGGGCCTGGCCCTGCGCCAGGACGGCGCCATGACGGGCTCCGACGACCAGCTCGGCGAGAACGTCCAGGCCATCGGCGGCGTCAACTACAAGATCGAGGGCCTTTTCGACCTGCTCAACCACAACGGGCAGCTCGTGGTCAAGGAGAACATCCGCGAGCGCGCCTTCGTCATCATTCCGCGTTCGAACGTCTCGCAGCTGACCCTCAAGCCCGAGATCATCCAGGCGATCCGAGAGAAGCGCTTCGTGATCTTCGCGGTCGACAACGTCCGCCAGGCCCAGGAGATCTTCAGCTACGTTCCCTACGCCGAGATCAATCGGAGGGTCAAGGCCTACGCCCGGCATGAGCGCGGCGTCGAGCTCGCCAAGGAAGCCCTCGAGAAGAAATACGCCGGCGACACGGAGAAGCTCTTGGGCGAGCTCGAGAAGCTCGACCAAGCCGACCAGCAGTGGCGCGCTCAGATGAAGGCGGAAGGCGAGGCCTACAGGACCGCGGCTTTGGCGCCGAAGAACTAAAAGATTGCCGTAACCACAGGCCCCGGCAGCCCCCCTGCCGGGGCCTTTCCTTTTACCAGACCGACGGCCACTCGCGGAAGGTCACCCGGAACTCGACGCGGCGGTTCTTCTCGCGGCCCTCCTTGGTCGAATTGTCGGCGATCGGGACCGAGTAGCCCATCCCGTGGTACCGAATCGACGGGGGCGGGACGCCGTGTTTGACGAGGTACTCCTTGACCGAGCGGGCGCGCCGGCGCGAGAGGTCGAGGTTGTAGACCTCGGTCCCCATCGTGCAGGTGTGGGCGAGGACCATGACCTTGATCTTGGGATTGGCGAGCAGTATGTCGACGACGGCGTCCAAGGTGGGGGATGAGTTCATGCGGATGGCGTCGGAGTCGAAGTCGAACTGGATCTTGGGCAGCTCGCCGCGCTCGACCTTTTTGACGACGGCGTCGACCTCCTCCTGGGGATCCCTGAGGCCGACCGCCAGCGGCGCCGGATGCTTGTAATCGATCGGGTCTTCCTTGCGCTCGGCGCAGGCCGAAAGAAGCAAGAGGACGGGGAGGGCTCGGCCTAGGCTCATCGCGGAGAGGTTATCCCCAAAAGTCCGGCTGCGCAAGGGGGACCGGCTTGGCGCAGTCGGGTCCCTCCGCGGCGGCGGAATTGACGAGCGTCGAGACGGGGAAGGCTTTGAGCGCGGTGAAAGGGACGAGAAGGTCCTTGAGGACCTCGGCCTCGGTCTTCGGCTCGAGCCAGCAATCCTCCTTTTCCGTCGGGAGGATGACGGGCATGCGCCCGTGCACGGGCTTGACGACGGCGCTGGCGTCGGTCGTGATGATCGTGAAGGTCCGCCGCTGCTTGCCGTCGGGAGCCTCCCAGGAGTCCCAGAGTCCGGCGAAGGAGAAAAGCTCCTGCGAGTCGAGACAGAACCGGTAGGGAGTCTTGTCCTTGGCCCACTCGTAAAAGCCGTCCGCCGGCACCAGGCAGCGGCGGCTCTTGAAGGAACCCTTGAAGCTGGGTTTCTCCATGACGGACTCGGCGCGAGCGTTGATGAGCTTGGCTCCGATGGATGCGTCCGCGGCCCAAGAGGGCACAAGGCCCCACCGCAGCAGGGCGAGCTCCTTGCCCGCTCCGGCCCGGAGCACGACCGGGGCCTCCTGGTTCGGCGCTATGTTGTAGCGCGGCGCAAGCGCGAGAGAGGGAAGCTTCAGCCCGAAGCGCTTGGCGAGCTCTTGAACGCTCTGGGCCTGCGTATAGCGTCCGCACATGCGCTCACGATATCATTTCCGCCCGCGAATGGTATAATCCTCGACGGAGCCTCGGTCGGGGCGTAGCTCAATTGGCTAGAGCGCCTGGTTTGGGACCAGGAGGTTCCCGGTTCAAGCCCGGGCGCCCCGAAGCTCCGCTCTCAGGAGGCCGAGCGCTGGCTGCGCGGCAGGGCCTTGCGGCCGGAGAAGCCCTCGTCGGCGCCGTGGTAGTGCGTGATCTTCCTCTCCCCGAGCTTCCAGCAGAGCACCACGTCCTTGCCCTCCAAGCGGTGGGGGAAGTCCACCAAAGCGGGGTCGAGACCCTTGGGGAAGGCGCCCAGGTCCGCGATCTTCTGGAACCGCTCGTTCATGCCGTTGGCGAGGAACTGGAGCTGGGATTTTTCGATGGCGAGTTCGGAGATGTTGCGC
Source organism: Elusimicrobiota bacterium (assembly GCA_016194705.1). Classification (GTDB taxonomy): domain Bacteria; phylum Elusimicrobiota; class Elusimicrobia; order UBA1565; family UBA9628; genus PALSA-1176. Next base: position 37,733 of record JACQAZ010000015.1, on the reverse strand, counting down.
TGCTCGTCCTGAGAGAGGCGCCGGATATCCTCGGCCCGCGCCTCGGCCTTGGCCGCGAGCTCCATGATGGCGTCGAAGACCTTCTCGAGCTCGGGGATCAAGGCTTCGGCTTCCGCGACGGAAAAATATTTCACTGGGCGTATTTTACCACGGAACGCTCATGCCGGCGGGACTTTCTCTTGCGCAGCCGCTCGATCTCCTTGAGACGCTGGGAGGTGTCCGGCGAGACCGCCATCTCGATCCTGTCGACGAGCTCGCGCAGGGCCAAGAAGCGGTTGATCGTGCGTTTGCGCTCGCGCTGGCAGCGCACCGAGATGTCGAGCGGAGGGTAATGGAGCTGGACGCAGTTGGAGGTCTTGTTGATCTTCTGGCCGCCGTGCCCTGAGCCGCGCGTGAAGCCTTCTTCGATGACGGCAGGGTCGATCTTGAGCCTTTTGATCCGTTCCAGAAGCGCTTCGACCTTGCCGGGACTGACGTCGAAGCGCTCGTTGAGGTTCATTTGGCCGTAGAAAGGACTTGGCCTTCGGCCGCGCCGAAGAGCTGGGGCGTCTGGTCGCGGTTGTGCAGGCTGGCTTCGTCGCGCACTTTCGGCTTGAGGTAGTCGTTGAGCCCGGAGGCCGTGACTTGTCCGGATTTGTCGGCGGCCGCTCCCGCGAGGCCCTTGAGGAAATAGTAGGTGAAAAGGCCGTGGCCCTGGTCGTCCAGCGTGCCGGTGATCTCGTCGCCGGAGGCCGCCGAGAACACGACGGTATTTCGGGCTTCCGCCGGAGCCGCATCGATCTTGTTGACGAGAGGACGAGCCCCGTGCGCGAGAACGGAGCGCCCGCCCGCTCCCGAGAAGCACGAGTCCAGGGCGACGACGACCTGCTTGGCGGGAAGCTTGTCCAGGTCCGCGTAAAGCTCGGCCAGAGGCAGAGCCGTGCGGGTGAGGTATTCGGGATCGCCGTCGAACGGGACCAGATAAGCCTTGCCGCTGGTCGGGTCCGGAGCGCCATGGCCGGAGAAATAAAAGAAGACCCGGCTGTCCTCCTTGACGTTGCGCTTGAGCCAATCCTCAAGGACGGCCTGGAGCGCGCTTTTTGAGGCCAGCGCGTTTGTAAGCACCTTGACGTGGCGCGACGGATACCCAAGGGAGATCAGGTTGCGGCGGACCGCCTCGGCGTCGCGCTCCGCGAAATCGGCCTTGGGCAGCTCATGAGCGTAAGACTCGACGCCGACGACAACGGCGAAGTCGTCCGGGTTTTCGGGCGAGACGTGCCGTGGAGAATCGATGTCCGATTCGAGCCGTTGCGTGGAGGACGCGGACTCCGCGAAAGTCCGTCTTCCCGTCGCCAAGTCTCGCGCCGGGGGAGGGCTCATCGAACCGCCGCGCTCGGCCTTCCATTTGCGGAGGACCTCGGCCGTGTCGGTATGACGCCGGCTCAGCGCCGCGGCTTCGGCGTCTTTGCCGCGGCGGTCGACGGCCCGCGCGTCGGCGCCGCGCTCGAGCAGCAGTTTGACGACCTCGGTCCTGCCCGTCACCGCGGCAAAGTAGAGCGCCGTATGCCCGGCGGGGCTTTGCGCGTTGACATTGGCTTCATTGTCGAGCAGCAGGCGAATGGGCTCGATATGGCCGCGCATGGCCGCGAGCATGAGCGGGGTCAAATCCGAGCTCGTGGCGACGCCGTCGCTGCGGGCTCCCGCGGCGAGCAGAGCTCTGACCCGGTTCTGGTCGCCCCTTTGGGCCGCGCGCTGAAGGGGCGTCGCGCAGCCGATCAAGCCCGCGAAGGCGACGGCGAGCAAGCCCGCGAGGAACCGAGTCATTCTTCGGAGCAGACGCTGGCTTTGAGGTGCTCCCGGTTGAAGCGCGCGATGTTCGAGACCTTGATTTCCTTGGGGCAGGCGGCCTCGCAGGCGTACTCATTCGAGCAGTTCCCGAAGCCCTCGTCGTCCATCGCTTCGCGCATCTTGAGAGCGCGGCGCGTGCGCTCGGGCTGGCCCTGCGGCAGCAGCGCATACTGCGAGACCTTGGCCGCGACGAAGAGCATCGCAGACGCGTTGGGGCAGGCCGCGACGCAGGCCCCGCAGCCGATGCAGGCCGCGGCGTCCATCGCCTTCTCGGCGACGTGGTGCGAGATGAGGTTCGCGTTGGCCTCCGGCGCGTTGCCCGTATTGACCGAGACGTAGCCTCCGGCCTGCATGATGCGGTCGAAGGCCGAGCGGTCGACGGCCAAGTCCTTGACGGGGGGGAAGGCGCGCGCGCGGAAGGGCTCGACGACGATCGTGTCGCCGTCCGAAAAGGTGCGCATGTGGAGCTGGCAGGTCGCGGTGCCGAGTTCCGGGCCGTGGGGCTGTCCGTTGATGACCAAGGAGCACATGCCGCAGATGCCCTCGCGGCAGTCGGAGTCGAAGGCGATCGCATCCTCGCCTTTCTTGATGAGCCCCTCGTTGACCACGTCGAGCATCTCGAGAAAGGACATGTCCGGAGAGACGCCCTGGGCGGAGTACTCGACGAGCTTGCCCGCGTCGTTGGGGCCTTTCTGCCGCCAGACCTTCAGAGTCAGGTTCATGCGTAGTTCCTCTCGGCCAAGTGGACGTTCTCGAAAGTCAGGGGTTCCTTGTGCAGGACCGGCTCCTGGCCGACGCCCTTGAATTCCCAGGCCGCGGCGTAGGAGAAGTTCGCGTCGTCGCGCTTGGCCTCGCCGTCGGGAGTCTGGTATTCCTCTCGGAAATGCCCGCCGCAGGATTCCTTGCGGTGCAGGGCGTCGCGCACGAGGAGCTCGCCGAACTCGAGGTAGTCGGCGACGCGTCCGGCGCGCTCGAGGGTCTGATTGAATTCCTCGTTCGAGGCCGTGACTTTCACGTCTTTCCAGAATTGCTCCCGCAGGGCCGCGATCTTGGATATGGCCTCTTTTAGTTCATTTTCGTTGCGGGCCATGCCGCACTTGTCCCACATGATCTTGCCGAGCTCTTTATGAAAATCCGAGGGCGTGCGCTTGCCGTTGACGCAAAGGAGCTTCTTGGTGCGTTCGGCGACCGCCTTCTCCATGTCCTTGAAGGCGGGAGAGCTCGCGTCGGTCTTGGGCAGCTTGGTCGAGGTCAGGTAGCCGCCGAGCGTGTAGGGGATCACGAAGTAGCCGTCGGCCAGGCCCTGCATGAGCGCCGAGGCGCCCAGGCGATTGGCGCCGTGGTCGGAGAAGTTCGCCTCGCCGAGACAAAACAGCCCCGGTATCGTGGTCATCAGGTTGTAGTCGACCCAGAGCCCGCCCATGGCGTAGTGCACGGCGGGGTAGATGCGCATGGGCACCTTGTAGGGGTCCTCGTCGGTGATGTGGTGGTACATGTCGAAGAGATTGCCGTACTTCTCCTTGATCTTCTCCGCGCCGAGGCGCTTGATCGCCTCCGAGAAGTCGAGGTAGACCGAGAGGCCGGTCTCGCCGACGCCCTTGCCCTCGTCGATCATCGACTTCGCGTTGCGCGAGGCCACGTCGCGCGGCACGAGGTTGCCGAAGCTCGGGTACTTGCGCTCGAGGTAATAGTCGCGTTCGGCCTCCGGGATCGTCTCTGGCGAGCGCTTGTCGCCCTTTTTCTTTGGAACCCAGACTCTCCCGTCATTCCTGAGCGATTCCGACATCAAAGTGAGCTTCGATTGATGGTCCCCCGAGACCGGTATGCAGGTCGGGTGGATTTGCGTGTAGCAGGGGTTGGCGAACAGGGCGCCGTGCTTGTGCGCGCGCCAGGTCGCCGAGACGTTGCACGAGGCCGCGTTGGTCGAGAGGTAGAAGACGTTGCCGTAGCCGCCCGTGCACAGCAGGACCGCGTGGCCGGCGTAAGATTCGACTTCACCGGTGACGAGATTGCGGCAGACGATGCCGCGCGCGGCGCCGTTCTCGACGACGAGCTCGAGCATCTCGCGGCGCGGGTACATCGAGACTGTGCCCTGGCCGACCTGGCGCATCAGCGCCGAGTAGGCGCCGAGAAGGAGCTGCTGGCCCGTCTGGCCCCGCGCGTAGAAAGTGCGAGAGACCTGGGCGCCGCCGAACGAGCGATTTGAAAGAGTCCCGCCGTATTCCCTGGCAAACGGCACGCCCTGGGCCACGCACTGGTCGATGATGCTCGCGCTGACTTGCGCCAGGCGGTAGACGTTGGCCTCGCGGGCGCGAAAATCCCCGCCCTTGACCGTATCATAAAAGAGCCTCCAAACGGAGTCCCCATCGTTCGGATAGTTCTTGGCGGCGTTGATGCCGCCCTGGGCGGCGATCGAGTGCGCGCGCCGCGGCGAGTCCTGGATGCAGAAGACCTTGACGTTGTAGCCGAGCTCCGCCAGGGACGCGGCGGCCGAGGCTCCCGCCAGGCCGGTTCCCACGACGAGGACGTCGTATTTCCGCTTGTTGGCCGGGTTGACGAGCTTGGTCTCGAACTTATGCTTGTCCCATTTCTTCTCGATGGGGCCATCGGGCACTTTCGAATCGAGGATCATGGAGCCCTCAGGAAGCCGAAGTAGATCGGCATGCTCGCGAAGCCGAGGAAGATCAGGGCCGCGAAGACCAGGCCGGCCTTCTTGATCAGCGGCGTGTACCTCGGGTGGTTGAGCCCGAAGGTCTGGAAGCCGCTCTGAAAGCCGTGGGAGAGATGGAGGCCGAGGCCGGCCAGGGCCAGGACGTAGAACCCCGAATAGAAGGGATTCTTGAACCATTCCATTACGAGCTTGTAGAGTCCGTCCTTGTCGTCGCCGAAACGGAAGGTCTTGAGATGGATGATCAGGAACGCAAGCACGAGGACTCCCGAGACGGCCATGCTCTTGGAGCCGATCGTTCGGCCGCCCTTCGCCTCGTAGACCTCGTAAGCGACGGGGCGGGCCTTGGCGTTCTCGAAGCGGACCTTCAGCGCGAAGACGATGTGCGCCAGGAAGAGCGCGGCCAAGGCGATCTCGGCGGCGGGCAGAAGCGGATTGTTCGAGAGGGTCTCCGCGTAATGGTTGAAGGCGCCCTCGCCGACGAAGAGGAAGAGGTTTCCGGCCAGGTGCACGACTAGGAAGCCTCCGAGAAGGAAGCCGGCCGCTCCGACCGTGAATTTCTTGCCGAGCGACGAGGTCATGAAGGAGGTCAGACGGCACTTGGAGGCGCATTTCCCTTCGGTCATGCGCGGATTCTATCATACTTGGCCGGGAAACGGGATTGACAGGCGTCAAGGGGATTCCCCTAAAATACCCCTTGAAATCGGACGGTTTCGGGGCTAACCTAAAACGACGGATGGGCGTTTCGAAGCCCTGCCGCTACCCCTATGAAACGACCGAGCGCGTGGCGCTGGATTTTTCTGATCGGGACTGCGGCGCTATGCCTGTCCTTCGCCGCCGCATCCCGGGCCGAGGATCCTCCCTTGACTTTGCGTCTTCAGGCCGACGCCAAGGCCGCGAAGGAAGCCTTCACGGGGGCCGCTCTCGCTCCGATCCGCTACGACGAACTCGAGAAGGAATACAAAGCCGTCGCCGCGCCGGGTTCCGAGCTGTCGGGCGCCTGGGGCTCCTATCATGACGCTGCCGCCGCCTACCGGGTCTTCTGCGGCCAGCTCATCGGCCTCAAGGCTCAGCCCTTAGTCGACAAGATCCGCGAGACCGGACGCCTCTTGAGCGTCCCGGCCGCGGATGTCGAGGAGCTCATCCCCAAGTACCAGCAGCTCCAGGCGACGCTGCGCGAGAACGGGATCACCTGGAAGGACAACCAATTCATCCGGCCCGACGGAAAGCCCTTCCGGCCCGAGGAGCTCGCCGCCTTCATCAAACAGCGCCTTCCCCAGCTGAGCTCCCAGGGCGAGAAAGACCTCCAGGCCAGGAACGAGGAGCTCTTCAACATCCAGAAGATGGCCAAGACCGATCCGGCGGGCGCGACGCGGCGCCTCTCTCAAATGCTCGACGGGCTCAGCCAGCGCAAGGACCTTCTCGAGAACGGCTTCGGCAGCCTGCCCCTGCAGACGACTTTGGCCCTGGTCCAGAAGACGCGCGATACCCTGCCGAAGAGCTATCAAGCGCAGGTGCAGCAAAGCCTCGGGGTCGTGGACGCCCAGCTGCGCGCCATCGCGTCGAAGAAGATCGTGGTGCCGCCCGTCGCGCATGGCCAAAAGCCGGGGTCCCAGGCCACCGGCATACGGGCCGACATGGAGCTATCCTATTACGCGGCCCTCTCCGCGTTTCCCGCGACGGCCGAATGGGCCCGCCAGAAATTCTTCGAGGTCAGCGCGGGGCAGACCCTGAGCAAGAATACCAACGTTTCGGGCTATGAGTACGGCGACAAGGACCCCTTCGGCAATCCGCGTCACGGCTACACGATCACTTTGAAGGACGGCAGCACGCGCTATGAGAGTTCCGACGGCTTCTCGGTCGTGACCTCGGCCGACCAGAAAAGCGTCATCGTACAGGACAAGAAGGCCGGGACCTACCTTCAGACCGAGAACGGCAAGGAGATCTTCAGCTGGACCAAGGACCAGCGCACGGGCTCCCTCAGGGGACGCTTTCGCGGCACTCCCTTCGAGGCGGCCAAGGACGAACTGCTCATCGTCTCCCCCGACGGCGCGAAGTTGTTCATCGCCAAGGGGCTGGGCAAGGACGGCAGGCCCGTCATCGACCGCTGGGTCGGCGACCACCACGAAAAGGGCTTCATGCTCCCCGGCGGCATGGGCCAGGTCCGCACGCTCATCGAGGAGGCGGCCGACGGCCAGCAGGTGTTCCATCGAGACGTCCTGCTCCAGCCCGCCTTGCTCAAGGCCATGACCGAGGGCAAGGGCCTTGACCTCTCCGCGGTGTCGGATAAGTATCTCGATCCGACGGCGCGCGACAAGTTCACGCAGTTCCTCAAGGACCTGCCGCAGTTCGGCGCGCTTTTCGAGATGGCCCTCCAGGGCAAGACCGAGACCAGCAAGCAGGGCGCCAAGACCGTCGAGCGGACCGTCCAGGTCGACTCCTTCTACTTCCGCGACAATCAGCTCAACGTCGTCATCGGCGATCGCTCGGGCGAGCCGGGCCTCTCGGGCGCGGCGGAGGGCTCTCAGACGAGGATCGTGGGCCTCGTCGAGGGGGGCGCCCTGAAGATTTTCGTCGTGAGGGGGCGCACCACCTTCATGTGGAAATTCAACGCGGCGCAAGACGCGTGCGACGAATACCGTCCCTCCGCAGAGGCCGCCGGCGACGGGCGCGTCGCCTTCGAGAAGGCGCGCCGCGAGGAGAAGAAGGACGGCAAGTGGACGATGACGCAGAATTATCCCGCCCACATCAAGGAATGGACGACCTGGGACGACGTGAAGGCCATCGGCTCAGGGGTTCTGGGAGGCATCGGGGAAGGCGTGGGCATCCTCTTCTCCCCGATCCAAACCGTGGTCTACGACGCCGTCGGCCTGATCCACATCGGCCTCTCGCATGTGATGTCGGACAAGGAGCTCGCCGGCCTGACCAAGGTCTCGGGCTTCTACTCGCTGAGCCAGGCCAAGTTCAACTCATGGCTCTCGGGGGGCTCCGAGGGCGAGAAGCAGATCATGCGCAACTACGGCGCGGCCATGAACAACGTCCTCAAGGACAACCCCGACGGCCGAAAGATCGTGCAGCTCTATCTCGACACCGAGATCGAGAAGCAGCGCCGCGCGCAGTACGGCGAGACCTATTTCATGCACGAGCACGACCCTATCACCGACAGGGACCGGGCTTACACCGCGGCGCGCGTTTTCGGGCTGGGCAACCTCGCGGGGCAGTACGCAGAGAGGGGCAGGGAGTCCTGGCAGAAAGGGGACAAGTGGGGCATCGCCCTCAATTACGGCGCCGCCGCGTTCGTCGTCGGCGGCGAGGCGTACGTCGAGGGCTTCGGCTTCGGCCTGGCGGCCCAGCCGCTCAAGGTCATGGCGGTCGGCGGGCGCGTCGGGCTCACAGGCGAAGAGGTCGTCAACGCGATGGGCAAGGCCGCCAACGGGGCGAAGCTCGGGGGCAAGGAAGCCGAAGCGATGCGCCTGCTCAACGGCATCAACAAGGCAGAGCTCTACACGATGCTCAGCCCCGGCGTGGCGAGTTTCGGCGCCGAGGGCTACCAGGCCTTCCAGTCTTGGCGGAAGGGAGACACAGAGGGCGCCTGGACCCATTTCAACGGCGCCTATCTCAACGCGGCGGGCTTCTCGGCGATGGGCTTCGGCTTGGTGCAGGCGCGCATCTCGGAGTTCGCGGCCGCCCGCTCGAAGGCGCCCGTGGAGGCGCCGACCGTGCGTCCCAACGGTGAGATCGTGGAGGGGGAAAACCATCTTGTCCCTGCTCCCACCTCGGCCGAACTGGTCGGAGGCAAGCCCGTCGTCAACAACACTGGCAAAGGGACGGGGACCGGGACTGGCACCGGCACGGGAACCGGCACCGCAGAGGTGACTGGAGAAACCGTTCCGGGAAAGACGACCGCGGCCGGCGGCGGCAGCCCCACCGCGCCGGGCGGGCCTCAGGCGCCCCAGCTGCTGAGCGTGCAGGAGGCCCGCACGATCATCAACGAAACCGACGCCAGGGTTCGGGCCCAGGTCGAGCAGATCAAGGCCGAGCGCGCCAAGGCGGGCTTGGAGACGACTCTGGAGCAGGAGCGCGAGATCTACATGACGCGGTTCTACCGAGAGCTCAACCCCGAGAAGGGCGTGGTCGGGCGCAGCAAGGGCCGCGGCGGGATCGTCATGCTCGACACCAACACGGGGCTGACCGTCGATCCCAAGATTGCGGGCAAGGGCGTCGTAATCGACCACCACATGAGTCCTGGAGCCGATCCCAAGGGCAACGGCTACTTCGATCCCAAGAATCCGGAGGTCGACACCTCGATGCAGGTCCTCGACCACATCGAGGAGGTGATGAAGGGCAAGGGGACGCACGAAGAGAAGATGGCGCTTCTGCGCCAGCGCTTCCAGCGGATCTCCACCGACAACGTGGGCGACGGCGCGATGTCGGTCTGGATGCTGCACAACCTCGACCGCGTCGTCGCCGATCCGAACCTGCGCGCCCAGCTGCGCCAGGCCACCTGGTTCGAGGATTTCGGCGTGTTCGGCAGCAAGGCCTATGCCGACGCGAAGACCGATCCTAAACTTGCGCGCTCCATCGAGCTCCAGCAGTCGATCTTCAAGGTTTACGACGAGACCTTGAAGAAGTACGGGATCGCGGGCGTCGACCGGTTCGATAGCTTGCCGCCCGAGAAGCAGCTGGCGATGATGGGAGAGATCGAACGCGGCATCACGCGCTCCCTCGACGATCCCAAGTTCCGGGAGCAGAACTCCCGGGAGTTCGAGAAGGCCGTCGCTGATTCGCGCAAGCAGGTCGAATCCGCGAGGACCGGGCTTTCGGAGGAGGCCAAGGCCCGGCTTCTCAAGGAGGGGGCCGACCCCAAGACGCTCGACGACGTCTTCATTTTCAGCGCGGACGGCATCAAAGGCGGCGACGTCTTCTCGAGCTGGGGGGGGCCGGCGAGCGCGCACAATAAGCCGCTGCAGATGAGCTTCAAGTCGCTGCCCGAGGGACGCACGCAGCTGATCGTGGCCAAGCCCAACGGACAGGCGCCCGTCGACCTCAAGCCTCTCGGAGAATGGCTCAATAGGGCCAACCAGGCCAAGGCCGAGCGCATGGGTGTGGAACCGAAGAAGGCGGGCGTCGTGACCGGGCGCGACGAGCTCCAATTCGCCTTCCCGCCGGGCATCCTGCTGACGCCCGAGGAGATCATGTCCGAGGTGGCGCGCTTCCGCACTTGGGCGGCCAAGCCGATCCCGCCGGCGGACCTGACGGTGGCGGAGGGCGCGCTGGGGAGGCCTGCGACCCGGAACGAGTCGTACGCGATCGAACGCGCCCACCAGATCGGCAACGGGGAGCCCGGCAAGGACGGCTCGCCGGCGAAGGTGGGCAACTACACGCAGACGCAGATCAGCGCCAAGTATCGGCTGCTCTCGGAGGCCGGCCTCAAGCCCGAGGAAATCCGGAACCTCATGGAGCAGGGGGTCGTCGGCATCGGCGGCGAGCCGCCCGGCGAGCCGCCGAAGACGACCCCGCTCGAATGGGTGCGCCGCGTGGCGTCCATGCCGGCCGACATGGCTCAGCGCACCCAGACCAACCCCAGCGTCTTCAAGACCTTCGTCGCGGAGACGCTCAAGGGGATGAAGGACCAGGGCGGCCGGCCCGTCACCGAGTCCGGCAGCGTCGCCCAGATCTCGGCCGCGCAGAACCTCTACAAGGGCCAGCTCAAGGCGAAGGCCGTCGAGGTCGTCAGGGCCGCGGGGCTCGACCCCTCGAAGGTGATCACCCATGGGACCAGCCTCAAAGGGCTGCTCGGCATGATCTTCACGGGCGAGATCAGGTCCACGAGCCGTTACGGAAACGCCGAGAGCGCCGACATCTGGGGCGGCTACGGCCTCGACGTCGGGGCGGGCTACGGGGCGACCACGGGCATCAGGCTCAACCAGCCGGGCGTCGAGATCATCATGTCCAATCCGACTTTGAAGGTCGTGCAGGGCGAGACCCTCAACCGCCCGCCGAGCGTCTCGGGCGACTTCGTCGCCGCGATCGTGACCGACGGCAGCACCACCATCGTGCTCGACAAGGCCGCTCTGCAGGCCTTGGCGGGCTCGGCCAAGACGTGGAAGGAGAGCGCCGTGCGCGACGCCCACGCCGGCAGCATGAAGGAATTCAATCTCTGGCAGGCGTACGAAGAGAAGCTCGTCCCCAAATGACGCCGCGATGAGCGACCCTCCCCACCTCGCGGCGCTTCAGAAGGCCGAAGCCCTCGCCGACGCAGGGAGCTTCGCGCAGGCCCTGCCGACTTGCGATCGGGTCCTCGCAGAGGACCCGGAGGACGCCGCCGCCCTCACCCTCAAGGGACGCTGCCTCGAGGGGCTCGGCCGCCCCGCCGACGCCCTTCCTTGCTACAAGCTCGCCCGCCTCTACCTTCCGTCGTACGCTCCGGTCCGATACAATCTCGCCAGGGCGCTGGACGCGTCGGGAGATCCCGACGGCGCGCTGGCCGAATACGACGAGTGCCTGCGACTCGACGGGAGTCACTTCGCCGCGCGCGCCAGCCGCGGCGCCTTGCGCGCCGCGCGGGGCGACGAAGCCGGAGCCTTGGCGGACTACGACGAACTCGTCCGCCGGGCTCCCGAGACCGGCCACCCCTTCCTCCTTCGCGGCGGCTTCCACCTGACCTTCAAGCACCATAACGCCGCCTACGAGGATTTCAAGACCGCGATGCGCCTGAGCCCCCAGCTGAAGGGAGACCTCGATCGCCTCTTGAGGGAGAACGCGGAGCCGCTCCCACCGTCCGCCGAGGAGCCGCACGGACCTTTCTAAAAAATAAGTATACTCAGGGCCGCATGAGGCCCCTTCTCTCCCTCCTTCTGCTCTGGCCAGCCGCCGCGAGGGCCGCGGTCAAGAACCCCGACACCTTCACCGTGGCCCAGATCGACGAGATCACGAGCCTCGACCCCGCCTTCCCGTACGACAACGCCAGCCAAAACACGATCTACAACGTCTACGAGACTTTGATCGCCTTCGACAAGGACTCGCTCAAGAGCTTCGTGCCCAAGCTCTCGACGAGAGTCCCCTCCGTCAAGAACGCGCTGATCTCCGCCGACGGGCTGGTCTATCGCTTCCCGATCCGCAAGGGCGTCAAGTTCTCGGACGGCTCGCCGCTGACCGCCGAGGACGCGCGCTACAGCTTGCTGCGCTACATGCTGACCGACCACGCCGGCGGGCCCTCGGCCCTTCTGCTCGAGCCCATCGCCGGCGTTCCCTCCACGCGCGACTCTTCCGGAACGATCACGCTGGATTTCTCAGTCGTCGACAGGGCCGTGCGGGTCGAGGGGGATTCCGTCGTCGTACGCCTGGCCCGGCCCTTCGCGCCGTTTCTGTCCATCATGGCGCGCTGGTCGTACGTCGAGTCCAAGGTTTGGGCCGCGGCGCACGGAGAATGGGACGGGACCGGCGAGAACTGGAAGAAGTTCAACGATCCCGCGAAGGAGAAGTCCTACTTCTACGAGCACATGAACGGCACCGGGCCCTTTGCGCTCGAACGCTGGGACAAGACCGGCAGGTACGTCTTGCTGAGCCGCAACGACTCGTATTGGGGCAAGAAGCCCGCCTTGCGCCGCGTGCTGATCAAGACCGTGCCCGATCCCGCCACGCGCAAGCTCATGCTGGAGGCCGGCGACGCGGACTTGATCGACACCCCGCGGCCGCTCGTGACGACGGTCAGGGGCCTGGCGGGGACCCGCATCGTCGATGGACTGCCGCGCCTGCAGACCGACCCGGCGTTCTTTTTCACCTTCAAGATCAACCCGGCGGGCAATCCGGACATCGGCTCGGGCAAGCTCGACGGCGACGGCGTGCCTCCCGACTTTTTCGCGGACGCCGACATCCGGAAGGGCTTCTCCTACGCCTTCGACTACGACGCGCTTCTGCGCGACACTTTCAAGGGGACGGCCAAGCGCGCGATCGGTCCGATCCCGCCCGGCATTCCAGGCTACGATCCGAAACAGCCGCATTACGACTTCGACCCCAAGAAGGCCGAGGAGCATCTGCGCAAGGCCTGGGGCGGCCGGGCCTGGGAGAAGGGATTCCGCTTCACCTTGACCTACAACGTGGGCTCCGAGAACCGTCAGGCCGCCGCCCAGATCCTCAAGCACGGCATCGAGGCCCTCAATCTCAAGTTCAAGATCGATCTGCGCGGGGTCGAGTGGGCGGCCTTTCTCGACAAGACCCAAAGGCGGTTCATGCCGCTCTTCTCTCGCGGCTGGTCCGGCGATTACCCGGATGGGCATAACTTCGTCTACTCTTTCTACCACTCGCAGGGCCGATATGGCACGGCCCAGGGCTACTCCAACCCCGAACTCGACCGCATGATCGAGGGGGCCGTCCGCGAGGTCGATCCGATCAAGCGGGCGGAACTATATAAGAGGGTCCTGAAGCTCGGCTATGAGGACGCCCCGTCCATCCCGATGGTGCACCCGGTCGGCGTCTACGCGATGCGCGACTGGGTGCGCGGCTTCTACGACAACCCCGTCCTGCTGGGACTGGACTATTCCGTCCTGGACAAGAAATAGGACTAAAGGCCTGGACAAGAGTAGGTCTTTTGTACTATACTACCGCCTCGCCGAGAGGAGAACCACATGAAGACAGCGATCATCGCCTTCATCGCCTGCGCAGCCGCGGCCGCAGCAACCGCGGCGGCGCCTTCGAGGACTCCCGAAGCCGCTTGGTCCCATGCCCTGGAAGCCGGGCGCACGAAGATCGTCGCGCAGGCGCCGAAATTCGTCGCCGTGCGCATGACCATCGACCGCGCCTCCTATTACAGCGCCGTGATCACCGAGCCCGAGCTGGGGATCAACGTCGACGTCAGCCGCAGCGGGCTCGATTCCTTCTGGATCAACGGCTACCTCAAGGGCAACGCCCATCCGTTCGACAGGCGCACGACCTTGGCGGGGACCTCGATCATGGGCGGCGGCGTCAACGTCGACATGCGCCCCTTCGGCAGCCAAATGTTCCTGCTCAGCGGCGTGTACAAGGACGCAGAGGGCAAGGACGGTTCCATGAACCTGCATTTCGACGTCCACGGGCTGCCGGTTCGCGACATGTCGGTGCACGCAAAGGGTCTCGACCTTTTCCTGAGCTGGCGGGGGACCGGCTACGAGATCGAGGGCAAGGCCGATCCCGCGCTGTACGGCAAGCGGGAACTGGCCATCCTGGGGACAGCCGTGGCCACGGTGACGTGGGACGCGTTTGGCCGCTAGGCCGGACCGGAAGAAACTCGCGCGCACGACCGTCGCCGTCCTCAAACGGCTCTATCCCGACGCCGGCTGCGAGCTCGACTTCGAGAATCCGCTCGAGCTTGTCGTAGCCACCATCCTGTCGGCCCAGTGCACGGACAAGCGCGTGAACATCATCACCAAGACCCTGTTCGCCCGCTACCGGTCCGCGCGGGATTACGCGCGCGCGGACCGGGCGCAGCTCGAGGCCATCATCCGGCCGGCCGGGTTCTTCCGCGCGAAGGCGAAATCGATCCAAGAGACGGCGAGGACGCTGCTCAACGAGTTCTCCGGACGGGTCCCGGAGAAGATGGAGGACCTGCTCACGCTTCGCGGCGTGGCGCGCAAGACGGCCAACGTCGTCCTCGGCACGGCCTTCGGAAAATCAGAAGGCATCGTCGTCGACACCCACATGAAGCGGGTGGCCTACCGTCTGGGCTTGACCCGGGAGCAAGACCCCGTGAAGGTCGAACGCGACCTCATCGAGGCGGTCCCGCGCAAGGATTGGATTTTTTTCGGACACGCCATGGTCTGGCACGGGAGGCGGGTCTGTTTCGCCCGGAGGCCCGCCTGCGGCGAATGCCGCCTGGGCTCCCTCTGCCCGCGCAACGGGGTCTAGCGCTCGGCCAACTCGGGGGCCTCGCCTTGGGGGGTCAGGCGCCCCTTGGTGTCCATGACGTAGCCCCAGGACTTGAACGGTTCGGCGTCGGTGGCCTCCTTGCAGAAAGCGCAATTCTTGGCGTTCTTGCGCCATGCGCAGGCGAGCGCGCCCTGGCCGCAGTCTCCCGAGCGGGCGGGGTCGTTGGCGATGAACTGGTAGGGAAGATCGTCCCAGTTCTCGGGATTCACGTATTTGCAGGCGACCAGATTGCAGGGATCCGCGGGCCCGTTGAAGGCCGGGCAATGCTGCGTGTTGCACGCGCTGGTCAGCCGGCCGACGGCGTAGCCTCCGCTGTGCTCTGACGAATACATCCTGTTGGCCCTGCCGATCTCCGAAACGATCATTGACGAGGAGGAGGCTTTGGACGCCTCGCCGCTGTTGCGATAGTAGCTGATGGCGATGACCATCAGCGAACCGACGAGGCCCATGGTCACGATGAACTGCGTGACTGGATTGTTCATGGCTATTTCAAGGATAATGCCGGGAATCTGTTTTGTCAAGGCGCGGGCGGCAGCGTCGCGCCTCAGAGTCCGTGCAGGAAATCCCTCAGGGCTTCGACGTAGGCCGCGCCGGTCTCCAGAAAGCCTTCATTGTGGTTGCCCCGCATCTCGAAAAAGGTCTTCGGCTCCCTTGCCGCCTCGAAGAGCCGCCGCCCCATCGTGAAGGGGATGATGTCGTCCTGGCGGCTGTGCATGACCAGCACGGGACAGCCGACGCGCGGGAGCTTGGCGAGGTTGTCGTAGCGGTACTTGACCATCCACTCCACCGGCAGCCAGGGGAAGACGAGCTTTCCCATGTCGACCGTCGAGGTAAACGCGCTCTCCACGATGAGCCCGCGGGGCTTGTGGCGCAGCGCCATTTCGATGGCGACCGCGTTGCCCAGCGATTCGCCGCACAGGATGATCCGGCCCGGCGGCACCTTCTTGACGGAAGCGAGCCAGTCGTAGGCGGCTTCGGCGTCGCGGTAGGTGCCGGCCTCCGTCGGGCTGCCGGTGCTTCGTCCGTAGCCCCGGTAGTCGAACAGGAGCACAGAGGCGCCGAGCCGGCGGAAGATCCTCAGCTTGTCGAGGCGGTAGCTGATGTTGCCGGCGTTGCCGTGGCACATGAGGATGACCGGGCTTCCCGGCTCGTTCTCGACGAACCAGCCGTGGATCAGCGGCCCATCGACGGCGCGCAGATGAAGCTCCTCATATTTGAGCCCGAACGAGCCGGGATGGGCCGTCAGGACCCGGTCGGGGATGTAAAGATTAACGCGCTCGAACCAGCGCAGGCCGATGAGCAAAAGGAAAAAACCAGCCAGCCAGTAGACGACGGGATGAGGGTGAGCCCCCGGGGAAGCGCTCATTCTCCGATGATCTTGACGATCACGCGCTTCTTGCGCCGGCCGTCGAATTCCGCGTAGAAAACCTGTTCCCACGGCCCGAGGTCGAGCTGGCCCTTCGTGACCGGCAGCATCGCCTGGTAGCCGGTCAAGGTGCGCTTGAGATGCGCGTCGCCGTTGTCCTCGCCGGTTCGGTGGTGCCGGTAGTCGGCGACTGGGGCCAGGCGCTCGAGCAGCTCCATGACGTCGGCCTTCAAGCCCTGCTCCTCGTCGTTGACCCAGATCCCGGCTGTAATGTGCATAGCCGAGACCAGGCAGAAGCCCTCCTGAACCTTGCTCTTGGCCACGAGCTCGGAGATCTTCCCGGTGATGTTGACGAGCTCCTCGCGTTTCGGCGTCTCGAACCAGAGGTATTCGGTCAGAGACCGCATTCTATTTCTTCCACTTGATCGTGCAGCCGATCGCGTGCGTTTGCGCGACTCGCGGCGCCTTGCCGGCAGACAGGTCGTCGAGGGCGTCGCGCAGATACTGCTGCTTCGCAGCGTTGGCGTTTTCCCAGTTGTCGTCGATCTTGCCCGTGTAGGCGAGCTTCCTTTGCGCATCGAAGACGAACAGGTGCGGCGTGTTCGTCGCGCCGTAGGCCTTTGCGACGGACTGGGATTCGTCGAACAAGTAGGGGAAATTGAAGCCCTTCGCTTTTGCGCGTTTGACCATCTCCGGGAATGAATCGTCGGGGTAATTGACGGCGTCGTTCGAGTTGATGACGGCAAAGCGCGCGCCCTTGGCCGCGTAGTCCTTCTGGATCGCGATCATGCGGTCCTCGTAAGCGACCACGTAGGGGCAGTGGTTGCAGGAGAAGATCACGACCAGGGCCTTGGCCGGCGAGAAATCCTTGAGGGCGTAGGTCTTGCCGTCGGTCGCCTTGAGCGAGAAGTCGGGAGCCGGTGTGTTGAGTTCCATGGGGGCCTCCTGGGGCTACTTCTTGACGTGAGTGATGTCTTGGAAAGTGATCCCGGCGCCCGTGACCGAGCCTTGCGTGTCTTGGATCAGCAGGGTCCCGTAGCCGATGATCTTGGTCTCGCCCTGATGAGTCCAGGTCAGCTCCTGGCGCTTGGCGATCTTGTGCGTGGACAGCGTGTCGAGAAGGATGTCGGACAGGCGGGGGATGTGCGCCAGAGCCTGGTCGACCGGGATGTTGTGGGGCACCTCGACGGCCAGCGACAAGATGCGCTTGGCCGCCGGGTTGCAGAGCATGACGCGGCCGTGCGCGTCGATGGCCATGAAGCCGCCGCCGAGGTTCTCGAGGATCGAGGCGTTGCGGGCCGTGACCTTGTCGACCGTGGTCTCGAGCGCGAGGGCGCGCAGGGCGACGGCGGTGAGCGTGCTGACCGAGCTCACGAAGCGCAGATCATCGCGCGTGAAGACTCCCGAGCGCTTGTTGATGAGCTGGATGACCCCGGTCAGCTCGAGGCGGTCGAAGAGCGGGATGGCCAGCACGGTCTTGGTGTGGAACCCCGTGACCTTGTCGACTTCCTGGAGAAAGCGCTCGTCCTGATAGGCGTCGTCGACGAGCAGCGGCTCGCGGTAGCTCGCCACCCAGCCGCACAGCCCGGTGCGGATGTCGACGGGGGTCCCCTTGAGGTCCGCGGCGCGCGGACCCATCGCGTAGGTCGGGAGGAGCTGGCGCTTGCTGGCCAGATAGACGTAGTAGGTCGCCGCCTCGGCCCCCAGAGCGGCGCTGAGCTTGTCGGTCACGCGGCTCCAGACCTTGTCCTCGTCGGGCTCCTTGGCCTGCGCGTGCAGCTCGATGACGTCGTAGAGGGAGGCGAGGTAGACGTCGGCGTGGCTCTTCACGCCGGGATTTCCTTCTTCCTGCGTTTGCCCTTGCGCGGCTTGGGCGGCGCCGGAGCGGGCGCCGTCGCCGCCGGGGGCGCCGCCCTCTTGGCGGGCTTGACTCCCTGGTGCTGGCGTTCGGTCTCGAGGAATCTCCTCGTTCCGACGGCGATCGCAGAGGCGATCTTGTCGCGGAACCGGGCGTCGAGCAGCAGGGCCTCCTGCTCCGGGAAGAGCAGATAAGCCGACTCGGTGAGGATCGCGGGCATCTCGGTCATGCGCGCTACCAAGAGGTCGCCGAAGCGCAGGGCCTCGCCGGGCAGGGGCACGCGGCCGTCGTAGGCCTGGTAGACAGCGCGGGCCAAAGCGAGGCTGTGCGGATGATAGTAGAAGACCGAAGAGCCGTGGGGCGGTCCCTTGAAGGGATTGGAGCCGTCGCCCATGAAGTTGTTGTGCACGCTGATGAAGAGGTCCGCTCGCTTCTCCCAGGCTTGTCGCGGCCTCTCCGGCAGGCCGACCTCGTCCTCGGGGTTCTTGCGGCTCATGAAGACCTTGGCGCCCTGCTTGGTCAGCTTCTCCTCGAGCGCCTTGGCGATGGCGTAATTGACGTCCATCTCGCGAGTGCCCAGCGGTCCGATCGCGCCCGGAGCGGAGGGCATGTGGCCGGGGTCGACGAAGATCGCGACGCCCTCGAGCGCGGACGCCGGGGCCGGAGCCAGGCGCGGGGCGCGGCGCAGCTCGAGGCGGACGGCGCTTCCTTCATAAGAGGCGTGGTAGCCCCAGAGATTCTGGTCGGGCTTCAGGCGGACCGTGACCGCCACGGTGTCGGCGTTCTCCTGCTTGAAGCGCACCTCCTGCACGAGCGGGTCCTCGTCGGCGTAGACGACCCAGTTGGTGTGCGCCCAGGCGTAGTAGATCCTCACCGTCAGCGAGCGGCCGTCCTCGGCCTCGTCGACGCGGAAGGGCACGCGATCGGTCAGCCCGATGTGCACGACGGTCGAGTTGTCGCCCGCCTTGACGGAGATGACGTCGGTGGCCGCCCGCGGCGGCGCCGTCCCCTGAGGCTGGAACTCGAGGTATTTCGCCTCGAGCCAGGCGGCCTCGCCGTTAGGGAGCTGGAGCTTGACCTCCGAGCCCAAGCGGCCGGCGACGATGAAGCGCATGCCGTTGGCGCCGGGGAAGAGCTCGCCCTCCCCCGGACCGGTCTTGAGGCGGGCTGCGCCGTTGCCCTTGACCACAGCGATCGGAGGGGCTCCCGAGAGAAAGGCGGCCTTGCCCTGGCTCTTGGCCGAGATGGCCGACCAGCCGGATCCCGCTTGGAACTCGATCTGCGCTGGAGACATCTCGTCGCCGGGCTGGACCTGGTAGACGCCCTCGTAGAGCCCCAGCGCCGGATTGACCTCGGCCATGGGCTGCCAAGATTTCTTCGGGAGGCGGTATTTGACCTTGGCGCCCGGCGAGGACTTGAGCTTCGCGATGAGCCAGTCGCCGGCGCGCAGCTCCAGGTCGGCTTTGGGAAAAATGGAGTCCTTGTCGATGGCCAGCGGCTTGTCGGGCAGCGGCGCCGGCGGCGGGGTGATGACGATCGTGCGGGTGTAGCCGACCGCGCCTTCCTTCAGGGCCAGCTCGCAGTGGATCGTGAAGGTCCCGGGCTTGAGGGCGAGCCAGGCGAGATAAGCTCCGTCCGGGTGCACCGTCACGCTGGCGCCGTTGATGCTGAAGGGGGCCTTCGGGTCGGAGACCGAGCCCAGGACGAACTCGCCCTCCATCATCGGCAGGACCTCGCCTTCGGTCGGGTAGACGACCGCGATGGCCGCCGTCGAGCGCTCCACGGCCGGGAAGGCCGCGTGGGCGGGTGAGAGCGCGATGACCAGAAGAGCGGTGAGCATCGGCCTTATTCTACTTATTTTGCCCGCGCCTGGTTACAGCCGTATTGGGGAAAGGGAACTTTTTGGGGGGCTCGCTCGTATACTCTTTATGGGGTTTCACGGAGGGGTCTTGACAAACATAGCGTATAGGCTATACTATGAGCGGCTATAGGTTCAGGATCCATTTCTACCGCACGGCTCACGGGAGATGCCAGCCATGTGATTATTCCAAAGCGATGAAGCAGGATCATCGCGACAAAGCGGGAGACTGGTTCCGGCTTCTGGCCCGAATGGGACCGAGACTGCCGGTGAATTATGGGAAGTATCTGCGTGACGGGGTGTGGGAGCTTCGAGTGGCGATAGAGCATCACCAGCACCGCTTCCTGTTCTCGTTCTTGAAGAAATCGCGAGAGGTCCCGGATCAAGAGATCGAACGGTCGCGCAAGAATATGGCCGAGTTCATCCGTCGACAGGGGTGGGAGGAAATATGAGCATGAAATGGATCAAGGGTGGAGTCCCTCTCGATGTGGTCTTCCCGCCGCCCAAGACCGCACGGGGGAAACTGTTGGCCGCAGAGGCCGACGTGGCGATCAACCTTTCATTGCAGATAAATCGTGCGCGCGCGCGCGCGCGTCTGACCCAGGGCCAGCTCGCTCGAAGAATTGGGACGACGCAGACCGTCATCTCGCGCATCGAGACGGCCAACCAAAACCTGACGGTCGAGACGCTCGTGAAGATCGCATACGCCCTGAAGCTCGAGTTCGTTCCAATTCTCGCGCGCAAGAGCCAGCTGCCTCGGATTCAAAGGGCCGTCAAGGAAGTAAGAACTTGAGGCGATCAAGATAGAGACATAGAATGAAACGATTCATCGCCATTTCGATCGCGGTCCTATCGCTGATCCTCGTCGGCACTGGGTTTGCACTTGTCCTGACCGCGCGGGCTCATTCCTACCATGGCCCCACAGAGGAGCCAGCGAGCTGGGACGGCTCCGTGGACCGCGGCCGCGTCGTGGTCGAAGCGCGGAAGCTCATCGGCCTATGGTACGACCCTTTTCAGGGTTACTTGAACAACATCGGCGGTCGGATGGGCTTAATCGTTTGCATGGATGTACCGACCATTGCCTATCGCAATTCGGGAACATCCATCAGACGTCTGCTGGAGGCTGACTACAAGAAGCACCCCGAACACTATGGGAAGCGCGATGGCCGGCCCGGGGATCCGTTCTTTGATCGGCGCGCGCGCAATCTCTACTCATATTGCAAGTTCAACGGCTGCCTCGACATGAAAGGCCCGCCGGAGCCGGGGGATGTCGTCTTCATGAGCCACAGCCAGAACGGCTGGGTCACGCACATCGCTCTCGTCAGTGCCGTCGCCGTGGATGGGAGCTACGATGTCGTGGAAGCCTCGCGCGACGAATGGTATGTCACGCGGGAGAACGCGGGAGCCAAGATGTTGGCGCGAGGCTGGATATTCCGAGGATTCGGCAAACCTCTCCCGGCTGGACGCGGCTCGGCGCTTTAGAAGTAGCTGCCGAAGTAGATCAGCCGCTTCTTGGGGCGGGAGAAGGAGAGGTCGGTAACCTCGTCGCCGGACTTGATCTCGAGGAGCGTCTTGCCGAAGCGTTCCTTGAAGGACGAGCGCAGCACGCGCCCCGAGGACTTGCGGCTCTCGATGACGCCGTCGCCGCCCGTGAAGATCATCACATGCGTGATGCGCTTGTTGTCGCCGGGCTCCGTCAGGAACACGAGGTCGGCGGGCTTCATGTCCTTGCTGTCGATGGGCTTGGCCTTGAGCTTCTGCTCGTGCGAGTCGCGCGGGATGTCCATGCCGTGCATGCGGTAGGAGAGGCTGACCAGGCCCGAGCAGTCGACGCCCACCGAGAGGTCGGGCTCGACGCCCGAGCGTCCGCCCCAGTAGTACGAGGTCCCCAGGAAGAGCTCGGAGGTCTTGATGATCATCGCGCGGCTCTCGTCGCTGACCTGCTCGGGCGGGCTCGTGAGCGCGTCGGAGGCGATCTCGGCGGTCGTGCCGTCGAGGAGGCGCAGGGTGGAGACGTCCTTGTCCTGCGAGACGCGCAGCAGGCGGGTGCCGACCGAGAGCAGCATCATGTCGCTGCCGCGCTGGACGAGGGCCTGCTTGGTGCGCACGAGCACGTTGGGCTTGGGCGGGGGATCGAACATCAAGGAGTCGGCGTCGATCCAGCCGGGGTAGCCCTCCCACTTGTCGTCCTCGAAGAAGTCGAGCTGCTCGTCGGCGAGAACGTGGACCCAGCCGGCCTTGACCGCGGTCACGGTCACGCGTTCGCCGTAGAGCAGCTGCGAGAGGTGCTCCGGGTCGTCGAGCTCGACCTTCTTGCGCTGGCGGGCCTTGGCCATCAAGTCCATGACCGGCACGCCGACGGTCAGCTTGCGCCCCTTCAAGGGGCCGACCAGATAAGCCAGGCCCCGCTTCTTGAGACGCCAGGCGCTCCAGAACTCCTTGCGGTCGTAGACGCGGCGCACGGAGTCGGGCGGCGCGGCCGGGTCGAGCGCGATGACGTCGCCCTTGAAGTCGAAGCCGGCGACCACGAGGAGATGGCCCTTGGTCTTCTTGATCGGCGAGCCCTTGAGTTCGCCCTCGCCGTAGGTCAGGCTCACCACGACGGGGCGGCCTTGGGCGATTTCTTCCTGAAGGTCCTCCATGCCGTCGAGCCGGGCGACGTAGGACTCGAGGCCGAGGTCGCCCGCGACGGCCGCGTTGAAGGGCCAATGCCCGAAGATGGCGGTCTTCTGATCGCGGACTCTTTCCGCGACCTCGACGGTCGGCAGGCGGTCGCCCCAGAACTCGAGGACCATCGACAGCGAGGTCGGGCTGCAGATGTCGTGCTTGTATTTCTCCTGCTCGACAGTCTGCGAGCGCGGGCGCGCCTTGAGCTCGGTCACCCACGGCCCCGGCTGGAAAGGGGCCAAGTCCGGGACCTCGGCGTTGGAGACCGTCATGGCGGCCAGGCGGAGCACGACGGCCCGGGAGGGCGCCGAGAGCAGGAAGCGATAGCGGAAGGCCTTGGCGGGCTTCTTGAGCTTGAGGGTGTCGACGTCGACGAAGCCGAAATCGTTCTCCTGCTTCTCGACCGACTCGAAGCCGTCCTTGCCCACCGCGGCCAAGTCGAACCATCCCGACCATTCGGAGCCCACGAGCACGCGGGCCTGCATCTTGAGCCCGGCCAGCGGGGGGATCTTCGCGTTCCACGAGCCGACGAGGTCGTCGAACGGGGCCGGCGTCTCGATGACGCCCGACTGGAGCGTCGCCGAGGCCGCCGTGGTCTTGAAGAGGCCCTGCTCGAAGGGCACGCGCACGAGCCCCTGCGTCTCGCAGGAGGCGGTGTCGAGGCGGGTGCGGTGGACCACGGTGTAGCTCATCGCGCGCACGGGGGGGGACAAGGCCATGATAGCAAGAAAGAAGCCGGCCCCGCGCGTACAGCGCGCGGGACCGGCTTCTTCAGGCCGCGCAACAGCCAATTACTTGACGAGCTTGTTGGTCGGCTTGTGCGGAGGATCGTTCGGCGGCCGGGGCGTGAGCTTCGGGTTGCCCTTGAAAGTCGGGGTCAGCTCCGCGTTGATCTTGGCCCACTCGGGGTTCTCGTCGACCGAGCCCACGATGGCTCCGATCGGGCATTCCGGCAGGCACACGCCGCAATCGATGCACACCTCCGGATCGATGATCATCATCTTTGCATTCTGATAGTCGCCGGGATGGATGCACTCCACCGGGCAGACGTCGACGCAGGCCGCGTAGACCTCGCCGAGACACGCTTCGCCGATCACGTGAGCCATTGTGTTGGAATTCCCCCTTCAGGATGAAAAATACTATACTGCGAAATCTTGCGCCACCGTCATCATAACTCATTTGCGAAATGCTGTCAACGCGCGGCGCTTGCCCTCTGGACTTTGGCCGCGCTGGCTTCTCCGGGCTCGGCCGAGCACCTCGCGGCGCCGTCTCCGGCGGCCGTCTACACCAACGAGTTCCTGCAAAGGCTCTCACGGATGCACGTGCGGGGCAGCCTCTCGCTCAACTGGCGCAACGTGGGCCCGCGCCGGCCCGGCTTCGAGACCCAGATCCAGAACGAGATCTACCTCGCGGACATGTATTTCGGGCTCGAAGGACCGTTCATCGACGGGGTCCCGCTCCAAGTCGAATGGCACATGCCGACCGCGGGACAGGGCTCGCTGCAGCTCTATCAGCTCAACTTCTCCTACAACCGCATCGAGGATTTCACGTTTCAGTTCGGGCAGTTCCTCGTCCCCTTCAGCCGCTACAACGAGCTCTACCGCGCCAACGATTTCTTGACCGTGACGCGCCCGCTTCTGTACGCCTCGCCAGACAGCCTCGACCTCGTCGTGCGCGTCAACTCGCCGCGCCCGCCGGTCAGCGTGGGCTACACGGACCTCGGCGCGCGCGCCACCTGGTATCCCCCGAGCAAGAATCCCTACCTTCCCTCCGAAATCACGTTTTTCGTGGTCAACGGCCTCGGAGAGAACAACAACCGCCAGCGCACCTTCCCGAACACGGACTTCCTCGGCATCCCGGGCGTGCCGGGCAACGGCTCCAACATCGATTTCGGCCACCAGAACAACAACCTCGCCGACAACAACAACTACAAGTCCTTCGGCGGGCGCGCCGTGTTCTCGCTCGGGGACGTGCGGTTCCCCTGGCCGGTGCCCGAGGGCATCCTCGACGTCACCGGCATGAATTTGGGCCTCGCGGGGATGGGGGGACAGTACGATCTGGAAGGCCATCTCAATTACCAGACCTACGCGGCGGACCTGACCTTCGATTACCGCGGCTTCAACGTCTCCGCCGAGTACGTCTACGGCTTCAACCAGTTCCTCTCCCCGCTCGAAAATTTCGGCGCCATCGCCCTGCCGGTCAGCATGGTCAAGGACTTCGAGACCAACCAAGGCTACTTCATCCAGACCTCCTTCCCGCTGATCCGCAAGCCGCCCTGGGGGGAGCGCGTCACGGGGGTCCTCGTGTTCAACCAGATGTTCCGGCGCGGCCCGCTGCTGGACCTGTTCCTCAATCAGGTCATCTCCGGCACGACCTTCCCCTCGATCCAGGCGGAAGGGGCGGGCGCGTACCGCGGGAGCACGCACATCAACAAGTTCACGGCGGCCCTCAACTACCAGCTGACCGACCATTTCAACTTCAAGACCGAATATTCCTATTGGACCATGGGAGACGCCTCCACGCGTTCGCTGACCTCGATCGGCTTGGTCGACATCTACCAGATCGCGTTTGCGATGGCCATGGGCTTCTAGATGCTCGCGGCGGCGCTCCTGCTCGCGACGGCCGCCGGCGCGGCGCCGTCCTCGCCGCTCGACTACGACGCCAAGGCCCCGGTCCGGGCCGAGCTGCGCGAGGTCTCTCGCCGCGATGGACGCGTCGAGTACGAGGTCAAGTTCCCATCCCCTCTCAAGAGCCCTTTTGCGGCCAACGATACCGTCTGGGCCCATTACTCTGTACCTGACTCCTCCGGCGTCCATCCGTGCATTCTCGTGCTGCCGGTCATGGCCGCGCCCAACATCTGGATCGAGGAGCGCTTCATGAAGCGCTTCCGGCGCGACGGCTTCGGGGTCCTTTGGCTCGAGATGCCCTACCAGTTCCACCGCCGTCCCGATTCCTCCCAGCCGAGCGGCCAAGTCTTCCTCGCGCGCACGGCCAAGAGGCTCGCCTTCAACTTCCGCCAATCGGCGCTCGACGCCAGGCGCGCCCTGGCATGGCTCTCGAGCCGCCCCGAGGTCGACCGCGGCCGCATCGGGCTCTTCGGCGTGAGCCTCGGGGCGATGGTCGCGGCCGCCGCCTACTCGGTCGACCCGGCTCCGAAGTACGCCGTCTTCATGCTCGGCGGCGCGGATTTTCCCGATCTCATCGGCCACAGCTCGATGACCGAGCCGTTCCTGCGCAGGTCCCGCATCGATCCCGCAGCGCTTCGGCCCGCCATGGCGGGGCTCGACCCGACGGATTACGCGGCGGCCAACGCGGGCAAGCCGGCGCTGCTCGTCAACGTGCGCTGGGACACCGTCGTGCCCAGGGCCAACGCCCTGAAGCTCAAGGCGGCCTTTCCGCTCAGCCGCCAGGTCTGGCTGCCGTTGGGCCACTACACGGCGATCCTGCACCTATTCTGGGTCCCGGGAATGATCTCCCGGGACTTCCAAGCGCACCTGTGAAGCCCGAAGACCGCTGGCTGGGGGGCCCTGCTGCTGATGATGCTCGCGGTCTCGGCGGCGCTCATCGGGATCAACGCGCTGTGGTTCCACTTCACGGGGATCTCCTATTTTCCGCGGCCCGCGATCGCCCTGATCGCGCCGCTGCTCGAGGTGGCCGCGTTCGCCGCGTACGCGCGCGGGCTCGACGCCCGCGCGGCCTTCGTCTTGCGCAACTACTCAGGCTTCCTGCTGCTCGCCTCGGCCGTGTCGGTCATGACGAGCGCGATCCAGTTCACGCCGTTTTCGCCGATCGACGCGCGCATCGCGGCGTGGGACTCGCGCCTTGGCGTCTCCGTCACGGGCGCGATGTCCTGGAGCTTCGCGCGCCCCTGGCTGTGGTCGCTGATGCGCGCCAGCTATCCGGCCTTGAACCTCGAGCTCTTCCTCGTGCCGCTGGCGGCCGATCTCTTCCTCGATCGCCGCCGCACGCGGGTGTTCCTCTACGCCGTCGCGTATTCCTACATCGTGGGAGGGTTGTTCTACTATCTTTTCCCGAGTTCGGGGCCGGCGAGCATACTCCCCGGCGAACTCTTCTCACCCGAGCAGCGGTTGACGTCCTTGAAATTCCATCAGGTCCACCACTTCCAGGAGGTCACGACTCTCATGGGGGGGATGGTGGCGCTGCCCTCATTCCACGCCGTATGGGCCATCCTGTTGACCTACGCCGCCGCGGCCGACCGGCGGCTCTTCGTTCCCGTCGCGCTGCTCAACGGACTCGTCGTGTTGTCGACCCTGCTGCTGGGCTGGCACTTCCTCGTCGACATCGCCGCCAGCGCGCTGCTGTGCGCCGCGAGCCTGCTCGCCGCGGAGGCGACGCATCGCCGGCTGTGCGCCGCTGAGGCTTGACAGCCGCGCGTTCTGGACCTAAACTACGGTCGAGGAGAGTGAGACATGGCGAGAAAACGATCGGCCGCGGCGTTCTGGTGGCGCATGCTGGCCGCGACGATACTGGCCGGCCTCGGCTACGCGGGCGTCGTCAGCATGAACTGGGATCGTCTGACCAGTCTCGGCGCGCCCCAGCAGGAGTACACCGAGAAGGACCTGATGCAGTGCGAGCCGGGGACTCACCAAGAGGGACAGCGCTGCGTCAGCAACCCAGCGAAGCCGGGAAAGGCCGCGGCGCCGAAATAGCAAGTATTTTACTGGGGAATTCGTGGATTTGCCGCTTTTGGTAAAACTTCAATAAAATTCAGAGTTTCCTATTGACAGGATGGGTCCACGGCCGTAAACTATGTCGAGTGAGGAGGAGGCAATGAAAAAGAATATTCTTAAGGCGACGGCCGTGTGGTTCGCGTTCGCCCTGGCGGGGACGTTGGCTTGCGGGGGCGGCAGCGGCGGCGGCTGCGGCGGCGGAAGCCAGCCTGCTCCCGGCACGAACACTTCGACCTTGACTTGCGGACAAGGCACGCACCAGGTGGGCAACACGTGCGTCGCCAACTCGAATACGGGGGGCGGCGGGGGCGGCGGTTCAGGGACGGCCTCGACCAGCCAGGCTCCGCCGTTGAGCATCTCGAAATAGGCCGCAAACAGCCAAAGACCTTTCTTCACTCGAGAGGAGAGCCCCGCCAAGCGGCGGGGCTCTGGCTTTTCCGGCGGCTCAGCGGCTCTGCTGCTGCAGTTGGTTGGCTTCCTGAAGGTTTTGCTTGAGTCCCGGGTTGTTCTGCAGCTTCTTCTGGATCTCGGGGTTGCTCTCCATCGCCTTTTGGAGCTGGGGATTGTTCCCCAGGACGGAGCCCATGATCTTGGCCGGGTCGAGCTGCCCCGCTCCCGGGGCCGCGCCCAGCGCCATCGCGGGGATCCCGAGACTTTCCATGACCTTGGTGACGAGCTGCTTGACGACGTTGTCCTTGTTCATGTAGCTGATCCCCGAGTTCAGAAGCTCGGGAGGGGTCTGCTTCATCCCGTCGCGGACGAACCCCTGCATCGAGGAATCTCCCGCGTACTTCTTGACCAGCTTCGGGAAGTTCGCGGATTGGGTCAAGCCGCGCAGGAAGGCGATGGGGTCGTGGTTGCGCATGTAGTCGTCGTTGAGCTTCTTGAGGTCCGGGTAGCTCATCCACTCTCTTCCGTACTTCTGGAGAGTCGGGCTTTGCTTGGTGTATTTCTCAGCGAAGGACCGAACCTTGGCCTCGTTCCTGACGCAGAGCTGCGAGAAGGTCTCGGCGGCCTTCGAGGCCGCGTCTTCGGCCTGCTGCGCCGGGGTGCCTCCGGGGCCCGCGGTCCTGCCGAAGTGGATGCCCGAAAGTCCGGTGCTGATGACTCCCAGGCTGGACTGGGGCTGCGCGACCGGCGTCGAGGTCGGGCGAGGCGTATTGTCGGTCGTTTGGGCGATGTCGAACCCCGAGGCGTCGAGGCTCGACTTGCGGTTGCCCTGCAGGAGCTGATAGATGAAGACCCCGACCGCGGAGCCTCCGATCGCCAGGACCACCAGGAGGGCTGCGAGCCAGCTGCGTCGCTGCGGGGGGGGCTGCGCCTCGTCCATACTTTGATTATTGCAGGAGATGTTGGATAAGTCAAGTATTGCTTGGTAATATTCGCGTAATGTTATTTAGCTATAATCCGCACGGAATGACCCTCAGAGGATTCGCGCGCCTGCTTGCCGCTTTCCTGCCGCTGGCCGCGGCTTGGCCCTGTTCGGCCGCCGATTTCGACGACTTCGCGCCGGGCGCCAAGGCCATGGGCATGGGCATGGCCTATTCGGCCGTGGCCGACGACGCCTACGCCTTGTTCTTCAACCCGGGGGGGCCCGCCAACACCCCTTACGCGCAGGCCAGCGCCAGCGTCGGGCGGCAGCTCTCGCCGGTCGGGACGATGTCCTACGCCGCGATGGCCTACATGCGCCCCTTCGAGCTGATCAACACGGCCACGGTCGGCGGCGCCTACATGTCGATCCGCCAGCTCAACGGGGGCGACAAGGACGAGCTGAGGTTCAACTATTCTCAGGAGATCAAGGTCCCCCAGCTCCTGCTGACCAAGCCGCTCAAGGTCGGCGGAGACTGGAAATTCCTCAACATCAACGAAGGCCATCCGGGGAGCTCGAGCCTGTTCGGCATGGGGCTCGACTTCGGCGTGCTGGCGCGCAGCAATTTCGGGCTGAGCGGCTCGGCCGTCATGAGCGACCTCGTCACCAACGTCGGGCAGCCGCGCCCCAAGTTCAATTTCGGCCTCGCCTATGTCTGGCACAAGTGGCTCACCATCGCGGCCGACACCAAGATCCGCCAGAACTTGACGGATTTCTACCCGGGCGTCGAGGCGTCGTTCTACGAGGGCATGCTCAAGGTCCGCGCCGGGCGCGGCTTCCAGCTCGACGGGGTCAGCCAGTTCGCCTGGGGGCTCGGCTTCAACCTCTCCCCCTTGGTCCTGGATTTCGCGATGACCTTGCCTTCGGGAGGAATCCACCGGCCCGGGGGCGGCTTCCAGATGAGCGCCAGCTGGCGCTTCGGAGCGCCGTCGTTTACGGGCAACTTCGTGGGCTCGGCGGCGAGCTCGGCCCAGTCGCTGCAGTCCGAGATCGAGAAGCTCGCCGAGCGCAAGAAGGCGGCCGACGAGGAGGCCGCGACCGCGGAGACCCACCGCCAGATTTCGGAGGCCGAGCTCGGCGTGCTCGAGCAAAGGGTCAAAGAGGTCGGCGAGGAATACCGCGGGCTGCAGAGAAAGAAGGAGGAGGCGGAGTTCGGCCTCAAGGAGTCCGAGCTCGACGAAGCGGCGCGCAAGGCGCCCAAGCGCGCGCCGCCGATCATCCGCCCTCCTCCGCCGCCCAAGAAGCCGTCGTGGCCGCAGCGCCACGTGGTCAAGCCCGGAGAGACACTGCGCTCGATGGCCAAGACCTTCTACGGCGACGGCAACCTCTGGGAGCTCATCTATGACGCCAACCGCGACAAGGTCGAGCGCGGACTCCCCCAGGAGGGCTCGGAGTTCGTGATCCCGAAGCCCCCGAAGCCCTAGGCCATGGCCGCCATCGGCTTGCTCTGCGGCGACGCCTCGGACCGCGAGACGCTCGCCCTCATCTCGGGAGAGGCCGGCCACCAGGTCCGCGGGGTCGCCCGGCTGCCCGAGGCCGTCGAGCTGCTGCGGGAAAGCCGGCCGCGGCTCATGCTGATCGTCGATTCCCCGCAGAGCGACGCCGAGGCCCTCCTGCGCGAGATCCTGAGGGTCGCCCCGCTCATGCCGGTCGTCGTCGCGCTGACCGAGCGCGACGCGACGCGCGCGGTGCGCCTGATGCGCACGGGCGCCGCCGAGGTGGTCGCGCCGCCGTGGACGCGGGAGGCGCTCTCGGCCTGCCTTGCGAAGGCCTCGCGTCTGCCGGGGACGGCGTACTCGGTCGCGCGGATGCCGCGCCGGCCGAGCGCGGCCGTCTACTTCTTCGCGGTGCTGGCCTTTTTCGCGGCGGCCTTCGGGACGCTGTCGCTGCAGCGCCAGCAGCGGCAGCGCCAGGAGGCGCTCGCGCGCAAGGACCATTGGGACCTGCCGACAAGACATCCCGCGGGGATGGCCTTCGACGCGGGACGGCTGTGGGTCGCGGACTGGTACACCCAGTCGCTCTACTCGCACGACCCCGCCACTTTGGTCCTCGACCGGATCGTCCATTTCACCGACGAGACGCCCGTCGCGCTCGCCTTCGGGGCCGACGCGGTCTGGACGGTCTCGGCCTCGGGCCGCATCGACCGCCGCATGAAGGACGACAAGCTCACCCCCGTTCAGACCTATCTGGATGCCGCTCCCAACACTTTGGGCATGGCCTTCGACGGTCTCTACGTTTGGACCTGCGACTCGCGCCAGCACAAGATCCACAAGCATCTCCTGGATGCCGATCTCTCCACCGTGGCCTCCTACAAGTATCCGGGAAGCTCTCCAGCCGCTTTGGTCTGGGACGGGCGCTCCCTGTGGTCGCTCGACGCGGGCAACCGCGAGCTGGTGCGCCACAACCTCGAGCGGCCCGACGAGGCCGTCGAAAAGATATCTTTGGCCGAATACCAGGATGGCCGTCACCGTCCCGTCGGCCTGGCCTGGGACGGAGAGCGCTTCTGGAGCGTGGGCGAGACCATCCCGAAGGAGTCCGGACCGGCGCGCGTCTACCGCCACTCGATTCTCGGGCTCAAATGAGGCGCGCGCGCGGCGCCCAGGCGCCCGTCCTGCTGCGCTTCCCGCCCGAGTCGGGGCGCGTCGAGGGCTGGGGGCGGCTCGAGGAGCTTTGCGCCGCGAGCGCGGTCGTCTCGACGCAGACCCGGCTCTCGCGCCACGAGCGGGTCTTGCTGAGCTTCGTGCTGGCCGACGAGCGCTTCCGGGATCTGCCCGCCGAGGTGGTCTGGGTCGAGAGCGACGGCGACGGCTTCGTGAGCGCGGAGGTGCGCCTGCGCGACGAGGTCGAGCGGCGCCGCCTGGCGAAGACCCTGCTCGAATTGCTATCACGATAGGGTGAAGGTCGCTGCGCCCAACGCACGGCAGGCTCCCGCGGCAGCCCCGGACGCGTGGCTCCTGCGCGCCGCGGGAGCGGCCGTGTTCGTCCTTCTGGCTCTCTACCTCGGATTTCCCGACAAGGTGTACGTCTTCGACGGCATCATGTTCTCCGGCGTCATCGAGCGCGCCGTCGACGAATGGCGCCGGGAGGTCTTCAACAGACGCCATCTGCTCTTCAACCCCTTCGTGATGGGCCTGCGCGACGCTTTGGCCCTCGTCGGGCTGCCGACGCGCGCCTATGTCCTGATCCAGAGGATCAACGCCGTATTCGGGCTCTTCGGCGCGGCGGTCTATTTCCGTCTCCTCTTTCGGCTCACGCGCGATCGCGCGCTGGCGGCCTTGGGCGCCGCGGCGCTGGCGGTCTCGTTCAGCTATTGGAGCCGGGCGACCGAGGGCCAGGTCTACATGATGATGACCTTTTGGGCCCTGGCCGCGGGGGCTTGCGCTCTGAGCCTGGCCGAGGAGGGCACGCCGACGGCGGCCGGCCTGCTCGGCGGCAGCCTCGTGACCGGCGTGCTGTTCCACGCCGCCGACGCGGCTCTGGTGCCCATGGCGGCGGCGGCGGTCTGGGCGGCCTGGCGCGGCCGACGAGGGCGCCCGGCCTGGTGGCTGGCGCCGGCGCTCGCTTTGGGCGTCGCCGCGCCCTACGCGCTCGCCTTTCGGCTGGGCGACGCGCGCAGCCTGTTCGCGTTCTTCTCCGAGGCGGCCGACGTCCACGCGACCTCCGGCGGCGGCTGGTCGCATCTGCTGGGCTTCTTCGCGGGGCGCGGGCTTCCGGTCGCCGATGTGCTCGCCGCCTCCCTGCTCGCCGTCGCGGCCTGTCCTTGGGCCGCGCGCCTTCCGGCCGTGGCGGGCGGGGGGGCTCTGGCGGCCTCTCTGCTCGGCGCGTCGGTCTGGCTCTGGAGACGGCGGCCCGCCAGGCGCGCCCAACTCGTGATCCTCGCCCTCTGGGGAGGCCTCTTCGTCGTTCTCGACGCCTTCTGGCATGGAGGCGTCTATTTTTGGACCGTGCCGTGCGCCGCGGGAATCGCGGTGCTGGCCCTGGCGGCCCGCGAGGCGTTCGAATCGGGCCCGGGCCTGAGGCCCCCGACTCTCTGCGCCGGCGCCCTCGCCGTCGCCTGCCTGGGAGCTTGGAATTTCGGCGAAGGGATCCTCCCGCAGAGCAAACTCGAAAACAACGTGGGCTACCAGCGCAGCCTGTTCGTGCGGGACCACACCGTCGCCTCGAGCTGGATCATCCTCTCGGGCTTGGGCTTTCCGAACGCGAAGGTCTATCTGCCCTACTTCGCCCACCGCACGCGCGAGGTCCTCGAGTATTATCTCGACCGCTACCCGCGGCTCCGAGCCCTCGGGCTGTTCTCCGAGTTCGTCCGCCGCAACCACCAGGCGGGCGTGCCGCTCTACCTGCTCTCCGACATGGTCGACGATCAAGCCGTGATCGACAAGGTCCAGAAGACCTGGGGGGTCTCCCAGCAGGACGTGCGCAATTGTTTCGGTCCCGGACGCCTGCTGCTCATGGCGCAGCAGGATCCCCTGTTCCGGATCTTCCTCTTCGTGCCGGCGGAACACGCGGACCTGCTCTTCGCGGCTCTCTCCTACAGCGTGCTGACCGAGTCCGAGATGACGCGCCTCAAGGAGACCGCCTGGGCCCTGCAGGAGATCGGCCGAGGGATGTCGCAATCCGAGCGCCGGGCCGTGCCGCGGGTCATGAAAGAGACCGACTACGGAGCGCAGCTGCTCTACCGCGGCTTCGTGGCCTACATGAACCCCGAGTCCGAGCGCGCCGCGCGCGAGCGCATGAAGCGCTACGACCAGTGGCAGAAGACCCCCGACTTCCACCTGAGGCTGGGCAACCTCTACCAGTATCTGGGCTTGGCCGACGAGGTCCGCCGCGAATGGACGATCGCCTACGAGGGCAGCCGCGATCCCGAAGTGCTCGCCAACATCAAGAAGCTGCCGCGCTGAATTCCTGTTGCGGCCCGCCGGGCAATTTGATAGCGTTGGCCAAAGCCCATCGGAGGTTCCCCTATGTTCGCCACGCTCGCCCACCAGTTCGGTTTTCAGTCCGCGGAGCTCGAGCTCTTGATGCTCCCGGCCCTCGGTTTCGGCCTGCTGATCTTCCTCTACAACTCGATCGTCGTGGTCGGCGGCACGCAAATCGCGGTGCTCGAGCGCCGGTGGCTGGGCAAGGCGATGCCCGACGGCCGCGTGGTGGCCATGGCCGACGAGGTCGGCGTCCAGGCCCGCATACTCGGCCCGGGCCTGCACCTTCTGATTCCTTTCCTCTATCGCGTGGAGAAATACCCCATGGTCGTCGTCGCCCCCAACGAGGTCGGCCTGGTGGAGTCGATCGACGGCAATCCAGTCTCGCCCGGCCGCATCTTCGCCAAGGTCGCTCAGGGCCACAACCTGTTCCAGGACGGCCCGGCCTTCCTTTCCAACGGGGGAGAGAAGGGCCCCCAGATCCAGATCCTGCCTCCCGGCCTCTACCGGATCAATCCTTACCTCTTCAAAGTCATCAAGGTCCCCGCGATCTCGATCCCGAACAACAAGGTCGGCGTGGTGGTCGCCGTCGACGGCCAGCCGATCGCGCCCGGGCGCCTGCTGGCCCGCCGGGCGGAGGGCCACGAAAACTTCCAGAACGGCCAAGGCTTCCTCGAAAAGGGCGGCCAGAAGGGCCCGCAGATCGACATTCTGCTGCCGGGCTCCTACCGGATCAACACCAAGCTCTTCTCGGTCGACATCCGCGACGCGATCGTGGTGCCGGCCAAGAAGGTCGGCCTGGTCACCGCCCGCGACGGCGAACCCTTGCCCCCGAGCGAGTACGTGGCCAAGACCATCGCGGGCCACCGCGACTTCCAGGACGCCGCGGGGTTCCTGACCGGAGGCGGCCAGCGCGGGCCTCAGCTCGACTTCCTGCGCCCCGGCACCTATTACGTCAATCCCTACATGTTCGAGGTGGTCCCCGACGAAGTGCTGATCGTCCAGCGCGGCGAGGTCGCGGTCGTGGTTTCCAACATCGGCAAGGACCCGAGCGTCGAGAAGCCGCTGACGCCGAACAGCGACATCAAGGCCGGAGTCGAGCGCTTCGTGGTCGACGCCGGGTATCGCGGCATACAGCGCGAGGTGCTGGGGCCCGGCACGTACTATTTGAACAAGCTCGCCTACACGCCGCTGATCATCCCGACGACCAACATCACGATCGACTGGGCCGGCGAGAAGTCCGACGACCGAGTGCCGCGCATATTCGATCCGCTGGCCATCGTGTCCAAAGACGGCTTCGAGATGACCGTCGAGGTCAAGGTCATCATCCGGGTCCTTCCGCAGCAGGCCCCGCACATGGTCGCACGCATCGGCACGATCGACAACTTGATCGAGCACGTCATCCACCCTCTGATCGACTCTTCGTATAGAAACCAAGCGTCGGCCACCGAGGCCATGAAGTTCATGCAGGACCGCCACGAGCAGCAGCGCATGGCCGAAGAGCATGTGATCGAACAGTTGACGAAATATTATGTGGAATGCGTGTCCGTGCTGATCTGCCAGATCATGCTGCCCGAGCGCCTCATGCAGACCTTGACCAACAAGGTCGTGGCCGCCCAGCAGATGGCGATGTTCGACTCCCAGCAGCAGGCCGAGGACCGCCGCCGCGAGATGGAGAAGACCAAGGCCCAGGCCGACCTGCAGCCGTCCTTGGTCAAGGCCGAGATCGACGTGCAGATCGCGACCCAGCAGAAGCAGCAGCAGATCATTCTGGCCGAGGGACGAGGCCAGGCCACCAAGCTCGAGCAGGAGGGCGTGGCGGCCGGCATCACGGCGGTCGGGCAGGCCGAGGGCAGCAAGGTCCTGGCCATCGGCGAGGCCACCGCCACCGCGTACAACAAGCAGGTCAACGCCGTCGGACAAGGGCCCGTCGCGATGATCGAGGTCATGAAGCAGGTCTCGGGCGGGAAGATCAAGATCACGCCCGACATCATG
Source organism: Elusimicrobiota bacterium (assembly GCA_016194705.1). Classification (GTDB taxonomy): domain Bacteria; phylum Elusimicrobiota; class Elusimicrobia; order UBA1565; family UBA9628; genus PALSA-1176. Next base: position 2,612 of record JACQAZ010000015.1, on the reverse strand, counting down.
GTCTCGGGCGGCTGCGACGGCAACGGCTCATCGAACAACGTGCTCGCCGCCTTCATGGCGAGCCTGATGAGCTCCGGCATGAAGCTCGTGCCTCAGGATTCGGGCACGCCTAAGAAAGAGAAGGGGTGAAGTTCCTCCTCAAACTCGTCGGCTGGGGGCTGCTGGGGCTGATCCTCGTGGCGGCCGCCTTCGTGGGGACGAGCTTCCTATTCCCAAAGTGGTTCGCCCCGAATATCAAGACGACCGAGCTGCGCGCGCCGTCGGGGGCGGTCTTCCGCGTCATGCAGCGCGGTCCGATCCGCGGCATCAAGGACGGCGCGCGGACCTTGGGCGTCCAGTATCTAGCTGAAAGCTTGGGCGACGTCGAGCGTCTCAAGCGCGAGTCGGACGAGCTCGAGGCCTTGGTCCGTCCCGAGACCTCGACCGGCAATTTCGACAGCCTCGTCGTGATGGCCTACCGGATCGCCAAGCAGCGGGGCTTCGTGAGCTACGGCCAGACGATCAACACCGTCTTCGAGCACGCGGCCTCGGTCGGCTGGGAGATCTTCACGGCCAAGCCGCAGTCGGAGTTCTCGCCCAAGGAGGAGGCGGCGCGCCGCGAATTGCTAGCCGCTTACTCAAAGCTCGACCAAGCCGTGCGCGACAAGGACCCGCGCGCGATCTGGGAGATGGAGACCGCCGACTACACCGACACCTTGCTCAACGGCGAGGTCATGAACAAGGACGCCGACATGACCTACATGCAAAAGCAGTTCGCGGAGCTGACCACGGTCTCGGCGTTCAACGTGAGCATCGAGTCCTTGTCGCTCGACGGGGACAAGGCGACGGTCACGATCAAGAGCGGCTTCTCGGGCGTCGTCAACAACGAGGCGCGCAAGGACGAGGTTTACTATTCGCAGGGCACCTCGCGCGACGTCTGGCGCAGGACCAAGGACGGCTGGCGCATCAAAGAGTCCGTCGACCTCGGCTCCAAGAGCTTCTTCTTCAAGCCTTAGGGCTTTTGTTCAGGCCCCGCCGTCGTCCCTCCAAGATCGATAAGAGAAAGGCCATCCCGAAGGCCAGGGTCGTGAACACGATCATCGCCAAAGCGAACAGCCCGAAGACGTTGCTCGTCAGGCGCCGCGCGTACGGCGTCAGCGGAGTTTCCAGGCCGATCAGCAGGTAGATGCCGAGGACCTCAAGCGTGCCGAGCGCGCCGAGGATGATCAGGACGGTGGGGTCGCGGCGTTTCCTCATCGCTGAACGCGGGGCTTCTTGGGTTCTGTCGGAGCCGAACCCGCGTGCTTTTCGGCAAGAATCGTGATGGCACAATCGGCAATTTGTTTGTTCGGAACAGCCGCCAAGGCCGATAAGGCCTCCATCATCTGCTTGTCGCCGTACCTTTTTTCGAGGGAGCGGTACCACTCGGAACCAGTTGAGTAGCCCTCACCATAACAGAGTTCCCCAATGTCTTTTGCTGCAGGGGGCGACAACTGCGCAAGCATGCGACGAACCTCGCGTGGAGGACGCATGCCCCTTAATACGATCGCAAAGCCCAATATTACGAACGCTGCGAGTATGCGGTTCGCCCACTTCATGCCGGGTCCATTTATCTCGCCTTAACGCTTCCGGTGTGCCGACGCGTCACGGCTACCGGCATTAGAGCAAAGCGGGCGGCACAACCGCATGGTTAGGTTGCTCCATACATCGCTTAGTCTTCTGTAAAGAAATCGGAATCAATACGATTGACATTATAGGACTCCACGAGCGAAACACCCAAACCGTGATCTATCATCAGACGCGCGAGTTCCGCCCCTCCGATGAGCGCGATTCTGCTGTCAATTTGTTTGGCGTACTCGACGGCATCTCTTGAATATTCCGACGTGGTAAGGAAGACGCCTTTCTTAGCCCTGTGTCCTTGCAGTGCCCCAGCGAATTTTTGGATTTCGGGTCGACCGACATTTGTTTCCCAACGTTTTGCTTGGAGATATACTAGGTCAAGGCCGAGGCGATCCTCTTTTATGATCCCATCAATTCCGCCATCGCCCGATTTGCCTATGGCTTTGCCAGCATCACGAAGGCTGCCACCATAGCCCAGTTTTACCACAAGTTCGACTACGAGTCGTTCAAAAAAGGCCGGCGAGCATGCCTTGACCCGCTCGAGCAGTTCGTTCTCCAGGGCCTTCCGCATTCGTTCGTAGGCCTCCTGAAGTGTTTCTTCAGGCGTGTTGCCTTCATCCAGATTCAGTGTCGGTAATTCATTTTGACCATCTTGAACACGCGGTGTCCGAAACGCCCTAAATTCAGCGTATTGGCTCAGGAAGTTGTTGTCGATTCTCGGAGGGTTGCTCTTGAGAACATCGAGCCCGCGAGGTGCGATCTTATAAATCGCTCGACGAGGACTTTCGATGAGCGCCGCTTTCTTGATGTAGGTTCTGGCCCATCCCACCCGGTTATCAAAAACTGATTCTCTTCCGCTGGGCAAGCGAGCGGTTATTGATACCTGCATAACTAAAGTCCTAAACTCTGGGCATGAGACCCGCCGGAAGCCCAGAGCATCTCGAACAACGCCGTTTGCGCGCCATCTCGCTGCTTAAACGGGGCATGGCCCCCGTAGATGTCGCCCGGAAGCT
>JACQAZ010000013.1 GCA_016194705.1 Elusimicrobiota bacterium | reverse complement strand
CAGCAGACACAGCTCAACGGTGCAGCGGTAAGAGCCGCCCCCCGGAAGGTCGATCACGACGCCGCCCCACAGGAGGTCTTTGGGGCGGCCCAAGGGGTCCAGAGCCGTCGCGCCCCCGCCCGTGAAGGTCAGGAAGAAGTATTTGAATTCGGCGTCGGCCGCCAAGCCGATGTTCCAGTCGCGGCCGCCGATGGAGAGCGGACCCGCGCGGCGCAGGGCGTCGAGGCTCGCGGGCAATGAGAGTCGAGCCGCCGGCTCGCCCTCCGGCGTCCAGGAACGCAGCTCGATGGGCTCGAGCTTGACGACGCGCGACTTCTCTTTCTCCTCGAACGCGCCGATCATCGACGGCGCGGAGCGGGGCGGCGGGAGGGAGAAGTTGGGATGAGCGAGCGCGGCCGAGAAAGCCGCGTCGCCCGCTGCGCGCGAGGCTTCCCAGCTCTGGGCGCGGGCCGCGGCTGATCCCGCGGCAAGCAAAACGGCGACGGCGGCGGCGGCGTTGGCGATGGTCATCCGGCTTGCCTCATTGTAACAGGGGCGGCCGGCTTTCGGCTGGGTCTTCGGGGCAGGGGCGGCCGCTGAAAAGGACCCAGTGAGCGGGGGCCATTTGCGGGCGCCGTGACCGGACGGGGCTGGACTTTTGCCGCCGACGCGGTTATACTGCGTGTCATGAGGCTCCGATTCTCCGCTCTCCCGCTGGTCCTCATGTCCTTGTCGGCGCAGTCCTGGAGCGCGGATGCCGGCAAGGCCGTGCGTCAGCGAGCGCCGCAGTCCCCCAGCCCCGGGAGCGCCTGCGTCGAGCGGATGAAGCAGCTCTGCGCTGATGCCTACTCGGGCGGGCGCGACGCGATGAAGGCCTGCATGCGCGCTCACAAGGAGGAGTTCCCGGAGGGCTGCCTTGAAGGCGCCCCAGCCTCCGAACCGGTCCCCGTCGTGCGTCCGGCGAAGAAGCCCGCGGTGAGGCCCAAGCGGGTCCCGGTCCCGGCTTCTGCGCCGACCGCCTCTGTCGCGCCGTCTCCGGCGACGGCCGCGATCGCCAAGCCGCATCCGGTCGTCAAGCCCTTCCCCAAGCCGGAGCCCGCGGTCGAGGCAGCTCCCCCCGAGGACAACGAAGCCTTCAAGGCCGCGGTGCGGGCGATATCGCAGTCGTGCTCCAGCGAGGCAGGTCTGTTCTGCAACGGCGTGGAGCCCAAGAACGGCAGGCTGATGCGCTGCATGATGGCGCATCGCGAAGATGTCGGCGCCGCCTGCAAGGGCGCTCTCGAGGCCGCCAAGCCCTACGCCGCCAGACGCGACGAGTAGCCTCGATATGATCTAGAATGCACGCATGCGCATAGGCATCGGGCTGAGCCTCGACCCCGACCCTCGCAAGGCGGGCGCCGAGGCCGTCAGGCAGGCCAAGGAGACGGTGCCCAAGCCGAGCCTGGCCATCGTCTTCGGCTCCATCCACCACGACCAGAAGAAGGTCCACGCGGGCGTCTGCTCCGAGCTCGATCCCCGGATCCTGACGGGCGGTTCTTCCTACGCCGAGATCACGACGGCCGGCGTGACCAAGAAGAGCGTGGCGGCCCTGCTGCTGGACCTCGACGGCGTCAAGCCCAGGTTCTCGAACGCTGAAGTCGGTCGCGACCCCCGGCGGACGGGCCGGGACCTGACGAAGGGTCTGTGCGTGAAACTCGACGGCGGTCTCCCCCTGGGCCTGCTGTTCTCGTCGGTCGCCACGGGCTACGAGAACGAAACCATCAAGTCGTTGACCTCGTGCCTTGGCGGCGTCCCGGTGGCCGGGGGCATGCTCTGCGGCGACTACGATCTGGGCATGAGCCACCCCGAATTCTGGCTCAACTACCAGTACCTGGGCCCCAAGCTTTCCAAGAGGGGCGCGCGGCTCGCGCTGCTGGACCTGCCCAAGAAGGACTACGGCCTGGCCTTCGGATTCGAGCACGGCTGGTCGCCGGTCGCGCCTCCCGTCACGGTGACCAAGGCCAACGGAGGAGACATCTACGAGGTCGACGGCATCCCGATCTTCGACTACTACAGGCAGTTCCTCGGGCGCGCGGGCTCCAAGGATTTCTTCGAGCTCCAGATCCAGCGCTACGGCTTCTCGCTGCACTTGAGCGGCGCCTACGAGGGCACGACCTTGCTCAAACTGCCCGTCGCCTGCGACGCCGCGCGCGGCTTCATCTCCTACTTCCCGGCCGAGGACCTCCAGGATCGCAAGGTCCAGCTGATCCTCGCCAGCCGCAAGGGACTCGTCGGGGGCGCGCAGTCGGCGGCGCGGCGCTGCCTCAAGGCCTTGGACGGCCGCAAGCCGTCGCTGCTCTTCATCGTGAGCTGCTGCACGCGCAACGCGATCCTCCACAGCCGCATGGACTCGGAGGTCGACGCCATCAGGAGGGTGATGGGCCGGGACGTCCCCGTCTTCGGCTTCTATTCGGGCGGCGAGATCATGCCCTTCCTCAACAGCTACGCCGACGTCACCAACCTCGAGCTCCCTCTGTCGGGCTCCCGCTTCCACACGACGACCGTCGGCATCGTCGCTCTCGCCACGCGCCTCAAACCCGCCGCGGTCGCCGCCCCGCCGAGGCGCGCGCTCAAGGCCGATCCCGACCAGATCAACGATATGCTGGCCAAGAGCGAGAAGGTCCTCGACAGCACGGAGAGCTTCCTCGCGAACCTCAGCCGCAAGTCCTATCAGGACAGCGAGGTCCTCAAGAAACAGAACGAGATCATCCACAGATACACGCCCCACGACGTCTACCGGCAGATCGGCGCGGGCGTCGCGAAGGGGCAGTATGAGCTCTTCGACGCGGAGTTCAACGGCTGCTTCCTGTTCATGGACGTCAAGGGGTTCACGAGCTACACCGAGGACCACGGCTCCAAGGACGTCGTGCGCGTGCTCAACGAAATCTTCGAGCCGGCGACCGAGATCATCTACGACTGCTCGGGCGACGTCGACAAGTTCATCGGCGACTGCATCTTCGCGGTCTTCAAGCGTCCCGAGAAGGCGGTCGCCGCGGGCAAACGCATCCTCGTGCTCTTCGAGGGCCTGCGCCGCAAGGGCAACCCCTTCACGGTGCGCATCGGGATCAACTCGGGACGCGCGGTCAGGGCCAACGTGGGCTCGCGCAGCCGGCGCGAGTACACCTACATCGGAGACGCCGTCAATCTCGCGCAGAGGCTCGAGGCCAACTGCACGCCGGGCCGGCTGCTGCTCTCGCAGGAAGTCTTCAGGCGCGCCGCGACGGATTTCAAGACGGCCGCGCGAAGGGAGATCGCGGTGAAAGGCAAGAAAGCGAGCGTCGTCGCCTACGAGTGCGTCCCTTAGGTGTGGGCGGCGAGCTCCTTGCTGATGTGGGTCCAAGCCTTCTTGACCTCGGCGCTGACGTGCTTGAGCTCGGCTGAGCTCGCCTTGCGCAGCTTCGCGTAGCGGTCGGCGGTCTCGTCGACGAGCCTCTCGTAGGTCTCCTGGTTGATCTCCTTGAGGTCCTTCATTTTGGCCAGGATTTCCTCCTTCATCTCATCGGCCCATCGCGCGACCTTCGCGCGGTTCTTGGCCCCGCGCTTGCCGGCGAAAAAGTAGGCTCCCGCGGCCGCCAGGGCCGCCAGCCCGATGCCCGCGCCGATCACCTTGGTCTTCTTTTCCATGGTCTCTCTCCTCGTCTGCCGCTTCCCCATAAGAATGCCCTATTATGGAAGACCTTTGGGAGAAAGTCAATCCCCGGCCGTCAGCCGCGGCTGGTGATCTCAATGAGGTGGTAGCCGAACTGGGTCTTCACGGGGCCGTGCACCTTGCCGAGTTCCCCGCTGAAGACGACCTTGTCGAATTCGGGGACCATCTGGCCGGGCCCGAAGGAGCCGAGGTCTCCGCCTTGCTGGCCCGACGGGCACTTGGAATGCTTCTTGGCCAGGGCCGCGAAGTCGGCCCCGCCTTCGATCTGCTTCTTGAGGTTCTCGCACTCGGACTGGCTTGGAACGAGGATGTGGCGCGCTCTGGCTTGGGACATGGTTTCTCCTATGCTGGTTTCTCCGGCGGCGGCTCGTGGATGGGCGGGTTTCCGCTCAACGGTTTGCGCCGCGCCTCGATCTTGGCCATGAACAGCTCGCGCAGGGCGGGGTTGGTCTGCATGAGCTTGAGGAAGGTGTCCTGGGGGACGAGGAAGATGGTGCAGTCCTCCACGGCCTTGATCGTGGCCCCCGCGACCCCGAAATCGAGCACCGAGCGCTCGCCGAAGACGTCGCCGGGGCCCAGTGCCGCGACCTCGACGGGCTGCTTGCCCTTGGGCTTGATCCAGACCGCGACCTTGCCCTCCGCGATCACGTGCAGGCCGTCGACCGTCACGCCTTGGCGGATGATGGCCTGGCCGGCCGTGAAGCTCAGCTGCTGCGTGGCCTCGGCCAAGGTCTTGGCGTCGTCGTCGGTCAGGCCCCAAAGGAAGGGGACCTTCTCCTTGAAGAAGTCGGTTACGGTCATCGCTCGTTGATGATAGCGGAGAAAGCCCGAAGCGTCAAGGCCGATTGAATCCAAGTTCCCGGACTTTGACGTCTGACCCACGCGGCGTCTGCCGCGGGGATTGTCACTTTTCTGGACCATATGGTCCAGAAAAATGACAATGTTCGGACTCGATGATCCGCACGGCAGCCGTCCGTCGCTTCGCTCCGGCCGGTTGCGCGTTCGCTGCGCTCGCGCGCTCTTCTCTTCTGCCGTTGTTGTTAGGGCTCTCGCCGCAGGCGAGAGCAGCCCGCCGCAGGCGCTGCATAGTCAGCCGAGGTCCAGGAACATGGAGCGATTGAAAGTCGCCTCCGGCCGCGCTAGAATATACGCGCCATGATCCAATTGAGCGAGATCGAAGCGCGTGCTGGGCTCCTTGGTGGAGAAGTCCTTGACCACGCCCGAGCAGTATCCCCTGTCGCTCAACGCGCTGCTGAGTGCGTGCAACCAGAAGACCAGCCGCGAGCCGGTCATGAGCCTCGGCGAGGAGGACTTGAGGCGGGAGCTCTTCACGGTCCTCGAGAAGAAGCTCGCGGTGCGGATTACCGAGCAGGGCAGCCGCGTGCCCAAGTTCGGGCATTGCGTCGAGAACCTCGTCGGCGCGACGGACCCGAAGCTCGTCGGCGCCGTCTGCATCCTTCTTCTGCGCGGCCCGCAGACGCCGGGCGAGATCAAGACTCGCACCGACCGCCTCTGCGAATTTGCGAGCACGGCGGAAGTCGAGGCGCTCCTGCAGGACCTATCGGCGCGGCCCGAGCCGCTCGTGGCCAAGCTTCCCCGCCAGCCGGGACAGAAGGAATCAAGGTACCAGCACCTGTTCTCCGGAGCCGTTCGCAGCGCGCCTCCGGCTCCTTCTTGCCCGCCCGCGGCGCCCGATCGCCTGTCCCAATTGGAGAAGAAAGTCGAGGGGCTCGAGCGCCGCCTGAAGGAAGTCGAGGATCGCGCCGCTCAGCCTCGCTAGCCCAGGGCTTCATACAGTCTTTCGCATTTTCGAACACACTTGGCCGCAGGAATGTGATAGTGTCTTCGGGCCGGTTGAGGGCGCAAGCGGAGGAAGCCATGCAGACAGTGAAAGTCGTGGAGATCAAGGAGATTCCGGTCGCCATCGAGCCCGCGCATTGCGGCGGCGACCTGGTCTAACTCCGAAGCTGGAGCCGCATGAAGCCCCGGCGCCCACCTGACAAGGGAGCCGGGGCTTCGCTTTCGATGAAGATCGGCCTCAACTGGACGTCTCCTAAATATCTTCCCGTCGTCCGCTCGCTCTTGGGCGATGGGGCCGCCTCCTTCTGCGAGATCATGGCCGACAATTTCCTGCACATCCCGCCGGATGATCTGGCCGCGGTTTTCCCGGGCGTCCCGGTCGCCTTCCACATCATGAATTCCCAGTTCATACTGCGCGATCAGGCGGAACTCGCGGCCGTATCTCAGGGGCTCAAGCCTCTCATCGCCGCGCTGCATCCGCTCTACGTCTCCGACCACCTCGCTCTGTTCTCGCATGAGGGAAGGCAGCTGCCGCTCATTTTGGAAATCGATTATGAACGACAGTACCCTTTGGTCCGGGAGCGAGTGGAGCTGTGGCAGGAGCTCATCGGCGCGCCGATGTGCTTCGAGAACTTCCCCTCGATCCTGGACGGCGGCTGCGCGCAGCCCGATTTCCTGAGCAGACTCTCGAAGGAGACCGGCGCCGGCGTGCTGTTTGATTTCTCGAACGCCGTGACGGCCCAAAGGAATTGCGGGACTCCATTGAAGGACTGGGCCCAGATCGTGGGGAGCGCGAGGCACTTCCACGCCGCCGGCTACCGCGACTCGGAGACCGAGCCCGTCATCGTGCGCGACTCTCACGACGGCGAGCTGTCCCAGGAGACCCTGGAATTTCTCGCGAGCAGCCGCGCGCTCTTGAAGGAGCCCCAAGCCTCCACGCTCGTCGTGGAGCGCGACGCGAACATCAGCCCCGAGAGCTGGGCCAAGGACATGAGAAGCGCGCGGGCGGCTCTCTCGTGAACCCTTCCGATCTTTTGGTGCCGAGCGCCGCGCGCGCGCTGCCGGCGGGCTCGAAGGAACGGGCGTTGGCGCGCCTCTATCTGCGGCAGGTCTGGCACGTCGTCTTCGATCCCTGTCCCGGACTTGTCGCCGCGTTCCCGCCCGACGGGACCGCGCTGCTCGATGCCTTCCTCGAGCACGCGGCCGGCCAACGACTTTCGATGCGCTGGAGCCTGCACGGCCAGCTGCTGTTCTGGCT
>JACQAZ010000012.1 GCA_016194705.1 Elusimicrobiota bacterium | reverse complement strand
GAAGAACGTCATCCGCAGGGCTTACGGCTACAGGGACAAGCAGTACATGAAGCTCAAGATCATCCAAGCCTGTACCCCATGGATGGGACACTTCCGCCCGTGGGGCTGGGCGCACGCTCACAATTTTCTGTCATGAGCCGTCTCAAGGCTTGCGGGCTCCCCTGCGTACCGCTATAATATCAGAAATCATGCGAACATCCGACTCAAGACCCCTTTCTCCGTCCGAGATCATCCCCGATCCCGACCGCGACGAGGTCCTCGCCTACGACACCGCGGGCTGGGACCGCTTCTTGAAGACCAGCCCCATCGTGCCGGCGCTGCTCTATCTTCCGCTGGCGTCCTACTGGCTTTGGCAGTCGTACAAGTCGCCGGGGTTCATCGGTTCGACCTGGGTCTTGTTCGTGGGCGGCCTGGCCTTCTGGACCTTGCTCGAGTACGGCATCCACCGCGGCCTGCTGCACTTTGCCGACATCAACGCCCTCTGGAACATGGGCTTGGCCCGCATCCACGCGCGTCACCACGAGCACCCCGAGGACGTCTCCCAGGTCATCATCAGCCCCATGCAGACCCTGCCGCTGGCTGGCGTTCTCTGGGCCGTCCTTCTTCTCGTGTTCAGCCATCCCCACGCCGACGGCGTGCTCGCCGGCATCACGGTCGGCTACCTGGCCTACGAGAGCTTCCACTACGCCTTCCACGCGCCGCAGTCCTTGAGCTGGCGCTGGCTCAACGCCCTGCGCAAGTACCACGCCCGCCATCACTTCGAGACCCCGGACGGCCGCTTCGGCGTGACGACCCCGCTCTGGGACCTCGTGTTCGGCTCTTGAGAGCTCTCCTTCAGCGGGTGTCCCGGGCGTCGGTCTCGTGGCCGGGCGGCGAGACTCGCGCGATCGGCCCGGGTCTTCTGCTTCTGTTGGGCGTCGGCAAGGGCGACTCGTCCGAGCACGCCAAGAAGCTCGCCGACAAGATCGCGTCCTTGCGCATCTTCTCGAACGCGGAGGGCAAATTCGACCACTGCGTCCTCGATGATAAAGGCTCCGCGCTCGTGGTCTCGCAGTTCACGCTCTACGCGGCCCTGAAGGGCGGGCGCCGGCCCGATTTTGCGGCCGCGGCAGCGCCCGGCGAGGCCAAGGAGCTCTACGAGAGGTTCTGCGCCGAGCTTGAGCGGCTCGGAATTCCGGTCAAGACCGGCGAGTTCGCCGCCCACATGGCGGTGGAGTCCGTCAACGACGGGCCCGTCACGATCTGGCTCGACACCGAATTCTTCTAGGGACCGAAAGTCCTACCTCCCTTCCCTATAAGACCCATTGATGGCGATCAACAAGACCCGTTGACCCGTCTCATCGGACCGGGAGCCCCTCTCGCGCTATTCTATAAAGGTATGAAGCGCCTCCACTGGATGATCCTCATCGTCGGGTCCTTGCTCGGGATGCTTTTCGTCCCCAAGCTCGCCTACAGCGCGCCCCTCGACATCGTCGAGATTCGCCAGCCCGCGATGCCGGTCCTGCCCGTCGTCTTCCCCGGCCGTCTTCCGATCCCCAGCTGGATCCCCGGGCCGGCGATCCAGCTGCCCACTCCGTCCATCCCCCTCGTTTCGATCTCCGGACGCATCTCGGTCGTCGCCTTCGTGGCCCCGCGTCAAGAGAACAAGGGTTTGTTCGCCGCCGCGCAGAAAGCCTTCGCGGCCGCCCCCGGCGCCGCGGCCCCCAGCGCGGCCCAGCTCAAGACCGGCTTCGACCAGGGCCCCCAGCCCTCGGCTTCGGGCGCGCCCTCGGCGGTCGACGCCAAGGACGTCAAGAAGGACGAGCCGGTGCGGCGCAAGCGCGTCGAGCGCTCCCGCGTGATCCAGGTCCCGACGTGGGAGCTGGAAAACGAGATCGGAATCTAGCCTTTCGGTCCCGCGCGCAAAGGCGCGAAGTAGACCCTCAAGCCGAATCCCCCGTCGATCCTCACGCGCGCGTACGGCGCGACCCTGAAGGCGGGGCCCAGCTCCAAGAAAAACTCGGTGGACCGCTTGAAATGCGGCCAGTAGCTCAAGCCCAGCATGGTCCTGACGCCGAAGTCCGTGTCGCGCAGCATTTCGAGTCGGGCGCCTAGGCTGGCGTAGGCAGAGAGCTCCCCGCGTTTGGATTGGGGCAGAAGATCCCAGCCGTGGAAGACGTAATCGCCGATCAAGGTCAGGTCCTCGCTGACCCCGACGCCGAAGTCGACCGCCTGACTCTTCGTGAGGAAATACTTGGCCGTGCCGGCGGTGGGATCGCCCAGCAGCAGCCCCAGGCCCAGGTCGCCGGGAGCGGGTGCTGCCAGCGCCCCGGTCCCCGTCCCGATCGCCAAAAGGATCAGGACAGGGGCCAGGAGCAGCCGATTACTTGCAGATGATGAAGTCGTAGGACCGCACCGTCTTGCGGCCGTTGGCCTTGGCGCGCTTGGCGGCCTGGTCGATGAGCCAGTGGGCCCACGCGTTGAGGCCGTCGAGCGCGTCACCGGCCGTGTTGCACTTGTTGTGCTTGAGGATCGCCTTGACCTTGCTGCTCACGAGAAGCATCTCCATCTTCTTCGCCATGTCGGTTCTCCTTTGGAAAAAATAATGCCCCTTATCGAAGGGGCATTATATACCATTCGCGGTATCGAATGGTACGGCAAGACTGGCGATCTTGGGGCTAGCGGCGGCGAGCGGCGCGCAGCGGCTCGGGTCCCGGCGCCGTGGCCAGCAAATAGGCCGCGGTCGCAAGGGAGGCGAAGCCGGCGATAAAAAAGCCTAGCGCGAACGAGTCCCCCAGGCCCGGATTCGAGGCGACGCTGCCGTGTGAAGCCATCCCGACCAGCATGAGCATGTTCATGATGTCCTCGGCGCGAATCTGAAGATGTGAGATCCTGCTCCAAGGGTAGATCGCGGCTGTTACATAAATATTACGCGCGGGCGGTCGGGGAACGGCTAGAAAGGCAGGAGCTCGAGGACCGCGGCCTCGACGACGAAATCGGCGGCGCGGCGGCCCGAACCTCTCCCGGCCCGCGTTGCGACCCGGCGCACGCTGCTCTCGAGATAGGGGACATAGCGCATGAGTTCCGCGCGCGAGGCGCGCAGCAGGAGGGGATGCTCGAGCAGAGCCTCACCCTCGCCGTCCGCCGCCGAAGCGGCTGCGCGCGGCCGGCCTTTGGAGCGCACTGGGTGCGTCAGCGCGTGCACGCTCGCCTCGAAAAACTCGCCCGGCCCCAATAGCAGGCGCAGGTAGGCAAGGGCGAATTCGCGCACCCCGCGGCTTCCGATGGCCAGACGCAGGCCGGCTACGAGCCTCTCCACCAAGCGCGGCTGGGGCTGGCTTGCTCCGCTTTCCACGTTCAGGTAGGCCTTGTAAGTGCAGCCGAAGAAGGCGCGGCCGCCGAGGGACTCGTAGAACTGGCGCGCGCTCTTGTAGCCCGCCTCCTCGCGCCGCCGCCAGACCAAAGCCGCGAAGCCCGCCCTGTCCTGCCGGCGACTCTCTGCTTCGGCGCGAGCGGTCATGGCAGCCGCTGGGCAAGTCTGCGCACGCGCGTCTCGACCACGAAAATGGCGGAATCCGCGGCGCGGTCCGTGCGCGAATAGATGGCCGCTCCATAGACTGCCTGCGCCAAGTGCGGAAAGCCCGCCCGCAGTTTGTCCTCATCGCCGCGCACGGTCCACGCCTGACGGAATAGCTCCCGGCCTCGACGGCGGGCCATGGCGTCCCAGTGCGCCTTGAGGCGCGAAAGGGTGCGCGGCACGAAGAACTTGTCGCGAGGGTATTGGAACACCTTTCCGACGTCGGGGCAGAAATAGCGTCCCGCGCGGTCGCGCGCGGCCAGCCCGCACTTGACCAAGACGTCGAGCGAGCGGCGCGCTGAGGCGGTCTTCCAGGAGTAGAGCTTGGCGACCTCCTCGGCGCCCCAATGTCCCCGGTCATTCGAGATCACGCAAAAAGACCAATACGTCGCCTCTTGCGAATAGAGGATCTCGGCCTGCTCGCGGGTCATCGGCCGGGCGCGCCGGGCCAGGCTCTCCTCCGACGCCCTTTCCAAGAGCGCTTCCGCGGCTCCGGGCGCTGTTTCCTCCGCCAAAGCCTGCGTCAGAAAGGAGGCGAGCTCGGCGGAGCCCGCGGCCGTGCGCAGGTAGGACGAGACGAAGCTGGCGGCATGTTCGCCGTCGAGAGAGAGGCCGCGCGCGACCGACATGGCGAGCCCCGGCTGAGGAAGCGAGCGTCCGGCCTCGACGTTGAGGTAGGCCTTGTAGGTGCAGCCGAAAAAGCGAGGCCCGCCCCGAGCCTTGAAGAAGGCCCGGGCCGAGGCGTAGCCCTTCTGCGCGCGCAGCTCGCGCACCACGGTTGAGAAAGCCGACACAGGGCAATGCTAACACATTTCTGATGTGAAGTGCCGCTTCCCATCAAGGCCTCGGACCGGGGGGCGTCCTTCTGGAGCCATTGTCCGCGCGTTTTGGGACCCCGAGTCTCCCGCGCGCGGGCGTCATCGGCGCTAAAATCAACTCAGCCGCAGCCCGCGCGCGCGGGTATCTGTTGGTGTCAAGAGGTCAACAAAGAATGAGAAACGCAGAGAAGATCGTGACCGGCGTCCTGGTCCTGTCGCTGGCTTGGGGAATCGCCGCCCAAGCCTCGGCCGAGCCGTCGCCGGAGTGCCAGTCGCAAGCCGCCTTCAATTCAGTCGGGGAAGCCCTCACGGCCCTCAAGAAGGCGATCACCGAGAACAAGGCCGTCGAGGCCATCAAGAAGGACATCGAGAAGGGCAAGACCGACGGCCGCGCCGACGTCATCCGCAACGGCGGCTGTCTGCCGGGCACCCATCCCTCGCAGGAAGGGGAGAACGGCATCGTCTGCCGGTCCGACAAGTCGGCGACCGTGACCTGCCTCAAGGGACACAACGAGAGCAGCGTCGAAGGCGAGATGGGCGTCGTGACGCGCTTTAAGTGCGACAAGCTCGACCCCCCGGGCGGCTGGGCCGGCAACGGCCAGCCGGGCGGCCCCGAGGCTCCGATCCAGGCGAGCAAGAAGCCGGGCAAGAAGCCAAAGCCGACCTACCCTCGGCCCGCGCCGGAGCCCCCTCAGGCCCCGTAATCAAGCCGTACTCCAAAAGAACGACCCCGACAGCCTATTCTGTCGGGGTCGTCGTTTTATCGGCGGTGAGGGTGGGATTCGAACCCACGGAGGCTGTTAGACCTCACGAGTTTTCAAGACTCGCGCCTTAAACCGCTCGGCCACCTCACCAAAACCAGGGCGTCGCGATATGATACTTATTTGGAAGAAGTTTTCAGGTGGGGCGCCAGCAGCGCGTCCCAGGCGGAATCGAGGCGCTCGTATTCGGCGGGACAACCATCGGCCCGGGCCCGCGGAAGCTTCTTTGGCACGAGGTCGGCGTACCTCTCGGCGTCCTTGCCGTAGACCAGGCAGAGGATGTCGTAGTAGCGCTGGTGATCGAAGGAGTGCTCGTCCCAGAACTCAAGCTTCTCTCCCTTTCTCTCCTTGCCGGTGAGCAGGAACTGCATGGCGGCGATCTGGGCCGCCATCTCCCCGGACTCGCCGCTCTTGAGCAAGGTCAAGGTCGCGAATTGGTCGACGGCGTCCTCCTCCCGGCCCACCGCCGGCAGCTTGAAAATGTCGATGAAGGCGTGGCCCAGCTCGTGATAAAAAGTGTGGATCGCGTCGCCCAAGGCCAGCGTATCGGCCGCAGCCTTGGGCCGGGCGCGGCTCCGCAGCAGCCTTGCGGTGTAGGCGGCCTCCTCGTAGCAGAAGATGACCTTGCGCTCTTCGGGATGATACCAGGCGTTGGCCTGGCCGCATTCCTTGACTTCGATGGTCAGATCGTGGGGCAGCCTGAACTTTCCATTGAGCTCCTCGACGGCCTTGTCGAAGATCTTCGATTCCTTCAAGAGCCGCTCCCATTTCTTTCCCTGGGGCTTTCTTCCGGGCTGATAGAGGAGAATGAACCGGCCCTCGATTTTTTTCCGGCGGCGGCGGGCGGCGGGGGCGCGGCGAGAACCTGCAGCGCCGGCTGGCCGGTGGCGGCGGCGAAGTCCGCCAACAACCGCTGCGCGCCCGGCGTCAGCTCCGCTTCTTGCGCCGTTGAGGCGCAAAGGAACAGCACGAGGACCAAAATCCCCCGTCTCATCTCGTGCAAGCATATAAGGAAGCCGCGCGCCTCGCAGGGGCCCTTCGGCCCACCTGTCTAGGAGCGCCCGATCATTTGAGCCGCTGGAGCACCAACACGCCGTTGGAGCCGTCGACTTGGACGATGAAATGGCTCAAGAAGGTCATACCGAGGAGGCCGTCGATGCCGGGCGAACCCGACGGCAGCAGGGCCGCCCCAACGCCCTTGACCGTCGAGTTCCCGACGGTGACCGACTCAAGCCGCACTCCCTTGGCTTGGACGGCGCTCCCATCGGCCATCGTGGCGCTCACGGTACCCACCTCGGCCCCTGGTCCCAGCGCCAGCTTGTCGGCCGCACCCTTGTAGAGCACGATCATCGAGGCGCCGGTGTCGACCATCAGCCTGGCTTCGATGCGCCCGTTGAGCAGAGCCGTGACGACCAGGCTGCGTCCCTTGGTGTGCGAGGCGACCTCGTCCTGCACGACCTCGGCGCGCATCCGGCCGATCTCGTCTTTGACCCAGGCATAATACTCGGCGTCGGGGCCGGCTCCCGCGGGCAGGGCGTGGCCGGGCTCTTTGAGATACTCCTGGACCGCGCCGTAAGCGCTTAAGTATGCGTGCACCGCTTCGTCGCACGCCGTCCTTTCGCCGGAGATGGCCTGAAGGCGCAGCTGGTCGGCCTCCATCTGAGAGCCCGCCTTGTTGATGTCGTCGATGAGATCGTTGTAGGCCGCAGGGTTCCGGTCCGAGCGGGCGCTCTGCATCCGGGAGTTGAGCGTCTGGAAGCGCTCCTTGAGATCGGCGAGCTCCTGGGTCAGAGACGCCTCCTCCTCGTCGAGGGAGGTCCGCTTGGCCTTGGACTCCAGCGCATTCTCGCGGCCGGCCTGGGCGACGCGCAAGACGGCTGCGAATTTTTCCGCGCCTTTGGGAACTCCCTCGCCGGTCTCGAATTGGCGGCGCAGAAGGGCTCCCCGATCCTTGCGCCGCTGCTCCTTCTTCGAGCGGTCGACGCGTTCGATGTCGGCCCTGCGCAGGGTGACGGTCCCGTAGCCGATGCCGACGGTTACCTCGTCGCGGTTCTCGGAGGCGATGACCCCTTCGATCTGATTCCCGTTCTTCAGGTAGACGGTGTCCGCCCGCGCCGAAGCGGACAAAAGCAGGAGCATCGCAGCGAGGGTCGAGGTCACGGGCTGATTGTAGCAAGCCCGGCAGTCGAATGATAGAATGGCCCCGTGTCACGGTCCTGGGTCACGGGGGTCGCGGCGGCACTCGGCCTCCAGCTGCTCGGCTTCCTGCTCTACGCGAACACGCTCAACAACGAGCCGGTCTGGGACGACCACGACGCCGTGTTCAACCAGTCCTTCGTGCAGGACTGCTCGAATTTGCGGGTGCTCTTCGACCCGCGCAGCCTCTACCGCGTCCTGCCGGTGCGCAACTCGGCCCGGCCGGGCTGGCTGGCCTCCGTGGTCGGCGACGCCTGCCTTTACGGCCGGCAGACCTGGGGCTACCATCTGACAAGCCTCCTATGGCATGGCTGGGGCGCTTGCTGCCTCGTGTGCCTGGCTTGGCTGCTCACCAAGGATCGCCTCGCCGCCCTCGTAGCGGGCTGCCTCTTCGTCGTCCATCCCATCCACACCGAGGCCGTCAATATCATCTCGTTCCGCGGGGATCTGCTGGCGCTGTTTTGGTCGGCGCTCTCTTTGATCCTCTACGTCGAGGCGCGCTCGCGCGCAGGGCCCGGTCGCGCCGCGAGGGTCGCGGGCTCGCTGCTCTGCTTCGGGTTAGGCCTGCTGTGCAAAGAGATGGCGGTGACTTTGCCGCTGCTCGTCGTCTTGACCGATGCCTTGCTGCCGGCCCGCCAGGCCGCCCGCCGGCGGCCGCCATGGAAAATTTACGCCGCCTACGGCGCCCTGCTTCTGCTCTATCTGGCCTTCAGGCTGCCGCGCTCGGGCTATGTCAGCGAAGGGCACGAGGACCTCTTCAGCAGCCTCCGGCGCCGGGCGCCCGCCGTCGTCGACGCCTACGCCAAGCCCCCGCCCCCGACCGGCCGCCCCGAGAACATACTCGAGACGCCGCCGTGGAGCCGCGACTACTTCGAGCGGCCCGCTGTGCGCGCGCTCACGATGTCCAGGATCGCGGGCTCCTACCTGCGTCTGCTCGCCTGGCCCCACCCGCTGCAGGGAGACTACGCTCCAAGGCCCGTCGACTCCTGGACGCAGCCCGGCGTGCTGGCGTCGTGGATCGCCTGGCTTCTGGTCTTCGCCTCGGCCTGGAGGCTGCGCCGCCGCCGACCCGTCGTTGCCTTGGGCCTGTTGTGGATCCCCGCGACCCTGCTTCCAGTCAGCGGCCTTGTCGCCCTGCACAACCTCCAGGCCGAGCGGTACCTGTATGTCCCCTCGGCCGGTCTCTGCTTGGCCGCGGGCGCCTGGGTCTCCTCGTGGCTCAACTCGCGGTCCCCGCGGACGCGGCGGCTGGCGGGAGCAGCGACGCTCACCGTCGTGGTCCTGCTGTCAGCGCTCACGCTCAGGCGCAACCGCGACTACCGCGACGACCTATCCTTCTTCCTGGCAACGCAAGCTCTCGACGACGGCATCCCCCGGGTGCATTTCAACCTCGCCCAGGCCTATGCGTACAAGGACGAGCCCGACCTGGCGCAGGCTCAGTATCTCACGGGCCTGCGCCTGTGGCCGGAGGCGCTCAAGGGACGCCTGGAGTTCGCTCGTTTTCTGCTGGACCGAGACCGGCCGGCGGAGGCCCTAGCACAGCTCGAGACGGCGCGCCGCTACCATCCCGACAGCGCCCGGGTCTCTGAGGCCTTGCGCGGCTACCAGACCCGGCAGGCCTTGGGCCGCGTCAGGGGCCTGCCCGCGGGGCAGCTGAAGGCGCGGGCGAACTCCGGCATGTTGGAAACGACGCCGTTGACCCGGTAGCGCCCGGGCGAGTGGGGATTGGTGAGCGCGAGCATGCGCATGGCCTCGTCCGTGCGCTTCTCGCACCAGACCTGGCCCCAACCGAGGAACAGGCGCTGCTGCGGCGTGAAGCCGTCGATGTTCTTTATGAGCTTGTCGGCGATAGTGTCCTGCAGGGCCATGGACGCCAACCGCAGCCCCCCGTTGTCGGCCGTGTTCTCCCCCAAGGTCAGCTTGCCGTTGAGCTTGACGCCCTCGACCGCAGTGAAGCCCGCGTACTCGTCGACGAGGCACTGGGCCCGGCCCTCGAAGGCCTTGGCGTCCTCAGGAGTCCACCAGTCGGTCAAGTTGCCCTTGGCGTCGAACTTGCGGCCCTCGTCGTCGAAGCCGTGGGTCAGTTCGTGGCCGATCACCCCGCCGATGGCGCCGAAGTTGACCGCGTCGTCCAAGGCGTTGTCGTAAAAAGGCGGCTGAAGGATGCCGGCCGGGAAGTTGATGTCGTTCATCTGCGGGTTGTAGTAGGCGTTGACCGTCGGCGGCGTCATGTCCCACTCCTGGCGGTCGACGGGCTTGCCGATCTTGGCGAGCTGCCTCTTGAACTCGAACGAGCGCGCCCGCTGGAGGTTGCCTAGGGCGTCGCCCCTGACGACCGAAAGCGCGGAGTAGTCGCGGTATTTTTCAGGGTAGCCGATCTTGTTGGCGATGCCCTGGAGCTTGGAGAGCGCGGCTTCCTTGGTCTTGGGGGTCATCCAGCCCAGCCCCGAGATGTCGGCCTTCAGGGCGCCTTCGAGCGCGGCCACCATCTGGGACGTGCGCTCCTTCCCCTGAGGACCGAAGGTGAGCTCCACGAAGCGCTGGCCCAAGGCCTCGCCCAAGGCCGCGTCGGTCGCCTCGACGCACCGCTTCCAGCGGGCTTTGAGCTCCTTGGCCCCGGCGAGCTTCCTGCCGTAAAAGTCGAAATCCTCTTCCACGAAGGCCTTGGGCAGGAAGCCGGCGTGGGCGTGCACGAGATGCCAGCGCAGGTAGGTCTTCCACTCGTCGAGCGAGCCGCGGGAGACGGCGCCGCTGACCTCCTTGAAATAGTCCGGGGCCACGACGTTGAACTCCGAAAATGCCGGGGCGCCGGCCTGCGCGAAGTAGAGGTCCCAGGCCAGACCAGGCGCCAGCGTCGAGAACTCGGTCTTGGTCATGCGATGGTAGATGTGGTCCGGGTCGCGACGGAAGACCAAAGTCTGGGCGGCTTGCGCCATGCGCGTCTCGAAGCGCAGGACGGTCTCAGCGTCTGCGGCCGCCTTGGGCTCGTCCTCGCCGAGCAGGCGCAGCATCTTGTAGACGTGCTCCACGTACTGGCGCCGCTGCTCCTCGGATTTGGCGTCGGTCTTGGTGTAGTAGTCGCGGTCGGGAAGACCCAGCCCGCCCTGGTCGGCCTCGGCGATCTGCATCGAGGCGTCCTTATAATCCTGGGTCGAACCAAAAGCGAAGGCCGCGCGCACGCCGATGCCGTGCAGCCGGGCGAATTCCTCCGGCAGCTGCTGCGCGCCGCTGATGCCCTCGATCCGGGCGAACTCGCCCTTGAGGGGCTCGAGCCCCTTTTTCTCCACGGCGGTCTCGTCCATGCAGGACGCGTAGTAGTCGCCGATCTTGCGGTCCAAGGGGTCGCGCTTGGCGTCCTTGGAAGCAGCCTTTTCAAGGATGCCGTGAAGGGTCTCGCGATTGCGCTCGGTCAGCTCGCGAAAACGCCCCCAGCTGCTCTGGTCGGGCGGGATCTCGTTGTTCTTGAGCCAGCCGCCGCAAGCGAATTGAAAAAAATCGGAGCACGGATCGGCGCCCTTGTCGAGCGCGGCCGAGTCGAAGCCCGGGATGGTCTTCGGCGCGGGGGCGGCCCAAGCCAATTGCGCGGCCGAGAGCAGAAGGGCGATCGTGGTCATGTCTCACCTCTGGAGGAATCTGGACTGGCCGCGATTATACTATAATCAGACCATGGCTCCCGCAGAGACGGCGGTCGGCACGTCGGAGGCCTACACCGGCGAAAGCTTCGACTTGGCCTTCTATCTGGCCAAGTCCAAGCAGCTCGACGTCTCCGACCTCGACTGGGACAGCGTCAGGGACCACCCCGTCTCCGCCGCGGAGATCCGGTGCCTCGGCTACATGATGGACATCGAGGCCCACACCCTGTGCTACCTGCGCGACGTGCTCAACGCCGACGCCGGCGCCGATCCCGAGATCGCGGATTTTTTGGGCTGCTGGCTCTACGAGGAGTCCTATCACGGGCGGGCCATCGAGCGCTTCGTGCGCGCGGCCGGCGTCGAGCGCTCCATCGCGGTCTGCGGCCAGCACGTCAAGAGCCTCTCCGAGCGCCTCGAGGACCTCGGCACCTGGATCGTCTCGCGGCTATTTGCGAAGCAGTTCGTCACGGTCTACATGACCTGGGGCTCGATCCAGGAGCATTCGACCTTGTTCGGCTACACGAACATGGCGCGCCAGACCAAGAACCCCGTGCTCGCCGAACTCCTGCGCCGCATCGCGCGCGAGGAAAGCCGCCACTTCGGCTTCTATTATTACAAAGCCTGCCAAGGCCTCAAGGCTTCGGCCCTCACGCGTTTCATGGTCGGCTGGCTCTTGCGGCATTTCTGGACTCCCGTCGGCGAAGGCGTCAAACCGAAGCTCGAGACAGACTTCCTGCTCGCCAACATCTTCGCGGGCGACGAGGGCGCGGCCGCCATCGAGCGCATCGACAAGACGATGGCGCGCCTGCCCGGGCTCTCTTGGTTCGACCTCATGGGCCGGCGGCATTGCGAAGCGCTCGAGCGCCGGCGCCTGGGAATCGTCGCTCCCGTCCCGGCCTGAGGCTTGGACAACCTCACCCACACGCTCGTCGGCGTCGGCATGGCCAACGCGTTCTTCAGAAAGCGCGTCGGGCCCGAGGCAGTGCCGATCCTCGCCTGGTCGTCGAACCTGCCCGACATCGACGCGATCGTCATGCTCTCGTCCGATCCTGCCGCGATCACTTGGCGGCGGACTTTCGGCCACTCGGTCTTCCTCTTTCCCATTTGGTCGGCGGCGCTCGCCTGGCTTTTCAAGAAAAAATACCCGCAGCAAGGCTATGCGCGCCTCTTAGGGCTCTGCCTGCTCGGCTCGAGCGTCCATGTCTTCTTCGACCTCGTCAACTCGTTCGGCGTCCGGCTGCTCTGGCCGTTTTGGGCCTGGCGTCCGGAGCTCGCCAGCGTGTTCATCGTCGATTTGATCCTTCTCGGCCTTCTGGCGGCGCCGCTGTTGGCGGCCCGTTTTCTCAACAGGGAGAATCTCGCGCGCTATTCGCGCTTCTCGATGACGGGCGTGGCCGCCTATCTGCTGTTTTGTTTTGCCAACCGCGCCTTGGCCTCCTCCGAGCTCGCTCAAGCGACGGCCGTCGAACCAAAGGAATTTTCGTACGTCTTCCCCGAGCCCCTCGGCCCGCATCGCTGGCGCGGCGTCAATCTGCACGAGAACCTCTACAAGCTCTATCTGATCCACAGCCTCACCGGAAGGGTCGACCTTAGGGAAGAGGAGCGCACGACGCCCAACGACCCGCGCGTGCTACAAACGCGCCAAACGCCCCTGGGCCGCAGCCTCGACGCCTTCTTCAAGGCTCCGGTCTGGCTGTGCTCAGAGGGCGAGGTGGCCGCCTACGACATCCGTTTCCGCTCGCTCGTCTTCCCGCGCAGGGGCTTCGAGTTCCGGTTCCACCTCGATCCGGCCGGGCGACTCGAAGCCTCCCACAAGCTGTAAGCCCGGCGGCCCCGGCCTTGCGCCTTCCCCCGCCCCGGGCAATTTGGTACTTTGTGTCGATGGCGCAAAGCCAATCCGAGACCCTCGAGCTCCTGCTCGAGATGGGCCAGCTTTTGTCCTCGAAGCTCGACATCAACGAGCTTCTGGTGACCATTCTCAAACTGGCCTCGCGCGTCGTGCGCGCCGAGCAGGCCTCGCTGCTTTTGCTCGACGAGAAAACCCAAGAACTTTATTTCGACGTCGCCCTGGGCCTCGGCGAGGAGGCCTCCAAGCTGCGCCTCAAGATGGGACAGGGCATCGCGGGCGCAGTCGCCAAGACCAAGAAGTCCGAGATCATCAACGACCCCAAGTCCGACCCGCGCTGGTCGCCCAAGATGGACGAGCAGTCGGGATTTACGACCAAGTCGATCCTCGCCGTGCCGATGAACATCAAGGGAAAGCTCCTGGGAGTCGTCGAGGCCATCAACAAGATCGAGGGGTCCTTCGGCGAGGACGACGCGCGCCTCTTCGAGGCCTTCGCCTCCCAGGCCGCGGTGGCCATCGAGAACGCCCGGCTGTTCTCCTCGTTGAAGGAGGAAAAGTCCAAGCTCGGCACGGTCTTCACCGAGATGGCCGACGGAGCCGTGCTCTGCGACGGCGAGCTCAAGGTGCTGCTGGCCAACGGAGCCGCCCGCAAGCTGCTGGCCCTGGGGGCGGAACCAACCACGCTGGGGGATTGTCTCAAGAGCATGTCCGTCTCGCCCCCCCTTGCCGACATACTCAAGAGCAGCCGCTCGGCCAACAATTTCACGGCCACGCGAGCGGAACCCAAGGAGCTCATCCTGGCCGGCACGATCGTCAACTTGGTGGTCAGCGATCCGCTGGCCCATGACGCCAAGGCCGCGGCGCAGTCGGGCTGGCTGTGCGTGTTCCGCGACGAGACCGAGGAGCGCAAGAAGGAAAACCTCAAGCGGACCTTCCTCTCTCTGATCTCGCACAAGCTCAAGACGCCGCTCTCGGCGGTGATCGGCTACTCCGACATCCTCCTTGAGGAATTCAAGGAGGCGCCGCCGCCCGGCATCCAGCTCAAGGCAGCCGAGACCATCTCGGTGCAGGGCCGCAAGCTCGGCGACCTCGTCGACCGCCTGCTGCGCTACACCACGCTCGAAACGCCCGACCACACCATCGAGCTGGCGCCGACTGGCATCGACCAGCTCGTGGCCTCCGCCATCAAGGAGCTCTCGGCGTGGCTGGCCGACAAGAACGCCGTCGTCGACTACAAGGGAGCCCCGGGCGTCATCGTGGTTGTCGACAAGGGCCAGATGCGCGAGGTCATCAAGAACCTCATCGAGAACGGCGTCAAGTTCGACACGAAGCCCCAGAAAAAGGTCGAGGTCTGGGTCGAGACGCCCGATAAGAAGGCGATCGTGCGCGTCAAGGACACAGGCCCCGGCATCCCTCCCGAGGACCAGGAGAAGATCTTCAGCGCCTTCCACCAGATCGAGACCTTCTTCACCGGCCAGGTCGACGGCTGGGGCCTGGGTTTGCCCTACATCAAGAAGGTCGTCGAGTCCCACGGCGGCACGATCGCGCTCGCCTCGAAGCTCGGCGAGGGCTCGGTGTTTTCGGTCACCTTGCCCCGGAAGGCGACGTGAGCCTCCTGCCGGCCGTCAAGGGCGAGGACTTCGCGGGCCTGCTCGGAGGGGCGCAGTACGGAGAGGCCTTCCTGGAGCAGTCGGAGGCGACCTCGATCCGCTTCGAGGATTCGCGCGTCGAGGACATCGCCTCCTCCGCCGAAAAGGGCCTCTCCCTGCGCTACCTGCGCCGAATCGGCGCGAGCTCGGAGGTCGAGACTTTGCAGGGCAGCGCCCAGGGTCTCGACGCCGAGGCGGCATCATTGCTGCGCAGGGGACTGCTGGGCTCGAAGGCCAAGGCCGCGGGGGTCGCGCTTGCGCCTTTGAATTTTTGGCGCCACAGCGTGCGCGTCGACCCGGGCCAGATCCCGCTCGAGGCTAAGATCAAGCTCCTCTCAGACATCGACCGCGAGATCCGCTCCGGGTTCCCCCACATCCGTCAGGTTTCCTTGAGCCTCGCCGAGCGCCGGCGCGACGTCGTGATCATCAACTCGGAGGGCGCGCACGTGCGCGAGGAGCGGACCACGGTGCTCTTCGCGGCCAACGTGATCGCCGAGGACAACGGGGTGTTGCAGACCGGCCACGAGGTCATCGGGGGCTTGAAGGGCTGGGAGATCCTCGAGGACAGCGACCCCGGCCTGGCCGCGAGGGGTGCTGCGCGCAGGGCCCTGGAGAAGCTTTCGGCCCCGAAGGCCAAGGCCGGCGAAATGCCCATCGTGCTCTCGTCCTCGGCCGGCGGCACCTTCATCCACGAAGCCATCGGGCACAGCCTCGAGGTCGACCACGTGCAGGAGGGGTCCTCGCCGCACTACATCGGCAAGCTCGGCCATAAGGTCGCGCCCGAGAACATCACCGTGATCGACGACCCGACCTTGCCTTTCCACCGCGGCAGCTTTCGCTTCGACGACGAGGGCGTCGAGGCCAAGCCGACGACGCTGGTCAAAGACGGCGTGCTCGTCGACTATCTTTACGACCGCGTGAGCGCGCTTCGCGAGGCAAAGCCATCCAACGGCCACGGCCGCCGAGAGTCCTTCGCCTGCCGGCCGATCCCGAGGATGTCGAATCTCTACATCGCCCCGGGGACCGACGCCCCCAAAGAGATCATAAAGAGCCTAAAGGCCGGCGTCTTCGTGACGAAGATGGGCGGGGGCCAGGTCAACACGGCCACAGGCGAGTTCGTCTTCGAGGTCGACGAGGGGTTTTGGGTCGAGGACGGCAAGGTCCGCCACCTCGTACGCGACGCCAACCTCTTGGGCATCGGCCCGGACATTCTGATGTCCATCGACCAGGTCGGCTGGGACATCGGCTGGGGCATCGGCACCTGCGGCAAGGACGGCCAGGGCGTGCCGGTCGGCGACGGCCAGCCGACCCTGCGCATACCCAAGATCTTGATCGGGGGCCGCCATGATTAGTCGGCCCGCGGTCTTCCTGTGCTGCGCGCTGGCCGTCAACGCCGCGGCCGCGGACAAGAAGAAGGAGAAGACGACCATGGAATGGACCGGCTCGTTCTGCCCCGTAGATTCGCCCGAGCACTTGGTCATCAAGGACGAGGCCGGCTGGAAGGCCTTGTGGGGCAGAATCGGCAAACCCGCGCCAGAGGCGGACTTCCAAAAGCATTTCGCGGTCGCCGTGTTTCTGGGGACCATGCCCACCGGCGGCTACACGGTGACCTGGACCTCGCAAACCTCCAATGGAAAGGACTATCTCCTCTGGGTCAGGTACAAGGTCAAGAAACCCGATGGGATGGCGATTCAAGCGTTGACCCAGCCCTATGCGGTCAGACTATTCTATAAGTTCAAGCCCGGCGAAGGCTTCAATGAGATCAAAGTGGAGGCCGTCCACGACTAGCCTGATCGTGACTCTGCTCTGCGCCCTGCCCGTACGCGCGCAGGAGGGCGAGCTCATCACGACGGACACGGCGACCCTGACGGCCGTCTTTCCATCCTCCGCCTCATGGTCCCGGCAGAAGACCGCTCTGCTCTTGCGCGGCGTCACCGATGGGATCGCCGCCGAAATCCCGCTCGGCCATTGGGACGAGGGAAGCTCCGCGCGTCCGGTCGCGCGCGACGTCAGCGCCGGGGTCTCCTCCAACGGGCGCTTCGCCTACACCTTCGACAAGGCCGTCGTCTGGAATCCGCCGAAGTCCAAGGTCCTCAAGGTCCAGACTTTGCTGCGCGTCTTCGGCACGGACGGCAAGGAACTCTGGAGCGTCGTCGACGCCAACGCCCCCGAGGGCCAGGAGCCGCTTTATTTCTCGGCCGACGGCGAGACCGCGCTCATCCTGCTCCACAAGGACAAGGCCTGGAGCGCCTCGATCAGGTACTACCTGGGCGCCCAGATCATGGAGGCCGGTCCCTTCGCGCGCGTGGAGGGCGCCGCCTTCACGAGAAACGGGCGCTTCGGCATGATCAAGTGGCTCGTGACCGACCAAAGCGCGACGCACACCTTCCTCGACGTCAAGACCAAGACGCGCAAGGACATCCCGTCGGGCGATCTTTATCTCGGGGCCGCGCGTCTCGACGAGGACGGCAAGGTGCATTCCGGCAAGAAGGTGGTCTTCGACTTCAACGCCCCGGTCAAAGCGGCGCCATGAAGATGCTCCTCTGCCTTCTGCTTTGCGCAGCGCCTGCCCGAGCCCAGTTCGAGGGCGACCCCGGCAACGCGGGGACGCAAAAGCCCATGGACGAGGACCAGGCCGTCGCGCTCATCAAGGACAAGATCCTCAGCGACGAAAACGTGGCCGCCGGCGTGGCCATGAGGATTTCGCGCTCGCGGCTCGCGGCCCGCCTGACCCAACAGGCCGACGGGGAGGCCCGCCAGGCCGAGATTCTGGCCTGGGTGCAGGCCAACCCCGACACGGCCGCGATGCTGGCCATCGGCCTGGCCGCCGACGAGAGGGCCGGCACGCATGAATTCGAGAACTCGGCCCTGCAGTCGGGGGGCCCCCGGCTCGAGTTCAACGCGAACTCCAAGAAAGGCATCTTCGGACGCCTGCGCAAGTCCGGCGTGGACTCCAAGCTCATGAAGAAGCAGGGCGAGAACCTCGCCGATGAGGAGCAGCGCGAGCTCTTGAACACGATGTTCTCTGGCCAAGGGGGACAATCCTCGAAGATCATCACACAGCAGATGGCGGGTCCCAAGACCTCCCAGGGCGGCGTCGTGGGCCAGGGCGGCTTCGACAATTCCTATTTCAACCGCCTCAGCGGCGGCAACCTGCACGGCTACTCGCCGCAGCTCCAGGCCCTGCAGTCGTCGCTCAACATGCGCCGAGCGCCGGGGGCGCCTAGGCTCATCGAGACGGGCAAGCTCGATTACGAGACGCTGAGCTATCCGGCCTACGGCATCAAATACGACATCTCGAAGCTCGAGCAGCGCCTGCGCCTCGAGAGAGACTACGCCTTGGCCAAGGCGCTGGGGCGCGAGCGCGACTACAACTCGGACCAGCTCCTCGATCCCGCTCTCGAGGCCAAGCTCAAGGCGGAGGCCGCGGCCAAGAATGTCAAGCTCTCGGAGCGCTTCGAGCGGCGCCAGGCGGCTCTCGAGCGCGCCGCCGCGGCCGTGCGGGATTTTGACGCCGCGGCCTGGCCGGGCAAGGATCCGATGAAGATCAGCAAGGCCATGCTCTCCTCCTTGGGCGCCAAGCAGCAGGAGGCCTCGCGCTGGATCACGATCGCGTCCTTGGAAGAGGAGCTCGAGCGTCTCGCGGCTCAGGAGGGCTTCATGAGCGCGGAGCTCGTGGCCGCCATCGGACGCGCCCCCGTGGACGATGGAACCAAGGCCGCGTACAAGAAGCGCGGCGAGACCTACGACATGAAACTCGCGACGATCAAGTCCAACGACACGGCGGCCCTCAAAGCCTTGAACGCCGCGGACTGGCTCTCGAAGATCGGAGGCGTGGAGGGCGCGCTCGAAGCCAACGGCGGCCTGCGCAAGGACCTGGGACGCAACATCCAGGACTTCGTCAACACGCCTTACCGGCTTGACGCCCTCAACAGCGTCAAACCGCGGTGGCGCCAGCTCTTCGACGACGCCGTCAAGCGCTACCTGCCCAGCATCAATTACAGCAAAGAACTTCTCCGCACAGACAAGCAGCGCGCTCTGCTCAAGGACGTGTTCGTCAAGATCGCCATGGGCGACCTCGACGCGGCGCACACGATTCTGGGCTCCTACGAGCCGGGGCGGCCCTCCAAGCGCTGAAAGCTACGGCGTCCAAGGACTGCTGAGCCTGACCGGCACCTTGCAGTAGTCCGCGAAATACGGGATCAGGGACTTGATCTGTGGCACGTACTGCTCTGCTACGCGCTCGCCGGCGCGGATGAGCTCGCGCGCGCGGTGCATCTCGGTCCACGAGAAGCCCTTGAGGTCCGGATGGATCACCACGTGCGCCAGGGCCAGGCGGTTCTGGGCGACTTCGTACTCCATCGTGTAGATCATCTGGAAGAAGACTTCCATGAGATTGGGCGCCTTGAGCATTTCGGGCATGGTGAGGTCCTTGAGATGCTTCAGGTCCACCGGCGTGCTCAAAAGGCCCTGGGGGCGCCCGCGGGGCGCCTGCCGCGGGCGGTCGGCGGCCGGCATCGTCAGGTTGACCGCAAGCACGATGTCCGCTCCCATATCCGACACGACGGACGTCGGGACGGGATTGACGAGCCCGCCGTCGACCAAATAGCGCCCCCCGATCCGCTCCGGCGCGAAAATGAGCGGCAGCCCGCACGAAGCCCGGATCGACTCGGCCACGCGCCCGTCCCTGAGAATGACTTCCTCGCCGGTCTCGATGTCGGTTGCAACGCACGCGTAGGGCAGCTCGAGCTCGTGGAATTCCTTGGAGCCGAAGAACGACCGGATGAACCTAAGCAAAGTCTGCCCAGCGAATATTCCGGAGCGCGGGATGGTCAGGTCCCAGAACAGGTTCTCATACACCCAGCCCTTGTCGATCTTGACGGCGAGCTCCTGGATCTCTTCGGGCTCCATGCCCAGCGCGGTGAAGCCCCCGATCAGAGAGCCTATGGAAGTGCCCGCGATCATGTCGATGGGGATGCCCTCCCGCTTGAAGACCTTGAGTATGCCGATGAGCGAGTGCCCCAGGGCCGCGCCCGTGCCCAAGGCCAGGCCGACCTTAACGCCGCCGAGGCTGCGCGCCAGCCGCTCGAGCGCCAGGCGCGTTTTCGGATGAGCCTCCATGGGCTTGTAGGGCGAACCGGAGCGTTCAAACTCGTCGGTCAGGCTGTCGGGCCAAGGCAGGATGACGGGGGCCGCGCCCAAGAGTGCCGCGGCCGCGTCCTCGTGCTCGGTCTCCCCGAGCCAGAGCCTCTGAAGCCTCTTGGGGTCCACCAAGGATCCCAACTCCGCTTCGAGCTGTCGGAACTGAGGGCGTGAGGCCTCGGCGCCGGACAAGAGGACGTGGTCGGCCTCGGAGAGGATGCTCTTCTCCACGTCGCCGAGCTCCCCGCTCAGCGAGACCAGCACGATGTCGTGGACCTCGCGCAGGAAATTCAGGAAGAGGTAGATTCCCGAATAGAGCCTTCCGCCCAAGGTGGAGGCCGGCAGCGAGAGGATCTCGAGGCCCGAGGGGTGCTGTTGGGCCAAGGTCCGGATTTGGCCGGGATCCCGGAGATTGATCTCGCGGATGGCCTTCTCATCGGCCAGCACGGGCTTCAAGCCCACCGCGCGCGCCACCGAGCCAGCGTCGGGCGTCATGTCGACGAGCAGGACCCGGCGGCGGGTCTGCTCCATGAGCTCGAGGCCCAGGTGGACCGTCAGGAGCAGCCGCTCCTGGCGAGAGAGGGCCGCGTTGAGCACCATGAGCTGATTGGCCGAAGCCGTCTTGATTTGGGGACGGTTGGTTTCGACCAGACGCTTGGTGACCAACCGGGAGAGGTGCAGCAGGATGGCCGGATTTTCGCGCAGGACCTCCTCGAAGTCCTTGCGCGGGAGCTTGAGGAATTCGCAGGTCGTGGCCAGGCGCACGGTGACGGTCCTTGGTTCTCCCGTGAGCACGCCGCCCTCGCCGAGCATCTCGCCGCGGCCCAGGATCGCGGCAACGGTCTCGCCGCCCTTGGCCGTGTTGATGATGCGCACCTGGCCGGAGACCACGATGTAGAGGGCGTCACTTTCGTCGCCCTGGGAGAACAAGAGGGAATTTTTGGGCAAGGAGAGGGTCTGCAGGCGGGCCGCGATCCGAGCCAGATCCTGGCCCGAGAGTCCCGCGAACAGGGGGATTCTTTTAAGGAAAGGCTCCCAGGCCGGAATCTCTTCTGGCGTCAATTGAGGAGCACCTCGCAATCTAGGAGCACCTGGTTATTTAGTATAATCTCACCGCGTCTTCCGTCGAGGCCCCCAGCCGGCCGCGCAGGCCAGGAGCCCGATGACGGTCTTTGAGTCCCTGATCTTTCCGCCGCGCACGAGGCCCAAGGCCTTGGCAAAGGGCATGCGCACCACCTCGAGGAACTCGTCCTCGTCGGGATGGTGCGCGCCCGCAACCAGGCCGTCCGCGGTGAACAGGTGCAGGACCTCGTTGGCGAACGCAGGCGTGGGCCAATAGCGCAGGAGCGGCTTGATCCTCTTTGCCGTGTAGCCCGTTTCCTCGTGAAGCTCGCGCTTGACGCAGGCCAGCACGTCCTCGTCTTCGTCGAGCTTGCCGGCCGGCAGCTCGAGCGTCACCTCGCCGACCGGATGGCGGTACTGGCGCACGAGCACGACGTCGCCGTTGGGCATGAACGGGATCACGCCGACGGCGCCGGGATGGTCGAGGTATTCGCGCACCGCCGCCGACCCGTTGGGCAGGCGGACCTCGTCGACGCAGAGGTCGACGCAGTTGCCGCGGTAGACGGGGTTCTTTCGCACGAGCGTCTCGATGAGTCGTAGGTCGGATTTTTTTGGCACGGCACCCGAATTATAACAGCTAAGCGACATGTCCGCCAGCGGTAAACCCGAATTCGTCCACCTGCACAACCATTCCGAGTACTCGCTCTTGGACGGGGTCATCCGGGTCTCCGATCGTTCGGGGGCGCCTTCCGAGCTCCTTAAGAGCCTGGCCGCGAGCGGGGCCAAGGGCATGGCGCTGACCGACCACGGCAACATGTACGGAGCCGTGGAGTTCTACTCGAACTGCGTCAAGGTGGGCCTCAACCCCATCGTCGGCTGCGAGATGTATTTCTCGAAGGGCAAGCTGACCGACCGCGGCCACTCGCAGAAGGAGAACTGCCATCTGACCGTGCTGGCCCGCAACTTCGAGGGCTACCAGAACCTCATGCAGCTGGTGACGACGGGCTTCACCGAGGGCTACTACTACGACCCTCGCGTCGACAAGGACCTCCTGGCCAAGCACGCCAAGGGTCTCGTGATCCTTTCCGGGTGCCTCAAGTCCGAACTTTCCCAGCTGATCTTGTCGGGCAATCTCGTCGAGGCGGAGAAGCTGGCAATCTGGTACCGCGATCGGCTCGAGCCCGGAGCCTTCTACCTCGAGGTCATGGACCACGGCCTCGACAAACAGCGGCAGGTCTTGAAGGCCCTCTTGGAGCTCCACGAGCGGACCAAGATTCCGCTCGTGGCCACCAACGATTGCCACTACGCCAAGCCCGACGACTTCGACGCTCACGACGCGCGCGTCTGCATAGCGACCGGCCGCAAGCTCGAGGACACCGACCGCCTCAAGTTCGAGACCCACGAATTCTACGTGAAAAGCCCGGAGCAGATGCACAAGCTCTTCGCCTTCTCGCCCGAGGCGGTCAAGAACACGCTCAAGATCGCCGAGATGTGCCGTCTCAAGATCCCCATGGACCAGATGTTGCTGCCCGAGTTCACGGTCCCCGACGGTGCGACACAGGACTCCTATCTCGAAGACCTCTGTCTCAAGGGCTTGAAGGAACGCCTGGGCGAGATCAAGACAGAATACCGCGAGCGTCTCAATTACGAATTGGGCGTCATACGCAAGATGGGCTTCTCGGGCTATTTCCTGATCGTCTGGGACTTCATCAAGTACGCGCGCAGCCAGGGCATCCCGGTCGGGCCCGGCCGGGGCTCGGGCGCGGGAGCCTTGGTGGCCTACTCCCTGCGCATCACCAACATCGACCCTATTCCCAACAAACTCCTTTTTGAGCGCTTCCTCAACCCCGACCGCAAGTCGATGCCCGACTTGGACATCGACTTCGCCGATACGGGCCGCGACCGCGTCATCGAGTACGTGAAGAACAAATACGGGGCCAGCAACGTGGCCCAGATCATCACCTTCGGCAGCCTCGGCGCCAAGCTCGTCGTGCGCGACGTAGCCCGCGTCATGAACGTGCCGCTCTCGGAGGCCGACCGCATCGCCAAGATGATCCCGGGCGGCCCCAACGTGACGCTTTACGAGTCGATGAAAAACCCGGACATGACCGAGGCGGCCAAGGACCCGCAGATCAAGAGGCTGCTCGAGCTCTCCTTGAAGCTCGAGGGCCTCAAGCGCCACACGGGAGTGCACGCGGCCGGCACGGTCATCACCAAGGAGCCGGTCGTGCGCTACTCCCCCTTGTCCAAGGGCACGAAGTCGGACGTGGTCACGACCCAGTACGACGGCGACGTCCTTCCCAAGCTCGGCCTCTTGAAGGTCGACTTCCTCGGCCTGCGCACGCTCTCGATCATCGACGACGCGGTCAAGTCCATCAAGGAACGCCGCGACCCCAAGCTGGACATCGACGCACTGCCTCCCGAGGACGCCAAGACCTTCGAGCTGCTGCGCTCGGGCAAAGCCCTGGCGGTCTTTCAGCTCGACTCCTCGGGCATGCGCGACCTCCTGTTTCGCATGAAGCCGAGCCATTTCGACGACATCGTCTCCTTGATCGCGCTCTATCGCCCGGGACCCATGCAGTCGGGAATGCTCGACATGTTCGTCGAGCGCAAGCACGGCAAGAAGAAGATCGCCTACGACCACGAGCTCATGGAGCCCATCCTCAAGGACACCTACGGCTGCATCGTGTTTCAAGAGCAGGTCATGGAGATCAGCAAGAAGCTCGCGGATTTTACGCCGGGGCAGGCCGACGGACTCAGGAAAGCGATGGGCAAGAAGATTCCCGAAGAGCTCGAGAAGATGCGCGACACCTTCGTCAAAGGCTCGGCCAAGCACAAGATCGCGGCGAAACTGGCAAACAAGGTCTACGACCAGCTCGTGCAGTTCGGAGGCTACGGTTTCAATAAATCGCACAGCGCGGCCTACGGCCTCGTGGCCTATCAAACAGCGTATCTCAAGGCCAATTTCCCGTTGGAATTCATGGCCGCCGTTGCCACCTCCGAGATCGGCCATTCGGCCGTCGGCAACGAGGATAAGGAGAACAAGCTCGTGACCTACCTCGAAGAGGCCAAGGCCATGGGCATCACGATCCTGCCGCCCGACGTCCAGCTCTCGGGCGCGCACTTCACGATCCAAGACCCCAACTCCATCCGCTTCGGCCTCGTCGCGGTCAAGAACGTCGGCGAAGGCGCGGTCGCCTCCTTGCTCGAGGCCAGAGCCAAAGGGCCCTTCAAGGACCTCGACGATTTCTGCGCGCGCGTCGACCTGCACGCGGCCAACAAGAAAGTCCTCGAGTCGCTGGTCAAGGCGGGCGCCATGGACGGCCTGGCAACAGGCCCGAGCCCTGCGCACGTCCGCGCCCAGCTTTTGGCCCGGCTCGAGGACGCCGTAGACCGTCAGTCGCGAATCCGGGAGGACTTGGCCAGGGGCCAAGAGCTCTTGTTCGGCGCCCTGCCCTGCGCTCCCGACGCGGGCGCCCAGGCCGTGGCCGACAACGTCAAGCCGCTCTCCGAGCACGACGTGCTCAATTTCGAGAAGGAGGTGTTGGGCTTCTATTTCTCGGGCCATCCGCTCTTGGGCGTCAAGGAGAAGCTCAAGGCCGCGGCCACGCGCGAGATCGCGCAGCTGACCCCCGAGGTCCCGTCGCCGGTGCGCCTGGCGGGCCTCATGATCCAGGTCAAGCGGATGGTCACCAAGAGCAAGGGCGAGCAGATGGCCAAGGCCGTCCTCGAGGACCTCTCGGGCGAGATCGACCTGCTCATCTTCCCGAAGGCCTACGCCTCGGGACTCGACAAGCAGCTCAAGGTGGGCTCGATCGTCTGCGTCTCCGGCAGACTTTCGTTCCGTGGGGAAGGTCCAGAGAGCCCCGCCGAGATGATCGTCGACGAGATAGCACCCATCGACTTGGCGGTGCTGCGCTACGGGCGCAAGCTCCGGATCGTCGCCCGGGGCGGACTCGAGGACGCGGCTTTGGACAAATTAAAAATGCTCTTTGCCACGCACCCGGGCAATTGCCCGGTCAGCGTCGAGATCGCCACACCGGAGGGCGACGCCATCCTGGACACCGATCAAAAGGTGCGCCTGGATCAAAATCTGCTAGAATCCATCGAGACAATTTTAGGGGAGAACTCATGGCGGATCGAAAGCGCATCCTAGTGGCCGATGACGACCCGGACCTCTTGGATTTGCTCAAGATGGACTTAGGCATGCAGGGCTACGAGATCCTGGAGGCGGCCAACGGCAAGGACGCGCTTCAGATCGCCATGGCCGAGAAGCTCGATCTGATCCTCCTCGACGTCATGATGCCCTATATCGACGGCTACCACGTCGCCTACGAGGTCACCAATAAGCTGGGCGCCAAGGCGCCCCGGATCATGCTGATGACCAGCCGCGACACGACGCGCGAAAAAGGAGTCGCCCTGATGAGCGGGGCCGAGGAAGTCGTGCAGAAGCCCTTCGAAATGGCGGCCCTGCACGAGCGCATTTCCGAGGTTCTTGCGAAACCCAAGTGATGAAAGATAAAATCTCCAAAATGACGCCCTGGGCGGCAGCGCTGATCCTCTGCCTCGGCCTCTCCACCCGGACTTTGGCCGCCGAGGCGGCCGGCCCCGCGAAAGGCCCGGACTCCGACTCGAAGGTCAAGATCAAGCCCAAGAAGAGCCCCTCCGACGGGCCCATCGAGGGCGGCGGCCTGCTGGCTCCCGACGTCGACCTCATCGACGCCCCGACCTCGGCGGTGCTCGACTACGGCGGCTACTCCTCGCGCACGCGGTTCTTCTCGCGCGGCGGCATGCTCCAATACGTCTCGTTCGGCGTCTACCAAGGTCTCAACATCGGAGGCTCGCTGACCATCGACAGCCTCATCGGCAGCGGCACGGTCGTGCGCGCGCGCGCGCCCAACGCCCAGGTCAAGTGGCGCTTCTACGACGGCGACCATTGGCTGCCTTCCCTGGCGCTGGGCTACGACGGGCAAGGCTATATCTACAACAGCACGTCTCGGCGCTACAACAACCGTCAGAGGGGCTTCTACGTCGTGGCGACCCAGGAGCTGGGCCTGCCGGGCCTTCAGGCGCATCCCTCGCTGAACATTTCCGACTTCGACGGCAACGCCTTCTTCGCGTCGCTGCCGTTCAGCTACGACATCAAGGACAAGGTCCTGCTGATGCTCGAGTGGGACAACATCCAGAATTTCCTCGACAGCCGACTCAACGCGGGCTTCCGGGTCTTCATCACCTCGCATTTCGCCGCCGACTTCTCGGTCCGGGCCATCGGCCAGGGCGGGACCTTCTCCAGCGGCGACTCGCGCGGCCCGGAAAGGATCGTCCAGCTCAGATACAGCGCCAATTTCTAACGGTGCCAGGCCTTCACTCTTTTCACTCTTTCGTGAAACGGTGAAAAGAGTGAAGGCCTGGCACCGATAACGACAGAGGAGAACTTATATGGCCAACGCCACCGCCGCCAAGCCGCAAGCCGGACTGAAAGAGCACTTCACCCATCTGACCTCGGGCAAGCTCGTGGGTTTGCGCCAGATCACCGACGAGAACAACCGCTTCAGGGTCCTCGCGATGGACCAGAGCAACTCCTTCAAGAAGGCTCTGCGCGCGATGCATTCGACGGCCGGCGCTCCGGCCGAGCCGACCTTCGACGAGATCCTCGGCGTCAAGCTCGAGATGGTCAAGGCCCTCTCCCCCTACTCCTCCGCGCTGCTCCTCGACGTCATCTACGGCGCGCGCCAGGCGCCGGCGACCTTCTCGCACCCGAAAACCGTGGGCTTGATCGTCCGCTCGGAAGCCTCGCGCGACGCTGGCATCCCGGGCGAGTACGAGGCCGGCTGGAACGTCGAGAAGATCAAGCTCATGGGCGCGGCCGCGGTCAAGCTCCTGGTCTACATGGACACCGAGGACAAGGAGTACACCAAGAAGCAAATGAAGTTCGTGGAATTGGTCTCAAAGGACTGCGCGAAGTCCGACATCCTGCTCATGACCGAGGAGCTTTCGTTCCCGCGCAAGGGCGAGGACAAGAACACCCCGTCGTACAAGGCGCGCAAGGTCAAGAACATCATGGAATCGACCAGGTTGATCGGGCCGCTCACCGACATCTTGAAGCTCGAGTTCCCGGCCAACATGAAGGACGACTCGGACTCCCAGATCGCCGACAATCTGGCCAAGCTCAACGAGGCGGCGATCCGCCCTTGGGTGCTCTTGTCGGCGGGCGAGAAGTTCGACCTCTTCGTGAAGCAAGTCGAAATGGCGATGAAGGCCGGCTGCGCGGGCTACATGGCCGGGCGCGCGATCTTCAACGAGTACTTCGAGCAAACCTCCGGCGCCGAGGCGCGCGCGAAGTTCCTCGCCACCACCGGGATCGAGCGCATGAAGACTCTCAATAAGATCATCGACGCCTCGGCCCAGCCTTGGATCAAGCGCTACGGAATCGCCGCTAAAGACATGCTGGCTCCCATCAAGGAAGATTGGTACCTCGGCAAAGGCGAGAAGGCGGGGACCTCCGGAACGGTGAAAGGCGACTATTAAAACCATGGCCAAGCGCATCGGGATCCTGACGGGCGGCGGCGACTGCCCGGGCCTCAATCCCGCCATCCGGGGTGCTGTCATCAAGGCCCATGAACTGGGCTACGAGTGTCTCGGCATACAGGAAGGCTGGAAGGGCATGATCAACGGCGCGGCCGAGCCCCTGACGCGCGCGATGGTCGAGGAGATCGTCGGCTTGGGGGGCACGATGCTCGGCACCTCGCGCACCAACCCCTACAAGAAAGAGGGCGGCGTCCCGAAGACGCTTGAGACCTTCAAGAAGCTCAAGCTCGACGCCTTGATCGCGATGGGCGGCGAGGACACCCTCGGGGTGGCCGCGAAGCTTTACAAGGAGCACAAGGTTCCCGTCGTCGGCGTTCCGAAGACGATGGATAACGACCTCTCGGCCACCGACTACACCTTCGGCTTCGACACCTCGGTGACCTTGGCCGTCGAAGCCGCGCACAGGCTTATCGACACCGGCCGCAGCCACCGCCGCATCATGGTGCTCGAGGTCATGGGGCGCCACGCAGGCTGGGTCTCGCTGTTCACCGGCATCGCGGCCGGGGCCGACTACATCTGCCTACCGGAAAGGCCGGTCGACGTCAAGGACATGACCGAGAAGCTCAAGGCCGCCCACGCGCGCAAGAAGGTCGCGCTCGTCGTCGCCTCGGAGGCCATCGACCTGGGAGATTCCGGCAAGGAGGAGCTCGACGAGTTCGGCCACATGATCCTGAAGAAGCGCGGCGTGGCCGAGAAGCTCCAAGAGCTGATCGAGAAGCAGACCGGCACCGAGACCCGGGCCTCGGTGATCGGCCACATGCAGCGCGGAGGCCCGCCGACCTTGTTCGACCGAATTCTGGGCACGCGCGTCGGCGTGAAGGCCGCCGAGCTCGTCGATGGGGCCAAGTTCGGGCAGATGGTCGCCCTGCGCGGCGACGCCGTGCTCGGCGTCAGCCTCGAGGAGGCCACGGCCAAGCTCAAGACCGTGACCAAGGACTGGCTCGCGCTGGCCGACACCTTGACCTCGACCAAATCCAAAGCGAGGGCGACGGCGAAAGTCTAAAGGATCATGGCCGACACCGCGAAGTTCCAGCGCCGGACCGTGCTGATCAAGCGGGCGCTTCAGCTCAAGTACATCGGCATGGTCTTCGTGAGCGTCCTTCTGGCCTCCCTGATCGTCGGCGGCGACATCTATTACACGATGGCGCGCATGGTGCTGACCGAGAACCCCTCGATGACGCCGGCGGTCAGCCAGTTCAACTGGATCATCATGGTCAAGCTTGTGCTCTATCTGGGCCTCATGCTCATGATCTCTCTCTATGTCTCGCACCGCTTCGCCGGCCCCATCTACCGGTTCGAGAAATCCGCCCAGATCGTATCGTCGGGGGACCTCACCCATCGCGTCTCGCTGCGCACGGGCGACGAGCTGCTCGAGCTTCAGGAGGAGTTCAACGGAATGGTGGCCAGCCTCCAGGGCATGGTCCAGAAAGACCGCAACCTGGCGGCGCATCTGGCCGACAGGCTTTCGGAGGCGATCAAGAAGACCCCCGAGGGTTCCACGGCTCTGCTCGAGGAGCTTCTTTCGCTCAAGATCGAGCTCGAGCACCTGACCCAGTCCTTCAAGGTGTAAGGCCGTGATTTCAACGCTCGCCCTGCTCTTCGCTCTGGGAACCCCCTCCGTCCCCGGCTCCTGCGCCTCGTTCGAGAAGGTCTTCTCGCTCGATGAGGCCCAGCGCATCGCCCTGCAGAACGACGCGCGCCTGCTCTCCGCCGAGCAGGACGTGATCATCGCTCAGGAGCGCGTCAACCAGGCGAAGTTCCTGTTCCTGCCCGAAGTCGGGCTCCAGGCCAGCGCAACCAAGTACGAGGCGCGCTATCCCTTCTCGCTGTCCGGTGATTTTCGCAACATCCTGCTCTTCCCCGACAACGGCCCCTTCACGGCCGGCGACTCGGCCAAGAACGGGGCGATCTACTCGGGGCGCGGCTACATGAACATGGCTCTCTACGAGGGCGGTCGGACGCTGAACACGCTGCGCCTGGCCCAGGCCGCCCAGAAGCAGGCTTTGAGCAACCACGAATCCGTGCACATGGACCTGCAGCTCTCGGTCAAGGAGGTGTTTTTCCGGCTGATCCTCGCCCAGGAAAAGGCCGCCGCGACCTCGGATTTCCTCAAGTCGGTCGAAGAGGCCCTGGCCAAAGGGGGGTTGGGCGCTTGGGATCGCGTGGAGGGCGAGTCCCTGGTCGGCTCCGCGCGCGCGCGCGACTCGGAAGCGAGCCACAATCTCGATCTGGCCCGGCTCAACTTCCTCAAGAACGTCAACCTCGAGCTCGACACCCCGTTCAAAGTCGTCGGCGAACTCGAGACCAAGCCGGTCGACATCGACATCGAAAAGGCCGTGCTCTGGGCCGTGGAGCTGCGCCCCGAACTGCAGAGCGAGACCTACAAAGCCGAGATGGACGCCATCACGGTGAACATCGCCGCGGGCCGGCCCAAGCCGACCGTGTTTCTCGCCAGCGACTACGAACTGACGGCGCTGCGGTTTCCCCTGCGGCAGAACAACTGGGACGCCTCGATCGGGGTGAAACTTCCGTTTTCCTACGACTTCTGGAGCCAGCTGCGCGGTACCGCCGCGTCTCCGAGCTCTTCGCCGCCGCCTCGCGCGAGGGCCCCGGCATGCTGGCGCGAATGCGCGCCAGGGTCGGGCTCTTGGACCTCAAGCTCTCGTATCTCGGCGCGATGACCGAGCACATCATCGCAAGGGCCCGTCTCGAGCGCGCGGTCGGCCGCGAGATTTCGCCGTGACCGAAGGGAATGGTTTGACTCCTCAGGATATGGGAGGAAAACCATGACCCTCCTGAAGGCGGCGCTGTGCGCGGCCCTGCTCTGCTCCCCCGCGGCCGCCGCCCCGGACCTCTCCGAAGACGCCTTGCTGCGCGATCATCTCTTCCGGCAGCTCGTAGCCATGTCTCCCGGCCAGAGGCCCAAGGTCGGCCTGGTGTTCTCCGCTGGTTCGCTGCGCGCAACCGCGCACGTCGGCGTGGCCTCGGTGCTGGAGAACGCGGGCTTTCCGGTCGACGTGGTGGCCGGGACCTCGATGGGGGCCATCATGGGCGCCCTTTACGCCGGCGGCACACCCATCAAGAAACTGCGCGAGATCGCCAAGGGCATCAAGCTCAGTTCCGGCACCAATCTCAACGCCTTCACCTTGATCCGCTACGTCCTGGCCGACAAGCTGCTCTCTTCGGCGGCGACCGAGGCCTTCATCCACCAGCAGCTGGGCGGCATGCGATTCGAGGACCTCAAGAAACCCTTCGCCTGCGTGGCGGCCGATCTCTACTCCGGCGAGGCGATCATCTTCCGCGAAGGGGATCTGGCCCTGGCCGTGCGGGCGAGCATGAACCTGCCGGGCATCTTCGCGCCGGTCGAATACCGCCACCGCTATCTTGTCGATGGCGGCGTGGTCGACTACATCCCCATCGACGCGGCGCGCCTGCTCGGCGCCCAGTGGGTGCTGGCCAGCGTGACCGAGGCCGACTATACGCACAGCAAGCCCAGCAACGTGTTCCAGAGCCTCGAACAGGTCGTAGACATCCGCGGCTCGCTCTTGTCCCGGGAGCAAAGGCGCCAGGCCGATTTCCTGATCGAGCCGCCCGTGGGAGACATCGGGATGTACGAGACCGCGCGGTCGAAGGAGGCCATCGACAAGGGCGTGCTGGCCGCCAACAAGCTCCTGCCCAGTGCGATGGAAAAGCTGATCCTGTTCTCGATGGACAGCCTGCTCAAGGACTACTTTCCCAGGCCGGCGGTCAAGAGACCGTGACGAGATCCCTGCTGCTGGCGCTGGCGCTGGCGACCCCTGCGAGGGCCGGCCTCTGGGGACCCATGGGCGATCCCTTGGCCGGACCTAAGAGCCTCTTCGAGTCGCGCAAGTATGCCGAGGTCATCGCCGCGCTCACCCCGGACTTTCTCCAGAAGCTCAAGCGCGACCGTCTGGCCCAGGCCTACTTGTATCTGGGCCTGAGCTACCAATGGACCGGGAGCCTCGGTTCGGCGCTCTCGACGTATCAGGTCGCCGTGAAGCTCTTCCCGAAGGACCTCAATCTGCTCAGCGAGCTGGCGACCTTGCTGCACCAGTCGGGGCTCGACGAGCAGGCGCAGCCCCTGTTCCAGAGGGTGCTCTCCATCCACCCCAACAACGCGCGCGCGCATCTGGGGCTGGCCGAGATCGACCGGCGGCTGGGGCTCTTGGAATCGAGCGCCGAGCACTACGAGACCGCGCTCGAGATCATGACCGACCAGGCGCCGATTTGGCGCGACTACGCCGAGGTCCTGCTCGCCAGCCGCGACCTCAAGACCGCCGAACTGGCGATCAGTCGCGCCCTGCAGCTCTCGCCGGACGCCGACTCGCGCATCGACCTGGCCTTCATCCAGCGCGTGGCGGGCAGGCTCGACGAGGCCCTGGCCTCCCTCGACGAGGCCTTGCGCGAGGACCCCTCCCGCAATGATGCGGCGCTGGCCAAAGGGCTCTGGTGCCTCGAAGCGGAGCGCTTCCATGATGCCAAACTGGCGGCTTCCGCCAGGTTCAAGATCGATCCAGAGGACCCCCTGGCGCGCTGGATCGCGGCCCGCGTCGAGCTGCGCGAGGGCCGCACCAACGAGGCCCTCAAAGACCTGCGCGTCGCGGCCGAAGGGGGCCGCCGCGCGCGCTTCGTAGCCGAGGCGGCCAAGGACCTGCTCTCCAAGCTCGAGGCGCGCAAGTGAGGCTGTCCTTCGACAAGCTCTCGGGCGCGGGCAACGACTTCGTCATGATCGAGGCCCATGCCTCCGCCAAGCACTCCGCCCTGGCGCGCCGACTTTGCGACCGCCGCTCAGGCGTGGGAGCCGACGGCTTGCTCGTCGTCTCGCGCCGTCCCTCTTTGCGTCTGGCCTACTTCAACGCCGACGGCTCCGAGGCTTTCTGCGGCAACGGCTCGCGCTGCGCGGCCTGGTGGATGTTCCGCCGCGGCTGGACGGACGGCCGGCGCGAGTTCGAATTTGCGACCAGCGAGGGAGTCCTGCGCTCCAAGGTCTTGGGCGCCCGCACCGCGGCCATCCGCATGCCGCGCCCCCGGGTGCTTCGTCTGGGAATCAAGATCAAGATCGGGGGACGCTCCCATGTCGCGCACTGGCTCGACACAGGCGTGCCGCACGCCGTCGTCGTCGTCAAGCGCTTGGATTTCTTTCCCGTCGTCGAGGTCGGCCGAGCGCTGCGTTTTCACAAGGCCTTCGGACGCACCGGCGCCAACGTGGACTTCGTCGCCTTCGGGTCGCGCGGCCTCTCGGTGCGCACCTATGAGCGCGGCGTCGAGGACGAGACGCTGGCGTGCGGGACCGGGGTCGTTGCCAGCGCACTGACCGCGTCCTTGCTCGGCAAGGCGCGGTCCCCGGTGCGCGTCAAGGTCCGCTCGGGGCAGACTTTGCGCGTCCAGTTCCGCCGCGAGGGCCGGCGCTTCGAGGACCTCTGGCTCGAGGGCCCCGCCCAACTCGTCTTCTCTGGAGAAATTTAAATGAGATTCGAAGGCTCCTACACCGCCTTGGTCACGCCTTTCGACAAGGCCTCGCGCCTCGACGAGGACGCGCTGCGGCGCCTCGTGCACCTGCAGCTCAAGGGCGGCACGGCGGGCCTGGTGCCCTGCGGCTCGACCGGAGAGTCGGCCACCCTGACCTCGGGAGAGCACCGCCGGGTCATCGAGATCGTCCTCGAAGAATCCCGCGGCGAGGTGCCTGTCATCGCGGGCGTCGGGACCAACGCGACCTGGAAGGCATTGGAGCTCGCCCGCGAGGCGGAGTCGCTCGGGGCGGACGCGCTGCTCGTGCTGGCGCCCTACTACAACAAGCCCACGCAGCAGGGCCTTTTCGAGCACTTCGCGGCGGTGGCGAAGTCCACGCGCCTGCCGATCATCGTCTACAACATTCCCGGGCGCACGGCGGTCAACATCCTGCCCAAGACGCTCGCGCGCATGGCCAGGGCCTGTCGGAACGTCGTCGCCGTCAAGGAAGCCTCGGGTTCGCTCGACCAAGTCAGCGAGATATTGACGCTCGTGCCGCCGTCGTTTACGGTCCTCTCGGGAGACGACAGCCTGACCTTGCCCATGATGGCGGCCGGCGCCCGCGGCGTCGTGTCTGTGGTCTCGAACATCGCGCCCAAACAGACGGCCGCCCTGTGCCGCGCCCATCTTAAGGGAAGGACCGCGGAAGCCGCCAAACTCCATCTCAAGATGTTTCCCTTGATCAAGGCCTTGTTCGTGGAGACAAATCCAATCCCCGTCAAAGCCGCCATGGGCCTCCTCAAGCTCTGCCGGCCCGAGCCCCGACTGCCGCTGACCCCCATCGCGCCCGAAAATCTCGCGCTCGTGCGCGCCCAACTCAAGGCCTTCGGGCTTCTCTAGGCCAACGGGGTCTTCTACGACGGGCCCAAAGATGGGCCCTTGCTGGGACCAAAGGCCCGCTCGTCGAGAGCACCGACATCCTACAATGGGGGTGATGGCAAACAAGACGCTCCTCGCTTTGGCCTGCGCTGTTCTGTTCGCGGCACCCCTGCGTGCGCTCGACGCGGAGATTCGCGTCACGGGCCTGACCCCCGCCCCCAAGGGCATGGGAACCACGGCGCGGCCGCTACGGGTGATCCAGAGCGGCGCGGACCAGCTCCCCGCTCTGCCCGTCAGGACCGATCTCAAGACCGTCGACGGAGCGCTCGGCGAGAGCTCTCTGTTGACCCCCGAACTGCTCGGCCAGGGCGAGGCGGGCCTCATCCGGACGATCTCTGCCGAGACCGGCCTGCGTGCCGCCCTCAACTCACCCGCCGAGGCCCCTCTCAAAGAGCCCGGACTGACGGAACCGCGCGCGCAAGCGCTCCCCGGCGCCAAGGGCGAACTGATCCGCAGCGCCGGCGCCCCAGAGGCCGCTCCTGGCGGAGAGACCGCCGCCGACGAGACCCTCGGCGAGAGCCAACGCGTCGTCTTCGACGGCGACAAGAACGTCGAAAGCCCCGCGGCCGCCCCGAAGACCGTGCTTGGCCGCTGGCTGAGCTCCGCGGGCTCGACGCTGGGCCGCGGAGCCAAGCGCGTGCTTCCCAAGCGGCTCGTAGAGAGCTTCGCCGCTCCCCGAGACGCCTCGACGACCGACGACTACGGCGGCCCCAAGGAGCTCAAGCTCGATTTCAAAGGCAAGCTGGCTTACGGGACCAAATGGGCCTTCAACATGATCGGCATGGGCGCTCTGCTGCAGTACGCGGCGCTGGCCTTCGAAAAGGTCTTCTCTTGGCAGCTTCACGTCTCGGACGGCATACTCCAGGCCACGGGCCGCGTCGAGCTGCTGGCTCGCTTGGGCCCCAAGGCCATCAACACGGCCCTGACCTCGGATCCGTTCCATTTCCTCTTCGTGCAGCTGCCCATGGCCACGGCCTGGGAGGAGTTCGGCAGCCGCCTGCTCGGCTTCGGCGTGCTCTGGACGCTCTTGGCCGCGGTCAGGCCGGCGGCCAACACCGTCTCCAAATGGCTCGAGAACGTGCCCGATCTTTTCACCCTGCGGCGACTCACGCAGACCGCCCTGTCGATCGCCGGAAAGGTCTCGCGCTTCGCCTTCCCGCTGGCCGCGACTCTCTCCGCCGCCAGCTTCGCCGCGAGCCACTTCGCGGCCTGGGGCGTGAGCCCGTATTTCGCCTCGGTGCACTTCGTCATGGGCTTCTCTTTGGCGTACATCGCCTACAAGACGCGCAGCATCGTCGTACCCTTCGTCGCCCACTACGCCTACAACCTGCTGACTTTGACCG
Source organism: Elusimicrobiota bacterium (assembly GCA_016194705.1). Taxonomy (GTDB): domain Bacteria; phylum Elusimicrobiota; class Elusimicrobia; order UBA1565; family UBA9628; genus PALSA-1176. The sequence goes on along the minus strand of JACQAZ010000012.1, from coordinate 44,651 downwards.
CGGGTCTTCTCGCCGCGCACTTCCTGATGCCGATGGGGGCCCAGGTCTACACGGGCCTGCTCGGAGTCGCGGGCGTCGTCTACCTCTTCTACAACTTCCGCTCGCACCTGAAGGCCCGGTCCCAGGCTAAGGCGCAGTCCAAACTCAATTTCATGGCGCGCTCCGGCAAGGTCGTCCTGCCGCTGCTGCTGGCCGCCGTCACGGCGGGCTCGCTCATGGGCCCCGGATATCTCAGCAGAAACTTCAACGAGGCGGCCTTCGTCAGGGCGGCCCAAGTCTGGCCCGCCCAAGATGCGACTCCCGTCAAGCCCGCAGCGCCCGACACGACCGCGGCGGCGCTAGCCCCCAAAGCCGATTCGACCGCAGCCGTGGACCTCACGGTCGCCATCACGGCCAAATCCAAGCCCGCCGTCGTCAAGATCTTCTCCGGTCACGGCCTCGGCTCGGGCTACGTCGTCTCGCCCGACGGGATCGTGATCTCGAACGCGCACGTGACGGGCGCGGCCAAGGCCGGCGACACGCTCAAAGTCGAATTCTCCGACGGCAGCACCGGAGAGATCAAGGTCCTGGCCGCCAACCACGACAAGGACATCGCCATACTCCAGCTTCCGAAAAGAGCCGACGGGATGCCCCGGCCCTTCATCCCTCTGGGCGAGAGCAACGCGCTCGTCGAGGGCCAGCAGGTGCTGGCCATGGGCTACCCGCTGGGCCTGCCCTTCACCGTCACGCGCGGCATCGTCTCGGGCCTCGGCGGAGGCCGCGGCAGCATCTACGTCCAGCAGCTGCAGACCGACGCCGCCATCAACCACGGCAACTCCGGCGGGCCGCTCTTGAACATGCAGGGCGAGGTCATCGGCATGAACACGGCGATTGCCGCGCCCACCGCGGAGAGCGGCTCGATCGGCATCGGCTTCTCGATCGTCGCCGACGACATCAAGGCGGCCCTGGTTCAATACGCGGCCGCCGGCAACATCAATACGGCGTGGCTCGGCGTCATCGTGAACACCTCGAACCCCGACTCTCCCGACCAGGGCGTGCTCATCGAGAAGGTCCGCCCCGGCTCTCCCGCGGCGCTCGCCGGCCTCAAGGACGGCGACCTGATCCTCGGCGTGGATCAGCGACGCTTCGGCAAGGGCCCCGCCGGCCTCAAGGCCTTGGCCCGCGCCATCGCCCAGCACAAGCCCGGCGAGACGCTCTCGCTGCTCATCGGCCGCCAGGGCGACGTCAACACCTTCACCGCCAAGCTGGCCGACGAGAAATAGCGGCCTGTCCCGCCGCCCCCTTCCTTTGATATGATGAGCCCGCATGGGTCTCTCGCGCGTCGGCGTCCGGCTCTCCGACTGGTTTGAGCGCTGGTTTCCCGACGCCTTCGTGCTGGCGCTGACCGCCGTGCTCATCGTCTATGCCGCGTGCCTGGGCAACGGCGCCTCCCCGCTGCAGGCCGCGCAATGGTTCGGCCAGGGCTTCTGGGACCTCACGAAGTTCACCCTGCAGATGGCCATGGTCCTGGTCAGCGGCTACGCGGTCGCGACCTCGCCGGCCGTCTACCGCGGCATCCAGCGCTTGGCCGCGATCCCCAAGGACGGCCGCTCCGCCGTCGCCTTCGTGGCGTTGTTCTCGATGCTGAGCTCGCTGGCGTCGTGGAGCTTCAGCCTGATCTTCTCGGGATTCCTGGCCCGCGAGGTCGCGCACCGCGTCAAGGACGCGGATTATCGGGCTCTTGGGGCGGCGGCCTACATGGGTCTAGGCTCGGTTTGGGCTTTGGGGCTTTCCTCCTCGGCGGCTCTCATCATGGCGGCATCGGGCTCGCTGCCGCCCGCGCTCCTGAAGATCAGCGGCGTGATCCCTCTTGGGCAGACTCTTGGGCTCTGGCAGAGCGCGGTGGTCACGGTCTGCCTTTTGCTGGTGACGCTTGCCGTCGCCTACGCCTCGGCCCCGCCGCCCGAGCTCGCCTTCACGATGGAATCGATGGGGGTGCCCTACGAACCCGTGTCCTTCAAGTCCGAGAGGCCGCGCAAGCCCGGCGAGTGGCTCGAGCACAGCCCCGCATTGACCGTGGCGGTCGCGGCCTGCGGGCTCGGCTATCTGTGGCGTACGGTCGCAAGCCGCGGCCCGGGCGAGCTCCTCGAGCTCAACAACTACATCTTCGCCTTCCTGGTCCTGGGGCTGCTCCTGCACTGGAGGCCGCGCTCGTTTCTCAAGGCGGTGACGGCTTCGGTCCCGGCGACGGCCGGCATCCTCGTGCAGTACCCGTTCTACGCCGCGATCCTCAAGATGCTGACCGAGTCGGGCCTGGCCTCGCAGCTCGCGCACTTCTTCATCTCGGTCTCGACGCAGCGGACCTACCCGCTTCTCGTCGGCGCCTATTCGGCGGTCCTGGGACTCTTCGTGCCCTCGGCCGGCGGCAAGTGGCTCATCGAGGCGCCGTATCTGCTCGAGGCCGCCAAGACTCTGCAGGTGCACCTGGGCTGGGTCGTGCAGACCTACAATGCCGCCGAGGCCCTGCCCAACTTGATCCATCCTTTCTTCATGCTGCCTCTGCTGGGAATACTCGGCATCAAAGCCCGCGACGTCGTCGGCTTCACCGCCCTTCAGTTCGCCGTGCACGTGCCGCTCGTGCTGCTCCTGGTCTGGATCCTCAACGGCACTCTGTCCTACGCCGCTCCGGTCCTGCCCTGAGCGTGACACGGCAAAGCCCGATCGCCGCCCGGCCCCTGGCCGTGCTGCTCGTCGCCTGCATACCGGCCGCTGCGGGCCTGGCCGCCTACGCGCTCCACGGGACGCCGCATCCCGTCATCCACGACGAGTTCAGCTACCTCTTCGCGGCCGACACCTTCGTCCACGGCCGGCTGACCAACCCGGCCCATCCGCTGTGGCCGCATTTCGAGTCGTTCGATCTGATCAGCCTACCCACCTTGATGTCGCGAAAGCCTCCCGCGCAGGGCCTTTTTCTGGCTCTGGGCAAGCTCCTGGCGGGCCATCCCGCCGCGGGCGTGCTCTTGGGCGTCGTCTTGGCCGCGGCCGCGATCTGCTGGATGCTCCTGGCCTTCGTCGAGCCGCCCTGGGCGCTGGCGGTCGGACTTTACGCGGCCGCGCATTCCTTGATCTTCGCGTGGAGCTTGAGCTATTGGGGAGGCGGCGTCGCCTTGTTCGCCGGCGCCCTGACTCTCGGGGCCTGGAAGCGCCTGCAAGATGAGCCGGGCCCCCTGGCCGGCGCAATGTACGGCCTGGGACTCTCCCTGCTGGCCAACTCGCGCCCATTCGAGGGCTTGGTCTTCGCCGTGCCGCTGAGCGCCGCTCTCGCCTGGAGCTTTCTCTCGGGAAACCCGCGAGGCGTCAAAAAAGCCCTGCTCCCTTTGGCCGCCGTGCTGGCCGGCTGCGCCTGCTTCATCGCTTATTACGACTACCGCGGAACGGGCAGCGTCCTGGCCTCGCCCTACATCGCCTACGAGAAGGCCTACAACGACGTGCCGCCCTTCATCTGGCAGAAGCGCCGGCCTCCCATGACTTACCGGACCAAGGAATGGGACGGCTACTGGAACGTCTTCGGCCACGACTTGGTCAAGGACCAGGACACTTTGGCCGGCTATCTGAGGACCGTCAAGCTGCGCTGGTCGGCCCTCGACGCCCATTGGCTCACTTCCCTGCCGTCGAAGTTCCTGCTCGCCTCCGCCGTGCTGGGGGCGGCGCCGGCGGAGTTGGTGGCGACGCTGGTCTTCTTCGTCCTCGGTGCGACCACTCTCACCCGCTTCACCACCGGCCTGTATTACTCGGCGCCCGCGGGCTCCCTCTACTTCCTTCTGATCGCGCTCGCGCTGAAAAGGCTTTGGGGCTGGCGCCTGCGCGACAGGGCCCTCGGAAAGGCGCTTGCGGCCGCCGTCCTGCTCTGGTTTTGCATCGGAGCCTTCTTCGGCTATAGGGACGGCCTGCGGGCCTATGCCGTCGCGCAGAAAGGCGCTTGGAGCATCGCGCGCGACGAGGAAGCGGCACGCATCGAGGCGTTTGGGGGGAAGCACCTGGTGCTGGTCCGCTACGGCCCCGGGCATTCCTTCCACCAGGAGTGGGTCTACAACGAGGCCGACACGAACGCCGCGCGCCTCTTGTGGGCGCGCGAGCTCACGCCCGAGGAGAACCGGCGGCTGGCCGATTTCTATCCGGAGCGCAGCGTCTGGCTCGTGGAGGTCGGCGCCAAGAGGGCGAGCGCCAAGCTGGTCCGGCCGGCGCGCTAAGGCTTCGCGGCTGGCCTGAGGAACGCGTCGACGAGCGCGAAGAGACGCGCCGCATTGGGAGCCGGATCGCTGGCGTCGACGAAGTGCAGGGAGGCGTCGGAACCGATGACCCAGATGTCCTCGCCGGGGTCCCTGACCTTGAACCGACGGCGCAGGGCCTTGAGCTGCGTCGCGTCATCGCCGGTCTGCGGGACCGCCATGGTCGACCTGCGCCCGTCGTGGCGGCCTTGGGCCTCGATGTCGGCTTCCGAGGCGCGGTCGAGGTCGATCGCGATCGCGTCGACCTTGTCCTCCGGATAATAGCTTCGCACGATGTCGAGCACCTCCAAGGCGCGCCCGCTTTCCCTGTTGGGAAGGTTCGACCAGAACACGATCACCGCCGGCTTGCAGGGAGGCTCGAAGGCGTGTTCGCGGCCGTGGACGTCCCTGAAGACGATGTCCGTCGCGAAATGGGTCGTCCGATAATTCTGGTAGGCCAAATAGCCCGAGGCCGCGAAGACGATGAGCAGGAACAGATTCCTCATGTGAAAAGCGTATAAAAAAACGAGGCCCTCCGCGACAGCGGAGGGCCTCGCCTTATGATCTTGAAACGAGCGCGCCGCTATCTGGCCGGCGTCCTCGCGGCGCCTCCGAAGGCCTTGAGCTGCGAGCGGGCCGGCGTCGTGGGCCGCGGCGGGGAGACCAGGTCGAGAATCTTCTCGATGATCTGGTCCGGCGTCGTGCCGTTGGCCTGATAATTGAGGACGATGCGGTGGCGCATCACCAAAGGCGCCACGGCGCGCACGTCGTCCGGGCCGACCCAGTCGCGCCCGCTCATGAGCGCGTGGATGCGGGCGGCCTGCGCCATGAAGATCGCGGCCCTGGTGTAGACGCTGTACTCGACGCTGCCCTTCAAGTGGTCGTGCTCCTTGGCCGCCATCACGATGCGCACGATGTAGTCCTCGATTTGGGAATCCATCGGGATGCTCTCGGCGGTCTTGCGGATCTTGTCGAGCTCGGTCAGGCTCGTGACCTTGGAGGCCGTTGGGCGCGAGTCCTTGGAGCGGTTGCGCTCCATGATGACCTTGAGCTCGGAGGCCGAGGGCTGGGGCACGAGCACCTTGAACATGAAGCGGTCGAGCTGCGCCTCGGGCAGGCGGTAGGTCCCGTCCTGCTCGACGGGGTTCTGGGTCGCGAGCACCGTGAAGCGCATGAGGTCGAGGGTCTGCCGCCCGATGGTCACGCGGCCCTCGGCCATGGCCTCAAGCAGCGCGGCCTGGGCCTTGGGCGGCATGCGGTTGATTTCGTCGACGAGCAGTATGTTCGTGAAGACCGGTCCCTTCGCCAGCTGGAACTCCTTCTTTCCGGTGGCGGGGTCCTCCTGCAGGATCTCGGCGCCCAAGATGTCCGAAGGCAGTTTATCGGGCGTGCCCTGGACGCGCTGGAAGGCGCCGTGGACCGCGTCGGCGAAGGCTTTGGCGGTCTCGGTCTTGCCGACGCCGGGCAAGCCTTCGAGGAGCACGTGCTGGCGCGCGATCAGGGCCATGATGATCGACTGGATCATGTTGTCCTGGCCGACGATCACCTTGCCGACCTCCTTCTTGATGCCGTCGACGACGGCCTTGCCTTGGGCTACGGCCTCCTTGAGAGGGACCGCGGGCGCGGAAGGTTCGGGCGCGGCCGACACGTCGCCGGTCCCCGAGACGGTCTTGCCTCCGGTCACGGCGTCGGACAGGGTCTGTCCGCCCGCGTGAGCCTGCCCTCCGCCGGCCTTGACGAGATCGGGCATGCCCTCGACGGCCTTCTCCACGACGGCCAAAGTCGCGCTGGCCGCGGGTCCCTCGGTCCTGGGGACCGCCGCCTCGGCTCGTGAGCCCACCGAGGGAATGGCGACGACGAGCCGAGCCCCCTCGGGTATCGCTCCGTCGACGCTGAGCGCCGCGCGCAGCGCGGCCGCCAGCGGATCGGCCGTGACCCCGTCACCGGGTTTGACGGCCTCCAGGAGCTTGGGGGTCAAAGTGATGACCTTGAGCTGAAAGCCGGGAGCGGCGCGCTCGGCGCTCATGTCCACCGATCGCGCAGGATGCGCGAACAGCCCCAGGAGCGCGGCGGCGATCATCGTCTGCGAGAGAGTCTTCTTCATAAGCTTACCTCTGTTTTATTTTTTCTTCGGGCTAAATTGCGCGGCCAGCGACTCCATGGGGTCGCCTTCCGTCGAAAGGGTCAGCGGCATGGCGCGCGCCGCCGTGAAGGCGGCCTGCCGGGCGGCTTCCTGGCGGGCCAGTAGGGCCGCGTGCTCGGTCCGGAAACGAGAATCGGAGGTGTCGACGTAGCGCGTTTCGCCGGTCTCGGCGTCCTTGACCAGCACCAGACCCACCTTGGGCAAAGAGGCGGTCTCTGCGGGGTCGGCGACCCGGATCACGCGCAGGTCGTGGCGCGCCGAGAGAGCGACAAGCGAGCTCTTGAAATCCGGGGCGATGAAATCCGAGACCACGGCCACCATGGAGCGCGAGTGCAGCTCCTTGAGGGCCAGCGCGAACGCCGGCCTCAGATCGGTCGCATCGCCCTTCGGCTCGAAGTCCCGGATGCGCCGCACGATCTCGCGGGCCTGGTTCATGCCGTTCTGCGGAGGGAGGTAGGCTTCCACCTTGTCGGAGAGGATCATCGCGCCGACCCGCAGGTTGCCGTGGGCCGCGGCCAGGGCCAGAACCGAGGCCGCGTCCTCGATGACTTGGCGTTTGGCCGCCCCCCGCGTGCCGAACTCGGCCGAGCGCGAGAGGTCGACGACGAGCATCAAGGGCATGTCCTTCTCGAGCTCGTACTTCTTGGCGTAGAGCTCGCCCTGTCGGGCCGAGGTCTTCCAATCGACGTCGCGCAGGTCCTCGCCCGCGTAGGGCTTGGATTCGGCGAACTCGGTGCCTCCCGCGCCGATGAAGACGGAGCGGAAACTGCCGCCCGCGACCGAGTTGGCGATGCGCTTGGCCGAGAGCTCGACGCGGCGCGAGCGCTCCTCGACGGCGGCCGACGATTTGGCCGATGGGTCCGGGGACATTCTCGGCGGGGCCGCGGCGCGGGAGCGGCGGATCAAAGCGCGCGCGACGTAGTAAACCGCGACCGCCGCTGCCGCGATCAGGATCGCCGTGCCCAGCCAAGAGACCGCAGGTCCCAGGGCCCCCAAGCCCACCAGCGCGATGCCGTGGAGTTTTTTCTTGTCGGCCGACGGCGCGGGAGGCGCCGCCTTCGGGTAGTTGTCGATCTGGTCCGAGATATTCTTGATCGCCCGGTCGAGGTAGTCCTTCTCCTTGTCGATGAGCGGCTTGGGCGTCATGTCGGGGGTCTTCCAGCCGTTGCCCGAGGCTTTGACCTCCTTGAGGTGCTTGAGGATCTTTTCCAGGCTCTCCTTGGAGTACTGCTGATAGTAGCCCGTGTTGATGTCGGTGGAGGTGCCGGACGGCTCCAGGTTTGCGCGCCGCAAGGCCTCCAGGAAGGTCGAGCCGTCGAAGAGCTGCCAGCCCTCCTTGAGAACCTCGTTGACCGAGTCCGCGACCAGATCCGCGGGCGAATCGCCCGGAGTCACGCCCGCCTTGGTCCCGAGCTCTATGAGCTTGGGCACCAAATTTCTTGCGCGCTCGGCCGCTGTCTTGGCGCTCTCGCTCATGTTCGGCCCCGCAACGGCGGCGGCCTCCTGCTCGACCGCCTTGAGGAAGGTCCGCAGGTGCATGATCTTGTACGGCCGGTCGGAATAGGTGGACGGCTTGACCTTGAGGTCGACGAGCTTCTGGGCGAGCTGACCAAAAGAGGAGCTCGCCTCCGACATGAGGGCGGCGGCCTGGCGCTGGACTTCCTTGCGCACCGCCTGGCTCAAGGGGTCATCGAAGGAGCGGCCGCCCAGCGCGCGGGAGAGCTCTCTCAGCACGGCGCCGGCCTGCGGAGTCTTCTCGAGGGCCTTGGCCAGCTGCGAGACGATCTCGGCCAGCTCGTCGGCGTTGGCGTCTTTGCCCGCGTGCGCGGCGAGGTACTTGAGCGCGCGCAGCTGGAACTCGGCGTCCGAGGCGTTGGCCGACGCGCCGACCGAGAGGCGGGCGAAGGCCAGGCTCTCCTCGCCGGGCGTGGCTAAGCTGCTCCAGAAATTGCTCGTTGCCACGGGTTTGGCCCTGTCGGGGTAGAATCTGGCCTCGATGGCCGAGAGGTCGTCGAGGGACTTGGCGATGTACTGCTTCTCGGCCAGCGTCAACGGCTTCGGGCTGCCGGAATAGTCCCAGCCCTTGCCGGATGCCGCGACCTCGCGCAGGACGGCCCGCAAACCCTCGATGTTCTCGAAGCTGTAGGTCTCGAAGAACCGCGCGGCACCCGAGTCGACGCCGTTGGAGGGAGCCAAGGTTTTGGCCCTTAGAGCGTTGAGGAAGCCCTTAGCGTTGAGCTTGGAGGCTCCCTGGTCGAGGATCTTGTTGACCTCGTCGGCGGCCTTCTCGCCGACCGTGCCTCCGTCGAGCATGCCTGAGGCCTGCCCCAGCGGCTCCATGACCTTCAGCGCCGAGGCGGCGCGCTCGAGGTATTCAAGGGTCTCCGGCTTGACGCCCGCGGAGTCGGCGGGGGCTGCTTGGGAGACCTCGGCCAGCACGCGACCGAGGTCGCGCAGATGCTGGAGCTTGTAGAGCTCGCGGTAATTCTGCGTCGTGCTGCTGTAGCCGCCGTAGCCTCGGCCGAAGCCCATGTGCCCGCGGTAGCCCTCGTACTCGTCATAGCCTTCGTAGCCGCCGTAGGAATTCTCGGTGTCGGGCAGCACGACGCCGGCTTCGATGAGCTTCTTGTGCAGGTCCTTGAACTTCGCCTCGCCCTCCTTGATCAGCTGGGTCGTCGTGCGGTTGACCGCGTACTTGACCATGTCGGCAAGCGGCCCTGGGACCGACTGCCCATTCTGAATGAAGGACTGCTCGGCTTCCCGCATGAAATTGAGAGCCATGATGAGATAAGCGGGCGGTATCTGCGGCTGCTGGGCCTGCGCCTGCGCCTGCGGCGCCGCGCCCGGAGCGGCCGCCGCGCCGACCTTGGGCTGCTGGGCCTGCTGCTGCGCCTGCGCCGCCAGTGCCGCAGCTCGCGCGGCCGCCCACGGCGAGCCGGCATCCAGAACCTTGTCGATGAGAGCCCGCGCCTTGGCCGAGTCGATGTCCTTGGCCTCGGCGGTCGCCAGGCGTTGAAGGACGAAGTCTTCCACCCAAAGATTCAATTCAGGATCCTCGGCGTAGCGCCCCTGGACCGCGGTCAGCCGATCGAAGAATTTCGAAAGATTGTCCTTGGCCGTCAGGGAGGCGAATATCGTCGCCGAAGCCTGGTGTTGGATCGTCTCGTTGGGGCTCTTCAGGAAATGGAAGATGTTCTGGAAGGTCTTCTCGTTGCCCTCGGCCGCGGCGATCGCGATCATCTTCTGCATGAGCAGCACGCCCCGAGGGTTGCGCACGCCCTGCTTGAGGTGATCCTCCATAAAGCGCCAGACGTCGTCGTTCTCGCGGATGACCAGGGTATGAAGGAGCTTGTACTCGGCCTTGGCGGACAGCGGCAAGATGTCGCCGTGCTTGAGGATGACCTCGAGCACGTTGTCGGCCTTGGGGTCGGGCGACTCGGCCAAGATATCGAGCGCGCGCTCGAGGTCTCTTCCCGCGGCTTGGGGGTTCTCGTGCCAGCGCTTAAGCGCCGGCAAGACCTGAGCCGCGATGCGATCGTCGGAATAATGGTCCGAGAAGACGAACATGTCCTCGCGGTAGAAGGTCCTCATCGAGAACTCGGCGGCCTTGCCCCGCTCAGAGAAGAACTCGGCGGTCTTGTAGCCGGAGAAGCCGGCCCAGGTCAGCGAGGAGGCCAGCATGACCGTGGAAAGCCCGGCGGCCAAGGCCTTGCGCCAGTTAAAGCGCAATCCCTTGCGCGCAGCCGGCGCGGGCACGCGGTCGCCGAGGGCTTGGCGCACCGCCTCCTGGACCTCGGCGTCGGGATAAGACAGCAGCGGGGAGAGGGCCGCCCTCGATTCGTTCTTGGCGGAGTCGAAAGAGGCGGCCGCCAGGCGCGCGAGCCTGCGCGCCGCGTCGACGTGCTCGAGCCACGGCAGGCGCGAGCGAGCCGCCAGCAGTTCGAGGATGACGGGCTCCATAGGTTCCAGATGGCGCTGCCCGGCCTGCGCCATCGCCAGGAGCAGGGCTTCTTGGGTCTCCGGGGCGTTGCCGTACAGGAAGGCCGCCGAGAGCTTCTGCCGCCAGAGCTGTGCGTCCAAGGAGGCCTCGCGCGCCAGAGTTTTCTTGCCGGCTTCGGGAGCCGAGGCCCAGGCGGCGATGAATCGGGACACCTTGGGGCCGTCGGTGTCGCGCAGGGAGAACAGGGACGCCGCGTCGGCAAGCACACCGTTCTCGACGAGTCGGCCTCGGCGCTGCAGGCCCCACATCAGGCGCCGGCGCAAGGCGCCGCCGCTCCAGTAGTCCGCCAGCAGCAGGCCCACGACCGCTGTAAACAGGACGGCGAACGGGAGCATCAGCGCCCAGCCGGCCAGCGGCAGAGAGGCCAGGCCGAAGAGGGCCACGCCGCGGGCTTTTTGCTTGCGCTCGTCTTTGAGGACCGATTTCGAGGGTGCGAGCATCTCAAGGAGCAATAGAAGAAGCGCGGGCCACAGGAACCAGGCCGCGATCCCGCGCGGCGACTTGATCGTGTCGCCCTTCTCGCCTTTCTGGAGCTGGGCCACCTGCTCGAGGATGCGGTTCATCGACGACTCGGGGCCCGCGCGGAAATACGCCCCGCCCGTGCGGCTGGCCAGCTGTCGCAGCGGCTCCTCGACGAGAGCGGTCACGGCCGGCTGGCCGGTCTTCTCGTTGATGACGTACTCGGTGCCCGAGCCGTCCTCGGTGGGGACCTTGATCTTGGCGCCGGCCGTGGTGCCGACGCCGATCGTGTAAACCGTGACGTGGTGCTCCTGGGCGGCCTTGACGGCGGCCTCGAGCTCCTCGTTGAAGATGTCTCCGTCCGAGACCACGATGATGACGCGTTGGCGGCCCTCAAGCTGCTTGACGTTCTCGAACGATTGCGCGGCGAAGCGCACCGCTTCCGCCAGATCCGAGCCCGCCTTCAAGCCCCGCGATTCGACCTGAAGGCGCTGGAGCTTGTATTCGAAATTGCCGTAGTCCATCGAGATCGGAGCCGCCGTGCGCGCCGAGCCCGCGAAGACCACAAGTCCGACGCGGTCGGTGCCCTGCATGTGGGTAATGAATTGCTCGAGCTCATGCTTGGTGCGCTCCGCGCGACCGTCCTCGGCGTAGAGCATCGAGAGCGAGTTGTCGAGCACCACCTCGATGTCCTTGCCGCCGAAATTGAGGCGCTCGTCCTTGTAGCCGCTCTTGGGATCGGCCGAGGCCAAGCCCAGGGCGCCGGCGGCCAGCAAGATCAAGGCCGATTTGCGCAGGAAGGCCGACTTCCCCCACCACGACGAGAAGCCAGATGGCGCGCTCCCGGGAGAAAGCTGCTTTGCCGCCGATATCTTCTTGTGTATGCCGTAGGCGATGAGCCCCGCGATCAAGGGCAGGCCGAAGGCCAGGGCCCACAACATCCAGGCCGAGCCGAAGGCCAGCGCCGTCGTGCCGGTCCCCAACAGCGGCAGGCCCAAGAGGCCCCACACGCGGTCGCCCTTGCGCGGGATGGCCTTGCGCGCGGCCTCGCCCTCTTTTTTCTCCTGATCGCCGAGCTTGTCGGTCAATTGGTCGACGCCGTTCTTGTCCTTGTCGCCGTCCTTGGCCTGAGCTTTCTGATCACCTTTCTGGTCGCCCTTCTGGTCCCCTTTCTGGTCGCCCTTCTGGTCGCCCTTTTGGTCTCCTTTTTGGTCGCCCTTCTGGTCGCCCTTTTGATCGCCTTTCTGGCCCTTCTGTTTGCCTTTCTGCTTTTGGTTGCCCTGCTTGCCGTCCTTGCTCTGCTGCTGTTGCTGCTCTTTCTGCAGAGCCTTGATGACCTCGAGATTCCATTTGGCCCGGTCGTTGCCCGCGTCGCGCCGCAGGGCTTCCTTATAAAAGTCGACGGCGCCCTCGACGTCCTTCTGAGAGAGCGCCGCGTTGCCCATGTTGTAGAGGGCCTTGGACGCGAGCTTGGGATCCTTGGTCAGGGTCATGAACTTGCCGTAGCTGATCTTGGCGCGCTCGACGTCGCCCAGACGCAGATAGGCGTTGCCCATGTTGTAATAGAGCTCGGGCATGTCGGGGTGGCTCTGCAGCGCCTGCGCGTAGGCCTTGAGGGCCTCGTCGTAGCGGCCCGTATTGAAGAGGAGGTTGGCGGCCGCGACGTCGGCGGGGACGCCTGTGACCGGCAAGGCGCCTTGCGGGGCGCCCTGCGGGACCGCCGGCGCGTCGACTTGCTGAACGATCGCGGGCGGCGTCTGCGCGGGGTCAAAGTTCGCGACTTGGGCGCCGAACGGCAAGGTGAACATCAGGAAGCCGGACAAGACCCTTAATCGCGTATTGGCCAGGCCCAGTTCCAGCCCCAGGGCCAAGAGGGCCAGCAGGATGAACCACTGCTGGTAGCTCCTGACCGAGACCGCCGAGACGATCTTCGTGGGGCTTTTCTCGAGACGGCTGATCTCGAGCAGGATCTCGCGCATGCGGTCGGCGTCGTCCGCGCGGAAAAACTGAGCTCCTGTGGTCTGCGCCACCGCGGTCAAGGTCTTCTCGTCGTAGCCGGTCCCCGTGCCGCCCTTGGGCGCGATGCCGACCGTGTAGACGCGCACGCCGAGCTTCTTGGCGATTTCTGAAGCATCCAGGGGAAGTATTCCCGAATTCGACTCGCCGTCGGTGAAAAGAACGACGACCTTCTTGCGGTCCGGCCGCACGATCTTCTCCATGAGGTCCGGATAGGGCTTGGCGTACTCGAGCGCCGCGCCCAGGCCCTGCGTGCGGATGATGCGCTGGACCTCGATGATGCGCGGATCGTCCTGGGAGTTAAGCTCGTAGGCGTTGGCCTCGAGGAACTGGCCCGTGGCGGTCAGGATGGCCTTGCCGATCGCGGTGCTCGAGATCGTCTTGAGCTCTTTGAGATGCGCGATCAGGGCGTCGTAGTCGGTGGTCAGGTGGATGTCGATATAGGCGTCGTCCGAGAAGGTCACCAGGCCCACGCGGTTCTGCGTGCCGCGCCGCTGCTCGTTGATGTAGGCCTTCATCGCGTCCTCGGCGGCCTGAAGCTTGGTGGGGCCGCCTCCCCCTCCGCGGAACGACTCGTCCATCGAGCCCGAGACGTCGATGATGAGCTCGGTGTCGGTCGAAGGCGTGATCGTGGTCTCGCGGCGCACGCCGAGCTGGGGGTCGGCGATGCCCAGGAGAATCAGGCTCAGCGCGGCCACTCGCAGGCCCTTGGTCAGCCAACCGAAGCGCTGGCGAAAGCTCTTGCGCGGCGAGAGGGCCGAGAGAGTCGGCAAGGCGTAGGCGGCCTGCGACGCCGCTTGGCGGCGGTTCATCCATCTCCAGCCGAGGTAGCCGGCCAAGGGGATCAACAGCAGAAGGGCCCAGGGGTTGCCGAACTGCAGGCCCGTCATGGGCGCCGTGAGGCCGTGGAGCCCCGGTTTGGCGGCCTTGGCCTTGCCGGATTGAGCGATGTTCTCGACGAGATCCGAGAGGGCGGAGAGCTCCGCGGCGCGGTCGTCGGCGCTCGTCGTGCGTCCGCCGAACCGGGCGGCTTCCGCGCCTTTGGCGAGGTCCTCGGCCACCTTGAGCTGGCCCGAGGTCAGCTTCTTGGCGGCCTTGAGATCCGCGATGAGCTTGCGCGCGTCGCGCTCCTTGACCGGAAGGCCGTTGGAGTCCACGACGAAGGTCGACAGGATCGAGAAATATTCCGCGTAGAAGGCGGCGTCGGTCTGGCCCGCTTGGCCGCCGAGGGTCTTGATGCGCTCGCGCGTCGAACTCAGCAGCGAGTCGCGGACCAGAGGGAGCTTGAGCTTGCGGTTTTGCGCCCTAATGAGGCGCTCGGCTCCGACCAGCAGCGCGAGCAGAAGCGGGATGGCGGCAAGCCACGCCCAGAGCGGGACGTCCTGGCGCAGGACCCCGCTGATGTCCTTGAAGCCGATCTTCTTCCAATCCGGGGTCAGGATCGTCTGCACCTTGATCGCGCCGTCAGCCAGCACCGCCTGCATCTCGACGGCTTGGCCCCCGATCTGAGCGGTGAAGACCAGGGGGCCGCCCACGCTGATGTCGCCGGAACCCCAGGCGATGGCCTCGTAAACGATCGTCCTGGTCTCTCCCGGGCCCAAGGTGACGGAGTCGGGTCCGGATTTGTCAACGATCTCTATGTCTTGGGGCGGCGCGGGCATGGCGTCGTCAAGCGAGGAGCGCAGGCCGTTGATTTCTACGGGTTTGTCGGAGCTGTTGGAAAGCGTCAGGGCGATGTGGAAGCGGTCCCCCACGGTCATCTTCTCGCCTTGGATGGCGATCGAAGCCGCGACCGGGCCGATCTGCTTGGCCGGCTGCTCGGCCTGGGTCGTGTCTTGCGGCGCGCCTTGCGGCGGCGCCTGGACAGGCGGCGCCTGGGCCGGCGGGGCCGGCTGGGGAAGGACCGGGCCTTGCTGCTGCTGTACGGGCGGCGGGCCATGGGGCAAGGCCTGCGGCGCGGCCAAAGCGGGAGTCACCGCCAGCGCCAGGCCCAGCGCCGCGGTCACCGCGACGCGGCGGACCATGCCGCGCGCCTTGCCAAGGAATCCCCGGCCCCTCTTCTGCTTGGCCGGGGCGTGACGGTACGAGAAATCAGACATCCTCGGCACCGCGAGAGCGGTTTCTTCGGCCGACACGGCCGGCTGCGCCGAGCCTTCGAGCCGTACTCCGACCGCGTGGGCGCCTTCGGCGCTCAGATCGGGCCTTTCGAGTTCCGAGACGGCTTCTTCGACGCCCGCGGTCCTCTGCCCGAGCTCGCGCGCAGACTCGGCAGAGCCCAGCGGAGCCTTCCTCAGAGCCGTGTCCGCCCGTGCGCCCGGTACCGAGGCGGCGGGAACGATGCCCCCTCCAGTCGCGACGAGCCCGGCTTGCGCCGCGGGAACCTCGAGCACGACGGCTTGGCCGGCGCCGGGCAGCTCGGTGCGGCCCGTATTCGAGATTCCCGGAATCGCCGCCGTCGGCAAAGCGGGCAAAACGGCCGTTCGGCGCGCTCCCGCGGACGAAATCTCGCCGAGCTCGGCGGCAAGGCGCGATACGACTCGACGCCGGGGCAAACGACGATGAGCGCAGCGGAGACAGCGGTGGCTATGAGGCGCCGTAGCATAATCCCATTATTGCACTAGGGGCCCGTCTCGGCCTCGGGCCATTTGGCCCGATTGCGGCGGGATTTGGGCCTAAAGCGGCTTGGGTCGAAAGACGCAGGGAGATCGCCCTGGGTCAAGGCGGGCTTTCAAGACGGGCTTCTTTCATATATTCAGAGCCGCGGTTGTCCAGACTCCGGGTTGACAAGCACGCCTCGTAGAGCTTCAATGAAGAGCGCCCATGGCCCTGCCCCCCCTGCCTCCCGAGGAGGCCCTGAAACTCGAGGACCTGCTCGAAAACATCGACGACCTCGTCATTCTGGCCACGCCTGAGGGCAAAATTCTCTACGTCAACCGGGCTTGGCGGGAGAAACTCGGCTACTCCCAGGATGAGATCCACAAAATCAACGCCCACGACGTCCTGCACCCCATGCAGCACCGCTTGGTCGCCGCCAACGAGGCCAAATTGTTGGCCGGAGAGACCCTGCGCGACATCCAGCGCACCTTCGTGGCCAAGGATGGGCGCGAGTTTTTCGTGGAAGGCTTCCTTAATTATAAGTTCAAGGAGGGAAAGCCCGAGTACGTGCGCGCCGTGTTCCGGGACATCACGGAGCGCAAGAAGGCCGAGCAGATGAAGGACGAGCTCGTCGCGCTGGCGACCCACGAGCTCCGCTCGCCCTTGACGGCCATCATCGGCTCGCTTGAACTGGCCAAGCGGCATCCCGATTCCGCCCCGAAGATGCTCGAGATGGCCCTGCGCAACAGCCAGTTCATGCTGAGCCTCATCAACGACTACCTGAGCGTCGAGAAGCTCTCATCTGGCGGCGCCCCGCTCAACCTGCAGTCGCTGGAGCTGGCGCCGCTTCTCGAGCGCGCGCTCGAGACCAACCGCGCGCTTGGCGCCAAGGCCGGCGTCTCTTTCGAGCTCTCCGGCGCTCCGGCCGGTCTCAAGGTCAGCGCGGACCCCGAACGCTTGACGCAGGTCCTGACCAATCTACTCTCCAACGCAGTCAAGTTCTCGCCCGAAAACGGGAAGGTCACGGCCTCGCTGTCGCGGGGCGGGGGCTTTGTGCGGGTCGCGATCGCCGATCGGGGGCCCGGAATCCCCGAGGCCTTCCGCGACAAGATCTTCGGGCGCTTCGCCCAGGCCGAGGGCCACAGGAAGGGCGGCTCGGGGCTCGGGTTGGCCATCTCGAAGGCCATCGTCGAGCGCCACGGCGGAAAGATCGGCTTTTCGACCTCCAGCGGCGCCGGCACGACCTTCTATTTCGAGCTGCCGGAAGCCGCCGACTAAACCCTCGAGGCCACCGCCTCGATCTCGACGGCGACGCCCTTGGGCAGGGCCTCGACCTGCACCGTGGCGCGCGCGGGGCAGGGCGCCTTGAAATGCTTCGCGTAGACTTCGTTCATGGCGGCGAACTGCGAGAGGTCGGTCATGAACACGGTCGTCTTGACGACGTCCGAAAGACTCAGGCCCGCGGCTTGGAGGATCGCCGCGACGTTCCTGAGTATCTGCTCGGTCTGCTCGGCGACGCCGCCTGGGACGGCCGTTCCAGCCGCGTTCAGCGGAATCTGTCCCGAAACAAAGACCAGTCCCCCCGCCTCGATGGCTTGGGAGTACGGGCCAATGGCCTTGGGCGCCTGTTCCGAAGCGACCGCCTTCTTCATGGTTCTCTTCCCATATCCTTCGGAGTCCAACCATTCCCTTCGGTCATTTCAGCGCGGAGAGCAGGGAGTGGTTGGTCTTATGAACGCGCAGCGCTTCGGTCACCGCCTTGAGCGCGTCGATGTCGCCCTTGTCGGCCAGAGCCCGGCGCAGCTTCCAGACGCCCTCGATGGTCGCCGGCGGCAGGAGCTTCTCTTCCTTTCTGGTGCCGGAGTCGCGCACCTTCATGGCCGGGAAGATGCGCATGTCGGCGGCCTGGCGCGAGAGCACCAGCTCCATGTTGCCGGTGCCTTTGAACTCCTGGAAGATGACCTCGTCCATGCGGCTTCCTGTGTCGACGAGGATGGTCGCCAGGATGGTCAGCGAGCCGCCCTCCTCGAGCTTGCGCGCCGCGCCGAAGAAGCGCCTGGGCACCTCCATCGCCCTTGAGTCGAGGCCCCCGGTCATCGTGCGCGAGCCCGTGGCGAACTGGTTGTGCACGCGCGCCAGCCGTGTCAGGGAATCAAGCAGTATGAAGACATCCGCGCCCGTCGCCGCCTGCTCGACGGCAAGCTTGATGAGGTCGTTGGCGACCGCGATGTGCTTTTCGTAGCTTTGGTCGGAGGATGAGGCGAAGACCTCGGCGGGAACCGAGCGCTTGAAGTCCGTGACCTCCTCAGGCCGCTCGTCGATGAGCAGGCAGTACTGCTTGATGTTCGGGTCGAAGCCGTGGACGGCGTTCGAGATCTGCTTAAGGAAGGTCGTCTTGCCGGCCTTGGGCGGAGCGACGATCAAGCCGCGCGTGCCCCGGCCTATGGGACAGAGCAGGTCCATGGCCCTCATCGAGATTTCCTGGGAGCCCTTCTCGAGCTGGATCCACTCCTTCGGGTCGATGGGCGTCTTGGCGTTGTAAGCCCGTTCGATGTCGCTGATGACCGTCGACGGGATCCGCGAGGGCGCCTGGTTATTGCGCTGCCCCTGGTGCTGCGGCGGCCGGTTGAACTGTTGGCCGCCGCCCCCACCCTGGCCGCCCCGGTGGTGCCGGTGCCGGTTTCTGCCGCCGCGGTTGTGACCGCCGCCGCCGTGGCCTTGCCCGCCCTGGCCGCCTTGTCCGCCGCCTCCGCCCTGGCCGCCTTGTCCGCCCTGCCCGCCCCGTCTGTCGTCGTTCATCATTTTGCCTTCTCCCACAGTTGTTCGGCGCCCTCGAAATTCCCGGGCCACCGCACGTCCAAAGCCTTGACCGCGTGCCCGGACGCCAGCGCCGCGATCCTGAGTAGTTCTTCCCCTGAAATCCCCTTGCCCTTGTCATGTTCGAACTTGTGGCCCCAGGGCAAACCCTGGGCATTGCCGCGCAGATGCTCGCGGCAGAGCAGCCCGACTCGATCCTCGAGGTCCCGCGGGAAGCCCGACGCCCGCATCCGCTCAAGCAGCCTGTCGGTCTGCCACAGGCCGGCCCAGTCGGCCGTCTCGCTCTCCTCGAGCGCCTCGATGGCCCGCTCCTCGCTGTTCTCGGCCGCGATCCAGCGCATCGCGGCTGCGATCTCGAGCAGCGAGCGCAGCAGGGGCGCGGCCTCATTGGCCAGCGAATTCTGAGCCAGGAGCACCAGCGCGTTTGCGACGGCCACCGCGCGGCTGGCCAGCAGCATGAGCGCGCGGTCCGCCGCGCTGGCCGCGTCGAGCTTCTTGCCCACCCGGGAAAACCCGTTGTCGATGGCGGTCTTGGCCCGACCGATGAGCGCCGGATATTCCTTCGTCATGCGTCGAATGAGTGCAGCTTCACGCTCTTGGCCTTGATTCCCAAAAGCCGGGCGATCCGCAAGAAACGGTCGGGGGCGTCGGAGGCGTAGAAAGTCCGCCAGCCGGGGCCGCCGCTTCTCTTGAGCTTGAGCTCGTCGAGAAGCTCGGCGGTCTCGCTTGCTGTCTGCTCGGCCGAGTCGATGAGCTTGACGCGCGAGCCCATGACCTTGGTCAGCGTCCTCTTCAAGAGGGGGTAATGCGTGCAGCCCAGGATCAAGGCGTCGATGCCCGAGCCCTTGAGCGGCGAGAGGTATTCGCGCGCAACGTCGAGGGTCACCCGACGGTCCCACCAGCCTTCCTCGACGAGCGGCACGAAGAGCGGGCAACTGAGCGCGCGCGCCCGGATGCCGGGGCTTTGGGTTTTGAGCGCGCTGACGTAGGCGCCCGAACGGATCGTGGCCTCGGTGCCGATCACCGCCACACGGCCGACTCTCGTGGCCGCGGCAGCAGCCCGGGCGCCTGGCTCGATGACGCCGACCACCGGAATCTTGAGCGCCTTCTTGAGCTCGGGCAAGGCCAGGGCCGAGGAGGTGTTGCAGGCCACGACGAGGAGCTTGATGCCTTTGGAGGTGAGATAGCGCGCGATGGCCAGCGAGAAACGGGTCACGGCGTCCTTGGATTTAGAGCCATAGGGAACGTGGGCGGTGTCTCCGAAGTAGATCAGGTTCTCCTCGGGCATCCGACGCGCAAGCTCGGAGAACACGGTCAGCCCGCCGATGCCGGAATCGAACACCCCGATAGGACGCTCAGCGCTTAATTTGCTCATCTCATCCTCATCGGGGCGCAGCCACCCAGCCCTCGCGCTTGGCGTAATCGAGTATGCCGGCATAAATCCCGTCGACGATCCGCCGCCGGTATTTCTTGGACTCAAGCTTCGCCTCGTCGCCTTTGTTGGTGAGGTAGGCCATCTCGAACAGCACCGCGGGCGCGTGCGTGCCCCGCAGGACGTAGAAGCCCGCTTGCTTGACGCCGCGGTTCTCCACATCGACCCGGCGCGAGAGATCGCGGGCCAGCAGCGCCGCCCACTCCGAGGCCGCGTTGATGTTCTCGGTCTTGGACAGCTCTCCGAGGATCACGGCGGCCTGTTCGTCTTGGACGGACTTTCCCTCGAGCTCGACCACCGAGTTCTCAAAATCGGCCAGCTTCTGCGCCTCGGGGTCCGAGGCCTTCTCGGAGAGGAAATAGACCTCGAAGCCCGAGTCGCGGTGGGTGTGCGAGGCGTTGCAATGAAGCGAAATGAAGAGATCGGCGCCGAACTCGTTGGCCAGGCGCGAGCGGTCGGCCAGGGGCACGAAGGTGTCGTCGGCGCGGGTCAGCATGACTTCGAAGGTGCCCTCCTGCTTGAGGAGTTTGGCCAGCTCCTGGGCGGCCGAGAGGTTGACGTCCTTCTCCTGCGTGCCGCTGCGGCCCGTGGCGCCCGGGTCTTTGCCGCCGTGCCCCGCGTCGACGACGATGCGCCGCTTGACCTTGTCCGAGCCTGCGCCCAGGATCACGGGGCCCGCAGACGCTGCGGGCGCGCTCGGCTCAGGCGCCGGCGGTGCGGCCGTCTCGGCCTTCGCCTTCGCAGGAGGCTCGCTCCGAGTCTCTCGGCGGGGCTCGTCTTTGGGAACCGACGGGGCATCCCCGAGATAGACGTCGATGACCAGCCTGCGCGGGTCGCCCAGCTCCTTGAGCCTCCAATGGACCTTGGGGTCGGCGAGCTTGACGGAGAGCTTGGCGGCGTTGGACTGCTGTTTGAGCGTGAAATACTCGACGACGCCGTCGTCGATCTGGGCGGCTTCAGCGGAGGACACGGTGCCAAACGGAATGGACACCTCGAGCCCGCCCACGCCGCGCGCGGCCGGCTTGTAGGAAAGCCTCTCGTCGAGCTCGACGGTCAAGCGAGTCGTGTCCTTGTACGAGAACCAGCGCACCGAACCCACCGAGCTGCGCTTCTCAACACTCAAAAACTTGGTTCTAGGATTATACGTGCTGTCCATCCCGGCGAAAGCGGAGAACTCCTCCGACAGGAAGAAGGCCAGCGGGATGAAGGCCGCCGACGTGCGCAGCATCACCGAAGCATCCATCTTGACCTTGTTCTCCCCGAGCCTGACCTCGTCGGAATCCACCAGGAACTGGAGCGGCTGGCCGCGAAAACTCATTTGAACCCGCCCCGAGACGGGATACCAGTAGACCTGGCCGCCGTAGAGTTCGCCGGCCTCCTTCGCACTGAGATAGACGGCCTCACCGACCCTGTAGGTGGAGAGCGAATCGCGCGATTTCCCGCCGAGGGAGACGGCGATCTCCTCCCCGTTCGCAATGCCGAACGGGGCGGCGAGAAGCGATGACAGCAGGATGGCCGCAGCGCTCATTCCAGTATGATCCGGTAGTCCTCCCAAGGGAGCTGCGGGTCGGATGCGATCTTGACGGAGCGCTGGACGTTCTTCTCGATGACGGCTTGCTGCGACCTAAAAAGCTCGGCAAGCCCCGGATGCAGCAGCAGCCTCACCTGTCCTCCCGGCCGGCCTCCCGTCATCTCGAAGATCTCTCGCTGGATGCGGATGCGGATGGTCTCGCCGGACAACACGCGCCCGGCGCCCCTGCATTCGGGGCACTCGTCGGTGATGAGGCTGCCCGTCGATTGGCGCTTGCGCTCGCGCGTCATCTCGATGAGGCCCAGGCGCGTGATCGGCAGGATGCGGATCTTGGCCCGGTCGTTGCGGCAGGCCTGCGCGAAGGACTCCATGACCTTGTTGCGATTCGAGGCCTTCCTCATGTCGATGAAGTCGACCACGATGATGCCGCCGATGTTGCGCAGGCGGATCTGGTGGGCGACCTCCTGGGCCGCCTCGATGTTGGTCTGAGTGACGGTCTCTTCCTGGGACTTGGAGCCCGTGAACCGCCCCGTGTTGACGTCGATGGCGCACAGCGACTCCGCCTCCTGGATGATGATCGAGCCGCCGTTGGGCAGCGGAACCTTGGTCTGCCGAATATCCTCGAGCACGGCGTCGAGCTCGAAGGCCTTGAAGATCGGGGTCTTCGCCTCGTAGAGCCTCACCTTGTCCTTGAGCTCGGGGGAGATGCCTTCGATGAATTCCACCACATTCTTGAAGGCCTCCTTGCTATCGATGAGATAGACGTAGGTCTGGTCGGAGAGGATGTCGCGCGCGACCTGCAAGGTCAGATCGAGGTCCTTATGCAGCAAAGTCGGCGGCGGCGTGCTCTCGAACTTCTTCTGGATGTTCTGCCATGTCTGCAGGAGGTATTTCACCTCGCGCTCGAGCTCCTCGGCGCTGGCCCCTTCGGCCTCGGTGCGCACGACGATCCCTTTGCCCCCCAGCACGTCGGCGACGAGCTTGTCGACGATGCCCGAGAGCCTCTGGCGCTCGGCGGCGTCCTCGATGTGCTTGGAGACGCCGACGTAGTTCTGGTAGGGCGTGAAGACCAGGTAGCGCCCGGGCAGCGAGACGTCCATCGTGACCTTCATGCCCTTGGTGCCGATGGCCTCCTTGGCCACCTGGATCATGATGTGCTGGCCTTTCTTGAGCGTCGCGTCGATAGGCGCTCCGCGCTCGCCAAGCACGTCGGAAATGTAGAGGTAGGCGTTCTTCTCGAAGCCGATGTTGACGAAGGCCGAGGAGATGCCGGGCAGCACGTTCTCGACGACGCCCTTGTAGATGTTTCCGACGATGCTTTCCTCGCTCTTGCGTTCCCACAGGAGTTCCGCCAATCGCCCGTCCTCCATGATCGCGATGCGGATCTCTTCGAAGCTCGTGTTCGCCAGAATCTCGCGCTTGACGGGCTTCCTCGGATTGCGCTCCGGGCCGCGGTGGACGTGCTCGTGATGTCCGCGCTCTCCGCGGCCGTGGTCGGCGTGGGCCGAGCGCTGCTGAGGCTTGTGCCGTTCCTGTCCGCCGCGCTCGCGGTGTCCCTCGGAGCCGCGCCTTTCCTGGCCGCGCTCTCCCTGACGGCCGTCGTTCTTGCGTTCGCCGCGCTGCTCCTGTCCGCGCTGGTCCTGGCCGCGCTGCTCTCCTGCCTGGCCGCTGCGCCCGCCGCGACCCCGACGCCGACGGCGCCCCCCCTCGCGGCCCGGCTGCTGGCCCTGTCTGTGCCCTTCGCCTCCCGGACGGTTCTGCCCGGGTTGCGGCGGCTCCGCTGGACGCTGCGGCGATGCGGAAGCGGGCCCGGCCGCGGCCTCGGGTGCTGGCGGATTCTGCGCCGGTCCTCCGGGCTCGTTCGAGAACGAGCCGTCGTCTTCGCCGGCGTCCTCGGGCCCGTCAGCTTCCTCGGACTCTTCGGTCTCCTCGGGCTCCTCGGGCTGAGGAACGTCCTCGCGCGGGGCGACGGGCCCGGAGGGGAATTCCTCCTCGCGCGAGGGCGCCGGCGTCTCGCGCGTCTCGGGAGCGGCCGCCTGAGGCGCGGGCGGGACGGCGTCGTGCTTGCCGTTCGAGCTCCCGGCGGGAGCTTCGGACTGCGCGCTTTGCGGGGGCGCCTGCGGCGGCAAATCTTTCTCTTCGTTGGACATGATGTTCTCCGATGCGGTCTATAAAAGTGCGTAGCGACGCGAATAGACGTTCGCCACGATGCCCAGCGACCACAGCGTGATCACCAGGCTCGATCCTCCGTACGAAATCAAGGGCAGCGGGATGCCGGCCACGGGCAGCAGGCCCACGCACATCCCGACGTTGAGCACGAGCTCGAAGCCGAACATGGCCGCCAACCCGCAGCAGACGAGATACCCGTAGCGGTCGCGCGCGACCCGCGCGATGGCGACGATCCGCCAAATGAGCAGGAGGTAGAGCGCGAGGATCGCGGTGGTCCCCAAGAAACCCATCTCCTCTCCGACCACGGCGTAGATGAAGTCCGTGTGGCGCTCGGGCAAGAATCCCAGCTGGCTTTGCGTCCCCGAGAACAGGCCCTTCCCCAGAAGCCCGCCCGAGCCGATCGCGATCTGGCTCTGGTGCACGTGGTACGCCGCCCCCTGGATGTCGGCCTGGGGTGCCACGTAGGCGACGAAGCGGTTGCGCTGGTAGCTCTTGAGCTGACGATTGATGAGCACTCCCGAGAGCATGCCGGCGGCCAGCACCAGGGGAACGGCCACGAAATACACCGCGCGCGCGGCCATGCGCAGCCAGATCGACAGGCGCCAGGCGCCCAGGCAGAGGACCGCGGCGGCGGCCAGCACCACGACGGTGGCCATCCCTAAGCGCGAGGTCTGCAGGATGAGCGCCGGCAGCGAGCCCGGCACGGGCTGAGGATAGCGCACCTGGCAGTAGGTGAAGAGCAGCGGCATGGCGCCGGTAACCAGCCCGTAGCCCATCAGCGCGAGCAAATGCGAGAGGTCGGCCCCCGCGCAGAAGAGCATCCCGAGCAGGATGGGACAAAACGTGATGGTCGTCGAGAAGTCCGGCTGCTTGATGATCAAGACCATGACCGGCGCCGCCAAACCCAGCGCGAGAAGCACCGTGGACACGTCTCGGATCTTGCGGGCGCGGGCGTCGAGGAAGGCGGCCATCACGAGGATCATCGCGATGCGGGCCAGCTCGGCCGGTTGGAAGCTGAAGAAGGAGAGATCGAACCAGGACCGGTGCCCTTTGTGGCTCGAGCCGACGACCAGGACCGCGACGAGGATCGCTGATGTCAAGCCGTAGATGACCTTGGCCTGGTCCTGGAAGACTTGGTAGTTGAAGCCGAGGCCGAAAACCAGGGCCCCGACGCCGACGGCGACCGCGGCGAGGTGGCGGACCTCGATCTGGGCGAAATACGGCAGGGGGAAGGCCGCCGAAAGCATCGCGATGCTGCCCATCGCCATAAGGCCGGCCGCCGCCAGCAGGAAGGGCCAGTCCACGCGCCCCTTGACCCCCGTTTCGACCTTGATGGGCATCAGAGCGTCCTCATAGGCAGGCCAAGGGCGGTCTTGCCGCGGGAGGCCGGCAGGGGCGCGGAGAAGGTCGAGGTCGAGGGGACGATCTTGCCGCCGCGGTCCTCGAGTCGGTAGGCGGCCATGATCATGCTGCGCGCAATCGGCGCTGCCACCGAGGCCCCGTGTCCCCCGTTCTCGACGAGAACGGCGACCGCCACGGCCGGCTGCTCGCCGGGCCTCTCGGCGTAGGACACGAACCACGCGTGGTCGTCGCCTCCGGAATTCTGCGCCGTGCCCGTTTTTCCACGGACGTCGAGACCTCGGATCTGCGCCGGCACGCCGGTCCCCGACGAGACGACCAGAGCCATCCCGTCTTGAAGCTCTTTCCAGACGTAGTCCTTGAGAACCACCGAGCCCAGTTTCTCGGGCTTGCCGAATTCTTGCCGGCCCTCAGGAAGGTCGATGTGCTCGACGTAATACGGGCGCCACAGGGAGCCCCTGTTGGCGATCGCGGCCGCCATCACGGCCATTTGGATCGGCGTGACGAGCAGTTCTCCTTGGCCGATGGCGAGGTTGACGCTGTCGCCGTCGTACCAGCCGCGGCCGGCGTCCTGACGGGTCTGCGGGCCGAAGAGATGACCGGACCTTTCGCCGTTGAGGAAGATGTTGGTCTTCTGGCCCAGGCCGAAAGTCCGCGCGTACTTCTCGATCAAGGAGCCGCCGATCTTGAGCCCCGTTCGGTAGAAGAAGACGTCGCAGGACTGCGCCAGGCCCGTCCACCAATTGACCCGTTTGTGACCCTTATGGTTCCAGCAGAGAAAGATGTTCTTGCCGAGCTCGAAATAGCCCGGACAGAAAACGGTGTCCTCGGGATTGATGCGATTCTCGTTGAGGCCGGCGGCGCTGACGATGACCTTGAAGGCCGAACCCGGCGGGTAGACCCCCGAGATCGCGTGGTTGAACTCAGGCAGGCCCGCCACGACGGACTTGACGACCTCCGGGTCCGATGACAACAGCAGATTGGGATCGAAGTCGGGGGCCGAGGAGAGCGCCAATACGGCTCCGCTGCGGGGATCGAGCGCCACGGCCGCCCCGCGGCCGGTCGCGGTCTTCCTCAAACCCTCATCGGCCGCCTTTTGCACGGCGGCATCGATGGTCAGATAGAGATTGCTCCCGGTCTCCCACTTAAAGCTGCCGAGCTTGCGCTTGAGCCGGCCCTGGGCGTCGACGACCATCCGGATGCCGCCGTCGCGGCCGCGCAGCTCCTTCTCGAACTTGCCCTCGATCCCTAAGCGCCCGATGCGCGAGTCCACGCGGTAGCCCTGGGTCTTGAGGTGCTTCCAGCTCCTGGGGTCCATCTTGCCCATGTAGCCGAGCAGGTGGCTGGCGAAGCGCCCGAAGGGATAGTAGCGGCGCGCCTCCTCGATGAGGTCGATGCCCGGATAAATCGTCTTGAGCTCCTTGAGCCGGAAATAGGTCTGCCGCGGAAGGTTCTCGGCCAGGCGCAGAGCGGATTGCTCGCGCACGGCCTCTTGAAGCGTTTCGAGCAGATTGTCGGGGTCCTGGCCCAGCTGTTTGGACAGGGCGTCGGCGAGCGGCTTGAGATCGACCTTCTCCTTGGCCTTGGGAGGCAGATAGATGAGCGAGAAGGCGCCCTCGTTGGTCGCCACCAGGACGCCGTTGCGGTCGTAGACGCGGCCGCGCGGGGCGCTCTGATAGATCATCTGCGTGCTGTTTTGCCTGGCGAGCTCGCTGTACTCCACGTTCTGGTAGACTTGCAGCTGGAACAGCCGCACGAAGATCGCTAGGCCCGCGAACAGAATCATGTTGAAAAGGATGCTGAGCTGCTGATGCAGCGACTGGTGGCTTTGAATCATGCCATGCCCCTGTGGTGTTCCCAGCGCGGGGGCAGCCAGGCCGCGAAGACGGCCGCGGTCAGTGCGCAGTTGTAGAAAGGATCGATGAGGAACGCGGGCCAGCCGACCCAGAAGAAGGTCTTGGCGGGATCGAAGACAAGGCCCAGGAAGCCCAGCAGCAGGAAATAGGCCCATGTCATGGAGACGACGACCAAGCTCTGCGGGGCCAGGCCCGCCATGTCGATCTGGCGCCTCACCGAGCCCGTCCCGTATGCGATCAAGGTCAGGGCCAGCGCGTTTGCCCCGAAAAGGCGCGGGCTCATGATGTCGAGGAAAAGTCCCCAAGAGAACCCGCAGAACATCGCCGCCAGCGCCCCCTGGCGCGCCGCCAGCGCCACGGTCAATACGAGCAGGACCTGCGGGGCCAGCCCGAACAAAGTGAAATGAGTCATCCACCACCACTGGACGAGCATGGCCGCCAAGAAGATCAGCGGCAGGCGCGCAAGACTCACGGGGCCGCCTCCGGGATTTGCGCGGAGTCGGGCTCGGGTGCCGTCTGCGAGAGCTTGGGGGCCTCGGCCGCTTCCGATTGAATCTTGAGGATCAGGACTTCCTCCAGGCGCGAGGCGTCCGCGGCGGGCGCCACCGCGACCGACTTCCACTCGAGCTCCTGGTCCGGCGGGTAGATCTGCGTGACGGTGCCGATGAGGACATCCGGGGGGAAAGTGGCGGAGGTCGGGGAGGTGTAGACCATGTCGCCTTTCTCGATCGTGGCGTCGGGGATGAGATAATTCATGCGCAGCCGGGCGTTCCCCTGCCCCTGCAGCAGCCCCTCGAAGCTCCTCGGTGTCTCGGTGCTCGGGCTTGCGGCGTAGGCCGCCACCGACGAGAGCTCGTCGCTCAGCAGCAGCACGATGGAGGCGTTGGCCCGGACCTCCACGACCCTGCCCACGGCGACGAGACGCCCGCCCTGGGTCCCGAGAACCGGGGCGTTGACGGTGAGGCCCTGGCCGGCCCCGGCGTCGATCATCACGCTGCGGTACCAATGCAGAGGATCGCGCTCCGTGACGTGGGCCCAGGTCGGAGAGCGCAGCTGCGGCGCCTTCAAGCCGAGCGCGGCCCGCAGTCTCTGGTTCTCGACTTTAAGCGACTCGGATTCCGTCTCCACCCATTGGGCCTGCTTGATCTTTTCGCGCATGAGACGGTTCTCCATGTCGGCCGCCAGCAGGTCCTTGACGTTGGCCGGAACGTTGGAGAAGCGCTCCGAACCCTTGGCCCCATAGTAGGCGACGGGGTTGAGCACGTAGGTCACGCAGGCCTTGAAGGCCTGCACGGGCGCGGACAAGTGCAGGGACAGCAAGATCAGCGAGAGAGCTGACAAGACGGCGAGTGCGTAGTTCGCTATGCGTGCTTCGCGGTGCATGTTCCGGGCTTATCGCCCAATGCCGGCGGGGTGGCGGCAGTCAGTCGGCTGTGCGCAAACGGCGGGTCTTGTCTTTAAGACCCGCGGTAGCGGTATGACGTGACGAAGTCCGGGCGCCGGTCCATGATGTGGTCCAGCTCCTCGAGGAACTTCCCCGTCCCCATAGCGACACAGCTCAAGGGGTCCGCGGCGCGATGCACCGGAAGCTCGGTCTCCTGCCGAATGAGGTCGGGTAGACCCCTCAGCAGCGAGCCGCCTCCCGCGAGCATGATGCCGCGGTCCACCAAATCTGCAGCCAATTCCGCCGGAGTCTCCTCCAGCGTGTTCTTGATCACGTCGAGGATGAGCTGCACGGGCTCCATCAGAGCCTGCCGCACCTCCTCCGAGGTGATCAGCACGGTCTTAGGCAAGCCGGTGGCCTGATCCCGGCCCTTGACCTCCATCGTCTTCTCTTCCTTGAGCGGGAAGACCGAGCCGATCTGGATCTTGACGTCCTCCGAGGTCGTCTCGCCGATGAGAAGGTTGTACTTCCTGCGAAAATGCATCATGACGGCTTCGTCCATCTCGTCTCCGGCGATGTCGATGGACTTGGAGACCACCAGGCCCCCCAAAGAGATGACGGCGGCCTCCGTCGTCCCGCCGCCTATGTCGACGATGAAGTTCCCGTGCGGCTCCGAGATCGGCAGGTCCGCGCCGATGGCTGCGGCCATCGGCTCTTCGATAAGATAAACTTCGCGGGCACCCGCCTGCTCGGCCGACTCCTGCACGGCGCGGCGCTCGACCTCGGTGATGCCCGAGGGGATGCCGATGACGATGCGCGGGTGAAGCAGCGAGCGGCGGTTGTGGACCTTGCGGATGAAATACTTGATCATCTCCTGCGTCACTTCGAAGTCGGCGATGACCCCGTTTTTCAACGGACGAACCGCCACGATCGACGCGGGCGTGCGCCCCAGCATGCGCTTGGCCTCGGCGCCGATGGCGAGCACGCGGCGGCTTTCCCGGTCGATGGCGACCACGGACGGCTCGCGCAGGACGATCCCCTGGTTCTTCACGTAGACGAGAGTATTGGCCGTGCCGAGGTCGATGCCCATGTCGTTCGAGAAGAGGCTGAAGAGAAAATCGAACATGGATCAGGAAACCAGCGAGATCTGACCTCGTTGCGCATTATCCCCTTGACGGGGCGTCAGACGCAGTATGCGGGTATAACCCCCGGGCCTCTGCGCGTAGCGGGGCGCGATGATCTCGAAGAGCTTCTTGTACACGGTCTTGTCGTGGATCTGCCGCCGGACCATATAGTGCTTTCCCTTCTTCGCCTCGGTGATGATCTTCTCGGCGTAGGGGCGCAGCTCCTTGGCCTTGGCAATCGTGGTCTCCACCTTCTCATGAAGGAAGAGGCTCGTCGCCATGTTCCGCAAAAGCGCCCTGCGATGCGAGCTGGTCACTCCCAGCTTGCGTCCCCCCATCTGTTTTACCATATCAAAACTCCCTTGTGTCGCTTACGTGGACTAAAGCATTCATGTCGGCCGCGTCCACGTCAAACGCCGGCCGCGGGCTGCCCGATCCGCATCCCGAGCGAGAGCCCCATATCCTTGAGGCGGTCCTTGATCTCGTCGAGGGACTTTTTGCCGAAGTTCTTGACGGCCAACAGCTCCTCGTCGCGCTTGCTCACCAGCTCGCCGATGGTCTTGATGCGGGCGACCTTGAGGCAGTTGGAAGCGCGCGAGGACAGCTCGATCATCTCGATGGGCTGGTTGAGGATCTCCTTGAGCTTGGCGTCGACAGGGCCGGAAGCGATGCCGCCGCCTTCCCCGCCCTCGCCCTCGGCAAAGCCGCCCTCTGCGGCGGCCGCCTGTTCCTCTTCGGGAATGAAGATGTTAAGCGACTCCCGCAGGAGCTTCGAAGATTGAATGAGGGCTTCCGCGGGATTGAGCGAGCCGTCGGTCCAAATCTCGAGGATCAGGCGGTCGTAATCGGTGACCTGGCCGACGCGGGCGTTCTCCACGTCGTAGTGCACCTTGACCACCGGGGAGAACAGGGCGTCGACGGGCAGAAAGCCCGCGGGCCAGTGGCTCTGCGCGCGCAGCTCCTCGGCCGGGACGTAGCCGCGGCCCTTGGAGATCTCGATCTCCATGTCTAGCTTGCCGCCGGATTCAAGATGGGCGATGACGAGATCGCCGTTGACGACCTCGACGTTGGAGTTGCCCTGGATCTGCGAGGCGGTCACGGCTCCTTCCTTGCCGGCCTGCAGGTAGACCGTCTCGGGGCCGTTGGAGAAGAGCTTGACGCGCAGCCTCTTGAAGTTGAGGAGGATGTTCATGACGTCCTCTTTGACCCCGTTGATGGTCGCGTACTCGTGCGAGGCCTTCTCCATGCGCACCGCGGTCACCGCGGCGCCCTCGAGGGATGATAGGAGCACCCGGCGCAGGGCGTTGCCGACGGTGTGCCCGTACCCGCGCTCGTAGGGCTCGGCCACGAATTTCGCGTAGGTGTCGGACATGCTCTTTTCGTCGACGCTCAGCTTCTGCGGCAGGATCAGTTCTTTATAGGCCATAAGTTTCCTCTCTAGGGTCCGGGTCGTTACTTCGAGTAATACTCGATGATCAGCTGGTCGGTCACGGGGAACGAAATCTCGGCGCGCTCGGGCAGGCGGGTCACCTTGGCGGAGAAATCATTCTCATTGAATTCGATGAAGCTCGGCCGGTTGTTGAGACGCTTGGCCGTTTCCAGGGACAGCTTGACGCCGACGTTCTCCTTGAGGCGAGGCGAGAGCGCGACGACGTCTCCCGGCTTGACGGTGAAGCTTGGGATGTTGACGGTCTTCCCGCCGACCTTGATGTGGTTGTGCAGAACGAGCTGGCGCGCGGTCTTGAGCGAGGTCGCGATCCCGATGCGGCGCACGATATTGTCGAGGCGCAGCTCGAGGGCGCGAAGGAGATGGTCCCCCGAAGCCTCTTTGGCGCGCGAGGCGTTGGCCACCAGCCGCTCGAAAGGCCGCTCATTCATGGAGATGAAGCGGCGCAGCTTCTGCTTTTCTCTCAGACGAATCGCGTAGGCGGAGGGCTTTCCCCTTTGAGGCTTGGCCATGCCGGGCGTGGTGGGCCGCTTCTCAAGGACGCATTTCGTGTAGCACTTGTCTCCCTTAAGGAACAGCTTGGTCTGTTCCCGGCGGCAGAGCTTGCAGACCGATTCGATGTAGCGGGACATAAATCACACTCTCCTGGCCTTGGGAGGGCGGCACCCGTTGTGAGGCAGCGGGGTGACGTCCTTCAAGGCGACGACGATGAGGCCCGAGTTCCCGAGCGAGCGCACCGCGGTCTCGCGGCCGGGGCCGGGGCCCTTGATGAAAACGGCGATCTGCTTGACGCCGAGTTCCAAGGCGCGCTTGGCGACCTTGCCGGCGGTCACGCCGGCGGCGAAGGGAGTGCCCTTCTTGGTGCCGCGAAAGCCGCTGCCCCCGGCGGAGGCCCAGGCGAGAACGTCGCCGCGGTCGTCGGTCAGAGACACGATCGTGTTGTTGAACGAGCACTGGATGTAGACCTTCGCGAAGGTCAGGGATTTCCAGTTCCTCTTTTTGGCCGCGGCGGTCTGCGGTTTTGCGGCCGGAGCTGCTGCTTTTTCGTCTGCCATAATTCCTCTCTATTACGCCTTGCCGGTGGGCGACTTCTCTGCCTTGCCGGCACCCACGGTCTTGCGTCGGCCGCGGCGCGTGCGCGCGTTGGTCTTGGTGCGCTGTCCCCGGACCGGGAGATTGCGCCGGTGGCGCACGCCCCGATACGAGCCGATCTCGGCCAGGCGCTGCACGTTGGCCTGAAGCTCGCGGCGTAGTTCGCCTTCCACCTTATATTCCTTGGTGATCAAATTATTGATGAGGCTGACCTGGCTCTCGGTCAAGTCCTTGACCCGGGTCTCCGGCTTGACCGCCCCGGACAACTTCCCCAAAAGCTCGGCCGAGTTCGCTCTGCCGATCCCGTAAAGATATCTCAGGGCGACATCGATCCTTTTGTTCTTCGGCAAATCCATTCCCGCGACGCGTGCCATCTCGATAACCCCCTAACCCTGTCTCTGCTTGTGCTTGGGGTTCGAGCAAAGGACGCGCACGACCCCGCTGCGCTTGATGACCCTGCACTTCTGACAAATCGGCTTGACGCTGGCTCTGACTTTCATGTGCTACTCCCTGAACACGATCCGTCCGCGCGTGAGGTCGTAAGGCGAAAGCTCGAGCTTCACCTTGTCCCCCGGCAGGATCTTGATATAGTGCATCCGCATCTTGCCCGAGATGTGCGCGAGCACGGTCTTGCCGGGCGAGATCTCCACTCGGAACATCGCGTTGGGCAGGGCCTCGACGATGCTCCCTTCGACTTCGATCTTGTCTTCTTTGGCCATCAAATCGTGAGGATCTCGGCGCCTGTTTCCATCAGCGCGATCGTGTGCTCGAAATGCGCGGAGAGGCTTCCGTCCTTTGTCACCGCGGTCCAGCCGTCGTCGCGGGTCTCCACCTCGCAGCCGCCCGCGTTGACCATCGGCTCGATGGCCAGCACGAGGCCGGGCGAAAGGCGCAATCCCGTCCCCGCCTTGCCGTAGTTCGGGACCGGCGGGTCCTCGTGCAGGGCCCGGCCGATGCCGTGTCCGACAAAATCGCGCACGACCGAAAACCCGTTCTTCTCGACATAAGTCTGCACGGCGGACGACACGTCCCCGAGACGGCCCCCGACCCTGATCTGTTCGATGCCCTTCGCGAGCGACTCGCGCGTCACGTCCAACAGGCGCTGCGCCGAGGCCGAAATCTTTCCCGCGCCCACCGTGACGGCGGCGTCGCCGTAGAGGCCGCCGACGATGCAGCCGAAATCGAGACTCACGAGGTCGCCGTCCTTGATGGCCCTCTTTTCGGAGGGTATCCCATGAACGACCTCGGAGTTGAGCGACACGCAGAGCGCCGCGGGAAAACCGTGATAGCCCAGAAACGCCGGTTTGGCGCCGCGTTTTTTAAGCTCCTCGCGCGATATCCTGTCGAGCTCGGCGGTCGTCACTCCCGGCACGGCCGCCTGGGAGAGCACTTTGAGCGTTGCGGCCACGATCGCTCCGGCCTCGCGCATGAGGCCGATCTCCTTGAGGCTCTTAAGCTCGATGGTCTTGGTCGAGAACATGGCTATTTCGCCGCTCCGACTTGGTCGACGATCGCGCAGAGCTCGGCTGCGACCGCCTCAGGGGATTTGGCCGCGTCGATCTCATGGAAGACCTGCTCGGCCTTGTAGTAGGCCACGAGCGGATGAGTCAAATCTTCGAAGACCATCAGCCGCTTCTTGGCCGTGGCCTCGGTGTCGTCCTCGCGCTGGACCACGTCGCCGCCGCAGGCGTCGCACTTGCCCTCGGCCGCGGGCGGCCGCGTCATCAGGTTGTAGACCTCCCCGCACTTGGCGCAGACGCGCCGCGAGGTCAGACGCTTGATGGCCTCAGGGTGAGGGAGATTGAGATAGACAACGACATCGATCGCGGCCTTCTGGGGCGTGAGAAACTTGTCGAGGGACTGGGCCTGCTCAAGGTTGCGCGGGAAGCCGTCGAGCAGATACTTTGAGCCGTCGATTTGGAGTTTGCCGGCCACCATCTCGGTGACCAAGTTGTCCGGGACGAGCTTGCCCGACTTGACGTACTCCTGCGCCTTCAAGCCGAGCGTGCTCTTGGCCGCGATCTCCCCGCGAAAGATGTCGCCGGTGGCCAAGTGCTTGAAGCCGTATTTGGCGGATAGGGTCTTGGACTGAGTCCCCTTGCCTGAGCCGGGAGCCCCCAGCAGGATCGCGATCATTTATCTGCCGCCCACGTTGAACCAGCGGCTGCCGCCGCCGATGCGGCCCTTCTTGAGGAAGCCCTCATAATGGCGCATGATGAGCTGGGCCTCGAGCTGGCCCATGGTGTCGAGCGCCACACCGACCACGATCAACAGCGAGGTGCCGCCCAAAAAGAACGGAATGTTGAACTGGCTTCGCAGCATATCGGGCAGCACCGAGATCGCGGCGACAAACAGCGCGCCGCCCAAGGTGATGCGTTCCAAGACCCACTCGATGTAGCGCGCCGTGGAATCGCCGGGACGGTAGCCGGGAATGAAGCCGCCGGACTTTTTCATGTTGTCGGCGAGGTCCATCGGATTGATCGAGACCGAGTTGTAGAAATAGCAGAAGAAGATGATGAGCCCCGCGTAGAAGAGCTGATAGTACCAGCTCCCCCGGGTCCAGAACTGCAGGGCCTTGACGGCCCAGGGCTTGTCCTGGGCGAACTGCAGGACCGTCAGCGGGACGGCGAGCAGCGAAACCGCGAAGATGACCGCAATCACGCCGCTCTGGTCGACCTTCAAGGGCAGGTAGCTCTGCGCCCCTCCGTACATCTTGCGGCCCACGACCCGCTTGGCGTATTGGACCGGGATCTTCCTCTGCGCGGTCTCGACCCAAACCACCGAGGCCACAACCCCGAGAACGACCGCGAGGATCGCCACCGCCTTCAAGATGCTGATCTCTTCGGCCTGGACGAGCTTGACCATATTCATCGTAGCGCTCGGGATGCGCTCGACGATGCCGGCGAAGATGATCAAAGAGACTCCGTTGCCGATGCCCAGCTCGGTCACCTGCTCGCCGAGCCACATAATGAAGATCGTTCCGGCGGTCAAGGTCAGCACCGTGATCATGTAGAAGCCGGCCGTCGGGTTGGAGACCACGGGGATGTTGCCGGGAGTCGGCATCTTCGTAATCGCGATGGTCAACCCGAAGGACTGGAAGGCCGCCAGGAACAGGGTCAGGTAGCGCGTGATCGAGTTGAGCTTGCGGCGCCCCAGCTCGCCTTCCTTGTAAAGGCGGTCGAGATACGGCAGGACGTGGGCGCCCTGCAGAAGGCTCATGATGATCGAGGCGTTGATGTAGGGCATGACGCCCATGGAGAAGATCGAGAACCGGGCCAAGGCGCCGCCCGAGAAGATGTTCAGGAAGCCCAGGATGCCGCCGCGCTGGGCGTTGAAGATGGCAGCCAGTGCGTCGCCGTTGATGCCGGGAATCGGGATGGCGGCACCCACGCGGTAGACCGCGATGGCTCCGAGCGTGAAGAGAATCTTCTTGCGCAGTTCCGCGACTTCGACGACGCCCGCGAGTCCTTTGATCACTTCTTGACGGGCTCCGCACTGCCGCCTGCCTTCTGAATCTTCTCTTTGGCGCCGGCCGAGAAGGCGTGCGCCGTGACCTTGTAGGCGCGCGTGACTTCGCCGTCGCCGAGAATCTTGACCGGCGCGCGGCCGCGCGCGAGACCGTGCAGCTTCAGGGCCTCGACGGTCACTTCCTTCTGGTTCTTGAAGACGCGCTCGATGTCGGAGAGCGAGACGACCTGGTAGACGATCTTGAAGTCTCCATTGGTAAAGCCCCTTTTCGGGACGCGCCGCAGCAGCGGCGTCTGCCCGCCCTCGAAGCCCGGAAGCTTGCCGTCGCCGGAACGGCTGCGCTGTCCTTTCTGGCCTTTGCCGGCCGTCTGGCCGCCGCCGGAGCCCTCTCCGATGCCGAAGCGGAAGTGCTTGAAGCGAGAACCGGGCTTGGGCTTGAGCTGGCTGAGATTCATGCTATTTACCCCGCAGCTTGGCGATCTCTTCGCTGGTGCGAAGAGTCTTGAGGCATTCCAGGGTCGCGCCGACGACGTTGAAGGCGTTGGCAGAGCCCAGGCTCTTGGTCAGAACGTTCTTGACCCCGCCCGCCTCGAGCACCGCGCGCACGCCACCGCCGGCGATGACGCCCGTTCCGGGAGCCGCAGGCTTCATCCAGACCTTGCCGGCGCGGAACTTGGCCATCACCTCGTGGGGGATGGTGTCGCCCACCAGCGGAAACTTGAGAAGATTCTTGCGCGCTTGGGCGTTGCCTTTCTGGATCGAGGACTGGACTTCCTTGGCCTTGCCCAAGCCGTAGCCCACCGTGCCGGCGCCGTCGCCGACCACCACGATGGCCGAGAACGAGAAGCGCTTACCGCCCTTGACGACCTTGGCGACGCGGTTGATCGCGACCACGGTCTCCTTGAAGCCGCCCTCGTCGCGCGGGTTGTCCTGGCGCCGGGGCCGATAGCCGCGGGGGCCGCCGCGGCCGCGCTCCTGCGTCGGTGCCGGCGCCGGCGTCGCGGCGGGCGCGGGTGCTGCTGTATTCTCTGCCATGAACATTCTCCTCTTAGAAATCCAAGCCGCCGGCCCGGGCCGCTTCGGCCAAAGCCTTGACGCGCCCGTGATACAAGTGCGCTCCGCGGTCGAAAGCCACTTTTTTGACGCCGGCGGCGACGGCTTTCTTGGCTAGCAGCTCGCCGACCTTCTTGGCAGACTCGACGTTCTTCGCAGACACCGCCTTGGCCGGTCGGATCTCCTTTGAGAGCGAGCAAGCCGAGGCCAAAGTCTTGCCCTGCGCGTCGTCGACGATCTGCGCGTAGATGTACTTCAGGCTGCGGTGCACCGTCAAGCGCGGCCGGCCGTTGGCCTTCTCGGCGATCTTGCGCCGCGAGCGGCCCTTGCGATATTCGTATCTAGTCCATTTATCCTTCATTAAATCGCTCCTACTTCTTAGCTCCGCCCGCGGCTCCGGCCGAGGCACCCGCGGCCGTTTTGCCGGCCTTCTTGCGGACGTGCTCGCCCTGATAGCGGATTCCGGTGCCCTTGTAAGGCTCGGGATTGCGCAGCTCCCTGATGTTGGCGGCGGTTTGGCCGACGAGGTTCTTATCGGCTCCGGCCACGGTGATCTGCGTCTTCTTGGGATCGACCGAGACGGTGATCCCCTTGGGGGCCTCGAAAATCACGGGGTGAGACTTGCCCAGGCTCATGGTCAATTTTTGACCGGCGACCTCGGCACGAAAGCCCAGGCCCACGATCTCGAGGACCTTGGCATAGCCGTGGGCCGCGCCCTGCACGAGATTGTTGAGCCGCGCCCGGCTCATGCCGTAGATGGCGGAGGCGTCCTTGCCGCTCTTGAGGTCGGCGGTCAGGACGATCTTGCCGTCCTTGATCTCAGCCTTCACGATGGGGCTGAGGGCCTCTTTGAGCTCTCCCTTGGGGCCCTTGGCGGTGACCAGCGCGTTGTTGATGCTGACCTGGACCCCGGCCGGGATGACGACGGGCATTCTTCCGATTCTGCTCATGATGGTTACCAGACCTGGCAGAGGACTTCGCCTCCGACCTTCTTTTCCTTGGCTTGCTTGTCGGTCAGCACGCCGTTGGGAGTCGACAAAATGGTGACGGCAAAGCCGCTGCGCACGCGGGGAATCTCGCGGTAGGAGCGGTAGATCCGCAGTCCGGGCTTGGAGACGCGCTTGATGCCGCGGATGACGGCTTCCTTGGTCGGCGAGTATTTAAGGAAGACGCGGATTGTGCCGGATTTTCCGCCCTGGTTGTAGAGCGACTTGAAATTGGCGATGAAGCCCTCGTCCTTGAGCAGGCGCACCACCTCGAGCTTGAGCTTCGAGTAAGGCACGTCGACCCGGTCCTTGAGCCGCGAGTTCGAATTTCGGATTCTCGTCAGGAGATCAGCAATTGGATCCATGTTGTGCCTACCAGGAAGATTTCTTCACGCCGGGAATCTGGCCCTGGTGAGCCATCTTCCTAAAACAGATACGGCACAGTCCGAAGTCGCGGTAGAACGCGCGAGGCCGCCCGCAGATCTGGCAGCGGTTGCGATGGCGCGTGGAAAACTTCTGCGGCTTCTTCATCTTTGCGGTCCAGGCGGTGGTTGCCATTCTAGTTTCTCCCGGCGACGACGGCTTCTGCCGCGGCCTTAAAGGGCATGCCGAAGTGCCTGAGCAGGTCCATGCCGATCTCGTCGTTTGCCGCCGAGGTCACGACCGTGATGTTCATTCCGCGCTGCTTGGGCGATTTCTCGACGTTGACCTCGGGGAAAATCAGCTGCTCTTTGAGGCCGAGGTTGTAGTTGCCGTGGCCGTCGAAGCCCTTCGGCTCCAACCCGCGAAAATCGCGGATGCGGGGGATCGCCGTCGAGATGAGGCGGTCGACGAACTCGTACATCCGATCTCCGCGCAAGGTGACGCGCACGCCGATGGGCATGCCTTCGCGCAGTTTGAAGTTGGAAATAGACTTGGCGGCCTTTCGCACCTGGGGCCATTGCCCCGTGATCATCGCGAGTTCTTCACGAGCCACATCGAGGTTCTGTATGTTGTCGCGGGCGTCCGAGACGCCGATATTGACGACGACCTTCTCGAGGTGCGGCACCTGAAAAGGATTCTTGAGGCCGTACTTTTCCATGAGGGCGGGCACGACGACCTCGTGGTAGCTCTTCTTGAGGCGCGGGGTCTCGTGCTTGACCTCCCGGCCGTCGGAGGTCTGCATCGTGGGGCCGGAGGTCTTGGCGGCCTTGGCCTCGAGGCCGGCCTTCTTGGCGGCTAGGGCCTTGGCCTTCGCCTTCTCGGCCGCCGCGGGGTCCTTCTCTTTGTCTGCCATGATCAAATAACCTCTATAGGATCGTCTCGCCGCACTTGCGGCAGACGCGCACGCGCTCGCCGGTCTGCAGGGTCTCGAGCTTGGGCCGCACGCCTTTGTCGCACTTGGGGCAAACCAGCATCACGTTGGAATAATGGATGGGGGCCTCGATCTTCGAGAGCCCGCCGGGCTCGTTCTGGGTGGCCTTCTTGTGCTTGGTCACTATGTTGACCTTGCCCACTAGAAGCCTATTGTCCGACGGAAAAATCTTAATGATCTCGCCGGTCTTGCCCTTGTCGCGGCCGGAGACGACGAGGACCTTGTCCTTTTTGCGGAGCTTGA
Source organism: Elusimicrobiota bacterium (assembly GCA_016194705.1). Classification (GTDB taxonomy): domain Bacteria; phylum Elusimicrobiota; class Elusimicrobia; order UBA1565; family UBA9628; genus PALSA-1176. The sequence continues at coordinate 5,876 of JACQAZ010000012.1, read as the reverse complement.
GCTTTTGCATGGTCTCTACACGACCTCTGGTGCGAGTGAAATGATCTTCAAATAATCCTTGTCGCGCAGCTCGCGCGCCACGGGCCCGAACACGCGGGTGCCCTTGGGCTCGCCCTGGTCGTCGATGAGGCAGGCGGCGTTGTCGTCGAAGCTCACATAGGAGCCGTCGGGACGGCGCTTGTTGCGCACCGCGCGCACGACGACGGCCTTGACGACCTGACCCTTCTTGATCGCGCCGTTGGGAAGCGCGTCGCGCACCGAGGCGACGATGACGTCGCCGATCGAGGCGTAGCGGCGGTAGCTGCCGCCCATGACATGGAAGCACTGCAGCTTGCGGGCGCCGGAGTTGTCGGCGACGTTGATGATGGATCTGAGCTGTATCATTTTATTTCGCCTCGGCGGCCACGCGCGGCGCGGCCTTGATGACGCGCACCAGCCGCCAGCGCTTGGTCTTGGAGAGCGGCCGCGTGCTCATGATCTCGACGAGGTCTCCCTCGTGGGAGGCGTTGGTCTCGTCGTGCACGCTGAACTTGCTGCGCTTCTTGGCGACCTTCTCGTAGAACGGATGGCGGACCAGGCGCGAGACGGCGACGGTCCGCGTCTTGTTCATCTTGTCCGAGACGACCACCCCCTCGAAGGTCTTGCGGCCGTTGCGCTCGTCTACGGCGGTGTTCTCTTGAGCCATGACTATTTCGTCTCCCGCGACGGGGCCTGCTTCTCGCGCACCCATGTCTTGAGCCGGGCCACGTGGCGACGCAGCGTGCGCAGCTCGAGAGGGTTGGAGAGCGGCGTGACCTGATGCTTGAACTGAAGCTTGAAGAGCTTCTCCTGGAGCTGATGGAGCTCGCCCGAGAGCTCGGCGGCCGAGAGGGTCTTCTTGATTTCCTTGTCCTTGGCCTTCATCTAGATGTGCTCCCGGGTGATGAACTTGGTGCGGATGGGAAGCTTGTAGGCCGCCGAGCCCAGCGCGGCCTGGGCGTCGGCGAGCGCTATGCCCTCGATCTCGAAAAGCACGCGGCCGGGCTTGACCACGACGACCCAGTGATCAGGCGCCCCCTTGCCTTTGCCCATGCGGGTCTCGGCGGGGTGCTTGGTGACGGCCTTGTCGGGGAAAACGCGGACCCAAAGCTTGCCGCCCTTCTTCATGTGGCGGCCGATGGCCACGCGCGAGGCCTCGATCTGGCGCGCGGTGACCCACTTGGGCTCCAGCGCCTTGAGGCCGTACTCGCCGAACGCCATCGTGGTGCCGCGAGTGGCGGGCCCCTTGATGCGAGGCTGGCTGTGGGGCTTGCGGTACTTGACCCGCTTAGGCATCAGCATCGGGCTTCACCTCCGGTGACGCCGCCGGCGCTGGGGCGATGGCGATTCCTGCCGCAGGCGCGGTCTCGCCCTTGGGCGCGATCACCGCGGCCGGCGCCTGCTGCTCCTTCTTGGCCATCAGCAGGAGCTCCTTGGGACTCTTGACGAAAAGCTGCTTCTTGAAGATCCAGACCTTGACGCCGATGAGTCCGGCGGTTGTAAAGGCTTCCGCGGTGCCGTAATCCACATCCGCCGCGTAGGTGTGCAGGGGGACGCGGCCCTCGCGCATCCACTCGCGGCGCGCGATCTCGCCTCCGTTGAGGCGGCCGCCCACCATGACCTTGATGCCCAGGGCGCCGGACTGCATCGTGCGCTCCATCGCGCGGCGCATGGCGCGGCGGTAGGCGATGCGCTTCTCGAGCTGGACCGCGATCGCCTCGGCCACCAAGCGGGAGTCGAGCTCGGGCTCCTTGATCTCCATGACGTTGATGAAGGTCTTGCGCTGGGTCATGTTCTCGATCTGGGAGCGGATGGCCTCGATGTCGGCGCCTTTCTTGCCGATCACGACGCCGGGACGGGCCGTGTGGATGTTCACGCGCAGGTACGAGCCCGCGCGCTCGATGCCGACCCAGGAGACCGCCGCCATCTTGAAGGTCTGCTTGACGAGGTTGCGGATCTTGAAGTCCTCGCCGATGAGGGCCGGCATGTCTCGCAGGGAGAACCACTTGGATTCCCAGTCGTGGATGTAGCCCAGCCGCACCGAATTGGGGTGGATTTTATTGCCCATAAATTATCTCTTCCCTGCCTGTCTCTCATCGGAGACGACGATGGTCAAATGGCTGACCTTGCGCTTGAAGGTGTTGGCCCGGCCCATCGGGGCGGGCATCACGCGCTTCATCTGGCCCATCGGACCCATCGTGGACCAGCACTCCTTGACGAACACGTTTTGAGGGACCAAGGTCTTGCCGGCGCGGCCGGCCTTGATCGAGAGGTTGTGGGCGGCGGACTTGAGCGCCTTCTCGATCATGACGCCGCAGGCGCGCGGCACCAGCGGCAGGATCTGCTCGGCCTCGAGCACCGACTTGCCGCGGATCTCCTTGAGGACCTGGGCGACCTTGCGCGTTCCGAATCTTTGGAATCTGGAGTAGGCTATGGCTTCCATGTTATTAGGTCAGGTCGCGCGACTCTTTGTGCGTGCCGCCGTGCGCGCGGAAAAACCGCGTGAAGGCGAACTCGCCCAAGCGATGGCCGACCATCTGCTCCGTGATGTAGATAGGGAGAAACTTGCGCCCGTTGTGGACCGCAAAGGTGTGCCCGACGAACTCCGGCGGAATTGTGCAGGCGCGCGCCCAGGTCTTGACGACCTTCTTGTCCCCGGCGGCGATCATTTTTTGCACTTTCGCCATCAGCTTCGCGTCGATCCAGGGTCCCTTCTTTGTCGATCTTCCCACTGTATCCTCTCCTCTATGCCGCCAACTGCTTGGCGCGCCTGCGGTCCGAGACGATCATCCAGCCCCAGACCTTCTTCTTCTTGCGGGTCTTGTAGCCCTTGGCAAGCTGGTTCCACGGCGACTTCGGGTGGTTGCCGCCCTTGGACTTTCCGCGGCCGCCGCCCATGGGGTGGTCGGTCGCGTTCATGGCGCCTCCGCGCACCGTCGGGCGGATGCCGCGATGTCGGCTCCGGCCGGCCTTTCCGAGCGTGATCGTGTTATGGTCGGTGTTGGAGACCTGGCCCAAGGTCGCCATGCAGCCGTCGGGGACCATGCGGACCTCTCCCGAGGGCATCTTGAGCTGGGCGTAGCCCGCGTCCTTGGCCATGAGCTGGGCCTGGGAGCCGGCCGCGCGCATCATCTGGCCGCCCTTGCCCGGCGTCAGTTCGACGTTGTGCACGAAATGGCCGTCCGGGATGTTCTTGATCGGCAGCGCGTTGCCCACCTTGATGTCGGCCTGCGGCCCCGAGACGATCGTGTCGCCGACCTTGAGGCCGATGGGGTGCAGGATGTAGCGCTTCTCGCCGTCGGCGTAGTGCACGAGGCAAATGCGGGCCGTTCTGTTGGGGTCGTACTCGATGGTCGCGATCTTGCCGGGGACGCCGAACTTCTCGCGCTTAAAATCGATCATGCGGTAGGCGCGCTTGTGGCCGCCGCCCTGATGGCGGATCATGCGCATGCCGGTGTTGTTGGTGCCGCCGGTGCGCAGGACGCGGTTGACGAGGCTCTTCTCGGGCCGGTCGGTGGTCAGCTCCGAGAAGTCGGCCGAGGTCATGCCGCGGCGGGACGGGGTGTAGGGTTTATAGGTCTTGATCGCCATAGATTAGCTCGCCTGCTCCGCGAAATCGATCTTCTGCCCCTCTTTGAGGGTCACGACCGCCTTCTTCCAATCCGGGCGGTAGCCTCCGCCGCGGCCGTAGCGCCGGAACTTCCCCGGCAGGATCATCGTGCGCACCGAGACCACCTTGACCTTGAAGAGCTCTTCGACGGCGCGCGCGATGTCGGGCTTGGTCGCGCTGGGGTCGGTCTCGAAGACGTACTGGTTGTGCTTCTCCTTCATGATCGTGCTGCGCTCCGTCAGGAGCGGCCGCACGATCGTCCCGTAGATCTCTTTTTCTGACATGATGTCCCCTAGTTCCACCGGGCGCCGAGCTTCTCGAGCGCCGGCTGGGTCACGACGAGCTTCCTGCAGCGCAGGACGACGTAGGCGTTGAGGTCGGCCGCGAGCTTGATCTCGACGTCCGGAATGTTTCGGCTGGCCCGGGCCAGGGCCTGGTCCGGCTGATCCAGAACGATCAAAACGCTCCCGGCGCAGCCGAGCTGTTTGAGGATGGCGGCGACTGACTTGGTCTTCGGCGCCTCGACGGCGAGCTTGTCGACGAACACGATGCCGCCGTCCGCAAAACGGGCGGCCAGGGCCTGGGCCAAAGCGATCTTGGCCTTCTGCCGGGGCATGTCGCGATGGGGCTTTCCCGCGTAGCGAGGACCGAAGGTGATGCCGCCGTGGCGCCACAGCGGCGAGCGGGTCGAGCCCGCGCGCGCGCGGCCGGTGTGCTTCTGCTTCCAGGGCTTCTTGCCGCCGCCCGAGACCTCGGAGCGGGTCTTCGTGTGGGCGTTCCCCTGCCTCTGATTGGTCTCGTAGATCGTGACGAACTCATGGAGGAACTCGGGGACCGGCTTGATCCCGAAGATCTTGTCCTGGAGCTCGACCGAGCCCACTTCCTCGCCCTTGATGTTCTTGAGTTGTGCTTGCATGTTATTTCTTGGCCGCGGTCGGCTTCTTGCCGGCGGTGATGATGTTGCCCATTTTGTCCTTCTTGACGGTCGACTTCACGGGATCGACGCGGTGCTTCTTGGCCTTGCTCGTCTCGCGGACGGTGACCAGCCCGCCGTTGGGGCCCGGCACCGAGCCGCAGACGAAAATCAAGTTCTCGGCCGGGTCCACCTTGATGACTTCGAGTTTGAGCGAGCTCACGGTCTCGGAGCCCATGCGGCCGGCCATGCGCTGCCCCGGCAGGACGCGGCCCAAGGCGCGGCGGCTGGCCAGGGAGCCCGGAGAGCGTTTCTTGTCGGAGGCGCCATGCGAGCCCGGCAGTCCCTTGAAATTGTGGCGCTTCATGACGCCGGCGAAGCCCTTGCCCTTCGAGACGCCCTGAACGTCGACGTAGTCGCCGGTTTTGAAGACGCCGTCGAGCGTGACCGACTGGCCGGCCTCGAGGCCCTTGACGTCGGCCACGCGGATCTCGCGCACCCAGCGGGCGGCGGAAGCGCCAGCCTTCTTGAACTGGCCGAGCTGGGCGTTGGCGATGTTCTTTTCCTTGCGCGAACCGTAGGCCAGCTGGACGGCGTTGTAGCCGTCCGGGCCGCCCTCGGACTTGACCCGCAGGATCGGGCAAGGCCCAGCCTTGACGACGGTCACGTCGTAGAGCTGCTTGTCCTTGGGATGGAAGACCTGGGTCATGCCGACCTTCTCGCCCAAGATCGAGCGGAAAGTGGCCGGCGCCTTCGCGGCCCCGGGACTCTCGGTCTTCTCTTCCGTCTTCGCTTCTTGCTCTGACATAATCCCTCTTAAATCCTATTCCTCGTTACAGCTTGATCTCGACGTCCACCCCCGCGGGGAGGTCCAGCTTCATCAGCTCATCCACGGTCTTCGACGTCGTGCTGTTCAGCTCGATCAAGCGCTTATGAATGCGCATCTCGAACTGCTCCCGCGACTTTTTGTCGACGTGAGGAGACCGCAAGACCGTATATTTCTTGATGTGCGTGGGCAGCAAAATGGGGCCGGAAACCACGGCCCCGGTGCGCTGCGCCGTCTCAACGATCTTTCCTACGCTAGCATCGAGAATGCGATGATCGTAAGCCCGAAGGCGGATGCGGATTCTCTGCTGCGGGTTAACTGTCTCTGCCATATATTATACCTTATTTTCGTGCGATTTTTTCTTCACGCCTAGTCCAAAATCTCGCCCACGACGCCCGCGCCGACGGTGTGGCCGCCCTCGCGAACGGCGAAGCGCAGGCCCTTCTCCATCGCGATCGGGGAAATGAGCTCCACGCTGATGTCGATGTTGTCGCCCGGCATCACCATCT
>JACQAZ010000008.1 GCA_016194705.1 Elusimicrobiota bacterium | reverse complement strand
TGCGCTATCATTGTTTCACCTCGCGGGTGAAAAGTTTGCGCTTTTCACCTTAACGCCCTCGGGCGTGATTCCTTCTCGGGAACGCGAGGTATTTTATTTTTTAGGCGGGGCCGGAGCCAGTCCTTAGCCGAGGATCAAGGGTGTCAGGACCCCTGGAAATCGTAACAGGATTGAGTTATACTTCTTCCGAGATGGCAAAGAAGACCGTGGCGCTAGTGTTGGCGACTATCTACTTCGGGATGGCCAACTGCCGATTTACCTGCGCGCTAGGGATGTCGGCTCCCGCGCCCACTGTCGCGGAACAACAAAACGAGCGTGAGGACGGCACTTGCCATCATGAAGAGTCGAAGAGCCGTCCCAGCCGCCATCAGGGCCAGTCCCCGTGCTGCATGAGCCATTTCGACAACGCGCCCGCGCTGCTTCCGGCCGCTGTCGTTCATGTGAAAGCTCCGATTCCTTTCTCCATACTTCCAGCCAGCGGGGCCGTGGCAATAACTCCTCTCGCTCAACTGCGCGCTTTTAGTGAGAATCACGATCCGCCGCTTGCCGTTTCTAAAGTTCTTGAGCTGTCCTCGCTGAGTCCCCGCGCCCCGCCGTCCTCCCTCGTCGTCCTCTAAACAACCTGGTCGTTTTCCGTTGCCCGTTCAGCGCGTCTATCGCTGGGCGTAAAGCGTTTATGAAAGGGAGGATTCCATGAAGAAGTCTATCTATGCGTTGGTCCTATCGGTAGTTGTCGGCACAGGCCTCGCTTGGTCGCATGAGGGTCATGACTCCGAACACGGAGCCGGCGGGAAAGAAGTCACGGTCAAAGGGGAACTTATCGACATGGCCTGCTACATGGCCCATGAGGGAAAGGGCAAGAAGCATGGCGACTGCGCCAAGATGTGCGTCCTTGGCGGTTCTCCGCTCGGCATACTGACGACGGACGGCAAGGTCTATCTGCTCGTCGAGGATCACTCCTCGTCCAAGGCCAAGAAGCCCTACAGCCAGGCCAAGAAGCTGGTGGCCGAGACCGTGACCATCAAGGGCGATGCCTACGAGCGCGGTGGAACTCAGGCCATCGTCGTTGAGAGCGTGACCAAGGAGTAGATCATGCCCAAGCCCTTCCTCTTGCATCCGGCGTTCGTGCATTTTCCCATCGCTCTGTTGCTGACTGGCCTTGTCGGCGCTGGGGTTTCCGTCTGGAGCAAGAGGTGGGCATGGCTGGCCGACGCCGTTTCCTGGCTCTTGTGGCTGGGAACGGCGTCGGCCTGGGGCGCCATGGGGCTCGGTCTGTTGGCCGAAAAGACAGCGCCGCACGTGCCGCCCGCCTGGGAGACTTTGGCCACGCATAAGACCCTCGCCTATTGGACGGTGGGGCTTTTCATCGTCCTCTCGCTCTGGCGGCGGTTTTTCAAGGACCGCTGGTCGAGATTATTCCTGCTCGCTTGGTTGGGCGCGGCGACAGTCCTGCTCGCCACGGCCTACCACGGAGGCGAGCTCGTCTTTACCCATAATATGGGAACGGCGGCGAGCGCCGAATGAGAGGGCCACCTATGAGATACAGTCCCATCCTTTCCACTTTAGGAGCGGCAGCAATACTGTCGCTGGCGGGCTGCGCCTCTAGTTCTCCACGAGCAGCGCGGGGAGATCTAAACGCCATGCTGGAGGAGCGTTCCGGTCTGGCGCTGCGTGACGAAGACCGGCAGGCCGACCTCGCCGCCAAGGAGACGACTCGCAAGCTCCTTCAACAGCCGATCGGCGCCGATGAGGCCGTGAAGCTTGCCTTTCTCAATAACGCCGGCCTGCGCGCGAAACTTGAGGAAGCCGGGATCGCCCGAGCCGACCTCGTTCAGACGGGCCTGTTGGAGAATCCCCGACTCCATGCTAGTTTGCGTTTCCCTTCGGGCGGAGGAGCCGACCACGTCGGGCGAGAGTTGGGCGTCACCATCGACTTCCTGGACGCGATGGCTCTCCCCCTGCGCCGAAAACTGGGAGAGGCTCAGTACGAGCAGGCTAAGTTCCGGCTCAGCCACGATGTCCTCGGCCTGGCCACCGAGATCAAGGAAACCTTCTACGCCTTGCAGGCTGCCGAGCAGCGTCTGGCCATGCGCCGCTCCGCGTATGAAACGATGGAGGCTGCCGCCAAACTCTCAACCGGGCAGCGCGCGGCCGGCAATATCAGCGAGTTGGACGCGGCGCGCCAGCAAGCGGCCTCCCAAGAAGCCAGCCTTGACTTCACCAAAGAAGAGGCGGAAGTCGCCAAGGACCGCGAGCGCTTGGCCTTGCTGATCGGCGCGCAGGACATTGGAGACTGGAAGGTTTCCGAGACTCTGCCGAATCCTCCCGCCTCCGATCCCGCGCTCGGCGAGTTGGAGACGGCGGCGGCCAATCAGCGCTGGGACCTCGCCGCAGCGCGCAAAGAGCCCACGGTTCTCAAAGAGGCTCTTCACGTCAGCCGGCTCCGCATGCTCGGCGGACTCAACGCCGGCTTCGATAGCGAGAGGGACCTCGATGGAAAGCTCGGCGTCGGCCCCGCTATCGAGTGGAATATCCCTTTGTTCGACCGCCAACAGGCTCAGACGGCGCGGATCAAGGCGCAAAGCCGGCAAAGCGAATACTCCATCGAGGCCCTGGAAAGCCAGATTCGCTACGAAGTGCGCAGCGCGCGGGCAGCCCTCGTCGCCGCGCGCAAAGCCGTGGATTCCTACCGGGACAATCTCGTGCCACTGCGTGAAAAGATAAGCGGAGAGTCCCTCAAGCATTACAATTTCATGCTCCTCGGCGTCTACCAGCTCCTGCAAGCCAAGCGCGAGGAGCTTGACGCGCGGCGCGGTTACGTTGACGCGCTCAAGGATTATTGGACGTCCTGGGCCGAATTGGAACGCGCGGTCGGCGGCAAAATGCCGACCGCCAAAGGAGAAAAACCATGACCCTCAAGCATTCAATTCTCATCGCCCTGCTCTTTTCGACCGCAGGCATCGCGACGGCGCAGTCTTATACGCCCGTGGTCACGCCCAACGGCGCGACGTTGCCGTGGAAAATGGAGAACGGCGTCAAGGTGTTCCACCTGACCGCCGAGCCGGTCAAATGCGAGATCGCGCCCGGCATGGTCGGCAACTGTTGGGGCTACAACGGACGCACGCCGGGGCCGACTATCGAAGCGGTCGAGGGCGACCGCGTCCGCATCCTGGTCAGCAACAAGCTTCCCGAGGCGACTTCGGTGCATTGGCACGGCGTCCTTCTGCCCAACGGCATGGATGGGGTCTCGGGGCTCAACCAAAAACGCATCATGCCCGGCGAAACCTATGCCTATGAGTTTACCTTGCGCCAACATGGCACGCAGATGTATCACCCGCATGCCGACGAGACCCTGCAGATGGCCATGGGCATGGAGGGCTTCTTCATCATCCACCCGAAGAAGCAGGAGAAGAGAATCGACCGCGACTTCGCCATCATCCTACAGGAATGGATGTTCCCGCCAGGGGCGGCGACTCCCAATCCGTCAGTCATGACGGACTTCAACACCTTTACCTTCAACAGCCGAGCCTATCCCGGGACCGAACCGCTCGTCGTCAAGCTCGGCCAGCGCGTCCGCATCCGCCTAGGCAACCTCAGCATGGACAGCCATCCGATCCATATCCACGGCTTCTATTTCCGGGAAGTAGGAACCGATGGCGGCGATATCCCGCCGTCAGCCCAATTCCCCGAGACAACGGTGAACGTCCCGGTCGGCGCCACTCGCGACATCGAGTTTATCGCCGACGAGCCCGGCGACTGGATATTCCATTGCCACAAAAGCCACCACGCCATGAACGCGATGAACCACGAGGTTCCCAATCTGACAGGGGTGGATCAGGACGCGGCGGCCAAGATTATTGGCAAAGCAGTTCCCGGCTACATGGCGATGGGAACCAAAGGCATGGGTGACATGCAGGACATGGCGCAGATGGGCGGACCGGAAAATACTTTACCAATGATGACGGGAGAAGGCCCTCACGGGCCCATCGAGATGGGCGGCATGTTCACGATTCTCAAAGTCCGCGACGACATCACCGACTACAAGGACCCGGGCTTCTATCATGCGCCCAAGGGAACGACAGCCTATCTCGTTGAAAAGAGCCCGGCTCCAGCCGGAGCTGGACAAGGCGGGCATCACCACGGAGCCTCGATGGAAATGGCGCCTGCGCAGAGCGTTCCGCCCAAGAATGACGCCAAGACGCTATACATGTGCCCGATGGGTCACGTCCATCATCAAGCCCAGCCCGGCGAGTGTCCGGTCTGTGGTATGAAACTCGTGCCGGAAACCGGAGACAAAAAATAATGGCAACAAAGCGGCTCATGCGCGAAGGCATCCACGCTGCGGCCTACTGTATTTCGTAAAATAAAGCGACATGCATACCGATTCAACTGAACGTTGGGCTCACAGCCATTCCTTCGGCCAGGAGCGGCGTAGAAAAGGCGAGACGCGCACGCTGGCGGTCACCGGGATTACCGCAGGCATGATGGTCATTGAGATCGCGGCGGGGCTCGCTTTCGGCTCGATGGCTCTCTTGGCCGATGGATTGCACATGGCTTCGCATGCCACGGCGCTCGGGATTGCCACGCTCGGATACTACTTTACGCGCCGGCACGCCCATGACCCGAGGTTCAATTTCGGCACTGGGAAGTTGAACTCACTGGCTGCGTTTGCAAGCGCGGTCATTCTAGCGGTGGTGGCCGCGATGATGGCCTGGCAGAGCTTCGCGCGCATCATGACTCCGGGTTCCATCGATTATGATAAAGCGCTGCCCGTGGCGGCCATCGGTTTGGCCGTGAACATCATTTCGCTTTTCATACTCGGCGTCGAGCATGAGCATTCCGATGAAGAAGCGGAACACCACAAAGCCCATGAGCACGATCACAACCTATTAGCAGCCTATCTGCATGTCCTCGCCGACGCAGCGACATCGGTCCTGGCAATCGTCGCCTTATTCGCGGGGAAGAAGTACGGAGCTGCCTGGCTCGATCCGGTGATGGGTCTCGTGGGCGCCGGATTGGTCACTCATTGGGCCGCCGGACTTATCAAGACCTCCGGCGCCGTCCTCCTCGACATGCAGGCGCCTCAAACGTTGAGAACCAGGATTCGGGAGGTCATCGAGCGGGAGTCGGACAGCCGCCTGACCGACCTCCATGTCTGGTCGGTTGGCCCGGCCGTCTACGCCGCTTCGATCTCCGTGGTCAGTTCCGATCCCAAGACGGCGGACCACTATCGGAACCTGCTGCCGGGCAACCTCGGGTTGGCTCATACGACGGTCGAGGTGCATCGCTGCCCGGACTCTCACCAAGGCCAGTAGCCCGGCCTCTGGATCAGGCATGCCTTTCTCGTTTAAGCTATGAAGAAGCTTAGCGGCTTGCCGTAGAGTTTGGCAAAGGTCTCCAGCTCAACCACGTCGAGCCGGTGGTCGCCCGATTCACAGCGGGAAATGTAGGATTGGGGCGTCCGAAGTTTTTTGGCCACATCTATTTGCCGAAATCCCGCATCAAGCCGCGCCCGGCGCAGCCGTTCGATGATGAGCTTGTGCTTTGGGGAATAGATTGATTTTCGCATACGCCTTCAATCATCTTAATATCCTGATTCGGATATGCAAAAAATAGATATTGAAGTAGAGCCGTCGAGCCTGTTAAACTCTGAGCATGGACCGCCCATTTCTCCGCGCGCTCATCGTAGACGACGACCCCTCCACCGCCAGGCTATTTTCCCGCTGCCTCGGCATGTGGGGATGGGACGCCGAGATATGCCATTCCGCTTCGGCGGCCCTGGAACTCTTTGCGGAGCGTCGGTATGGCATGGCGATCTGCGACGTTAACATCGGGAGCGACGACGGCATCTTCCTGGCGAAGCTGCTTCGCAAGGTGAAGCCGTCTCTATTTGTCATAATAGCGTCCGGAAGCCGTGAAAACCTGGATCGGGCTCGGATGGAGGACTTCTCGCATTGCCTCCACAAACCCTTCGTATTGGGCGAATTTCAAGCCATGGTTGGCGATTATGAAAATTTGGTAAAAGAGCCCGTAAACATTGACAAATTCGCATAGTGGGGTTACACTGAGGGCAAGGTGCCGAACCCATGCTTCAACCTCTGGTTCTTTTCTTTGCGCTCGCCTTTCCGCTGACCTCTTCAGCAGAGCCGAGGCCTTGGGCAAAGATTCCAAGCTAGAGGATCGGGTCTCCGCCATGAACCCAGACCAGAAGGCGAGCGTGCGCCAAAATTTGGCGGCGGCCGAGGCCAATGCCAAGACGCCGAAAGACCTCCAAGAGATCGCCCAGGGATACCTGCTTCTCGATGGCAGCCAGCCGCATCAAGGCGAGAATGCCTTCCGCGTGGCCCAACAGCTTACAGAGAAGGACCCAAAGAATCCGGCAGGCTGGAGGATCGCGGCCGAGGCCAAGTACCAGATGGGCGACCTTCAGGCCGCCAAAGAAAACGCCCTGGCTGCCCTACAACTTGACCGGCACGACCAAAACGCCTTCGCGGTCTACATGCTCTCGCAGCACAATGTGGCCGGGCAGAAAATTGATGAAGACGCCATCAAGCATGCCTTTGCGATTCAGACGCCAGAAGACCTCGGAGGCATTGCCGCATATCAAGGCCAGTCCCATCGTGATCCCAATGCGGTCATCAACGCCGCCCCGAAGAAGGTCAAGCTCGATGCAGCAGTGGTTCCTGTGGCGACACCTGCCAGCTCCAAAGCCCCTTTGCCCGGATCGGGCCAGACCAAGATCACTTTCTCAAACACATCGAATGCCCCTCTAAAGCTCGCCCGAAAGTTCGTTCGTCCAAGCAATCCCAGCGGGCCGGCCGGTAATCCGGTGCCTGATTACATCCTACTCAAACAAATCCGGCTGGCTACGGCCCATGTTCCCACAGGGAAAACTCGGCATTCCAAGGGGAGCCGAGAGTTGCCGCCTCCGGCTGAATTTCAGATCGTCAAATATCCTGACGATCCTGGATTCTATTTGCTTTATTTAGACGAAAGGGGCAAAGAGCAAATGGACACTCTCCACGACACAATTGATGCCGTGCTGTCCCAAGCCAAGTGGGAGTTCAAAATAAACCCCGATGAATGGACCACTCTCGGTCCACAGCCTGACAGCTCAGGAAAATAAAGAGGACTCAGGCTAGCTCCTAACGAGAATGTCCGATTACCTCTTGCTGAAAAAAATCCGCTCGGCTGAACCTTTTCACGATTATTCCGTAATAGAAATAGAGCCAGGTGGAAGGCCCAACCTTTCACCGTTTCAAATCGTCTATAATATACAGAAGGAGGGTAATGACCATGAAGAACCTATTTAAAGCGTATATCATTGGCTTATTTGGGCTGTTGCTTCTAAACTCGGCTCCGAAGGTTTCGGCTCAGGACCAGCCGCCGGCGCCGAACCAGCCGACGAAAAGCGTCCAAGACATCGACAAGGGCATGGACGACCCGGCCAAGGACTACGCGACCAAGAAGAAAGCCCTGGCCCTGGAGTTCAAGGACAAACGCCAAGCCCTCACTGGAAGCGACGACTGGAAGTCGCTGAGCCCTGCTGAAAAGAAGGCCAAGCTCAAGGCCCTCCAACAAGAATTCAAGACGCAGGAAGCCAAGCTCCGCGACGACTTCAAGGCCAAGCGGGAGGAGTTCGTCAAGGAGAAGAAAGAGGCCAAGACGGCGGAGCGCGCTGAGGAAGCCAAAGAGAAGGGCACGGAGGAGAGAGCCGAGCACAAACGCTCTTCCGGCCGGGAGCAGAGAGGGATGTCCGAGGGCCGCGGCGCAAACCGCCCCGAGACGCCCCACGGCAGACGCTAAGATACGTGTCGCGCGATTAAGGGCGAGGGCCATCGACTTTGGATGGCCTTCTCCTTTTATCGTGTTGACGCTAAAGCCTCTCCAATCGAAATCTTGTGCCAATGACCGAAACCGCCGGCGTTTCCGCGACCTCGCCGTTTACGCGCCGAATCGGACTCTCAGCTTTGGGGCTCCTGCTCCTGCCGCTTCTCATTGAGACTTTCGGGCTTCACTCCTGGCGTTTTTTCCGCTACGACCGGCCGGCCGCGGCGATGCTGCGATTCGTTCTCGGCTCCGCGGTTCCTTACCTGGCCGCGGCGACGGCCGTATGCATTTGGGCCTTGCGGGCAAGAAGCCTGGAGCGAAAGAGCCGTCCGTTGCCCGTTCCGAAGGCCTCCCACCCCTTGATCGCGTTGGCGGCGCTTCTGGCGGTCCTGGCCGCGGTGAAGCGGCCGGCCCTTAAGGACTGCATCCTGGCCGGACGAATCGCGGTGCAAGAAGGCGCGGTGCGCATCGAGGGCCCGTTGGGTTTGTCGATACCGATGACCGTCATTCCGCTTGAGGAGGCGGCCGGCATCGCCGAGAAAATCCTTCCCGGGTCTCGGGCGCCCTACGACGCCGTGATACGCTGGTACGGCGTCAGAAGGGAAGCTGCTTTAGGAGCGGGCATTCGCGCGATCGTCTCCGCCGGCGGGTCCTATGCCGACGTCACCTCCGAATGGCTGTCGCTTGCGCCCGGGGAAGGCCGTTTTTTCAGCCGGGTGCTGCGCGTGGGTCCCGGCCCCACGACCGCCAGCCTGCGCCTCACGCGCCCTGAGGTTCCGCCGTCCTACTTCTTGGACGCCGAAGCCGATTCTGATCCGCAGGGAGCGGCCTTGGACGCGTCTATCGAACCACGGGCGACACGGACAGAAAGACCGTGTCCGAGAATGCCGCTTTTTCCTGCGAAGGCATCCACACAAACCGCGGCTACGCGGTCATCGTCCTTTCGGGCTCGACCTGGCAGTCTCATAATCTCTCGCGCCTCATCGAATCCGGCGGCCGGATTTGGGTCGAAGCCGCGGGCCTCAAGCCGAGTGATTGGGAGCTGCAATTCGTGGCCAATGGAGCCCAGACTCAGTCCATTCCCCTGGCGAAGTTCGACCTTGATCCGGACAAGCGCGATGCCCTGTCATATCCCCTGGCGGCCGTCCAATGGGGCGGAGTCAACCCGGCAAGCGTCGTGGGCGTCGCGTTGCGCCGCGCCGGGCCTCCGGGCTCTTTCAAGATACGGTTTTCAAAAATAGCGGTTCGGTCGCCAACGACGAACTACGGGCCGTTCGCGCTGGGCGCGACGTCCGCCTTGAGCCCCCATGAGCCGGCCCAGGAGGCGCTCTTGGCGGCGGGACCCATCGTCGCCCCCATGTTTCTTCAGGGCTGGATGGTGCCGCTGCGCGGGCTTGCCGCGCTGCTTTTCTTGATCGGGATGCTGGGGCCGCGCGCGTTCCGGTCCTTCGGCGCCGCAAATCCGACCGTCCTATTTCTCGGCTTTGCCGCGGGCTTGGCGGCCCCCGCCGCGGTCCAACTCGTGCTGCCTTTTTTTCTAGAGCCGCGCGTGGAGCATATGCCGGTCGTCCTCGCCTTTCTCAACGCGGGCATGATCCGGCTCGCGCTGGCCAAGGAAGCCCCTGCCCCGCAACCCAAGGCCGCCACTGCGCCCGCCTCCGGCGTCCGCATTTACACCTGGCTCGACGCTCTGAAAGTGGCCGCCGCCGTGTCCGTGGTCGCGATCCACGTTACCTCGGACCCGCAAGGCCTGCCCTACCAGGGCTTCGCGCCGGGCGCGCGCATCGCCCCGCTCATGCTCCGGGCCCTGGCCTTGTGCTTCGATTACCATGTCTTCTTCATCGTGTCCCTGTTTCTCTTGGCCGACAGCCTGCGGCGGCGACCCAAGAGCTATGCTGAAATCATTCAAAACAGGCGCGGGCGCATCCTGCGGCCTTTCGTGTTCTGGTCAGCAGCCTTCCTCCTTGGGAGAAACGCCAAGGCGTTGGCGTTCGGCTACTCGCGGGCCTATCACCGCGAGCTGGCGGATTGGTCCACCTGGCTGCCCCTTCCCCTCGGCACGGCCCAGTACCACCTGCATTTCCTTCCTCTTCTGGCGGCCCTAATACTCTTCTACCCTCTTTTTGTTCCAGCCATCGAGAGACCCGGCTTCTGCCTGGGCCTCCTGTCGCTCGCCCTATTGCCGATCACCGATCCTTGGATTTACGGCCACGTCGCCTCGCCGGTCCTGAGAGCTTACGCCTTGTTCACGTCGAAGACTCTTGCCTATCTGGGTTACGGCCTGTTCGGCTTCGCGATGTACGGCGTTTACTCCCGGGGCATTCCGGCCGGCCGACGGCGGCTCTGGTGGCTTGCCGCGACCGCCATCGGCGGACTTTCCCTGGCCGTCATCGTCGGGCACATGCTTAAAGCGGCCGCGCTGGGCGATTGGCCCGCGATCCCATTCTTCACCCATATGGCCCTCAGCGTCATGCCCGCCTGCACGTTTCTATTCTTCATGCTGGCCGATGAGTTTCCGCTGCGCCTCTCCTTTCCGTTTCTGCGGGAGTTGAGCCGCCTCAGCTACGGCATCTACCTGATCCATCCCATGTTTCTCGACCTCATGGAGATCCTTGAGCGCTCTCTTCGCTGGCGGCCGGCCGTCACCGTCTGTTTCAACCTCATCTGCGTACTGGCGGCTTCCATCGCCGCGGTTCGCTTGATCGCGGCCAGCCCGCGCTGGGCCTGGACGATCGGAGCCGACTCTTGAGTCCTCTCGCGCAAGCCCTTCAAAAGCCCGCTATCCGGCGCGCCATCTTCGCCGCATATTCTCTGTTTACCTGCGGCTACCTTTTCTGGCGCGTCGTATTCACCTGGAACCAGGAACATCCGTTGTACTCGGGGATTTTTCTCATCGCGGAAATCGCCTGCATCCTGTCTTCATTTCTTTTCTATGTTCTCGTCCTTGAGCGGCGCGAGCGCGAGCCGGTCGCGCCGCGGGCGGGCCTCACGGTGGACGTCCTGATAGCGACCTATAACGAAGATGTCGCGCTTTTACGCAGGACGGCCGTCGCGGCCCGGGACATGCGCTACGCGCATCGCACCTATCTCTGCGATGACGGACGCAGGAGTGAGGTCGAATCCCTGGCGCGGGAACTCGGGATCGGCTACATCACCCGGCCCTCCAACGAACATTTCAAGGCGGGAAACCTCAACAACGCGCTGGCCCGGACCAGCGGCGATTTCGTGATGGTGCTCGACGCCGACCATATCCCGCGAGAAAACTTTCTCGACAAGGTTCTCGGCCATTTCCGCGACCCCCAGACGGCGCTGGTGCAGACCCCGCAGGTCTACTACAACATCGACAGCTTCCAGCACAGCGTCTCCGCCCGCCGCAGAAGGTTCTGGCACGAGGCGGCGGTGTTTCATCACGCGATGCAGCCCGGGGCCGACCGTTTCAACGCGGCGTTTTTTATCGGCACCGGGGCGGTCCTGCGGCGCTCGGCGCTCGACAAGATCGGAGGGTTCGCGACCGGAAGCATCACCGAGGACATTCACACCTCGATGCGCCTGCACGCGGCGGGATATCAATCGGCCTATGTAGACGAGGCCTTGGGCTTAAACCTCGTAAGAAATTCTAGCCCGATCTTTTCCAGACCCCCGTTCCACACCCCAGAGTTTGCCCCCCAAACCGCGGCGCGTCAAGCCCGTTTCGAGCTATAATCGGTGGGTGAACGACCAAATCCCCGTTCCGGGGATCGCCCTCACTTCGTGCGGGCGAACGACGCCCAGAGCGCCTTCCTATTCGCCGCTAGGCGCCTGGTCCTTGCCGTCCCACTCATCGAGGCCGGGATCCACCTGGCCCGCCTCGTCCATGCTCCTTCCAGGAGGCGCCCTCGATCTTTTGGTCTTCGGAAAATCCGCCGGCAGCCTTAGATGGTTCAGCAGCCGCGTCAGCTCACCGTCATCGGCGATCACCGCCACGGCCGTCATCACTTCGCCGCAGGATGGACAGGAAATTTGGTTGATCTCGAACACTTTGCGCAGGCATGCCGCCCATGACTTCGCCGCCGCACCGGCCGCCTTGCGCGCGGCGCGCAGGGCGTCGCCCACGACCGCGGAGACCCCCGACATGGCGACCCCTTCGCATATTTCTTGAAAATTAGTCTTTTCGCGCGCCGCGCGCGTCACCGCTTTCCGAAGCGGCGAGCGAGGACCCAGGGCACCGAAGTAGCGCACCAAATGCATCCGCGCCGGCGGGATCAACCGCGCGAACTTCGCCATGAACTCAGCGGGAGTCCATTCGAGAGTCATCTGGACGCCGTCCTCACCGGGAAGGGGCCAGCCTTTCTTGAAGTAGTACCGGACCTTCTGGATGTCGGGACGGTAGACCAGCCGCTTGACCGTCAAGGCGGGTCTTAGAACATATTTCAACAGGCGCTCGAGCGCCGCCCGGTCGTCGTGCTCGATGCGCACCGAGGCGTCCAGAGAGAACCCGCCCAAGGGCCTGGCGAAGAGCTCATCCAAGGCTTCGCGCGGCACGGCCTTGAGCCCTCGCATTCTCAATAAAATCTTGCGCCGGATCGATCGGCTCAAACCCGCGACCTCTTCGGGCGGCAGCGGCGGGGCGGGAAGGAATCGCAAGACGCCCTCCTCAACCTGAAACACCCCGTCCGAGACCACCGCGTGCACATGGACGTGCAGGTTGACCTTCGAGCCGAAGCGCTGGATCACATGGAACTGCGCCGGCGCGGACTCCCCCGGACCGTTCAGTCTTCCGCGATAGAATCTCGTGAGTTGCTCGCCCATTATCCGGCTAAGCTCCGCCTGCAAGCGCTTGTCGCGGTGGACGAAGTAGCGCAGGCGCTTCGGTATGACGAGCACCCATTGCCGGTACGGGACCTCGGGCAGAAGGACCTCGGCCGCCCGCGAGCTTTCGAGCACGGCCCGCTTGTGGTCGCAGGAGGGGCAGGCCAGCCTGCGCTTGCAGGAGAGCGGAACGAACAGGTCGAACGCGCACCTCTTGCAGAGGAAGCGCACGACCCCGAAGCGGTGCACGCCGCACATGAGAAAGGAGCGCAGCGAATCCTCGGCGCAAGGCTCCGGCCTTTGAGGCTCGGCTCGCGAACCGATGACCCAGGTTTCGATCTCATCGTTGACCAGGCGATAGAGCGGGCTCTCCCGCGCGCGTCGCGGCTCGTACGCCCGGCAGGCTGAGATGGCTGACCCCATAAGGGTATACGAGCGAGGGGGTAACAATGTTCCCATTCTCGACGGGGCAGGGAACTTTTCGGGGGGCTCAATCGTATACCCTTAAGGGCCTTTGGGCCCTTGCCGCCAAAAACGGAGGAGGGTATAATGGATGAACACATGAAGCAGATCGTGACCGCGCTCAAGCCGTTCTTCAACGAGATCAACGAGTGCCTCGGGCGAATGGAGAAAGAATCGGCCGAAAATAGGACGGCTATCCGCCGCGTCGCCGTCGAAGTCTCCAAGCTCAAGGACGAGATGTCCGAAGTCAAGGACACCATGGCCACGAAGTCGGCCGTCACGTCCATGTTCAAGCTGGTCTGCGACAAAATCGACGGCTTTCTCCTGGTGATCGAGGTCGCCAGAAACGAGCGGACAGTGGCCGACGAGTCCTTCAAGCTGCATGAGAACCGGCTCGATGAGCACGACCGCCGGCTCACGCGCCTCGAGAACAAGCCGGCATAGCTCCGATGTCCGTCCCCACTCAGAGATCGGCTCTCCTCGAGCGTTCCCGCGGCTGGCAGTTCTATTGCCAACTCCGGTGCCAATCAGGGCGCTCGTACAGCTGGGAGAAAAGCGCCCGGCTGCTCGTGCGCGCGCTCCGGGCTTCGCCTCGCGGTCCCGCCCGCAGGCGCATCCTGCTCCGTCTCAGCGACCTTTGCCATGAGGCCGCGTTGCTCGAACAAGAGGCCCACGGCTTCGCCCTGGACATGCCCGTGGAGTTCTTCGCGGAGTACCGGGTCAGGAAGAAGGCGATGCTCGCCAAAGAACAGGCGCTGTTCCGGCTCTCGCCGCGGGCCGCTCCGGAGTTCGCCGAAGCGCTCATCAACGAGCTGACGGCGTTCCACGAGTGGTTCGTCGACCGCGCGCGGGCCTACCGCCGCCCTTGGCTTGACGAGCTCGACGACATCTTGAACGCCGCCGAGCGTCTGCCGAGCTAGCGCGGCTGCTTCGGTCGAGGCAGGCGCGCGAACTCCAATGAGCCGTCCTCGACCGCGCCGAACCGCAGCGCGAGCATGTCGAGAGCGTAGTTCTGGTAGAGCCTCCAGGGCTTCCTGGACCCCTGTTTGGGAAGGCTCGCGTTGGCGCGCTGAAAATAGCCCGAGGTGAAGTCGACCAGGGGCCTCTCGGCCACGGAGGGATCGCGCCGGCGCGGCGTGCAGAAGTCGTAGCCCCGCGCGTCCATGTGACGCAGCAGGCGGCAGACGTATTCGGCCGTTAGGTCGGATTTCAGCGTCCACGAGGCGTTGGTGTAGCCGAAAGCGCTGGCGAGGTTCGGGATGTCGCTGTACATGATCCCCTTGTAGCTGAGCGCCCGCGAAAGCTCGGGGACGGCGCCGTCGACCGACACGCGCATCCCGCCCAGCATCTTGACCTTGAGGCCGGTCGCCGTCACGATGACGTCGGCCGGGCACTGGGCTCCCGAACGCAGGCGCAGGCCCTCCTCCGTGAAGGTCTCGATCTCGTCGGTGACGATCGACGCGCGGCCCGACCGGATGGCCGCGAAGAGATCGGAGTCTGGGACCAAGCAGAGGCGCTGGTCCCACGGAGCGTAGCGCGGCGAGAAGTGCTTCTCCACGTCGTAGCCGGCTCCGAGCTCGCGGCGCACGAGCTCCATGATCTTTTTCTTTGTTTGAGCGGGCTTGAGCCTCGCGAGATTGTAGTAGACCATGCCCAGCAGCACGTTCTTCCAGCGGACGACCTTGAGGGCGAGCCCTTCCGGCAGCAAACGGCGCAGGAGCTCGGCGGCCCTGTCCTCGGAGGGGATCGAGACGATGTAGGTCGGCGAGCGCTGCAGCATGGTCACGTGCGCGGCCTCCTTGGCCAGAGCCGGTACCAAGGTCACCGCGGTGGCGCCGCTGCCGATGACGACGATCCTCTTGCCTCGGCAGTCGAGATCCTCGGGCCACTTCTGGGGATGCACGACGCGGCCGCGGAAGCGGTCCATGCCAGGCCAGCCCGGCATGTAGCCCTCGTCGTAATCGTAGTAGCCGCTGCACATGTAGAGAAACCGGCAGGAGAAACGGACGTCGCTGCCATCCGGCCCCGTCGCGTCGACGATCCAAAGGGCCTCCGCCGAGGACCACGAGGCGCGCGTGACACGGTGGCCGAAACGGATCTTGCGGTCGATGCCGTACTCGCGGGCCGTGTCCCGAAGGTAGTCGAGAATGGCCGCGCCGCCGGCGATGGCCTTTTTCTCCCGCCACGGCCGGAACGGATAGCCGAGGGTGTGCATGTCGGAATCGGAACGCACCCCCGGGTAGCGGAACAGGTCCCACGTGCCGCCCAGGGCGCCGCGGCTTTCGAGGATAGCGAAGCTTTTGTCCGGGCATTTCGACTGGATGTGATAGGCCGCGTCGATCCCGGAAAGACCCGCGCCGACGATCAAGATGTCGAAGCGTTCGGAAATCGGGCGGTCCATCGCCCTTAAGCGGGCTCCGCGTTTGACGGCGGGGCGAAGACCGGGAGCTTGTTGACCTGGCGGATGAAGGCGGCCAGCGGCGCGTCCTCCGGCGTGGGCCGGGCGCGGAACTCAAGCGCGTCGAACATCGGCCTGTCGCCGGCCAGGATGTAGCCCAGCACGAGCCGCGAGGCGGCCTCGGCCGCCGGCGAGCGCTTCTCGAAGAACAGGAAAGTCCGGCTGGCGCTGCCGCCTCCCGGCAGGGGCCGGTGGGAGAACAGGACGCGGACGGGGAAGCGTCCGGCGCGGCCGTCGATCGTGGCGAGATTGCCGCCGTACGTCGTGAAGTCCGCCGAGAGCTCAGGTCCGGTCACGAGGCGCAGGGCGCGCTCGGAGGCGCTTTTGCCGGAGAGCCTGATGCGCAGCGAGAGGCGCACGCTGCGAGCTCCGGGCTCGGAGAGCTCGGGCGGCTGCGAGAACTCGAAGCCATGCACGGTCTTGAAGTGCTGCACGTCGAGGCCGTTGCAGGCGACGACGTGCGGGTGGCAGCGCAGGGTCTGCGGCTTGAGCGCGACGGCGCGCAGACCGGGAAAACCGGGGAGGTCGAACAGCGGTTGGGGTCCATTGAAGAACCAGACGCCCCCGTGTTCCTCGCGCGCCGGATAGGCGAATACGCGCGCGAAGGCCGGAATCTCGGTCTGGCCCGGAATCTGCGCGCAGCGGCCGTCTGGGCCGTAGCGCCAATGGTGGAACTCGCAGCGCAGCGTCTCGCCGACGACGCAGCCGCGCCCGAGGTCGGCTCCCAAGTGCGCGCAGCGTCCCTCGAGGACTCGCGCTATCCCATCGTCGCCTCGGTAGACGGCGAGCTTGCGGTCGAGCAAGGTCCGCGAGACGGCGCGGCCGCGGCCGACCTCCTTGGAGAGGGCGGCCAAGTACCAGCCTTGAGCGACGACTTCGGGATTGTTGAAGACGGCCATAAAAATCGGAAGGCGCCGTCCCGATGATACCATTATCGGGGCGGCGCCCTCCCTTAGAAGAACGGCGGTGGAACGGCCCGCCTTACGGGTTCTTCTTCTTGAGCTCTGCGACCAGCTTGGCCACTTCCTCGAGCTGGGTCTTGGAGAAAATATTCTCCGGGTTCAGGATCGAGGTGTGGACGCTGGCGAGCTTCCAGGTGCCGCCGCGGTTGCGGCTGACGGCCACCCAGCTGCTGTGGAAGTTGTACTCCTTGTTGTCCTTGGCGGTCGTCACCGACTCGTCGGTCGAGCCGAAGGAGACCGCGACGTCGGAGACGAACATGCTCGCCCCCGCGGTCGGATGCACGGTCACGTGGTACTTGCCGCCGTGGCCGTAGCCGATCAAGCCCTTGACCTGGTTCCAATGCGCCTGCCATTCCTTGGAACTCTTGATCTCGGCCCCCGTGGCCATGACGCCGGAAAAATCCGCGTCGAGATGCGGCGTCAGCTTGCCGAGGTCGTCGCCGTTGAGCGCGTTCTCGTAGGCGTCCTTGATCGAGAGCAGCGCCTTGCGGTCGGCGTCGTGATTGACGTTGGCGTACGCGTAAAAGCTCACTGCGGCGACCAGCACGGCCGCCAGCGCGACTCCGGCCTTGAACCCCTTCTTCGCGGTGTCCAGTTTCATGGTTTGTCTCCTTTTAAACGGCTTCGGCCGGCCGTACGCTGCGCTCCGCGGACCAAACAAAAGCCGCCCAGTAACCCACCGCCCCGAGGGCGGTCCCGCCAATGGCGTCAATGACAACGTGCTGCTTGGTCGCCAATGTAGCATAGATGATGAATCCACTCCATGTCAAGGGGAGGAATTTCCAGGCTCCCGAATCCCTGCCGCCGCGCACGAGAGCCCGGCAGCACAGCGCGGAGTAGACCGCCAAGGCGGCGTGCAAAGACGGGAAGGCGTTGAGCGGCGCGTCCATGCGCACGAGCAGGCGGTACAGGGCGTCGAGACCGGCCGGGTCCGGACGAAGCAGCACGCTCGTCGGAAAGAAAAGGAAGAAGGCGTCGCACAGAAGCGAGATGCCGGCGAGCCCGAAAGCGTAGCGCAGCAGAGGCTCGCGCTCTTCGGAAAGCCATGGGCCGACCGGGGTCAGCAGGTAGAGAGACTGGTAGAGCCAGACCGTCCAGGCCGAGAATGGGATCAGGGCGTCGAGCCGGGAGACCGGCATCGGGGTCACCGGAAAGAATACGCGGCGCTGGAGCCAGAAGTAGGGGACGCAGACCCAGACATTGAGCGCGAGCGTCAGGGCCAGCTTCCAGGGCCACAGCGCGCTCAGCCTTCGCGCGAGGTTCACTTGCGGACTCGGTGCCCGTCCTTCCATACGGAAAATGGAGGCGACAGCAAGGTCGCCTTGGTCGCCTCGTCGGCGGCGACCTCGGTCCCAGAAGTCAGCAGCGAGTAGCCTCCCACGCTGGCCCGGTCGCCGATGATGATGGGAGCCAGCAGCAGCTCGACGCGCCCGCGCTCGTTCTTGGCCAGAACGTGGCCGTTCAATCTCACGCCCGCGCCGAAGGTCACGTCGTCGCCGATGTTCAAATAGGAACGGTCGAGCACGGCGGTGCCGGGCGACCAATAGGTCAGGCGCCCGATCCGCGAGCCCCAAAGCCTCAGCCAGACCGAGTAGACGCCCGGCAGCAGGCGCAGCCCCTCCTCGAGGCCCGGAAAGCGGCAAAACACGATCTGGAGCTGCAGAGACGCCCACCAGACGAAGAAGGCGCGTTCGCCGGCCGGGATGCGGCCCTCGGGACGGCCGAAGACCGCGAAGAGAATCCGGGTCGAGAGCGGCGGAACGAGATAGAGGAACAAGATCGACTCGAGCGCGCGGCAAGGCAAGGTCCCGGAGGAAAAAGCCAGGATCGCGGCCGCGCTCACGGCCTCGAGGAAGGGGATGTAGTTGAGCGCGACGACCAGGAGCTGCTGGCTCCTGGTGAGATCGACGACGGCGGGCTCGTTATCTGATGACGCGGCCGGCATAGAGGTTTTGGACGCGGTCCGTCGTGAAGCTCGGTCCGCGCCACATCCGGAAGTACGCGCTGAGCAAGCCTCCGCGCGGCTCGAAGTCGGGCCCGGCGTAGAGGCCCCGCAGGTAGAGCCACGGAACGGTCGGGTTCATGTGATGGTTGAGGTGCCAATTGTGGTTGAGCAGCAGCCAGTCGATGGGCCCGAGGCTGCGCAGATTCATGGCGCCCTTGCGCACGTCGCGCACGGTGCCGTAGTGGTGCGCGTACTGCAGGGCCGACCACAGAAAGCCGAACGAGAACAGCAGCAGCGCCCAGCGCTGCGGCGGGACCTTCCAGAAGTAGAGGACCGAGCCGTGCAGGAGGAAGATCGCGAAGGCCTCGAGGCGGATGAAGCGCAGATACCTCGGATTGAGCGACTCGAGCAGGGCCTGGGTCGGCCGGTCGAAGGCGCCGTATTTAGGCTTGAGCATGCGCGGCGAGATCAGGGCCAAAATATTCGAGAAGAAAATGACCAGCCAAAACAGGCCGGTCAAAGTCCCGTAGAGCTGGAGGTGCTTCCAGACCGGGTTCTCGCCTTCGAAGTAATAGTCGAAGGCCTCGTCGTCGGAACGGTTGCGCATGTGGTGGCCCAGATGCCCCTGGCGGATCAAATGGAAGGGCGCGGGGAAAAACAAGGCGAGCACGGAGCCGACCGCGTCGTTGACGATGGGATTCTCGTGGAGGGTGTTGTGCTCGGCCTCGTGGAGCATCGCGTAGCCTGAGTTCATCAAGAAGGCGTAGGCGAGGCACAGGCCGGCGAGCGCCCAGCCCGAATAGAAGGCCGCGGCGCGCAGCAAGACCAGCAGCAGCGCCAGCTGCAGCGCCGCGATGGCGAGGTTAAGCCGCGACGGGATCGGATAGGACGGCGCGTTCACGATTCTCCTCCTGAGCCAGCCAGGCCGCGAGGTCGCGGCGCAGCCGGGCGTCGATGAAGCGGTGCAGCATGTCGAAGGCGCCTCTCCCGACGGGGCGAGAGAGCGAGCGCCTCTGGAAGTCGAGCAAGGGCTCGCGCAGGGCGGGCTCGTAGCCGAGTATCCCGGGATAGAACGCCGCGGCGTTGAGCGAGATTTTATCAACCGCCAAACGCCGGTCGAGCTCGCGGGCCTTCGCCGCGGCTTCGGCGCAGTCCATCGAGTCGTGGGACCAGTAGGGAGCCACGCTGCGCAGTCCGCCCATGGCCTTGAGGCCGAAGCGGGCGCGGCTTTGGGCCGAGAGCACGGGAACATCAGCCACGCGCGTGCTGAAGGTCGCCGTGAAATGAAAATCCGGGGGCGCCGCCGCCAGCAGGTCGTAGGTCGCCTCGAGGCTTTGCGGAGTCTCCCCCGGAAAGCCGACGACCACGGTGGCCAGGCTCGCGACGCCGAATTTTCGGCAGTTGAGCAGGGCTTTGCGATTGCTCTCGACCGAGCAGTCCTTGTTCATGTTGTCGAGCATCGTTTGATCGCCCGACTCGACGCCGACGTGGACCTGGACGCAGCCGGCCTCGCGCATCATTGCGATCAGGGAGTCGTCGGCGAGGTCGTCGGCGCGCGCGTAGCAGATCCAGCGCACGGGGACGCCGCGCTCGATGAGCAGGCGGCAGAGCTCGCGCAGGCGCGGGCGGGGCATCGTGAAGAGGGAATCGAGACAGGAGACATGCGTCACGCCGAGCCGCTCGGCGTAGCCCTGCCAGTCGTCGGCGATGCGGCGCGCGCTCTTGAAGCGGAACTGCGTGTCGTCGAAAAGGTAGGGGTAATTGCAGAACGCGCAGCGGTAGGGGCAACCGCGCACGCTCTCGTAGGAGACCAACGCCGGGCAGCCGCCGCGCGCCAAGGACCAGTCTGGGGTCGGCAGGAAATCGAGGTCGCGGGAATTCGGCGTTCCGCTGAAAAGCACCTGGAGCAAGCCGCGCTTTTCCAACCGGCCGCCGGGGCCCGGCTCGATCTCATGGTACCCGCCCCTCATCCAGTCGACGAGCGGCCGCGCGAGGAGCTCGCCGTAGCCGACCGCCAGCGCGTCGAGCCCCGGCGCGCCGTCCCAGTCGCGCGCGAGCACGCCGGTCAGCGCGCCGCCGAGCACGACGCGGTTGTGCGGCCGCTTGAGCAAGGCGACGATGGGCTCGACCTCGCTCAAGTCGTGCAGCAGGGTCGTCGAGGCGAAGACGCAGGTCGTCTCGGAGAGCAGCCGCTCGCGCAGGCGCGGCCGCGCGAAGAGCTCCTCGTAAGTGGCGCATTCATGCGGCATCCCGAGGTCCCGAAGAGCGGTCGCCAGCACGACCTCGGTGAGCTCCGGCAGCGCGGCGGGCGCGCCCACTGAAAAATAACGCCTGACTGCCGCGTCCGCGGATCCCGAGCCCAGCCGCCGGCGCTCGAGCGCGGCCGAGAGCGCGGGCTCGGCCACGAGCGCCTTGACCTTGAGGTCGAGCCAAGGGGCCTGAGAGCCGCGCCACTGCAGGGCGAGCTTGCGCAGGGCGTGCCAGGCGGACGACTCGCGCTGAGAGACGAGGCTCCCGGTCACGATGAGGACTTTCTCGCTCACGCGGCGGCTTCCCCGGGCCGGTAGCCCATCATCACCTTGGACAACTGAGCGAGCTCGGGCCATTGGTCGAGCAAGGAGAATGCTTTCGGGACGATGCCGCGCGAATAGAGCGTACGCTCATAGTCCTCGTCTCCGGTCAGAGCGAGCATTTCGCGCTTCATCCCCGGGACCTCGGGCGCCAGTCGCGGGAACTCTCGGCAGAGCTCGTCGAGCACGCTCAAGGTCCCGCGCTTGGGCGTGTTGAAGAACTCGGCCAGGGCCCAGCGCAGCAGGCGGGCATTCACGGCGCGCAGGCGCGGCGAAGCGCCGGCCCAAAACAGCGCGATCAAGTCCTCGTCGTAGCGCACGTGGCCCGCCTCGTCGGCCAGGTGCAGGCGGTGCGCGGCGACGAAATGCGGCTCCAAGGCGTCACCCGAGCGTATGATCTCGCGCGAGTAGTAGACGGCCCGCTCCTCCTGGAGAAGCATGACCCAGATGAACAGCGGAAACAGCGCAGGCTTGGAAGCGGCCCAGTCGAGCAGCGCGCGGCCGGCCGCGCCGACTTTGACGAAGCGGTAGTGCTCGCTCTCGTAGAGAGCCGGCGAGTAGAGCCGATTGAGGCGGCGGAACATGTCGGTGTGCCGCTCCTCCTCGGCGAGGAAATCCGAAAGCCGCCGGCTCAGGGCCGGCTCGAGCGGCAGGCGCAGGGCGGCGGCGAGCAGCCGGTCGGCCAGGCCGTCCTCGAAAAAGGCGAGCTGCTCGTTGAAGTAGAGGGCGTGGAGCTGGTTATAGCGCAGGCGCTCGCGCGCATCGAGGCCCTTCCAGGAGGAGGTATGAAAAAGCGGCGTGAAGCGGTCGGGCAGGCACGGCTTGCTCATGTCGGCCGGTCCCGCGCCGAAATCATACGAGTTCACAGAAGCGCCGCCTCAGCATGAGGGATGCGCCCGTCGAGAGATCGGAGCGCCGACTCGCCGTCGACGAACGACACGCAGTACAAACGGCCGGAGAACGGCGTCGCGGAGTAGTCCCGCAGAGCCGCGGCCAGAGGATCGCGCTCGTGGAGCCCCGGGATGAAGTAGAGATAGTCCTTGCCCACGGCGTCGTTATAGAGCCTGCGCAGCAGCGCGCGGAAGACGGAGAGGTCGTCGCCGTCGACGGCCGCGAAGCTCGCGTAGAAAAAAGGCAAGGTCCGGCCCGGAGCGGGCAGCCGCGTCAGGCGGCGCACCCAGCTCAAGGGCGCGCCATAGCCGGCTACGCGGGTCTGCTTGAAGGCGCTTTGGTCCCAGCGCGCGAGCGCGCCGACGATCCTGCCGCCGCGCAGGGCGAGCGTGAAATTCTCGGCCGTGAGCCCGAGCCAGCGTCCACCGGGCCGGAAGTCCTCGACGCGGTGCACGGGAGCGAATTGGCGCCGCGCCCCGTGACGGTTGAGGCAGTCGACGAGTTCCGGCAGCCGCCGCTCGGCGCCGCCCACGAGCTCGAAGTCTCCGCCGAGCTCCGGCAATCTGCGGCCCAGGCGCACGGCCGGCGTCAGCAGAAGACCGAGGTCGCGGTAGTTCGGCAGTCCCGCGCGTCCTTGGGCGATCGTCGAGACCGCCGCGGCGTTGTCGGAAACGATCACGGTCGTGTAGAGCGCGCAGCGGCCGTCCCCGTGCAGCCCGCGCAGAAATCGGTAGCCGCGCGCCAGCCGCGTTCCGCCGCGGTAGGCCTCCTCGATGCGCAAGTCGCTCAAGAAACCGACGGGGGCCGGCGCGCCGTTGAGATGGCCCAAGCCCACGGCCCGCGTGCCCATGCCGACGACCTTGCCCTCCTCGCGCCCGACCATGACCTGGCAGAAGTCTCCCTGGATGGAGACCCCCGAGAAGTAGCTCGGCTCTCGCTCGAAGGTCACCTTGATGCGCCGTCCCATCGGCATCCGGCGCAAGAGAGCCCGCAGGGCCGCGTCGTCGCCGGGGGTCGCGAGCTCGAGGCTCAGCATCGATGCGGCCGCGATCATGCCGCCTCCGCAATGAGGCGGCCATCGAAGACCCGCTCCCAGCCGCGCCTCGGGTGCAGGGGCACGGGCTTGACGCCGCCCGCGCGCTGGCCGAGCAGCTCGCAGCGCCTGAGGTAAGCCTCCTCGGCGCGTCCGCTCACGAGATACACCAAGGGAGCCTCGAGCTGACCCAAGGCGCGGCAATAGTCGTAATGCGGATTGGCGCGCAGCAAAGCGTCGAGGCGCTGCGCCAGCCGGGCCTCAGTCCGTCCCTCGACGAAAAGGGCGTAGGCGGGGCCCTCGGCTGCGGGGGCCAGCATCGCGAAGCGCCCCGACCAAGCGCCCTCGGCCTTGAGGCGGTCGAGCGCCTCGCCGACGAAGACGGCGTTGAGCTTTTCGCCCGCGAGGTCGCAGACGGCCTCGCCGCGGCCGATGAACTCGAGCCTCGGAGTGCGCCCCTCGAAGCCCGTCACCCGCACGACGTCGCCGAGGTCGTAGCGCCACAGCCCGCCGCCGGTGGTCAGCAGGATGCGGTACTCGCGCCCGGCCTCCAGCTCATGGGCGAGCCTCGGCCGTCCGGAGCCCTCGAGAAATTCGTAGAAATGCGAGGTCACGGCCAGCGCCGCTCCGGAGCGCCCCAGGAGCGGGATCGAGACGACCCCCTCGGTCGCGAGCAGGCCCTTGGGCTGCAGCTCGACGCCGGGAAACGACGACGCCGCGGCGGGGACGCCGTGCTTGGCCTGGGCGTCGGCCCAGCAGCTGATCAGGCGCAGGCGTGGCCAGACCGAGGCGGGCGCCAGCCGTCCCTCGCGTTTGAGCTCGAGCTCGAGGTCGCGCGCGCGGCGCGCGTCGGCCCGCAGGTGCGGCCGCAGAAGCGCCAGCACGCCGGGCGGCAGCTCGGAGGGCGGATTGAGCGCGCCGTCGCGCAGATCGTCGAGCAGCCGCTCGGCGTGATGATTGAGGCGGTCGAGCAGGATCGAGGCGAAGCTCGGGTTCCAGATCGAGACGAAGGCCAGCTCCGGCGACTGCAGCAGGAAGCGCAAAGTGACGTAGAGGCCGTCGTCGAGATCGGGGACGCGCGCGACGGCGGCCGGCACGGCCAAGAGACGCCGCAGCAGGCGCTGCTCGAAGCCGCTCAAGTATTCCGCGTCGCTCTCGAAGCCGACGGGCAGGCCGCCGCGCGTCATCTCGCGCCGGCGGCCGATCGGCGTGATCGACCAGTAGGCGCTGCCCGCGCACAGCGCCGGGCGATTGGCGTAGAGGTCGAAGATCCAGGCCGCCAGCGCCTTTTGAAATTCTCGACGAAGGGAAGCAGTGTACGGGATGTACTTGGCCGCCGACGAGGTCCCGCTGGTCTTCTCGAGCATGAGCACGGGCTCGCTGGTCAGCACGCCGGGCTCTCCGTCCTTGATGCGCTCGATGGCGGCTTCGAGATCCTCGTGGCGCGAGATCGGGACCGCCTCCTGGAACTCGCGGGGCGAACGCAGTCGCGAGAAGCCGCGGCGCCGCCCGTAATCGCAGCCCGCGTTGGCCTGCAGGAGCCGCGAGAGGACCGCCGCCTGAGCGCCTTCGGGGTTCTTGAGGGCGCGTCGGAACTCGAGGTAGGACGGCAGGCAGGAGGCCAGCCACGCCGCGTTGGCCAGCGCGCAGGAGGAGGACTCGGTCATGGCGCCAGGGACTCCTGCTTCTGCAGCGAGCCCAAAGCCAAGCCCTCGGCGAACGAGCGCGCGGCGATCCCCTTCATGTTCGTCCCGCGGATCTCGGTCAGGCTGACCAGTTCGTCGCCCTGGGCGTAGCGCGGATTCTTCGCGAGGTAGAAGCTCACGCGCGGATCGTCGCGGCGCCCCTCGGGCGTCTCGGCGAGCTCCGGCCGCAGGCGGTCGCCGCCCTCAGGGACGATCAGGCCGGTCGCGGGGTCGTATTCGGACGGGAATTTCGAGAGAGCCAAAGCGTCGAGCAGGGCTTTCTGGCCGGCGGGCGTCGGTCCCTCGCTGCGGGGATAGTAGTCGCGGAAAAATAGCGGCAGATAGAGATAGGTGCGGTAGCCCTTGGTGATCAGGAACCAGTACAGCGGCGTCTCGGGCTCGGCCGCCTTGACGCGCCCTGCGAAGCGGCACCAGCCGCGCACGAGCTCCTGCTCTCCCCAATACGCCCGGTCGATGACCGTGTCGCCCGAGAAGACCGCGCGCACGCGCGCGCCGCCGTGGTCGAGCGCCATGACGCGCTGGGTCGAGAAGCCTTGGACCGGGCCCCGCGGGCCCTCGCGCAGCAGGATGACGAAGTCCTTCTCGGCCAGGTCGCTTTCGAAGCGCTCCCGGCTGACGCCCTCGTAGTGGCGCTCGAAGATCGAGTAGAGCCGGTCGCGGTCCGACGGGCTCAAGCCCGATCGCGCGACGGCGTCGCTGCAAAGGCGGCCGCCCATCAGCGGAAGTCCCCCCGCGCCGCCCAAAGAAACCAGGCGAGGTGCGTGTAGCCGACCGCGACGGCCGCCCAACTCAGGCGGTTGACCTTTGAAAATCGCGCCTCTTCGCTGGCGAAATAGACGCCCTCGCGCGGCGAGGCGAGCTTCGAGAAGGACCAGGCCATGTAGCTCTCGACGAGCAGCACGAGTTGGACGGCGCTGAGGAAGCCCAGGGCCCGCGCGTCGGCGGCCGACGGCAGGACCGGCAGGCGCCAGCGCATGACCAGCGCCAAAGCGCAGACGGCCCAGTCGTGGCCGATGCCGTAGCCGCAGCGCCAGCCGATCGTCACGTAGATGAGATAAAACTCGATCACCGCGCGCGCCATGAACGCCCAGAAGATCATGCCGTAGACCGCGCGCACGCCCGGGTCGAGTCCCGCGCTGCGCCAGAGGCAGAAGGGCAGCGCGAAGAAGATCAGCATCGCGTAGTTGAGCCAGAGGATCTTGGCGCGCGAGATCGGCCCGCCGATCATCTTGCCGCGGTTCTGGAGGAAGCTGAAGAAAGCCGTGCTCGCGCTGATCGCGCTCACGGAATAGACGGGGGCGTAGGACGGCTCAAGGAGGCCGGCTGGCATCAGAATCGGATCGTGACCTCGCGCTCGAGAGGCGCGGGCGCCGCGGTCTCCCCTCGCTCGGCGCGCTCGCGCAGCCGGCGGATTTCGAGGCCGAGCAGGTCGGTCTCGAGATGCGCGAATTTCTCGCCGCAAAAGCGCTTGAGGTTGTCGCTCTGGTCCCGGAGGATGTCGACGTCCTGCGCGATGATGCGGCGGCACAAGGGCTCGAAGAATAGGCGCACGAGGGCTCCCACGCTTCCGAAGCGGTAGTTGATGACGGTGTAGACGCGGGAGGCGTGCTCGGAGACCGGCGTGCACTGCGATGTGATGATGAAATGGCGGTCGGGGCCGAAGACGTAGTCGACCCGCGAGATCGAAGGCAGCAGGAAGCGGTCGGTGTGCTTGAGCTCCTTGCCTTTCGGGAACAGCAGCCAGGAAACGACGCTCGGCGAGATCGGCTCATCTTGAAAGCGGACCTCGACGGAGTCGTCGTCCCGGCGGACCAAAGCCGACAGCTGACGCGTATCCGGGGTGCGGAACCAGCCCTTGTGCACGAACACGGTATGCGGGCAGTCGAGGAAGTTCTCGAGACAGTTCTCGGGCGAGCCCGCGAACTCGTTCTGCATCGTAAATGAGGTCCAGCCGGCCTCGCCCAGATGCGGAAAGCCGAAAGGTTTCACCGAGACCGGCGCTCCAAGGCAGGTCCAGACGTAGCCGTCTTGTTCACAAACCGGCTTTCGGGGCACTTCGATACGGGGCAATCGAGCCCCTTCTCCCTGAGCCGGAACGAACCGGCAGACGCCCGCGGCGTCGTAGGTCCAGCCGTGATAGCCGCATTGCAGTCCCTTGTCGGTCACGCGGCCCAGGGAAAGCGCCATGTTCCGGTGCGCGCAGCGGTCGTTGAGGACCGCCGGGGCGCCGTCGGGACCGCGGAAGACGACGACGGGCTCGCCCATGATGACTCGCGCCAAGGGCTTCTCGCGCAGCTCGCGCGACTCGCAGGCGATGTACCAATAGTCCTTGAGTGACATGGCGATTATCTCGGAATGGCGACGGGCGGAGGGACCATGATCGGACGCGCGACGGGAGCCGGGCGCATGGGCTGCGGCTGAGGCCGCGCGGCGGGCTCGCCATAGGTCAAAGTGTAGTAACGATCGAGCGCCAAGCCCTCGTAGACGCGCTTTTCGGCGCCGTACCAGGACACCTCGAGCCGCGCCGGGCCCGGGCAGGAGGCCAAGCCGTAGTGCAGACGCCGGTCGCCCTGCGCCGAGAAGCCGTTGGCGATCTGGACCTCGCGCAGCTGGGTCTTGCCGCCGCAAGTCAGGCGCGCCTGCGTTCCCACAGCCTCGCGGCTGACTTTGCGCCCGTCGCCCTTCAGGGCGAAGCCGATAAAATGGGGGCGGACTCCGTTCTTGGCATCCAAGATCGTGTTGCGGTAGAGCGAGAGCGACGCGAACTGATGCGTGACGGCCAAGTCCAACGCGCCGTCGTTGTCGAAATCGGCGAGCGCCGCGCCGCGCGAGTTGGTCAGTTCGGTCAAGCCCACCTGGGACGCGACGTCTGCGAACTGCATGCTGCGCACGTCCCCGCGAGAGAGATACACGCGATTGGCCTCTTTGCCGAAGATCGAGTAGCCGCGCAGGTCGGCCCAGCGGTCGGCGTAGCTGTGCAGATCGGGGCCGGCCATCATGATCTTCTGGGCCGAATACCAATAGCTCTTGGGCTTGGCGAAGCGCTTGTCGGGAGAGTCATCGACCATGCCGTTGGCCTGGACCATGTCGAGCCAGCCGTCGAGGTTGAGGTCGCCCATCGCGGCGCCCCAGCCGAAGCGCCGCTCGTTGAGCGCCCCGCGCAAGGTCGCCTCGTCCTCGAAGAACGGGGTGAAGGGGTCCTTGGGATTGGGCGTGACCATCCAGAGCAGGCTGCCCTCGGCCTGCAGCGGCTCGTGGACGTTCGAGACGTGGATGTCGAGCCAGCCGTTGTTGTCGAGGTCGCCGATCGACACGTTCATGCCCTTGTAGGTGTCCTTGCCGATGCTGCCGAAGGTCTTGCCCTGCACGCGCACGAAGCGCTTGCCGTGGTCGTTGAGGTAGAGATCGTCGGGCCCGAAGTCGCTGGCCAGATAAAGGTCGGTCCAGCCGTCCTGGTTGAGGTCGCCGGTGCCGGCCGACATCGTCCAGTGGGTCTGAGGCATCCCCATCGCCTTGATGTCCTGCTTGGCAAAGCGCCCCCCGCCCTCGTTGTGGAACAGGACGTTCAAGCCCCCGTTCTCTGCGTTGTTCCAGCTGTGGTGCATGAAGTGGAACATGCGCCGGTCGCCGGGGAATGAAGGCTCGGGAAGCTTGAAGATCGACAGCGGTGTCGGCGTCTTGTAGTCAGGAAGGTAAGGATTGATCGCGTTGCCGATCACGAGGTCGAGCTTGCCGTCGCGGTCGTAGTCGAAGAAGGTCGCCGAGATCGCGACGGTCTGCTCGCGGATCCCGGCCTCGTCGGTGACGTCCTTGAACTCGGCCTTGCCGGTGACGGGCAGCCTATTCTTGAGCAGGCGGCTCTTTCCGTAGGCGACGGGAAGGAACAAGGACTGCGCGCCGCTGTTGTCGTAGTCGACGAACAAGGCGCCCGTGACCAAGCCGTATTTCTCCGGGTGACGGGAAATCTCGCGCAGCGCGGGGATGTCGACGCGCTGGAACCGAAAGCCGCCGAGATTGCGATAGAGGGCGTTGCGGTCCTCCGGACGCTTCAAGGGGTTGCTGAGGAAGATGTCGAGCCGCCCGTCGTTGTCGAAGTCTCCGACCGCGATCGAGTCGCCGACGGCCAACAGCCATTTGGCGATGTGGCGCACGCGCGGGTCGACCTCTTCGAGCGTGCGGCCCATCTTTGAGGTGATCCCCGAGACCTCGGCCGGGATCGGCTCGAAACGGAAGCCCGGCTTGAGCTGCACGATGGGATGGATGACCAAGGCGTAGGCGGCGTAGCCGGCGCCGGCCATCGACGAGGTCAAGGCCAACCCCCGCAGCCACCGAGGCGAGAGCAAGGTCTCTTTGAAGTAAATCGGCCCCGTCCTGAATAGCTCGCGCGCGTGGAGCCAGACCAAGCGCGCCGCACTCAGAGTGAAGAGCGCGAAGAAGATCGTCGAGAGCGAGCCGACCATGTGGTAGCCGAGGTCGACGAGCGTGATGAGGAAGGACCAGGCCACCTGCGCCCAAGGCGAATCGGGAGAGGTCTTGGGGTCGGTGATCATGAAGAAGGTGAAGAGATAAAACGCCGGGGAGGTCAAGGTGCCGAGCACCAAGGTCTCGGCGGGAAGGTGCCAGCGAGTGACATAGGCGCGGTAAGCGACCTGCAGGGCGTAAAAGAAAAGGAAGGAGAGCACCAGCGGGGTGCGGCGGATCTTTCCCATGAACAGCACGAACGCGGCCGTGACCATGAACGCAACGAGCGCAATGGATCCGCCCCACTGGTAGGCCGGGGCCGAGGCGAACAGGCCGCCGCCGAGCTTGATCGCGGCCACGACCGCGAACATCGACGGGTTGAAGACGTGCCGCCCCTTGAAGGTGAAGACGTACTTCGGCGCGATCGTGAAGAAGACAGGCAAAAACAGCAGCCAATAGTTGTGCGAATAGTTGAGCAGGAGGGAGAGCGACGCGCAGCTGATGTAGGCGCTCAAAGGGAAGATGTATTCGCCCTTGATCAGGCGGTGCAGGCCAACCTCGAGGATGAGTCCCGCCGCCAAGGTCAGCAGCATCTGGGTCGGGCTGCGGTTGAAGCCGAGCACGGTGCAGCCCAGCGCCGCGTAAAGCGTCAGCAGGCCGGCGAAGGGAATCCGCGGATCTTTAGAGGAAGGAAAAAAGCTCGGCTGGTTGCTCACAAGGCCTCCCACGACCGTCGTATTTTACCAAGTTTCCCGTCTCAAATCACGCGCCAAGAGACCCAAGAGGGACGGGCCGTAAGACCGCCCCGGGAAGGGACCGCGGACCCATGACTTCTAGAAGGGAGGAGGCTAAACTTCAATGTCCATGCCTGGGAAAATGCCGCTGTTTCTCTCCATTCTCCTGTTGCCGGCTCATGCCCAGGCTGGAGACTTTCGGGCTCCGGCGCGACTGACGCCCGAGCCGATGGCTCTGGGCTCGACGAAGACGCCCGCGGCACCCTCGGCGCCCAAGACCGAACTTGGCGTCGACTCCAGGATTCTGCCGATCGCGGGCGTCGAGGTCCCGGCCGTCGGTCCGGGAGGGCAGAGCGCCGTCCCCGGCTCGGCCCAGCCCGGCCTCGTCGAGGACGCGACGCTCCAAGGCCCGGAAGCGTCCGTCGATTCCAAACTTGTCGCGCCCTCGGGCCCCGCCTTATCCGCGCCCGAGGTTCGGGCACTGGAAAGGACCGTCGAGCGCATCGAGACCGGCGGCGCGGCCGCGCAGGGCCCTGAGCTGACGCGGCTCTTTGTCGGAGATTCCCACGGTGAAGCGCCGCCCGCTCCAAGCCCGACCCCGATGGCGCGGTTCGAGAGCCACATCCTCAGGAATCTCGGGCCCGCCCCGAAGGACCGCGCGGCGCATCCGCCGGGCTTCAAGCCGCTGCTGGCCTCCCATTTCCTCGGCGTTTTCAACGACACGGCGGTCAAGACCTTGTTCAGCGTCTGGGTCACGGCCTTGCTGCCCCAGGGGCAGGCGGGGCTCTACATAGCGCTGGCGACAGCCCTGTTCACCTTGCCCTACATCCTTTTCTCGGTGGCGGCCGGCCGGCTCGCCGATCGGCTTCCGAAAGGCCGGCTCCTGATCGCGCTCAAGGCCGTCGAGGTCGCGGCCGTGGCGGCGGGCGCGGCGGCCTTCGCGCTGCACAGCCTGCCGGGAGTGCTGGCCGTGATCTTCATTCTCGGAGCGCACAGCGCGCTCATGAGCCCCGCCAAGTATAGTCTCATCCCCGAGCTCGTCAAGAAGGAGAAGCTCTCGCGAGCCAACGGCCTCATGGAGATGGCCACCTTCTTCTCCCTGATCGCGGGCACGGCGGTCGGAGGCCTGCTCTACGCCGCCCTCAAGGTCTCGCCTCTTCTGGCCGCCGCGGTCTTCGTGCCGGTCTCGGCGGCCGGGCTCTGGACGAGCCTGCGCTTGAAGTCCGCAGGACAGGCCGCCGCCGCCCCGGGACAGGCGAAGCCTCGGATGCCGCGCGCGCTCGTGCTGGCGGCGCTGGCGATCGCGACCTTCTGGTTCTTGTCGTCGATCCTGCAGATGAACCTACTGCTGTTCGCGGGGCACACGCTCGGCCTCGGGGCGAAATCGATCACGGCGATGCTCACTTTGATCGGCGTCGCGACGAGCCTGGGCTCCTACGCGGCGGGACTGCTCTCGAAGAACAAGGTCGAGCTGGGCATCGTTCCGCTCGGGACGCTCGGCGTCGCGGCCTGCCTTTTCGACCTGGCGCTTTTCGGCGCCCACTCGCCCGTACGGGCCTTCGTCGACCTGGCCCTGCTGGGGTTTTCATCGGGACTCTTCTACATCCCGCTGAACTCCTATCTCGAGAACGAGAGCCCCGAGGCGTCGCGCGGCCGGTTCATCGGGATCAGCAACCTGATGACCTTCGGGGCGATCCTCGCCAGCGCGGGCGCCTTCTACCTGCTCAACTCATTGGCGGCCTTGAGCCCCGCGGCGATCTTCGCCGCCTCGG
Source organism: Elusimicrobiota bacterium (assembly GCA_016194705.1). Lineage (GTDB taxonomy): Bacteria > Elusimicrobiota > Elusimicrobia > UBA1565 > UBA9628 > PALSA-1176. The sequence goes on along the minus strand of JACQAZ010000008.1, from coordinate 7,113 downwards.
CCGCGCTCGCCGCCGCCGCGGCGGTTTGGACTCTCGCGCGACTGCGCGGGCCCATGAAGGAGTTCCTCGCCCGGCTTCTGCGCCGCCGCCAGGCCTAGGGCAGTTCCTCCCCTGACCCGGATTTGGCCTTGTTCGACGCCGGGGGCATGAAGTCGGTAGGCGGACCCTGCACGGGCTTGGCCTGCGCCGCGGGCGGCGCGATCGTCGCCGAGGATTGGCCCTTTGAGGCGCCCTGGCGGGGGCGGAGCGGAGCGCGAGCCGGCGCCTGCGGCTGCGCCGCCGCGGATTTGGCCGGCTCGGCGGCCGCCGGCGGCGCGGGCGGGCGTCTGCGGTTGCCGAAGAGCTCTCCGGCCGGCGACTTCCACTGGGCTTCCATCCCGGCCTGGACGCGGTTGTAAAGGTTCTCGCCCGCCTCGGTCAGCTGGCCGTTTTTCTCGAAGAGGCGATTCCCGTCGAGATCGAGCAGCTGGAAGGCCCACTTCGCGCCGATGTCGCGGCTGTCGAAGTATTCGATCGCATCCTGCGAGCGCAGGAAGAGATAGCGGTCGTACCCCGACTTGGTCAGCCTCCACTGCGGGACCAGCGCGCCGACCGGGCGGAATTCGACCGCGAGACCCTTGAGGCCATGGAGCCGGCGGCGCAGAACGACCACCGCGCCCGCCGCCTCGGCGCGCCGCACGCGCTCGAGTAGGGAGAAGTCCTCTGGGCTCCACCGGACCGTATCGGGAGGCAGCAAGCCGCGCTGCCACATCTCGGCCAGCGTGCTTTGGCGGTCGGCCTCGACGCTGTGCTGCTCCGCCGTCGAGGGGGCCGGGGCGCGGTGCGAGTCCTCGACATCTGCGGCCGACACGCAGAGTGCTGCCAGCAGCAGGACCGCCGGGCTCATCGGTCTAGCGCTTCTGCAGTATGCGCGGCGGCACCACGCCGACCTGGTTCTGGTACTTGCCCTTGCGGTCGGCGTAGGCGGTCTCGCAGACCTCGGTGCCCTCGAAGAAGAGGAGCTGGGCGATCCCCTCGTGGGAGTAGACCTTGGCCGGAAGCGGCGTCGTGTTGGAGATCTCAAGCGTGAGGTACCCTTCCCATGTCGGCTCCAAGGGCGTGACGTTGACGATGATGCCGCAGCGCGCGTAGGTGCTCTTGCCCAGGCAAATGGCCAGCGCGTTGCGCGGCATCTTGAAGCGCTCGACGGTGCGCGCCAGCGCGAACGAGTTTGGCGGCACGACGCAGGTCGCTCCCTTGTGGTCGACGAAGGCCTTCGAGTCGAAGGCCTTCGGATCGATGACCGCGCCGTAGACGTTGGTGAAGATCTTGTACTCGTCGGCGACCCGGATGTCGTAGCCGTAGGAGGAAAGGCCGTAGCTGACCTTGCCGTCGCCTTCCTGCCTGTCGAGGAAGGGCTCGATCATGTTGTGCTCGAGGCACATCTTGCGAATCCAACTGTCGGGTTTGAGCATTGGCGCTCCTCGGGGATTTCAAAGATTATAAGAAATTCCGCGGGCCAGTGGAACAACGGGGCCGGCTTAGGGGACGCGATCGAAATCTTCGAGGGCCTCGCGAAGAGCGTCGGGCTCGAAAACCGGTGCGAGATGACCGCCGGGCGCGCGCTTGACCCGCACGCGCGGAGCGGCGCCCCGGAGGGACTTGAGCAGCTCGCGGTATGCGGCCTTGGGCACGGTCTCGTCGCCCCTATTCAAGAACAGAAGCACGGGCACGCTGGCTTTGAGCTCGGAATGCGGGCCAAAGCCGGCCCATAGGGTTTCCTGGACCCAGAGCTCGCGCAGCCGTCTGTCCTTCATGCGGTGCTCGAAGTCGTCTAGGAGCCGCCCTCCGAGCGCCGACTCCTTGCCCGAGCGCTCGGCGACCCGCCGCCGCAGAATCCCCAACTGCTGCTCGACGGCCATCGTGATGAAGGCGTCCTTCTGCCAGGGTGTCGACCAGCGGGCGGCCTCGTAGCCCGCGCGCAGCCATTGCGCGCCCGCCTGCATCCCGGGCGTCATGTGGCGCAACATGCCGCCGACTCCCGGATTGAGCAAGGCCAGCCACGCCACGCGCGCGGGATCGATGGGGGGCAGAACCATGGCGCCCAGGGAATAGGCCAAGACGCCGACCTTGGCGCCGCCGCCCAGATCTTGAGCGACGGCGATCGCGCGGTCGACGTCGCCGGCCTCGACGGCGCCGATCGTCTTCTCGTCGATGGAGCCGACCTCCGAACGGCCGTAGCCGCGGCGCTCCAGGAGCATCATGGGGCGGCCGGGGAAGGACTTCTCGGCCAATGCCGTGAAGGAGTCCGCGCCCAAGGTCCTGCCGTGGACCATCAGCACGGCGGGACCCGAACCCGAGCGATAGAGATAGGAGAGCCTCGCGCCGTCGGCGGCCGCGAACGAGCCGCGCTGCCACTCAGGAGCCCAGCCGTCCCCCGCCCCGCCGCCGCCGAGCCCGGGCGCGACCGGCTGGCCGATCCGCGACATGAAGTCCGCGCCAGCCGAAGCGGACAGACCGTCGCTGCCTCCCTTCTCGAGTTGTCCCGCCAGGCCGTCCATCGGCGAGGAGAGGCCCGCCATGGCGTCGGTCTTGGCCGGATCGAGTGAAGGAGAGGCGGCGGAAACGGCGCCAAGGCCTTGAAAGGGGACCAGCGGAGCAGGCAGCGGCGCGAGCTCGGGCCTGACGACTTCGACGGCGGCGCGAGGAGCTGCGGCGCCGGCCGTGCCGGCGGCGCACAGCCAAAGGGCTGCGATGATCACACAGGGATGATACCACGACCACGAAGCCGCGGCATGAGGCAAGAGACCTATCCGAAGGCAGGTCTACGGGGAACGAGGATTCAGGACGGCTTGCGCCGCCGCGTAGCCGCTGGCGACCGCGCTCTCGATGGTGGCGGGAAGTCCCGTGCGCGTCCAATCTCCCGCGAAATGAAAGCCGGGCATCCCTGAGCCGGGCGCGGGGCGCAGGGCGTCGGAGCCGGGTACCGGCGAGAGCGTCGCGAAAGGCTCCTTGACGACCTTCCAGCGCTGGACCTTCGCCTTGGAAAATTCAGGGAAGCATTTGGCGAGATCGCGCTGCGCGGCTTGGAAGACCTGCTTGGGCTCCCAGCCGATCTGCTTGTGCGCGCCGCTGATGACGAGCGAGAGATACTGCCCGCCGCCGTTGAGGCCCAGGATGCGGCTCTTGTTGAAGACCCATTGGATCTCGGTGCCGAGCATGCCGACCAGCGGCTCCGAGATCAACGGCCGGTCGAGCCACAGGCAGAGGCTCACGATCGGGGCGGCTTGGAGGGTCTCCCAAGGGCCGCGCAATGCCGCGGGCAGAGGCAGTTTTTTAAGGTCCCACGGCGCCAGGGTCGAGATCGTGGCCGCGGCCTCGAAACGCTCGCCGCTCTCCGTCACGGCGCCTTTGACTCGCCCACCCTCCTCTATAAAGGAAGCCGATTTCTTGGATTCGAGGACCTTTCCCCCGCGCTTCTCGATGTAGGACCGGGCGGCTCCCGTGTAGAGCTCGCTCAAGCCCACAGCCGAGACGCCTAAGCGAGTGCTATCAACGTCGCGGTAGAAGATCTCGCGCAGGACCTGCGCGAAGCCCGTCGCGGAGGCCACCTCCGGATCGTCGTTGAGGGCGCCCAAGGCGATCGGATCGAAGAGCCTCTGCTGTATGCGCTTGGATTGGCCGAGGCCGTCGAGCCACTGACGCACCGTGACTTTATCGAGCTCGGCGGGGACCTCCGACAGCCTCTTGATTGACTTCATGCAGCGGTCCAGACGCAAAAGTCCCGCCTTGTCCGAGAGAGACAGGCCCTTGAGCCCCAGCACTCCCCAGGCGAGATGGAGGGGCGAACCGAGGACGGCGGGGCAGGACAAGATGTCGCGTCCGCCCTCAGAGTCTGCGTAGTCAACCCGGATCTTCTCCGAGAAATGAAGCAGCGAGGAGGTGCCGATCTCGTCGAGGAAGCGCCGCGTGCTGCGGTAGCAGCCCATGAACAGGTGCTGGCCGTTGTCGACGACCTCTTTCGTGTCGGGATCGGCGAACGAATAGGCCCGTCCGCCCAGATGCGGCTTCTTCTCGAGGACGACGACCCTGCGCCCCGCCTTGGCGAGCTCGACGGCGCAGGAGAGGCCGGCGAAGCCGCCGCCGAGGATCAGCGCGTCGCTAGCCGTGGATGCCATGGCAGTAGAGCCACGCCTTGAAGGCCAAGCCCAGCTTGCGCAAAGTCGGCAGGGAGCTGCGCTGGAACAGCACGCGGTACTCGGTGGCCTTGATCTCGTCGAGCAGGCCCTCGTAGATGTGGGCCATGATCTCGGCGGGCAGAAGATTCGGCCGGTCGCGGAAGTCGACCATGTTCCGGCCGCGCTGATAGAACTGCTTGGCCCGGCGGTACTCGAGCTCCATGAGCCGGTCGAAGGCGAGGCTGTGGTCGCGCCGAATGAGGGCCTCGCGCGTGTAGCCGGCTTCCTTCATGTCCTCCTCGGGGAGGTAGACGCGACCCATCTCGAGGTCGGCGCCGACGTCGCGGATGATGTTGGTCAGCTGGAAGGCGTAGCCGAAGAGCTTGGAAAACTCCGCCATGCTCTCGGGATCGGTGTGCGCGTAGCCGAAGATCTCGACCGAGAGCTTGCCGACCGAGCAGGCCACTCCCTGCATGTACGATTCGAGCTCGGCGAAAGTCTGGTAGCGCGCGGCGTTGAGGTCCATCTCGCAGCCGCGGATCATCTCGAGGAAGGCGTCCTTGGGCAGCGAAAAGCCGCGGACGGCCGGAAGAAGGCGCGACGCGACGGGATGCGTCGGCTCGCCCGCGTAGAGACGGCCGATCTCGTCCCGCCAGAAGCCGAGGAGTTTGGCGGCCTCCTCTTTGGGGATCGAGCCCGTGTCGACGATGTCGTCGATGAGGCGGCAGTAGGCGTAGACGGCCGAGAGGGCTTCCTTCTTGGCCTTGGGCAGGAAGGCGAACCCTAGGAAAAAATTGGAGCCCGTCTCGGCGGCCGGAGCGGCGGTGGTCATGCCAGCAGCGAGCGCACGAGCAGCGGGATCCAGTCCCACTTGGTCAGTGACGGGCGCTCGGAGAGCGTGTCGAAGCCGCCTTTGCGGATCTTGCGCAGGATCTCGCGGCCTCCCCGCCAGGTGAGCCGGATCTCGAGCGAAAGCGGCCAGGCCAGCTTGCCCGGCAGAGGCCGGCCTTCCTCGAAGAGAGCGCGCGTCCGGTTGACCTCGAACTTCAAGAGATCGCGGAACCGCTCGTTGACCACTCCCATGCGCAGGTCGGCCTCCGAGTAGGAGAACTGGCGGAAGTCCTCCTCGGGGATGTAGATGCGGTCCTTCTTGAGGTCGACCGAGATGTCCTGCCAGAAATTGGCCAGCTGGAGCGCGGTGCAGATCGCATCCGAGTAGCGGAACAACTCCGGGGAACGGTGCCCGTGCATCATCAGCACGACGCGTCCCACCGGATTGGCCGAACGCCGGCAATAGTCGAGGACCTCGTCGAAAGTCGCGTAGCGCTTCTTTTCGACGTCCTGCAGGAATGCGCTCAGGAGGTCATCGAAAGGCTCGACCGGAAGCTGAAGCTCCCTGAGCGTCCGACCCAAGGCGGCGAACACGGGGTGAGACGCGGGCTCCTTGCCCGCCGCGTGCAGCTGCCGGCGCCAGTCCAGCAGCCGTTCTTTTCTGAAGCCCTCGTACTCGGGCTCGTCGGCGAAATCGTCGGCGATGCGCGCAAAGGCGTAGAGCGCGGCGACGTGCTTGCGCAGCCGCCGGGGCACGGCCAGCGAGGCGACCGGGAAATTCTCGTAGTGCGAGTCGGCCAGGTCCTGGCAGAACTTGAAGGCCGCGGGGGCGTCGTCGGGGTCCGTGACGCGCGCTTCATACGCCTTCAAACTGTTCATCTGCCGCCGCCTTTGCCGACGCCGATGCGCGTGCGCTTGTGGCGGCGGATGTGGGGAAGGCGCTTGTGCGGCGCGTCCGACCATTCGAATTCGACGCTGCCGCAGCGCACGGCGTCGCCGTCCTCGATCCCCGCCTGGCGCAGGGCGCGGTCGACGCCGATGCGCTTCAAGGCCCTCTGGAAGCGGTCGACCGCCTCCGGCAAGGTGCCGTCGAGCATCGCGGCCGCGCGCTCCACGAACCGCCCCTGGAGCTGGTAGACCCCGGCGGCGGCTCGCCGCACCGAGAATCCCTTCTCGACCTTCACGAGCCCTCCCTCCGCAAGCGCTTCGTCGATGCGCCGCGTGCCCGGATTCCGGGACAGCTCGAGGAGGACCCGGTCCAAGAGCGCCGGAAGTCCCTCGCCGGTGGCGACCGAGATCGCCAGAGGCTTGGCCTTGTTGTAGCGGGAGCGGACCTTCTTGTAGACGGCATCGGCCCCTGGGAGATCCATCTTGTTGACCGCCAGGAGGCGCGGCTTCTCCGCCAGGCGCGGGCCGAAAGACTTGAGCTCGTGTTCGATGGTCTTGATCCCCTCGACGGGGTCCTCGCCGGCGTAGCCCGCGGGATCGATGAGCTGGACGAGCACGCGCGTGCGCTCGACATGGCGCAGGAACTCGTGGCCGAGCCCTTTTCCGGCGTGGGCGCCCTCGATCAAGCCCGGGATGTCGGCGGCGACAAACGAGACCCCCTTGTGCTCGCAGACGCCGAGGTTGGGAGAGAGCGTCGTGAAGGGATAGTCGGCGACCTTGGGGCGCGCGGCCGAGATCCGGGCCAGAAGGCTCGACTTCCCCGCGTTCGGAAAACCCACGAAACCGACGTCGGCGAGCAGTTTGAGCTCGAGCTCGAGCGTCGTGCTTTCGCCCGGCGCGCCCTTCTCGTAGATGCGCGGCGCGGTGTTGAGGCGCGACTTGAACGAGAGATTCCCGCGCCCGCCGCGCCCGCCGCGCGCGGCAAGATACCGCTGGCCGGGACGGCAGAGGTCGACGGCCAACGCGCCGTCCTTGTAGACCACGGTGCCCACGGGCACCGGCACGACGGTGTCCTTGCCGCCCAGGCCCGTCTTGTTCCCTCCTTTGCCGTGGGAGCCGCGCTCCGCTTCCAGATGCGGCCTACGGGCCAACTCGAGCAAGGTGGTCAGGTGGGTCGAGGCCTCGAGCCAGACGTCTCCGCCCTTGCCCCCGTCGGCCCCGTTGGGGCCGCCGAATT
>JACQAZ010000009.1 GCA_016194705.1 Elusimicrobiota bacterium | reverse complement strand
TTGGACGAATTCCGAGGGACGCATCTTGTTCAGTATGATTCGCACGGGAGATATTGTCAAGACCTGTCAAGCCGCCTATCTAGCCGCCACCACCACCACACACACCACCAGCCCAAATCCTCAGGTAAGCCGTAAATGAAGCGCACGAGCCATGCTCGCGCGCAACCGGCCGCCGCAAAGCGGCGGACGGAAGAGCCTCGATAGTCTGCCGCCGGCCTTCGGCCGTCGGTTCCGCCCAGCCACTGCGTGTCTGGGCGGTCGGTTTTTTAGGCGAGCAGACTGATCCCCTCGATCCACAACCCTCGGGAGCCTTGCCGCGGCAATTGTCCGCGCTATGCACAGCCAGGAGCGATGCTCGGCGAGTCCGAAGTGCCATAGCGGCCGTCTCGTTGCCACAATCCGGGGATTGCGTCGAGCCGCTTGATGAGCCCGGTCTGGTGGGCGAGTTCAGTCAGCAGGGGTAGGCCGGCGAAAGAGGTCAGGTGGTGGGATGATTTTTCGACTTTCAAACGGTGCAGATTTTGCGCTATCATTGTTTCACCTCGCGGGTGAAAAGTTTGCGCTTTTCCCCTTAACGCCCTCGGGCGTGATTCCTTCTCGGGAACGCGAGGTATTTTATTTTTTAGGCGGGGCCGGAGCCAGTCCTTAGCCGAGGATCAAGGTGAGGGGGCTCCCCTTGAGAACGGCCCTCAAATTTGGTTTCATGGAGACATGAACCTCATTCCCCAAGTCATCGAGCGCGCCTCCCAGGGCTCCGTCGTCGGCTACGACATCTACTCGCGGCTCCTCAAGGACCGCATCATCTTCGTCGGCGGCTACGAGGGGGAGTTCACGACCGACTCGGCCAACGTGCTGATCGCCCAGCTGCTCTACTTGGAGTCCGACGACAACAGCAAGGACATCAACCTCTACATCAACTCCCCCGGAGGCATGGTCACGGCGGGCTTGGCCGTCTACGACACGATGCAGTACATCAAGTCTCCGATCACGACCATCTGCATGGGGATGGCGATGTCTTTCGGCGCGGTCATCCTCGCGGCCGGCTCCAAGGGCAAGCGCTTCGCGCTCCCGCAGTCGCGCATCATGATCCACCAGCCCTTGGTCGGCGGCATCTCCGGCCAGGCGACCGACATCGTGCTCGAGGCCAAGGAGATGGCCTACACGCGCAAGACCCTCGAGCAGATCATGGCCAAGCACACGGGCCAGCCGCTCGACAAGATCACCAAGGACATGGAGCGCAACTACTACATGTCCGCCGACGAAGCCAAGACCTACGGCATCGTCGACGAGGTCATCGTCGGCGGCAAGGTCGCGGCGCTCCTCAACGGCGCCAAACGGTAGCCCTTCCTAAATAAGCAGTCTAGGGCCCCCCTTGACAGTTTTGGGGTTATCCTCTATAATGATTCTAGCAGTCTAATCAATTAACTGCTAATTTACCCCCATGAGACAGCTCAAGCCCGAAGTCGTCGAGAAGCGCAAGAAGGACTTGCTGCAGTGGGTCATCCACTACTACATCAAGTCCTCCAAGCCCGTCTCGTCCTCGGTCATCGCGGAAGAGTCGGGCATGGACCTGTCCTCGGCGACGATCCGCAACATGCTCCAGGACCTCGAGGAGGAGGGCTTCCTGCACCAGCCCCACACCTCCTCGGGCCGCGAGCCCACCGACAAGGGCTATCGCTTCTACGTGGATTACCTGCTGGATTACCAGCGCCTGGCTTCGGCCGAGAAGGAGAAGATCGAGTCGCAATACAAGCGGCGCATCGACGAGATGGACACCTTGCTCTCGGAGACCTCGAAGCTGCTCTCGAAGGTCTCCAACGGCGCGGGCCTCGTGCTCCCGCCCCAGGCGCGCAACCAGACTTTGCGGCGCTTGGAGCTCATCCACCTCGGCGGCCACAACGTGCTCGGCATCATGGTGACCGAGGCGGGCCTCGTGCGCCATTGGCCGATTCGCCTCGGCTTCGCGCCCTCGGCACGGCAGATCAACGTGCTCAACCGCTTCTTGAACGAGAACATCCGCGGCTGCGGCATCGCGCAGGCCAAGACCGCCGTCATGGGCAAACTCAAGGCCATGGAGGCGGAGTTCCGCGAGCTCAACTCGCTGGCGGGCGAGCTCCTCAAAGAGCTCGGCCACATCATCGCACCCGACGCGATCTACGTCGAGGGGACCGACAACATACTGACCCACGCCGAGGAGATCGGCGACCTGCAGACCGTGCAGTCCTTGATGATGTTCATGGGCGAGAAGAGCGCGATCGCGGGCCTGCTCGAGGACGAGCTCAACACCGAGCTCGGGGCGAAGAAGGCGTCGACCAAGCCGCTCGTGCGCATCGGCCTCGAGAGCGGGATTCCGGAGCTCTCGGGACTCTCGCTGGTGACCAAGACCTACAAATACAGGGGCAGCGTCGTCGGCGTGCTGGGCATCATGGGCTCCAAGCGCATGGAGTATTCGCGCATGATCAGCCTCGTGGACTGGATGAGCGACATGGTCTCGCGCAAGCTCATGGACTGGGAGAGCCAAGACAATGAGCCCTGACCAGGCGAAGGCCGAAGAGACCAAAGAAGAGCCGAAGGCGGAAGCGCCGAAGGAAGAGAAGGAAAATTTTTATGATCAGCTGGTTCGGCTCAAGGCGGAATTCGAGAATTACAGGAAGCGCGTGGACCGCGAGAAGCCCGAGCTCATGCGCTTCGGCCGCGCGGATGTCCTGCTCAAGCTGCTGCCGATCTTCGACCTGCTGCACAAGGCGCACGAGCAGATACAGGCCGACCACGCGGAGACCGAGCTCGCCAAAGGGATGGAGCTGATCTTCAAGGAGTTCCAGAAGATCTTTAAAGAAGAGGGCGTCACGATGATGGAGCCGGCCGGCAAGCCGTACGACTCCTCCAAGCAGGAGGTCCTGGGCACGGTCGCCAAGGACGGAGCGGAAGAGGGCGTCGTCGTCGACGTCCTGCAGAACGGATTCATGGTCGCAGACAGGGTGCTGCGCACCGCGAAGGTGCGCATCGCCAAGAAGGAGGCTTAACTCTATGAGCAAAATCATCGGCATCGACTTGGGAACCTCGAACACGGCGGCGGCGGTGATGGAAGGCGGCAAGGCCACCATCATCCCCTCGGCCGAAGGAACGTCTTTGGGCGGCAAGGCCTTCCCCTCGTACGTGGCCTTCGCCAAGGACGGCCAGCTGCTCGTCGGCGAGCCGGCGCGGCGCCAGGCCGTGGCCAACCCCGAGGCCACCTTCATGGCCTTCAAGCGCAAGATGGGCCAGGACTTCCATTACAAGGGCCCCGACGGCAAGGAGTACACGCCCCAGCAGCTCTCGGCCTTCCTGCTGCAGAAGGTCAAGCGCGACGCCGAAGCGTTCTTGGGCGACAAAATCGAAAAGGCCGTCATCACGGTCCCGGCCTACTTCAACGACAACCAGCGCCAGGCGACCAAAGACGCGGGCACCATCGCGGGACTCGAAGTGGTGCGCTTGGTCAACGAGCCCACGGCCGCGGCGCTGTCCTACGGCCTCGACAAGGGCGGCAAGGAGCAGAAGGTGCTCGTGTTCGACCTCGGCGGCGGCACGCTCGACTGCACGGTCATGGAGATGGGCAAGGAGGGCACCTTCGAGGTGCTCTCGACCTCGGGCGATACCCAGCTCGGCGGCACCGACATGGACCTGACTCTCATCGACTACGTCGCCAACGAGTTCAAGAAGGAGACCGGCTTCGACCTGCGCAAGGACCCCATGGCCATGCAGCGCGTGCGCGACGCCGTCGAGAAGGCCAAGATCGAGCTCTCGACGACCTTCGAGACCGAGCTCAACCTGCCGTACCTCACGGCCGTCGACAACGCGCCCAAGCATCTGACGATGAAGCTCTCGCGCGCCAAGCTCGAGGGCCTCGTCGAAGCCATCGTCAAGCGCTGCGGCAAGTCCATCGACCAGGCCTTGAACGACGCCAAGCTCAAGACCGCCGACATCGCCCGCATCATTCTCGTCGGCGGCCCGACGCGCATGCCGATCGTCTCGAAGTTTGTCGAGGACTACATCGGCAAGAAAGTCGAGCGCGGCGTCGACCCCATGGAGTGCGTCGCGACCGGCGCCGCCGTGCAGGCCGCGGTGCTGACCGGCGAGGTCAAGGACGTCCTGCTGCTCGATGTCACACCCCTGACCTTGGGAATTGAGACGTTAGGGGGAGTCATGACGCCCTTGATCGACCGCAACACGACGATTCCCGTCGAGAAGTCGCAAATCTTCTCGACCGCGTCGGACAACCAGCCGGCCGTGACCGTCAACGTCCTGCAGGGCGAGCGCCCCAAGGCGACGGACAACGTGCCTCTGGGGAAGTTCGATCTGGATGGGATCCCTCCCGCGCCGAGAGGGACGCCTCAGATCAAGGTCAGCTTCTCGATCGACGCCAACGGCATCCTCAACGTCAAGGCCGAGGACCTGGGCACCAAGAAAGCCCACCACATCACGATCACGGCCCCCAACAAGCTCGACAAGGCCGAGGTCGAGAAGTTCGTCAAGCAGGCCGAGAAGTTCGCGGAGGAGGACAAGAAGTTCAAGGAGAAGGTCGCGGCCAAGAACGAGGCCGAGGCGATCCTCTTTGCCTCCGAGAAGGCGCTCAAAGAGCACGGCGACAAGGTCTCGCAGGACGAGCGCGGAGCGATCGATCGCGGCATCTCGGACTTGAAGGAAGCCCTCAAGGGCGAGGACACCGACCGGGTCAACAAGGCCAAGGAGGCCCTGCTCAAGGCCTCGCACAAGCTCGCCGAGGAGATCTACAAGAGCGAGGGCGCGAAGGGCCAGCCCGAGAACGGAGCCTCCGCGGGGCCCAAGGAAGACGGGAAGGAAAATGTCGTCGACGCCGAGGTGGTCGAAGACAAGAAATAACGCCGGTGCCAGGCCTTCACTCTTTTCACTTCACTCTTGTTTGAATGAAAAGAGTGAAGGCCTGGCACCGCATCTAGATGGCTGAGGACTACTACAACGTGCTGGGCGTGGCGCGCAACGCATCGGAGGCCGAGATCAAGTCGGCCTACCGCAAGCTCGCCATGAAGTACCACCCGGACCGCAACCCGGGCAACAAGGAAGCCGAGACCAACTTCCGCAGGATCAACGCGGCCTACGAGGTCCTCTCCGACGCCAAGAAGAAGGACCTGTACGACCGTTTCGGCGAGACCGGAGTCTCGGGCGCGGCGGCCGGCGGCGGCAATCCATTCGGCGGCTTCGGCCAGGGCGGAGCCGGCGTCGACGTCGGCGACGTCTTCGGCGACCTCTTCGAGGGGCTTTTCGGAGGCCAAGGCGGCGGCGGTCAGCGCGGCCCGCGCCGCGGCAAGGACCTCAAGTACGAGGTCCAGGTCAGCCTCGAGGACGCCTACAAAGGCTCCCAGCTTCCGCTCAATTTCGTGCGCAGCCAAAGCTGCGAGACCTGCAAGGGCTCCGGCGCCAAGCCGGGCTCAGGTTCCAAGCGCTGCTCGCAGTGCCGCGGCTCGGGCCGGGTCCAATTCTCGCAGGGCTTCTTCTCGATGACCCAGACCTGCCCGCAGTGCCATGGCGAGGGGCAGCTCGTGGAAAATCCCTGCCGCGACTGCCGCGGCGCGGGCCACGCGCGCAAGGCGGCCAAGCTGACCGTCAAGATTCCGGCCGGCATCTACGATGGCGCTACCTTGCGCATCTCGGGCGAGGGCGAGGCCGGCGGGCGCGGCACGCAGCCCGGGGACCTCTACGTCTCGGTGCGCGTCAAGTCCGACCCGCGCTTCGAGCGCGTCGAGGACGACCTCGTCATGGAACGCGGCGTCGACATCGCCGACGCGGCGCTGGGAACGACGCTCGAGCTGGCCACGCTCTCGGGCGAGCGCACCAAGATCAAGCTGCCCGCCGGCGTCCAGCACGGGGCGATGTTCCGCGTGCGCGAGAAGGGCATGCCCAAGCTCCACGGCCGCGGCCACGGGGACCTCATCGTCAAGGTGCGCATCGCGGTCCCGCAGGACCTGACCGCGCACCAGAGAAAGCTCCTCGAGGAGTTCGCCAAGTCCTTCCACGAGGGCCATCCCAACGGCGGCTCGGCCGGTAAGGGCGGCATCTTCGACAAGCTCTTCGGCCAGGAGTGAGGCCGTGGCGCAATTCTTCCTGCCGCCCGAAGCGCTCACCGACAAAGTCTTCCATCTTTCCGGTCCCGAGGCCTATCATCTGGTCAAGGTCCTGCGCTACCAGGCCGGCCAGCCGCTGACCTTGTTCAACGGCAAAGGGGGCAGGTTCTCCGGCGTCATCGAGAAGATCAACCCGGACGGCTCGGTGTCCGGGCGGCTCACCGCGACGCTCGAGAGCCCGGCCTCCAGGCCCGCGGCGAGGCTCAACCTCTATCAGGGCCTGCTCAAATCATCCCACTGGGAATGGGTCCTCGAGAAAGGAACCGAGCTCGGCGTCTCGGCGTTCTATCCGATGCTGACCCCGCGCACGGTCGTGGTCCTCCGGGAGGCCGAGCGCAACAAGGCCAAGCAGGAGCGCTGGTCCCGGATCGTGCTGGCCGCTTCCAAGCAATGCCGGCGCGCGGAACTGCCCGAGGTCAAGGAGCCCATCCAGTTCCGCGACGCGATCAAGGCCTGCGAGGGAAAGGGGCTGACCTTGGTCGCCTGGGAGGGCTTCACGGGCGCGACCGCGCGCCAGACCCTCGGCGAGACGCTGCGGGAGAATTCGGCCCGGCTGGCGGAGAAAGAATTCGCCGTGAACCTCTTCATCGGGCCCGAAGGCGGCTTCTCCGAGGAAGAGATCGAGCTCGCCGAGTCGCTCGGCGCCAAGCTCTTCGGCCTGGGCTCGCGCACGCTGCGCGCCGAGACCGCGACGCTGACGGCCTGCGCGCTGATCCAGTACGAGCTGGGCGCGCTCTAAGAAAAGAAAGCGCCCGCGCGGAACTCTCCACGCGGGCGTTTGTGAAAGACTTTTCTAATTTGCGGCGGCGTCCTTCTTCTCCATCCTCTTTTCCTGCTTCTCGACGCGATGCTCCTCGCGGTTGAGCTGGCGCTTCTCGCCCTTGGTGATGTGCCCGCCGTTGGCCTTGGCTTCGGCGCGCTCCTGCCGGCGGATGCGGTTCTCTTCCCGGTCGAGCTTCTTCTCCTGCCTCCCGGTGATCTTTCCCTTGCCCTCGGCCCTGTCGAATTTCCGCTTGTCCTTGTTCTCGCGGTGAATGACCTCGGCGCGCCGGGGATGCTCCTTCTTGAAATTCCCCTTGTTCTTCGCCTGAGCCCCCGCGGCCAGCAGCATCGCGATTCCCGCCACAGCCAGCAGCTTCTTCGTCATCGAGTTGCGCCTCCCCCCTGTTCGGGTCGTGTGCGTCCTAAATCTTACGGCCCGATCATACAAAAGTTCGCGGGCCAGGGCGTGACTTTAGTCACTTGAACAGCGGCGGCAGCGGACGAGTATATGTATAAGCATATCTATTTGACATTGACAAATCTGCTTAAACAGATTATACTATCGCCATGGCAGCCGACCCGGAGCCGCACGCCGTGATCAGAGAGCTCCGCAAGGAGCAGGGGCTGACGCAGGCCCAGCTCGCGCGTCGCGCGGGCCTGCCGCAGTCGCACCTGGCCAAGATCGAGGCCGGCAAGGTCGACATGCAGCTCTCGACCCTGCGGCGCCTGTTCCGCGCGCTGGGCCGCGGGCTTTGCGTGACGCCCACGCGCGTGCCCGGCCCGGGCGGGGCGTCCGTCGCGCGCGACCGCGCGCCGGTGCGCATGGTGGACAGGGAGGAGGAAGGTGCCGACCTCGCGTATTGGCTCGGCCGGCCGCCCGGCGAGCGCGTCGCCGCCGTGGAGCTCTTGCGCGAGCAGTATTACGACATGTCCGGCTACCGCAGCCTGCCGCGGCTGGCGCGCGAGCTGCAGCTCAAGGAGCGCCGCGATTGAACCTGCATCCGGATTACGCCGACTTCATCGACCTCCTCCTCCGCCACGAGGCGGAGTTCGTGATCGTCGGCGCTTACGCGCTCTCCTTCATGGGGGCTCCGCGCTACACGGGGGACATGGATATCTGGGTCAGGCCCACCGCCCGCAACGCCAAGGCGGTCCTGCGGGCGATCGAGGGGTTCGGCTTTAAGTCCCTCTCTCTGACGCAGGGGGACATCCTCTCCGGCAAGATCATTCAGATGGGCTACCCTCCCGTGCGCATCGACCTGATCACCGAACTCTCGGGCGTCTCCTCAGGCGAGATTTGGTCCAGCCGCCGCAAGGGCGCGCTCGGGGAGCGGGAGGTCTTTTTCCTCGGCAAGGACGTCTTCGTGAAGAACAAGCGCGCGGCCGGACGGCCGAAGGACCTCGCCGATCTGGCGGCCATCGGCGAGCCGCTCAAAAAAAGGTAGGCTCGATCCGTGCGCGCTTACTTCCACACTTTCGGCTGCCGCGTCAACCAGTACGAGACGCAAGCATTGCGCGAGCGGCTCGGCGGGGAGACGGCCGAGTCCTTCGAGGACGCCGACCTCTGTGTCGTGAACACATGCACCGTCACCACGGAGGCCGACCGCGACGCGCTGAGGCTCGTGCGCCGCATCGCGCGCCGCAATCCCGCGGCGCGCCTGGTCGTCACCGGGTGCCTGGCCTCGCGCGATCCGCAGGCGATCTTGAAGGAAGCCCCCGCGGCTTTGGTCGTCGGCAACGAAGGCAAGGACGCGATCCCCGCGATGCTCGGCTGCTCCGCGGCTCCGGCCGGGGTCACAGGGCTCTCCAACCGCTCGCGCGCCTTCGTCAAGATCCAGGACGGCTGCAACATGTCGTGCCGCTTCTGCGTCATCCCATCCATCAGGCCGACGCTTTCCTGCAAGCCTTATCCTGAACTAGAGGCGGAGGTTCGGGGCTTGGTCGAGCGCGCAGTCCCCGAGATCGTGCTCTGCGGCGTCCGGCTCGGGCGCTATCTGTCGAACGACGACGGGCGAAGAGTCGATTTCGCCTCCGCGCTCGAGCGTCTTCTGTCGCTGCCTGGAGACTTCCGCATCCGGCTCTCGTCGCTCGAGATCACCGACGTCACCGACCGCCTGATCGGCCTCATGGCCTCATCGGGCGGCAAGCTCTGCCCGTCGGTGCACTCCCCGCTCCAATCGGGTTCGACCGGGGTGCTCAAACAAATGGGCCGCTGGTACTCCGCCGAATTCTACGCCCGCCGCGTAGACGCTCTCAAAGACCGCGTGCCCCATGCCGGTCTCTTCGCCGACGTCATGGCGGGCTTTCCCGGCGAGACGCAAGCTCAGCATCGCGAGAGCGTCGATTTCATCTCAAGTCTCGGCTTTTCGGGCCTGCATGTTTTCCGCTACTCCGCGCGCCCCGGCACCAAGGCGGCCCGCGCTCCGGGACATGTCCCCGAGCGGGACATCCTGGGCAGGGCCCGGGACTTGCGCGGCCTCGACCAAAGACTCAGGGCCGACTTCGCGGCGCGCGCCGTGGGACAGGCGCGCACCGTCGTCGCCGAGCTCGACGGCCGTACGGGCCTGACGGAAGACTTCCTGAGCGTACGGCTCAGCGCCGATCCGGGGCGGGGCCTGCGCGCCGTCGTCGTCGAGCCCGCCGGGGCGGCGAGGCTCTCGGCCTAAAGCGCGCTCTCGCCGGGCGAGATCGCGTATTCGCTCAACCCCGCTACCGGCGTTCGCAGGAGAACTCGACGATGTCGCCGGATCCCAACGAGACGGTCTCGCGCATGTTCGGCTTCAGCGGATAATTCTTCGAGAAATAGACCTTGTCCCCGATACCGGAATTCCCGCCGCCCAGCCAGGAGGGGAGCATGGGATCGAACCGCACGATGACGGTCTTCATCACCAAAGCCATGGTCTTGGGATCGTAGTCGAAGGACGCCCCCAAAACCGGCGCGAAGAACAGGCCGGTCTTCGTCAGCCGCATGAAACCGAGACTGTGTTGATAGCGATCTCCCGCGCCCAACTCGAAGGCGTTGCCCGTTCCGAGCTCGGCATACGCGCAGCGATTGTCCTGGAAGAACCGGTAGCTCTCGCGCTGCGCCCGCGTCCACGACGGCTCCACCATCAAATAAGCCCCGCCCTTGACATAGAGGCCGGAGGCCGGATCGACCGTGAGCCTGTCATGACCGCCCGCGGCGCCCTCCTCTCTGAATTCCACGGCCGCATTGTCGAGCTCCACGACGATCCGCTCGGCGTTCATTAGGGCGCCGTCGCGCCGGATCATGCGGCGCTCATAAGAGATGACCGTCCCGCAGGCGGCGTCGGGAACGGCGATGACGCCTCCATCGCGCCCCTGGCCCTGCTGCGGCCCCAAGGTGCAGACCGTCTTCCCCTCAAGGGGGTCCTGGGCGGCGGGCGCCTGGTCCTGGAGCCGGCCCTCGCCGCGGGCCTTGCTCTCCTGAGCGGTCTTGATCAGGGCTCCGGCCGATTCCAGCGTTTCTTTCGAGAAGTTCTGCGCCCCGGCGGCTCGGCACAAGGCGGCGAACACGGCGACGGCGAGCATCGTTTTCATGTCGTTTCTCCTTTCTTACGGGCGCACCAGCGCGTAGCTCGGCTTGCTCTGTAATTTCCCGTCTGCGTCGTCGTCGGCGCTGACGAAATAGTAAGTCTCTCCTGGCTGGTCGACGATCTTCATGGTGTTGCGGCTGACCTTGCCGCCGAATTCGTCGGTGCGGTCCCAAACGTCCCCGTTGTTGGCGGTCACCTTGACGCTCTTGATCGTCCAGGTCGTGCGATAGGCCCCCGGCTCGACGGCGCTGGGGCCGTCGAGCGAGTACGCGTACCGTCCGACGGTCCTCCCGATCCGCTGCCCTTGGCAGGTCCTGTCCGCCTGCCGGTAGGACAGGATGACCACCTCGGCGGTGTAGTCGGCGAATATGTTCATCGTCGAAGTGATGTTCTGGCGGCCGCCGTCCGCGCCGCGGCAGCCCTTGAGATTGCGCCATTCGCCGACCATCCCGATCTCGTGGGGATCGAGCGAGGCGGCGTCTTTTGGCCCCGCGGCTTGCGCGGCCGCGCTGACGCGCGGAGCGGCGCCTTCCGGCAGGCCTCCGTGCCGGGCGGCGTTGACGAGCGTCCCGGCCAAGGTCAGAGTCTCCTTCGAGAAATCCTGCGCCGCGACTATGCGGGCGAGGACGGCGGTAAAGATCATTGCGGCGAGCGTTGCTTTCATTGCGTTTCTCCTTTGCTTTTCTTTGTTGAGACTACCACTGCGCGGCGATGAGCAGCGCGGCGGCGGCGATGAGGGCCCCCGTCGCGAACGACAACGAGACCACGGCTTTCTTCCTCTTCGATGAAACGCTGATCGGCTCGGCGATGAGCTCGCCGTGGTGGTTCGTGAGACCGCCTGCGACCACGACGAGTACGACGGCCAAGGCGACCTTCGAGACCATCCCGATGACGACCGCGGCGAGCCCCGCGGCGGCGATGCCCGCGACCAAGCGCCAGTTCGCGAAGCCGCGCTGCTTGTGCGTCGACGACGGCGTTTGCGGCAGCAGACGGACCGGCAGGACCTTGACGGCGATCGCGCCTTGCGGGGTCTGCGCGAGTTCGAACTCGACCTCCTCGCCTTCCCTTAATACTTTCAAGGCCGCGGTCGGCTGGTCGATGTTCTCGGCGATCACGGAGACGGCTTCGCCGCCGTCCTTGGGCGCGATGAAGCCGTAGCCCCTGACCTCGTTCCAATATTTGACCGTGCCGCGGCGGCGCAGCGGCGCCGCGACGGCGTCGAGTCGGGCCGTGACGCCGCCCGCCTTCGCTCGGCCCTTCTCCGGGCGGCCCCACCACTGGTCGGCCGGGTTGCGGAAGTCGTCGCGCGCGGCCTCGGCCCGGACGGCGTCGGCCGCGAAGAGCCCGACGACGGCGCCGACGGCCGAAAGGGCCGCGACGAGGACGCCCAGCGCGCCCAGGATGCCGAGGCTCGGCAAGGCGGCGAACGAAGCGAAGGCCGCCGCCGGTACGAGCAGGCCGAGCGCGCCGCCGAGCCAGCCGCCGTGGATTCCCGTGCCCGCCGTCAACGCGCGTCCGATCGCCGCCCCGACGGCCGGGCCGGCCATCGGCAAGGTGAACATCTGGACCAGGGGAATCCACTGGCTGACGGCCAACGCCGCGCCCGCGGCGAACCCCGCCGCGGCTTTCTTCCAAGCGGGCCAGGGCGCGGGCGCCTGCGGTTCGGCGATGGGCTTGGCGAACGCGTAGGCCCCTAGATCGACGAGGATCTTTTGGCCGTAGCGCTCGGCGGCGAAGTACAGCGTTTCGCCCATGGCCGTCGTGCGGCGATGGATGCGTCCGGAAATGCTGGCCCGCGCGTCTTGCGGCTTGGCCGATTCCTCCCAGCCGATCATCGCGCCGACGAACGCGCCGCCCAAGCCGAAGACGCTCAGGAACACGGCGAGTTCGGACGGGCCGATGCCGCGCCCGCCGGTGACCTCGTTGACGATTGAGCCGAGAACGAATAGCGCGCTGGCCAGCACGGCGCCGAGAGCGCCGCCCGAGACGGCCCCCACGCCTGTGTTCGCGACTCGGGCCGGGGGCAGGGGCTTCTCTTCATGGGCGAAGCGGTAGACCGCCTCCAGGGGAGCGGGGCTGTCTTGAAGCTCGTTGACCATCTTGAGGGTAGAGGCGTACTCCTTCCCGTCGACCTCCCAGCCCTCGACGAGCGGGCGGCGCATCGGCTCGACGCCGTCGAAGAGCCGGTCCGCGCCCGCCTCCGGGAGACCGTCGGCGGAGGGCGCCGCGGCGCGCAGATCTTCAAGAGGCGCGTCGGCTTTAAGCTGCGCTGCGGGCGCGGCCGCGTCGGGGCCCATGGCGAGCGGCGACGGGACTGACGGCGCCGCGGCCGTCATCGGAACGGAGGCCTCGAGCGTTCGGAGCCCGGCTTTGAGATCCGCCGTGGACGGCGGCAGGCCGGTCTCGGGGAGCCGGATCCGCGTCTCGACCGGGACGACGACGGGGATGAGCGCTTTCCCGTCGATGGGCGTCTTCAGGTCCAGCGCGAGGGCGGAGCCGCAGAGGGCGAGCAGCGGCCAAGGCGCGGCGATGATGAAAGTCTTTTTCATGATGGTTCTCCTTATGTAAGGGTGCGGCGTGTTCGGCTCTGGATTGAGGCGAGGGGCGAAGGGAGGGAGCGGCTAGAGGCCCGAGGTCAGTCCGATGAGGAGGACGATCATCTGGAGAGCGGAGAGCGGAGAGCGGCTGCGTCATGCTCCCAGTATAGCCCGCGCCGCCGGCGCCGGCCTAGAGTCGAATGGGACGGCGGCGCGCCGTCTTTGGTCCCTCACGCGCCGCGTGAGCCCGGGGCTCGCGGCTTGACGCGGCGAGGGTGGAGGAGCGGGCAGGGGACGACTCCCATCTCCGCAATGAGTCCCGCGCTGCGCGAGTGGGAGTCGTTAGCGAGCTCGTTCGGCTCGTCCGATGCGGCTTCTACGGAAGCCCTGCGTCCAGCCCGAACGTGGGCGCCAAGCTCGGAATGCCGAGGCCGATCTTGTCGCCTCCCGGACCATTCCGGCTCCTAATTTCATTATACACCCGGCGGGGAGAAAAGCAAGGGAAATCGAGAAGCTCAGAAGCGCAGTCGGTAATGAAGGCTCAAGCGGTCGCTGCGCAGGCGCCCTCGGCTCGCGCCCCACTCGGACCCGAGCGTGATCGGCAGATCCTTGTAGCCCAGTTCTAAGGCGGCCAGGTGCCGCGCGTCGCCGCCGCCCTGCAGGGCGTTTTGGAGCTTGAGCCCGGACGCGAGGTCGACGCCGAGCTTGAGCGGGCCGAGGCGGTCGGTCGCGTGCGTGCCGTTGAGGTACAGGAAGGTCGCGCCCAGGACCCCGGACATCGTCAGGAAGCCCGGGTCCCAATTGCGGCGGTCCTTGGCGTACTCGCCTGAGAACGCGCCGAAGGCGTCGAGCTGGTAGCGCTCCATCAAGGTGTCCTTGAACGAGTCCACCGCGACGCTGACTTGCTCGGCCGCGGCCCAGTCCCGCCAGGCCTCCATCCGCGACTCGCCGATGGGCCGGCCGTCGCTGCCGGTCAGCGGGTAGGCCAGCCGCACGCGGTCGAAGTAGCGCGCCTCTTTCTCGCTCAGGTTGCGGTCGAACAGAGGCGTCGAGTCGCGCGACGGCGCCGCCTTGAGGCCGCGCGTGAGCCGGCGGGGCAGAATGCTTCCGAACACGTCCCGGCGCACGAAATCGTAGACTCCGTCCGAGACGCCCTCGGCGAGGCGGTAGGCCGGATCGAACAGGCCCGGCTCAGGCGGGACTTGCGGGCGCTTGGGCGCCGAGCGGGACTCGCGGCTGCACACGAGGATCAGTTCCGCGCCCGCAGAGGGCGAGAATAGAAGGAGCATGGCGCCGACGGCAAGTCTCTTTCCCATTGGCTCCCCGCATACCCACAGTATACCCCCGCTCGTCGAGAAATGCCACTTTTTCTTCGCCGTCTCCGACGGGGCGCGGCTCGTCCCTGGGCCTTGACGGCGAGTTATACGTAGGTTATAATAAAGCTACGTATAAAAGAGCCGAATGAGCCTTCCCCTGCCGGCCCAGACCCAGACGCTCTACGCCGAGCTGCTCGACCGGCTCGCGGCGGAGTCCGCCCGCCGCTCGATCGGCAAGGCTCCAGGGACCTTCACGAAGAAGATCGTCTCCGGAGAGGCCTATCTCTATTTCCAATTCTCAGAGCCGGGAGGCCGCCAGCGCCAAGTCTATCTCGGCAGGAAGAGCCCGGCCTTGGAACGGCTCGTCGCGCGATTCAAGGACGAGCGTCCCGAGCGCGAGAAGGAGGTCGCCGACATCGAGAGGCTTTGCGCGCAGGTGTCGGCCGGCGGCGGCTGGGCGATGGGCGCCGGGCCCGCGCGGGTCTTGAAGTCCTTCTCCGACGCGGGGGTCTTCGACGCGGGCACCGTCCTTGTGGGGACGCACGCCTTCGGAGTGATCGGAAACCTGCTCGGCGTTCGTTGGACTAGCGCCAATCTGCGCACGCACGACGTGGACCTAGCCGCCGTTTCCCTGTTGGCCGCCTCCGAGGGCGCGCGGACCGACGCTCCGGGGGCGCTCGAGCGGCTTTCCATGGGATTTCTGCCGGTCCCCGGACTCGATCACCGGCACCCCTCCACCTCCTTCAAGGTCCGGGGCGAGGCTTTGCGCGTCGACTTCCTGACCCCCGGCACGGAGGGGGCTCCCGTTCGCGTGCCGAGCCTGGGGACCGCCGCGCAGCCGCTATCGGGGATGGATTATCTCATCGAGAATCCCGAAAGGGCCGCCGTGACGGACGCGGGGGGTTTCCTCGTGCTCGTGCCGGCTCCGGCGCGCATGGCTGTCCACAAGCTGCTGGTCGCCCAGCAGCGGCCGGCGTACGAACAGACCAAGTCGGCCAAGGATCTTTCGCAAGCGGCCGAACTCCTGGACGCATTGGCCGGATTGCGGCCGGGCGACTTGCGCTTGGCCGCCGCGGCTCTCCGGAAGAAGGGCATGGGCGCGCGCCTGGAGCGCGCGGTCAAGAACCTTCTCGCCCGCCATCCCGAGGCCGCCGCCGCGGCGAAGAGGCTCGGAACCTGATCGCCGCGAACTGCCCAGGGGACCCAGCCCGAGCGGGTGTCTTTGGGCCCTTGCGACCCCTTCTCGATAACGGTATAATCCCAAAGGATAATTGATGCCTGATTGCCTATTCTGCAAGATCGCGGCCCGCGAGATTCCGGCAACGCTGGTTTTCGAGGACGAGCAGGTGGTGGCCTTCAAGGATATCAACCCCAAGGCGCCGACGCACGTTTTGGTCGTCCCGAAGAAGCATTTGGACCGTCTTTCCTCGTCGGAAGACGAAGATTCGCCGCTGTTGGGGCACCTGCAGCGCGTGGCCGTCTATGTCGCCGGGCAGTTGTCGCTCAAGGATTTCCGCCTCGTGGTCAACAACGGCCGCGGGGCGGGCCAGACGGTGGACCACCTGCACTACCATCTCATGGGTGGCCGGCCGATGCAGTGGCCTCCGGGCTGATTTGAAGAGTTCTCGACAAAAGGTGGTGAGTTCCTAGAATGGTATTCGTCAAATTACGTGAGGGCGAGGGGATCGAAGAGGCCCTTCGGCGCTTCAAGCGCGAGTGCGAACGCAACGGGATCTTGAAGGAGATCAAGCGGCGCGAGCATTACGTCTCTCCCGGCGTCAAGCGCAAGCTCAAGGCCGCGGAATCGCGCCGCAAGCAGCGCCGCGCCAAGCGGCGTCGGACGCCTTAAGAAGGCGGCACTGAAGTGGCGCTGATCCCAGCCGACACGATCGAGGCGATCCGTTCCCGCGTCGACATCGGGGAGCTGGTCGCCGAGTACGTCACGCCGCTGCAGAGGGCGGGGCGCAATCTCAAGGGCCGGTGTCCGTTCCATCAGGAGAGGACGCCGTCCTTCATCGTGAGCCCGGAGCGGCAGACCTTCCACTGCTTCGGCTGCGGGGTCGGCGGCGACGCGTTCTCGTTTCTGATGAAGCTCGAGAACTTGAGCTTCATGGAGGCCGCCGAGAAGCTGGCGGGAAAGGCCGGGATCAAGATCGAGCCGGCCGACGATAACTTCGGACCGGAGCAGAAGGAGCGCCTCAGGCTCAAAGAGGCGCTGGCCTTCGCGGCCGAGTTCTATCACGAGCTCCTACTGAGGGCGCCGGGGGCCGAAGCCGCAAGGAAGTATTTCGCAAGCCGCAAGGTCTCGCAGGAGTCGCTGGAGAAGTTCAAGCTCGGCTTCGCGCCGAGGACAGGTTCTTTGATAAAAGCGGCTCAGGAAGCCGGCTATGAAAAAGGAACGCTCATCAAGGCGGGACTCGCGGCCGAACGCGAGGGCCGCCTGAGGGAGTACTTCTTCGACCGCGTGCTGTTCCCGATCCGGGACGCCAAGGGCGCGGTCGTCGGCCTGGGCGGCCGGACGATGGGCGACGGAGTGCCGAAGTACCTCAACTCTCCCGAGACGCCGCTGTTCTCGAAAGGCAGAGTGCTCTACGGGCTCTTCGAGGGGCTGGCCGCCGTGCGCAAGGCGCGCAAGGCGGTCTTGATGGAAGGCTACATGGACGTCATCGCCGCCCATCAGCACGGCCTCGTGCAGGCCTGCGCGCCGCTGGGAACGGCTCTCACCCAGGAGCACGCGGCGCTCTTGAAGCGCACCTGTACCGAGGTGGCGATCGTGTTCGACGCGGATTCCGCGGGCTTGAACGCGGCGGTCCGGGGCGCGGAGGTCGGGCTGGCCGCGGGCCTGGGCGTGCGGATCGCGACGGTCCCGTCGGGCAAGGACCCCGACGAGTTCCTGCACGCCAAGGGACTCGAGGCGTTCAAAAAGGACTGCCTCGCCAAAGCGACCGACATCGCCGAGTTCAAGACCGAGCTGCTGCTCTCGAAGGAGAGCCAGCCGCTCTCGCCGCAGGCCAAGTCCTCGGTCGCCAAGTCGGTGCTCGCGACGATCGAGCAGTGCCCCGATGAGATCCTGAAGGCGGAGTGGACCAAGAGGCTCGGGTCGCGGCTCGGGGTTCCGGTCGAGGCGCTCAACAAGCAGATGGACAAGATTCCCGTGCCGCACTCGCGCAGGACGCACGAAGCTCCCGCGAAGCTGGAGCTCGACCCTTCCGACCGGCAGGTGCTGTGCCTGCTCTTGAAGGCGCCGGCGCTGGCGGCGCAGGCCTCGGAGAACGATTTCTTGTCGGAGCCGGGCCGCAGGCTGTGGAAGGGGATCGCGGGCCTGGCGCCATGGTCCGAGGGTTGGTCGGCGCGGCTTCTGGACGCCTTTGCCGAGCAGGACCGGAGCCTCGCCTCCGAGCTTCTGGTGCTCGTCGAGGAGCTTGAGAGCGCGGACCCGGAGGGCATCCTCAAGGGGATTTTGGGACGCAAGCGGGGCATGGCGAGGTTCAAGGAGCTCGAAGCCATGCTCCACGCCGGCAGCCTCGTGGACGCGGGCTTGAAGGCGGAGTTCAACACGCTTTTGTCGCAATTGAAGGGAACAAGAAGGTAGGGAGAGGACACGAATGTCGATACAGGCAAGTCAGGCGATGAAGAACCTCGTCGATCTGGGCAAGGAGCACGGCTATCTCACTTTGGAGGAGATCAGCCGGTCCTTGTCCATGTCCAACATGAACTCCCAGGAGGTCGAGGAGCTGATGTCCACCCTCGAGGACCTCGGCATCGAGGTCGTCGACCGCAAGAAATCCGCGGTCGTCCCGATCGTGGAGAAGGAGCGCTTCGCCGAGGAGTGGAGCGCCTCCTCCGACATCTCCAACTCCATCCGGATGTACCTCTCGGAGATGGGGCGCGTGCCGCTTTTGAACCGCGAGGAAGAGGTCACCCTCGCCCGCAACGTGCGCGAGAGGGAAAAGGAACTGAGGCTGCTGGTGCTCGAGTCGCCGATCACGATGCGCGAGATCCGCTCCTGGGAGACCCTCATCGCCCAGCAGGAGATGACGCCCAAGGAGCTCATGCCGCGCGGCCGCAAGACCGCCTCCGAGCTCTCCGGAATGCGCCGGCGCATGAAGACGGTGGCCGACTTCATCGAGAAATCCGAGAAGTTCATGGAAGGCCTGCGCAAGAGGCTTAAGGACCCGAAAATCCGCCCGATGATGCGCATCAAGGTCACCAAGGCCATAGAGAAGCGCAACAAGCAGGTCATCGCCAAGATCGTCAGCCTGAATTTGAACCAGGACAAGATCAAGCGCCTGACCAACAAGATCAAGAACCTGGCCAACAAGATCTACGAGTGCAAGGACGAGCTCGAGCGCTACTCCAAGCGCTACGGCGCGAGCTACCAAGAGCTCAAGCACTACTACGCCCAGGTCAAGAAGGGCAAGATGCGCTCCGAGGCCTTCAAGGCCAAGACCGGCTACGCCCCCTCGGCGGTGGAAGCCGCCTTCGAGAACATGGGCGTCGTGCAGGACCGCCTCGATCGCATACAGCACACGCTGCCGATCCCGCTCGAGCAGTTTCTCGAGCTCAACGACAAGATCGTGGCGCTCGAAGAGACGATCCTGACCGACAAGCTCAAGCTCATCAAGGCCAACCTGCGCCTGGTGGTCTCGATCGCCAAGAAGCACGTCAACTCGAACCTCGAGCTTTCCGACTTGATCCAGGAAGGCGGCCTTGGCCTCATGAAGGCCGTCGAGAAGTTCGAGTACAAGCGCGGCTTCAAGTTCTCGACCTACGCGACCTGGTGGATCCGGCAGTCGATCAACCGGGCGATAGCCGACCAGGCCCGCACGATCCGCATCCCGGTGCACATGAAGGAGCTCATTTCCAAGCTCACCAAGGTGACCCGGCGCTACCGACAGGAGTACGGGCGGGATCCGACGCTCGAGGAGTACACTCGGAGCCTCCATATCTCGATGGACAAGGTCAAGAACGTCCTCAAGATCATGCAGGAGCCCGTCTCGCTTGCGACGCCGATCGGCGAGGACGAGGACTCGTATCTCGAGGATTTCATCGAGGACAAGTCGGGCCACGCCCCTTCAAACTCGGCCGTCACTTTCTTGAGGAGAGGGGAAGTCGAGAAGGTCTTGTCGACTCTGACCGACCGCGAGGCCAAGATCATCAAACTGCGCTTCGGCATCGATTCCGGCTATCCCCGGACGCTCGAGGAGGTCGGCCGGATATTCCGGGTGACCCGCGAAAGGGTCCGCCAGATCGAGGCCAAGGCCATCCGGAAGCTGCGCCACCCCTCGAGAAGCAAGTCCCTGAGGGACTACTTGGACTAGTCATGCGCAGGGAGCACAACCGCCACCCGTTCTTCGAGGTCCTGGTGTTCGGGCTGGCGATCGTGCTGGTGCTGATCCTGGTCTTCTACGGCGGCCGGACCTTGTTCCTGCTCCGCGCCCAGAGCGGCCGGCAGCCCAAGCCCACCGCCGACTTCGCCGCCGTCCCGGCGGCGCCTGCGGCCGAGCTGCCGCACGAGCTCGACGTGGGACCCACCGAGCGGGGGGTCAACCAGCTGCCGCCGGTCGAGGTCTCGCGCATCGCGCGCCCCGCGCACAGGACCAAGGAAGTCCCCGTCCCGCGCTAGGAGCCGCGGCTCTTGACGAGGTCGCGGATGATCTCGGCGGCGACCTCTTTGCCGCCGAGCCCGAAAGCGATCGCCGCCGCCAGGCCCGCGGAGCCCAGCAGGATCTGGACCGCGGCCGAAATGAAGTTCATCTTCATGCCCAGCTGCTCGACGGCGGTCATCGCCGAGAAGATCAGGACCACGACGTAGGTCGCCTGGGCCAGCAGCGCGCCGCCCCGGATGTTGTTGGCCGCGGCCGCGTTGGCCACCACCTCGGAGATGAAGCGCCCGAACAAGAGGCCCGCGAACAGGACCAAGAGCGAGGCGATCACGACCGGCAGGAAGAGCACGAAGCGCTCCAGGAGGTCCGAGACCACCGTCATGTTCACCGCGTTGGCCGCCGAGACGATGAAGATGAACAGGATGAACCAGTAGACCAAGAACGAGAGGACGTAGGACGGCGACTTGCCCAAGCCCAGGCGGGCTAGGACCTCGTTGATGCCGACCTTGCTCGTGTACTCGTCGAGGTGGGCCCGGTCGAAGAGCCGCTCGGCCACCGTGCGCAGCAGGCGCGCCGTGAACATCCCGGCGAGCAGGAGCAGGAAGGCCGCGGCGAACGCCGGGACCTGTACGGCGAAGCGGTTGGTCGCGCTGACGAACGGCTCCGTCAAGAAGCCCATGAAGTTGGAGGTCATCCGTGGATTCTAGCAAACTCCGATTGACACCATTCAAGGAAGGTGGTAGACTCAAAAAATCGACGGGCGGGGGAGAATATGCGAAACGGGCGCAAGACGGCGGTTGCGATGGGCGAGAGGGAGTACCGCTGGCTCGAGAAAGGCCTGCGCAAGATGGGCTTCTTCTCCAAGCTCGACCTGAGGCACCTCTCGAACATCCTTCCGTACATGGAGCTCATGGAGTTCCCGCGCAAGGCCACAGTGTGCCGCGAGGGGGCCAAGGGCGACAGCTTCTACCTGATCTATCGCGGCGCCGTGCAGGTCAAGAAAAGCGGCTGGGACAAGCCCGTCGCGGTGCTCAAGCCGGGCGAGTTCTTCGGCGAGATGGCGCTGCTGTTCCGCCAGCCGCGGACCGCGACGGTGAGCACGGTCAAGCCCTCGCGCCTTTTCATCCTGCAGGCCTCGGATTTTTCCCGAATGCTCAAGAAGAACACCTCGGTGGCGCGCACCATCCGCGAGATCGCCGAGGCGCGCCGCAAAGAGCTGGCCCGCTCCTGATCCCCGCCGCTTCCTCTGCTATTGCGGCTTCCCGGCCCTTGTTGCGTTCTTATTAAATGTAACAAAAGTCTCATTGAC
Source organism: Elusimicrobiota bacterium (assembly GCA_016194705.1). Lineage (GTDB taxonomy): Bacteria > Elusimicrobiota > Elusimicrobia > UBA1565 > UBA9628 > PALSA-1176. The sequence goes on along the minus strand of JACQAZ010000009.1, from coordinate 146,317 downwards.
GGTCTCCCCCGCCCGGGCTACACTCCTAGGAGCAGCAAAAAAACAACCATCTATGCGCGGACCTGGGGACCGCTGTCTGTCAATTTTGTCGGCCGTCGGCGTCCTCCTGTTTTTTGGACCCGGCTCCGCGTGGGCCGGCGCCTACCTCTCCAAGGCGACGGGCATCGTCCAACTCCAGCGCTCGGGCTCGGAGCGCTGGGACATGGTCCGCGACCTCCCTTTGGACTTGGTCGATCAGGACACGGTCCGCACGGGGCAGAGGGCGCAGGCCACGCTGTCCTTCGAGGATGGCTCCCGCGTCGAGCTCGGCGGCAACGCGACCTTCACATTGGAGGAGGCCAGCCGCGGCCGCTCGGCGATCAGGCTCAACTTCGGCGCGATCAAGGCCTTCGTCCAGAAGATGGCCTCGCGCCGCTTCGAGGTCAAAACCCCGACGGCGGTTTGCTCGGTGCGCGGCACCGAGTTCCGCGTCGAGGTGCTCTCGGGCGGCCGCACCATCGTCGATCTCTACAAAGGCCTGCTCGGCGTCGAGGACCGGCGCGGTCAGCAGATCCTGCTGCACCCCAACGAGCGCATCCAGATCGACCTGCGCGGCTTGAACAAGCCCGGGGGAGTGCCATCGCAGGGCCAGCAGAAGCAGAGCCAGTTCCATCAGCTGATGCAGCGCGAGATGGCCATCGAGATGAGCAAGGCCGACGTGCTGTCTGCGGCCGCGCGCGAGATCAAGCTCGCCGAGTTCCAGCAGGGCAAGGCGCTCATCGACGTCAACGGCAACCGCGTGCGCCTCGAGGAGTACATCATCCGGCCGACCCCGAATCAGTTCAAGCTCGTCGTGCTCAACGAGCGGGCCAGCCGCTTTGATTTCTTCTACTACCTCGGCACCTTCAATCAGACCCTCCCGTCCGACCTCAGCATCGCCCTGCGCCAGCTCTCCGGCACCGTCGACAACCCGCCGGCGTACTTCTTGACCGCTTTCCAGACCGCGCGCTCCAACACCCAGGATTCCATCGTCGAGAACGCCACGGGCGGCCATCCCGTCGACGTCAACAGCAACGGCGTTCCCGCCGACCAGATCAGTTTCCTGTTCAATCCGGTCACCAACGCTTACGACAACGTCGCCGGCCATAAGGTCTACCAGACCCTCTTCGACAACTACGGCTTCTACGTCAACGGGGGCCTGAAGTACGGCTGGACCGGCGCCAACATCCAAAGCTACAGCCTGGTGACCGCGGCGAGCACCAACGATCCCTTCACGGGCGCGCTTCTGCCCGCCGCCCTTCCGACGCGCAGCGTCAGCACGACCTTCCCCGATCCCGACCAGATCCATCAGGTCATCTACGAGTCTTATTCCAACGGGACCTTCATCCGCTGGGACAACTACATCATCGACGACCAGGGCAAGATCGCGAGGATCTCGGACTTCCAGTCGCCCAACTCAGGCGTCTCGTACCGCCAGAAGATCCTCAACTTCAATTTCGAGCAGAGCGTGACGGCCACGGAGTTCTCGGGCCGCAAGATCGATCTGGTCGTGGAGCCTAAGATTCTCGTGCAAGCCGGCCTTATCCAGTGAGCCTTGAGCGAATGCGACTATTGCGGATAAGCTTGATGATCGCCGCCTTTACGGCGGCGAAAGCCGCCGTTGCGGTGGAGATCAGCCCGATCTACGGCCTGCAGATGCTGGGCGGGCAGAGCTTCTACAGCGGCCAGAAGGGGACGCTGTCGGGAAATTTGAACGGGACGATCGCGCCGGCCATGAAATTCAACGACAAGTGGTCTTTGCTTCCGACGATCAACACGGCCTACCAGGGCACCGAGCAGGTGCTCGACGTGGTCGGGGGTCAGACCCTGTTCCAGATGCAGTGGGACAACCTCGCGGCGGCCAAGCTCATCTACACGCCGGAGGGCAGCGACTGGCGGCTCAAGCCCTCGACGAGCTTCAAGTACGAGCTGCTCAAGGAGAGCAACGACGAGCGGCTGGGCTCGGGCCTGTTCGACTACTATCAATGGTCGGCCGGCTTCGAGGGGGAGTACCTCTACCGCGACCCCTTCTCGTTCCACGCCGGAGGCGACTACTTCGAGCTCCACTTTCCGAACTACACGAGCCTCGAGTCCCAGGCCGCCACGAACTTCGGAGGCCAGAGTCTGGCCCGCGAGCTGGTCGGCAATCGCGTCATCGACACGCAGAACGCGATGCTGGGCCTGGGCGTAAGCGCCCCCATCCAGGACCGCTTCGTCGTCGAGGGAGGCGGCCGGGTGCTCTACCAGCACTTCCCGAACCAGCACCTCGTCGACGCGACCGGCAACCTGACCACCCCCCTGCGCGACGACGTCGCCACGACCCTTTCCGGGAGCCTCAAGATGCCCGTAGAGTTCAACGCCGACCTGCGGACCTTGGGCGCGCTCGACCTCTCCGGCACCTACAACTCGTCGAACCAGAACAACTTCGACGCCTCGCAGACCAAGTTCATCCCCTACTTCTACAACTACGGCGAGGTCAAAGTCGCGCCCTCTTTCAAGCTTCTGGTCGGCTCGCCCCGCCAGCCCATCGTGTTGGGTTTGAGCGCCGCCTACTGGTACCGGCGCTACCCGTACCGCCCGACCCAGGATCCCGCAGGCGCGTACTTGAGCGACCACATCCACACCAACAACTGGATGACCGGGGCCAACCTGAACTACCCGATGGCCCCGCACTTCAGCCTGGTCTTCGACTTCAACTACGGACGCGGCTCCTCGAATCAGCAGTTCGAGCAGTTCTTCAAATACAACTACTCGACGAGCAATTATTGGTTCGGCTTCAACTACCTCTATTGAGATGAAAGCGCGCTGGCTGAAGGCGACGTTCGCAGCCGCGGTCCTGGCGGGGACCGCGGGCGAGGCGCGCGCCGTCAGCTGCATGGGGAACGTCAACTACATCGCCGACGTGACCAACTCGGTCCAGCAAGTCATCATCTCGAATGCCCCCGCGACCTTCACGGGCGACCTCTGCATCCACCTGCACTCTCCTTACACCGGCGCCGACGACGTCGACTCCAACGTCGGCGGCGTGAACCGGAACATGAACGGCTTCAGGATCATCATCTCCTCGGACGTCGGGTTCCCCGCGGTGGTCAATGTCATAACCGGCGTGGGCTTCGACGTCCACAGCCCCAGCGTCACGATCGCGGGTCTGACCATCTCGGCCGTGGCGACGGGCGCGACCTACGCCGTCGTCGCCTCCTCGGCCTACGTCCAGATCTCGTCGACGGTCGTCAACGAGAACGGCAACATCTGGGCCAACGCCGCGGTCTCCATCAGCAGCCTGAGCACCATCGACGATTCGAGCTTCACGGCGTCGGGCTTCCCGGCCCTCTTGGTCCTGGGCTCCTCGAACACCATTTATCAGAGCACGATGACGAACAACTCGGCCGGCAATCCGGTCGTCGCGCTCTACAACTCCTCGACCAACACCTTCTACAACACCTACATCGGCGGCGCCGCCTCGTTCGCGCTGCTCCTGAGCACGGGTTCGAACGGCAACAGCGTCGCCAACAGCACGATCACGAGCAGCGGCGTGGGGGTCCCGACCCTCTACCTGGTGTCGGCCGCGAGCAATACGTTCTCCCAGGACGACGTCGTCAGCTTGAACGGCAACACCGCCTACTTCCTGAGGGCCGCGAGCAACACCATCGTGAGCAGTACTTTCACAAGTAATACCACGATAGTGCCGACGCCCTGCGGCTACGCCCTTGCGCTGGACGTCGGCGCCTCGAGCAACACGATCGCGAATTCGATCTTCAATCAGACCGCCAACGGCGGCGCGCTCCAGATCCTGGTGGGAGCCGACGCGAACAAGATCTCCGGGAGCTACATCATCAACAACACCATCACCTGCAACGACCTGTTCATCGGCGGCTCGTCGAACACGGTCACGCAGTCTTTCGCCGACAACCCGTCTGCCGGCGGCGTCATGGTCACCGGCAGCTCTAACCTCCTCAGCCTCAGCACGATGACCGCGAACTTCGTCTCGGGCGGCAACGGCTACGCGTTCACGCTGGCCGGCGCCTCGAATACCGCCGTCGCGATCTATGCGTACAACGGCGCCACGCGCGCGATGCAGCTCGCCGGTTCGAACAACAACGTCTTTGGCAGCACGGCGGCCAGCAGCAATGGGGCCTCGGACGCCGCGATGGTGTTCTGCTCAGGCTCGTCGAACACTTTCACCGGGGGCCGGATGAGCAATCCCCTGGGCAAAGGCCTCGACATCCGCACCACCGCGCCGATCTGCGGACCCCCAGCCGACCACTACACCGTCCAAGCGAGCACGATCATCGGGATCACCGGCATGGGCGTGTTCGCCTCCTCCAACACCTTCAAGAACGACATCATCACCGGGACCGGAAACATCGCGGCGAATTTCAACGGCGTCGGCGTCGACAGCAACACCCTGATCGGCTGCTACATCACGGGCAACAACGGCGGCGTGCCCGCGATGGCCCTCACCGCCGCCTCTTCGACGACGGTCATCGGCTCCTTCATCTCGAACACCAACGCCAGCGGCGAGGCCCTCCAGCTCTCGGGCGGCGGAAGCACCAACCTCATCAGCGCGAGCACCATGACCGGCACCGCCGGCGGCTGCACCGCCGGGACGCTGCACCTCTCTGGGGTCAGCTACAACGCGATCGTCAACTCCTACGTCGCCAATCCCTCGGGCAACGGCGTGTTCGTCAGCGGCGGCTCCAACAGCAACACGATCGACCTCAGCACGATGACCTCGGCGGCCGGCGGCTGCGGCGGCGACGGCGTCTACATCGGCGGAGGGGCGCTGGCGAACTCGTTCAACACGATCAGCAATTCCTACCTATACGGCAACGCCGGCGCGGGAGCGATGTATTACGACTTCAACGCGAGCTTCAACACGGTCACGCTGAGCACGATGATCACGACGGTCAGCGGCGTGACCGCGATGCAGTTCGTCAACACGGGAAGCAACAACACGATCAGCCAGTCGTACATCTCCGCGCTTGCCCCGGCCGCGGCGGCGGTCTCGTTCGGCTGCGGCGGCACCTTGAACTCGGTCGTCAAGAGCACGATGGTGTCCGTCGGCGGCGCCACGACCACAGTGAGCGTCATCGACAGCTTTACAACGCTCTCCTCCGATACGATCACCAACACGGGCGGGGGGCCGGGCGTCATCATCCGCACGGCCGGCGCCTGCGTCGGGGACTCCTCGACCTTGAGCTACAGCACCGTCACGAGCCTCGGCATCGGCGTCAAGCTCGACGGCACGGGCAGCCCGACAATCTCGAACTCCTACATCCAGGGCTCGACGGGCGTGCTGGTCATGCAGTCGACGGGCTCGGTCTTGACGGGCGACTTCCTCTTCTCCACCGGCTTCGGCGGGAGCGCCTTCTGGTCCTTCGGGGCGGCGGCGCAGAGCGTCGGCGCGACGACGATGACGGTCTCCGGCGCGCTCGCCAACGCCATGAGCCTCGCGGGGCCGGGGCCCGGGGCCGTCACGGCGGCGGGCCCGCTGTTCCTGCGCGGCGACGTGCGCCTGACCGGCACGGCCCTCAACGGCGGAGCCTTCAGCCACCTCGTCGGCGGCGACTTCATCGTGCCGAACATCGCCAACTGGAACCCGCAGACGAGCACCGTCACTTTCGACGGCTCGGGGGACGTTCCGGCGAGGACTTCCGTCGCCATCGACGGGACTCCCGTGGGGTCCGGAGTCAACTTCAACGGCCTGGCCGTCAACATCAACAGACTGTTCTTCAGCTCCAACACGAGCGGCGTCATCACGACCTTCACCGACGACTTCGCGGGCAGCACCGTGACCTTCAAGAACGGTCCGACCTACACGATCGACGACCTCGAGATCCACGGAGGGGCCCTGGTGACGGGCTTCGCGAACCTGCGCTCCTCGCTCAGCGGGACTCCCTGGAGCCTCAACCTGGTGGCCGCCTCCAGCGTGACCCGGGTCTCGGTCAGCGACTCGAACGCCGGCGCCGGCAAGCGGGTCGACGCCAACGACCTCATGTCGGTCGACGGGGGCGGCAATACCAACTGGAACTTCCTGCCGTTCCTCGCGATCACCTCCTTCCAGCAGACCTACAACTCCGGCACCGGAAACTCGCCCGTGGTCCCGCCGGTCCAGTTCGCCGGGAACCCCTTCACCGTCACCGTCTACGCGGTCTCCTCGAGTTCGCACGTCGTCGCCGCCGCCTTCCCGGTCGCCCTCAACTCGAACGAGCCTTACGGCTCGGTGAGCCCGAGCGTGGCCGAGACGCAGACCTTGGTCGCCGGCGCGACGGATTTCGTCGTGACTTTCCGCACGGCCGAGCCTTTCGGGCATCTATCGGGCCTCAACGCCTCGCCGACCTTGGGCGGGACGGTCTACGGCGCTGCCTCGCTCAACGTTCCCATCAACCCGAACGCCTCTACGCGTCTCCAGGTCCTCATGCCGGGGGAGACCGCGGACCCCGGCGGCCCGACCGGCACGGTCGCGAACCTTCGCCCGGACGTGCAGGTTCAGGGGGTCGCGATCCCGGCCGTGACGGTGCGCCAAACCGACTCGTTCTTCAACCTGCTCTCCACAACGACGAGCCGCCCCGTCCTCATCCTGGGAACGAACGTCTCTTCTGCGAGCTGGCCCTCGGCGCCGCAGGCCACGGCCGGAGGCTTCACGACGTTTGCGAGCACGATCACGGTCTACTCGACGAGTTCCTTCGTGACGATCACCTCCTCCGACAACGCCGGAGGGATCGCCAACGGCGTCAGCACGCCCTTCATCGTGGCCCTGCCGAGCCTCTCGCCTCCGACGGTCTCGCTCAATCTCGCGAGCGCCACGGTCGCCTCGATCGGCGGGGCCTTGAGCGGCGCGGCCTCCGACGGCTCCGCGGTCAACAAGGTCCTCGTCGGAATCCAGGACACATTCACCGGCTCCTACTATAGTTCCTGGCCCCTTCCCGGCGGCACTTTCTCGAATCCCTCCATCGTGCTCGGCACGACGACGCTGAGCGCTCAGGGCCAGCCGACGACGAACTGGTCCATCGCTTTGCCCGACGCCAAGCTCACAAGCGGACGCACCTACCTGGTGACCATGACGGCGAGCAACGCCAGCGGCTTCAACACGACGGTGGTCTCTTCGTTCACATTCAACCCCGGGCTCCTGGTCTTCGGCGGCACCGGAGGCCAAGGAAGCGCCGGTCTGGCCCCGGCGATCTCGACGGGCTGCCAGGCGGCCGTGGAGACTCTGGTCTTCACGGTCGGGGCTTCGGGGATCGCCCCGGGCGGAGGCGTGGCCGTGCGCCTGCCCGACGGCTGGGGCATCCCGACGGCGACGACCACCGTCGTTCCGGCGCCGATCCTGGGCTTGGTCGGCCTCACCCACACCAACCCCGCCGTAAACGTCGCGGTCGGCCTGAACCCTCCGGCCTTCAGCAGCGTCACGCTCGGCGCCGGGTGGACCTTGATGGCGGTCACGCCCGGACCCTCCTTTGCCTCCGGAGACACGATCGCCTTTTCCTTCAACTCCTTCCCGCCGCTCGACCCTTCGGGCCGCGGCGCGCAGTTCTTCTCGGTCTTGAGCGCCGGCGACTCGTCGAGCCCGCTGCTGCCCATCTCGCCCCAGCCGCCGCCCGTGAATTTGCTGCCGGGCACGACGGGCTTTCTCGCGTTCACGAGCTACAGCCCGTTCTCGATCGGCCCGCTGCAGCCGTCTGCGACCATGCAGCTCCAGTTGACCGACCTCTGCGGGAACTCGAAATCCTCGGCGACCGTGATCATTTCGAGCCTGTCGGCGATCGTGCCGACGCCGTCGGGCCCGGCGACGGACGCCACGGCGGTGTTCTACAACGGCGCGGGGCCCGTGACGACGGTCTCGATCCAGCCCGGACTCATCTTCTCCGACACCTTCTACTTCACGACCTCCACGACCGGAGTGAACTCCCTGTTCGTCCACGCCACCGCCAGCCTTCCGGCCGCCGGCTACGCGGGCTTCGTCGCGGAAGCCAACCGGGCGGTGACGATCCTCGGCTCCTCGCTGACCTTCACGAGCGTCTCCATCGACACCGGGACGCCCTCGCCCGGCAACAAGACCTCGACCTTGACTCCGGCGGTCACCTCGTTCGTGACGATCCGCTTCGCCGTCAACGCGAGCGACGTGCCTTGGGACGTCGTGATCTCCACCGATCCCGTGAACTTCTCTCCGCAGGTCTTCTACCAGGCCGGACTCACCGACGTCTCCCACCCCCAGAACGTGGCCTGGAACGGCGTCAACGAGCTGGTCTTCCCGGCCCAATTCGTCTCGCCGAACACCTACTACGCCCGCATCCGGGCCGCCCAGGGAGTTATCCAAGACACCTCGCTACGGATCAACATCCCGCAAAGCGCCTTCATTTACGGGACCCTCGGCGCCTTCGGGCCGGGCGCCATCCTGACAGCCGTCGGCCCGGGGGCGGGCCTGGGCAACGCAGCGCTCGCCTCGGCCACCGGCTATTTCCAGATCTTCGGCCTCGTCAACGGCAACAGCTACGATATCGCCGCATCGAGTTCGGTCATACTCTTCGGCCAGTCGGTCGTGCTCTCGACGACGGTCTTCGGCGTGACGGCCGCCAACGCCGGGACCCTGCTGCCTGCCACGTCCTTCGCGGTGCCCGGCCTGGTCCGCGTCAACGTCACCTTGCCTAAAGCGCCGTTCATCCCGGCGCCTCGGGACATCGGAGGCCGAGCCTTCGTTCACAACGCGGCGTACACGAAGACCTCGGCCGGGACGCTGCATTTCTTCCCGGGCTCGGTCAGCTCGGACAACGGCGCGCAGGACTTCGGGCAGACGGCGAGCAGCCTGACGGCTTTGGTCCTGCCGCCCGATATCTACACCCTGGAGATCTCGGTGCCGGACATGAATCTCTCGACGGCGGTGGCGGGCGTCGCGGTGACCGCGGGAGGCCTCGTCGACGAGTTCCTGGCGCTCCCCCGCAAGGCCAACGTCGCCGGCTACGCCATCCTGCCCTCCACCACGCCGTTCGGCTCGGCCGTCTCGGTCCAGGCCCAGCTGCTCGGAAGCCTCCAGCCCACGGTCTTCAGCGGAACCTTCGTCCCGCCGGACTCGCCGCTGCACTTGACGAGCGCGCCCTACGCCTTGTACGGCCTCGACCCGGGCTCCTGGACGATCACGGCCAAGAGCGGGGGCTTCTCCTCGACGGCCACCACCGTCCTGATCACGACGGCCGACGTCGGGAACCTCATGACGGGCTTGGGCGGCCTCGACCTGACGCTCAGCAGCGGCGGGATCATCGTCGCGACCGTGACCGTGCTCGGCGACACGACCAAGGTCTTCCAGTGCTTCGGCAACTGCGTCGCGGGATACTTCGACCTTCCCCTGCAGGCCTACAACCCGCAGACCTTCGCCAACAGCAACGTCCAGGTGCGTCTCGCCCAGAACGCGGCGATCACGCAGAGCACGGTGGCCATTTCCGGCCTGGACAGCGGGACCTACGTCTTGCGAGCCTTCCTGAGCGGGTTCAACCTGGCGGGCGGCGGCGGCCAGCAGGTCTCGGTCTCGAGTCCCAGCGTCGCCGTCGCCTCGGTGACCTTGGTCGCCAACAACGCGCGCCTCATGGCCGAGATCGACATCCCGCGCTTGCCCGGCGGGGTGTGCCATTCCTCGACCGACTTCAAGTCGGTCGGGCTGCTCATCGAGCCGCCGGACGCCTTCTACGCGGCCAGAGCCGACATCACGGGCATCACCCCGACCTTGATCGCGCCCGTGCCGCCGACCTACGAGAATCTCGCCGACGGCACGATCGAGACCTTCTACTGCTCCAGCATGACCTTGCTCTCGCCGCCCGGAGGAACGGGCTTCGGCACGCTGGGAGCGATGTACGGGCCGACTGGGGGCTTCGCCCTTCAGACGGTGCCCTTGGCCAACAACGCGACGGCGCCCCTGCTCCTCGACGTCTCGATGGCGACCTTCACGGTGAAGGGGCGCGTGTCGCTGTCGGGCTCCCTGGGGCTGGCCGGGACCGGCGGTGTCGGCTCGTTCGCGGTCGGGGTCAGCTCGGTCGCCGGCGTGCTGCTCAATACCCCGGCCACCGGCTACTGCCTGCTGTCCTCGAGCAATCCGGTGACGGTCAGCGCCTTCCACTTGGAGCTCGTCCCCGTCGATCCGCATGACCGTGGCCTGCCCGGGCCGTTCATCATGAAGGGACCCGGGGCGTTGGGCGCCTGCTCCGTGCTCGGTCTCTCCGCGGGCGGGGGGCCGCCGATCTTCAGCCCCATCGGCTTCATCGCCGCGATCAATCCCGACGGGACCTACCAGTTCTCCGGAGTCCCCGCCGGCGACTACGTCTTGCGCAACAATCCGGACCTCGACCTCGATCCCGGCGACGGCCTCGAGCTCGCACCACTGCACGAGTTCCTGCGCGTCACGAGCGACACGGCCGGCGTGGACTTGCCGATGGGCTCGGGCTCGAAGCTCGCGGGCTCGGTTCTCCTGCCTCCGGGCGTGGCGGCCAGCTTCCCGGTGGCCATCGTGCTGGAGGACAGCCACGGCCAGCCGCTAAGGGCGCTCAACCTCGGCTTCAACGCGGCCAACGCGATCACCTTCCTTTTCGACCTCGTCCCCGACGGCAAGTACGCGATCGCGGTCGTCGACCTGCGCTCGCCCCGGGTCTTCGTAGCACCCCCCCGTGAGGTGTCGGTCGACGGCGCCAGCGTCTCGGGCCTGACCCTGCGCATGGCCTTCTCCGGGACCATCAAGGCGGGGATGGCCGTGCGGCAGGCCTTGGCGGGGGGCACGACCCAGTTCGTGCTCATCACTCGGCAGAACGAGAGCCTGCTGCCCCCGGGCTTCGGGGTCGCCGCGGTGGCGGACCCTTGGTTCATCGGGGGATTTGCCGAGGCGCGCGGCAGCGACTGCTCGGCGGGAGGCTGCCGCGGCATCGCGCTGGATTCCGACGACAAGGTCGTCATCGAGGGGCTCCTGCCCGGGACCTACGACGTGGAGTTCGTCTCGCGGCCGGGCGCGCAGGCGGCCGACAACAGCGGCTTGAGCCTGGTGACGACGGTCAGGTCGAGCGTGCGGGTCGTCGGCGGACAGACCACCGACATCGGCGTCGTCCAGCTCGTCGGCGGGGTGAGCCTCTCGGGCGTCGTCACCGACGTGGTCACCAGCAGCCCGATCGCCAACGTGCGCATGCAGGCGCGTCCGGCCGTCCGCCTGCCGGGCGAGAGCAGCGGGCGCAGCGGCCTGCCCGAGGCCTTCACCGACCAGCAGGGGCGCTACGTCTTCTCGGGGCTCGATCCGACGGCGCGCTTCTACGACGTCTTCGCGGGCGTCCGTCTGGGCGAGCACCAAGGCGACGTCAACCCCGCCTACGAGCAGAAGATCGCCGCCTCGGTCGACATCCAAAGCACGACCACCTTGAGCTTCGCTCTGACCCCGGCGCCCTATTCGATCTCGGGCCAAGTCCTCACGCGCAACAACGAGACCCTGCGCAGCGGCGAGGGCGTGGGCGAGGGCACGACCTCGGGCGCGGCGATCTACCTCCAGAAGTCCGGCGTCGTCCCGACCGCCAATCCGGTCGCCGACATCGTCTTCCTGACCGACGCCTACGGCAAATTCACGATCCCGAACCTGACGCGGGGCACCTACCGGATGTCGATCACCGCCTTGGGCTACTTGACCAACAACAAGGTGGTCAACATCACGACGGGTTCGGTCTCGCTGGGCCAGCTCCAGCTCGATTGGGGCTCGACGATCCAGGGCGCGATCCGCAAGACCGACGGCTCGAATCCCAGCGAGGACGAAGTCGCGCTGATCATTGGGGCGACGCCTGACCTTTCGGACTTCTTCTTCGGCCTGGGCACCCGCGATCCCTTCACGCGCTCGATCACGGGCTACAGCTTGAGCGGCTTCAAGCTCGCCACCCATTACCGGCTCCTGCTGGTGAGCTCCGACGGCCAACAACTGGTCTCGCCGCCGGAGGCCTCCGACATCGTGTTCGTCAGCTCCCAGGAGATCCGCAACCTCGACATCGTCTACAAGCCCTCGAAGCCCTTCGTGGTCGCCAAGGACCGGCGTTCGGGGACCGACTTCCTCTTGACCTTCCAGTTCAGCCAGGCCCTGCGCGACAAGACGGCCGCCGACGAAGATCTCACGGTGCTGCTGACGACGGCCGGGGCTCAGGGCAAGCTCTCCGCGGTCAGCCTGGCCGTCAACCGCAGGACGCTGAGTGCCGTCTACAGCCCGGCGGTGAACGAGTCGAGCTTCACTTTGCACCTGCGGGCATACACGACGATCCCCGACCCGGACTCGATCGACACCATCAATCCCGAGTTCGTCGTCGACTCGACGGCCGCCTTCTTCGTGGGCATCGACGGCGCGCACAAGGCCAACATCAACAACCTCGCCGGCGGAGCCTTGGTCGTCGAGGGCGACGCCGCGCGCGTGACCTTGCCCAAGGGAGCCTTCGGGATCGACGTCTCCTCGGCGGTCACCGTCCTCATGCAGAAATTCAACGCCAACGTCAACACGGGCGGCCAGCAGGGCACGCTCGGCGTCGCGGCCGCCAACGTCAAATCGCTGCCCTTCCCGGCCAGCGCGTATCCTTCGCACATGGTCCAGGCCGTGGCGGCCCTGCCGCCCGCGGTCAATCCCTTCAGCGGCTTCTACGACATCCTGCTGCCCTTGGGACTGCGCACGGCTCTCTCGCGGCCCGTGCCCATGACCATCACCTATTCGACGGGCACGGATCCGACGACGCTCAACCTCTATTGGTACAACGCGGCCGCCAACGCCTACATACTGCAGCAGGACGTGACCGGCTCGCCGCCGATCATCGACACGATCAACCACACGATCACGATCAACGTCAACCACTTCTCGACCTTCGTCCTCTTCAACACCGGAGTCGAGGTGATCACGGGCAACGCCTTCCCCGGCACGGACATCGAGGCCTACAACTTCCCCAATCCCTTCGATCTCAACGACAAGGTCGTCCACGCGATCCACGGAGGCGCCTGCCATCCCAACTGCACGGTGCGCGGGACCTTGATCCGCTTCTCGCTGCCGCCCGACGTATCCGGCGACGCCTCCTTGCGCATCTACAACACGGCCGGCGACCGCGTGCGCACGATCTCGCTGGGGACCTTGGCCGGAGGCAACTTCTTCTATCAGCCCTGGGACGGCCGCAACGACGCGGGCCGGGATGTGGCCAGCGGCGTCTACATCGGGCAGGTGAAGGTCGGCCAACGCTCGAAATTCTTCAAGATGGCCCTGATCAAATGAGGAGAACGCTCATACTGACGGCGGCGCTCGCGTTCCTGGCTCTGGGGGAAGCCCGAGGCTTCGGCTCCGGCGACAAGGGCGTCGCCGGGGCGCAGTTCCTCAAGGTCACGCCGGGCGCTCGGCCCTCGGGCATGGGCGAGGCCTTCGCGGGCGTCGCCGACGACGTCAACGCCATCTACTACAACCCGGCGGGCCTGGGCACCTTGAGGCGCGTCGAGGTCACGGGCATGCACGACTCCTACCTGCAGGGGATCAACTACGAGTACGGAGCGCTGGCCGTGCCCATCCTGTCCTGGACCGACGCCAAGCAGGAGAAAAACGCCTATGGCGTGCTCGGCGCCGCGGTCTACAACCTCTCGGTCGGCGGCATCGAGCGTAGGAGCGTCAATGAGTCCGACGCGGCCTCCGACACCTTCGGCTCGAGCGATTTCGCCTATGCTCTGAGCTACGCCTACGAGTTCCCCGAGACCGGTCTCTCTTTGGGGCTGACCGCGAAGGCCATCGAGGAGAATCTCGACTCGTCCCACGCCTCGGCCTTCGCCGCGGATTTCGGCGCGCTCTACCGCTGGGGCCGTCTGGGCCTCGGGGCGGGCGTGCGCAACGCGGGCACCAGAGCCCGCTTCAGCTCGGTCTCGGATCCCCTGCCCGTGACCCTCTTCACGGGGCTGGGCTTCAAGGTCAGCGACGCTTTGCTTGCCACCGTCGAGGTGGACGCCCCGCGCGACGACAAGGCCAACGTCGGCTTCGGGGCGGAATACCGCCAGAAGTTCGTCGACAAGCTGACCGGCTCGGTGCGCGGCGGCTACACGACGCGCAACAGCGATTCGGGAGGCGCGTCGGGGGCGACCTTCGGGCTGGGGATCGGCTACGGGAACCTGAGCTTCGACTTCGCTTTCATTCCCTTCGGGGACCTCGGGAACGCCTTCAAATATTCCCTGACGGCGAAGTTCTAGAGGCTGCTCTTCTTCGCCGCGACCTTCTCGAGCTGCGGCAGGGCCTTTACGGCCGCCTTCGACTTGGCCGCGACCTTGACCTTCTCGGTCTTGACGAGGCCTTCCACGGGCCTCAGCGGCTGCAGGGGATCGGTCCCCGTCCCGGTGAGTTCGATGACCGTGCCGTTGGCCGTCGCCGTGAAGGAGCGTACGTCGCCTTTGGTCAGGATGAGGTGCGTCAAGGGGTCTTGGCTGATGAGAGTGGCGCCCGCCTGCGCGACCGCCCGCTGGCCCGGGCTCTTGAGCTCCGCGAAGCACGGCGCGGCCGACATGACGGCAAATAGAGCCAGCGCGGCGATCCGTTGCGGTCTCATATGTGTTGCTTCCTCTTGTAGGATAGCCGCGCGGTGGGAACTGAGAAAGGGTCTTAAGGCCCGGGTGGGAATGGGCCGGAGGTCCTACTTCTTCGGGTCCTCGGCGTGGAAGGCTTCTTTGCCCCCGGTCCTGGTCTGCTCCAGAGCTTGAACCTTGGCCGAGTCGTCGGTCGTCTTTATTAGGGCTCCCAGCGCGCCCGTGTCCTCGCTGCGGCCGACGTCGTCCTTGATCGAGGTGAAGGTGCCGTCGACCTTGATCCGCCGGATTCCTGATCCTTTCGGGGCCGCCGCCGCGATCGGATTGCCGCCGCCGCCGGTCGTGTTCACGCCCTCGCCCCCCTCCTTGAGGGCCTTGAGGTCGGGCCAAAGCACGTTTTCGACGAGGAAGGGGATGGTCTTGGTCTCGACGTTTTTCTCGTCGGCGCGCCGGAAGGGTTGGCCGCCGCCTCCGACGATATTGCCGCCCGTCAGGTTATTCTGGCCGAGCGTTCCGGTGTTCGCGCCGGTCGCGGGATTGTAGGCCGTGTTGATCCCGCCGCCGACGCTCCGGCCCCCGCCGACGCGCTGGCCGCCGGGCGGCCTCGCCCCGGGGATGGCCTGGCCCGCGGGCGTTTGGCCCTGCGTGTCTCCCGCGATGAGCTGGCCCGTGACGGGGTCCTTGTCGTTGGCCGGGATCACTTCACCGCAGCCGCTGGCGGGGCAGGGGACGCAGACCGTCGAGGTGCAGTAGGATTGTCCCTTGGGAGTCGTGACGACGCTGCCGCCGGTCAGTTCCCCCGGGATGAAGCTCCCGTAGCCGCTCTCGTTGAGCGCGTTGCCGACGCCGTTGATCCCGGCCGCCGCGCCGTTGGCCGCCCCGTCGAGGCCTGCGGTCTCCTGGGGCGGCGGTGCGGCGTCGTTCGGGGGCTCTTTGCCCGCCTTGACGAGGTCGTCGTAGAGCTTCTGGTCGGCCAACTGGTCGAGGGAGTAGGGACCCATGGTCCCCTTCCAATTGCGGGGAGCGGCACTGCCGGGCTCGTGCGTCGTGGCGCCGCCGCCGGAAGGGAGTTGGGCTCGCGCTGGCGCGCTGCAGAGGAATGCGAGAACGGCCAGGAGCGGGAGCAGGGGTCTCTTGTTCGTTGTCATGGCGATGGCCTCGAAAGCTGTCGTTTCCACCCGTAGTATTGGCCCGGCCGGGAAATCGGACCAGGGCCAAAGGACCTAGCTGTCAATAGGTCTAAAGTCCTATATCCGAAGGCCGCAGAACCGGGGAAGCGGGGGGTTGCGTCCCGTTCCTTCATTTAGTAGTATTCCCGCCGACCGCTAAGAAAGAACAGCCTTTGCGAGGCAAATGATCCGATTCGGCACGGCCGGCTGGCGCGGGGTGATCTCGGACGAGTTCACCTTCCAGAACGTGAGGAAGGTCGCCCATACCATCTCCGGCTACATCAAGGAGAACCCCGAATACGGCGTCACCAGCGCGGAGTACTCGGCCCATCTGGGCGCCTTCAAGCCCGGGCCGGTCCCGCTGGTCATCATCGGCTACGACACGCGCTTCCTATCGGAGGATTTCGCCCACGAGATCGCGGGCGTGTTCGCCTCCGACGGAGTCAAGACTTTGGTCTCGAAGGGCGACTTGCCCACGCCCGCGGTGGGCTGGGCGATTCTCGAGCGCAAAGCGATCGGCGGCGTCATGATCACGGCCTCGCACAACGCGGCCCCTTACAACGGGTTCAAATGGATGCCCTTCTGGGGAGGCGCCGCCACGCCGAGCGTCACCGACGACATCGAGCGCCGCATCGAGCTCTTGGGCCATCACGCCGTCAAGACGATGGCGGTCGACCGCTCCCTGCGCGAGTCCTGGATCGAGGAGATCGATTTTCGCCCCAGCTACTTCAAGCAGCTCAGCTCCCTGCTCGACACCAAGGTCATCCGTAAAGCAAGGCTCAAGATCGGCGTCGACTCGATGCACGGCTCCGCGCGCAATTTCCTGCGGCCCTATCTCGAGAGCCTCGGCTTGGAGGTCGTGGGGCTGCACGAGAACCGGGACGTCCTCTTCGGGGGACGCTCCCCGGAGCCGTCGCACGAGTCCCTGCCCGAGCTCTCGGCGCTGATCGCCAAGAGGAAGGTGCACCTCGGACTGGCCAACGACGGCGACGGCGACCGTTTCGGCATCATCGACTCCGGCGGCGAGTTCATCTCCCCCAACGAGGTCCTCGCCCTGGCCGTCGAGCACCTCGTGGCCAACCGCGGCCTCAAGGGCAAGATCGCGCGCTCCGTGATGACCTCCCATTTCGTCGACGCGGTCGCCAAATCCCACGGCCTCGACACGCGCGAGACTCCCGTGGGGTTCAAGTTCATCGGAGACCTTCTGCGCACAGGCCAATACCTGCTCGGCGGCGAGGAGTCGGGAGGCATGTCGATCAAGGGCCACGTCCCCGATAAGGACGGGCTCCTGGCCTGCCTGCTGATGCTCGAGCTCGCCGCCGTCGAGCGCAAGCCCCTGGCGGCCATCCGGCAGAGGCTGTTCAAGCGGGTGGGCGCCTTCCACAACGTGCGGGTCAACTTCAAGATGGAGCGCATGCGCGAGATGATCGAGCTGCAGGAACGCCTGCGCGTCAAGCCGCCGCTGGACCTCGCCGGAGGCTCGGTCTGGCGCATCGACGAGTCCGACGGCTTCAAGTTCATACTGCGCGATGGTTCCTGGCTGGGACTCAGGCCTTCGGGCACCGAGCCCGCCTTCCGGGTTTACGCGGAGGCGCCCACCCCCAAGAAGCTCGACGCTCTCATCGACGCCGGAAAAAGACTTCTGCAGGGGAGATTCTGATGCCCAAGATCAAGAGAGTCTCGGCTCGCGAGATCCTCGACTCTCGCGGCTGGCCCACCGTCGAGGCCGAGGTTCTGCTCGACGACGGCAGCCTCGGCCGCGCCGCCGTGCCCAGCGGGGCCTCGACCGGCGAGCACGAGGCCGTCGAGCTGCGCGACGCAGACAAGAGCCGCTATCTCGGCAAGGGGACCCTCAAGGCCGCGTCCTTCGTGAGCAAGGAGCTCCACGGCTTGCTGGCGGGCAAGGACCCCGGCGCCCAAGAGGCGCTCGACGACGCGATGATCGCGCTCGACGGCACCCCGAACAAGGGGCGGTTGGGGGCCAACGCGATCCTGGCGGCTTCGCTGGCGGTCTCGCGCGCGGCCGCGGCCTCAAACAAGATGCCGCTCTATCGCTATCTGAGGAAGGCCTACGGCCTCGACGAAAAGGACTGGCTGCTCCCCACGCCGATGCTCAACGTCATCAACGGCGGCAAGCACGCCGATAGCGGCTTGGACGTGCAGGAGTTCATGCTGGTGCCCGTCGGGCTCTCGTCCTTCCACGAGGCCCTGCGCGCCGGGGCGGAGATCTACCAGACGCTCAAGAAGGACCTCGCCGCGATGAAGATGACCGTCGCCGTCGGCGACGAGGGGGGATTTGCCCCGCAGCTCAAGGACCACGCCGCGGCCCTCGACGTCCTGGTGGCGGCCGTGGGCAAGGCCGGCTACGCGGACACCGTGCGTCCCGCGCTCGACGCCGCCGCCAGCGAGTTCTACAAGAACGGCGCCTACGTCTTCGAGAAGACGAAACGGACCGCGGCCGACATGGACAAGATCTATTCCGCTTGGGCCTCGAAGTACGGGCTCGTGTCGCTCGAGGATCCCTTGGCGGAGGACGACTGGTCCGGCTGGAAGGCCCTGACCGCGAGCCTCGGGGGGACCCTGCGGATCATCGGCGACGACATCTTCGTGACCAACCCCAAGTGGCTCGAGCGCGGCATACGCGAGAATGCGGCCAACTCGATCCTGATCAAGCTCAACCAGATCGGCAGCCTCAGCGAGACCGTGCGCACCGTGCTGATGGCTCAGAAGGCGGGCTTTACCTGCGTGATCTCCCACCGCTCGGGAGAGACTGAAGATCCCTACATCGCGGACCTCGCCGTCGCGTTGAACGGGGGCGCCATCAAGACCGGGGCTCCGTGCCGTTCTGAGCGCCTGGCCAAGTACAACCAGCTTCTGCGCATCGAGAGTGAGCTGGGCGCCAAGGCCCGCTACGCGGGTGCCGCGTGCTTTTCGATGCCGGCCAAAGCCGGCCGCCCGTGACGAGATTCGTCCGGATCCAGTGGCCCAGGCTCCTGGGCTCCGCTATCCTCCTCTTGGTCCTCTTCGGGAACCAGGGATTTCGCGGGCTGGTCCGCAACTGGGTCGAGCTGGGCCGCCTGCGCCGCGAGATCGTCTCGCTCGAGCACCAGGAGGGCGCGGAGTCCGGCCGGCTCAAGGCCGTGCGCTCCGGCGGCGCGCCGTTCGAGCGTCTGGCGCGCAAGGAGCTCGGCTACATCCGCAAGGGCGAGATCGAATACCGCTTTCCGCCGCCCGTCGAAGAGAAAAATTAGCGCCGCCCACGAAAGCGCTATAATACCGGAGTGCTCCCCGTCCTGCTCCAGTTCGGCCCCCTGCGCGTCAACAGCTACGGCTTGCTGATCGCCGTCGGCGGAGTCCTGAGCTCCTTATTTTGGAAAAGCCGCGCCGGGAGGATCGGCATACGCAAGGAGGAGGATTTCTGGCTCCTCATCAACGTCATCCTGCTCTGCGGCTTCGTCGGAGGCCGCGTGCTGTTTCTCTTCGAATACACGCCTGCCTTCTCGAGCGAATTCTGGCGGTCGGCGTTCGCCGTCAACAGCGGCTTCTCGGTGATGGGCGCCTTCTGCTCGGTCATCGCCGGCGTCTGGTGGTTTTCGCGCAAGATCAGGGCGGATTTTTTCCATGTTCTCGATTACGTCTGCCAAGCGGCGCCCTTTTGGCATTTTTTCGGGCGCTTGGGCTGCTTTATGGCGGGCTGCTGCTTCGGCCGGCCCACGCGGGTTCCCTGGGGGGTGATCTTCAATGATCCGCGATCGATGCTCGCCGCAGAGGCTCCCCAGCTGCTCGGAGTCCCCATCCATCCGACCCAGCTCTACGAGGCGTTCGGGAATCTTGGCATCGCCGCGTTCCTCTACTTCGCTATCCTTCCCCGGACCGAGCGGGGCGAGCTCAAGGCCGGGGTCCTGTCCGCGTCGTACTTCGTTCTGTACGCCCTGTTGAGGTTCGTCGAGGAATTCTATCGCGGCGACACCGTGCCGCTGGCCTTGGGGATGACCGCGGCCCAGGGGTTCTGCCTGGCGTTGGGCGCCGCGGGGCTGGCGCTGCTCGCCTTCGCTCACCGGAGACCATGCACCCCGTCCTGATCGACTTTGGATTTTGGCGGCTCTCGGCCTACGGCACCTTGGTGGCACTTGGCTACTTGGCGGCGATCCTTTGGCTCAAGCCCCGCCTGACGGCGCTGCCGGGCATGGACGAGGACAAGTTCTGGTTTCTCATCTACGCCCTGTTCTTCGGCGCCGTGCTCGGGGGCAAGCTCCTCTACATCCTTGTGAGCCTCGACGAGACCCGCTGGAGCGACCTCCACGTCCTGCGCGACTTCCGGTACGGGTTCGTCTTCTTCGGAGGCTTCCTGGGCTCGTCGGCGGTCGGTGTCTGGGCCGCCCGGCGGCTGAAGATCAGCTATCTCGCCGCGGCCGATTACTTCGGCGCGGCGCTGCCCCTGGGACACGCGATCGGGCGCCTCGGGTGCCTGGCGGCGGGCTGCTGCTACGGCAAGCCGACGTCTCTGCCCTGGGCGGTGCGCCTCGGAGGCTCGCCATTGTCGGTCACGCCCGAGAGGCTCTGGGGCGTTGCTCTGCATCCGACCCAGCTTTACGAGGCCGCGGCCAACGCGGCCATCGCCGCGGCGGTCGTTCTCGCGGTTCTGCCGCGCGTGCGGCGCGGGCGCCTGCCTCCGGGCTCTGCGTTCTGGACCTACATCATCCTCTATTCGGCCGCGCGCTTCGTCATCGAGTTCTTCCGCGGCGACGACCGCGGCTGGTCTTACGGCGGCCTCTGGGTCTCGCAGTGGCTGTCCTTGGCCTGCGCCCTGGCCGCGGGCGCCGCCGCCGCCGGCCGAGGCGGGGAGGCTCGTTGAAGGACGAGGTCATGACCGCCGACGTCGCGGGCACGCGGCTCGACCAATTCGTGGCGCTCAAGCTCGAGCGCTACAGCCGCTCCCACGTCAAATCCCTGATCAAGCGGGGCCTGGTCACGGTCGGCGGGGTCGTGCGTCCGGCCGACCACCGGCTCAAGGAGGGCGAGCGCGTCGTCGTCGCGATCGTCGAGACCGGCTGGGGGCCGGCCGGCGAGTTCGAGGGCTGGGTCCTCCACGAGGACAAGAATCTGCTCGTCCTGAACAAGCCGCCGGGCCTCTTGATGCATCCCCTGGGCGCGAGCTGGCTCAAGGCGCCCGAGGCCGCGCTCTCCGAGCTCGAGCCCAACCTCGCGGGCCTGCTGCAGCTGGCCCGCCCCGCCATCCTCGAGGCCGGGACGCCGCGCTGCGGCATCGTCCACCGGCTCGACCGCCAGACCAGCGGCGTGCTGCTCGCGGCCAAGACGCCGCGGGCCTACGACCGGCTTGTCTCGCAGTTCAAGGAGCGCGAGATCGAGAAGCTCTACCGCGCGATCGTGCGCGGAGTCCCTCGCGACAAGGCCCCGCGCGTGGAGGCCCCCATCGGCCGGCTCCCGGGCCACCGCAAGATCACGGTGACCCCATTCGGCAAGGCGGCGGAGACTTCTTTCAAAGTCGTGTCGTCTTGTCCCTCGGCGGCGGTCGTCGAGGCCAAACCGCTGACGGGACGCACGCATCAGATCCGCGCCCACCTCGCCCTGCTCGGCCATCCGGTCATGGGAGACGATGAATTCGACACGCCGCGCGGCCGCAAGCCGTGGCCGCCGCGCCTCATGCTCCACGCCTACCGCGTCTCGTTTTCTCATCCGCGGACCGGCAAGGCGGCGGTCTTCACGGCCGAACCCCCGAAGGACTTCCAGGCGTTCTGGTCCTTGTGCCGAAAGGCCCGGATGCGGTAAAATACGCCGTCGTCAGCGGAGGTAGCCATGTCTTTCAAGAAGATCACTCTGTGCAAGCTCAATTCGGAATACTGCCCCACCGTCGAAGTCGTCGAGGACGGGCGGGTCAAGATCGGGGAAGCCCCCGAGTTCGCCTTTTTGAGCAAGGACCAGTGGAACCTGCTGGTCGAGAACATCCTCAGCAACCGCCTCTCCAAGCTCAACTAGCCTTCGCGGTGGAACCGCTGTTCTGGGTGCGGGCCGGGGCCTGTTCATGCTCCTGGCGGTCGCGTTGGGCGCGTTCGGCGCTCACGCTCTCAAGGGCGCCCTGACCCCGGAGATGAAGGCCGTCTACGAGACCGGCGTGCGCTATCAAGCCTACCACGCCTTGGCCCTCTTCGTCGTGGCCTGGCTCTCGGTCCAATGGCCGGGCCGCTTCGTGAGCCCGGCCGGCTGGTGCTTTCTCTGCGGAATCCTTCTTTTCTCCGGGAGCCTATACGCCTTGAGTCTGACCGGCATCAAGGCGCTGGGCGCGATTACGCCGGTGGGCGGCCTGCTCTTCATGGCCGGCTGGCTCTGCGTGCTCCTAGCGGCCCGCCGCGCCTAGCTTGGCGAAAGCGGGCGCGTCCCCGTTGAAGACGTCGAGATCGACGTAGCCCCCGATGCCAGGGACCTGCCCTTTGAACGAGAACTGCCAGAACGTCCATTCGCCTCGGTCCGGCAGCTCGGGCGGCTTGCCGGTGTCGGTGATCCAGACCGGATACGGGTCGTTCTCGCCCTTGAAGTACTTGCCGTAGTAGTCCTCGTTGACGTAGATCGCGGGCGTCTTCCCGTAGGCCTTTTTGATCTTCGCGATGAAGGCGCCCACGCCTTGGCGTAGGGCGGCCTTGGACGGCATCTTCCGGCAGGAGTTCGAGGCCTCGAGATCGACCGCGACCGGCAGGGCGCCGGAGACCGCGGGGACGATCTTCATGAAGTGGTCGGCCTGGAGGGCTCCCTTCTGGCAGAAGTTGTAGAAGTGGTAGGCGCCCCGCTTCAAGCCCGCGCGCCGCGCGCCCTGCCAGTTCGCGAGGAACTTGTCGTCCGTGAGATCGGAGCCTTCGGTCGCCTTGATGAAGGCGAACGACATGCCGCCGTTCTTGACTTTCTCCCACTGGATCGCGCCTTGGTAGTGCGAGACGTCGACGCCGCGGACCGGGTAGAGGTCCTTCGGGGGGATGATGAAGCGGGGGACGGCCGCCGTCGCGTCGGCGGGCTGGCGCGGCACGCCGGGCTTGCCGGCCGAGAACTTGAGTCCGAGCAGCGCTTCCTCAATGGCGCCCTGCCCGAAGAACTCCTGGGCGGCCGCAGGAACGCCATACAGGCTCGCGACGAGCGCCGCGCAGAGCAGTCTGTTGTTTTTCATGATGTCGCGCCTCCGTTGTCTTTCCCAGCTTAATGATAAGGCGGCTAACCAATAAGGGGCAAAAGACCTAGACAGCGGGGGGCCAAAGGGCCTAGGCCGGTTTGGGGGGCGGGGCCGAGGCGGGGAGCTCGAGGGAGAAGCAGCTGCCGCCGTCGGGCACGTCGGACACCGAGACGCGGCCGCCGAGCTGGCCCGCGGCCATGCGGCAGAAGGCCAAGCCGATCCCGGTCCCGGGGGCCGCGCGGCTCTGATCGTGGGTGGCCCGGTAGAACTTGTCGAAGATCTTCTCTTTCTCGGGGTCGGGCACGCCCGGCCCGCTGTCGACGACGTCGAGGCGCAGCCCGCCGCCCGCGAACGAGGCGCGCAGCTTGATCGTCTCGCCCTGCTGCGAGAACTTGACCGAGTTGGAGACGAAGTTGGCCGCGATGCGCAGGATCAAAGTGGCGTCGCTGACGATCCGGGGGGGATCGTTGGGCAGGTCGATGCGCAGGTGGAGCTTGCGCGCCGCGATCTGGGGCGAGAACAGCGACTTGATCCGCGCCGCCACGAGCCGGACGTCGACCGGGGCGAGCTCGACGCGGGCCTTGCCGGTCCGCTCGTCCAGGAAATCGTTGACCATCAGCAGCGCGAACTCGGTGGCGTCCTCGGCGTTGCGCAGGACGAGCCCGTATTGAGTGTTCGAGATCAGCCCGCTCTTGTGGAGGAGCTCGAGCGTCATGCGGATCGAGCCCAGCGGCGCGCGCAGGTCGTGCACGACCATGTCGATCATGTCCTGGCGCACTCGGTCGCGCAGGGCGAGGTCCTCCTTCTCGCGGGTGAGCGCGTCGATGCGCCCCTTGATGTCGAGATGCGCCCGGATGCGCGCCATGAGCTCCTCGACGGCGAAGGGCTTGGCCACGTAGTCCTGGGCGCCGGCCCCGAAGCCCTTGAGGCGGCTCTCGACGTCGCCCTTGACGGTCATGAAGATGACGGGGATCTTCGCCAGCGCGCCGCCTTCGCGCAGGCGGCGGCAGATCTCGAAGCCGCTTCCGTCGGGCAGGTGCACGTCGAGCAGGACGATGTCGGGCGCGGCCTCGCGCGCCGCCTCCAGGGCGCCGGCCACCGCGCCCACGATGGTCACGCCCCACCCCTGGGACTCGCAGGCCGCGCGGACCAAGGCGGCGATGGGCTCGTTGTCCTCAACGACGAACACGCGCGGCTTCATTCGGGGGTAGTTTAGGTCCGCTCCCGGGTCTTGTCAAGGCGCCCGGCCCCCCATTTGAGGCTCCCGGGGCAAAAGTGTTAGAGTCAAATCGTGCGAGCACTCACCTTCCTGGCGCGGCGCTTCGTCGCGGGCGACAACGTCGACGAGGCCGTCGAGGCCGTGCGCGCTCTCAACCATGAGGGCCTGAAGGCGACCCTCGACAACCTCGGCGAGGAGGTCAAGACGCGCGCGCAGGCGCAGGCCGCGCGCGACGAATACCTCAAGGTGCTGCGCAAGCTCGCGCAGGCCGAGGCCGACTGCAACGTCAGCCTCAAGCTGACCCAGTTCGGCTTGAACCTCGATCCGGCCCTGGCGCGCGACAACCTCGCCGAGGTGGCCGCCGAGGCCAAGAAGCTCGGCTCCTTCGTGCGCATCGACATGGAGGGCTCGGACTACACCCAGAAGACCCTCGACCTTTTCTACGAGCTCTTCGCCGAGTACGACAACCTCGGCGTGGTCATCCAGGCGATGCTGCGCCGCTCCGAGAAAGACGTGGAGGAGCTGGTGCGCCGCAAGGTCCGCGTGAGACTCTGCAAGGGAGCCTACAAGGAGCCGCCCGACGTCGCGTTCCCCGACAAGGCGGACGTCAACGCCAGCTACGACAAGCTCGTGAAGATGCTCGTCAAGGCGCCTCTTCCGGCCTTCGCGACCCACGACGACGCGCGCATCGAGAGCGCGATCGCCGCCGCGCAAGCGGCGGGCCTGCGCAAGGACCAGTACGAGCTCCAGATGCTCTACGGCCTTCGCGCCAGGCGCTGGCGCGAGCTCGCCCGCGCCGGCCACGTCGTGCGCGTCTACATGCCTTACGGAACGCATTGGTTCCCTTACTACTACCGACGTCTGCGCGAGCGCAAGGAAAACGTCTTGTTCGTCCTCAAGGGGATCTTCTCATGAAAGCAGTGCACAAGAGCAAGCCGGCGCCGGGAGCGGAGTACGGGCTCGTCGACGACATCGTGCTCAAGCCCGACGAGCTGCTCGTCAAGGTCCATCGCGCCTCCATCTGCGGCTCCGACCTGCCGATCTACAACTGGACGGCCTGGGCGCCCAAGCGCTTCAAGACGCCGTCGACCTTCGGCCATGAGTTCTGCGGCACGGTCGAGGAGGTCGGCAAGGGCACGCGCGACTTCAAGAAAGGGGACTTCATCTCGGTCGAGTCGCACATCTTCTGCGGGCTCTGCTACCAATGCCGCAACGGACAGCGCCACGTCTGCCACCAGGTCAAGATCATCGGCGTCGACTGCCCCGGCGGCTTCGCCGAGTACGCCGCCGTGCCGGCACGCTGCGCCTGGAAGCACAAGGACGACACCTTGAAGGACATCGGCTCGCTGCTGGAGCCCTTCGGCAACGCGGTCTACTCCGTGCTCGCCGAGGACGTCTCCTGCAAGTCGATGCTGGTGATGGGCTGCGGGCCGCAAGGGCTGTTCTCGGTCGCGGTCGGCAAGGCCTCGGGAGCGGACCCCATCGTGGTCGTCGAGGGCTCCAAATACCGGGCCGAACTCGCGCGCAAGATGGGCGCGACCGCGGTCGTCGACCCCGACGAGATCAACTCGCTGGACCACGCCCTCAAGGCCGGCGACGTCCCGGACGGCTACGACGTCGTCGTCGAGATGTCGGGGGCGACGACCGCCATCGAGCTCGCGCTCAAGGCCGTGCGCATGGGGGGGCGGGTCAGCGCGTTCGGCATACCGCCCCGGCGTGTCGAGATCGACTGGGCCAACGACGTCATCTTCAAGGGCATCAGGGTCTACGGCATCGTCGGCCGGCAGATCTTCGAGACCTGGTACAAGACCGACCACCTCCTGCGCTCGGGCCAGGTGGACATCAGGCCGCTCATCACGCACACCTTCCCCCTCAAGGATTTCGAGAAGGCCTTCGCGACGATGTCGTCGCCGGAGCGCAAATGCGGGAAGGTCCTGCTGGTCCCTTGAGCTAGAAGGCCCGGGAGAGCCAGGCCTCGAAGGCGGGGTGCTCGCCGACGTCGGGCTTCTGGACCTGGCGGCGGATTCCCTCGAGTGTCCGGCGCGGCCAGGAGCTCTGGAAGAGGTTGACGATCCACTTCGGGATCATGCCGCGCGGATCGGCCTGGATCTCGACCGAGACCTGCGTCGTCTTGGGCCCGAGAGCGGAGAGGATCCAGGTGCTCTGCAGGAGCTCGCCGCGGATGATCCCGGGCCGCCGGGGCGCGGCGGGGTCCTCCACGGAGTGCATCAAGACGACCACACGCTTGTTGGCCGCATCGAGCGCGGCGCTCCACGCGAAAAGAAAGTCCCGGTCGGCCAGCGGCCAGGGGGCCGAGGTGCGGTTGTACTCGACGCGCTCGCGCTCCGAGACCGCGCGCACGACGCGCGCTTCGACGAGGCGGTCGAGCCATTCCTTCTGGCGCGAGGTCTCCGTGAGCACGGAGACGATTTTGCCGATCGCCGCGGGAATGACGCATTCCCCGCGGAAGGCGATGATCGCGCTCCCGGGAATCTCGCGCCGGAAGACCGCGATCCCGTCGTGCGTTCCGACGGCCTCCCACGACGCCGGCGCGCGCGGGGCCAGCGAGGGAGAACCCGCCGCGGCGGCGGAGGCCTCGGGCGCGGGAAGGAGCAGCGCGACTAACAGGAAGCCGACGATCTGCATGGCTCCATTTTAGCCTATTGAGGGCCGGTCTCGTTGAGTCTCCGGGGCAGGATCAGGCCGTCTTTGGACCGATGCCCGTCTGGGTCCCTGGTCCCACCCTCGCTGGGCCTTAGGCTCCTGCCGCGGGGCCGCAAGCTTCCTTAATAATACGCTCATGCGGTATATCCTGGCCGCGCTGCTCGCGTCGATTCCCGCCGGGCTTCACGCCGAGGCGTTGGTGGAATTGACGGGACTCGCGCGGGAATTTCCCGACGCCGCGGTCCCGGTCAAGGGGAGGCCCGTCAAGAGCGGGCCCTCGAACCGCGCCTGCCCCGGCGATTGGGAGCGGCGGAAGTCGGGAGACTGCTGGATCAAGACCGCCGTGTTCGACGGCGAGGGAGAAGTCCGCGCCTACGTTCATCCCGCCGGCTGGCTCGTCGATCCGCGCTGCCTCCGCGATAAGCGCTTCGGCGCGCGCGACCTGCTCGACGCCCTGACTCTGGCCGTCCGCAAGATGGATCCCGCGGTGCCGGCCTCGGCCGGAGGGTGTCTGGGCACCTTCAATCCCGAGTGGGGGCGCGAGCTCAAGGGCCAGGTTTGGAGCCGGCGCATGGTCGTGCAGTGCTCGGCGGACTACGACACCGAGGCCCGCACCTGCGCCAACCACAGCGAGCGCGACGCCTGGGTCACCGACGAGAACGGCCGGGGGGTCCTGGAAAAGAGCTTCTTCCACATGATCGCCTTGCGCAACGTATCGCCCTGCATGGTCAAGGGCAGCTCGGGGCTGGCCGGCGTCTTCTTCCATGAGGCTCTCCACGCGGCCGGGGCCGACAACGAGGCTCTCGAGTCCCACAACCAGGGCTGGGACCGGGCCCAATACCGCTTCATCTACGACCGCGTTTATGGGGCCGAGGCGACCTGCTTTTTCGGCCCCAAGGCCAACGTCGTCCAGTGCCGCCAGACCGTGCAATACGGCAGCTCCGCCCCCCGCTACGAGCTTTGTTCGGACTTCGACCGGCATTTCACCGACCTGCCGCCGGGGTTCTTGAAGGACTAGGCGCCGCCCCGAGCTTTTTGGAAGGCTTTCTGGCAGAGGCCGTCGAAGACCGCGCCCATGAACTTCTCCTCGATCTTCGCGTGGATGGCGTCGCGGACCTCGCCGCCGACTCCCGGGGTCACCTCGGCGATGCCCTCCATGACCCACGACATGAGCTCCTCGGGGCCGGAGCGCATCATGAGCGACATGTTGGGCAGCGACTCGAGGACCTTGATCGCCGTCTCCGGCAGGCTTTGCCCGCTGATGTGCGCGCCGTCCATCGCGCCTCGGCAGACCGCGACCACGACGGCGTGGGGGTCCTTGGAACTGCGCGCGGCTTGGCCGATCAGCTGCGTGATCAGCGCCGCGGCCTTGCCGGGGCCGTCGCCTCCCAAAGTCAGCCGGGCGACGGTCTCCCGCGCCTGCTTCTCGTAATCCGGTCCCGGACCGTGGGGCATGCGAGCCGATTATACAAACTTATCTGAGGAAGGAAAAAACGATCTCGGCCAGCATGGCCAGGGCCGCCAGCGTGAGCGCCAGCGCGGCGACGATCCCCGCAGTGGCAAGCGCTGCCTTGCGCCATTGCCCGATGCCGTTGGCGACGACGACGCGCGTGCCGGCCAGCACGTCGTGCAGCCCCCTTTGGTGCTCGCTCAGCGCGGCCATGACAAAGCCCCCGCCCAAGGTCCCCACGCAGAGCTGGTAGCCGACCCAGCGCAGGAAGGCCTTGCCGTAGCCGATCCTCGCGCCCTCGGGCGTGACGACCGCGATGCCCGCGAGCTTCTTGCCCAGGGTCTGCCCGTCCTTGCCGGTCAGCGCCGTGAAATACGCGGCCGAGATCGCGGTCAGGATCAGCGCGGTCAGGCGGATGAAGGGACGCTCGAGGGCCGGGTCGTTCTCCAGGGCCGACGAGCCTCCGGCCAGCGCCAGGGCGAGCGCGCCGACGGCGTAGAAGACGACGAAGAGAACGGCGCCGTCGACCGCCGCGGCTCCGGCGCGCAGGGAGAACGGGGGACGGCGCAGCGGCTGCTCCACGGACATATGATACATGAATTGTTATAATCGGTGCGCATGGGGGCCCGAATGACCGCGTCCAAACTGATGAGTTTCCTAGATGAGGAGAACGCCCAGCTCAAGGCCGAGGGGAGGCTCGTGAAGCTGCGCCTGCTCGAGACGGCGCAGAAGCCCGTCTCGGTCATCGACGGCAAGAAGGTCGTCAATCTGACCTCGAACAACTACCTCGACCTCGCCGACCACCCCAACCTGAAGAAGGCCGCCAAGGACGCCATCGACCGCTGGGGCGTCGGCACGGCGGCCGTGCGCCCCATCATCGGCACGATGACGATCCACGACGATTTGGAGAAAAAGATCGCGAAGTTCAAGGGCACCGAGGCATCCGTGGTCTTCCAGTCCGGCTTCACGGTCAATGTCGCCTGCTGCCAGAGCCTTATGAGCAGCGAGAAGGACCTCCTGATCTCGGACGAGCTCAACCACGCCTCGATCATCGACGGCGCGCGCCTGGCCAAGGCGCAGCGCAAGGTCTGCCGCCACAAGGACATGAAGCACCTCAAAGAGCTGCTCGAGGGCCCCGAGTCGCGCGCCGCGCGGCGCAAGATGATCGTGACCGACGGCGTCTTCTCGATGGACGGCGACGTCGCGCCCCTGCCCGAGATCGTCGCGCTCGCCGAGAAATACGAGGCCTTCGTCATGGTCGACGACGCCCACGCCTCGGGCGTCATGGGGCCTAATGGTCGAGGTACTCCCTCGTTCTTCAATCTGACCGACAAGGTCCAGATCCAGATCGGCACGCTCTCGAAGGCCATCGCGGCCATCGGCGGGTATGTGGCCGGCTCTCAATCCCTGCGCGACTACCTGATCTCGGTCGGGCGGCCCTTCACCTTCTCGAGCTCGCACCCGCCGTCGGTCACGGCGACCTGCTCGGCGGCCATCGACATCCTGCTCAACGAGCCGCAGCGCATCGAGAAACTTTGGGAGAACGCGAAGCTCTTCAAAGAAGGCCTCAAGAAGCTGGGCTTCGACACGGGCGCCTCCGAGACGCCGATCACTCCCGTCATCGTCGGCGACACGGCCAAAGCGCAGAAATTTTCCGCGCGCCTCTTCGAGGAAGGGGTCTTCGCGCTGTCGATCTGCTATCCGATCGTCGCGCGCGGCCGCGACCGCCTGCGCACGATCGTGACCTCCGGCCACACGCCCAAGGATCTCGAGTTCGCGCTCGAGAAGTTCGGCAAGGTCGGCCGCGAGCTCGGGATCGTCAAGTAACGCCTGCGCCCCGTAGGCCGAAAGTCCTAATTTTTTGGTGGACCTAGGGCCTACCCTCATGCTACCATAGGACCCACTATGATAAAACGAATAGGCCTTCACGCTTTGCTCCTTATCATCGCATCGGTCTCCCGCGCCGAGATCGCCCCCTCCGACTGGTCCAACCTCTTCGACGGCCCCAAGACCAAAGGCGCGACCGTGCTCTTCGCGCCGCCGACCACGAAGGTCCCTCCGGCCAAGCCCGTGCGCGTCGGCCAAAGCGACTGGTACGCCGGCGACCCCGACGAGGCCACCGACGACAAGAACCCGTCCTCCGGCGAGAAGACGCGCTTCGAGGAAGGCCTGCAGAAATCCTTGATGGACGCCTGCCGCGGCATCGACCTGACCGTCCACCAGGAGACGCTTCTCGGCGGAGTCCTGGGCATCGGCGGCCGCGTGGGCCGTTCGCTGCAGCGTTTCGCCAACGGCAAGCTCGCCTACATCGACGAGTTCTCGCCGAGGGTCGGCATCGGCTACGCGCCGGTGCTCTGGTCGGGCGACCCGGCGCTGGCGGCCTCGGTCTACGTCGGCGCGGATTTCACGGGACAGTCGGTAGTCATACGCCACGCCCCCAAGGGCGTGAGCTCGTGCAAGCAGCTCTTGAAGCAGCTCGACGTCCGGACCTACAAGACCGTCCTTCCGGCGAAGGCGAAAAGGATCCACGACATGGAGGTCGGCGAGCTCTGGAAGATGGGGTTGGCCTTCAAGTTCGGCTTCCAGCCGGCGGTCACCGCCGGGACGCAGTACGTGGCCGTCACGCTCTATTGGGGCGCGTTCCACGAGAACCGCGAGAACCTCTCGATCTACAAGATGGATGAGAGTAAGCTCAGGCTCCGCCTGCGCCTGGACCGCGCCGACATCGGCACCAAGGGCGGCGCGGTCGTGGGCAGCCTCATGCCGGGCCAGCTCGGCGCGGCGCTCGGCGAGGAGTTCGTCGCGAAGACTCTGGGCAATTTGGCCGGGGGAGTCGTCAACCGCGCCGTCGCGCACCAGATCGCCAACTACCTGCGCGCCGCCATCGACATCAGCGACATCCACCGCACCGGCGAGCAGATCGTGCTCGAATTCATCCTCGATCCGAACGACCCGGCCCAGATGGAGAAGGTCGCCAACCTCATGAAGGGAGACTTCCTTTCGCTCAAGGCCTTGGCGAAGCTCGTCCATCCGAAGTTCGGCGACGACATCGTCGACGAGCAGGGACGCCTCGATTCCTGGAAGGGCGACAAGAAAGACCAGCTCGGCAAGGAGCCGACCTTCGCCGGCATCGACAAATACAAGAGAGACGGCAAAGGCTTCCATTTGAAGATCCCGATCATCTGGGACCACCACACGACCTGGAACAAGTCGGACGAGAAGATCACCCTGCAGGACAAGCAGGGCAACAAAATCCGCGTCTACGCGACCGAGAAGCGCGGCAGCAACAAGTTCCTCGAGATCCCGCTGCTGGGCCACCTGACGGCGCACGACAAGTGGCGCAGCGCGCAGACCTTCACCTCGCGCGACAAGGACGGAAAGGTGCAGACCCCGGCCGTCATGTACGTCCACCAGGAAGGCTTCCAGCACGAGACGGCGGCCTCCGCGCACGACATGGCCAAAGGCGCCGATGACGTCATGAAGCTCGCGGGTGTCCACGGCAAGGGCACAAATGAGCGAACGACCCTTCCGGTCGACGCGCTCTTCCCGCTGCAGCCCCCAACCGCTCCCCGCCAGGGGATGCCCGGGCGCGGCGGCGAGGACAACCGCGCCGAGCCGACCTACAAGAGCGCGATAGCCGCCTTGACGGTGGTCTTCAACCAGAAGGCCGTGCAGGACGTCCTGCACGCTTCCGCCGACGAGATCGTCAAGTGCTACTACAACGCCAAGCAAGCCACCGAGGGCGTCGTGCTCACCGACCTGATGGCCCAGGCCAAGGCCGAGAAGACGATGGACCGCCCGAACAACGAGAGCGCCCGCGACATGCTCGCCTCGATGGCTTCCACCGCGGCGAAGATCGTCAAGGACATCACTGAGGCCGCCGCCGCCAAGACGCCCGAGGAGCAGGCCGAGAAGTTCAGCCGCATCCTGTCGGGCGCCGGCAAGAGCGGGCTCGCCTACGAGAACATACTGAAAGTGCTCGTGCAGCTCATCGATCCGCTGGACATCTCGGCCGAGTTCTACGCGCGCACGAACAAGCACATCAAGGGCGAGAAGGACGTCAAGGTCCGCTACGTCCTCAACGACCGCAAGGTCGCCGACGACAAGCTGCTGGGGCAGATGCTCGAGGCGCGCAAGCGCTTCGTCGAGCCGACCAAGCTGACGGACTAGCGCATCCGCCCCTGGGCGGATATTTTTGCCGTCGGGAGGCATGGCGTGGACCGGCGTTGGAATAGCCCCGGCCTGTCGAAAATTCAGGGCAGGAGACGGAAGTGCGTGGCGTGGCGCGGGCGATAGACTGAGAAATCGCGTCGGTCCAAGGTCAGCAGCGTGTCGATGTCCTCGCGTTCTGCGATGGTCACGAGTGCGGCGTCGGCCAAGTCCATCGGGCGGTTCGCATAGACTTCCATCAGCTCCCTCATCCGCGATACATCATCGCGGCCGAGCGGTAGAAGCTCGATGTCATCCGTCTCGAATAGGCGAAGGAGCCGCTCTACGGTCCCGGGCGCTCGCTTCACGAGAAAATGCGAAACCTCGGCTACGACAGGCCAAACCGTGGCGAGACGCTGGGTCAGCGTGGAGACCGTGTCGACGCAAGCTTGGTGGTCCGGATCCTTCCGATTGATGAAGGCGATGAGCGGCCCCGCGTCAACGAGAACGGTTCCCATATTTCTTGAGCATCTCTTCTTTGAAACGCCTCTTGATGTCGCGGCCGTGAGGCAGGGTGTCGCTGCTGATGCTTCCGATGATGGGTGCGAGGCGCTCCGCGGCCGTCATGGTCTCTTCGCGCCTGGTCTGCGCGGCATAGCGCACGATGGCCTCTCGCACGAGCTCCGAGCGGGTGACCTTGAGCTTTTCCTGTAGTTCGTCCAGGAGTCGGCTTTCCCGGGCGCCGAGCCTGACGGCGAGGATGTCTTTTTTCATGTAATACGATGTGTAATACATAGTGTAATACGAAATCCCAAGGTTGTCAAGCGTCGGCTAGCGGATGTCGGCCAGCGGAACGTCCCGAGGCATCCGCTCCCGAGGCATTCTAGGCCCTTCGACCCAAGACGCCCGACGGCGAATTTGGTAGAATCGCCGTGGATGCCTACCCTTTTAAGGATCGACGAATCGCTCGAGCGCGTCCGCGCCGGTCTTGAGACCCGGGCCCGACGCATCGGCGGCCGCGTCGGCTCCGAGCTCGCTTCCCACGTAGGCCGCCCCGGCAAAATGCTTCGGGCCCGCTTCTGCCTGCTGCTCGGCTCCGCGCTGGGCGTCCCGCCCGAAAAGGCGGAGGGCGCCGCCCGCGCCATGGAACTCGTCCATAACGCTTCTCTTTTGCACGATGACTGCGTCGACAAAGCCGAAGTCCGTCGCGGCGTCCCGACCCCCAACGCCGTCTACGGCACGACCGTGGCGCTGCTGCTCGGCGATCTCGCGTTCTCGCAAGGCCTCGAGGAAGCCGTCGACATCTCTCCCAACGCTCCGCGGCTTCTTGTGACGACCGTCCGCGAGATGACGGTCGGCGAGCTCCAAGAGGAATTTCTCAAAGCCTCGACCGATATCTCAATCGACGCCTACATGGGCATCGCCGCGCGCAAGACCGGAGCGCTCTTCGAGTGGGCCGGCGCCGTGCTCTCGGACTTAAGCCCCTTCCCGCACGAGGACTCAGATCCGCCAAGGCTCTCATCCGCGGCCGGGATCCTGCTCCAGATCGTCGACGACATACACGACTACACCTTGACCGAGAACGTGACCGGCAAGGACGCCGCCCAGGACCTGGCTAACAGGCGCCTCACTTTGCCGGGCATCATCGCCCTGCAAAGCCCCGAGCGCGCGGAATTCCTCGAGCTCTGGGAAAAGGCGGACGCTAAGGGGATCGCCGATTTCCTCAACAAGAACGGCTTCATCAAGGCCACGCGGGCGAAGGGCCGCGAGCTCGTCGACTCGATGCTCTCGCTCTGCGAAAAACTGCCGTGCAAGCCCGAGGCCAAGGAGCTCTCGCTTTTCATCGAGCTCATGGCCAAGAGGGAATTCTGATGTCGTATTTCGCTCTGCTTAAAACGGCTTGGAAATCCGGAGACTTCAAGCTTTCCGCAAAGGAAGCGTCCGAAAAGGACGCCGACCCGACGTTAAGCCGCGCGCGAGTCACGCAAGAGATGGAAGAAATCATCGAAAGAGAAGCGGGAGACGCGGTCTACTGCCTCAACGTCCACCGGGAGGGTATCATGAAGTTGGCTCCATTCGTCAAGTTCCGGGAAGAGAAGTTCGGCGCCGTGCTGTTCGAGACGCGCTCCGAGAAGGTCTACACGCTCAGCCAGACCGGCGCCGCGGTGGTCCGCGAGGTGCTCGCCGGCGCCGACGCCAAGACTTTGATCGACAACCTCAAGGTCAAGTACGAGGACAAGACCGGGAAGATGGAGAAGGAAGCCCTGGCGTTCTTGTCCCAGCTCAAAGAAAAAGGCCTCGTCACGGAGTAGCCCCATGAAGACCGCGGTAAAGTCCGAGGAAGCCGCCTCGGAGGACCTGGGCGCGCCTCTGTACGTCGCCTGGCAGATCACCAACGAGTGCAACCTCGCCTGCCTGCACTGCATCGAGGAGAGCGGCCCCGGCAAGGCCTTCAAGGACGAGCTCTCGACCGAAGAGGCGCTGGGCATCATCGACCAACTCGTCAAGAGCGAGGTGCCCTACGTCTCGTTCTCCGGCGGCGAGCCGATGGTCCGCCCGGATTTCTTCCAAATGGTGGAGCGGATCACCAAGGGCGGCGTCGGCCTCAAGATCGAGACCAACGGCCACTACCTGAGCCCCAAGAACTGCAGGCGCCTCAAGGACCTCAACATCAAGGCCGTGCAGGTCTCCATCGACGGCGCGACCCCCGCCTCCTTCAACAAGATGCGCGTGCACGGACGGTTCGATACAGCGCTTAAGGGCATCGAGACTCTGCGCGAGGCCGGCATACCGATCGAGATCAACTTCGTGCCCGCGAAGTTCAATATCTTCGAGATCGGCGAGGCCGTCGACCTGGCCTACCGGCTGGGAGCCTACAGCTTCTACACCGGCAAGATCATGTATACCGGCAACGCCGTGCGGACCTGGCACATCACCGCGCCAGATGAGAGAGACTATCCGAAGTTCTTCCGTACCCTTCACGCCAAATCCGAGGAGTACAAGGGACGCATGCGCGTGTACTTCCACGAGATGGGCCTGCTCGACGAATTGAGGTATCGGCTCGTCAATCCCGCGGCCCTGTTCATCATCTTGCCCAACGGCAAGGTCAAGCTCATCAACGCTTTGCCCTTCGTCTGCGGCGATCTGCGCACGCAAAAGCTCGGACAGGTCTGGGCGAATTTCCAGGTCGCCTGGAAGGACCCCAAGGTCGCCGACTTCATCGACAAGCTGGCTGAAGACCCCGAGATCGTCTCCAAACTGCATCAATGGGTGGAACTGTAATACCCGACGCGCTCCAAGCGCCTCACGCCCCGGCGGATCAGCCGCTGGCGCTCAAGGTCGCCTCGGTCGTGCGCTATCGGTTCTTCCTGTACGCGGGTCTGCTGCCCTACTTCCTCGGCGCGGCGTGGGCCAAAGGCGTCGAGCATCAATTCAAGGCCGGCATTTTCTGGCTGGGCTTGTTGGGCATCTTCCTCTCCGTCGTCGGGGTCGAGGCGTTCAACGAGTATTTCGACGCGAAGATGGGGACGGACCGAGTCTTCAATCCAAGCGACGACGAATATATCCCGGAGTGGATGTTCAACGTAGGCGTCGGCGCTTTCAGCGCCGCCGCGACAATCGGCCTTTATCTCGCAAAGGATGGCGGATGGCCGATTGTTCTTTACACCCTCTTGGGGGGCGCGGCCGCTGTTTGGTACGTTGGCCCCCCGATACGCTGGGTTTACCGAGGCTTGGGTGAACTCGTGATCGGTCTCTCCTACGGCCCCTGGATGACTTTGGGAAGCCTTCACCTTCACACGCACCGGTTTTCTTTCGGCGCCCTGTTCGCTTCCCTGGTTCCCGGCCTTCTGATCATGGCGCTGGCCGTCGTCAACAACATACCGGACTTCCACCAGGACCGGCTCGTGGGCAAGCGCAACCTCGTCGTTCGCCTGGGCCGCCAGCGCGGAGTCTATGTCTATCTCGCTTTGGCAGCCGCCGGCCTGCTCGTGGCGCTTCTGGGTTCGATGTTTGGGGCCTTTCCGTCCTTGACCGCCGTGGCGGCCATCTGCGGCGCGCCGCTCTGGATCTCGAGCGCGCAGGCCGCTTGGACGACCTGGGACACCCCGCGGCAGTTCGTGCCCGCCGTGAAGTACATCGTTCTCTGCTACGCCGTCTCGACGAGCGTCTTCGCTTTGGCCATTCTGGCGGGCAAATGAAGATCGACTTTCTCGCAGCACCTGCGATGATCACCTGGCAGTTGACCAGGGATTGCGATCTCGCTTGCCTGCATTGCTGCACGGACTCCGCGCCGGGCAAGGCGCTTGCGGGCGAGCTCACACGCGTGGAAGCGCTGGCGCTTGCCGACCAGATCGTCGCGGCGCAGATTCCTTACGTCATGGTCGTGGGGGGGGAGCCGACGATCGCGCCGCATTTCTTCGAGCTCGCCCAGCGCCTCGCCGACGGCGGCGTCCTGCTCAAGATCGAGACCAACGGCAATAGGTTCTCCGAGGCTCAGGCCGCTCGGTTGCCGAAGGCGGCCATCCGTTCGGTGCAGGTCTCGATCGACGGCGCCACCCAAGCCGTTTACGCGAGACAGAGGCCCGGCGGCGACCTCGGCAGGGTCAAGAAGGCGGCGAGGGCGGTGGTGAAAGCCGGCCTGCCCCTCGAGATCACCTTCGCGCCGTCCAAGATCAACATCCATGAGGCGGAAGCAGTCATCGACCTCGCGCTCGAGCTCGGCGCCTTCCGCTTCAACACCGGTCGCCTCATGCGCCTCGGGACGGCCGCCAAGCTCTGGGATAGGCTTTGCCCCGATGGCAAGGAGTACGAAAAGTTTTATAATCTGCTCGTCAGAAAGGAAAACGAGCTCGCCGGCCGCATGGAGCTCTGCTTCAGGCCGTTCTCTTTGAAAGAGGAGCTCGAAGCGCGGACGACCGAGCCCTCGGGAACTTTGCTCGTGCTGCCGGACGGGAAGGTCAAGGTAAGCGCGCCCCTGCCGTATCTGTGCGCCGATTTGAAGACGCAAAGCCTGCGCGATGCTTGGGCCGCGTATCGCGAGGCGTGGTCGCACCCGAAGGTCGTCGCGGGGCTTGCGGCCGCCGCTGCGAGCGAGGAGCGCTTGGCCGAGGCCAACCGCTGGGTCATGCTGGAGAACGATTTGCCGGTCGTGGTCTGATCGGCAGTACGGACGGTACCGACCAGAAGGAGAATCAAATGAACGACCAGAAGACGGTGTTGGATGCGAAGGCCGCCAAGCTCGACTGGGAGACCCCTTGTCTTGAGGAAGTCTCCGAGCGCGTGATGGCCCAGCCTTACATTCGGTTCACCTGATGCACCGGAGGGGGGCGTCCGTGGGAGACTACGGCGCCCCCCTCTTTCTCGCCTGGCAGCTGACCAACCGCTGCACCGGCCGCTGCCTCCACTGCTGCGAAGAATCCGGACCCTCCAGCGGCTGGAAGGACGAACTCTCCCGCGACCAGGCTCTTGATCTTGCCCGCCAGATCGTCAAAATGGGCATCGCCTATGTCGCCTTCGGCGGCGGCGAACCGATGGAATGCCCGCATGTGTGGGAAATCTTCGAGATCCTCCACGAGGGCGGCGTCGAGATAAAAATAGAAACCAACGGCTTGGTTATCGACGACAAGGCGGCGGACCGTCTCAAAGCCCTCAAAGTCGCTTGCGTCCAGATCTCCATCGACGGCGTCTCGGCCAAGACGCACGAGAAGCTCCGGCCCGGCAGCGCCTTTCAGCCGGCGCTCGATTCGATCGACCGCCTGGCCGACCGCGGCCTCGAGCCCGAGCTGGTCTTCATCCCGACCAAGCTCAACGTCGACGAGGCGCCCAACGTCTACGAGCTCGCGGCCAAGCACGCCGTGCGCACCTTCCTGACGGGGCCGATGATGAGGCTCGGCCGCGCCGCGCTTTCTTGGGATACTCTGGCCGCAACGCCCGAGCAGTGGGAGAGCGCCGTCAAGGCGCTCAATGAAAGCGCCCAGCGTCACGCCAATAAGCCGCGGCTGGCGGTCTACCCGTGGGGCATACAGCAGGAGATGGCGACCCGTGCCGCGAGCCCGCAGGCCATGATGCTCGTCGTGCCCAACGGCAAGGTCAAGCTTCTGAACGCCCTGCCGTTTTCCGTCGCCGACCTCAAGAAGGAGACTCTGGCCCAGGCCTGGCCCAAGGTCGGCGCCGCTTGGAAGAACCCGAAGGTTCTCGATTTCGTCCGCAAGGCGCAGACGGATACGAAGCTTCTAACTCACGCCAACGAATGTTGGGAGGTATAGACCCATGAGGAATTGGAAGGCCCTCCTGTTTCCCGTCGTCCTGTTTTTCACCCTGACAGGCGCCATGTTGGGAGAAGGGGGCGCAGGCGGCGGCTGCGCGACGCCCGGCGGAGGCGGCGGGCTGATGGGGAGCATGGTCCAGCAGAACGCGGCGCAGGTGCACCGCGGCTCCGGTATGCGCCGCACTTACGAGGACTCCGAGGCCGACGTTCATGCCGCTGCCCTCTATGTCCTCAATCGCTACAGCGGCAACGGCTGGTACGTCCAAGACCTCGGCCGCAGCATCTCGGCCAACTTCCACCAGGGTTTCGTCAGCATGAGCCAGACCGTGACCTTGTCGCCGGGTTTGGCCGAGGACTCGACCGAGGTCGAGAGCACCTCCGTCGGGTCTTATCTGGCCTCCGACGTGCTGGTCAAGATGGAGAACGACACCCTCAACTACATCGCCGACGCGCTCGCGGTGCGCAAGGCTTCGGCCAAGAAGCGCGACCAGGAGCCAGCCCCGCGCGACGCCGACGAGGCGCCGGCGCGAGCCTCCTCCTCCGATGTCGACAAGATCGGCCAATTCACCGACAAGGAAAGGACCGACGACTTCGCCGTCGTCGTGGGCATCGAGAAATACCAGAACGTCCCGAAGGCCGACTACGCCGAGAACGACGCCAAGACCATGCAGAAGTACTTCCAGGCTCTCGGCGTTCCCGAGGAGAACGTCATCGTGCTGACCGGCCAGAAGGCGACCCGGACGGGCCTGGCCAAATATCTCGAAGAGTGGCTGCCGCGCAACGTGACCCCGAACTCGCGCGTCTACTTCTACTACTCGGGCCACGGCGCCCCCGACCCGTCCGACGGCAGCGCCTACCTCGTGCCATGGGACGGCGACGCATCCTTCCTCAAGACGAGCGCCTACCCCGTCTCCCGCCTCTACGAAAAGCTCGGTGCGTTGAAGGCCAAGGAGGTCGTCGTCATGCTCGACTCCTGCTTCTCGGGAGCGGGCGGGCGCTCGGTGATCGCCAAGGGCGCGCGCCCCTTGGTCAACATCGTCGACACCGCGGTGCCGTCGCAGTCCCGCCTCTAGGTGCTCGCGGCCTCGTCGGGCGAGCAGATCTCGGGCGCCCTCGACCGCGAGGGCCACGGCCTCTTTACCTACTACCTGCTCAATGGGCTCAAGGGCGCGGCCGATCCCGAGGAGACCGGGCATGTGACGATGGAATCGCTGTACTCCTACGTGAAGACCTCCGTCGAGAAGGCCGCGCGGCGCGACAACCGCGACCAGACGCCGCAGCTCCACGCGGCCCAGCGCGGGCTCAGGCTCTACTGACGCGGCGGCGCGTCGGCCGCGGCTTCGCCCGGGCTCACGTGCTCGACGATGATCGCGGGACCGGTCCAGAGGGGCGGCACGGGCCTTGAGCTCCCCGCGGGGACGACCGGCTCGGCGAGTTCGGGCTGGGACAGCGCGCGGCGGCCGTGCGCGACGGACGCGCGCGGGGACTTGAGCTCCTGGATGACCGGCGCGGGCTGAGCTTGCGGCTTCGCAGCGGGCGGCGCAGGAGGCGCGGCGGGCTTGGCCGCCGCGACGACCTTGGGCGCCGGCTTCCTCTTGGCGAGCTTGGGCCTGGCGACCGGCCTTTTCTTCATTGGAACGGGCGCCGCGCGGACGACGACCGGCTTGGGCGGCCGCGGCGGCGCGACGGGGCGCGCGGGAAGCGAGACGGCCGCGGCGAGGACCGGTGCCGGCGGCGCGGGCTTAGGCTTGGGCGGCTCGGGAGGCAGAGCGAGCTTGAAGCGCGGGACCTCGCGCTCCCTGCCGGTCAGCTGAGTGATCGGAGCGAAGCCGTCCTCCCGCTCCGGGATCACCGCCTGGCGCCGGCGCAGCAGGCCGACGAGCGGCGCCGCCAAAACGAGGACGACGGCGCCCACCAGCACGGCCGAGCGCCACGCCGGAATCCGCTGCGGCTTGTCTTCGAGTTCCTCCATGGTCCCCTGCAACAGTGTAACAGCCCTGGAAGGATCTCGCCAGCCCCCGTTTAGAAGGGCAGCAGCCTGCGGATGCCGGCTTCGATGAGGTAGAGCCCGGTGTCCTCGCCCTTGGTCTGCGCGGCCCCGGCATTGGCCGCGTCGAGCGTCTCCGCCAAGGTCTGACTGTAGCGCCGCATGAACCCCGCCTCGGCGCGGACCACTTCGACCCGCGCGGAAACCCGTTCTCCCCGCCGGGAGGCCATGCGCTCCCAGTAGCGCTGGATCAGGTCCAGATGCCGGCCCATTCCCTCGAGGCGGCCCGGGAAGGTGAAGAGCTTGCCCGTCCAGCGTGCGCGGTAGCGGCCCGCGGCGGTCCTGCGCGCCAAGCCCGCGGTCTTGAGCCGGGCCAGGCCCGCCTGCGCCGCGGCGGCCGTGATCCCCAGGGCCTCGGCCAGTTCCTCCGCGGTCCACGAGCCGCCGTCGTTGCAGAGCAGCTCCGAGCACCAATACGCCGACTCGCTCGAGGCCAGCGCCTTGAACTGGGCGGGAGTCAGATGCACCGAGTGCTCGGCCTTCATCCAGCGCACGGCCTCGGCCCCCGCCGGCGCGGACGCCGCGCCGTGACGGCACAAGAGCGGCTCCAAGATCAGGGCGGAGGCTTCCGGGCCGCCCAGGAGGTCCTTGAGATAGGCCAGGAACAGGCGGCGGCAGCCCGCTTCGCCCGGGCTGAGCCTGAGGCCCGTCAGCAAGCGGCCCAACCATTGCGGCCGGGGGAGCTTGCCCGCGTTCTCGATGCGCAGGTAGTGGACGTAGGTGAAGGGAAAGTGCCGGCGTCCGCCGTTGCCGTGGTAGAACTGGTAGGCGGACTTGAAGCCCGCCTCCCGGCGGGCCGCGGCGAGGCGGCGGGAGAATTCCTTGGCCATCGGCTAGAATGATAAATCTTGTCCGGGCGCATGTAAAGTCCTAGCAACCGATCCGGTTGCTAAATCGCGCCCGGCCGATTCCGCTCCCGTCTGGAGCCAAAGGCGGCGGCCCTGTGGTGCGAAAGCCTCAGCCGCGCGAGGAGCCCTCCGGCTACAATAAGGTGCGGCACGGAGGTGAGCGCATGAGAAAGAAAGTGTTGGGTGTGGTCGCGGCCGCGGTCCTGCTGGCGGCCGTCGGAGCGAGAGCCGAGGAATTGACGGGGCTCGAAAAGACTTTGCAGGCCGATCAAGGCTCGGGCACGGCGTGGGGGGGACTCTACGACGGAGGGGAGTCCGGCGAACCCGGCGCCGCGCCGGCGGTCTCCGCCGACGCCGCCGCGGGAGGGACCGGAGCTTCCTTAATATCGGCGAGCGCGGGCTCTTCGCGCGGGGAGACCGCCGTTCCCCCGCCGGCATTCGCCTCAGGAGCGGGCGCCCAAGGCGAGACCGGCGTCTGGGCCGGGACCAAGAAGGGCGCCTCGGAAGGGGCGCTTCTCGGGTTTTACGCGGTTCTCTCGCCGGCGGTCAAGCTTCTGTCGGAAGGCTTCGGCCGGGCGATGAGCCGCGGCTACGACGGGCCGCGCTCCGACAACGGCAGCGCCAAGGGCTATGAGGCCGCCGGCATCGCCTTGGCCGTCGTCCTTTACATTCCGGCGCTCGTCGTCGGCGCCGTGGCCGGCGCCGTGGGAGCGGCGGCCGGCGCGGTCTCCGAGGCGGTCGAGCCCGGCTCGACCAAGGACTGGGACACCGAGAAGAGGATCTTCGGATGATCGCGCGCGTCGCGGCGGCGCTGCTTTGTCTTTCCGGGAGCGTCTTTGCCTGCCCCGACACGGGCCGACTGACGAGCGGCTGGATCGAGGAGCGCGGGATGCGCCCGCAGGGGCTTTGGGAAAGGCATCTCTCGCGCGCGGCCGGGCCCGCGGCGCCCCTTCTCGTCGACACGCCCGCCGGGTCCTTTTGGCTCGGCCTGTCCTACCGCGGCGGGGGGGAATCGTGTTTCCTCGATGGGAGCGTGGCTTACTACGTCGTCGGACGAGAGGAAGACCCGGAGCTGAATTTCGTCCGCTCGGTCGCGGCCGGAGACGAGCCTTCGCTTTCGGCACGCCTCGTCGAGCTCCGCTGGTACGATCCGACCGACGGGCGGCGTCACCGCTGGCTCAACGCGGCTCTGGCCGAAAAGCTCGGCTGGCTCGGCGACGGCCGCGGCGGCCGGGCGCCGGAGGGTTTTTGGCCCAACCCGGCGTATTCGCCGGTCAACGCGCTGTATTGAGTGAAAGGAGGAGCCATGTGGACTTCCATTCGCCGGTCCGGGATGCTCATCGTCCTGCTGTCTTGCGCGCTGGCCGCTCCGGTCCGCGCCAACGAGGCTCTCGAGCTGCTCGCCGCGCTCGCGGCGCCAGGC
The DNA here is from genome assembly GCA_016194705.1 of Elusimicrobiota bacterium. Classification (GTDB taxonomy): domain Bacteria; phylum Elusimicrobiota; class Elusimicrobia; order UBA1565; family UBA9628; genus PALSA-1176. Next base: position 103,353 of record JACQAZ010000009.1, on the reverse strand, counting down.
CTCATCATCGCGGTCGTGACCGACTACCCGCAGAGGCGCGACGAGTCGAAAAAGTACGCCTCCGAGGTGCGGGAGATGGGCGGCCGATGCCAAGCCATGCTGGAGACCAGCGGCGCCGATATCCTCGGTGAGCTGTCGACGGGGCTTGCGCGGACGCGCGGTTCCTTGACGGGATACGCCGAAGCCTACAACGAGGCCCTGCGGGCCGAGGGCCAATGCCGGGACCCGCACGGTTTGGTCGCCCGCGGCGCGCGCTATGTCGCCGAGGTCGACTGGCACAAACGGTTGTGCCTCGACCTGCTGGCGCTCAAGGACTGCTATCGGCGCCACATGCTCGTCAAGGCGGAGGCTCTGCGGGGCGCAGGCTTCGAGGCGCGGTGGCGAGAGACTCCCTACGCGCTCGAATCCGAGACCATACGGATCGTCGCTAGCCCCAGAGCTCCTTGACGAAGCCGGAGGCGAGCAGGCCGTTGAAGCAGAAGTGCGTGAAAACCAGGCTCCCCATGACGAGATAGGCCAGCAGGACGAGCAGTCGTGTCCTGGCCGCCGACCGCTCGCCGAGCCCCGTCAGAGCGAACAATGGCGTCAGGTAGTAGCTGTGCCACATCTGAACGAACGGGCTGCGCAGCACCATGATCACCGTCCAAAAAAGGCAGCCCATGATCAGCCACGCATTGTCGGCCCAAAGTGCCGCGCCGACGAGAGCCAGCGGCAGCAAGAGATAGAACAGCCGCACCCACGACGACGGTCCCGCTGTCATGAAGAAGAAGTTCGTGGGCGTGAGCGTCATGAGCCACGGATAGACCAGGAGGAAGGCCCGGAAAGACAACGCCAGCATCGCCAGGCTCGCCGCGGCCAGCGCACGCTCCTTGGAGCGCAGGCGGCGGTATTCCTCGTTGCGAACGAAGAGCCAGACGCCCCAAGCCAAGACCGGCAGGAACCAAAGGCTGCGAAAGTGGAGGAACAGCGAGGCGCAGTACCAGAAGATGCCGGGCAGACCGCGGCGCGCGCGCAGCGACCGCACGCAGAGCAGCAGCGGGATCAGAGCCGCCGCGTCGTAGAAACCGTGCAGGGTCCATGAGATGGTCTCGAGGTAGAGCAGCGGCAGGATGATCCACGCGGCAAGCTCGCGCGCGTCCTCGTCCTGCCCTTTCTCCAGCAGGACGGAGGCGAAGAGCCATAGCAGAGCGTGCGCCGCCAGGAGCAGCTTCAGCAGGCTCAAAGTCGCGGCCGCCTTGGGGGAGAGACCCAGCGATTCCTTGAGCAGGGCCTCCGGCAGAAAATAGAGGAACACCCCGGGAGGATACGGCCGCGGCAGATAGCTCCAGTTGACGAGCAGCGGGGGCTTGCCGGCTCTCTCCGGGATGTCGAGCAGATCGGTGATGCCGTCGGCGGGCCAATCGTAGAGGGCGGTATAGCGCCGAGCGAGCTCCGAGCGGCTGCGCTCGCCGAGACGGCCGATCGGTTGGCGGTAGACCTCCCAGCCGCGATGGAAGAACAGGATCGTGCTGTCGACGTGCGCCGGAGCGTCCGAGCGCGAACCGCCGAGGCAAAGGTGCGAGGTCTTGAGCCCGAAGACCGCGAAGGCCGCCCAAAAGGCGAAGGAGAGCGACAGGGCCCTGAGCTTCAATGGCGGAAGTGGCGCACTCCCGTGAACAGCATCGCGAGGCTCTTGCGATCGGCCGCCTCGACGGCGTCGCGGTCCTCGCTCGAGCCGCCGGGCTGGATGAGGGCGCTGATGCCGCCGGCCGCCGCCTCGTGGATGTGCTCCGCCGACAGCGCGCCGTCGCTGGCCAGGACCATCGGGGCTCCTGCGGGCAGGATCGGATGGCGCTCCTGGCTCTTGACGACGGCGAGCCTGACGGCGTCGAGGCGCGAGGTCTGGCCGCTGCCGATCCCCAGGGTCGCAGATCCCCGGCAGATGACGGCGGCGTGGGTGCGCGCGTGCTTGGCCACGTGCCAGGCCAGGCGAAGGGCCTTGTGCTCGAGGTCTGAGGGCGTCCTGCGCGTGACCGGGCGCGGGTCTCCCGCCAGCGGCTTGCTGTCTTTGTCCTGGACGAGCACGCCTCCCGCGACGGCCTTGAGGTCGAGCTCGTGCGCCGAGATCAAAGTGGAGGGCAAGGTCACGAGACGAATGTCCTTCTTGGCCTTGAGTGTCAGAAGGGCCTTGGGCGAAAACTGTGGAGCCGCCACGCAGCCGACGTACTGCTCCGCGAAGATCGCCGCCGCGTCCTCCTCGAGCTCCCGGTTGACCGCCGCGGTTCCGCCGAAGCCCCCGCGCGGGTCGCAGCGGAAGGCCAGGCGCGCGGCCGCCGCGAGTTTCTCGTCGGAGGCCGCCCCGACGGGAACGCCGTGCTTGACGACGACGCAGGAGGCCTCGCCGATCTCGGTCGCCAGCTCCCAGGCGACCTCGAGATCGAGATAATGGTTGTAGGTCAGCGGCTTGCCGTAGACGAGCTCGGCGGCGTTGATCCCCCAGGGTCGCGAGCCGCTCAGCGTGTAGAGCGCTCCCTGCTGCTGCGGGTTCTCGCCGTAGGCGAGCTCGACGGTCTTCTTGAGGCCGATGACCAGCTCGTCGGGCAGCTTGTCCCAGCGTTCCCCGAGGTATTGCGCGACGGTCGTGTCGTAGTAGGCGCTGTAATGGAATGCCTTGGCGGCCAAAGTCTGCGACTTCTCGACCGAGAGCTTGCCGAACCGCTTGAGTGCTTCGACGGCCGGCTGGTAATCGTCGGGGTCGCAGAGCGGCACGACGGAGCGGAAATTGCGAGCCGCCGCGCGCAGCAGGGCGGAGCCGGCCAGATCGATGAACTCCAGAACCTCCGTTTGCGAGAGCTTGGCGTCCCCTATGATCTCGGCGACGGGGTAGAGGTTGACCGCGACGAGGTCGATGGGCACGGAGTGCCGCCGCTCGAGCTCGTGCATCTGTCCCGGCTTGTCGCGGTCCGCCGTCAACCCGATGAGGATCCGCGGGTGGAGGAAGCCGAGCCTGCCTTCGAGGATGTCCGGAGACTTGACGAGGTCCCGCAGGTCCATGACCTCGAGCTCGGCTTGGCGCAGGGCGCCGGCGGTGCCGCCGTGGGAGATGAGCTTGAAGCCGAGGTCTTTGAGAGCGTAGCCGAACTCGACGATGCCGGTCTTGTCCGTGACCGAGAGCAGGGCGTAGCGTTCGGGCTTTGCGGCCATCGCCGCCAGTATAGCGAATGCGCCCCGGCCGACGCTACAGCGCCGGCCGGAGCGTCATTGCTCACCCGAAGATCGCCTTCCAGACACCCGAGAACCAGTCCCCGACGGAATCCCAGAACCCCTTGCTCGGCGCGGGAGCCGCGGGAGCGGGCGGCGGAGGCTCTACGGGCTTCGGGGCGACCTTCTCCTCAGGAGCCGCCGGCTGAACCGGGGCCGGCGCGGGAGCGGGCGCTGGAGCCGGCGCCGAAGGAGCCGGAACCGGGATCGGCGCTGGAGCGGCCGGCGGCCCGAAAGGATCCGACAGGTTCGGCGCACCGATCTGCTTGGGCATCTCGGGCTCCCCGAGGGCGTCGAAGACCATGAAGCCCCCGTCGGCCGTCAGGGTCAGTATCCTGATCAGGCTGCCTTGGTCGTCGACCTGGAAGCGCACCTCAGTGACTCCGATGCCGAGCCACTTGGGCCGGAATGCCGTCGGCGTCCCCGTGTCGTAGAGGAAGGCCTCCTGCGCGTCGCCGAAGACCTGCACGACCCGAGAGCCGTCCTGGCTGTAGAACGACTTCTGCTGGGGCTCCGCCGGCGCCGAGGGGATGGGCTCGGGCTCGAGCACCACGCCGCCGACGGTCTCGTCGTACTGGTAGTAGCCGTCATCCTGGTAGACGTAGACCGTCTCCGCCGGGGTGTCGTCCTGATACCACCAGTTGCCCTCGTCGAAGTAGACCCACCGGTCGCGGACGTCATCCTGGTACCACCACCGACCCTCGTGATAGCGGGTCCAGTAGTAGCCGTCGTTGAGGTAGAACCCGTACCAATGGATCCCGTTCTGGTCGTAGTAGTGGCAGTAGCGCGTCCCGCCGTCCTCGTGCCAGTAATACCGGCCGCGGACGACCTCGGTGCGGTTGTACACGGTCACGTTGTTGACGATGGTGGTGTTGCGGATGGTCGTGTTGATGACCACCGTCGTGCGCGGAGGCTTGGCGTAGGGCTTGGTTGCGATCGCGCGGCCCCAGCCGTCGTTGCGCGGATGGGTCACTCTGACCCGGTCCCGGACGATGAGCGCCGGCGTCTTGATCGGCGCGGGCTTGGGAGCGACCTTCCAGCGGTCGAAGCCGGGGCGCACCGGAACGGGCGTCGGACCGGGCACCGGATTGGCCTCGCGGATGGGGGGAGCGTTGGGCCTCCTGACGGGCGGCAGCGGCTTGCGCCGCTCCCTCTCGAGCTCGAGCTTCCTGCGCTCGAACTCCTTCTGCCGTTCGACGGCCTTCTGCTGCTCGGCGGCCTTGCGGGCGTTCTCCTGGTCGATCGCCTTCTGGCGCTCGATCGCCTTCTGCTGTTCGGCTGACTTGCGGGCGTTCTCCTGCTCGATGGCCTTTTGCCGCTCCGCCGCCCTGCGCTCTTCTTCGGCCTTGCGTTGATGAGCCTGTTCGATCGCCTTCTGCAGCTCGATCGCCTTCTGCTGTTCGGCTGACTTGCGGGCGTTCTCCTGGTCGATCGCCTTCTGGCGCTCGATGGCCTTCTGCTGTTCGGCGGACTTGCGGGCGTTCTCCTGGTCGATCGCCTTCTGGCGCTCGATCGCCTTCTGCTGTTCGGCTGACTTGCGGGCGTTCTCCTGGTCGATGGCCTTCTGCTGTTCGGCGGACTTGCGGGCGTTCTCCTGCTCGATCGCCTTCTGCCGCTCGATCGCCTTCTGCTGCTCCGCGGCCTTCTTTTCCTGTTCCGCTTTGCGCTGATGAGCGTCTTCGATGGCCTTCTTTTCCGCCTCGGCCTTGCGCTGGAGAGCCTCATCGGCCGCCTTCTTCTGTTCCGCGGCCTTCTTCTCCTCATCGGCTTTGCGCTGACGCGCGTCTTCGATGGCCTTCTTCTCGGCCTCGGCCTTGCGCTGGAGAGCCTCATCGGCCGCCTTCTTCTGCTCCGCGGCTTTCTTCTCCTCATCGGCTTTGCGCTGATGAGCGTCTTCGATGGCCTTCTTTTCGGCCTCGGCCTTGCGCTGGAGAGCCTCATCGGCCGCCTTCTTCTGCTCCGCGGCCTTCTTCTCTTCTTCGGCTTTGCGCTGACGCGCGTCTTCGATGGCCTTCTTCTCGGTCTCGGCCTTGCGCTGCTGAGCCTGCTCGGCGGCCTTCTGCTGTTCGGCCGCGCGCTGCTCGGCGGCGCGCTGCTCTGCGGCCTTGCGCTGTTCCTCTTGGCGTGCTTGTTCGGCGGCCTTCCTCGATTCCTCGGCTTGGCGCTGGCGCTCGGCGGCCTTCTGCTGTTCGGCCGCGCGCTGTTCGGCCGCGCGCTGCTCTGCGGCCTTGCGCTGTTCCTCTTGGCGTGCCTGTTCGGCGGCCTTACGCGATTCCTCGGCTTGGCGCTGGCGCTCGGCGGCCTTCTGCTGCTCGGCCGCGCGCTGCTCCGCGGCTTTCTTGGCCGCCTCATCCGCGCCGTTGCCGCCGTGCGCGGGGGCTGGAGTCGGTGCAGGCGTGACGGGAATCTTTGCCCCGACGCCCTGAGCGGAGACGGGGCTCAGGGAGAGAAGGAAGGACAACAAGGTGATCAAGGCGGTCGTACGCTTCATCGCAGCACCTCCAGAAGTTGTCGTAGCGTCAGTAGTAGTATGGCGCCTAATGATTAGGCGCCTAAGGGTCGTTCGGACCTGGCCGCACCAGCAATGGTCCTAGGTAAAGATGGGCCGAAAGACCTATCCGGCGGATTGCCCTCGTCGAGAGGGGACTCCTTGACGCCGCCGGGGCCATTGGGTATCCTGTGTTGTCCGCATGATCAAGAGATCCCTCAAGAAGGTCTTCGACCGTCTCGGCTACGAGGTCCGCAAGAAAGGCGCCCCGCGGCTCGGGTACGATCTGGAAGACGAGGCCCGGCGGCTCATCGAGAAGGTCCGGCCGTACACGATGCTCCCTGACGAGCGCCTGATCACCTTGTACCAGCAGGTCGTCCATTGCGAAAGCGCCGGCGTGCCGGGGGACTTCGTCGAGTGCGGCGTCTGGAAGGGCGGAGCGGTCGCCCTGATGGCTCTGGCCAACCTCAAGCGCGGCGCGGCGCGCCGGAGCATCCACCTCTTCGACGCCTTCACGCAGATCTGCGAGCCCGACAAGGCCGTCGACGGCGCGAAGGCTGTGCGGCAGGCGCGCGAATTCGGCCGCGGCGGCTCAGCCGAAGGCCGGATGAGGCCGCTCGAGGGCTTCTACGACTCGATGGGAGGCCCGGGGACGCTCGAGGGGAACAAGGACCTGCTGGAGAGGCAGGTCCGCTACGATCCCGCCTTCCTTCATTATCATCGCGGCTGGTTTCAGGAGACGATGCCCCAGGACGCCCCGAAGATCGGCCGGATCGCGATCCTGCGGCTCGACGGAGACTGGTATGCTTCGACGAAGGTCTGCCTCGAGCACCTCTACGACAAGGTGGTCAAAGGCGGCTTCGTGGTCGTCGACGACTACGGCTGCTACGAGGGCTGCCGCAAAGCTGTCGACGAGTTCCGCTCCGAAAGGAAGATCGCCGACTACCTCCACCACATCGACGCGGACGGACGCTACTGGCTCAAGTCGTGATCTAAGCCGGCGTCCTTGAGGCCGGCCAGCTTGCGTTCCAGCGCTTCGAGCCCCTTTTGAAGTTCGGCCCGGTCCTCCTCGAACTGCCTGCGGGCGTCGCCGTCCGGAAGGCGCGCGATGTGCTCCTCGCAGGTCTCGATGTTGTACTTGACCTCCTCGATCTCGTTCTCGAGCATGACGACCTGCTTGTCTTTGGGCTCCATGGATTCTCCGCGCGCTCAGGGATTGACGAGCTTCAGGAACTCCGCTTCCGTCAGGATGGTCACGCCCAGGGCCTTCGCCTTCTGGTATTTCGAGCCCGGGCTGTCTCCGGCGACGACGAAGCTCGTCTTGGCCGAGATCGAGGAAGAGGTCTTGGCGCCAAGGGCCTTGACCTTCTCGCCCGCTTCGTCCCGGCTCATGCCCGAGAGCTCGCCTGTGAAGACGAAGGTCTTTCCCGCCAAGGCGGAGCCCGCGGGAGCGGACGGGGCCATCTTCTTGAAGTTCAGTCCCGCCTTCTTCAGCTTGGCCAGCAGCCCTTTGACCTCCGGGGCCTTGAAAAAGCCGACGATGGACTCCGCCACCACCGGTCCGATCTCGGGGATGCGCCGCAGATCCTCCGGCGAAGCCGCGGCGAGCTCGTCAAGCGAGAAGCCCTCGGCCAAGCTCTCGGCGGTCTTCTCGCCCACTTGCCGGATGCCCAGCGCGTTGATCAGCTTGGAGAGAGGCCGATTCTTGCTGGCCTCAATCTGGGCGAGGAGGTTGTCGGCCTTCTTCTCTTTCCAAAGCGCGAGCTTCAGCAGGTCTTCCTTTGGCAAGGAATAAATGTCGGCGATCGCGCTTACGCGGCCCGAGTCGACAAGCTGGTCGACGGTCTCCTCGCCGAAGCCTTGGATGTCCATCGCCTGGCGCGAGGCGAAGTGGAGCAAGGTCCGCTTGAGCTGGGCCGGGCAGGAGGGGTTGCCGCAGTAGTAGGCGACGAAGCCCTCTTCCTTTAATATGCGCCCACCGCAGGAAGGGCAGGTTTTGGGAGCCTTGATCTCCCGGCCGCCCTTGGAGCTTCCTACGACCTTGACGATCTTCGGGATGACCTCGCCGGCGCGCTCGATCATGACCCGATCGCCGATCTTCAGGCCCAAGCGGGCGATCTCGTCGAAGTTGTGCAAGGTGACCGAGCTGATGGTGACTCCCGCGCAGAACACCGGCTTGACCTTGGCCACGGGAGTGATCGTCCCCGTGCGGCCCACCGAGAATTCCACCGCGTCAACCGAGGTGCTGGCCTGCTGGGCCGGGTACTTGAAGGCGACCGCCCAGCGCGGGCTCTTGGCCGTGAAGCCGAGCATCTTCTGTTGGGCGTAGGAGTCGACCTTAACCACGACGCCGTCGACGCCGAAGGGAAGGTTGGGGATCACCAACTCACGGAATTGATCGAAGAAGTCGACCAGGGCGTCGATGCCATTTTTTCGCCAGCGGGGATTGGTCTGGAAGCCGAGCCCCGCGCAGGCATCGAGGAAGCCCGTGTGGCTCTCGACGGCCTTGCCGCCTTCCCAGACGCCGAAGGAATGCGCGATGAAACGCAGACGCCGCGCGGCCGTGATCTTGGGGTCCTTTTGCCTCAGGGAGCCCGCGGCGCAGTTGCGCGGGTTGACGAAGGGCTCGCGGCCGGCCTTGAGCTCGCTTGCGTTGAGGGCCTCGAAATCCGCCTGGTACATGACGACCTCGCCGCGCAGCTCGAGGCGGGAAGGGGCCCGTCCCGAGAGGCTCAGCGGCACGTTCTTGAGCGTCCGGACGTTGGGCGTGACGTCCTCGCCGGCTTCGCCGTCGCCGCGCGTGGCCCCCCGGATCAGCAGGCCGTTCTCGTAAGTCAGGGCGCACGAGAGGCCGTCGACCTTGGGCTCGACGACGAAGGCGGGCGTCTCGCTCTTGGGCAGAAGCTTGACGACGCGCTCGTGCCATTGGCGGACCTCGTCCGCGCTGTATGTGTTGTCGAGCGAGAGCATCGGGACCGCGTGCTTGACGGACTTGAAATCGGTCGCGACCCCGCCGCCGACGCGCTGTGTCGGCGAGTCGGGCCTCACGGAGCCGGGGTGGGCGGCCTCGAGATCCTGCAGGCGCTTCAGGAGGCGGTCGTACTCGGTGTCCGAGATCACCGGGGCGTCCTCGATGTAGTAGCGCCGGTCGTGCGCGCGGATCTCGTCGCGCAGGCGCTCGATCTCGGCGGGGAAGCCCTTGGCGGCCATATCTGGAGCGAGTATAGCGAATGCGCCGCCGGGCAGGCCAGAGAAGCGGCCCCGAATCTTCGAGCCGGAAGATTGTCTCAGTCTTGGACCATATGGTCCAAAATTGAGACAAAGTGTGCGACGCGTGCGCTGGACTTGACGCCGGAGGGTAAATTGGGGCAAACTAATCGGCATCCGCATCACGGAGGCCCGATGATCTCTCCTCGCTCGTGGCGTTTGTCGATCGCTCTCGCCGCGCTCGTGCTCGGGGGCGTCGCGCTGGCCGGGGCCCAGGACGACACCGACCCCGTCTTCGACGACGTCGACCAGGCGATCAAGAAATCCGACCGGGACATCGACAAGATCAAAAGCGAGCCGCCCCCCGACGACGTCGAAGCGGCGCGCGAGAGGATGAAGGCCGACGTCGCGCAGAGCCGACGCGAGCAGGCCGAGGACTTCACGCGGCTCTCGGCCCAGATGGAGGCGCAGTACCGGGACTACGCGAAGAAGGTCGCCGAGCAGCGCGAGACCTACCGGAAGATGGTCCGCAGGCAATGGGACGAGGTCCGCGAGTCCTCGCGCAAGGAATGGGTCGACTACAGCGAGCGCGGCGACGCCGTCAGCGAGGTCGACTTCGAGAAAGGCAAGATCACCGTCGAGGTCCTGGTTCCCGTCGAGGAGGTGACCCCGAAGAAGAAGGTCGAGAAGGCCTCCGACCTCGATGGGCAAGAGCAGGAAAAGGCCAAGACATTGGCCGAGGAGAAGATCGCCGAGCGGACCAAGAAAGTCCTGACTCAGAAGGACGAGGGCAAGACCGAGGTGCTCAAGGATCAGGTCGAATCGCCCGAGGGCAAGCCCGTCACGGAGAAAGAGGCCGAGGCCTTCGTCAAGGAGCAGGTCGCGCCCAAGATGATCGTCGAGGAGAAGCCCGTCGTTGCCGAGGACGGCAAGCCCCGGCTCAGGGTCAAGGTCCAGATCCCGATGATTCCCGACCATCTAAAAATCCGGGCCCAGCGCTACGCCCCGCAGGTCAAGTCTTACGCGGAAAAGGAGGGCCTAGACCCGGCGCTGGTCTTCGCGTTGATTCACACCGAGTCCTATTTCAACCCGTTGGCCCGCTCGGGCGCCGGCGCTCTGGGCCTCATGCAGCTCGTGCCCAAGACCGCGGGGATGGAGGCCTACCGGCGCCTATACAAGGAAGAGAAACTGCTCACCTCGGAATATTTGTTCGATCCGGACAACAACATCAAGCTCGGCACGGCCTATCTCCACATCCTGCTCTCGACCCACTACGGCAAGCTCAAGAACCCCGACAACCGCCGGAGCCTGGGGATCGCGGCCTACAACTGCGGGCCCGGCAACGTCAGGCGTACGGTCCTCTCTCGCGCGAATCCCGACGCGGTGAGCAACGAGGAGCTCCTCAAGGTCATCCTGAAGTACGCCCCCCAGGAGACGCAGGCGTACGTCCCTCACGTCGAGGGGCGCATCGCGATGTACCGCGGTCTTTAGGGGAGGCGGCAGCCGGGGCCCGGGTCCATCCCTGGCTCGAGATAGGTCTCGCGAAACCAGGTCTGCACCGCGACGGCCTCGGACTCGAGATTGTCGCCGTTCTCATCGAGCCTGGCTCCGGCGTAATGGACCTGGACGAAATGGGCGTACTCGTGCGCCAGCGAGTCGTCGAGGAAGCGGCGCACCTTGAAATAATACGCGTCGTCGTCGATCAGGAAGATTTGGTTGCTCGCGACCGCGTAGACGTTGCCGAAGCGGTCGGGCCGGAAGCCCCACTGCGTCGCGACGGCGTCTTGGAAATCGGTGAGCGCGGCCTCGCTCTCGAGGCGCACCCGCGGGGGCGTCAGATCCTCGCGCCAGGTCCGGCCCATGCGGGAGACCACCGAGCGCAGGATGCAGTCGGGCTTGAGGCGGAGCTTGGCCTTGCGCGGGGCGGGGGGTTTCTCTTGAGCCTTCTTGGCATCGATGAGAACCCCGGCGCGTCCGTCACGGAGCCTCTTCGCGAAGGCCGCGTCGCTCTGGGCCGAGGCCGCGCCCAGGGAAAGGGCGATGAGAAGGACGAGGGGTCCCATGCCTTGAGCGTAGCCCGGGCGGCGTCCGCCGTCATGGGCCCAACGGGAGCCGGAGCCTGGGCCCTAGCCGGGCCGCTTGTCCTTGAGCTTGTCGAGCACGCCGTTGACGAAGCGCGTGGAGTCCTCGGTCGAGTACTTGCGCACGATCTCGATGGCCTCGTCGATCACGACCCCGATGGGAGTGTCGCCGGAGTTCAAGAGCTCGTAGGCCGCCAGGCGCAGGACGTTGCGGTCGACGAGCGGCATGCGCGCCAGGCTCCAGTTCTCCGCCACCGCCGAGATCGCCTCGTCGAGCTTGGCGCGGTGGGACAAGGTCCCTTTGAGGAGCTCGCGCGCGAAGTCCTTGGTCTTGGCGTCGGCCTCCGACTTGCCCCGGTTGACGCTCGCGAAGGCCTCCGCCTCGGGGGTCCCCGCGGCGTCGGCGATGTAGAGGGCCTGGAGCGCGATCTCGCGCGCCTGCCGGCGCCTACCCATGAGCGGTCTTGAGCTCTTGGCGGAGCTTGAGCATCTCGACGGCTGCGTTGGCCGCCTCTTTGCCGCGGTCGAGAGAGCCCTTCGTGCGGGCCACGGCCTGCGCGTAGGTGTTGGGCGTGATGACGCCGAGGATCACCGGAACGCGCGTCCTGACCGCGATCTCGTGCAGGCGCTGGACCGTCGAGCGGGCGATATGATCGTTCTGGGCCGTGGCGCCCTTGAGGACGCAGCCCAGCGCAATGACGACCTCGTATTTTCCCGAGAGGGCCAGCTCGTTGGCCAGCCAGGGGAGCTCGTAGGCGCCCGGAACGCTAAAGGCCTTGACCTGCGCTTGGGTGAGGCCGTGGGCCGCCAGCGCCGCCTTGCAGCTTTTAAGCAGCTGAGAGGTGACCTCTTCGTTGAACCTGGAGACGGCGATCGCGATCAAGGCATTGCCTCCTCTGTGATCCAATGGCCCAGCTTCTTTCGTTTTGCCCGAAGGTAGCGGGCGTTGTGCTTGTTGGCCGCCATCTGGATCGGCACGCGCTCGACGACCTTGAGGCCGTAGCCCTCGATGCCGACGATCTTGCGCGGATTGTTGGTCAATATGCGCAGGGTCGACAGACCCAGGTCGGCCAGTATCTGGGCGCCGATGCCGTACTCGCGCAGGTCGGGCTTGAAGCCCAGGGCGCGGTTGGCCTGGACGGTGTCGAGGCCCTTGTCCTGCAGGCCGTAGGAGCGGATCTTGTTCAGGAGACCGATGCCGCGCCCCTCTTGGGACAGGTAGAGCAGCACGCCTCGCCCCTCGTGGGAGATTCGGGTGAGCGCTGCGGCCAGCTGCTGGCCGCAGTCGCAGCGCAGCGAGAACAGGGTGTCGCCGGTGATGCACGAGCTGTGGACGCGGACCAGCACTCCCTTCGAACCGTCCACGAGGCCTTTGACCATGGCCAGGTGCTGTTTCCCGGTCAGGCTCTCCTCGTAGACGTGCAGGAGGAAGTCGCCGTGCCGGGTCGGCAGACGAGCGCTGGCCACGCGGCGCACGAGGCGCTCCTTGCTGCGGCGGTACTCGATCAAGTCCTTGATGGTGACGACGCGCAGTTTGTGCCGGCGCGCGAAGCGCAGCAGCTGCTTGGTGCGCGCCATGGTCCCGTTGGGATTGAGCACCTCGCAGATCACGCCTGCGGGATAGAGCCCGGCCAGGCGCGCGAGATCGACCGCCGCTTCCGTGTGGCCGGCGCGAACCAGCACGCCGCCGTTCTTGGCCCGCAGGGGGAAGACGTGGCCGGGGCGGATGAGGTCCTCGGGCCGCGTCCTGGTCTCGATGAGCGCCTTGACCGTCGCGGCGCGGTCCGCCGCGGAGATGCCCGTCGTGGTGCCGCGCTTGGCGTCGACCGAGACCGCGAAGGCCGTGTCGCGGCCCGGGGCCGGACCGGCCGAGCCGGCGGCGTCGACCATGGCCTGAAGGCGCAGGTGGTCAAGACGCGGGCCAAGCATAGGGACACAGATCAGTCCACGCGCGTGCGAGGCCATGAAGTTGATCGCCTTCTCGGTGCAGTGCTCGGCAGCGACCACGACGTCGCCCTCGTTCTCGCGGTCGGGGTCATCGATGACGACGAGCATGCGGCCGCGCCGCACGTCGTCGATCGCCGCGTCGATGTCGTCGAAGCGCTTCATCGTCCCAGGCTGCGCGCGACGTAGCGCGCGATGAGGTCCGCCTCGAGGTTGACCGACTCGCCGGGGCGCCTTCGTGCGAGGTTGGTGCTCGCCAGCGTGTGCGGGACCAAAGCGGCCTCGAACCAGCCTCGCACCACGCGAGTCACGGTGAGGCTGATGCCGTCGACGGCGATCGAGCCCTTGACGGCGACGAGATTCTTGAGCGCGGCGGGCAGCTCGACGCGCAGCCGAGCGAAGCCGCCGGAGAGGCGGGAGAGCTTGATGATGCGAGCCGGGGCGTCGATGTGGCCGCTGACCAGATGCCCGCCGAGCGGCTCGCCCGCGCGCAGGGCAGGCTCGAGATTGACGAGGTCGCCGGGCTTCAAGGCGCCGAGGTTCGTGCGGCCCCAGGTCTCCTCGTGGACGTCGAAGCAGAGCGCTGCTCGAGAGCGGGGAGCCGTGACGGTCAGGCAGGCGCCGTTGACGGCGACGCTGTCGCCCGGCTTGGCGCTCAAGCGCGCGCGCACGAGAAGGCGGCTCTCGTTTTTTCGAGCGACGGTCCCCGTGCGCTGGATGATCCCGGTGAACATCTCAATGAACCCTGCCATAGAATAGGAAATCTGGACCCGTTTTTCTCATCTTGGGCTTGAGCAGGCGCGGCGCGGAGTTGGGATCGCGGGAGCCGGCCAGCAGCTTGGGCGAGAGGTAGACGCGGGCCTCGTCGACCAGGCGCGCGGCGAGGAAGGCGGCGTGGACCGTCGGACCGCCCTCGACGAGCACGGTCCCGATCCCCCGCCGAGAAAGTTCGGAGAGCACGGCCTTGAGATCCAGCCTGTCTTTTTTGGCCGCGACGCGGATGGCCTGGGCGTTGGGAAAGGCCTTGTTTGATGCCGTGAAGACCCAGGTCGGGGCCTTGCCGTCGAGCACCTTCGCGCGCCGGGGAAGGCGGCCCCTCGCGTCGAGAATGACGCGCACGGGGTCGCGTCCGGCGCCTCGGCTCGACAGCCGAGGGTCGTCGGCGAGCACCGTTCCGACGCCGACGAGGATCGCGTCGACCCGAGACCTCAGCCCGCGGCTGTCCCGGCGCGAGGCCGGACTCGTGATCCATTTCGACCGGCCGCCCTCGGAGTAGGCCTTGCCGTCGAGACTCAGCGCCGTCTTAAGGATGACATGGGGACTTCGGCGGCTCATGCGTGCGATGAAGTCCGCGTTGAGCGCACGGGCTTGCGCAGAGCAAAGGCCGACTTTGGTCCTGAGTCCGGAGCGGCGCAGAACGGCCAAGCCTCCTCCCGAGACTCCGGGATTGGGATCGCGCATCGCCGCGACGACCTCAGCGACGCCGGCCTTGACGAGAGCGGGGGCGCAGGGCGGAGTCTTCTTGCCCGCGTGCGCGCAGCAGGGCTCCAAGGTCACGAAGGCCGTCGCGCCCCGCGCGCGGGCGCCGGCTCTCTTGAGCGCGGCGGCTTCGGCGTGGGGCCCGCCGTAGCGGTCGTGCCAACCCTCGGCGACGACGCGGCCGTCCTTGACCAGCACGCAGCCCACTTTCGGGTTGGGCCAGGTCCGCTTGCCGCGGCGGGCCAAAGCGAGGGCCCGGAGCATCAACCGGAGCTCGCGCGCGCGCGCCCTCATGGTCAAGGGATGACGGCGACCTTGGGGTTCGACTGGCCGTGGCGGGAATCGAAGAAGGACGGGACCTCGTCGAGGGCGATCCTCCCCGAGATCAGTATGTCGGTCTTGACCCTTCCCTGCGAGAGGAGATCGACGGCGGCGCGAAAATACTTGGGCGTGTGGTGGAAGACGCCGTGAAGGCTGATCTGGCCGTAATGCACGCGGTGCGCGTCGATGGGCACCACGGTCCCTGAAGCGCAGCCCCCGAATAAGCAGACGCGCCCGCCCTTGCGCACCATGTCGATGGCGGTCAGCCAGGTCTCGGGCTTGCCGACGGCCTCGAAGACGCAGTCGGCGCCGCGGCGCTCGGTGGCCTCGCGTACGGCCATGACGGGGTTCTTTTCCTCGGCGCTGATCGCCTCGTGGGCGCCGGCCTTGAGCGCGAGCGCGAGGTTGGCCGAGTTGCGGCCGACGACGACGATGCGGGCTCCGCGCGCCGCCAAGGCTTGGATCAGAAGCAGCGACATCGGGCCGGCGCCGATGAGAGCGGCGGTCTCGCCCTCGCGTACGCGCAGGACGTCGACGGCGTGGATCGCGCAGGCCAGGGGTTCGGAAAGGGCGGCCGTCGGAAAGTCGAGCCGCGCGGGCAGATGATAGAGGTTGTGCTTGACGATGCGGGCGGGCACGAGGTTGTACTCGGCGTAGGCTCCGTTGTGCAGGCGCAGGTTGTCGCAGAGCTGGTTCTGGCCCGCGGCGCAGAAATAGCAGCGGTCGCAGGGGGCCGAGTTGGCCGCCACGACGCGGTCGCCGAGCGCGAACGAGCTCACGCCGTCTCCGGCGGCGACGACGACGCCGGCCAGCTCGTGGCCGAAGGGCGAGGGCGGCTCGCCGAGCATGTGGTGGCCCTGGCGGTAGGCCTTGAAGTCGGTGCCGCAGGTGAGCGCCGAGCCGACCTGGAGCAGGACCTCTCCAGGGCCCGGGACGGGCATCGGGACATCCACGAGACGAATCTTCTTGGGCGCGTAAAAGAGCACGGCGCGCATCTTCTTGTTCATCGCGCGGCTCCGGCCAGCGGCGAGAGCAGAGCCTTCATGAGCCTGCGCTCCTTGACCTGGCGCGCGGCCTCGTCGAACTGTTCGAGGCCGAAGGTCCGCGGCTTCAAGGCCGCGATCGAGACGGCGCCGCTGGCGATCAGCGCGAGCGACTCGCGCAGGTCGTCCGGGTGGGGGGAATAGCTGCTCATGATCGTGAGCTCGCGGTGGTAGATCGCGTTGAGGTCGACCGGCGTCTGCGAAGGATGGAAGCTCGCGAAGACGTTGAGCGTCCCGCCGTCTCGGAGCCAGCCCAGGCGCTCGGAGACCATCGACGCCGGGCCCGCCGTGAAGACCAAGGCGTCTAGACCGCGGCCTTGCGTCGCGGTCCGGACGGCCGCGTCGAAGTCCGCGCTTTGAGCGAAGCCGCGGCCGTAGGGCGAGAGCCCCGCCGCGCGGCTTTCATCGAGGTCGAGCCCGAGCACGGAGGCTCCGCGCAGCGCGAGCAGTTGGGCGGTCATCAGGCCGACCGCGCCCAGTCCCACGATTCCGACCGTGTCGCCCTCGCGCGAGCCCAGACGCTTGACGTTGCGCAGACAGCAGGCCAGCGGCTCGGTCTGGCTGGCCTCCGTAAAGCCCAGACCTTTGGGGATCTTGAGCAAGGCGTGCTTGACGTGCAGTTCGGAGGCGCGGACCTGCTCGGAGAATCCACCGGGCTCGACGTTGGTGGCCTTGAACTGGCGGCACATGGAGACCGAGCCGCGCCTGCAGTAATGGCAGTCGAGGCAGGGGACGTGATGGGCGAGCACGACGCGGTCGCCTTCCTTGAATCCTTTCGCTTTCTTGCCCAGGCGCGCGATCGTGCCCGCGATCTCGTGGCCGAGCACGGCCTGCGCGGGCTTGGAGGCGAGCTTCATGAGGTCGGTCCCGCAGAGGCCGCAGGCGGCGACGTCGATGAGGGCCTCGGCCTCCGAGATGGGAGGGATGCCGAGGTCGGTCAAGGACGCGCCGGAGGACTGCTTGTAGACGATCGCTTTCATAAAAAATGAAGCAATATTATAGCAAATCGACGGCCGGCCGTTTGGATCAGCCCTTGCAGCGGTTGAGCGCTTCGAGGAATTTAAGGGCGCTGGGGAAGCGCTTGGGGACGTCGGGCTCGAGGACGCGGGAGATGAGCGGCTCGATTTCGGGCGGAAGCTCCGCGACGAGCGAGCGCAAGGGAGCGAAAGCCTTGCGCTCCTTCTGGGCGAGATAGTCGGGACCCTTGAAGGGCGGGTAGCCTGAGAGCATCTCGTAAAGGCAAACGCCCAGCGCGTAGATGTCCGATTCCTTCTTCGGCTCGCCGAGGTGCTGCTCGGGAGACATGTAGCCGGGAGTCCCCGCGACTTCCGTGTGCGTGGACTTCGAGATGCTGTCCTTGGCCTCGCGGGCCAGGCCGAAGTCCATGACCTTGGCGTAGCCCTGCTTGTCGAGCATGATGTTGGACGGCTTGAGGTCGCGGTGCAGGACGCGGTTGGCGTGGGCGAACTCGATGGCCGAGCAGATGTAGCCGAAGAGGACCTGGCATTCCTTCAAAGGCAGGCGACCCCGCTCCTGCAAAACCGACCAGAGGGTTTTTCCGTCGACGTAGTCGAAGACGAGATAGAGCGCGTTTCTCTCCTCGACGATCTCGTGGATCCCCACGATGTAGGGATGCGAAAGGTTTGAGATGATCTTCGCCTCGCGCAGGAAAGCCTCGCGCGCCTTGGGGTTCGTCCGGATCTCGTCGCGCATCTTCTTGATGGCCACCTTGCGCCCGAGCTTGGTGTCGTAGCCCTCGAACACCAGGCCCATGCCGCCCTCCCCGATCTTGGCCTTGATCGCGTACTTGCCGCCGATGATGCCGCCGCCGACCTCGGCGGCGCCCTGAAGCTCGTCCCTCAGGCGCGAGAGCCGCGTCTCGGCGTCCTTGTGCCGCAGGCCCGCCTCCGAGAGTTGGAGGTAGAGGCGGCTGGCCAGGTCTCTGACCCCGCCGTCCTCGCAGACTCTCCCCAGTTGGTAGTAAAGCTCGGCATGGTCCTTGACCGGCTTGGCCTCGAAGGCCTTGGCGCAGAGAAGTCGGGCGCGCTCGAAATCGCCGCAGCGCACGAGCAGCTCGAAGAGATCGGCGCGGTCTTCCTTGGTCAGGGCTTTCTTGCCCCGCATCGTCCGCAGGGCGTCGGCGTATTTTCCAAGCATGTGCAGCGCCTTCGTGTAGGCCGCCTGCACCGGCGGGGGCATGGTCGCGAAATGGGCGCCGGTCATCGCGTCGAGCTTGTCGGCACGGTCGAGGATCCGGATGACTTTCTCGCAGCCGCCTTCGACGGTGACCGCCTCGCAGAGGACCTTTTCCTCGAGCAGGCGCACGGCCATCTCGTGCTCCGCGGCGTCCGAGCAGCGCATCGCCAGCGACAGGACGTGGACCACCCCGGAGCGTGTGGGTTCGGGTTTCTTCGGGCTCGGGATAGCGCGCTCCTGGGGCTTCACGATCCCGAGCGGATCCGCCCCTGCCCCCACCGCGGTCGCGGGCGGCTGCGGGACCGGGGCCTTTTGAGCGGTCAAAGTGATCGGGCCGGCCCTGACGGACGGCGGGCCGGCGGGCAGCGGCGTCGCGAACTGGCGCTTGGGGGACTTGCGGCGGCGCCAGAAGATGAAGCCTCCGGCGCCGGCGGCCGCGGCTCCGAGGACCAGCGCGACGGCCGTCCCCGCTCCCCCGCGGGTCGGCGGCGATTCTTGCGCGGGACGCTCCTGCGGCGCCGACTCGGGATTGGCGCGGACCGCCAGCGGCGCAGTTTGCGCCGCCGGCCGGGGGGCCGCATAGATCGTCTCGGCGTCGTGCGCGGGGGGCTCGGCGGGGGCGGCGGCCGGCTGCGGGCGCGGGGCCGCCGCGATCGTGCGGGCGGGGCGGCTTCGCCTTGCGGGGGCGGGCGCCGGGACCGGAGCGTCTTCATCGCCTCCGCCGCGGGTGATCTCGACTCTGCGGAGGGAGGAGCCCGAGGCGTCCTCGAGCCTCGTCGCGCCGACGCGGGCGACGCGCTGTCCGGCGCCCGAGCCGCCGCCGCTGGCCATCAATTCGCCGAGGCTGTCCTGCGCCGTCGAGTTCCCTTGAGCGGCGGACTTGCGGTACCAGTAGGCGGCGCGCTCCTGGTCTTGTCGGACTCCCCGACCGTCGCGGAATATATCTCCGAGGTTCTTCTGGGCGTCGGCGTTCCCCTGCATGGCGGCGGCGCGGTACCACCGTGCCGCCTGACTCCAGCTCGACGCGACGCCAAGGCCGTCTTGGTACATGTGGCCGAGGCTGTCCTGAGCATCGACATTGCCTTGGGCCGCGGCCTTGAGGTACCACTTGAGCGCTTCCGGCAGGTTCGGGGTGTCCTGGGCTTCGTTCTGGTACAGGTCTCCGAGGCTGTTTTGAGCCTCGGCGTCGCCCTGGGCCGCCGATTTCCGATACCAGAACACCGCCTGGTTGAAATCCTGCTGAACGCCGAGACCGTTCTTGTAGGCGGAGCCCAGCCGTTTTTGGGCGGCCGCGTTGCCGGCCCGGGCGGCCGCGAGGGTCTCATCGAGGGACGCCGCGCGCGCCCGGGCGGGCGCCAGGCAGAGCAGAAGCGCCGCGGCGCAGGCCGATGGGCTCATCCTAAAGAGTCACGTTGAACGACTTGATCATCTTCACCTTGGTGTCGATCTTGTAGTAATGCGGCACCGCGTGGCCCGGGCGGTTGGCCGTGTCGGCCGTGGGCGTCGAATTGCCGAGGATGTAGTGAATCTCCACGCCGCCCGAGTCGCGCGACCAAGCGAAGTAGTAGCCGCTGGCCTGGTCGGAGCGCGAGAGGCCGTAATCGGCGCCGTTGCCCGAGACCCAGGCCACCGGATTGCGGCCCTGACTGTCGGGGCCGGCGCCGCAGCCCGCCGGCAACGTCACGCCGGACTGGCAGTCGGGGATAGTGCCTCCGTAGCGGTAGAGGGTGCTGAAGCGAGCCCCGAAGCCGTCGATGCAGTACAGGAAATAGGTGACCGGCTGGCCGGCGTCGAGCTTGCCCCCGGTGTTGGGACCGACCATCTGCGGGGACCAATTCGTGCAGCCGCCCACGACGTCTCCCAGCGGCGACGCGCTCGTCGGCACGAAGAGGTAGGTCGAGTCGGCGACGTCGCGTTGCACCGCGTTGAGGGTCAGCAGGGTCGCGGCGTTGACCTCCCCCTTGTGGATGGCCTCCAGGTGGCGCTTGACCATCATGCTCGAGACGCTCATGATCGCCACCATCACCAGGAGGGCGAGCGCCGTCGCGATCAGCAGCTCCAACAGAGAAAACCCGCGTTTCATCGATTCTCCCCCGATCCTCAACGCACAGGATACCCCCGGGACACCCCTCAGTCAAGGCTTTTGCGCCCGGTCCTCACGGCCGGGATAATGTATAGTTTCCGCATGAGGCCATGCCTGGCCGCAGCGGTCCTTGCCCTCTCGACGTCGGGATTCGCCGCGGACGCCGGCGTTTACCGGATATTTCTGCTCCAGGAGGCCGCGTCCTCGGATCGCTACGGCTACCTCCAAGGCAGGCTCAACCGCGACATCCCCGACAAACCGTTCGTCGTCCTTAATCATTTGCCGAGCTGGGACAGCAGGATCATCGCGGATGCTCTTCCCCTCGCGCTGGACCGGTACGCTCCCAATCTGGTCATCGCGGTGGTAAGCCGGGAAGGTTCGGCGTCCGCTCGATCCCTGCGCCTGGCCGAGGCCATCCGAGCGCGCGGCGTGCCGTTCCTCTTGATGAGCTCCCCGGGGCTCGAGGCGAAGAATTCGCCCCCCGCGGGTCCAGGCGGCCGCGTCGGCGCTCGCGGCGACGACATGGGCTCGTTCGAGGGAAGGATTCCGGAGATCCGAAAGATCCTCGGCGCCGCGAGCGCCCCCGGCGGCGCCTCGCGCGAGCGGGCCGAGGCCGCCTTTCGGCTCGTCGCCCAAGCGCATCGCGACCTGGACGATCCCGCTGGAGCCAGGACAAGCCTTGTCGACCTGCTGGCGCTGCGTCCGGATGACCTTGAGGCCTTGACGATGCTCGTCGGGATCAGCCGAGATGACGATCAGCCATGGGAGGCGCTGGCCTACGCCGATCGCATCGCGGCCGTCCCGGGCGCCTCGACTTCCCAACGGGCGGAGGCCGACCGCCAAGCCGGCGAGATACGCCTGCGCCTCGGAGATTCCCCCGGCGCCGAGCTCTCTTTGAAGCGCGCTCTTGAGCTGCGCCCCGGCGATCCCCGCATCCTTTACCTCCTCGCCGCGGCCGAACGCGGTAGGCCGGAGGAGGCCCTGGCCGTCGTCGATCGCGCGGCAAGCGCCGCCGGCGCCACGGCGCGGGAGCGCGCGAAAGTCGAACTGCTCGCGGGCGAACTGCGGATGGATCTCGGGGACAAGGCCGGAGCCGAGCAAAGCATCAGGCGCGCCCTGTCGCTGGCGCCCGACGATCTCGACGCCCTTTACGCGCTGGTCCGCATCCTGCGCAGTCGCAAGGAGGAGGCGCTGGTCTTCGCCGAGAGGGCTGCCCGCGCGGCCGCGCAAGCGCCCCCGTGGCGGCGTCCCGCCGCGTATCGGCTCAGCGCCCGCGTCTGGCTGGAGCTCGAAGAGCCTGCCCGCGCGGCGCAGAGCTTGCGGCGCGCGCTGGAGCTCAATGCGGAGGACCTTGATGCCTTGGGAGCGCTCGTTGCGATCAAGGATCGGCTTGCGCCGAAGGATCTCGCCGCCTTCCGCCTGGCCGCGCTTCCCGTCCGGATCGAGGCGGAGGAGCGGCCCTCGAGCGAGGCCGGCCCATTGCGCGCTCTGGAGGCAGATCCCGGCGATCTCGAGGCCCTGCGCGCGCTCATAGCGATCAAGCGGGATCATTTGCAGCTGCCCGAGGCCGCGGCCTACGCCGAGCGGTTCATGAGGTCCGCGGGAGAAACGCCGGTCTGGCAGCAGGCCGAGGCCTACCGCGTGCTGGCGGCGCTTTGGCTCGATCTCGGCAACGCCAACAAGGCCGTTCAGAGTCTGCGGAGAGCAGAGAACCTTCAGCAGGATTCCTTGGCGACCCATCAGCGGCTCTTCGAGCTGCGGCCCGGCGAGCTGGCCGACTCGTTCCCCACCGAGGCGGCCTTCATCCATTGCGCGGCCGCTGAAATGCGCATCGAACTCCAGGATCCCGCCGGGGCGGAAGAACTCCTCAAACGAGCTTTGGAGCTGCGGCCGAACCATAGTTGGGCCTTGCGGCTGATGTCCTCGCTCAAGCGCCCCGCCCCGGGAAACGCCGCCGCGAGGGTCCGCGCGCCGGGCGCGAAGCCGCCGCTGGCGTCGCCCGGAACGCGGGCTCGGCAAAGGAACGCCGAGGTGAGGCGCCTCAACGACGAAGGCGTCGAGTCTTTTCTTCGAGGAGACTCCGAAAAAGCGCTGCGTCTGTTTCGGACGGCTTTGGAAGCCGCCCCCAAGGACGTCGAGACGCTGGCCAACATCGCCCTGACCTACGACTCGATCGGAGATCCTCCCAAGGCCCTGGCGGGTTATGGGGAGGCCATCAGCCTCGCCGGAAGCTCCTCCGCGCACGAAAGAGAGACGGCCGCCGCCCTTCTGGCCTCCCGCGCCGACCTGCTCGCCTGGCTGGGGCGTTCCGACGAGGCCCGAGAGGATCTCGTCAAGGCGCTGGCTCTCGCGCCCGGGGAGTGGCCGAAGAAGGCTTCCATCGAGAATCAGCTGAAGTCTCTCCGCGGCTCTGGAAAAACGGATTAGTCCAGGTCTGCGCTATTGATTTTTGCGCGAAGTCCTGTTAAACTATCGCGTCCGAGACAGGGAGGACCCATGAAAAGGCACAGCAGAGCCTTCCAAGCCGCGTCGCTGGCGTTGACGATTCTCTTATGCGCCGCGAACCCGCTTCACGCGGCCAAGCACAAGATCCGCTGGCTCCTCGGGCACCCCAACCTGGACTATTTCGAGGAAGCGGCGGCGAGCTTCAAGGCGGCCGTGGAGCAGGGCAGCCACGGCGACATCGAAGTCCAGATCGTGCCGGCCGCCAACCCTTGGGAGAACACGCAGGGCCGAGTTCGGCCCGAGATCGCGGACAAGGTCGCCAAGGGAGAGGCCGAGATGGGCCACTCCTTCACCAACATCATGGGAAAGCTGGACCACCGCCTGTGGGCCTTCGACCTCCCGTATCTCTTCACGGGCTATACGCACCTGGAAGGCGTCTTCGAAGGACCGGTCGGCTCGGAGCTCCTCGAAGGACTTCGAGCCAAGAATATCGTCGGGCTCGCCTTCACTTACAGCGGCGGGGCCGAGGGCGTCGCGACGACCGACCGCGAGATTCGGGGGCCGGAGGATCTCAAGGGGCGCAGGATCGGCGTGTTCGGCACGGACGTCGATAACGCGTGGCTGGCGGCCCTCGGGGCCGCTCCCGTCGCGATCGAGCATCAGCTCACGACCATCGATCCGCTGACGCAGGACCGCTCGATCGACTCGGTCGTCGTGACTTGGCGCCGCCTTCACGAGGCTCACCTTCAGAAACGCTATAAGTACGTCAATCTCATGGGCTCCTCGTATCTCGTCAGCGTGACCTACGTCAACAAGGAATTCTTCGACGGTCTCCCCGAGGCCTACCGCGCCTTGGTCAAGGACGCGGCCCGCACCGCCGCGCGCATCGAGCGCGCGAAGTCCATCGAGCTCAACGAAACCACCAAGCGCGAGATGCTGGCCAAGGGAGTGAGCCCCGTCTATCTGTCGCAGGCGAGCCGCCTCAAGTTCCAGGAGGCCCTGCGGCCCGTATACGAGCGCGCGCTCGAAGGGATCGTCGGCAAGGACCTCATCGAGAGGCTCAGGAAGACCGAGCCCGCACCCCATCCTTCGGGGATTCAGGTCGTCTCGCGCTGAACTCCCGGGCACGACTCCGCTGAAGATACTCATCGCCGACGACGACGACGACAGCCGCGACATCCTCAAGCTCCGGGTCAAGCGGCTCGGCCACGACGTCATCGAAGCGCCCGACGGACTCTCGGCATGGGGGGAGTTCCGGGTCCACGCGCCGAAGGTCGTGATCAGCGATTGGATGATGCCCAACCTCGACGGGCTCGGGCTGTGCCGGAAGATCCGCGCGGCCAAGGGCGTCGACTACGCGTACTTCATTCTGCTGAGCGGGGCGATGACGGGCAAGCAGGACTACCTGCACGCGATGGAGGCCGGCGTCGACGACTTCCTGCCCAAGCCCGTCGACGCGGAGGCCTTCCGCATCCGCCTGAGGGTCGCCGAGCGCATCATGACCTTGACGAGCCGCGTCGATGCGCTCGAGAAGATACTGCCCATCTGCTGCTACTGCAAGCGCATCAAGAGCAAGGAAGGCGACTACCAGGCCGTTGAGAGCTACTTCACCGACCGCTCGCGCGTCAAGTTCTCGCACGGCATCTGCCCCGAGTGCCTCAAGAAGCAGCTGCCCGACAAGGCCTAGTCGCGCACGACGAGTTGAATGCGGCCGTCCGAGCCGTTGGGGCGAGCGTAGACGACCGCGAGCTCGCGCGGAGGCTCGGCCGGATTTCCCTTGAGCTCGTAGAGATCCATCAAGGCGGAAAGGGCTTGAGGGAAAAGCTGGTAGTGGCTCACCTCGATCGACAGCGGGCCGGGCTTAAAGTTGCCCAGAGCCCGGGCGACCTCGAGCTGGTTGGCCAGAGTCGGCCCGTAGTGGATGCCGCGCGTTCCGCCGCCGGCGCGGACGTCCGCCATGGCGCAGACGAGCACGGCCGCAAGCGCGGCGGCGTAAATCGCTCCCGTCCAGTCCCGCCAGCGGCCCAGCGCCGAGACGGCCGACCAAAGAAAATAGAGGTTGAAGATCCACGCGACGCCGAGGTAATGCGGGTGGCCGTAGACTTTCGCCAGGCCGTAAACGGCGCACTGCAGGAAGACCGTCCCTAGGCCGAGCAGGCTCAACTGGAACGCGGAGTCCCTCTCGGCGGGGCGCCGCAGTCCTCGCGAGACGCGGCGCGCGGCCAGGGCCATGCCTCCCCAGACTAGCGGCAGCGCGAGCGCGCTCAGGCGCGCGGCGAGGAGCCCCCACGGCCGGACCGGCCAATCGTCGCCGAGGAAGTAGCCGAAGCCGAGCCCCGAGAAAAGCCGCCCGCCCAGCAGGGGGAAGAGCCAGCCGCGCCAAGCCGAGCCCATCGGCGAGGAGACCTCGCGGCCGAATTCCCCGGCCGCGGCCAGGAGGTAGGGGGCGCACAGCGCCGCCGACCCGGCGGCCAAAGTTAGGACGAGCACGCGCCGCTCCCGAAGCCAATGACCGTGCCGCCATAGGGCGTGCGCGGCGATCGGCACGATGAGGATGAGGCTCATGAGGTGCGTCAAGAAGGCCAGGCTCAGGGCCAAGACGAGAAGCGCGAGCGTCCCGGCCCGGGGCTTGCGGCCGAAGGAAATGTAAAGGCAGACGGCGAGTCCCGACAAAGGGATGAGGAAGGTGTTGTCCCATAGCATGCGCCCGTAGAGCCAGAAATAGGGCGAGAGCAGCGCCGCGCCGCCCCACATCGCGTCGAGCTCGGGCTCGAGGCGCGCCAGCCACCAGACCGCGCCGGCGCAGCCAAGACCGAAGAGCAGCGCGTGAAGGCGGACCATCGCGAACAGGTCGCGCGTGACCAGGAGCATCGTTTGGTAGACCCAAAGCGCGAAGGGTCCGTAGAGCACGCCGTGGGACCCCAGGATCCCGTGCCAGGGCAGCACACCGGCGCGCAGGTTCTGCAGGGCGTAGACGATGAGCCTGGGCTCGTCGTAGATCCAAGGCGCGTCACCGGGCCGAGAGAGGGCCGCGGCGGTCCCCGCGGCCAGCAGGCCCGCGAGCGCCAGCCGCGAAGGTTTCGACGGCATGGGGGATAAGTTACAATATTATCCTTGTGAAACGACCGCTGCATCGGGCCGCCCTGCTCTTGCTTCTCGCGATGCCGGTTTTCGCGGGCGAGCCCGATCCGTCGATCGTGACCACCGATCCCAACGCCATCTCCCCCGAGATGGACCATTGGCTCATGAAGGGCATCGACGACATCTACCGCATGCGCTTCGACGACGCCGAGGCCGACGCTCGCAAGGTCATCGCCCTCAACCCCGCCCACCCCCACGGCTACATGGGCCTAGCCGGGGTCGCGTGGACGCGGTACGTCTACGAATCGGACCAGAGCGATCCGTCCTTGCTGGTCCCCTTCGAGAAAGCTTCCAACGAGGCCATAGCGGTGGCGCAGCGCTGGCTCAAGGCCCATCCCAAGGACGGGGAGGCCTACTTCTGCATGGGCGCCGCCGACGGCATCGCCAGCCGCTTGGCCATCATCCGGCACGAGTGGGTCAAGGGCTACTGGCGCGGCCGCGACGCGATCAAGACGACGCGCCAGGCCGTCAAGGTCGACCCGCACCTCTGGGACGCGTACTTGGGCCTGGGGATGTACGACTACTACAGCGAGGTCCTCTCGCGCTCGATCGGCGTGCTCGCGCGGATCGTGATCCGCGGAGACCGGCTCAAGGGCATCCAGACCTTGGAGATGGTCGCGGCCAAAGGCCACTACTCGGCCAATAACGCCAAGATCCTGCTCGTGGAGATCTACACCGAGGACCCCTACGGCGCGAAGGACCCGGCGCACGCCGTCGAGATCATGAAGGACCTGCGCGCCCAATACCCCGACAGCGCCATGATGCACTCGGCCCAGCTGGTCGCAATGCACGAAGCCCACCTCTATCCGAGGGTGGTCGACGGCGCGAGGGATTACATCGCCCGGGTAAAGTCGGGGAAGTACAACTCCATCGAGGGCGGCAAGGGCTGGGTGGCTTTGGGCTGCGGGCTTTGGAACCTGGGCAGGAAGGACGAGGCCCTGGCGGCCTTCCGCGAGGCGCAGAAGGTCAAGTACAAGGGGGGGCTTTCGCGCTGGGCGGCGTGGGCGTTCGTTCGGGCGGCCAATCTCGAGGACGTCATGGGTCGTCGCGAGGACGCCAAGCGCGACTACAAGTTCGTGCTGTCCTTGCCCGACACCTGGGGCTTCTACGCGCTGGCCAAGGCCGGCGCCTCTAGGCCCTACGCCAAGCCCGGCTCCGGCCCGATCCCGCCGCCGTGAGAATATTCTTCACCGCCGCGCTCTTCGCGCTTGCTGCGCCGGTCCGCGCCCAGACTCTCGTCATTCCGCCCGACCTGAGAGCTTTCTCCGCGTCCGTTCCGGAAGCTCCGCCGGCTCCGCCGGCGAACCCGACGGCCGTCGGGCCGGCGTCGATCTGGTACGAGCCGCCGGTCCCCGGCCTCGAGTCCCCGGAGGTCCGAGCGTACGCGGAGGAGGCGGCCAAGCTCGCCGCTGCGGGCGCCGACTTCTCAGCCGTGTTCGCCGGCCTTTGCCGCCGCCTCGTCGACGGGGATCCAGGATTGCGCAGGACTCCGCGTCATGAAGCGGCGAACATGTTCCGCGGCCTGATCCGCTGGACGCGCGGCGGCGGCAAGCCAGTTCTCCAGGGCCGGTCCGACTGGCCGCTGCACTTCATCTACGGCGGCTACCTGGGCTTCGCGTACGGCCATCCCGCGGCCGAGGCCGCGGCCTACGCCAAGGAGGAACGCGACGCCTTTTCCTCGGGGAACTTCTTCGACCTCGACGATTACGCGGTCACCTTGATCGGCGCGCGTTGGGCGCTCAAAGCCGGACATGGCCGCGCGAGCGTCGAGACCTGGGCCCGTCCGTGGGCCGACGGGCGCAAGACATTGAATACCCTGCCGCGCCTGCAGTTCGGCCATCTGCCGCCGCGGCGGCTTCCCGTCCCGGCGCTCTTGCTGAGGGTGCGCGGCTTCGTGCGCGCCGCCCTGTAGCGCGCGTGCCCGCCGACCAGCGCCGGCTCCTCCGCCTCGCCGTCGGACCGCTGCTCGGCTTGACGTTCTCGGCCTGCGCGCCGCGCCTGATGAACCGGCTCGCACCCGCTCCCGACGCGCCGGCCTCCGACCCGATCGCCGCGCGCTTCTCTCGCGCGCAGCGCTTCCTCGACGACGGCCGGCCCGACGGGGCGGTCCAGGAGCTGCGCGCCGCCGAGCGGGAGCTGCGCGCCGACGACCCGAGGCGACTCGAGGCGTACGAGCGCCTGGGCATGGTCTACGTCGCGGCTCATGAGTGGGAGCCGGCCCACGGGGCCTTCCTGCAGGCGCTCTCCGCCGCCCGCGACCTTGGGCTTCAAGGGCCTCTGCTGGCCGACTCCTACGCCGGCATCGGCTTTTGTCTCGCCGCGCAGACGAAGTATTTCCGCGCCGCCCAGTACTTGCGCCGCGGCCTCGAGATGGGTCCCGACGCGGAGGTCCGTCGGCGGGCCGCGGGCGAGCTTTCAGCGTGCCTTTCGCGCGTCGGCGAGGACCAGGAGCTCGACGACTTCGGGCCTGAATTCACGGTCACGAAGATCACGATCAACGCGAAATGGACCGAGGACTTCATCATCATGCGGCGCATCCCGTTCCGGGTCGGCGACTCGATCAACGGCCGCGACCTCGCCCTGGCCCGCGCCGCGCTCTACCGCATGAACCTCTTCAAGGCCGTGGAGGTCTCGACGGCCCCGCTCGAGGGCGGGGCCGCCGTCACTGTGTCGGTCAAGGACGGCTGGTACGTTCTCCCGTTCCCGCTGATCTCGGCGGGCGCGGGCTCGAGCCGTTTCGGGGCGATCATCGAAGCGCGCAACGTCTTCAGCCAGGCGGAGTCGATGGACCTGCAGATTCTTCGGGGCAAGAGCGGAAGCCGCACGGCTTTGGGCGGCGACTGGGAAGGCTGGTCGGGCCGCTTCGAGCGCACGCGGCAGGCCTACAGCGAGAACATCTACGCCGACGGCGGCTACAGCGCGATCGGCGGCCTGGGCACTCCCTTGGACGCCAACAACTTCTCCCAGTTCGGCGAGATCGTCGACAGCTACGGCAAGACCACAGACGACACGATCCTCTCCGTCGAACGGGCCTTCTCCCGCCGCTGGTCGGTCGAGGGAGGCTTCGACCGCGGCACCGTCGGCTACAACAGCCCCGGCCCGTTCGTCCCGCCGGACGCGGGCAAGCAAGGCAACATCTTCGCCGCCGTGAAGTACGGGGGCTTGCGCGAGGGGACTCTCGGCCTCGGCGGCATCTTGGGCTTCGGCGACGCGGGGTTGGAGGAACGGCTCAAGCCCATGAGGCGGCCGCAATGGGGCAACACGGGAGAATTCCGCGTCATCGAGGCGGGGCGCGGGTCGCGCTCGAGCTTCGGCTACGGCGAGTTCCTCGTGCACCTCCAGACTTCCTATTCGTGGGGGTTTTACGAGACCATTTCGTTGACCGCGGCGGGAGGGCACGGCGCGAGCCTCCCCGACAGCAAGCTGCTCGCCACGGGAAGGACCACCGCGCTGCAGGGGACTTATTCGCGGGAGTTCCGCGGGCCCACAGCGGCGGGAGCGAGCCTCGGCTACGGCCGGCGGCTCGCCGCCAACCGGTGGGGAGCGTTCCAGGGCGGGGTCTTCGCGGAGGACGCGCGAGCCTGGTTCCACAACACTTCGAAGGACAAGCAGGGACTCGGCGTGAGCCTCTACTTCCGGTTCTGGCGCTTCCCGCTGCCGCTGGGCGTGTCCTATACCTACTGCCTCGACGACCGCAATGGACTGGTCTCGGGAGCGATCGGAGGCCGGTTCTAACCCCTATTAAAGGAAGCCCCCGCCCCGCTCAGAGCGGGACGGGGGCGTTGCGCCGATCGGGCTACCGGATGATGACGCGGTAGGAGACGGGGTTGCCTCCGTCGTCGATCGTGACGAGTCGCGGCACCTGGCCGAAGCG
This sequence comes from Elusimicrobiota bacterium, assembly GCA_016194705.1. Classification (GTDB taxonomy): domain Bacteria; phylum Elusimicrobiota; class Elusimicrobia; order UBA1565; family UBA9628; genus PALSA-1176. Next base: position 73,811 of record JACQAZ010000009.1, on the reverse strand, counting down.
CGGGTCGTTGGAGTCCTTGCGGTCCTTCTTGAGGACGACGGCCCACTCGATCGGGCGCGTCTTGACGGCCTCGAGGTAGATCTCCTTGACGAGCTTGGGCTTGGCGCCGAGCAGCTCTTTAATAAGGGGCTGGGCGTTGAAGGAAGCCAGGGCGGCCTTGGCGTTGCCGAAGTCGCGCGAGTAGAGCTTGCGCACGGCGTCGATCTTCGCCTCGTTGGCCTTGACCTGTGCCTCGTAGTCCGCCTCGAAGGCGTTGACGCGCGCGATCGCCGCGTCAGCGGGGCCGTAGTCGCCCTTCTTGGCCTTGTTCAGGGCGTCCTTGACGTTGCCCTTCTCCAGGTCGTAGGTCTTCTTGATCGTCTCGTAGAGCGCCTTGGCCTCGAAATGCGAGGGCAGGAGCTTGGTGTTGACCCAATCCTCGTAATGATTGGAGAGCATCTCCTTGCGCAGGTCCTCGGAGCCGTCATAGACTTTCTCGGCGTAGTTCCTGAGGTCCTTGAGCAGGTCGAGGGCCTGATTGGCCTTCCTCTCGACGATCTTGTAGCGTCCGTCCTTGAGAGCGACGGCGACGTCCATTGAGGGCTTGAGGGCCCACTCCATGTCTGAGGCGGCGAACGCGGCGGGAGCGGCAACGGCGACGAGCACGGCCAGCGCGACGATTCGGCGATTCATCAACACGACCTCCATCCCAGGGGTTGCAGTACCAAGGCCGTATTGTACGAAATTCCCGCCTAGGACGAAAGGCCTAAAATGGTCCCAGGGCTTGAGGTCGTCGGCCTTGGCGTTGGCATGCCGCGTCCAGTCCTGCGGCCACTTCGCCCCGGGCTTCATGGCGGTCCAGGGGTGGGATTCGTAGAAGTCGTTGGGCCCCTCGACGCTCTCGCCGGCGAGGTGCCCGTCCTTGAGCCGCAGGGTCATGGTCCCAGTGCGGTGGCCGCTCTTCTCGCCGTCCTTGTACTCCGGATCGGACTTCCACTCGCACGAGGCCTCGCCGCCGGAGAGCTTGCAGTGGGCGATCCCCGGGTCGGTGTTGCCGCCCGGTGGGGAGGTCCACTTCATCAGCAGGCCCTCGCCGTCCTCCGAGACCGTGATAATGTAGCCCTTGCTGTCCCAGGTTCCGGTCCACCCGCGGGCGTCGGACTCCGCGGGAACCGGCGCCGGCGCCGCCGCGGCCTCCTGGCGGCGCCAGACCGAGCCCCCATAATTGGCGCTCGACCAGAGCTTGACGAGCTTGGAGTCCGATTCGATGCGCACGTCGAGGGCTCCCGAGTTCTGGAGCTTGCCTCCCGGCAGGTCGGCCCATTCTCCATAGATGGTCTTGTCGTGGATGGTGCCCTTGAAGGCGTTGAGCGCCTCCGGGCGCATGTCCATGTGCCAGAACACCTGGTCTCCGACCTGCCGGATCTGGTAGACGCCGCCGTTGTCGTCCTTCCAGGTCCCGGTCAGGTTCGCGGACTCGGCATTGACCAGCTGCGCGCAGACGCAGACTCCCAGAGCGAAAATCGAAACGATGAGCTTCATGGGTTCCTCCGCTACGGCTTGACCTCTTCGATCCTCACCTCGAGGCGCCGCGTCGGGTCATCGACGAGGACGATCGCGCTGCCTAGAGCCACCTCGAAAGCGCCCTTGTACTGGAAGGTGACGGTGGGCCTCATCTTGAGCGAACCGACAGGCCGAAGAGCCCCCGACAGCTCGAATTGGCATTCGGAGCGGACCCGGCCGTTGTTGGGGTTGGAAACCGGGATGCAGCTGACGATCGTCGTGTGCTTCTTGTACTCCACGCCCTTCCCCGCCGGATTCTCGGTCTCGACGGGGTCCTCCCCCGCGAGATGATAATCTCCTTCGGTGCCTCCCTGAGCCACGAAGCTCCCCGCGCTCTCGAGTTCCTCGACTTTCATCTTGAACAAGATCTTGAAGTTCGCGTCTTCGGGAGTCCGCGCGGCCTTCTTCTCGGCCTTGACCGGAGGTTGGGGCTTGGCGTCGGCGGCGAAGGCCGGCGGGCAGAGGAGCGAAGCGAGGGCGAGCAGAGCGGCGGCGCGTCGAGTCCAATTTCTCTTGGTCATGGAGGCACTATAACTTAACGCTCGCCGTCTTTTCAACCGTCGTCAGAAATGCGATAATCTCCGCGTGACCGTCATCGCCGCCTTTTTGCTCCTGCCCCGCCTCTGCTGGTCGGCTCCCGGCCCCGACGCCGCGATGCTCACGGTCAAGGCCGCTTACGAAGAGGCCTTCAACAAAGGGGACCTCACCCGCCTTTGGCCGTACATCGACGACAACTTCCGCGGCCGCATGGTGACGGGCGAAGAGGTTGTGGGACGCGATGGCATCAGGGCCTATTGGGAGAAGATGCAGAAGATGCTCGCGCGCGGCGGGCCCGGCGGGAGCTATCGCGTCGAGCTCAAACCGGAGCAGACCGACGTCAGCGGCGACCGGGCCAGGGCCAACGGCACGACGGTCGAGGAAGTGCGCCTCGGCGACGGGCAGGTCCTGCGCTTTTCCTCGAGCTGGGACGTCGCGCTGGCCAAGCAGGGCGACCGTTGGACCATCTCGCGGATGGACTCCAAGCCGGATCTGCGCGACGCGCTCACCGCGGCCTTGCGCGGCTTGGCTTGGCGGCTGTGGTCGGGCCCGCTTCAGCTCAAACCCCTTCGGCTTCAAGACCCCGACTTCGATAAAGACGGGGGCCGCGCGGCCTCCGGAGCCCTTCCCGCCGCGCTGGGCCCGCGCCCCGCCGCCAAGCATGCGCGCCCCGCCGTCCCGCCGCCTCCCAGCCGAAGCTAGAAAGCCGCCTCTCAGGGCTGAAGCAGTTTCGGGTAGAGCGTGAAGAGGATCGGCAGCATGACCGCGACCAAGGCCTCGCCCGCGACGAAGCCCGAGGCCAGCGGGACTAGATGCTGATCGTATGACTTCTTGTGCAGCTTGCCCCAGGAGACCTCGAGGACGCTGCCCAGGAACATCGGGATGATGGCCGCCCCCGGCACCAGCATGCCGATGCCGATCCCGGTGGGAGACGGCGTGTATCGCTTCAGGCTTGTGGACTCGAGAACGGTGAACAGGATGCCGAGCGCGACGGCGATCAGCATCGCCGCGACCGCTCCGGCGGGCAGGGCCGAGAGGCCTTTCGACAGCAACTGCGCGAACCCCGCCCATTTTTGCGAGATGGGAGACTGCAGGCCGTGCTCGCCGCCGATGCCGTAGGTCGCTCGCAGCAACGGATAGACGTAGGAGACCGCGGCCGCGCCGACCGGCACGGCCAGAAGCTGCGCGTAGGTGAGGTACTTCGGAGTGCTTCCGATCATGTCGCCGGTCTTGTAGTCCTGCATGAGGCCTTCGGACTCCGTCGCGATGGAGCCGGTCACGCCGGAGGCGACCATGTTCGCGGCGATCTGCCCGGGCGCCAGCACGCCGAAAATGGTCTGCATCATGTTCGACATGGCGGAAATCGGGCCCCAGTTCGTTTCTCCCAACACGCGGAGACCCACGAGCATCAAGGGAACCGAGAGCAAGATGGCCACCAAGGTCATCCAGACGGGGATCCCGAGGCTGACTCTTTGCACGATGACCAGTGCGATGCCGGTGAGGACCGAGCCGCCGATCACCCAGGACATCGGGAAGTCGTCGGAATCGATCGTCGCGCCCGAGAGGTTCTTGAAGGTCTTGACCAAAAGGTTCCAGCGCATGAAGAGCGCGGTCAGCCCGCCGGCCACCATCATGCCGGTGGCCGGCCACATGACCCAGAGAAGGACTTTCTTGCGCACCAAGGCGTCGATGACGCCGTGATGGAGCAGGATGTCGGGCATGAAGTACCAGGAGAAGATCGTTCCCGCGAGCATGCTCGCGTTGATGCGCAGTCCGACCAGCATCCCCGACCCCAAGGACAGCAGGCTCCAGCTGAGGCCGAAGGCCATCTTGGAGCCGTCGGCGCCGATGGGCATCATCTCCGGTATGCGGTACCAAACGTTGGCCAGCAAGCGCGCGTCCTCGCGCAGGATCATCAGGAGGCCCGAGAGGACCGTGCCGAGGCTGAGCGATTTCGTCGCCGCCCGCGCCTCGGCTCCGCGCGAGTCGAGGACGATCAGGGTCTCGCCGGCCGCGATGCCGTCGGCGTAGGTCAGCTTCTCGTCGATGACGAAGTGCTGGCGCATGGGCACGGCCATGAGAACGCCGAGCAGGCCCGCGGTGGTCAGCCAGGCGAAGGACTGCAGGGGCGTGAGGATCATGTCGAAATGCAAAGCGGGGTCCTGATGGAGCATGTCGAAGGCGGCCATCAGCACGCACAAGAACGCGGTCTGTCCCGCCGAGGTTCCCGCGGTCTGGACGATGTTGTTTTCCCAGCGGTTGTATTCCCGGGATCTGACGCCGAGCAGGCGCAGGAACCACAAGACGACCGAGAAGATCATGAAGCCGAAGAAGGCCGAGACCACCGAGATGTTCGGCCCGAAGCCCAGCTTCATGACGACGTAGGGATAAGAGCCGCCGATGATCGCGGCCACAATCATCGCGCAGACCACCGCGCGGAGGGTGAACTCGCCCCCTTTGGGCGGCCGCGCGCGAGAATGGTCGACGTGCGGCTCACCGACGGTGGCAGTTGTCATGGGCGGTAGAATACCGCCGATGGCCGCGGCTTGTCAATGAAAAAGCCCGGCGCTAATCTTCGACTTCCTGGAAATGGGCGTTCCTGTCGGAATCCTTCGGGAGCACGGGCAGCCGGCATTTTCGGGCGTCGAATTCGCGGCTCCAGATCATCTGGACGCGGTAGTCGCGCTCGGCGATGCGGTTGTAGAAGAACAGGGGCTGGTCCATGAAGAAAGTGTAGCCGGTCGTCCAGACCCGGTGCCAGTCCGGCCCGAGCGGGATGGTGTTGGTCTCCTTGGCGAGCATGCACTTGAGGTTTCCAAGGTCGAGCTTCAGGTCGTAGATCCAGTAGATCTGCGCCTCGTTCTTCCAAGAGAAGGGCGTCACGATGCCCTCGATGTTCGGGATGATCGCCTCGGAGACGTAGCTTGTGTTGTCGTTCCAGTATTTGTAGGGGGCCTGCGCGTCGGCCGCGTTTTTCTGCTCGACGAGCCTGTAGAGCTTGTAGCAGACCGTGGGGGCGGCTGGGTTCTGGGCGCGGACGGGGGCCACGGCTGCGAGCAGGGCCAGCAGTATCGATGTCATTGCGGTTCCTCCTTGTGCTGCAGGTACTCGTCATAATAGCCTGCCTCGATCCTCGTGATCAGCGTCGTCGCCTTCACGATGAACCCGAGGCAGCCTTCGATGATGGAGACGTCGGGGTCCTGGTCCTTCAATGCCTTGGCATAGACGCCGAAGTTGGCGGGATCGAGCTGGCGCAGGCCGGCTAAGGCGTAAAGCTTGCCTTGGTTGTTTCCTTTGCTCAGCAATTCGACCAGCAGCTCCTTGGCCCGGGGCGAAGCCATGACCGCTTTGAAGGCCTTCTCGCCCTCGGAGGTCCGGATGGGCAGGCCGATGGGGCCCAGCACGAAGTCGCTGGCCCGCAGCAGCGTCTGCTGCGCGCCCAGGGCGGCGCGCCCCGTCAGGTCGGTCGGGTCAGGCCAGCCGTACTTCTTTCGGAATGGCTCGAAGAGGGGGCCGAAATCCAATAAATTCGGGAGCGACGGCAGGAAACCGCCGCCGAGCTGGCGCCGAACGGCTTCGCTGTAGCGTTCCATGAGCCGGTCGTACTCCTCGCGGTCGACCGCCTCCCGCATGGCCTCGGGCGTGAGGCCGACCTTCGCGATCTCGCCGCGCTCGTACTCCTGGAGCCGCTCGAATTTGACGTCGTCGCGCAAGGTCGCCAGCGAGTCCTTGAGCCACAGCGCTGCGGGCGCTTTCTCCAAGGCCTGCGCAAAGCCCGCGATGATATCGTCGCGGTTCTCCAGAAGGATGGACGGGCAGATGTAGTGGCCCCGGACATAGTTCATGATGCCGGCCGGCCCCTTGGCCTTGGCTTCCTTTAGCCTGGTCGCCATCATGTCGAAGGCGTCCACGTCGTTCCAGCCGAAGTGCTTGAGGTAGACCGCTTCCTTGTATATACCGGGATGGAGCCTCTCGACGGCCTTAACGAGCCCGGCCTCCTCCCAATTGTGGACGGTCTCGTTCTCGACGAGCGCCGCGCGGAACTTGATGCCCAGCGCGCGCAGGGGCTCGTCCATCATGCCGTCCCGCAGCAGGTGAGCCATGCCCGGCAGGCTCTTGACGGCCAGGAGCTGGAGCGCCTCCTCGGTCGTCTTGCCTTGCTCGATGAAGCGGTCCCAGGTCTCCTTCATGACTTCCTCGCTCCAGATCGCGGCCTTGAGCTCGGCGTCGTAGGTCGACTTGCGCCCGGCCGCGAAGACCACCGTCGTGCCGCTCTTGTCCCAGAAGGCGAGATGCTCCTTGAGCCCCAAGGTCTTGAGACCTTCGCGCCAGAGCGGGACCAGCGCCTTCTTGGCCGAGTCCCAGTCGCGCGGGGCTTGCGAGAGCTTGAACGTCGGAATTGCGGGCAGCTCCGGCGCGCGTACCTGGGCGGCGAGGGGGGTCGTCGCGGCCAGGAACAGCGCCAGAGCTGCCCAGATCTTCCTGTTCATCCTCAATTCTTCGACAGGACGTTCTCGATCGCCTCGAGGGCGTCGACCAGCGGCCTCAAGCGCTTTTCGAGCTTTACGTTCCGGCTCAGATCGTAGTCGGAGAACGAGACGGAATAGGTCTTCCCGTCGATCTGAGCCGTCAGCTTGACTGAGGGCATGTCCTGCGGACCGTCGGGCGAGGGCTCGACGCTCTCCGGCACGGTCTTCATGTCGGCCGCCTTCACGGCGGCGGCGAGAGACTTCAACTCGTCTTTCGTCACTTTGCCCTTGACGGTCTTCTCGACGGGGCTCGGATGGCTGGAGTGCGTTTCCAGCTCGGCCTGACCATCGGCCTTGACGGTCAAGACCGCTGAGTAGCCGCGGAAGCCGTCCCCGATTGAGAATCCGACGGTCTCGAAGGGGACGAGCCTCTGAGCCGACGGGACGTACTCGTCATATTGGCCCTTCTCGATCTCCGCGATCACCTCGGACGCCTTCTTGCGGAAGGTCATATGGCCTATCGTGCGCATCACGCTGGGATTCGCGGCCTTGAGCGCCTTGGCGTAATCATCGAACTTCGCGGGATCGGCGTGGCGCAGGCCGACCAAGGCGTAGAGCTTGGCCTCGTTGGTGCCTCTTTCAAGGAGCGTGACGAACAGCTTCTTGGGGGCCTTCGACGCCATCAGAAAATCGAAGTCAATCGCCGACTGAGGTGTCGTCCTGGAGAAGCCTGCCGGGCCGAATACGAAACGCCCGGCCTTTTCCATGCGGGCCCGCACTTTGATCTCGGCCGCGGTCGGCTCGGCGTCGACCGGGGCGGCCTGGACTCGAACGAGCGGGATTCCCTCGGGCAGCCCCGGTGGGATGAGCCCGCGCAGCTGCGAGAGCGCCGAAGGCGTCTGCGTAGTGACCGGGCCCGGCGGAGGGTCCATGATGAAGCCATCCGACGGCTCTTGCGCGCGCCCCGATGCGGCGACGGCGGCCGCGGCGAGGAACATGATTATCTTGTTCATGCGATGAGTGTAGCAGCGGCGCGGCCGCCGCGCCTGGACCGCAGGGGAAAGGGCGGTTCAGACTTTGGTCCGTGTCGCGCGCTGAGCGGGGGAGGGCGGAGTTTTATCGCGGGATGATAACGGTTACAGCAAGCCGGCCAGGACCTCGCCGCTCTTGCCTTTGATGAAGAGATCGGCCTTCTGTGCGAGCTCCCGGGAGCGGGTCAAGGTCCCTTCCGGCAGGGATTCTCCGAACCAGACCACGCCTGGCCGCAGCAGGCCGCCGCAGGAGGGGCACCGCGGCGGCAGGGGCAGCGGCACGCGCTCGTCCTGAAAAAATTTCGGGCACGACGTGCAGCGCAGGCGCCAGATGTTGCCGTGGAGCTCGAGCACGCGCCTGCTTACGGCTTTCTGGTGCAAGCCGTCGACGTTCTGAGTGATCAGCCAGAACTCCGGCTTCTCGATCTCGAGCTTCGCGAGGAACCAATGCCCGGGATTAGCCTGGGCCTTCGCGATCAAGCCGCGCCGCCAATCGTACCACTCCCACACGAGCTTGGGATCGCGCGCGAAGGCCTCGGGCGTGGCCAGGTCTTCCGGCTTGAAATTCCTCCAGAGCCCGCCCGCGCCGCGGAAGGTCGCAATCCCGCTCTCAGCGGAGACTCCCGCGCCGGTCAGCGCGCAAGGGCGGTTCGAATCCTTGACCCGCGCGCGCAGCTCTTCGACGGGGCTCATGCTGTGATCGTACCAAAATGCATTATAATATCTGGATGCCGAAACCCTGGACGGTCGAGGACTCAGCCAAGCTCTACAACCTGCGCGGCTGGGGCCTAAAGTACTTCGGCGTCAACGAGAAGGGCAACATGGCCGTCCAACCCAACCGCGAGCCGCAGGGCTCGATCGACATGAAGGCGGTCGTCGACGACGTGCTGGCGCGCGGCATCAAGCTGCCGGTGCTGTTCCGCTTCCAGGACATACTGCGCCATCGCGTCAAGCTCCTCAACGAGACCTTCTCGAAGGTCATCGCCGACCACAAGTACAAAGGGCGCTATTTCGGCGTCTATCCGATCAAGGTCAACCAACTGCGCGAGGTCGTCGAGGAGATCGTCGACGCGGGGCAGGACTACCAATTCGGCCTCGAAGCCGGCAGCAAGGGCGAGCTCATGGCGGTGCTCGCGATGAACCAGCCGGGCGCGCTCGTCATCGTCAACGGCTACAAGGACGAGCGCATGATGCGCCTGGCTCTGCTGGGCACGAAGCTCGGCAAGAGGGTGCTCGTCGTCATCGAGAAGCCCAGCGAGCTCCCTTTGCTCCTCAAGGCCGGCCGCGACCTGGGCGTGCGGCCCTTGATCGGCCTGCGCTCGAAGTTGCAGACCCAGGGCAGCGGCAAGTGGAAGTACTCGACGGGCCAAGCGGCGAAGTTCGGCCTCACGACCCCTGAGGTCCTGGCGGCGGTGCTCGAGCTCGAGTCAGCGGGGCTATCCGACTGCGTCAAGATGCTGCACTTCCACGTGGGCTCGCAGGTCACCGACATCCAGACGATCAAGGACGCGGTCCGCGAGGCGACGCGCACCTACGCGAAGCTGCGCCAGCGCGGCATCTCCATCGAGTACCTCGACTGCGGAGGCGGGCTCGGCGTCGACTACGACGGAACGAACACCGCCGTCGACAGCTCGACGAACTACAATCTGAAGGAATACGTTGGCGGCGTGGTCGCGACCATCCAGGAGGTCTGCGCCCAGGAGAAGGTCCCGGAGCCCAACATCGTCACCGAGTCGGGCAGGTATCTGGTCGCGCACCACTCGATGCTGGTCGTCAACGTCTTCGGGACGATCGAGGCGGGGGCATCGCCGATAGAATTCGCCCAAGCCCCCGGCGAGGCCGACGTCGTGGTCAAGATGCGCGAGGTGATCGCAGAGCTGACACCCGCCAATCTCGCGGAGAGCTACCACGACGGGCTCGAGCGCCAGGACGAGGCCTTTACGCTCTTCAAGCTCGGCTTTCTCTCGCTCGAGGACAAGGCTAAGGTCGAGAACCTGTTCTGGAAGCTCTGCCTAGAGATCGACCGCCTGATGCCCAAGGCGAAATACGTCCCCGAGGACCTCGTCGCGATGTCCAAGACGGTCAAGGACCAGTATCTCTGCAATTTCTCGCTGTTCCAGTCTCTGCCCGACTCGTGGGCCATCGGCCAGCTGTTCCCGATCATGCCCCTGCACCGGCTCGACGAGGAGCCGCTGCGCCGCGCGGCCTTGGTCGACATCACCTGCGACTCCGACGGCAAGATCGCGCAGTTCGCCTGCCACCGCAAGGCGGGAGGCTCGCTGCCCCTGCACGCCCTCCATAACGGCGACCCGTATTACCTCGGCGTCTTCCTGATGGGCGCCTACCAGGCGACGATGGGCGACATCCACAACCTCTTCGGCCGCGTCAACGAGGTGCACGTCTTCGCCGACGCCGACGAGCCGGGCGGCTACTACATCGAGGAGATCATCTCGGGCCAGAACGTCAAGGAAGTCCTCGAGAGCATCCAATACAACGACTTCGAGCTCGCCAAGATGGTCAAGGCCGCGGCCGACGCCCAGGTGAAAGCCGGCGCCTTGAAGCCGCGCGAGGGCGTCGAGCTCTTGAACGAGTACGAGAGCGTGATGGCCGAGTACACCTACATCGACCACAACGGCCAGCATCACGCTCCGGCCGCTCCTCCCAACGGCTCATCCGCCGAGCCGCTCGTCAAGCAAGGGGCCTGAAGGGCCCTTGGCCGCCGGCAAGAGGACGGACTACCTTCTGTTCCTGCTGCTGGCCGCGATGTGGGGCGGCTCGTTCGTCGCGATCAAGTTCGTCGTCCGGGAGTTCCCGCCGATGTTCGGGGCGATGCTCCGGGTCGCCGTCGCTCTCGCCGTGCTGGCGGCGGTGTTCCGGTACGAGGGACGCAGCCTCAAGATCTCCCCGCCCCTGGCCCGGCGCATGTGGCTTGCCGGGTTCTTCGCGCAGGGTCTGCCGTTCATCCTGCTTTTTTGGGGCGAGCGCCGCATCTCGCCGGGCCTCGCCGGCGTCATCAACGGCACGGTGCCGATCTGGGCCTTTCTGCTTGGGCGCCTCACTCCGCATCCCGAAGGCTTCACGCCGAGGAAGGCCGCCGGACTCGGGCTGGGCTTGGCCGGCATCGCGATCATCTTCCATCCCCTGCTCGCTTTCGGCGGGACGCGGGCGGAGGCGGTCGGAGCGGCCGCCGTGGTCCTCATGGCCGTCTCGTACGGGATCGGCGCTTTGATGAGCCGCTCGGTCCTGTCCGGCGCGAAGGCCGATTTCCGCGCCAATGTCTTCCACCAGCTTTGCGCGAGCCTCGCCGTCCTGCTCGCGGCCTCGGCCATTTTCGAGGAGTGGCCGGCGCCCGCCGCGCTCTTCGCGTCGTCGGCGGCGTTGGTCTCCGTTCTCTACCTCGGTGTCTTCTCGACCGCCGCGGCGTTTTTGATCTTCTACCACCTGATCCGCGAGTGGGGCGCCGTGCGCGCGAGTGCCGTGACCTACGTGGCGCCCGTCATCGCGCTGTTCTGGGATTTCGTCTTCTTCGGCAACGCGCCGGGCCCGTCCCTCTGGCTGGGCGTGGCCGCCATCCTATCCGGGGTCGTCCTGCTTCATGAGCGGGAGTCCGCGCGCAGGAACAGAAACGCCGCCGAGTAGCACGCCACGACGACCAGGCTCAGGGCGTTGTAGCCGGTGAGGAGGCTGAGGTACTCGACCATCCCTCCGAACATCGCGCCCAGCAGGTTCCAGCCCAGGACATGTTCCGCCGCCTCAACCCCGAGGAAGGAGGCGCTGAACATGAGGTTGGCGAAGTAGATCGGCAGGAAGGTCATCAGCGAGGCCAGCAGGAAGCGCAGGGCCGCGTTGTCTACCGCGAGCAGATTGGACAGAGGACAGGCCGTGGTCGCCAGGCACGAAAAAGCCAGCAGAAGGAAGAGGCCCCAAGGGGGCAGGAGCCGCGCCCAGGAGACGCTCTTGTTGGCGGCCAGCACGAGGAGGAGCACGGCGAGAAGGACCAGCGAGTTGTTGATCCAGGTCGTTCCGAAGAGCAGGCTGAACTGGATCACGCTCTTGGTCTCGAGAAGGGAGAAGGCCAGGCCCATGAGCAGGAAGGCGGCCATCGTCCCGCCCGGGATCGACCTGAGCTCAGGTCGCCGGCGCGACCGCAGGCGCAGCGCGAGCATCGCGCCCAGTCCCGCCGTCGCAAGCAGGACGATCGCTCCGGCATAGGTGAAGGGGATGCCGCGGTGCTCCAAATAGAGGAAGGGCCAATCGTCCTCCGGCAGATCGGACCCGCCCGGAGGAGGCGCCGGCGAGGCCTTGGAGCCCTTCTCGCCTAGGAGCATGATCGTGTTGCCGGAGGAATAGATCGCGGTGGGCAAGGTCCCGGTGGCGGCGGCGAAGAGGCGCGCCATCTTCTGGAGGATCCAGGGGCGGCGGTAGAGGCTGTATGCCAGGAGGTCTCCGTGCTCGTTGAGCAACTCGTGGGCTCGCGCGATCGCTTCCCGCGTGTAGAGGTAGTTCTCCAGGCGCAGCTGCGAGACCGGGCTGACCTTGACGAGCGAATCCGTCAGAGCGAAGACGACGAGGTCGTATTTTCTGCGAGTGCGCGTCATGAAGCTGCGTCCGTCGTCCACGACGACATCGACCCGGGGGTCCGAATAAGGCCTGAGGGGATGATGCTCGCGGCCCAAGGCCATGATGACGGGGTCGATCTCGACGGCGTCGACGTGCTCCACGCCCTCGGATAGGGCCGCCGCCACGTCGTTTCCCGATCCCGCCCCGAGCACCAGGACGGATTTGTACGCGGGGACATCCCTTCTTGCGGCGCGACGCTTGTAGGGAAGCGTATACGGGACCCCGCGCCCGCCGGCTCCATCGAGGAATTCGCGGCCGAGCATGAACTGGTGGGTGATGCCGTTGGCGTAGATCGTCGGGATGCCGCCGGGAGCGATGATGTATTCGATCTTTTGGTAGGGAGACCATGAGACCCGCAGCTCGCCGTCGAAGCTCGGCTCGGCCAGCAGGCGGCGGTCGCCCCAGGCGGCCGTCGCCGCGCACAGCACCAGCGATGCCGCCAGCGCGCGACGGCGAGAACGGCTCTCGGGTCCGGCCGCGTGCCAGAAACAGGGGACGAGGACGGTGAACCAGGCGTAGGCAGGCAGGCGCCACCAACTCATGAGCATGAAGCAGAGCACGCCCGCGCAGGAGCCCGCGATGTTCCACGAGTAGGCGTCCAGAGGCGCGAGCGTCCTAAAGATCTTCGCGGCTCTTTGCGAGATGGAGGCGAAGATCAGCGCCACGCCCGCCAGCCAGAGGATGAACAGGGAGAGTCCCCCGCTGGAGCCGCCGGCCGAGTAATAGGTGGAGTAGGTGTCGCCGCCGAAGTACCCTTCGACGGCGCTGAACCCCGGCATGGAAGGCCGCAGGACCAGGACAAACCACGCCAGCAGGAGCAGGAAAGCGCCCGACGCGTTGAACAGCGTCAGCGACGACCCCTCTCCGAGGGAGCCGTGCAGCAGGAAGCCCACCCCCATTCCGATGAAGACCGCCAAGAGAACCAGGTTCGGGAAATAGCCGAGGTTCCAGATGTTCCCCGCCAGGTAGCGGATGAGGACGAGCTCGAGGAACAGGGTCAGAAAGCCCAAGACAAAAAGGCGCGCGCGCGGTCCGTCGCTCCTTCCGGGACTCATCGTCGAGGCCCATCCTATCAAATACGGGGACGCGGCTAGGGAATCTCCGGGGCGAGCGTCTCGGCCGCGCCCTTCCGGCGCGCCGGCAGCGTGGCGATCGCGACGCCGGTCATGACGATCGCGATGCCGACGCCGGTCATGACGGTGACGGTCTCGCCGAGGAAGGCCCAGCCCAGGGCGACCGCGACGACCGGGAAGATCAAGGTGATCATGCTCAGCAAGGTCGCCTCCATCGTCTTGATCAGATGGTAGTAGGACAAGAACGAGGCGACCGAGCCGACGACCGAGAGATAAACCAGGGCCGCGGCGTTGGCGCGCGTCCAATGGAGCCCCGCCATGGATTCGGTCAAAGCGCTCAGGGCCAGCAGGCAGGCGGCTCCGATGGCCATCGAGACGGCGTTGAGGACGAAGATGTCGGTGTGCTTGGAGTGCTTCTTCATCGTCACGAGATTGAGCGCCGCCATGAAGCTCCCCGACAAAGTCACGAGCATGCCGGCCGCCTGGCGGGCGCCGAGCTCGCCGTGAGGCCAGAACAGGACCGCGGTCCCGGCGATGCCGATCAGGATGCCGGAGACTTTGCGGCTGGTGAGGCGCTCGGCCTTGGTCCAGAAAGCCGAGAGCAGAGCGACGAAGAGCGGCATCGTGCAGTAGAGGATCGCGGTCAACCCGCTGGCGATGTACTGTTCCGCCCAATACACCGTCGCGTAGGAGGCCGTGAAGCTCAAGAAGCCGCAGGAGGCGATCGCGATCTTGTCGTCCCTTGTGAGCGCGCGCTTGCGGCGCGACCAAGCGAAGGGCGCGAGCACCAGCGAAGCCAGCGCGAAGCGCAGACCCGCGCCGAAGAAAGGCGGGACGCCGTCAAGGGCGAACTTGATCGCGGCCCAGGTGGAGCCCCAAATGAGGCAGAGGAGCGCGTAGAGGACGGCGTCCACGGCGGCCCTAGCGGCCCGTCAGTTCGGCGGCCAGCGCGTCCATCGCGTAGATGCGCTTGAGCGCCTCGACGATGCCCGCCGAATGGACCGCCACCGCGCGGCCCTGCATGTCGTCGTAAGCGTAGCGCCAGACCAAGCTCTGGATGTTGCCGTCGAAGATCAGGCCCACGTACTCGCCGTCTCGGTTGATGACGGGAGAGCCCGAGTTGCCACCGATGATGTCGTTGGTCGTCACGAAGTTCAAAGGCACCGTCAAGTCCACTTTCTTGCGCGCCGCCGCGACGAGCGGCGGCAGGTTGAACGGGAATTGGTCGTCGAACGAGGCCGAGCGGTCGTAGAGTCCGTAGAAGGTCGTCTTGGCCGGGATTTTCGTCGTGCCGAGCTCGTAGCCGGCAACCCGTCCGTAGGACAGCCTCAGCGTGAAGGTCGCGTCGGGGTAGGTCGACTTGCCGTAGAGGGCGAAGCGGGACTTGGCGATCTTGTTGCCTTCGAGCGACTCGGGCGCCTGGATGTCGTCCTCGTACCACTTGCGCAGCTCGCGGTACGGGCCCTCGAGGCGGCGCATCCACACGATCATGGGGTCGGTCGCCGACTCGACGGCGGTCCGGCCGCCCTTGACGAGCTCCTTGCGGTAGGCGGCATCCGTGAGCCTTGTGCCGGAGACTATCTCGTGCGCGACCTCCTTGGGACTCTTGCCTGCGAGGGCCGCCTTGACGTGGGCGTCCTGCGCGCCGAGGATCTCGAGCTGCTCCTGGAGGATGTCGGCGATCACGTACTCCTCGAGGTCGGAGTAGATCGGGGCCGGAGAAAAGAGCCGGAAGTTCAAGGACTCGAGCGCCGATTCGCGGAACTCCTCGTAGCGCTTGTCGTTGGGTTTTTCGACCTCGGCCACGTAGAGCACGATGAGCTTGGCGAAGTCGGCGAGCTTCGAGCCGAAGAAGCGCCGGTAGAGGACCTGCTCGTGGCGCTTGATGAGCTCGTTCTGGGCTTTGGCGATGCGGTCCCAGGCCTTCCCATAGGACTTGTAGAGGTCGGGCTTCTTGTCGAGCGCGGCGCGCAGCTCCTTCTCGCGCTGAGAAAGCCGGCCCAGGAGCTTGGGGTCCTTGAGGCCCTCGAGCTCGCCGGTGTAGGCCTTGATCGCGTTCTCGAAGCCGAAGATCTTGTCCTTGGCTCTGCGGGCCGCCTCGGGGCCCCGCTCGGAGAAGGCGTAGAAAGTCCGGCGCCGGCTGTTGAGGATGCGCAGGAAGGTCGGCAGGTAATAGTCGCGCTGATACTCGAGCTGGCGCACCGTGCGCAGGCGGTCGGTCGAGCCGGGATGCCCCGTCACGAATACGAGATCATTTTCCTTGGCGCCCGCCTTGCTCCACTTGAGGAAATTCTTTGGGTGCACGGGCTTGCCGTCCTCGTAGACGCGGAAGAAGGCCATGTCGATGTCGAAGCGGGGGAAGGTGAAGTTGTCGGGGTCCCCGCCGTAGAAGGCCGCCTGCTGTTCGGGAGCCATGACAAGCCGGATGTCGGTGTACTTCTTGTAGCGGTAGACCCAGTATTCTCCGCCCTGGTAGAGCTCGATGACATCCGAGCGCAGGCCGGTTTGGTCGGTCGATTCCTTCTCGATCTTGGCCATGGCGCCCTTGCGCTGCTCGTTCTGCTCCTTGTCCGGCATGGAGCGATCGATGGCAGAAAGCACTCTTTCTGTCACGTTGTCCATCGACACGAGCTGGTTGAGCTCGAGGTCGGGGCATTTGAGTTCGTCCTCGCGATGCCGAGCGTAGAAGCCGTCCTTGACGAAGTCCTTTTTCTCCGAGGAGACCTTCTGGAGCTGTCCGAGGGCGACGTGGTGGTTGGTGAGGACGAGCCCGTCGGGCGAGACGAAGGACCCCGAGCCGCCGTCGTTGAACCGCACCGAGGACAGGCGCACGTGGTCGAGC
Source organism: Elusimicrobiota bacterium (assembly GCA_016194705.1). Taxonomy (GTDB): domain Bacteria; phylum Elusimicrobiota; class Elusimicrobia; order UBA1565; family UBA9628; genus PALSA-1176. The sequence continues at coordinate 57,697 of JACQAZ010000009.1, read as the reverse complement.
CACTCGGGCGTCGCCTCGAAGCCGTAGCGGCTCTTGAGCTGTGCCGCGGGAATGTTGTCGAGGGTCCACATTCCCTCGTCGGCGTGCGCCGTCGGGGCGAGGGTGATTGCTGCGGCCACCACGGCGGCCGCGGTCTTGGGGTTCATGGGCGGTTCTTGCTCCTTGAGGGATGTCTGCGGCTTCACGAAACAATTAAACCAAATTAGGGCTGGTAGCCGAATTCCTTGAGGGCGGCGGGGTCCTTGCGCCAATTCTTGCGCACCTTGACCCACAGCTGCAGGTCGGCGCGCCGCCCGAGGAACTCCTCGATGGCTTGGCGGGAGCGGTCGCGCAATTCGGCCAGCGCCTTGCCCTTGTTGCCTACCAGGATTCCCTTCTGCCCGTCGCGCTCGACGTAGAGCAGGGCCGAGATGTCGTCGGGCTTGCCGGGCTTCTCGCGGAAGTCCTCGATGACCACGGCGGTCGCGTGTGGAATCTCCTCGCCGAAGAGCTCGAAGACCTGCTCGCGGATGAGCTCGGCCGCGAAGAAGCGCTCCCAGCGGTCGGAGAGCCGGCCCTGCTCGTAGAGGGGCTCGGGCGAGTCGGGCAGGAGTGCGACCAAGCGCGAAAGCAATTCGTCGACGCCGGTCTTCTTCAGGGCCGAGATCCGAACGACGGCGGCCGGCTTGATCGCGTCCTCGAAGGCCTTGACGATCGCGTCGTGCTTTCCCGGCGAGGCCGGGAGATCGATCTTGTTGAGCGCGAGGATCACGGGGGGCCCCGAGCGCAGCAAGGACGAGAACTCGAGCAAGGTCTTCTCGTCGGGATGGGCCGGCTCGACGAGCAGGATCACGGCGTCGGCGTCATCGTGCGCGGTGCGTTTGGCGGTCGTGCGGAGGGCCTTCTGAAGGTCGTCGTGAGTCTCGGTCAGCAGGCCCGGCGTGTCGAGCAGGCAGAGCTGCCAGCCGTCCCCGTCGACGATGCCGAGGATCTTGTGGCGCGTCGTCTGAGGCTTCGAGGAGACGATCGAGAGCTTTTGCTTGAGCAGCGCGTTGATCAGTGTCGACTTGCCGGCGTTGGGCCGGCCGACGATGGCGACGAAGCCGGCCTTGAAGGCGGCTTCCAACTCAGTCCAACCAGTCCTTGTCCTTGAGCTTCCGGGGCAGGTAGGTCTTGGTCAGATACTGGAAGTCCTTGTTGGCGAGCGCGTCCAATTCGAACTTGAGACCTGAGGAGAGCATGCGCTTGATCTCGACCTGCCATTCCTTCTTCTGGAACCAGGGATAGTTCATGAGCTCCTTGGCGCGGTCGATGTCCTTCTCGTTGAGCTTGATTCCGACGTTGCGCGGCAGTCCGTAGCGCTCGGGGTCCGCCGACGAGAGGCCGACGAACTTGGCCGACGGGATGGCCATGCGCTGGCTCTCGAAGGCGAGGTTGATCGAGCCCTGCTTGACGACCGAGTAGATGTAGTAGCCCCAGGGATCGTTGTCGACGAGCACGTAGACGGGCAAGCGCTTCTCCTCGTGGAGCCTGCGCGCCAAACGGCGGACTCCCCGCGGCGGCTGGCCGTTGCCGGTCAGCAGGATGCAGTTGTACTTCCTCCAGAATTTGTCCTCGGCCAGGCGGTTCCACTGCGTGCCCTTCTCGATGAGGAGGACGAAATCCGCCGAGCACTTCTTGATCTTGAGGTACTCGTCCTCGACGATGGAGGGGACCGAGTAGCCGCCCTTGCCGAGCCTCGCGCAATCGACCTTGTCGCCGTCGTCCTCGAAAACGACCGGGCCGATGACGGTGCCGGCGTTCTCGGCGCGCACGTGGAACTCCTCGCGCAGGGCGGCCAGGCCGACCTCGAGGTCCTCGATGACGGGGTCGGACTCGTTTTGGTCGTCGAAGGTGTTCTCGTGCGAGTCGCCCATCGTGTGCTTGGTGCGGTAGTAAATCTCGCGCAGGCTGGTGGTGAGGTCGGCCTTCTGCAGCTCGTTGAGCGCGTCGGCGACCAGCATCGTCTGCATGAACTTCTTGGCCATGCCCACGTTGAAGAAGGTGCGCAGCTGCTTGTTGGAGCCCATCTCGATGAAGCCCTTCTTCTCGTTGAACTTGACGTTGGACAGCGAGCGCACCGGGATGGCGATCGAGGGGTCCTTCTTCCTCTGGGCGGCCGCAATCACGAGATCGGCCAGGCCGACCAGCTTCTTCTCGACGGCGGGAGAGCTCTTGGGCATGGCTATCTCCTCTTCTTCCCGGTCTTTTTCTTCGCCTTCGGCTTGGCCTTGGGTCTGGCCTTCGCCTTCCGCTTGGCTTTAGCCTTCGCTTTCTTCTTGGCCTTCACCTTGGCCCTTCGTTTGGGCTTTTCCTCGGGCTCCTCGGGGGCGGGGGCGGCCTCCGGCGGGGGCGGCGTCTCGGAAGGAATCTCGCCCTCGACGCCCTCGGCGGTCACGATGATCGAATGGGGCAGGCCGTGCGGGCCGGTTTTCTTGTCGAGCAATTCGTCGGTCTTCTGGCCGCCGGTCAGCTTCTTGGCGATCTCGAGAAGCTGATTGCGGAGCTTGGATTCCGCGAGCTTCCCGCCCTTGAGGCGCTTGCAGGCGCCGACGACCTCCTCGATGTAGAGCTCGAAGATGTTGCGCCGCTTGTGCTCGGCATGGGCCCGCTCGCGGCGCTTGATGAAGACGCCCAGCCGACGGCCGCACTCGCGCAGGGCGAGCGTGATCTCCTTTCGGATCTCGTCGTAGTCCGCGATGGCCTCTTTGCTCTCGCTCGTGAAGGGCACCCACACCGAGGCCATGTGCACGAAGATGACCATGGGTCCGGCCGGCGGCGCTCCGCGGGATTGGCTGACGCCGTAGTTGCGCCAGGTCGTGTCGAGCACGGCCTTAAAGGTGGCGCACGCCGACTGCTGGTAGACCAGCGGAACGCGATTGGCGAACCTCATCACCCTCGCGAGCTCGTTGTCGTCCTCGTCGTGCGACTCGCCCTCGGCCAACGGAGCCTTCGGGGCGACGGCTAAGGCGGCCTGCTCGGGCCCCTTGCCGAAGGCCAGGCCCGCCTCGATGACGAACGGGTTGCCGCGGTAGACCGCGGGCGGACGAGTGACCGCCGTGTAGAAATCGCCCTTGATCTGCTTGTAGAGGCCGGCCAGGATCGCCTTCTCGCCGATCGGGGAGAGGCAGTTGGTCGGCGGCGACATAAGCTTGGTGCCTTGGATGATCTTGTAGAGCCGCTCGGCGTCGAGGCCGACGACGTCCTTCGGACGCTTGTGAGCGTTCAGGCCCGCGGCCTTGCACATCTCCTCGGCGGTCTGCGCGGACACGCGCGAGAAGTCGGTCGACAGGAAGCCCGAGAGCCAGTGGCTCTTGGTGTCCTGGAGCATCTTGAGCAGCATGCCGAGCTCGATGCCGTAGGGATGGGGCTTGATCTCGCGCGGCGGCTCGGGCAGCTCGTGGATCGTGCGCGCGTAGACCTTGGTCTCGCCCTCGGGGGTAACGTAGGTGAACTTGGCGTGGGGGTTGGCGATCGAGGTCAGCTCCATGTACTCGTCGACCGAGGCGCGGCCCTTCTGGTAGCGGCCCTCCATCTCGATGGTGACCTGGGTGCCGCGGTGGCTCTCCCACTCGATCTCCTTCTTCTCGAGGATGAGCGGCTCGTTTTTCTTCGTGTCGATCTGCACCTCGAAATAATGGGCGGGGGAATGCTCGCCGGTGCGCGAGATGATCTTGACGGGCTTGCCGGTCGTCAGCTGGCCGTACATGCCGGCCGCCGAGATGCCTATCCCTTGCTGGCCGCGGCTCATGCGCAAGCGGTGGAACTTGGAGCCGTAGAGGAGCTTGGCGAATATGCGCGGAATCTGTTGGCGCACGATGCCGGGGCCGTAGTCGACGACGGTCACTCGAAAGCGAGTGGCCTGGGAGGGAGCCGGTGCCGCCGCCTCGCCCTCGCCGACGGCCTCGACCTTGACGACGATGTCGGGCAGGATGCCCGCTTCCTCGCAGGCGTCCATCGCGTTGTCGACGGCCTCCTTGACGGCGGTCAGCAGGGCCTTGCGCGGGTTGTCGAAGCCGAGGAGGTGCCGGTTCTTCGTGAAGAACTCGGAGACGGAGATCTCGCGCTGCTGCTTACCCATCTCATCGGCGGATTTTCCCGCCGGCCGAGGCTTGGCGCGGGGCTTGGTCGTGGTCATGCCGGGATATTATAAGAAATCCCGGGGGTCTTCGCCTCTGGGCCATAGGGCCCAGGCAGTCCCTCGGGCTCTCTCCTATAATGGAGGGATGCCGTCCCGTCCGCGCGCGTTGCTGCTGTTTGCCGTCCTCCAGTCCGCCCCTTTGTGGGCCGGAGGCGAGACGCGGCAGGTCTCGGTGCCGAGCCTACCGGGCTCAGTGATCGCCGTCGCGCGCGAGGCGGCGCCCAACCTGAAAGACGCGATTCCCGGCGTCGTCGAGCTTCCTGTCGCGCCCGCCGTTCCCATGTCGGTCCCGGTCGGAGCCGCCGCCGAGACTCCCGTTCCCCCCGTTCTCTCCGGTTCCGCTGAGGTCCAGGCGCCCGGTCCGACCCAGGATCTTTCCCGCGCCGCCGTTCCGGCCGAGGGCCGCGACCAAAGCCCCGAGGTCTTCGATGGAACACTTCGGCTCACGAGCGAGGCGGGGGCGGTTTACGCACCCGTCGTCCATGAGACCGACCGTCTCGAGCGCCATGTGCGCGTCGTCAAGGTCCAGGCGGCGCCTGCGGCCGCGGCAAGGGAGGTCTCCGGCACCGAGGGGCTCTCCGGGACCCCGCTCCTGTCTTCCGTACGCGAGTCCGCCCGCCGCGGCCATCACGGCCACGAATACAAAGACGCGATGCATTTTCTCTTCTCGAGCGCGGACCACGTTGTCGTCGGCGGGGTCTCGGGCGTCGTCGACGCCTACTCCGGCGTGTTCGTGCCGGGCACCAGCGGCAACGGGGGGGACTACAAGGAGCCCGGCGACAAGAACGGCGACGGCTACGAGGACAAGGGGGGCATGAACGTCGAGCACGGCTTCCCGCAGTCGCTCTTCGGCCGCGGCCTGCCGATGCGCTCGGACCTGCACCATCTGCTGGCGACCTTCATGCACCCCAATTCCGAGCGCAGCAACCTGCCCTTCGGAGAGGTGACCGGCAAGCCCGAGTACACCAACAACGCGGGCGCCAAGATGGGAGGCGGCGTCTTCGAGCCGCCGGACTTCACCAAGGGGCGCGTCGCGCGCGCGATGCTCTATTTCTACGCGCGCTACGGGGACCAGGCCTTCTTCGACCGCTCCGCGGCGCCCTTTTGGAACCGCCAGATCGAGACCTTGCTGCGCTGGAACCGCCTGCACCCGCCCGACGCCGACGAGATGTCGCGCAACGACCGCGTCGAGGCCTTCCAGGGCAACCGCAACCCCTTCATCGACGACCCCAGCCTCGCCGACCGCGTCGGCGCCGCCGCCTTGCGCCACGGCCTGAGCGGCGGAGGCTCGCGCGCCGTCGCGGACGCGCAGGCAGGGGCGCGCCCGCCGCGATTGATCATCACGGGGCCCCCGGGCTCCGGAAAGGGCACCTTCTCCGAGAGGATCGCCGCCGAGCGCGGGCTCGTGCACATCTCGGTCGGCGACTTGCTGCGCGACTACGCTCTCTCGCATCCCGAGGTCGCCGCCATCATGGCCTCGGGAAAGCTCGTCGACTCCGCGCTCGTGCTGCGCGTCGTCAGAGAGCGCCTCGCCGAGCCCGAGATTCGGCAGAAGGGCTTCATCCTCGACGGCTTCCCGCGCAGGCCGGAGGAGGCCGCCGCTCTCGAGGCTATGCTCGGCTCGGCCGAGGTCGACGGCGTCGTCGTTCTCGACGCCTCCGATGCGGAGCTGCTGCGCCGCGTCAAGGCGCGCGGCCGCCCCGACGACAAGGAAGACGTCTTCCACGAACGCATGCGCATCTATTGGGGCCAGACGGTGCCCGCGGTGGCGCGCTTCGCGGACCTTTCCCCCGTGGTCGGCGCGGAGGTCGCGGGCCATGACGTCGACGCCAATTACGCGCGCGTGAAAGCCGCCGTCTCCGACCTGCTCAAGACCGTCTCGGGCCGCTGATCCCGCCTTGCGCCTGGGCCCCATTTTTGACAGAATAGGGCGTTCCTTTTCAGGGGGTCCCATGAATTTCATGCCCGCGCTGATCTTCTTCCTTATACTGGCCCTGTTCTCGATCAAGATCGTCAACGAGTACGACCGCCTCGTGATCTTCGTCGTGGGCAGACTCTGGAAGGTCGGCGGTCCCGGGCCCGTGATCGTCCTGCCGCTGATCATGAGCGCCCAGCGCGTGACTTTGCGCACCCAGGTGCTCGACGTCCCGCCCCAGGACGTCATCACCAAGGACAACATCTCGATGAAGGTCAACGCCGTGGTCTATTTCCGGGTCATCGACCCGGAGAAGGCGATCATATCGGTCGAGCACTACATCTACGCCACGACCCAGCTGGCGCAGACGACTTTGCGCTCCGTTCTGGGAAAAAGCGAGATGGACGAGCTGCTGGCCAACCGCGACAAGATCAACTCCGAGCTCGCGCAGATTCTCGATCTGCACACCGAGCCCTGGGGCGTCAAGGTCTCGAACGTCGAGGTCAAGAACGTCGACCTGCCGCAGGACATGGTGCGCGCGATCGCGATGCAGGCCGAGGCCGAGCGCGAGCGCCGAGCCAAGATCATACACGCCGAAGGGGAACTGCAGGCTTCGGAAAAGCTGGGTCAGGCCGCCGCAATACTAGCGGCCAACCCGGTCAGCATCCAGCTGCGCTACCTGCAGACCCTCTCGGAGATCGCCACCGAAAAGAACTCGACGACCGTCTTCCCGATCCCGATCGACTTGATCTCGATGTTCCTCGATCGGAAGAAGAACAACTAGCTCGTGGACCTGCGTCGACTCGTCGGATTATACGTCCACATCCCCTTCTGCTCGGTGAAGTGCTTCTACTGCGACTTCACCGCGTTCGCCGGGCAGGGCCGCAGCGTGGCGCGCTACCTCGGGGCGCTCGCGGCCGAGGCCCGCTTGAAGTCGGGGCGCGTACCTGATACGTTGTATGTGGGCGGTGGTACGCCCTCCGAGCTCTCGGCCCCGCAGATCGGCGAGCTATTCGACCTCATCGCGCGCGCCTACCCCCAGAGCCGCTTCCAAGAGAGCACCTTCGAGGCCAATCCGGAATCGACGACGGCCGAGAAACTCTCGGTCCTTCGTTCGTGCGGCGTCACGCGTCTGAGCCTCGGCGCGCAGACCCTCGACGACGCGCTCCTCAAGGGCATCGGCCGCCGCCACACCGCCGCCGATCTCGTCGACGTCTACCGCCAGGCGCGGACCTTCGAGGGCTGGTCGATCTCCATCGACCTCATGTACGGGCTGCCGGGACAGACCGTGCTCTCGTTCCTAAAAAGCCTCGACGATGTCCTGGCCCTTGAGCCCGAGCACCTCTCGCTTTACGGCCTCCAGGTCGAGGACCGGACGCTGTTTTCCAAACGCGGCGTGGAACCCGAGGACGACGCCTGCCGGGCGATGTACGAGGACGCCATCGACCGCTTGAACGCGGCCGGTTACCGGCACTACGAGATCTCGAATTTCGCCAAGCCGGGCTTCGAGTCGAAGCACAACCGCATCTACTGGCACGACGGAGAGTACGTGGGCTTGGGCTGCGGCGCCGCCTCTTTCCTGGACGGCGTGCGATCGACCTCGATCGACCGCCTGATCCCGTATTGCGAGGCCGTGGAGGCGGGCCGCCTGCCCACCGCGCAGGAGGAATGGCTCTCGGGGCGCGACAAGCTGGGGGAAACGGCGATGCTTGGATTGCGCCTCGTCGACGGCTTCGAGCCGGGGGCGGATATAGAAAGGGAATTCTTCGTTGAAATAGGCCGGCTGGTCGAGCGCAAGCTCATCCGCCGCGAGGGCCGGCGCCTGAAGCTCACGCGCGAAGGCGTGTTCCTAGCCAACCAGGCCTTCATGGAGTTCGTCCCGCCGTTCGAAGACTCTCTGAAGGGAGTCCCCGCTTGAAGACCTTCGTCCTGGACACCAACGTCATCCTGCACGACCCGTATTCCATGTTCGCCTTCGCGGGCTCGCGGGTGGTGATCCCCTTGACCGTCATCGAGGAACTCGACACCTTCAAGCGCAACAACGACGAACGAGGGCGTTCCGCGCGGCTCGTGGCCCGCAAGCTCGACGAGCTGCGCAAGAAGGGCAAGCTCTCGAGCTGGGTCGAGCTCGACCACGGCGGCAAGCTGCGCGTCGAGATCAACGTCTCCGAGGGTCTGCCCAAGGCCTTCTCGGCGCACACCAAGGACAATGAGATCCTCTCCTGCGCGCTTTTTTTGCGCAAGGAAGGCGAGCAGGTCGTCTTCATCTCCAAGGACATCAACCTGCGCATCAAGGCCGAGGCGCTGAGCCTCGAGACCCAGGACTACGAGAAGGAGAAGATCGACATCGCCGAGCTCTACCGCGGCTGGCGCGAGATCTCGGTGCCTTCCGATTCGATCGACAAGTTCTACCGCGAGAAGAAGATCGCGCTGTCGGGCTACGAGTTCATCCCCAACGAGTTCGTGATTCTCAAGAGCTCGACGGGCGGCTCCCAGAGCGGTCTGTCGCGCTACGACGTCAAGCAGACCTGCCTCGTGCCTCTTCTGAAGGGAGACTCGGCCCCTTGGGGCGTCAAGCCGCTCAACACCGAGCAGCGCTTCGCCATTGAGCTGCTCCTCAACAAGGACATCCAGCTGGTCTCCTTGGTCGGCGTCGCGGGCTCGGGCAAGACCATGATGGCCCTGGCCGCGGCCATGCACCAGACCCTTGAGGAAAAGCACTACCGGCGCATCCTCATCGGAAGGCCCGTGGTGGCGGTGGGACACGACATCGGCTTCCTGCCCGGTACCAAGGAAGAGAAGCTGACCAACTGGATGGGCGCGATCTACGACAACCTCTCGTATCTTCTCGAGCGGCCGAAGGGCTCGCTCGAGACCACCGACATGGACATCCAGATGCTCATCGAGGAAGGCACCATCGAGATCGAGGCCGTGACCTACCTGCGCGGCCGCAGCCTGCCGAACCTCCTGATCATCATCGACGATGCTCAGAACCTGACCCCGCACGAGATCAAGACCATCATCTCGCGCGCGGGCATGGGCGCCAAGATCATCCTGACGGGCGACCCTTATCAGATCGACAATTACTACCTCGACGCGGCCTCCAACGGCTTGACCAACCTCGTCGAGCGCTTCAAGGGCCAGGCCTGCTTCGGCCACGTGACCTTCACCAAGAGCGAAAGGAGTCCGCTGGCCGCGCTGGCCTCGGACCTCCTGTGACGGATCTCAAGAAGTACAAGGTTCTCGTCATCGACGACGAGATCTTGATCCGCGAGGTCGTCAAGGCGGCGCTGCAGCACTTCGATTTCGAGGCGGTGACATTGGAATCGCCTTCGCTCGCCGATACCGTCATCCGTAAGACCAAGCCCGATCTCATCGTGATGGACCTCTACATGCCCGAGCTCAACGGCCTCCAGCTCCTGCGCAAGCTGAAGGCCGACCCCGAGTTGGAGAAGATTCCCGTTATCATCTTCACCGGCTCCGGTGAGAGAGTCGACGTGCTCAGCGGGCAGCAGGCGGGGGTCTATGAGTACATCACCAAGCCCGTCGATCACAACGTCCTGATCGCGAGGATTCGCAAGCTGCTGCGCCTCAAGGAACGGCAGGGTGATGCTTGAGAAAGCGTATGACCCTTCGCCCGTAGAGGCGAAATGGGTCAAGGCGTGGGACGCGGCCAAGCTCTTCAAGTCAGCTCCCGCCGCGAAAAGAAAGTCCTATACGATCGTGATCCCTCCGCCGAACGTGACGGGGGCCCTGCACCTGGGCCACGCGCTCAACAACGCGCTCCAGGACGTCCTGATCCGCTGGCGGCGGCTGCACGGCGACGAGACCTGCTGGGTGCCCGGCACCGACCACGGCGGCATCGCGACCCAAAACGTGATGGAGAAGCAGCTTAAAAAAGACGGCAAAACCCGCCACGACCTCGGGCGCGAGCGCTTCCTCGAGAAGATGCAGGAGTGGACCAAGGACTGCAAGAACACGATCCTCGGCCAGCTCCGGCGCCTGGGCTGCGCGCTCGACTGGGACCGCGAGGCCTTCACGATGGACGAGGTCCGGGCCAAGTCGGTCTTCGAGTCGTTCAAGCGCCTTTGGGCGAAGGGCCTCATCTACCGCGGGGAGCGGATGGTCAATTGGTGCGTGCGCTGCGGCACGGCGCTTTCCGACATCGAGGTCGAGCACGAGGAGCGCAAGGGCCACCTTTGGCACATCCATTATCCCGCCACCGACGCCCATCGCGACATCGTGGTCGCCACCACGCGCCCGGAGACGATGCTCGGAGACACGGCCGTCGCCGTGCATCCCGACGACGAGCGCTACAAGGGTCTCATCGGTGCGATGCTCAAGCTCCCGCTGACCGATTACGAGATCCCGGTCATCGCCGATGACCAGGTCGACAAGGACTTCGGCACCGGGGCCGTCAAGGTGACTCCCGCCCACGACCCCAACGACTACGAGATCATGCTGCGCCATCCGACCATCGGCTCCCGCAAGGTCATCGGCTTCCACGGCGAGCTGCTGCCGGAGGCGGGCAAGAACTACGCGGGGCTTTCGCGCGAAAAGGCCCGAGAGAAGGTGGTCGCCGACCTCAAAGCCTCGGGGCTCCTCGAGAAGGTCGACGACCACCGCCACGCGGTCGGGGTCTGCTACCGCTGCGGCTCGGTCATCGAGCCGCTGCTGTCCTGGCAGTGGTTCGTCAAGCAGATCGAGCTGGCCAAGGCGCCGCTCGCCGCGTTGGAGGCGAAGAAATTCGTCATCCACCCGGAAAGCTGGGCCAAGCCGTACCGCGATTGGCTCGTCAACATCAAGGACTGGTGCATCTCGCGCCAAATCTGGTGGGGCCACCGCATCCCGGTGTGGTACTGCCTCGACTGCAACGACATCTCGAACAAGGAGATCCACCAGCTGCCGGACCTGGTTTGCGTCGTCTCGCTGAGCAAGCCCGAGGCCTGTCCGAAATGCGGGGGCAAGAAAGGAAATTTCTCCCAGGATCCCGACGTCCTCGACACCTGGTTCTCCTCCGCGCTGTGGCCGATGTCGGTGTTCGGCTGGCCGGACAAGACCGGGGATCTCGATTATTACTATCCGACCAGCATCCTGGTGACCGGCTACGAGATCCTGTACCTCTGGGTCGCGCGCATGCAGATGATGGGCCTCGAGTTCATGGGCAAAGTCCCGTTCACCGACGCTCTCATCCACGGGATCGTGCGCGACAAGTCGGGCAAGAAGATGTCGAAGTCGCTGGGCAACGTGATCGACCCGTTGGAGATGATGGACAAGTATGGGACCGACGCGCTGCGCTTCGCTCTCTTGATCCAGGCCCGGCCCGGGAAGGACATCCCGTTCTCGGAGGAAAGTCTGACCGGCGCGCGCAATTTCGCCAACAAGCTCTGGAACTCGACGAGGTTCGTGCTGATGAACCTGCCCGAGAGCCCGTCCAAGCCCTACGAGGCGCCCAACGACGGGCATTGCTGCCGAGAGCTTGTCGACGATTGGATCCTGGCCGAATACAAGGTCGCGATACGCCACGCGGAAGCCGCGATGTCGGCCCACGACCCGGCCGGCGCGCTCGCCGTCCTCTATGAGTTCCTCTGGGATACCTTCTGCGCTTGGTACGTCGAGCTTGCCAAGAACCGCCTTCAGGGGCCCGAAGGAGAATCGAAGGAGGCCGCGCGGGCCATCCTGGTCCATGTCCTCAACGGGACCCTTAAGCTCCTGCATCCCTTCATGCCGTTCATCACCGAGGAGCTTTACGCCGCGCTCAAGCCCTACGCCGGCGAGTCCGCGCGCTTCCTGCTCGACGCCTCGGTCCCGACTCTCGACGACGTCATCGTCAACGACATGGATTCTCCGCGCCAGAAGATGCGCACCCTCTCCGAGGTCACGATCGCGATCCGGACCCTGCGCTCCCAGCTCAACGTGCCTCCGGATCTGAAGATCAGCGTGATCGCCTCCGGCGGCCAGGACCGCGAGGTCGGCCTGCTCAAGGAGCATCAGGACTACATCAAGCCTCTGGCCCGCATCGAGAGGATCACGATCGACGCGAAGGCGTCGCGTCCGCCGCACAGCGCGACGGCGGTGGCCGCCGGGATGAGCTTCTTCGTCCCGCTCGAGGGAGTCATCGATTTCGCCAAGGAGCGCGAGCGCCTCCAGAAGGAGCTGGTCAAGGCGGAGGACGACGTCAAGAAGATCGCCTCCAAGGTCGAGAACAAGGACTTCATCGCCCGTGCTCCCGAGTCTGAGGTCGCGCTCGCCCGGTCCCAGCACAAGGCCGCGCTCGAGCGCCAGAGCCGCCTCAAAGAGACGCTCGCGATCCTGAGCTGACATGCAGGCCGCCGCTGTCCTTTTGCTCGCCTTGCCCGCCCTGTCCCAGCAGCCGGCCCCCGCCGCTTCGACCGACGCGGCCGTGGGGGTCTCGAGCGGGCCCGCCGTGGCGCTCTCGACGGGCGCGGCCGAGGCCGAGGGTCACGGAGTCTCGGTCGCGGGCGAGCAGCCCAAGGCCATCTTCAAGAATCCCATCGCCGTGCGCCTCCACAAGGAGTCCGCCGACTGGGAGCCCGTGTCGCTGCGCGTGGGGGGAGACCCGGCCCAGGCCGCGAACTCCTTTACCCGCCTCCTGCGCCAGAAGCGAAAGCCGTCCAAGGCCAAGGCCTCGGCGCGAGTCCACGCCTTCAGAGGCGACACGATGCTCGTGATCTCGCTCTACCCCGACTCGCTCAAGAAGCTCGGCATGCACATCGAGGTGCGCTACCTGCTCGTGGAGGGCTGGCTCGAAGAGGTCAAGATCGCGGCCGTGACCCTGCGGGCGGGGCAGTCCTTCGAGTACGGCGCGGAAGACTCCTTCAGCCTGGCGCGCAAGGGGCTCTCCTTCCGCGAGGATTTCCCCGCCGAGGCCGAGGTCAAGGTCTCGGCCCTGAACCCCCGGCCCGGAAGCGGCTCGCGCAACGGCGGCAGGGTCAAGGGCGCCGACTTCGGCGGGGACGAGCTCGGCGTGGTCGATTTCTCCTACGGCACGGCGGGCGTCGCCTCGGACAAGCGGCGCTAAATCCCTCCGCCGGGGCTCCCTTGATTTCCCGCGGGAGAGCCCCTATACTATGGGGCAATGCCCCAGGTCCTCATCGTGGACGACGACAGCAACGTCCGCTCCTTGGTCAAGACTATTCTTGAGATGAGCGGTTTCCAGGTTCGAACCTGTCCCAACGGGAACGACTGCGTGAGCCTGCTCGGCCTGGGAGTGAGCCCGCGCAGCGCGCCCCTCGACTACGTTCCCGACCTCTTCATCCTAGACTACGAGATGCGGGGAGTCAACGGCTTCGAACTTTTGCGTCGCATCCGCCAGAGCGATCAGCTTCGCAAGGTCCCGGTCATCATGATGACGGCCACGACCAAGGAGATCCGCGAGCTCGTCCAGTTCGACGTCACTTTTTTTCTTAAGAAGCCTTTCGACACCGAGGAATTGCTGGGCTCGGTCCAAAAGGCCATACCGGGTTTCGATCCGGCCAAAGTCGAGCCGGCCAAGCGCCCCGAAATCAAGCTCGAGATCGAGCGCGGCTTCGATCCTGCGCCCAAGCCTGCGCACAAGCCGCCGGCCCGTCCGGCTCATGAGATCTCCCATCGCAACCTCAAGATTCCGCCTGCCGGCCGCGCCGAGGCGCTGACCGGCAAGGGGCAGGAGCCGCGCAAACCGCCCGCGCGTCCTCCCGAGCCGCCCAGGTCAGCCCAGCGTCCTCCCGAGCCGCCCAGGGCAGGCCAGCGTCCCCCCGAGCCGCCCAAGGCCCAGCGTCCGCCGGCGCCGCCGCGCCTGCCGGAGAAGGAGGCGGGGGCCGCCAGCCGCGACCTAGACCTCAACCTGCGCCAGCTGATCATGCGCGCCGGAGACGTCGCGGGCCTGCTCGGCAACCAGTACGCGGACTGGTCGTCCGATGCGGACAAGCCACAGCTGATGTCGATCGCCAAGGAGTTCTCACCGCTCATCAAGGTGGTCGACGAGATCATGGCCGAGGGCATCAGCCGGGGTGCCAGCGACATCCATCTGGAGCCTCAGCCGACGGCCCTCTGCGTCCGGATGAGGATCGACGGACTTATCCAGCCCGTCTTCGAGCTGCCGGAATCCTTGAGCACTAGGATCGCGGCCCGCCTCAAGATCCTGGCCAACCTCGACATCTCCGAGCGCCGCGTGCCGCAGGACGGCCGCTTCAGCGTCGAGGGGCCCGACGGGAGGGTGGATTTCCGCGTGAGCACCTTGCCCTCGATCCACGGCGAGAAGGTCGTGCTCCGCCTGCTCCGGCAAAGCGGACAGGACCTGACCTGGGAAAGCCTGGCCCTGGGCCCGCGAGACCGCGGCTGCATCGACGCCGTGCTCGGAACGCCCCAGGGGCTGGTCCTCGTGACGGGGCCGACCGGCTCGGGCAAGACCACGACCCTCTACACGATGCTCAAGTCCTTGAACACGCCGTACCGGAACATCGTCACCGTCGAGGACCCCGTCGAATACGAGATGTCCGGGATCACCCAGGTCGCCGTCTATCCGGAGATCGGGCTGACCTTCGACAAGGTGCTGCGCTCCTTCCTGCGTCAGGACCCCAATGTCATCCTCGTCGGCGAGATGCGCGATCTGGAGACCGCCGAGATCGGCCTGCGCGCCGCGGTCACGGGCCACCTAGTGCTCTCGACGATCCATACCAACAGCGCGCCCGCCACCGTCGCGCGGCTCATCAGCATGGGCATCAAGCCTTATCTCATCGTGGCTTCCTTGAGGGTGATCATCGCCCAGAGGCTGGTGCGCCTACTTTGTCCCGATTGCAAAGAGGAGGGTGCCCTCTCGGTCGAGGAGGCCGCCTTGCTGAGCCATCAGGAGAAGGCCGAGCTCGCGCGAGTCTACGTCTCGTCGGGCTGCAAGAACTGCAGCAAGACGGGCTATGCCGGGCGCAAATCGATCTTCGAGGTCATGCCCATCGAGAGCGCCGCGATCAAGAAGGCCGTCCTCGACGGCAGCGAAGAGCAGATCCTTCAGCAGGCCAAGCAGGAGGGCATGGTTCCGATCCGTGTGGGCGCCTTGGAGCTCGTCAAGTCAGGCGCGACCTCGCCCAACGAAGCCTTCAAGATCCTCCTGGGCCATTGACGGCGCGCCTTGCGCTCGCGCCGACCCAGACCAGCCCGATCCCGAGGACGAGGTGGGCCGCGTCGTCGGCGCGGGTCCAATGGAAGTATTCTTCCGGGAACCAATGCTCGAAGCTCGCCGCGAGCTGGTAAAGGTCGCAGAGGCCGAAGCCGACGTTGAAGGCGCGCATCCAGCTTTCGCGGCCGCTCATCGCGAGAGCGAATCCGAAGAGCCCGAAGACGATGTGGAAGAGGTCGTAGGGCGGGGCCCCGCTCATGAGGCTCAAGGAGGGGGGCAGCAGGAAGCCGAGGAGCCCCGCGGCGATCAGCACCAGCGAGAAGGCGCGCAGGACCTGAAAGTTGAGCTGGGATCCGTCGAGTCTCACGCTTTGCGGCCGGCGGTCAGGTCGAGCGCGAAGTTCACGGCGCGCGCGCGGCCCTTCGTCCTCAGGTAGGCGATCCCGAGGTAGATCCCGGGAGCGACCTGGCGGATCTCGTCGCGCACGCCCCCGACGGCCGTTGATGTTTCGCTGTAGTCGATGATGACCGAGGGCTTGCCGTCGAGCCAGCTCTCGGCCTTGTAGACCTTGGCCGTGAACAGCCGCAGTCCGAGGATCTTGTTGATCAACGTCGAGGTCGCCGGGTCGAAGACCTTGCCCTGCCAGATCGGCTTGGCGATCTTGGCGAGCATGCAGTTGAGGCCGGAGCCGGGGCACACGAGGGCCGTGCCGATGGAGTCGCCCTGAGGGATCGGCCCGGCCTCGGATGCCTTGTAGAGCGAGTCCAGCTCGTCCCGGCTCATCGCGACCAGGTCTTTCGCGGATTGTATCGTCGTCGTCATTGTCAGCTCCTTGTTATCGCGCCGCGATCCGGGGCCGCGCGTAGTCCAGCATCGTTGATTCAGCCTTCTCGAGGTCGGCGTCGGTGATCTCCCAGACGCTCTTGGGCCCGACGAGCTTCTCGAGCTTGAGGAAGAGCGCGTCGTCGATGAAGGGCGAGACCTTGCCGCTCTGGTACTCGGCTTCCTTCTCGCCGTAGAGGCCGAGGAAGGTCTTGTCGCGGAAGAAGGTCTGTCGCCTCTCGACCTTCTTCAATATCTCGTCGGTCGGGTCGCGCTGGACGAACTCGAAGAAGATGCCCGTCGGCGAGGCCCCGGGCAGCTTCCACTCGCCGGAGAACACCTGAATGAGGTCCTCTTCGGAGTCCTTCAAGATCGGCGTGATGAAGTTGACGCCGCGCTCCAGGGCATGCTCGTGGAAGGCCATGAGGTCGGGCGTGCGCAGGGCGATGTGCTGCCAGTGCGCCGAGCCGCCGCGGTTCTTCAATATCTCGCGGACATGGGACGACTGCGCGGCGGGCTCCGAGGGCTGGACGACCGCGATGATCGAGCTGTCGAGGCCTTTCTTCCCCTCGTGGCGGCCGATGCGGCTGGCGAACGTCATCGAGATGTCCTGTTTTGAGCCCGGCCACTTGCGGCGCTTCTCGTAGATCAAGTCCTCCGGCGTCACGCCGAACACGAGGCGGAAGAGCACGAAGGTGACGTTGTAGAAGCGCGGCTCGACGAGGAAGGTCATGTGGTCCACGACGAGATTTTGGAAGGGGTGCTTTTTCATTTCGTCTCCTTGCCGAGCTTGTCGCACATCGTCATGTCGATCTCGGGGCGCGGCAGCTCGAAGGCGTCCTGGGTCTTCGCGTACCACATGCCTTCCATGCGCCCGATCGCCTTGAGGTCCTGGTGGCGCAGCTTTCCCTTGTTCCAGACGGCGTCGTCGCAGTGGAAGTGCACGACCTTGCCGATCACGAGATGCCCGCCGAGCGGGCCTTCGCTCAAGGTCACGATCTGGAGCAACTCGCACTCCATGTGAAGGGGGGACTCCTTGACGCGGGGCGGCTTGACCCTGAGGCTCGGGACAGGCGTGAGGCCCGCCTTCTCGAATTCGCTGACGCCGTAGGGCCAGGCCGCGGAGGTCTCGTTCATCTTCTCGGCGTTGTCCTCGTTGGCGAGGTTGACGACGAATTGCTTGGTGGCCTTGGCGTTGACAAGCGAGTCCTTCGGAACGCCCTCGCGGTTGTTGACGGGGGCGAAGCACACGCTCATCGGGTTGGCCGTGATTCCGGTGAAAAACGAGAAGGGCGCGAGGTTCGTGATCCCTTCCGGGCTGATCGTCGACACCCAGGCGATCGGGCGGGGGAGAATCGAGGCGATCATCAACGCGTACCGTTCGCGCACGGGCAGCGACTCTGGATCGAGCTCCATCAAGCCGCCGGCGAGAGCCCCGCTCCGGCGGCGGCCTTGTGCCAGCTCAGGGGATAGTCCTTGTCGGCGCAGGAGAGGCCCGCCTTGGTGATCTGCAGCGGCTCGAAGAAGGTGTCGAGCATGACCGCCAGGTAATCCGAGACCTTGCCGCGGGCCGCCTTCGAGCGCGCGGCCGCGTCGCCCTGCGGGCTGTGGGGCAGGGCGCCGGGATGGAAGGTCAGCGAGCCGGGCTCGATGACCCCTTTGCGCGCGCCGTAGCTCGTGTTCGAGAAGAACATGACCTCGTCGGAATCGACGTTGTAATGAGCGTAGGGGGCCGGAATGTCGAGCGGGTGCCAGCCCTCGACCTGCGCGCGGAAGGTGCAGACCGAGAACCCGGAGAACGGCGCCTGTCCCGCCTGGAAGGTCTGGCGGACGGGCGGCGCCGTATGGATCTCTCGCGCGATCGAGTGGTGCGCCGAGCTCGCGAAAGAGAAGGGATACAGCGAGCCCTCCCAGCCGGCCAGATCGAAGGGATGGTGGCCCAGCGAGAGGCGGGTCAGCCGCCCGCCGTCGTGCTTGACGAAGACCGAGTACCGCCCCGTCTCGTCGCGCGCCTCCCCGAGGACCGGCAAGCCGATCTCCGTCTCGACGACGGGCGCCATCAAGGTTGCCTGGCCCGCGGGGTTGATGTGGTGAGGCGCGAATTGGATCGGGTAGGCCGACTCGACGATCAGGAAATACCCCTTCTTCGCATCGAGCTTGAGCTGCCAGGTCGTCCCCTTCGGGACGACGAGGTAGTCGAGCGGCTTGAAGGCCAGCTCGCCGTACTCGGAGCACAGCGCGCCCTCGCCTTCCTGGACGAACAAAAGCTCGTGGAACTCGCCGTTGCGGAAGAACTCGCCTTGGGGAGTGGACTTGTCGGGACGAGCCACCGAGACCACGGTCGTGCGGCCGAAGACCAGCGGGATCCGCGAGCGAAGGAAGTCGCCTCGGCCACCCAAGCGCGAGGTGCGCAGATGGAACGGCTGAAGCGGGACGTTCTTCGGGGGTTCGCAGCGGAGGTTCGAGCCGCCCGGCGCGGGGGCCTGCACCTGCTCGGTCGGATAGCGGCGCACGTGCATCTTGCGCGAGTAGGCTCCCGAGAAGCCGTAGCTGCCGTGGATCTCCTCGAGGGCCAGGACGCCCGGCTTGGCGTAAAACTCCGTGTGCGGGACCTTGGGTACGGCGCCGCGCCTAACGATGAGCGCCATTGGCTTTGGTCCTCGAATACTTCAGCTGCTTGACCGCGTCGGGTTTGCCCACGGTCTGCGTGAGCTTTCCCAGCTTCTCGACCTCGAGCTCGAGCACGTCGCCGGGCTTGAGCCAACGGTCCAGATCGAGGCCGCAGCCTTTGTAATAGGTGCCCGAGCCCAGGATGTCGCCGGGATAGACCGTCTCCTCCTGCGAAACGTGGGACAGCATGAGCGGGAACTTCCAATAGCGTCCCGAAGAGTTACCCTCGCTCCACTTTTCGCCGTTGACCGAGACCGACATCTTCAAGTTGTCGGGGCTCGGCAGCTCGTCGACGGTCAGGAGATACGGCCCCAGGCCGTTGGCGAAGTCCTTGCCCTTGGCCGGGCCCATGCGGCAGAGCATCTCGTTTTTCTGAATGTCGCGCGCCGACCAGTCGTTGAGGATCGTGTAGCCCGCGATGCGCTCGGCCGCCTCGTCCGAGGAGAGGTCGCGGCCTTTCTTGCCGACGACGCAGGCGATCTCGAGCTCGAAGTCGAGCTTGCGCGTGTAGCTGGGCCAGGGGACCGTGTCTCCCGGTCCGTAGATTTCGCGGTGGTTCCCCTTATAATATACGGGCTGGTCGTACCAAGCCGGGTTGAGCGGTTCGCCGCGGCGCTTGGCGCCTTGGAGGGCGTGCTCCTCGAACGCGAAAAAATCGCGCAGGGCGCGCGGCCGCGGGAGCGGAGCGAGCCAGCGCACCTCGTCTTCCTTGTAGGAGATCTTCTCCCCGCGCGTCCCGGCGAGGTCGTCGCCGAAGCGGCGCGAGCCCTCGTGGACGAACTGGAGGGCCTGCCGGGCTTCCTCGAGCGCGTCGTCGCCCATGTCGAGGAAGGCGAGCATCTCGCAGGGGACCAAGGCGTCGGCCAGCGCTTGCGCCCGCGGCTTGCCCGAGCGCGCCAGCATCAAGGCGTAGGCGGCGTTGAGGTCGATGATGCGGCCTCCCAAGAGGGCCCCGAGGCGCTCCACGGCTCCGACGGAGGTCTTCGCCTCGATGGTGACGAGCTTCACCTTCGCAGTATGTCATTTTTCCTCGGCGCCCCTCAAGCGGCCATTGACACCACCACCGGTCCCCCTTATGCTAGAGGACGGACAGGAGGGCGTAGACCAAGGCGGAACTTAGGATGAAGGCGTCGAAGCGGTCGATCACCCCGCCGTGGCCGGGGAGGAGGTTCCCGGAATCCTTGACGCCGTTGGCGCGCTTGATCATGGAATTGAGGTAGCCCGACGCCTGGCCGGCGACTCCCATGACGAGCCCGACGGCCAGAGCGGTCGCCAAAGTCATCATCGCGGGGGCCGAGGCCCAGAAGATCAGCACGGCGGCCATCGCCCCGACGAAGCCCGCCAACGCCCCTTCCCAGGTCTTATTGGGGCTCAAGCGCGGCGCGATCTTGCGGTGGCCCCACCGGCGTCCGAAGAAATAGGCCGTCGTGTCGGTGGCCCACGCCGAGGCGAAGAGCATCAAGGTCAGGCGCTCGCCGAACGGAGAAAGCCCGCGGACCAAGGCCAGATGCGCGGGCAGGAAGCCGAAGAGCAGCGCTCCGAAAATCGTCAGCGCCGCGCGTTCGAGGCTGTGGTCCTCGCGCAACAGCTCGCGCAGAGCGGCGACCAGCGCGAGGGCGCCGATGGCCGGCGCGGCGGGCCAATGCAGAGCCACCGTCAGCGCCAGCGCGACGCCGCCCAGCACGGCGATCCAGGGCTGAACGGGCCGAGCGCCGGCCTTGAGCATGCCGGCGTACTCCCGCATCGAGAGGCCCGCGAGCAGGGCTACGAACGCCGCGAAGGCCGCTCCGCCGAGATGGACCACGCCGATGATCGACGGCACAAGCAGAGCGGCGGTCAGAGCGCGGACCTTGAGATCGGACTTCTTGGGAGCCGGAGGCTCGAGCTTGGGCGCGGGCGCCGCCGGCGCCGTCCCGGGGCGCGCCAGACGCGGCATGCCGGCGGAGAGTTGTCCCGACGCTAGCTCTTCGGGCCTGCGGCCGGAGCCGAAGGCCGCGAGTTCCGACTCGATGGGGGCGATGCGGCGCTCGTACATCAGGCTTGAGAGTTCGTCGAGGGCTTCGTCTGCGGCGTCGCCGAAGACGAGGAATCCTTTCGCCTGGCGGGAGAGCGCCAAGAGCTCAGAGTCCCCTGCTCCGCGTTCGCGAGCGGTCCGCACGCGGTTCCTCAGGTTGGAGGCGGCGTACGGCTCGGCGTCCCGGCGCAGGGCGGAGAGCTCTTTCAGTAGAACGGTGCGCTGCTCCGCGTCGAGCTTGCCCCAATCGGAAAGGCGACCGTAGAGGTTCTCAGCCCGCGCCGGATCGGCGGCGAGCCTCGTCTCGATCGGCCCGAGAGCGGCGGCGCGGGCGTCGCCCTCGAGAGTCCTCAAGAGGGCCAAATTGCAGTCGATGTCGAAAGCGACTTTGAAGCCGTCAGGACTCTTGAGCCAGCCGTCGAGAGCCGAGAAGGATTGTACGAAGCGCGGGGACGCGGCGGGCAGGCGCAGGTTGAGGGCGCCCCCTGGAGGGGCGGCGATGTCGAGGGCGGCGGCGCAACGGGCGATGAGGCTCAGCCAGAGGCCGAGCCCGAGGACGCGCATGGCTCCAAGATATCAGAAAAACGGAGCACTGGCCTGCGCCTTTGGGCCTAAAAGGAGGCGCTCAATGGGCCCGCGTCTTCTTGGGCTTGATGGCCCGCGGCGGGGCGCGCGTGATCCGCGTAACCTCCCAAACGCTGCCCGACATGTTGGCTTGCGCCTGGGCCTCGACCGCGCGCCCGGCCACGTCGCGAAAGAGGACCGTCGCCGTGAATCGCCCGCGCCCCAAGGCGCGGACCGAGCCCGGCTTGATGCCGCCCAGCCGGACCATGAGCGGCCGGGACTTCGCGGGGCCCGCCAGGGGGAAGAGCCCCCCGTTGGAATGGCGCGCCAAGAAGCTCTCGACCATGGATGGGTAGTTGTCGTGCGCGTCGGAAAGAGTCGCGGGCCGCACCGGCGCGGGGCGCTCCGACTCGCTCCGAGCCGGATTCTCCTCTGTTCTCTGCTTCTCCTTCTGGCCGCTGCCCGAGTCCGGCGCATAGCGCGAGCTCCGATAGACGCCGCCGGCCTCCTTGGGCATGTCGTCGGCCGGGGGGGGTGGGTTGGTGGCTTCGCGGTACATCTGGACCGTGCTCGCCGGATACGCGGTCTGGCCCGGAGACGGGGTCGTGGCTGGCGCGTTGGGCTGAAGGTTCCCCTGAGGTTCGGACTTAGAGGTCGACTGGCTCTGGCCGGAGCCGCTCCCGCCGTCCGCGGCGCGCACCGTTCCCGCCCCGAGGGCGCAGAGCGAGAGCGCGGCGGCAAGCGCCGTCCTCACGGCTGACCTGCGCTTTCGTGGAGGGCCGTCTTGTACACCTGGCCGGCGCCGTCGGCGAGGCTCGCGTAGAAATCGACCTCTACGGACGCGCCGTCATCTAGATCGACCATGGTCACGGTGGAGCGATAGCGGCCCTCTCCGAGAGGCGCGAACCCGGCGGCGGGGATGGTCTTGAGCTTGAGCCGGCGCCGCTTCGGGCCGGAGTCACGGGGGAGAAAGAAGACCCCCTCGCGCCGCGCCCCGTCCTGGATGTGGGCGAGCACCGCGGCGGCGAACAGCCGGCCGACGTCATTGGCCTGAAGGACCTTGCGCTTCGCGGCAAGCTCGAGGCTCGTGATGCGCCACTCAGTCGAGCCGAGGTCCGCCACGGCCGTGGCGCGTACGGTCTTGCCCGCGGCCGTTCTCATGATGACCTCGCCCGCGAAGAGCCCATTGCCGGCCGCCCTGACGCTGGCGGAGTCGGCGCGGACCATGCGCAGGGGCAAGCCGCGGCCCGAGGCCGGGTCCCTGACCGCCACGGTGCCGTCCTCCCCGCGTTTCGCGCGGACGAAGGACTCGACGAGAGTCTGGAACGATCCGCGGGCGTCTTCGACGGTCGGTGCGGCCGGATGCTCGTCTTCGACCTTCTCCTTCGGATCGTCGAGAATCTGCTTTTCGTGGAAGCGGGTGCTGCCGTACACCCCATTGGTGTAGGTTGGTCGCGTCGGGTCGCCGAGTTGGGCGGGTACGCTCTCGTCCCCGAAACTGCCGAAATTCTGATTCACGGCGCCTTTGGACTTGGCCCAGGAAGATGTCTGCAGAAGAAGGAGCACGGCGGCAAGCGCCGTCCTCATGGTTGGCCGCCGCTCTCGTGGAGCGCCGTCTTGTAGACTTGGCCGGCGTCGTCGGTGAGGTTCGCGTAGAAATCGACCTCGACGGTCGAGCCGTCATCGAGATCCGTCATGGTCACGGCGGAACGGTAGCGGCCCTCTCCGAGGGCCGAGATCCCCTCGGCTGAAACGATCTTGAGCTTGAGCCGGCGCTTTTTTTGCAGCTGGGCGTCGTAGAGGAGAAAGGCCCCGTCGCGCCGTGCCTGGTCCTGGACGTGGGCGAGCACCGCGGCGGCGAACAGCCGGCCGACGTCATTGGCCTGCAGGACCTTGCGCTTCGCCGGGAGCTCGAGGCGGACGATCCGCCACTCGGTCCCGCCGAGGTCCGCGACGGCTGTGGCGCGCAGGGTCCGCCCCGCGGCGTTCCGCATTAGGACCTCGCCCGCGAAGAGCCCATTGCCGGCCGCCCTGACGCTGGCGGAGTCGGCGCGGCTCAGGCGCAGGGGTACGTCGCGGCCCGCGGGGTCCTTGAGCAGGATGACGCCTCCCGGATCACGATGGGCGGCGACGTAGGTCTCGACGAGGGTCTCGAACGAGCCGCGGGCATCCTCGATCGTCGGCGGGCCGGCCGGTTCTTCCTTCTCCGAGTCCGAGTTCGACTGGTTCGAGGAATCCCCTGCATACCGGCTGCTGCGATACCTCCCGCTCGCGTCTCCGCGGAAGACCCAGCGCGCGTGGGCGCGCGGCGCCGGCCAACCCAGGCAGAAGGCCAGAGCCATGATGCCAATCTCGCGGCGGGAGGCGGGCATGACCTTAGTTTAGGTCCGGATCGACCATATTGCAAGGCCCCGCGCTTGTCGCGGCAAAACAAACCTGCTAGATTGAGGCATGGGCTGGGAAGAGGAGTACCGCGCCTTTGAGGATTCGTGCGCTCTCGTGGATCTGCCGTGGTCCATTTTCGAAATCAACGGCCCCGACAGCCGGAAATTCCTCAACGGCTTGGTGACCAACGACGTAGCTAAGCTGGAATCCGCGAAGGCCATGGCCGCCTGCCTGCTGACGCCCAAGGGGATGCTCAGGGCCCACTTCCTTTTATACGACAGCGGACAGGCGATCCTGGCGCTCTGCCCCGCCGAAAGCGCCTCGAACTTCGCCGAGACGATGAAGAAGATGATCGTGCTCAGCGAGTCGAAATTCGAGGACGCCGGCTCCCGGCTGGGCTGCCTTCTCGCCGCGGGGCCCTCGACGGAGAAGGTCCTCGGACTCTCGGCGGGTCTCGCCGCCGCGCTGGTCCCCTGGCCGCGGCTCTCTCCGGACTGCAAGCTCATCGTTTACGAAAAATCCAGACGCGAGGGGCTCCTGGACTCTCTCCACGCGGCGGGGGCGGCCGCCGCGGGCCCGGAAGCCTTCAACGTCTGGCGCGTCGAAAGGGGCCTCCCGATCTATGGGATCGACATGGGCGAAGACACGATCCCGCTCGAGGCCCGCCTCGAGGACGCGATCTCGTTCGACAAGGGCTGCTACATGGGGCAGGAGACGATCTCGCGCGTGCACAACCTCGGCCATCTCAACAAGGTCCTGGTCCAGCTGAAGGTGACCGCAGCGGAGCTCCCGGCCGCGGGCTCGGCCGTGCTCGCCGAGGGCAAGGAGGTCGGGAAGGTCACGAGCGCGGCCGTCTCGCCGAATTTCGGCGGCATCCTCGCGCTGGCGACCGTCCGCCTTGAGCATTCCAAACCGGGGACGGTGCTCGGCGTCGCGTCGGGCCGCGGCTCGCACCGGGCGCAGGTCGTCAGCTCCCCAGGCACTTGAGCCAAAGCGATGACACCAGCCTCTCGCTGATCCGGTCCTTCGGAACCCAAACAGCTTCTTTGGGGAATGTCTTGGGCGATTGGGCCGCGCGCACTTCGATGGCGATCTTGTGATGGGTGATCGTGTGCCGCTCCTTCCTGAGCAGGCGTCCCGGCTTCACTCTCAAATGCCGCGGTTCCGGCAAGCCCCAATGGCCCTTGAGAAACCTCTCCTGAGCCGAACGCTTCCAGAGCAGGACCTTCCCGGCATCCTCGATCCATAGGCAGGTCCACTTCAGCTCGATGAAGTCCCGGCGCTTGGGGCTCACGGGCAGTTCATCCTGCCAGTTCTTCCGGAAAGCCGCGCAATCGCGCGAGACGGGGCATGCGCCGCAGTCGGGGCTTTCCGGCAGGCAGACCGTCGCGCCAAGCTCCATGAGGGCCTGGTTCCAATCGCCGGGCTGACCGCGGTCGACCAGCTTCTCGGCCGACGCCCACAACTGTTTCTTTGTCTCGGCCTTCTTGAGGTCCTTGCGGATGCCGAAATACCGCGCGAAGACCCGCATGACGTTGCCGTCGAGGACGGGATACGCCTTGCCGAAGGCGATCGAGAGGATCGCGCCGGCGGTGTAGCGTCCGATCCCCGGCAGACCGAGGATGGAATCAAAATCCGAGGGGAACTCTCCGCCATGCTCGGAGACGATCTTCTGGGCGGCGCGCAAGAGATTGCGCGCGCGCGAGTAATAGCCGAGGCCCGACCAGGCGCGCAGGACCTCGTCCTCGGAAGCGGCGGCCAAGGCCTTGAGGTCGGGGAAGCGCTCTAGAAAGCGCTCATACTTCGGGACCACGGCTGCGACCGTGGTCTGCTGGAGCATGATCTCCGAGACCCAGGTGCGGTAGGGGGAGACTCTCCGGCGCCAGGGCAGGTCGCGGCGCCGCCGGCGGTACCAGTCGAGAAGCGCCTTCTTCACTCCGGGACGACGAGGTTGATGGAGGCCTGCTCGATGCCCGCGATTTCGCGCACGATCGCCTCAATGAGGCGCTTGTCCTGCCACGACGACACGATCCCTGAGATCGTCACGATGTGCAGGTGCACGTCGATGGTGACGGCGTGGAGGTCCAATTCGCGGTGGGCGTGCAGGCTTTGCTCGAGGCGCGAGCGTATGCCGGCGTCCGACATCTCGGCGTCGCCCAGGGCCGGCGGGAAGCATCCTGCGAGCGCCGCGGCCAGCGCCGCCAGGGCCAGCATGGCCTTCACGCGCTTCATCTCTCAAATGATACAATTTGGCGGAAACAGCCGCAATGAAATTGCTCCTGGCCACCCGCAATAATCACAAGAAGCGCGAGATTTGCGACCTGCTCAAGGGCTTGCCCGTCGAGGTCGCGACCCTCGACTCGTTCCCCGGCATCCCCGAGGTCGACGAGGACCAGCCGACTCTCGAGGGCAACGCCGAGAAGAAGGCCGTCTCCTGCGCCAACGGCTCCGGACTTTGGGCCTTGGCCGACGACACGGGGCTCGAGGTCGAGGCTCTCGGCGGGGCGCCCGGGGTCTATTCGGCCCGTTTCGCCGCTCTCGACGGCGTTTCGCTCGAGGAACTGAACGCCTCCGCTCGAAAGGGGCCCGTCAAGTCGTGCACTTTCGAGGAGGACAACGCGAAGCTATTGGAAGCCCTGAGCCACCACCACGAACAATGCCGCGGCGCCGTGTTCCGGACCGTCATGGCCTTGTCGGATCCCGAAGGAAAAGTCATATTGGAAGAGGGGTGTCTGGAGGGCAGCATCGCGAAAGAACCCAAGGGGACCCATGGGTTTGGATACGATCCGGTGTTCCTGGTGTCCAAGAATGGCAAGACTTTGGCGGAGATGAAGCTCATCGAGAAGAATGCGATCAGCCACCGCTCCGAGGCCCTGAAAAGAATGGTCCCGCACATCAAGAAGCTCGCTTTCACGCTCGCGTGCGCGCTCCTCTTCCTTCCTCCAGCGTTCGCCGGCAGGACCGAGCCCGGACAGGAGACCATTTGGGACCAGATCATGGCCTCGCAGGCCCACCGCGGCCTGCGGCTGGGCTCGCGCTACCTCGACGAGAAGAACTACGACCTCGCGCTCAAGGAGTTTTCCCGCGCGGTCGCGGCCAACCCGAAGGACGCCACGGCCCACATGATGCTCGGCGTCGCCTATTATTGGACGGGGCAGGTCGACCTCTCGCTGGAGGAATACCGCGCAAGCCTCGCCCTTGAGCCCAACAACGCCCAGGACTGGATGCTCATCGGCATCTCGCTGGCCTGGAAGGGCGACGTCAAGGGCTCCTACGAGGCCTTCAAGAAATCCGCCGAGATCGACCCCAACCGGGCCGACATCCAGATGAACCTCGGCTCGATCGAGGACAGCCTCAACCTGGTGCCCGATGCGCTCGAGCATTTCCGCAAGGCCGTCAACCTCGCCCCGCGCGAGGCGCTCTACCATTTCCAGCTCGGCTCGTTCTACCGCAAGCTGGGCCGGGATCAGGAGGCGGGCGAGGAACTGCGCGAGGCGCTCAAGTTCTACGCGGAGTTCGAGGACGCCCTGCTGGAGTTGGGCGCCGTCGACGAGCGCACCGGGGACCGCCGGGCCGCGGTCCACGACTTCAAGCGGGCCGTCGACCTCAAGAGCCGCGACTCGGTCGCCCGGCTGAGGCTCGGCCGGCTCTATCTGCTGACCAACGAGCCCAAGAAGGCGCGCGAGGTATTCGTCGAGTCCTTCCACTTGACCCCGGAGGAGGGAGGGGCGGGCCTTCAGCTCTCGATCTCCTACGCGGGGGGAAAGACGCAGGGAGGAGGCCGGCCCCCTTCGGGGGCTGCCGATGGAAACTCGCAGCAAGCTCATCGGCCTGAACCTCCGCTGGACGCCGGCGACCCGATGAACGTCTTCCGGCGCAACCTCGAGCGCATCCCGCTCGAGCAGAGCGCGGTCATGCAGGTCGACGTCGTCTTCGCTCCCAAGCCCAAGCTGATCAAGGCCTCGCCCGAGAGCGCCTCCTCGCTCAAGCAGGCCCTGCAGCAGCGCATGAACGAGGCCGGCTCGGGACCCAAGGCGGTCCGGCGCGAATACCAGCTGCGCGCCGCCAGCCCGCAGGAGAGGGCCGACCAGATCGCCAGGATCATCGCGGACTTGCGCAAGACCATGAAGGACGCCCCCGCGGACTCCGACGTGCGCCTTGGGATGAACCTCAACTTCACGCGCCTGGCCTCCGCGGCGACCGGGCGTGCCGACGGCGGCGCGGACGCCAAGGTCAGCTACGAGCCGCGACAGGTCGGAAACGACATGGGGCTGTGGGTCATCGGCACCGGCTGGATGGCCATGGTCGAGGAAGTGCTTCCCGAGCCGGGCGACAAGCCGGGACATCCCGAGGCGAGCGACTGGTGGCTGGCCACCGGCCTGGCTTACGCGGTCGTCGGCGACGGCCAAAGAGCCCTGACGGCCTTCCAGCGCGCGGTCCATCTCGATGCGAACAACGAGGCCGCCTACCTCGGGCAGGGCGTCGCCCAAGTGATGACGGGCGACGAGACCGCCGCCGCCGAGTCCTACCGAGAGGCGCTCAAGCTCAACCCGAAGAACAGGCCCGCCGCGGAGGGCCTCAAGTGGCTCTTGCGGCCGTCGACCAAAGCCAAGCCGCCGGCGGAGAAGGGAGGACCATGACCGAAGGGAATGGTTTAATTCCGAAGGATACGGGTGGAAAACCATGAAAGACCAGGAGCTGATGAGGTCGTTCGTGAGCCGCGTGCACTTCGTCGGCGTCGGCGGGGTCGGCATGAGCGGCATCGCGGAGGTCCTGCACAACCTCGGCTACAAGGTCTCCGGCTCCGACGTCAAGGAGTCCGAGATCACGCGGCGCCTGCGGGCCGCGGGAGTTCGCGTCTTCATGGGCCACGCGTCTTCCAACGCGCGCGGAGCGCAGGTCGTGGTGGTCAGTTCTGCCGTCGCTCCCGACAACCAGGAGGTCTCCTTCGCTCGCCGCGCCGGCATTCCCGTGATCCTGCGCGCCCAGATGCTCGCCGAGCTCGGCCGCATGAAGAAGACCGTGACCGTCGCCGGCTCCCACGGCAAGACGACGACGACCTCGATGGTCGCGATGGCGCTCAAGGCCGCCGGGGCGCAGCCGACGATGATCATCGGCGGGCAGCTCAAGAACATCCATTCGAACGTCAAGCTCGGCGTCGGCGAGTACATGGTCGCCGAGGCCGACGAGAGCGACGGCTCGTTCCTTTATCTCACTCCGCTGGTGGCGGTCGTCACCAACATCGACAACGACCACCTCGACTACCACAAGACGATGGAGAACCTCAAGGCCTCCTTCGGGGCGCATCTGCAGAGGCTGCCTTTTTACGGCGCGGCCGTGCTCTGCGCCGATGATGCGAGACTGCGCGGTTTGTTCCCGGACATCAGCCGGCGCATCGTGAGCTACGGCATCAATGGCGGCGCGCAGTGGCAGGCGCGCGGCATCCGCATGGAAAAGGCGGGCTCGCGCTTCGAGGTCTTCGAGAACGGACGGCGCAAGCTCTCGATGACTTTGCGCGTGCCGGGCCGCCACAACGTCCAGAATGCGCTCGGCGCATTGGCCGCCGGAGCCTACCTCGGCTTCGACCTGCGCAAGCTGGCCTCGGGGCTCTCCGAGTTCCGCGGCGTGGGACGGCGGCTGGACCGCCTGGGCGCCGCCGACGGCATCGAGTTCGTCGACGACTACGGCCACCACCCGACCGAGATCCGCGCGACGCTCGGCGCGGTGCGGCTCTGGAAGGCCCGGCGCGTGGTGGCGGTCTTCCAGCCTCACCGCTACACGCGCACCAAGCTCTTGGCGCGTGAGTTCGGCTCCGCCTTCACGGACGCTGATTTGGTCTATGTGATGGACGTCTACGCGGCCGGGGAGAAGCCCATCAAGGGCGTCACCTCAAGGCTGATCCTCGACGCCCTGCGTCGGCGCGGGACGCCCTGCGCGCCGTTTCCCGGGGCGCTCGAGCTCTCGCGCCAGCTCCGGCGCGGGGACGTCGTGCTGACTTTGGGAGCCGGCGACGTCTGGAAGGTCGGCGAGGATCTCCTGCGCCGCGCCCGCGAGAACCGCGCAAGCTAGTGCCGGCTCGGCTCGGGCAGCACTTCCTGATCGACGAGGGCGCGCGCGACGCCATCGTCGCCGCTTCCTCCGTGAAAAACGGCGAAGCGGTCTTGGAGATCGGTCCGGGGCGCGGATTCCTGACCGAAGGGCTGTTGGCCGCGGAGGCCCAGGTCACGGCCGTGGAGATGGACGAGCGGCTGGCTCAGGGGCTCTGCGACAAATGGGGAGCCAATCCTCTCCTGCATCTCGTGGCCTCCGACTTCCTCAAACTCGACCTGGCCGGACTCGGAGACGGACCGTTCAAGATCGTCGCCAATCTGCCGTACTCGGTCGCGAGCCCGATACTGCAGAAGGTCCTGCCTTGGGCGCGCTGGACCGCGGCCGTGCTGATGTTCCAAAGGGAGGTCGCCGAAAGGGTCACGGCGGAGCCGGGCGGCGCCGACTACGGCCTGCTGAGCTTGTCGGTCGCGATCCACGCCGAAGCCGAGAAGATTTTGGACGTTCCGCGCGAGAGCTTCTCGCCGCGGCCCAAGATCGCCTCCGCCGTCGTGCGGCTCGTCCGTCGCGCGGCTCCGCTGGTGTCGCCCGAGAATCAGCCGGCCTTCTTCAAGGTCGCACGGGCGGCCTTCGGCCAGCGCCGCAAGATGGCGGCCAATCCTTTGGCCCAGGCGCTCAAGCTTCCGCGCGTGAGGGTGGTCGAAGCCCTCGGCCGCTGCGGGGTCGAGCCTCAGGCGCGCGCCGAGACGATCCCGCTGGAGGCCTGGCTCAGGCTGCCCGGGGAGCTCGGCCTCGACCGGTCTTAGGGCCGCCGTCCGCTCCGCGTCTTGACGCGCGCCAGCACCATCGCGAGCAAGGCCTGGGTGAACTCGAGACGGTCGAAGGCGCCCCCGTGGTCGACGAAGGGCGCGAAGTGATCGACCCCTTCCTCTTCGACGAAGTCCATCTCCGGCAGGCGCGCGCGCAGGGCCGGCACGAGGCCGTCGCTCTTGGCCGCGAGCCAGTTGAGGCTGCCCGCCACGCCCTTGAGGATCAGCGCGAGGCCGAAGAGCGGGCTCCAAAGCAGCCACGGATTGAGAAAGAGGTTGAGCCTCAAGCCGAGCCTCGTCAGTTCGCCGAGCAGGTCCAGGAACCCGATCTCCTTCCAGCTCGTGAAGGCCACCGTCGGCACCTCGCGCAGGATCCGCGCGATGCGCCGGCGGCGGCTGAGATAGTAGCGCTCGCAGGCCCGCGTCGTCATTCCCGCCAGGGACTCGCGCGAGCCGCCGACCGTCGGGTGCTCGAGGAAGTGCGAGATCCAATAGCGGACCAGGGGCTGGTCGAGCACTCGGTCTGCTCCCGGAGAGCCGAGAAACGGGCTCTGCACCGGGATCCAGCCCGCTACCTTTTCAAGAGCGCGGCCGCGCAGCTGCTGCAGAGCCTCCAAGGTGTCGAGGCCGCCCTTGCTGTGCGAGATGATGATTACGGGTTTGGGAGAGGCGCGGATCGCGTCGAGGACGATGCGGCTGTTGTGCTCTACGCTCTGCTCGGTGTGCACCGCGACGAGCTCGTGCTCGACGCCCAGGCCGGTGAGCCACCTCTGCTGCGAACCGAAGTAGTGCCAGGGCTGGGGATCGCGGCCGACGGCTTTCGAGAGCTTGATGAAGGCTCCCGACAGAAATCCCGGCACGAAGAGGACCTTGTAATCCTTGAGCGCGGAGAGGTCGCGCCGACGAGGGGCGAAGCCCGACGGGCGGCGGACCGACTTGAGAGAGGCGCGCGCCTCGCGGTACTCGCCGGAGACGTCGCGGCCTTTGAGCGGCCCGTCGACCGGAGCGGCAAGCCGGCCATCGAAGGCGCCGCCGGGCGGCGCGTCAGTTCCGGGGCTGAGGCCGTCCTCCGTGATCGCGTCAAGCCCGGCGGCGGCGGACGGCCGCGGGCGGGAGCCTGCGTCGAGTCCGGGAAAGGCGAGAAGGGCCTCGGGCTGGGCCGGACCCTTCGCCGGCTCGATGAGCGCGGCGGACGGCTGGAGTCCCGCCTGGACCGCCGTGTCGCCGAGGCGCGGCAGCGTCTCGGCGCGCCCCGCGACCTGGAGGTCGGGGAGCGGCGCGAGCCGCAAAAGAAGACCGCCGCCCTCCCTGGGAGGAGTTCTTTCGACGGCGGCGGCGCGCTGGGCCGAGTACAGCAGGACCAGCGTCAAAAGGGTTGCCCGCATGCGTCGTACGAGTATAAGAAAGGAGCGGGCCCCCGGCCATGGCCGGCGGGCCCGCTCTCGGGCAGGCTTTGGTCCGTCTCGCGCCGCGAGAGGGACCAAAGCGCGGCGCTCACGCGCCGCGTGAGCGCCTAGCTGACTTTCGCGAGAATGCGTCCGGCCAGGCTCTCGAGGTCCAGCGCCGCGTTTTGGGCGTCGCGCGCGGCGTTCTCGACGTCGAAGGCCTCCATCGAGTAGCCGGCCCGGCGGAAATCCCAGGCCGCGTTCTGCGCGTCCATCTGAAGCCACCCGGCCTCGGAGCGCAGCCAGCCGGCCGCGCTCTGCAGGCGCTGGGCCGCGGGAACGGCCCCGGGATCCTTCCGGGCGTCGTTGAGGATGCTTTGCGCCCGCCATGAGAGGTCTTGGGCGTAGCGCGCGTGGTCGCGCAGGCTCCAGACCAGCCTCTGCAGGTCATTGCGCAGCCAGGGGTCGTTGCCGGGGCGGCTGGGGCCGGGCCTGCCGGGGCCGGGCCTCACCGAGCGCTGGGCGCGCCACTTGAGGTCGTTGACGGCGTTGCGCAGGCGCTGGGTGTCCCAGCGCAGCCGGTCGGTGTCCGAGGCCAGGGGGTCGATGTCTTGGCTCGCGGCCAGGGCCTTGGCCTTGACCTGCTTGGCCCGGGTCGCCAGGAAATCCTGGCGGAACTGGCCGAGCGTGGATTCGAAGGACGGCAGGGCGGCGGCGTGCGCGGACGAGACGGCGGCGGTCAGCAGCAGGGCGATGAGGCCTTTCATCATGTTCTCCTTGGGTTCGAGGTTCACTTGATCTTGTCGAGGACCTTCTTGGCGTTT
Source organism: Elusimicrobiota bacterium (assembly GCA_016194705.1). Classification (GTDB taxonomy): domain Bacteria; phylum Elusimicrobiota; class Elusimicrobia; order UBA1565; family UBA9628; genus PALSA-1176. The sequence continues at coordinate 24,987 of JACQAZ010000009.1, read as the reverse complement.
TCGCGAATTCCCGGCGTGCGGCTGGCCGTGTAGTCGGCCAAGCGCTCGATCTGGTAGCCTTGCGCGGCGTAGCCGCCCATGTCGAAGTCGATCCGTCCGTTGCGGGCTTCGATGTAAAGGTAGCCCGCGTCGCTGTCGAGTTGACGGCTGTCTTGATAGAGCTTCTCGGCCAGGGCCGCTAGCGAAGGGTCCTTGACCGCCGAGGCCAGGAGGCCTTCGACCTGCTTGCGCACGACCTCGGAGTTGTCCGCCGTGACGTCCATGTTGGAGATCAGGTTCTGGAGCTGGCCCTGCAGGGACGGGTCGGGCCTCCCGGGCTGCTGGCCGCGCGCCTGCGCGCGCAGGGAGCTCAAAGTCCCGCGCAGCTGCCAGCATTGGTTCGCGGTCAGCCGGACGTTCTTGTCGATCTTCTTGAGCTCGTCGGCCTTTATCTGGTCGGCGCGGACCGCGAGGACCTCGCGGCGGAGTTGGTTGAGCGAAGCGTCGAAGGACGGGGCGACAGGAGCGGCATTCACCGAGACGGCGAGAGTCGCCAGGGCGATGACTGGGACCATTGGACCTCCTTGCGATCTGGGCCTTTCGGTCCCATTCTAGCGCTTGCCGCTCCCGGGTGTCAACGCGTTTGCGCGCCGCGAGAACCCGGGGCTCGCGGATTCACGCGCGGCGTGAGTCCCGGAAGGCCTCGCGCCGGCGTCCCCATCGGCCCAGGCGCCGCGGCGGCCGCAGGGCTACAATCGTGACATGGGACCGTGGGCCTGCGCTCTCCTTTCCGTCGCGGCCTCTCTCAGCGCTCAGACCGGAAGCGAGGCCCTCTCCAGGAGCTATCAGGAGGCCCTCAAAGACCTCGCGGTTCCCCCGGGCGAGAGCATCCCGGCGCCGGCCGCGGCTGTCGACCACATGGAGCTGCGCCAAGGCCTGCGCCTGCTCTACAAGAACGTCGACTGCCGCGACGCGCGCTTCTGCCTGAATCCCGCCAACGAGAACGCGATGGTCGCCAATGCCCTCGAGTTCAAGAGCCGGTTCGACGCCTTGGCGCTGAGCGCCGGCCCGCCGAGCGTGACCTGGAGGCGGATCGGCTGGGGCGTCGAGGAATTCGAATTCCCGAGCCTCATGCGGCGCGGCTCGGGGCACCCATCCGACACGGTCAGGGGCTTCGTCTATTTTCCGCAGAACTACGATAAGTGCGGGGCGAAATATCCGGCGACGCTGATCCTGCAGAAGCTCTCCGACAAGCTCGACAGCGAGCGCGACATCGCCAAGCTCGGAGCTTCCTCGGACCGCGGCGTGGTCATGGCGATCTATCTGCCGCATTTTGGCCCTCGGCGCGGCGCGACCTCCTTCATCACCAAGGACCCCGAGGAGTTCGAGGCCAACATGCTGCAGGCCTTGCTCGACATCCACCAGTCGTATCTCGTTCTCAAAGCCCTGCCCGGGGTCAAGACCGACGACATCGGCTTGATGGGGCTCTCCTTGGGCGCGATGGTCGGCCTGGTCTCCGCCGGGATCGATCCGGTCTTCGACCGCTACGGGACCAACGTCGGGGGAGGGGACTTGGCCAACATCGTGACCTACCGCAAGAGCGGCGACGTCGACAGCCAGACGGGCAGCGCGCTCAAGGAGATCGACTGGTCGGTCGACCAGGCGCGCTTCTACTTGAGCCGCTTCGACGCGATCACCTGGTCGCTCAACGCCAAGGGCAAGACCTTCCTCATGATCAACGCCCTGGCTGATGAGCTCATCAGCAAGCCCTTGAGCCTCGAGCCCCTGCTCGAAGGCTATCGGGCCGCCGGCTCGACGGTCCGCACCATCACGCACAAGGGGACGCACGTCTTCCGCGCCAAGGAGGTCGGCTACTGGGACACCTTGAGCAAGGTCATGCTGCCGATGCTTGACTTCATGGGCCTCACGAACTGGGAGGCCCGTGACTGCTTGAGGGGGAATTGACAAAAACGGGGGCGGGGGCTACACTGGCGGCCGGGGAGACACCTCATGCGAGCCAGAGTGATGATCCTGGGCCGGGGCGCGGTGTCGATCCTGGCGCTCGTCGGCCGCGTCTTTAAGCTCCATGCCGCCCTTGCCGCGAAACTCCGCGTGCTTCCCTCCCTCAACCTGGGACTTCTCGGCCGCCTGACCCTCAACCAGATCCGCTTCACCGGCGTCCAGGCGGTGCCGCTGATCGCGGCCAGCGCGACGCTCATCGGCGGGGTCTCGATCATGCAGACCGTCACTCTCCTGACGGGCGTGGCCGACGACCTCATCGGCGCGATCCTGGTCGGGATCATCGTACGCGAGATCGGCCCTCTGATCGCGGCCGCGATCCTGATCGGGCGCTCCGGCACCGCGATGGCGACCGAGATCGGCTCGATGCGCCTCTCTGGAGAGATGGACGCGTTGAAGGCCTACCGCATCGACCCCGTCGATTTCGTGATCCTGCCGCGCGTGGTCGGCATGGTGACGGCGATGTTTTGCCTCGTCATCTGCTTCGACGTGCTCGGCGTGCTGGGCGGCTTCGGCATGGTGCTCCTGCTCAAGGACATCTCGGTGCCGCAGTTGCTGGGCCGCGTGGGTTCGGCCCTGACCAACGCGGATCTTGCGGTCACGGTGCTCAAGGCCGTCGTGTTCGGCCAGGCCGTCTCGGTGCTCTCCTGCCACTACGGCATGAGCGTGCGCCACTCGCCCACCGAGCTGCCGCAGGCCGTGACGAGAGCGGTGGTCGCCTGCATGATCTCCGTGCTCGCTCTCGACAGCGCGATCACGGTGGCCTTCTATCTTCTATGATACTTCTCGAGTTCCGGGGAGTCGGGTTCGACGACGGCAAGCACGCGACCGTCCAACGGCTGGATTTCTCGGTGGGCCCGGGGGAGAGGCTCTTCGTCTTCGGCCGATCCGGCTCCGGCAAAGGCACGGTGCTGAGGCTGGCGGCCGGAGTCCTCGAGCCGGACGCGGGAAGCGTCCGGTTGTCTCATCCGCCGGGCTGCCGGCTGCCGGTGGGCTACGTTCCGAAAGAGGGAGGGCTACTGAGCAACCTGTCCTTGCTCGAGAACGCGGTCCTTCCCATCGTCTATCACGGTCTCGAGGACGCGCCGTCGGCGCGGGCGCGGGCCCGCGCTCTGTTTGCGGAGCTCGGCCTCTCGGACCACGCCTCGCGCCGTCCCGCCGACGTCGGCGTCTCGGCGCGGCGCCTGGCGCACATGGCTCGCGCCGTGCTGGCCGAGCCCGCGGTCTTCGTACTCGAGGACCCGCTCTCCGAGGTCGACGCGGCCGCGGCCCGCGCGATCAAGAAGCTCATCGAGCATCTCGGCCGCGAGGGGCGCAGCCTCATCCTCGGGGCGGGGACCTTGGGCCCCTTCCGCGAGTGGGAAGGGCGCTTTCTCTTCCTGCGCGACGGCAAGGGGACGATCTTCGACGACGCGGGGGCACTGCGCAGCGCGAAGGATTCGGACGTGAAGGCCTGTCTCGAGTAGGGGAGGACGGCATGGACATCCAGAAAAGCGACGCGGCCGTGGGCGCCCTGGTCATCGGAGCTTGCGCCGTCTTCGCCGTCGCCGCGTTCGCGATCAACCGGGCGCGCTTTTCGGCGGCGACTTATCCGCTCTACATCAACCTCCCTCAGATGGCCGGCATCGACAAGGGTGACGAGGTTTTCTATCAGGGCTACAAGGCCGGCACCGTGGATCAAATCAGGATCACTTATCAGCCCAGGCTGCGCTTCAACGTGCGGATGGCGATGAAGAACGAGATACGGCTGCGGCACGGAGCCAACGTCGTCGTGCGGGGCCGCGGCTTCGGAGGCGCGCGTTATTTGGAGATCGCCGCGCCCGAGTCGGAGGACACCCGAGAGATTTTCGAGTCGGACACCTTGCCCGCCGTCCTCGACGCGGACCTCATGTACAAGGCCAACGAGGTCATGGGCGACGCTCACTCGGTCCTGCACGTCCTCCAGAAGGAGGGGACCGCGGCCGAGCTCTCCCAGGCGGCCAAGCGCCTCAACCGCGTGCTCGCCAATCTCGACCGGACTCTGACCAACGTCAACGGCATCCTCGAGGAGGACCGCGCCTCGCTCAAGGTCACCCTCGAGCACACCTCCGGCGTCGCGGCGAAGGCCGACGAGCGGCTGCCCGCGATCCTGGCCGACCTGCAGGCGCTGGTGGCCGATCTCAAGAAGCATCCCTGGCGCCTTGTGCGCAAGGGAGAGCCTACGCCTGACAAGCCGGAAAAACCCGAGAAGCCCGTCAAGCCTTGAGGCGCTTGGGCTCGGGCAGCGGCCGCGAGTGGACCTGCAGGGGCAGAGTGAAATAGAAGGCGGCGCCCTTTTCGGGCGCGCTCTCGACCCAGATGCGGCCTCCATGCAGTTCGACGAGGCCCTTGGTGATCTCGAGGCCTAGTCCCAGGCCGCTGTGCGAGTGCTTCGTGTGCTCGGACTGGTAGAAGCGCTCGAAGACTCGCGGCAGGTCCTCGGCCGGGACGCCGCAGCCCGTGTCCTTGACGCAGAACCGCACGCAGCCCTCTTCGGCGACCGCGGTCACCGTGATCGCCCCGCCCGCGGGAGTGAACTTCATCGCGTTGCTCATGAGGTTCGAGAGGATCTGGTGGACGCGCTTGCCGTCGGCGTGGACCAGGGCCTCGGGGCATGAGCACTTGAAGGCCAAGGTGATCCCGCGCCGCGCCGCCTCGGGCCGGAAATTCTCGAGGGTCTCCGCGCAGAGCCGGCAGGCCGGCAGGGCCTCGCGGCTGAGCTCGAGCTTGTGGTTCGAGAGGCGCGTCGACTCCATCAACTCCTCGAGCAGATGGCCCAGCCGTTCGGCGTTGCGGTAGATCGAGTTGAGGCTGCGCTTCATGTCCTCGGGCGCGGTCTCGGGGCCCTGGCGCAGCAGGAAGGCCGCGTAGCCGTACACGACCGAGAGCGGGTTCTTGAGCTCGTGCGAGACGTTCTGGATCATGCGCGACTTCTCATCGAGCTGATTCTGCAGCTTCTCGAGCTGGGCCGTCTTATGAAGGAGGGAGACCTTGAGCTGGTAGTGGTCCACTCCGCGCCGGACCGCGGTGGCCAGGGCGTCGGGCTCGCAGGGCTTGAGCAGGTAGTCGTAGGCGCCTTGGCGCAGGGCATCCAGCGCCGTGTCGGTCGTTGCGAAGCCGGTCATGACGATCCCGACGCAGAGCGGTTCGCGGCGGCGCGCCTCCTCGAGCACCTCGAGGCCCGAGGAGCCGGGCAGCATGAGGTCGGTCAGCACGACCGCGTAACGCCCGTCCGTCAGGCGCTTCGCAGCCTCGCCGGCGCTCTTGGCCGCCGTGACGGGATAGCCCGCGCCCTCAAGGGCGGCGCGCGCGTAGAGCAGGAACTCCGGATCGTCGTCGACGACGAGGACGGCCTTCGTGGGCTCTTTTTCCATCTGGTCCATGATCAGGATAGGGGTGTCGGCCCCGCGCCGGCAGGGCCGACGGTCCTACGCTAGCATACCCCGAAGGTCCCACGCAAGATAGGCCTTTAGACCTACCGTTGGACGGCGGGGGCCCAAAGCGCTTTCCTGAGGCCCTCGAAGGCTTCGTCGACCGAGATCGAGCGGCAGGACTCCCACTCCTTGGCGACGGCGCCAAAATGGCGCGGCCCGCGCAGGCGCCAGACCGCGTCGGTGTAGCCCGAGTAGAGGCCGAAGGTCGGCACATCGAGCGCTCCCGCGAGGTGCGTCGTGCCCGTGATGTTCATCAAGCAAAGATCCATGCGCTTGATCACGGCTCCCACGACGCCCAAAGGCGAGGGCGGGACGACCGGGACCGGCCGCTTGAGCCGGCTCACGATGCCGGCGACCGGCTCGGCCTCGCCGGGCCCGGCCAGGTAGAAGACCTCCAGGGAGGGATCGCCGAGCAAGCGGTTCGTGAGCTCGACGAACTTCTCCTCGGGCCAGCGGTTCTCGAACTTCTTGAAGTTTCCGGCGTGGACGAGGATGCGCCGCGCTTTTCCCTTTGGGTAGTCGCAAAGCAAGCGAGACGCTTCCTCCTGGTGTTCTTCATTGAGGCGCAGTTCGAGCCGCGGCTCATAGGGGATGCCGAGCAGCGCCGCCAGTCGCGCGTAGCGGTCGAGCATGTGTTCGCGTTCGCCCGCGGCCTCGGCCTGCTCGGTGAAGACCTTGTCCCAGCGGCCCTTCTTGAATCCGGCCCGGACCGGCGCCCGGTGCAGCAGGGTCATGAGCAAGGTCGATGTCCGCGAAAACGATGGATTCAAGTCGACGGCGAGGTCGCAGGGGTTGAAGATGAGCCCCGAGGCGGTCATCAGCACGCGGCCGACCCAGTGCAGGCGGTGCATGACCTCGAAGCTGTCGACGAAGGGGAGCAAGGCGGCCGTCTCGATGCATAGTCTCGAGACGGTGAGCTTGACGCGGGCGTTCGGATAGCCCGACTTCAAGGCGCGCAGGAAAGGCCCGGCGACGATCAAGTCGCCGACGCGGCCGATGAGAACTGCGACGACCTCTTGGACGTCGTCGGGGGCTAAACTCGCCATGGGAAAATATTGTAACATTATGGGGAAGAATTTCAGTTCCAACCGAGGGAGAGCAAACTCATATGATCAGCACAGCCGATTTCAGCAACGGGACGGTTTTCGAGGACGAGGGCCAGATCTGGCAGATCATCTCCTACCAGCATCATCGCAAATCGCAATCCGCGGCGGTCTATCGCACGACCCTGCGGTCCCTCTCGACGGGCAACGTCGTCGAGAAATCCTACGCCTCGGGCACCAAGTTCCGCGAGGTGCCGGTCACCAAGCGCGAGTTCAACTACAGCTACGACGAGGGCGACAAGGTCGTCTTCATGGACAACGAGACCTACGACCAAATTTCGTTTCCCAGGGCCAAGCTCGGCGCGCAAGCCAACTTCCTCCAGGAGAACATGATGGTGCTGGGCGTTTACGTCGACGGCAAGCTGACCAACATCGAGCTTCCGGCCAACGTCGTCCTGGAGGTCACCTCCTCGGAGCCCGGCGTCAAGGGGGATTCGGTCTCAAATATGAACAAGAAGGCCACGCTGTCGACCGGCTTCGAGATTTCCGTTCCGCTGTTCGTCAAAGAAGGCGAGTTCATCCGCGTCGACACGCGCACCGGCCAGTACATCGAGCGCGTCAAGCAAGAGCGCTGACCGAAGGGAATGGTTTGACTCCTAAGGATACTGGAAGAAAACCATATGATTAAAGCAGTCATCTTCGACATCGACAACACGCTGACCGACTTCATGAAGATGAAGCGGGCGGCGGTCGACTCCGCGGTCGAGGGCATGATCGACGCGGGGCTCAAGGTCGAAAAGTCCGCGATGGTCGAGAAGATCTTCGAAATCTACTGGAAGGACGGCGTCGAGGACCAGCGCATTTTCGACAAGGTCCTGACCAAGGAATACGGCAAGATCGACGTCAAGATCCTCGCCGCCGCCATCATCGGCTACCGCCGCGCCAAGGCCGGCACGATGGCCCTCTACCCGCATGTCGGCCTGACTTTGACCGAGATCATGAAATTGGGGATCAAGATGGTCGTGATCTCGGACGCGCCCAAGCTCGAGGTCTGGCTGCGCATCGTGGGCCTGGGCCTGCACCATTACTTCGACCACGTGATCACCTCCGAGGACACCGGCCACAAGAAGCCCGCGCCCGAGCCGTTCCAAAAGGCCCTCGAGGTCCTCGGCACCAAGCCCTCCGAGACCATCATGGTCGGCGACTGGGCCGACCGCGACATCGTCGGCGCCAAGGGCCTCAAGATCCGCACCGCCTGGGCCAAGTACGGCAACACCTTCGAGACCAAGCCTTCCGAGTCGGGCGCCGAGTTCGAGCTCGGCGACATCTACGAGCTCGTCGAGATCATCCGCCGCGAGAACGCGGGCCTCAAGGCCGAGGGCGCCGCGCGGTGAGGCGGCTTCTCGCCGCTTTGCTCCTCCTTCTCCCCGGCGCAGCACGCGCCTATCGGCTCGAGCGGCTGACGAGGGTCGGGGGGCTGGCGCTGGGGACCTCGATCGACGTGGTCTCCGAGGAGGCGCTCGTCAAGTTCGCCGTGGGCGTCTCGTCGGACCAGCGCGCGTCGGCGCTCGCCGGCGTCGGCGCCGCCGCCATCAAGGATTTTCCCGACATCGGCTGGACCTGGGTGAGGATGCCCCCGGGGATGCGCGTGGCCAACGCGATGCAGCTGCTCAAGACCCTGCCGGAGGTGGCCGAGGTCTCTCCCAACCACGCGCAGCGCCCCAATGTCGTCCCCAACGACGCCTTCGTCTCGCAGCAGGCCAGCCTGAGCCAGGTCAACGCCTTCGCGGGCTGGGAGTTCGAGACCGGCGTCTCCAACGCCGTGACCATCGCCTTCATCGACACCGGCATCGACGCGACGCAGCAGGACCTGGCCGGCAAGCTCCTCGACGGAGGCGCGAACGCGCGCAGCCAGGACTGCTCGAGCGGGGCCTGCGCGGACACCCAGAACCCGCCCACGCCTGCGTGCAACCACGCGACGAGGACCTCCGGCATCGCCGCCGCCGCGACCAACAACGGAGCCGGCATCGCCGGAATCTCCTGGGGCGCGAAGCTCGTTTCCTTGAAGGTCTTTCCGGACGGCTTCTGCAACCCGGCCGGCGACTGCCCCGGCGGCTGCGTCGCCACCGACGCCAGCGTCATCGCCGCGCTCGGCTACGTGAGGACGAAGATGACGGGAGTCGCCGCGGCCGGCAAGCTCGTCGTCAACATGAGCATCGGAGGCGCCGGCGGCTGCCCGGCCGCGGTCGGGGCCGAGATGGCCCTCGACGTCGCGGCGGGCATCACGCTGGTGGCCTCCGCCGGCAACGACAGCGGCGCGGTCAACCAGCCCGCCAACTGCGCGGGCGCGGTCGGAGGCAGCGGGATCATCCCCGTAGGCGCCGTCGACGTGGACAACAACATCGCCTACTTCTCATCCCGGGGACCGGAGCTGGCGGCCAACGGGGTCGTCGCGCCCGGCGTCAACGTGGTGACCACCGACATCGCCAATGGCTACGCGGCCGCGGCGACCGGCACCTCCTTCTCGGCGCCCCACGTCTCAGGCCTGGCCGCGCTGGTCCTCTCCGCCAAGCCGGCCTTCACGCCGGCCCAGGTGCAGAGCGTCATCCGCGGAGGCTGCGACAATATCGGGATCGCATCCCTGAACGCGGCGGCGTCCTCGGGGAGTCCGCTGGGGACCATCGCCGGCGCCGGGCGCGTCGACAACTTCCGCTCGCTGCGCCTGGCGGTGCGCGGGACCCTGGCCGATTTCATCGGCGACCAGAAGGCCATCGCCTTCCCGAACCCTTTCCGGATCTCTTCGACCGGGGCCGTGGCGATCACGATCCCCGTGTCGCTGCAGGGCGCCAACGCCTTGGTCAAAGTCTATACGAGCGACGGACGCCTGGTGCGCACGCTCAAGGGCCTGACCTGGGACGGGCGCAGCGACGGCGGCAACGTGGTGGCCTCGGGGACCTACGTCTTTTTCGTCTCCACAGACAACGGCAGCACCACGGGCCGCTTGGCCGTCATCCGTTGATGGATGGCAACGGGCCTCAGTTTTTTGTAGCCTTTAACCGGACGCGGGGCGTCAAGCTCGCCGACCGGGTCCTCAGGGCCGACGACTACGAGTCGCGCAGCCGCGGCCTATTGGGGAGGGACTCTCTCGACCCGGCCGAGGGCCTCTGGATCGTGCCGTGCCCCATGATCCATACCTTTTTCATGAGATTTCCGATCGACGTCGTTTTCCTGACCCGCGACCTCAAGGCCGCCCGCGTGCTGGAAGGCCTCAAGCCCTGGAGGCTCACTCCGTGGGTGTTTTCGGCCCACAGCGTGCTCGAGCTGGCTGGCGGCGTCCTCAAGGGCTCGGTCGCAGTCGGCGACCAGCTGGAGATCCATTGACCGAGGAGACGCTGTTCAAAACCACGGCGGGCGTCGAGCTCGCCCGCTACTACGGCCCCGAGACGATGGAAGGCGTGCCGCCTCCCGGCGCCGCGGGGGAATTCCCCTACACGCGCGGCATACAGAAGACCATGTACCGCGGCCGTCTTTGGACGATGAGGCAGTACGCGGGCTTCGGCACGGCCAAGCAGACCAACCTGCGCTTCCGCTGGCTCCTCGAGCAGGGGCAGACGGGCCTCTCGACCGCCTTTGACCTGCCGACCCAGATGGGCCTCGACGCAGACGATCCTCGAGCGAGGGGAGAGGTCGGAAGAGTCGGGGTCCACATCGGCACCTTGGCCGACATGGAGGACCTCTTCGACGGCATCCCTTTCGACAAGGTGTCGACCTCGCTGACGATCAACGCGACCGCCCCGCTGCTCCTGGCCTTCTACGCGGCGGCGGCCAAGAAGCGCGGCGTCCCGCTCTCGGCGCTGCGCGGCACTTTGCAGAACGACATTCTTAAGGAATTCATGGCGCGCGGGACCTACATCTATCCGGCCGAGCCTTCTCTGCGCCTGGTGGCCGATACGATGGCGTATTCTTTCGAGCATCTGCCCAGCTTCAACCCGATCTCGATCTCCGGCTACCACATCCGCGAGGCCGGCTCCGACGCGGTGCAGGAGATCGCCTTCACCTTCGCCAACGCGGAGGTCTACGTGAAGGAACTCCTCGCGCGCGGGCTCTCGGTCGACGCTTTCGGCGGCCGCGTGGCCTTCTTCTTCGGCTGCCACAACCATTTCCTCGAGGAGATCGCCAAGTTCCGTGCCGCGCGCCGCGTGTGGGCCCGGATGATGAAGGAGGACTACGGCGCCAAGGACCCCAAGGCCCTGGCCCTGCGCTTCCACGTGCAGACCTGCGGCTCGACCTTGACGAGCCAGCAGCCGCACAACAACGTCGTACGCGTGGCGCTGCAGGCCATGGCCGCCGTGCTCGGCGGCGCTCAATCCCTGCATACGAACTCCTACGACGAGGCCCTGGCCCTGCCCTCCGAGGAATCGGCCCAGCTCGCTCTGCGCACCCAGCAGATCCTCGCGCACGAGACCGGCGTCCCGGACACCGTCGACCCGATCGGGGGCTCGTACGCGATCGAGTCGCTCACGAAAGAGCTGGAGACTAGGATCTGGGAGAAGGTCAAGGACATACGGGAGAAAGGCGGGATGCTCCGATTGATCGAGAAGGGAGTTCCGCAGGCGGAGATTCAGGAGCGCGCCTACCAATATCAGCAGGATATCGAGGCCGGCAGGAGGAAGATCGTCGGCGTCAACACTTTGCAGGTCGAGGAAGGGAGAGCCGGGGAAAAAGGGCGCCGCGCGCGGCAAGTGTTGAAGGTGTCACCGAAACTGGAGCTCGACCAAGTCAAGAGATTGAAGAAATTCCGAGGAGCGCGCGACGCAACCGCCGCAGGCGGCAGTTTGAAGTCTTTGGCCGCGGCTGCCGTTTCTAAACAGAACTTATTTCCGTTGATATTGGAGAGCATCGAACGCGGCGCGACGTTGGGCGAAATCTGTGGAACTTTGAGACAACAGTTCGGAGAATACCATGCCGGTTAAGGGCCTCCAGCGCCGCAAGACCGTCACCGAGATCCTGACCGAGCGCAAGCTCCTGCCTCCCGAGAAGATCAAGGAGGCCGAGACCGCGGCCGCCAAGGCCAACAAGAGCCTCCAGCAGACCATCCTCGAGCTCAACATGCTCGCCAAAGCCCAGCTGCTCAAGGCCCTCTCCGACGAATGGCAGGTCAAGGCGGTGGATTTGACGCAGATGGACGTCGACCAGGAGACGGCCAAGATCATCCCCGAGGCCGTGGCCAAGCGCCACCAGGCGATCCCCTTCGCGAAGGAAGAGAGCGTGCTCTTCGTCGCGATGGCGGACCCGCGCGACTTCTTCGTCAGCGAGGACATCCACCTGCGCACCGGCCTCGAAATCCAGCCCTACCTCGCCCTGCCTCAGGACATCATCGTAGCGCTCGACAACGCCTACGGCCGCGGCGAGGGCGCGGCCATGAACCGCCTCATCGGCGAGGTGACCAAGAAGCAGGAGGGCGGAGGAATCCCGGACGCGCCGGGCGGCTCGCTCGAGGTGATGAAGGAGGAGCAGAAGTCCGACATCACCGACGTCGACGCCTCGGCGCCCGAGGTCGAGAAGCTCGTCAACGCCGTCATCCTCGGCGCGCTCTCGATGAAGGCCTCGGACATCCACATCGAGCCCTTCGAGGACGCCGCCGGCAAGGACTCGAAGATCCTGCTGCGCTACCGCGTCGACGGCATGCTCCTGCCCGGCCCGTTCAAGATCCCCTGGGGCTACCGCCAGGCGATCGCGGCCAAGATCAAGATCATGACCAACTCGATGAACATCACCGAGCGCCGCATCCCGCAGTCGGGCCGCATCCAGATTCTGGCCCAGGGCAATCCGATCGAGTTCCGCGTCGAGATGGTGCCGACCGTCTACGGCGAGTCCTGCGTCATGCGTATCTTGGACCGCAAGTCGGTCCAAGTCGACATCATGAAGATGGGCTTCCTGGAAGACACCCTCAAAAGGTTCCTCGCGCTGCTCAAAGGCATCGGCGGCAAGAAGAACTTCGGTCTCATCGTGATCTGCGGTCCGACGGGCTCCGGAAAATCGACGACCCTCTACGCGGCCTTGAACCACGTCAATCGCCCGGACATCAAGATCCTGACCGCCGAGAACCCGGTCGAGTACAACCTCGAGGGCATCGTGCAGGTCCCGGTCAACCCGGACCTCAAGCTCGGCGAGGGCAAGAAGTTCGACTTCGCCACCGCCCTGCGATCGTTCCTGCGCTTGGACCCCGACGTCATCATGGTCGGCGAAATCCGCGACGAGGAAACGGCCCACATCGCCATGGAAGCCGCCATGACCGGCCACTTGGTCTTCTCGACGATCCACACCAACGACGCGGCGTCGACGATCTCGCGCTTGACCGACATGGGCCTGCCCGCTTTCATGGTCGCCACGACGATCAAGGCCGTCATGGCGCAAAGGCTCTCGCGGCGCCTCTGCCCCGACTGCAAGAAACAGCGTGATCCGTCGCCCGAGGAGGTCAAGATCTTCGAGGAGAACAAGGTCGAGCTGCCCGCGGGACAAAAGCTGTTCGGCCCGCCCAAGGACAATGCGTGCGACACCTGCAAGAGCCTGGGCTTCAAGGGCCGCGTCGGCATGCACGAGCTGCTCGTCATGTCCGACTCGCTCCGGCAGTTCTGCCTCAAGGACGTCGCCGCCGACAACGTCCGCGCCATCGCCATGAAGGAGGGCATGAGGCTGATCGTCCAGGACGGCCTCGAGAAGGTGAAGATGGGGCTGACCACCGCCCGCGAGGTCATAGGAGGCACGGAGTAGCCATGGCTCCCACCGCGAAGGCCGCCGGCGGCACCGACGTCAACACCGCGCTCGAGCTGTTCTCGATCGCGGGCTCGCTGAACTCGACGCTCGACCTCGACTTTCTCCTTCAGAAGATTCAGGCCGCCGCCGAGCAGCTGCTCGACTCCGAGGCCAGCGCCATCATGCTCGTCACCGACGACAAGAAGAGCCTCTTCTTCAAGGTCGCCTCGGGCACGGCGGCCAAGGCCTTGAAGACGATGACCTTGCCGATCGGCCAGGGCATCGGCGGCTGGGTCGCCCAGCATCGCAAGCCCGAGGTCGTCAACGACACCAAGACCGACCCGAGATTCGCGGGCAAGTTCGACAAGGCCTCGGGCTTCATCACTCGCTCGCTTCTGTGCGTGCCGATGCTCTTCCGCGGCGAGCTCGTCGGCGTCGTCGAGGTCCTCAACAAGCGCTCGGGCGGCTACACCCAGGAGCACATCGGCGTGCTCTCGAGCTTGGCCAACCTCGCGGCTGTGGCCATCACCAACACCAAGATCATCTCAGAGCAGAAGAACTTCTTCTCGCACATCCTTGAGCTCCTGGGCGCGGTCATCGAGACCTCCAAGCCCAGGATGGAGGAGCACCCGGTCAAGGCCGCCAAGCTCGCCTGCGCGATCGGCCAGGCGATGGGGGTCGAGGACTACGACTACCGCATGCTCTACTACGCGGGACTTCTGCACGACATCGGCTACATCGCCTTCAAGAACCAGCGCCTGCTCTCCGATCTCGGGGTCGGCAACGCCTCCGAGGAGATGCACCCGTTGTTCTCGGTGCAGCTGCTCGAGGGCGTCAAGATGCTCGAGGGCGCCATCCCGATGATCAAGCACCACCACGAGAAGTTCGACGGGACGGGCTTCCCGGGCAAGCTCAAGGGAGACTCCATTCCATTGGGCGCGCGCATCCTCGGTCTCGTGGAAAGCGTCGAGGAGCTGCGCATGATGGGGCTCAAAGGCGACGAGCTCTACAAGAAGGCCGCCGCCGAGGCCAAGGCCGGCGCCGGCAAGAGCTACGACCCGAAGGTCGTCGAGGTCTTCACCGAGGTCCTGGCCAATCAAGAGGGCATCTGGTGATCGAAGGGAACGGCTTGACGCCGAAGCCTTACCGCGTCCTGATCGCCAAGCCGGGCCTCGACGGCCATGACCGCGGCGCCAAGGTCATCGTGCGGGCCCTGCGCGACGCGGGCTTCGAGGTGATCTACACCGGCATCCGCCAGACTCCCGAGATGATCGCGCAGACAGCGCTCCAGGAGGACGTCGACGCGGTCGGACTCTCCCTCTTGTCCGGCGCGCACATGACGCTTTTCCCGCAGATCACCAAGCTCCTCAAACAGAACGGCCTGAGCGTGCTCGTCTTCGGCGGCGGCATCATCCCGGACGAGGACGTCCCGAAGCTCAAGAAGAAGGGCGTCGACCAGGTCTTCGGACCAGGCACGCCGCTCTCTGCCATCGTCGAGTATCTCAACGCGCGCCTCCCCCGTGTCCAGAAGAAATGATCTGGTGGGGCGGGTCCTGCGAGGCGAGCACGCCGCGGCCTCGCGGGCGCTCTCGCTGGTCATAGACGAGGCGCCCGAGGCGGATTCTCTCTCAAAGGCCTTTTTCCCCAAATCCGGCTCGGTGCAGAAGATCGGGGTCTGCGGCCCTCCCGGAGCGGGCAAATCCTCGCTGACGGGCCGGCTCGTGCATCACTTGCGCAAGCAAAAGCTCAAAGTCGGCATACTTGCCGTCGATCCCTCGAGCCCGGTGTCGGGCGGGGCGTTTCTGGGAGACCGGCTGCGCATACAAGAGCACGCGATGGACCCGGGCGTCTTCATCCGCTCCTTGGCCACGCGCGGCATGGTCGGCGGCGTCTCCTACACGATCTTCGGCGCGATCCACGTGCTCGAGGCCTGGGGCTGCGACAAGATCATCGTCGAGACCGTCGGCACGGGCCAGGACGAGGTGGAGATAGGGAAAGTCGGCGATTCGGTCGTGTATGTGACGACTCCATCGATGGGCGACGAGATCCAGGCCATGAAGGCCGGGGTCATGGAGATCGGCGACATCTTCGTCGTCAACAAGGCGGATTTGCACGGTTCCGACAAAGCCCTTTCAGATCTGCGCTCGGCGCTGAGCCTCGGCCGCGGCCACGAGGCCAAGCCGTGGGAGGCGCCGGTGCTCGGGACCTCCGCTCTGACGGGCAAGGGCGTCGAGGAGCTTGGGAAGGCCCTCGACGAGCATTGGGCCTATTTACAGCGCAGCGACGAGGGCCGCAAGCGGCTGAAAGAACAGCACAAGGAAGAGCTCTCTCTTTACATCTCCCGGCGCGTCTACCGCAACGCTTTGAATCAGATTTCGGAGAAGTACCTCGACGACTTGGTCGAGCACAAGATCGATCCGGCGTCCCTGGGAACCCGGATCTTAAAGAAGTAAAGGGAGGCAGCATGAGAAAGCACAAGGGCGCAGCAGGGTTCATCGCGGCGGAGAAGCCCGCCGAACAGTCGTACGTGGTCGTCGATTTCCCGCAAGAAGGAGAGGCGATCCTGTCGCCCGAATACACTTTGCGCGTCGGCGCCAGCGCCGACGCGGAGAAGGTCGAGGTCTCGATCGACGGCGCCGACTGGAAGGCTTGCCGCAACGCCGTCGGCTTCTGGTGGTTCGACTGGGCCGGCTACGCCTCGAAGGCGCACAAGGTCTCGGCCCGGATCACGACCAAGGACGGCCGCACGGTCTTTTCGGACCCGCGCAAGTTCAGCGTCAAGCTGCCCTCCGCGGGCTCGGCCAAGAAGCCGACGAAGATCTCCAAGGTCCGCAAGAAGCTGAGCAAGATGCTCGGCGACGCGGGGATCAACATCGCCTGAGTGGTCATCGATCACGTCGGCGTGGCCGTCGAGAGCATCGAGAGCGCCCTTCCCTTTTATAGGAAGGCCCTCAAGCTCGACGTCGTCCACACCGAGATCGTCGCTCCTCAGAAGGTCAAGGTCGCCTTCCTGCAGGCCGGGCCCTCGTTCATCGAGCTCCTCGAGCCTACCGGGCCCGAGGGACCAGTGGCGGACTTCCTGAAAAAACGCGGGCCGGGCATCCATCACGTGGCCTTCTCCGTCAAGGACCTGACCGGGCACATCATGCGGTTGACTCAGGAGGGCCTGCCGCCGCTCGACGACAAGCCCAGGCCCGGCGCGCGGGGCCACCACGTCTGCTTCCTGCATCCCAAATTCGCCCAAGGAGTGCTCGTCGAACTCGTCGAAAACAATGGCTGAGAAAACCGACCCTCCCAAGCCGCCGAAGGCGTTCGTGTCGCGCAAGACCGAGGACCTCCAAAAGAAGCGCCAACGCGCGATGAGCCCGGAGAGCCCCGAGCGCGCCGCCGCGCAGAAGGCGCAGGGCAAGCTGCTGGCTCGCGAGCGCATCGAGCTGCTGCTCGACGACGACAGCTTCGAGGAAGTCGACCTGCTCGTCGAGAAGCGCTCGCGCGAGTTCGGCCTTGAGGCGCGCTACCTGCCTTCCGACGGCGTCGTCACGGGCATGGGCCGCATCAACGGGCGCTCCGTGTGCGTCTACTCGCAGGACTTCACCGTGCTCGGCGGCTCGTTGGGCCTCGCGCACGCGATGAAGATCTGCAAGATCATGGACCTGGCCATCGAGGCGGGCGTGCCCGTCATCGGCCTGTGCGACTCCGGAGGCGCCCGCATCCAGGAGGGCGTCGAGTCCCTGGGCGGCTACGCCGAGATCTTCTACCGCAACGTCCAGGCCTCGGGGGCCGTCCCGCAGATCTCGGCGATCCTCGGGCCGTGCGCGGGAGGCGCCGTCTATTCGCCCGCCCTGACCGACTTCGTCTTCATGATCGACGGCACGAGCCACATGTTCATCACGGGCCCCGAGGTCATCCGCAACGCGACCGGCGAGTCCTGCGATTTTGAAAGCTTGGGCGGCGCCCAGACCCACGCCGAGCGCTCGGGCGTGTGCCACTTCACGGCCGGGTCCGAGCACGACTGCTTCCGGCAGATCAGAGAGCTTCTCGAATACCTGCCCCAGAACTGCCACGAGCGCGCCGCCGCCGCGATGCCTTCCGACGACCCCAACCGAAAAAGCGAGGTGCTCGATCAGATCGCCGAGATGACGGCCCAGAAGCCCTATCGGATGCACGACGTCATCTGGGAGATCGCCGATGGCCACCAGTTCTTCGAGGTGCAGAAGGACTTCGCGCGCAACATCGTCGTGGGCTTCCTGCGCTTGAACGGCGAGTCGGTCGGCGTGGTCGCCAACAACCCGGCCGTCCTGTCGGGGGCGCTCGACATCAACGCCAGCGAGAAGGGAGCCCGCTTCGTGCGCTTCTGCGACGCCTTCGGCATCCCCATCCTGACCTTGGTCGACGTGCCCGGCTACTGGCCCGGCCTCGAGCAGGAGTGGGGGGGGATCATCCGGCGCGGCGCCAAGCTTCTCTACGCGTACTGCCAATCCAACGTCCCGAAGGTGACCGTCGTCGTGCGCAAGGCCTACGGCGGGGCCTACGACGTCATGAGCTCCAAGCACATCCGCGGCGACATCAACTACGCCTGGCCCTGCGCCGAGATCGCGGTCATGGGGCCGCAGGGGGCGGTCGACATCCTCTTTAAAAACGACATCAAGAAGTCGCCCGACCCGGCCAAGCGCCGGGCCGAGCTCATCGCCGACTACACGGCCAAGTTCGCCTCGCCCTACCAGGCGGCCGCGCACGGCTACATCGACGAGGTCATCGCCGCGTCCGAGACGCGGCCCAAGATCATCCGGGCCTTGCGGTTTCTGCGGAACAAGAAGGTCGCGGGCGTCAAGAAGAAGCACGGAAACATTCCGTTATAGTAGAATGGTGCCAGGCCTTCACCCTTTTCACTCTTTCGCCTCAGATTCAGAGAGGCGTGAAAGAGTGAAAAGGGTGAAGGCCTGGCACCAATAAGAGGAGGGATTCCAATGGCGCGCAAGAAGATCACGGTGGTCGGGGCGGGCTTCGTGGGGGCAACCTTGGCCCAGAGGCTCGCGGAGATGGAGCTCGGCGACGTCGTCGTCGTGGACATCCCCGCGACCGAGCAGATGCCGGCCGGCAAGGCGCTCGACATCACCGAATCGGCCCCCATCTACGGCTACGATTGCAAAATCACGGGAACCACCTCATATGAAGCATCGGCCGGTTCCGACGTCGTGATCATCACGGCCGGCATACCGCGCAAGCCCGGCATGAGCCGCGACGACCTCCTGAATACGAACGCCAAGATCGTGTCGTCCGTTACCGAAAATATCGCCAAGACCTCGCCGAACGCGATCCTCATCATCGTCTCGAACCCGCTGGACGCCATGTGCCTCGTGGCGCTGCGGACCTCGAAGTTTCCGAAGCACCGCGTGCTCGGCATGGCGGGCGTGCTCGATTCGGCGCGCATGCGCTCCTTCATCGCCGAGGCGCTGGAAGTCTCGATGGAGAACGTGCACGCCATGGTGCTCGGCGGCCACGGCGACACGATGGTGCCGCTGCCGCGCTTCTCCACAGTGGCCGGCATTCCGATCACGGAACTCTTGTCCAAAGAGAAGATTTCGGCCATCAACCAGCGCACGCGCGACGGCGGCGCCGAGATCGTCAAGCTCCTCAAGACAGGCTCCGCCTACTACGCGCCCTCGGCTTCGGCCGCCGAGATGGTGGAGGCGATCCTCAAGGACAAGAAGAAGATCCTCCCCTGCGCGGTCTATCTGGAGGGCGAGTACGGCGTCGACGGGGTGTTCGTCGGCGTGCCCTGCAAGCTCGGCGCCCGCGGCCTCGAGCAGATCGTGCAGCTCAATCTGACGGTGGATGAGCGCGCCGAGCTTATGAAGTCGGCCTCTGCCGTCAAGGAGCTGGCGGCGGCCCTCAAATAGGGGTCATGCTGCTGGCGCTCGACGTCGGCAACACCAACATCACGGCCGGCTTGTTTTCCGGCAAGAGGCTCGCGCGGCAATGGCGCATCGCGACGAATCCGCGCGCGAGCGTCCTCTCCCTCTCTCGCGCCCTCAAGCGCGGTGCCGGAAGCCTCAGGGTCGGGGAGGCCGTGTACGGGAGCGTGGTCCCAGAACTCGACCGTGCTCTGGAGCGCGCCGTTCTGTCCCGCTTCGGCGTCCGGGCGCTCGCCGTGAACCCCCGCTCCCGCCTGGGAATGAAGCTGAAGGTCAAGACGCCCGGCGAGGTCGGCGCCGACAGAATCGTGAACGCCGTGGCCGCGTATGAGCGCGTCGGGGGCGCGGCCGTGGTGATCGACTTCGGCACGGCGACGACCTTCGACTGCGTATCGAAGCGCGGAGACTACCTCGGCGGGGCGATCCTCCCGGGACCCAATCTGGCGGCCAACGCTCTCCATGAGCACACGGCCAAGCTGCCGCGCGTCGCGGTGCGGCGGCCGCGGCGGGTCGTCGGCAGGGACACCGTCGAGTGCATCCAGGCGGGGATCTATTTCGGCTACCTCGGGATGATCGAGAAAGTGTTACAATGGACCGTCATGGAGATGAGAGGCGAGGGGCCGATCTCGGTCCTGGCCACCGGGGGTCTTTCGGCGCTGTTCAAGCGCGAGCTGCCCGGCCGCGCGCGCCTGGTCCCGCACCTGACCCTCGAGGGCCTTCGCATCGCCCACGAGCGCCTGGCGGGAGGCCGCGCGTGAGGCTCGCTGCTCTTCTGGGCTTGCTCCTCGCGCTCGCGCAGGCCGCGAACGCCAATCCTTACTCCCAGCCCTTCGGGGGCTTCAGCCAATTCGCCGACAGCGGCTCCTTGAGGCCCTTCTGCCGCGACCTGGGCAGCATCCTCGGCTCGGCCACTTTCCACAGCGCCCGGAGCCTCGGCTTCTCGGGCTTCGACATGGGCGCTCAGGGCGGCATGCAGTTCTATCCGGACCGCAACGACCGCATTCTGCGCAACAACGGGGTCCGGGCTTTCGGGCTGCCGTGGGCCCAGGCCGAGATCGGCATGCCGTTCAACTTCGACGGCTTCGTGCGCGGGATCTCCTTCCAGGGAGTGACCATCGCCGGCGGAGGCGTGCGCTACGGCCTGCTCAAGACCGACGACAAGCCCTGGGCTCCCCAGCTCCTCGCCGTGGGAGTCGGCCACGCGCTGGTCCATCAGGATTTCTCCGCGAGCCACCTGGGCGCCAGCGTAGTGGGCTCGATGGGCATACCGAAGTTCACGCCCTACCTCGGGGCCGGCTTCGACCTCACGCACCTGCACGTGCGCAACGACATCAAGGACCCGCTGCAGAACGGGCGGCAGCTGACCACCACCGAGACGCGCTTCACGGCCGGCGTCCAGGTCAAGCCGTGGCAGTTCCTTTACCTGCACGCGGCGTACTTCCTGTCTCACGGCCACAGCGGCGCCGAGGCCGGGCTCGGCGTGCGGTTCTGATCAGCCCCGGTATTTCCCCTTGAAGCTCTTCTCGGCCTCGCGGGCCTGGTCCTTCTTCTTGAGGTCGTCGCGCCGGTCGGGCCCCTTCTTGCCGCGAGCGAGCGCGAGCAGGACCTTGGCCCAGCCTCCCCGGAAGTACACCTCGAGCGGGATCAGGGCGAGCCCCTTGGTCTGCAGCTTTCCCGCGATCTTGTCGATCTCGCGCGCGTGGAGCAGGAGCTTGCGGGTGCGGCGCGGGTCGGGTGGATCGGCGGTGGTGAACTGATAGGGCGGGATATAGAAGTTAAATAGGAAGAGCTGTCCGGAATCCTCGCGCCCGAAGCAGCCGTCGAGCTGGCCT
Organism: Elusimicrobiota bacterium; assembly: GCA_016194705.1. Lineage (GTDB taxonomy): Bacteria > Elusimicrobiota > Elusimicrobia > UBA1565 > UBA9628 > PALSA-1176. The sequence continues at coordinate 3,991 of JACQAZ010000009.1, read as the reverse complement.
TTGCCGGAACGCAGGGATTTGACCTCGGGGCCGAGCAGGCACAGACCCGCCTCGAAGGTCTCCAACACTTCGTAGAACTGGCGGGCCTTGCGATTGGAGGCCACGACCTTCTTGTCGGGCTCTTCTTTTTTCTTGGGGGGCGCCATTGGACCGGGACCGTCGATAATTTTGTAGAATGGGACGTTCAGTTTAGCAAATCCGTCCTGACCGGTGGGCAGGTGGCGGAACTGGCAGACGCGCACGGCTCAGGACCGTGTGGCCGCAAGGCCTTGGGGGTTCAAGTCCCCCCTTGCCCACCAGTCAGGATGGATTGACAACGAAAGAAACCCGCCGCCCGACCGGAACCCTCCTGGCCGTCTCGGTCTTCGTCGTCATCGGCGTTCTCGCGGCCCTCAAGATGGGGCAGGACGTCGACCACGATCTGTTCTGGCAGCTCAAGGACGGCGAAAGGGTCGTCGCCACGCATCAATTTCCCTTGGTTGAGGAATACTCTTTCACCGCTGCGGGCAAGCCGATGGTCGCCACGGAATGGCTCGCGGAGGCGGTCTCGTTCGCCGCGTACCGGGCGGGGGGCTACGGAGCGCTCGTGGCGCTCAACGCGGTCCTCTTTCTGTCCTGCTTCGTGTTTGTCTTTCTCCTCGCGCGCCGGCGCTTGGCCATGCCGGAGAGCCTCGGCGTGGTCGCTCTCATCGCCTTCGCCTTCGTCAATTTCTACGGCGTCAGGGCGCAGAACTGGACGTTCCTTTTCACGGCGGCGTTTCTTTATCTGGCGGACCGCTGGGAGGAGGGAAGCCGGAGCGCTCCGTGGACCATGGCCGTCCTGCTCCCCCTCTGGGCCAACATGCACGGCGGCTTCATGGTCGGTCTTGCGATCTTGGTCCTGTTCGGTCTTGGGCAAGCGCGGCGGCAGCGCCGCGCGGCGCCCTTGGCGCCGCTGGCCCTGGGGGCCCTGCTGTGCTGCGTCCATCCAAACGGGATGACCGCCCTTAGCTATCCCATATGGTTCATGGCGTCGCCGCCCCCCGGCCGCGCGATGATCGGGGAGTGGCGTCCCGTGAATTTCGCGGAGCTGACCGCGATGCCCTATCTCGTCATCATCGTCCTGCTCCTTTGGGTCGGCTTCGGAAGGTCGAGGGGGGGGCTGCCATGGACCTTGTTGACGATCTCATTGGGCGCCCTCGCCCTGCGCGGCCGCAAGCTCCTGCCGGAGTTTTGCCTCGCGACGGTGGTCCCGCTCGCGGCGGGATTCGCGACGCGGGGGGCCAAGGCGGCTCGCCGGGTCCTGCTCCCCTGCGGTCTGGCGGCGCTTGGCGCGCTCAGTGCGGTCGTCGCGACCAACCGGAGGTCCGCGGGGCGCGATTGCGAGCGCTACTTCCCGCGCGAGGCCGCGCGGCGCATCGCCGAGCGGCACGCGGGAGCGAAGATCTTCCACGACTACGACTGGGGCGGATATCTCATCTGGAAGCTCTATCCCCGCAACCGCGTCTTCATCGACGGACGGCTCGACCCCTACTGGGACCTGCTTCCGGGCGACTACGCGACGATCATCGGGGCGAAACCCGGCTGGCGCGAGCTGCTCGACGGCTACGGAGTGACCGTGGCGCTGATCCGACCGACCGACCGCCTCTTCGAGGGTCTCGGTCGGGACCCCGCGTGGAAGCTCGAATATGCGGACCAACGAAGTGTCCTCTTCGCGCGCTGAGCTTTCTTCTGGAGGGGACTCCCTCTTCTATCCCAGCATTCTCGTTCTCATGGGGGTTGCCTTCTTTCATCGGCTGTGGCACGGTCCGGGGATCGTTTATTCCCCGGATTCGGACGTCGCCTCGTATCTGATCGGCGCGAAGGCGGTGTTCCAAAGGGCCCTCTGGGAGGAGGGCTCCTACGCCCTTTGGAACTCCGCGGTCAACTGCGGGACTCCGGCCCACGCCAATCCCGCGGCGATGTATGCCTTCCCGACGCATTGGCTCTATTGGTTCCTGTCGATCGAGCGGGCGACCAACCTCGCCTTCCTGCTGAGCGCGCTGGCGGCGGGGCTCGGTATGTACGCCCTGGCCGGGCGGCTCTGCAGGCAGCGCGTCTCGGCCTTCGTCTGCGGCGCGGGTTGGATGCTCTGCCACCGGTTCTTGAACATGGTCCACGCCGGCTGGTACGCCGGCATCACGTTCTACGCCCTGGCGCCGTGGTTCTTCTGGTCCTTGGACCGCCTGTTCGAGAAGCCGGGAGGGCGGCGCGCAGCCGGCCTGGCCGTCGTCGTCTGGCTTTGCCTGACCCAGGCCTTCATCCAGCTTTTCTACTACGCCGCACTCGGCGCTCTGGTCTTCTCTGCCCTGCGCCTTAAGGACAAGCCGCGGCGCGAGCGGCTCTCGGCGCTGGCCTTCGCGTTCACGGCATTGCTGGCGGGCTCGCTTCTGGCGGCTCCGAACCTGCTGCCCGCGCTTGAGTTCGTCGCCCTGAGCACGCGCCAAAACCACGACTACGCCTTCTTCATCCGCCACGCCCCGACCACGGCGGATCTTGCGACATTCCTCGACCCCCTCAAGGCCGCGGGGCCCGAGACCTGGGAGAATAATTTCTATTTCGGGCTGTGGCTCTATCCGCTCTGCCTCCTGGCGGGCTTTCGGCGCGGCCGCGGCGTCGCGGCGCTGGCGGCGGCGTGCCTGATCTTGCCTGCGCTGTGCTTCGACACCCCGGTCCTGCGACTGGTCTACGCGGCGCTGCCGGGCTTCGGGCTCTTCCGGCTGCACGCGCGACTGCTCGTCTTCGAGCAGCTCCTGCTGCTTCTGCTCGCGGGGGCCGGCGTCGACTGCCTCATCGAGATTCGCCTCGCACCGGCGCTCGCGGCCCTCTTGGGCCTGCTGCCCCTGCTCGACCACGCGGCGAGCCTCATGCCGCGGACCAAGGCGATCTCGGAGATCTTCCCGGAGCAGCCCTTCTATGCGGCCTTGCGCCGCGGGCGAACGGCCGCGATCGGACGCACGGCGATACCTTACGGGGCGGCGGGATATCTGGGCATCGACATGGCCAACGGCTACGAGCCGCTGAACCTCGCTTATTTCGAGGACTATTTCGCGGTGCTCAAGTACGGAGACCCTCGAAAGGCCGGCCGGGCGCCCGTGGTCTGGACGGACCTCGAGATGGTCGCCAAGCCGGAACTCCTGAGGGCCCTCGACATTGAGAATATTGTCGCCAACGTGGATCTCCCGCTCGGCCGTCTCGGCTATCGCCGCATAGGGAAATTCGAGGACATTCCCGTCTTTTCATTTTACAAGGGGATCGTCCGCGTCCCCGTGGAGGTCTGGGAGGACCCCCATCCCTTGGGCCCGGCCTATTTCGCGGTCTCGGTCGAACCCCTGGCCGGCGAGGCCGCTTCACTGGCCGCTCTGGCGTCGGCGAGCGACGCGCGCGAGGCCCGCGTCATGGAGCTCGACCGTCCGCCGCGCCGCGGCCTCCCGGGGGGTGTGGTCGGACTCGTCCGGCGGGAGTCGAATTCCTATGACTACGAGCTCTCGGGCCGCGGCGAGAACTTCCTGATCCTCAGCCAGATCTGGTACCCGGGCTGGACCGCGGCCGTCGACGGGCGCCCGACGCGCCTGTATCGCGTCAACCACGCCCTGCTGGGCTGCTTCGTTCCGTCGGGCCGTCACTCCCTGCGCCTCGAAATGACCTCCCCGCGGCTGAAGCAGGGGCTGGTCCTGGCGGGCCTGGGACTCCTGGCGTTGGCGCTGCTGTGCCTTCCCTCGTGACTCAGGTCACAACGGCCCGATATTGACAGGGATGCCATCAGGGACTATACTATTGGCGGCTCCCGAGCGATACGGAAGCCGCCGAATCACTTATATTCTTCCCTTATATTATAACGGCGGCAAGGGGGTATCGCATGAGAGCATGGAAAGGCAGCAAAGGTTCGCGCGCTTCGGGCTTCACGCTCATCGAGCTGATGATCGTGGTTGCCATCATAGGTATCTTGGCGGCGATCGCCATACCGAAGTTC
>JACQAZ010000004.1 GCA_016194705.1 Elusimicrobiota bacterium | reverse complement strand
TCACCTTAACGCCCTCGGGCGTGATTCCTTCTCGGGAACGCGAGGTATTTTATTTTTTAGGCGGGGCCGGAGCCAGTCCTTAGCCGAGGATCAAGGTGACAACGCCCGCCTTGACTTGCCGACCCCCGGGGGCTATAGTCCTGTTATGGGCGTACTCGCGGCGGCCTTCATCGCTTTGGCTTCACCGGCGTGCTCCCGGAACCTCCTCAAGCCCGACTTCGACCTGCCCGCCCGCACGAGCCCCGCGGCCTTGGCGCTCGCCAACCTCGACGCCCTGCCGCCGGCTTCCCGCTACGAGCTCTTCACGCTCTACCAGGCCTACATCGAAGCCGTCAACACGCGCCGCGCCCAGCATTGGCACACGAATCTGCTCAGCGGCGAGATCGTCGAGCACCCCGACGAGCCGCTCTTGCCCGCGCGCCAACTCGAGGAGGCGCTGGCCAAGCGCGAGGCCGAGGTCAAGCTGCTCGAGACGAAGGTCAAGCAAGAGCGCCTCAACCGGCCGGTCCCGCCGCCCAAGGAGCCCAACATCGTCGACTGGTCCGAGCCTCCCGAGGAGAGCGGGCCCAAGCCCACGGAGGCCGAGCTCGCGCTCAAAGCCAAGCGCAAGGAGCTAAAAATCGCGCGGCGCAAGCTCTCGCGCTCCAAGGGGATCTCGCTCGACTGGTCCGACGCGGTCTGGGCCGCGCTGACCAAGCTTGGCGTCGAGCATTGGAGCGTGTTCGATCAGGCGCGCACGGCGGCGCCGCGCCACACGGCGGCGGTGGTCTGCACGCCGGCGGAAGACCCTCTCACCTGTGTGGTCTTCGACCCGTGGAAGACCGGCGAGCCCGACGCCTACGAGATCCGCTCCTGGGACCAGGGTTCATTTGCGGACCGCCTCCCGCCCGACTATTTCCTGCACAACCTCCCGGACAAGCCATGAGCGACACGACGCTTGACCCCACGCACCAGCTCGTGATCATCGCGCGGCTCTCGGAGTTCTGCCAATTCAAGGGGCACATCCTCTACCACGAGAAAGACCCCTGGCTCTACATGCATGAGAAGCTCAACCAGATCCAGGAGCCCCTGCTCGCCCTCAAGACCCAATTGCTGGCCGCGACCAAGCGCCAGCTCGTCGCCGAGATCAAGACCGGCGGCATGACCGAGGAGCGCTACTCCGATTACAAGGCGCTGCTCGAGCGGCTGGTCTCGCGCGGGGAGTTCGTCGACATCGCCATCCACTTGAGCACCCAGGCGGGCCCCGCGGCGGCCCAATGGGTCGCCGACCTCATCAAGTCCATGAAGCCCGTCGACATCTTCGTCGAGGAAAGGCTGACGCCGGAGCAGAGAAACCCCTCGTGGGATAAGCTCGTCAAGGAGCTCTCGGCGCGGCTCAACCACGACGTCCTGGGCAAGATTCTCACGCGCAAGCCGCGCACGGCCAAGCGCCGCGCGATCGTGCTGCGCAAGCTGCGCGGCATCGTCGCCGAGTACTGCACGGTCATGCACATCCCGATCACCGCCAACGACACCTTCACGCCGTTCATGCTGCCGCGCGTGGAGGCCCTGATCGCGGCCAACCTGCGGTTCCTGAGAAAATACCGCTAGCGCGCGAGCGCCGCGACGATCGCGGCGCAGAAGGCGGGAAGGTCTTCGGGCTTGCGGGACGTGATCAGATTTCCGTCGACGACCACTTCACGGTCCACGTACTTCGCGCCGGCGTGTCTGACGTCGTCGGCGATCGCGTAGAAGCAGGTCGCGGTCTTGCCCCGCAGGACCTCGGCCGAGCACAAAATCCACGCGCCGTGGCAGATCGAGGCGACGACCTTGCCCCCCTTGAAAGCGTCGGCCACGAATTTCGCGGGCTCGGGATAGCGGCGCATGAAGTCGGGCGCGAATCCCCCGGGGATGACCACCGTGTCGACCTCCGAGGCTTTGAGCCTCTTGTAGTCGGTCTCGGCCACGGCGGGATAGCCGAGCTTGCTCTTGTAGATCTTGCCCTTTTCCGCGCCGACGAGAAAAGTTTTGACGCCCTCTTCCTTGAGCCGGTAGTAGGGAACCCAGACCTCAAGCTCCTGGTACATCTCCTCGACGAGCACCGCCGCGGTCTTGCCTTTGATCATGTCATGCGGCCGCCAGCACCGACTGGCAGACCTCGGCGTTGACCGGATGGGCCGGCATCTTCTTCAAAGCCAGCACGTCGACGAGCCCCTGCGCGGCCATCACGCCCATCTTGGTGCGCGTCTCCAGGGACGCGCTGGCCAGGTGCGGCGCCAGGACGATATTAGGAAGGCTGAGGAGTCCCGGCGCCGTCTTGGGCTCGAGCTCGTAGACGTCTAGCGCCGCTGCGCGTATGCGCCCGGTCTTGAGCGCCTTGACGAGAGCCTTTTCATCGACGATCGGTCCGCGCGCCGCGTTGACCAGATAGGCCGTGCGCTTCATGAGTGCGAAGGCCTTCTCATCGATGAGATGATGCGTCGCCGCGTCGAGGACGCAGTGCAAGGTGACGAAATCGGCTTCGCGCAGCAAGTCGTTGAGCTCGCGGAACTGCACGTCGAACTGCTTCTCGACCTCGGGGAAGATGCGCTGGGTGTCGAAGTAGACGATCTTCATGCCGAAGCCCGCCGCGCGCCGCGCGACCGCCTGCCCGATGCGTCCGAAGCCGACGATCCCGAGGGTCTTGCCGTGCACGTCGGTGCCCAGCAGCATCATCGGATCCCAGGCCTTGTACGAACCTGCGCGCATGAACTTGTCGCCCTCGGGCACCCGCCGCGCGCACGCCAACAGCAGAGCCCAGGTGAAATCGGCGGTGGTCTCGGTCAGCACGCCCGGCGTGTTGGTGACCGCGACCTTGCGCGCGCCGCAGGCCTTGACGTCGATGTGGTCGAAGCCGACGGAATAAGTCGCGACCGCCTTGAGCCGGGGGGCGGCATGAAGGAGCTCCTCATCGATCTTTTCAGTCAGAATGCACAAGAGGCCGTCCTTGTCCTTGATCTTCTTGAGCAGGAGGGGCCGCGGGATGGCGGTGTGCTTGTCGTACTGGTCGATCTCGAAATGCGGCGTCAGGACCGCTTTCGCCTCGTCCGGTATGCTGCGCGTGACGAGTATTTTCGGACGGCTCATGGGCCGATTATACCTCTTTGGACCCAAAAATCTCCTCTTGCGCGCTTCCCTGAGTGCTGTTATCCTTAAAAACGAATGGCCAAGACCCTCGGACCCCTCCTGGCCGCATGGCTTGCGGCCTGCCCCGCGCCGCTCTTCGCCGTCCAGGCGCAAGCCCCGGCCGCGGGCGTCGAGACCCTGGCGCAGTCCTGGCGCGGCTACGTCTCGGGCTTCCCGAATCCGTCGCAGATGCCCGCCCTGAAATCCTTGGGCGTCGAGCTCAGCGGCGGAAGCCAGGTCGAGAGCTTCACGCGCGTGATGGCCCGCGCCGGCCTCTCGCCCGAGGCCCTGCGTCCCGATCTGACCGCCGATCAGCAGGCCGCCTTGGTCGGCGCCGCGGCGGCGGACTACGCGCGAAGGCTCTCGGCCCAGGCCGAAGGCCTCTCCGACGACGCCCCGCTTCAAGCCGCGATCCTCAGCGGGCTCGGAGGAGAGTTCGTCGATCTCGCGGCGGTCTCGGGACTGGTGCCCGCCGAGCAGCGCGCGCCGCTCGCCTTCGGGCACAGCAAGGTCGAGCGGCTCTCGGCGCTCTCTGAGGGCGCGCTCGAGGACGCGGTGGCCGCGCGCGTCGCGCGCGTGAGCGCGGCGTGGAGCGGCAAGAGGGGAGAGACTCTCCAGGCTCCGACGCTGGCCTCCGTGTTCGGCCAAGGCGGCGGCGACCCCGCCGCCTGGCGCCTGCAAAGGGCCGCCCCCTCGGCGCCGCGGCAAGCGGCGGACAAGGTCCCAGCTCCGCGAGGAAGGAGCGTGCTCGGAACGGTCGTCTCGGCTCCGGGCAAGGTCCTGCGCAGCACGCTGGGCTTCTTCGACATGATTTGGAACGGGATTTTCCCCCCCGCCCTGCCCAAGGAGCACCGCGTCGGACCGCCGAACCCGGGACGGCGCCTCTCCGTCGTCAAAGACGGCGATCCCGTCCTGGTCCGCCCCGCGGCCGAGGTCGGACCCGAGGAGATTCCACACCTCGAGTTCCAGCGCTTCCTCGACGACATGGTGTTCACGATGAAGGCCGCAGGCGGCGTGGGGCTCGCCGCGCCCCAGGTCGCCAAGGGGATCAGAGTCGCCGTCGTGCGCTTCCGCGGCGAGCCGCTCATCCTCATCAACCCGAGGCTCACCGTGCTCGATTCCAAGGCGAGCTACCACATGGAGGGCTGCCTCTCGATGCCGGGCGAATGCGCCTTCGTTCCGCGCCCAGGCAGGATCAAGGTCGACTACGTCGACCGTCTCGGACGCGCCCAGAGCCTGACCCTGTCGCGCTTCCAGGCCGTGATCGTCCAGCACGAGCTCGACCATCTAGACGGAATCCTTTTTACGATGCGCTCGGCGCGGTACCTCAAGAAGTTCGGGCTCAACGGGGCTCGCCGCTTGAGCGAGCCCTCCCGCGTCGAGCTCGCGCGCTGGCTCGCGAATCTGGGCCCCTCCGAGCGCGCGAACCTCTCCGGAGCCAGCCGCAAGATGAGCGAGGATTTCTACGACATCACCGAACCCGGCTCCTTGGCCTCTTCGCTGCGCGAAGGCCTGGGCCTTGCGGGCGACGAGGACGTCTTCAAGGAAGTCCTCGCCTACCACGAGATCAGGATCTCGAACGACCCGCCCGCCCGGAAGATCGAACGTCTCAAGTCCTGGATCAAATCGACCCCTCACGCGCTTTTTGCCTACGACGACTTGGCGACCTCAGAGCTGACCGGCGGCGGAGCGCTCCAGTCCGCGCTGACGGCCGAGCTGCCCGACCTGGCCCTGCTCAAGAACCCCTATCTGCGCGGCCCTCCCTTCGAGTCGCCGCGGACCGTCGCGGTCAAGGAGCAAGCCAAGGGCAAGGACGAGAAGATCGAGTTCCCCACCGTCGAAGAAGCCGTCGAATTTTCCGTGCTGGCCTCGAAATACGGTCTTTCAAAGACCGCCGAAGGGTACCGCCTCAAGTTCGAGGATCCGCAGGGCAGCGTCTACGTGACGGTCAAGAACCCGGCCAACGCGCTGCTGCTCGCGCGCGCCCGCGAAGCCTCTCAGGCGGGGAGCGTCCTTGACCTGACCTTGCCCCCGTCGCCCGCGAGGGGAGTGGCCTACGACCAGGACAAGCCGCTCTCCTTCGGCCTCGAGTCCGAAATGAACGTCCGCGAGAACCCGAACCTCGTGATGGATTACCGCGTGTACTTCAAGTCGGAGGAGGAATGGCTCGAGCTCTCAAGTGAGGAGCGCATTCGCATCGCACGGGAAGAGGAAGACCAGCCCCACCGCAAAGGAGACCGCTTCCTCAAGCGCCTCTCGTCTGCGCCCAAGGAGCTGCCCGTCAGCCTGCTCTCGGAAGGCGACGGCAACTGCGAGATGAACGGCTTCGTCTTCGACTCCTTCGACAAGCTCAAGGATTTCATCGGCTACATCAACGATCGCTACGGCCCGTCCTCCCTGCAAGGCCACGTCGCCTACAAGAACTACGACCGCGTCGAGGGGGTCGCGGGCTGGGTCGTTTTCGAGGCGGACGCGGCCCAGCTCAAGACTCTCGAGAAAAACTACCGGAGGTTCTTGGTCGATGCGACCGTGACGCCGGGCAAGAATCTCTCCCACCATTCGCTTGGGCCGCTCGGCGAGGACGACCGCAAGGTCTTCATGCGCTTCGAGGTCCGCGCGATCAAGGGAAAATCCATCGGCAATCCCGGCAATTCCCGCATCACCTACGCCCCCGTGTTTCGCGACGACATCTACCCCGACGGCGCCAAGGGCCACGAATTCCGGCAATTCCACAAGCGCTCGGCCGAGCTGCTCGCGGCCATGGACGATTTCTCGGCGCACATGCAGCAGTCCGGCGACCTGACCGCTTTCAAGCCCTTCGGCGCAATGAAGCTCATCGCCGGCGATCTCCCGTCCGAGCGCGCCCGCGAGCTCGGCCTCAAACTCGATAAACGGGCCTGGAAGAAGTTCTTCGGCCGCGTCGGCAACTACATCGACAATAAATATCCGAATATCGTCAAAGGCGGCGCGCGCACTCCCGAGCGCTTCTTCTTCCCCCTGCGCGACTGGAAGAACCATCCCGTCGTCGAGGGCCTGGGCGAGCCCGAGCGCTCCGAGGTCCGCGCCCGGATCGAGGCCGCCGCGCGCTCCTTCATGCTCGCGGCTGCCGTCGTCGTCGACGACTATAAGAAAAAAGACGTCGACGACGCGGCCTTGGGCGCCCTGCAGATCGCGGCCGCCCGCTGGGGCTACGAGACCATGCTCTCGGACCGCCTTGCCGCGTTCCGCCGCCGGACTTTGGGCGCGACGAGCTCTCGCGGGCCGCCGAAACTCCCTCAGTGGCCGTTCGTGCGCTCGGTGGCGGTCGTGCCGAGCGGCTCGCGGATCCTCGATGAGCTTCCCTTCGAGGGCAAGACCTTCCCCGACGGACGCAAGTACACGCGCTACAGGATGGTCAAGGGACTCGACGCCCGCTCCCAATCCTACCAGAAGTTCGTGGATTCGACTTTGGAAGTGATCTACATGAGCGCCCTGCCCTACGGCCACATCAACCTCCGCGTCGGGCGGCGGCTCTACAGCCTCGATTACGTCGAGGACGCCAAGCTGCGGGACTTCAATCCGGCCCGCGTGGGAAAGGGCAAGACGGGCTTCGTCTACGCCGTCGACTCGGCGCGCATCGAGGAGATCCAGGGCGAGCTCGAGAAGCTTTACCGTAATTCGGGAGCCAACAACGTCCCGCCCTTCGACGCCGAGTCCCCGCTGCTCGACATCGTCCGCAAGAAGGACGGGACGCTCAAGTTCCGCAGCCCCTTCATCATGTTCGCCAACAACAAGCCGGTCCACGCCGAGATCGTCGAGCAGAACGGAGAGGCGTTCCTCAAGACCTCGGACGGCTTCCTCTATCCGGTCGCGAAGAAGGGCGAGGGCTATTGCACCCAGTCGCTGGCCTGCGCGACCTCGGCGACCTACGTTATGAAGAAGTATTTCGAGATCTCCATCGATTTCCGCCACGGGGCCAAAGACCTCCGCGACGACCTGGCCCAGGGCAACCCCAAGGGCCGGGCCCCCGACGCGATCATCGATTATTGAGCCCGCCCCTCGTCGGGAAAAGTTGGTAAAATCTCCTCGTGACATTGAAGATCGGCTCGCTCGAGCTCCCCTCGACGATCATCCAGTCGCCGATGGCCGCCTGCACGGACCTGCCCTTCCGGCTGATCGCGCGGGAAAAGGGACTGGCCTTCTCCTTCCTCGAGATGGTCTCGGCCCAGGCCCTGGTGCGCGACAACGCCAAGACCCGCAAGCTGCTCCTGAGCTCTCCCGAGGACAAGCCCTTGGGCGCCCAGCTTCTGGGCTGCGAGCCCGACATCATGGCGGAGGCCGCCCGCATCATCGAGGACATGGGCTTCGATCTCTTGGACCTGAACCTCGGCTGCCCGGTGCGCAAGGTGACCGGCAACGGCGAGGGCTCGGCCCTCTTGAAGGACCCCGCCAAAGCCGAAGAAGTCTTCAAGGCGGTCAAAAAAGCCGTGAAGCGGATCCCCGTCACCGTCAAGATGCGCAAAGGCTTTCAAGACTCCTCCGGGGCCGAGGCCGTCGCGCTGGCCAAGCGCGCCGAGGCCTCGGGGCTGTCCGCGGTCACCGTGCACGGCCGCACCCAGGCCCAGATGTACATGGGCGCGGCCGACTACGAGGCGATCGGCAAGGTCAAGGCCGCGGTCAACATCCCCGTCATCGGCAACGGCGACGTGACGGGCCCAGACGACGCCAAGCGGCTCAGGACCGTCAGCGGCTGCGACGGCATCATGATCGGCCGCGCGGGCCTGGGCAACCCCTGGGTCTACCGCAACCTCCACAACGCGATGACGGGCTCCACCGAGCCGGCCTTCGTGCCCTCGGTCGCCGAACGGCGCGACACCTTGCTGCGCCATCTCGACCTCGAGGTCTCTTTGCTCGGCGAGCGCCAGGCCGCGCTGAATCTGCGGCGGATCGTCGTCTGGTACACGGCCGGCCTGCCGCGCAATAAGAGCCTGCGAGCGGGCGTCTGCCGCACGACGGATGTCCGCGAGATTCGCACGATGATCGAGGACTACTTCAACGCCTTGCCCCTGGATGTCCCGGCCCCATGCGCGCCCGTCCTGCTGAGCGAGTAGAGAGCCCCGCCTCGCCGCGGTCCTGGGCGATCGGGGTCTGCGTCCTGACCTGCCTCGCGTTCCTTCCGACCCTCTCCAACGGCTGGGTCGACTTCGACGACACGGCCTTCATCGTCAAGAACGCGCACCTCTCCCCGCTTTCGCTCAAGAACATCGCCTGGATGCTCACCGCCTTCCACGGCGGCCATTTTCACCCGCTAAGCTGGCTCTCTTTGGCCCTGGAACTCGACCTGTTCGGGCCCGCTCCCGCGGTCTTCCACCTGACCGATCTCGCGCTTCACTCGGCCAACGCCGTCCTGTTTTTCTTCCTCTCCCGGCGCCTGCTCAAAGGAGAAAATGCTCCGGCCGCCGCCGCGGCGCTGTTCTTCGCGATCCATCCCCTGCGCGTCGAGTCGGTCGCCTGGGCCATCGAGCGCCGCGACGTCTTGTCGGGCTTCTTTTATCTCGCGGCGGTGCTGCTCTATCTTAAGTCGCTCGACGAGCCAGACCGGCGCTGGAAAGGGCTCTCCTGGCTCTGCTGCGCGCTCTCTCTGCTTTCGAAGGGAGTCGGCATCACCTTGCCGCTGGCGTTGGTCATCCTCGACCTCTATCAAGGACGACGCGTCGATTGGCGGCGCCTGGCGCCGTACGCTTGTCTTGCCGGCGCGGCGGCGGCGGCCGCGCTCCTGGCCGAGGCCGAGAACGGCGCGACCATGGGCTTGGCGCGGTACGCGCTCTCCGAGCGGTTCTCGATCGCGGTCTCGGGACTGGCCTTTTACCCGCTCAAGACCTTGCTGCCCCTGCATCTGCGTCCGCTCTACGAGATCCCGCAAGCGTTCGATCCCTGGAGCCCTTCCTTCGGCTTGAGCGCCGTCTTTCTCGCCGCCGCCGCCGCGGTCCTCTTGAGGCGCCGCCGGCCGGCGGAACTTGCCGCGTCGGCCTTCTACGCCGTCACGATCGCGCCGATGCTGGGCCTGGTGCGCTTCGGGCCCCAGCTGGCCGCCGACCGCTACAGCTACCTCGCCTGCCTGCCTTTCGCGCTGCTGTTCGGGGGAGCGCTGGCGGCGGGCCTGGCGCTTGAGCGCGAGAGCCGCAAGAACGCGCAGATTCTCTGCGTCATGGTCTTGGGCGTTTTAGGGGCCGCGACCTTCCTCCAGACCGCGCGCTGGCACGACGCCGTCACGCTCTGGCGCTACGCGCTGGCCATCGAGCCTGACACGGCCATGGGCCAGCAGCACCTCGGCTACACCCTGGCCGGCCGCGGCCTGTACGCCCAGGCGGTCGCCCGCTACCAGAAGGCCGTCGAGCTCAAACCCGACTATTGGCTGGCGTGGGACAATCTCGGCTGGTCCTTGGCGGCGCAAGGCAGATTGGAGGAGGCCTGCGCGGCCTACCGCAAGGCGCTCGCGCTCAAGCCCGATTACTGGGAGGCGCGCAGCAATCTGGGCCTGGCGCTGGGACTCCAGAACAAGCTCGCCGCGGCCGAGGAGCAGTTCCAGGAAGCGCTCAAGCTCGCGCCGGACGAGCCCGGCCTGCACAGCAACTTAGGGCTGGTTTACTTCTCGGAAAAGCGCCGGGGAGACGCGGCGCGCGAATTCACCCGCGCGCTGGAGCTTGATGCGCGCCAGCCGCAGGCGCGCATGATGCTCCGCAAGCTCGGTCGGCTATAGCCCGCCGTAGGCTTTCCAGAGCTCGTCGGGCGAAGCCCCGAGCTTGAAGCGCAGCCTCAGCCACAGATGCCGCAGTCCGTCCTTGACGGGGCCGTCGCGGCGCATTCCCCGGGCCGCGGGCCAGATGCGCTCTGGCATCAGCACGATCCCGCCCAGGGGCGCGAGCCGCTCGGAGAAACCGAGGTCCTCGAGGCAGGCGTAGTGCGGGTAGCCGCCGCTCTCGCGGTAGATTTCGGGAGTCGTGCACAGGCCGTGCTCGCCCAGCGCCGCTCCCCGCCAGGAGACCCGCGAGTTGGCCCACCGCGAGGCCAGCCGCAGGGCGAGGCCCGAACCGTAGTCGACCGTGAAGGCCGTGGCCGCGACCTTTTTCGCGTGGGTCGAAAGCCAGAAATGCTCGAGCGCCTGCTGCCAGTTGTCGGGAGGTTGGCAATCTGCGCGCAGGAAGAAGACCAGGTCTCCCGACGCCTTGCGGGCTCCCGCGTCGAGCTGCTCCCCGCGATTGGCGCGCGGCAGGACCAGGACCTGGTCGGCCCATTCGCGCGCCTGGGCCGCCGTGGCGTCCGTCGAGGCTCCGTCGACCACGATGATCTCGAGCGGGCTCTGCTGGGACACCTGGCGCAGGCGCTTGAGGGCGGAGCTGATTTGCGCGTCCTCGTTCCAGGTCGGGATGACGACCGTAAACTTCATCGTTCCAGGCTCTTGAAGACCAGGCCCGTGGCGATCTTGGGAAAGAAGTAAGTCGATTTCGGGGGCAGAAGGCCGACGGCAGCCACCGCCCGGCGCACCTGCGAGACGGGTGCTCGCTTGACGAAGACGGCCGCGCCGCCCAGTTTGCGCGCCATCCGGACGGCCTTGTCCGCGTCGGGCGTGTAGCCGATGCGGTCGGGCGCCAAGTCCTTGAAGAGATGCCGCGCGAGCCACTCGACGCCCAGGCCGCTCTTGCAGCCGTCGGCGGCCTTGGGAGAGGCGATCTCGAAGCCATCCTCGTAGACGCCGAAGGCGTACGGATTCGATGAGCGCTCGAGCCTCTTGAGAAGCTCGGCCTGCGAGCGGCAGGTCTTGAGCGCGCAGGACGGCCTCACGCGCGGGCCCACCGCGTCCTGGACCACGCGGTGGGTCGGCAGCATGACAAGCCCCGCGTCCTCCTCGGGACAAAGATAGGCGAGCACGGTCTCGGCCTCGGGTCTTGGATGCCGCGCGTAGTAGGCGCGGCTGACCTCGCAGCGGTGGTGGCCGTCGGCGATCAGTATGCGCTGCGATGCGAGTCTGCGGCAAACCGTTAAGACGGCGCGTGAGTCGGATAGGGCCCAAAGCCGATAGCGCACGCCGCCCGGCGAGACGCCCGAGGCGTCGGGCCGGCTCTTGATCGTCTTGGCGAGCACCTTGCGGACCGCGCCGCCGCCGTCGGGGAATATGCCGAAGATCGGGCTCACATTGGCCTTGACCGCGCTCAGAAGCTTCAGGCGATCGGCCTTCGGTTTGGGCAAAGTGTGCTCGTGCGGGGTGATGCTCTTGGCGCCGGCGGGAGTCACGCCGAGCGCGGCCAGAAAGCCCAGGCGCCTGCGGGGCTTGCCCGAGACCGTGAAACGCTCCTCGCAGACGTAGAGGCAGGGTTTGTCGTCCTGGACAACAACGCCCGCGCGCCGCCAGCGCTTCCAGAGATCGGCCGAGCTGCGGTACTTGGCCGCGCCCTCTCCTTCGGGCAGCTCAAGGTGGACGGCGTTGAGCTTCCCGCGGCGGAGCTTCGCCGCCATCTCCTTGTCGATGACGTCGTAGGGCGGGCACAAGACGCGGCTCAAGGGGACGCGCTTGGGGTCGAATCGGAAGCCGCGGAAGGGTCGGACGTCAGCCATGCCGTATTCTATGATTTATTTTGCAGGGCCATCATCCGGCGGGGTGGTTCGCCGCATAAGCGTCTATCAGTTTTCGGATCATTTGTTGGTACGAACCATGATATTTGTCGGCCGCCTTCTTGAAAAATTCCACGCTCGAGCGACTCAGGGCAATCGTCACCTTGATGCTCGCGTCCTTGAAAGCGAGCTCCTCGGGAGGCGGCAAGAAATCCTTGATCCGACGCAGTTCCCCGATCGGCTCATCCGTGTATCTTATTTTCTTTTTCATAAATAGCTTTCCCCTTCCTCCAGTACCCCGCCCCGAAGATCCGGATTCCGCCCCCTCTGTGCGTGAAGCGGACCGTCAGGATCCCTTCCGCCACTCGCCCGAAGCAATAATACCGCAGTTCTCCATCGCCATGCTCCAAATCTTCCATGATTACGCGCATCGGATCGGAGAACGCGTATTGAGCCGTCCTGAAGGATACTCCGTGCTTCGACTGGTTCTCTTGGTCCTTCCTATCGTTCCACTCAAAGCTCAGTCTATCCATGGCCAGTATACCATTAATATGTATATTTGTCAATATATATTTATGGCTCACATTGCCCAGACTCCATGATGAGTATACGATTGAGACGCGAAAATGTTCCCTTTTTGAAGGAGACGCCCATAAAAAGTACAATCCCTGCGTGAGGATTCTCGTTTTCGGCGGCAGCTTCGATCCGCCGCACAAAGGCCACGCGGCGCTTCTACTCGCGGCCGTAAGCCAACTCAGGCCCGACCGCATCCTGATTGTCCCGGCCTACCAGGCCCCTCTTAAAGGAAGGCCGGGAGCCTCGGCCTCCGACCGGCTGCGCATGATCAAGCTCGGACTGCTCCCAACGCTGCCTCCGAAATGGCGGTCAAAGACCCGGCTCGAGCTCTCCGAGCACGGCAGCCGGAGAACGGCTTACACGGTCGACACTTTGGGCAGGTTCAAACGCCGTTTCAAAAACGCCGAGCTCCATTTCGTGACCGGCTCGGACTCCGCCGCGACATTTCCGCGGTGGAAGAATCCAGCGAAGCTCAAGACGCTCTGCCGGTGGTGGACCGCGATGCGCCCCGGGACGAAGGGAGGAATCCCCTCCTTCTTCGGCAGAATCAAGGGCCGCATGCCCGACATCTCATCGACGCAGGTGCGCCGCCGGCTGGCGTTCGGCGAGCCCGTCTCCAATCAGGTCGCCGCTCCCGTCATGCGCTTGATCGACTCCCGCGATCTCTACGCGACGCGGTTGATCTCGCATCTGAAGAGATCTTTGAAGCCGCAGAGGCTTCATCACACGCTTTGCGTCGCCGAGCTCGCCGAAGCGCTCGCGAGACGCTGGCGCCTCGACGCCGAGAAGGCGCGGCTCTCGGGCCTGCTCCACGACCTTGGGCGCTCGGTCCCGGTGCCCGACATGCCGGCCTACGCTCGCCGGCACAAGATCAAGGTCCCCGCTCTCGATGCGATCGCGCGTCACAACCCGCTGCTGGCCCACGCGCACATCAGCGCAGCACTCGCGCGCGGGCTCGGCTTTTCCGACGAGCAGGCTCTCTCGGCCGTTCGGAAGCACACTTTGGGCGCGTCTTCGATGTCGAAGTTCGACAAGCTGCTCTTCGTCGCCGACGCGACCTCCAAGGACCGGAACTACAAGGGCGTTGTGCGCCTCAGACGGCTGGCGGAAAAAGATCTGGACCGCGCCTTCGCCGCCGTCGTTGAGAACAAGCTCGGCCATGTCCGCAAGAACGGCCTATGGGTCCACCCCTCGGCCAGGAGCCTATGGAATTCTCTGCGAAAGTGACGCGTGTCGAGCGCGCGCTCTTCGCGGTCTTTCTGGCGATGCTCGCAGGAACCTTCTGGCTCGAGAGCCGCTCGGGCCTGGCCGCGGCCGTGCGCTCGGGCCAGCCCTTCCTGTGCTGGCTCGACTTCGGCGCGCCCGCAGGCAGGCTATATTTGGCGGTGCTCCAGCCCGCCCGCCGCGCCATGGATCTCGTCTATTTCCCGGCCCAGAAAGAGGTCGCGCTCGAGGAGCTGCTTCCCTTGGCCAAGGGCACCGAGTTTCCGCGCCTGGCGCTCGAGCCGGAGTCGTGGCCGCCTTCCGAGCCTCCGCTCGACGCGGAGGATTGGCTGCTCGAGCGCACCCAAGGGCTCGGCCTGTGGCGATTTTTGGCGCGGCGACTCCTGGCGGGGTCGCCGCCGACGCTCGACGAGCTCTTCCTGCTGCTCGATCTGCATCGCATGGACCCCGGACGGCTGCGCGCGGCCTGGCTGCCCGACGGGGCCGACGACCGCCGGGCGCTTTTTGGCCGCATCTTCTCCGCCGAGGCGCGCGCGGAGGTCGGCGCGGCCACGGTCGAAATACTCAACGCCGCGGGACGCGCGGGGGTCGCTTCGTCGGCCAAAGATGTATTAAGATTGCAGGGGGTGGACGTGGTCAACGTCGGCAACTGGTCCGGCGCTCCGCGCGGCCGCACGGTCGTCTACGACCGCACGGGCCGCGTGCAGGACGCCGAAGCGGTGCGCGACAGGCTCGGCTGCCGGCAGACGCCGGTCGTGACCCGGATCAGCCCCAAAAAGCTCGTCGACGTGACCGTGGTCCTAGCCGAAGACTGCGCATCGCCCGAACTGAGAGGAACGAAATGGAACTTGTCGAAATACTGAAGACCGCGGTCCAGTCGGGTGCTTCCGACATTCATCTTGTCATCGGCAAGCCGCCGATGATGCGCCTCAACGGCGAGATCGGCGAGATTCCGGGGTTCCAAAAGCTCACGGCCGATGAGTCCAAGCGCCTGATCTACTCGATCCTCTACGAAGAGCAGCGCGCCAAGTTCGAGGAGACCTGGGAGCTCGATTGCTCGTTCGCCATCACGGGCCTCTCGCGCTTCCGCGTCAACGTCCTGGTCCAGAAAAACGGCGTCGAGGCGGTCATGCGCGTGATCTCGTCGAAGATCCCCACGCCCGAGCAGCTGCGCCTCTCGCCGGCCGTGATCGCCTTCTCGGACCTGCCGCGCGGCCTGGTGCTGGTGACCGGTCCGACGGGTTCGGGAAAAAGCACCACCTTGGCCGCGATCATGGAGCTCGTCAACCAGAAGATGACCGGCCACATATTGACCGTCGAGGACCCCATCGAGTTCGTCTACGAGTCCAAGAAGGCCATCTTCCGCCAGCGCGAGGTCGGCCAGAACACCAAGTCCTTCGGCGCCGCGCTCAAATCCGCCCTGCGCCAGGACCCCGACGTCATCCTCGTCGGCGAAATGCGCGACCTGGAGACCATCCAGCTGGCCGTCACGGCGGCCGAGACCGGCCACTTGTGCTTCGGAACTTTGCACACGCAGGACTGCCCGTCGACGATCGACCGCATCATCGACGTCTTCCCGCCGCACCAGCAGTCGCAGATCCGGGTCCAGCTGGCCGTCGTTCTGCAAGGCGTGCTCTCGCAGATCCTGCTGCCGCGCAAGGACGGCGAGGGACGCATCGCGGCCCGGGAGATCATGGTCATGACGCCCGCCATCTCGAACCTCATCCGCGAGGGCAAGACCCACATGATCTACGGCGCCATCGATACCGGGGCCAAGTACGGCATGGTCCCCATGGACAAGGCCCTGGCGGATCTCTGCCGCCAGGGGCTCATCGCGCCAGAGGAGGGATTGATCCGCGCGCACAACGTCGACACCTTCAAGACCTTGGCCGGCCTGGGCGGCATGCGGGCGCAGGCCACCGCGATGTGACTTGGGCCATGGACCAAGAGAAACTCAAGCTGCTCAAATCCCTGCATCTCCTGGACCAGATCCCGGAGAACCAGCTCTCGACCTTGGAGAGATTTCTCAAGCCCGTCGTGCTCAAGGACGGGGCTGTGCTCTTCGAGGAGGGCAGCAAGGGAGAAAGCCTCTACTTCGTGCAGGACGGGCGCGTCAAGATCTCGAAGAAGGTGGCGGGCGCCGAGTTCAAGGACCTCGCCATCATGGGCCGCGGCGACTGCTTCGGCGAGATGGCCGTCATCGAGGCGGTCACGCGCTCGGCGCGGGCCTGCGCGTCGGGGGACACGGTGGTCTTCGAGCTCAAGCGCGACGACCTCAACGGCTGGCTCAAGGAAAACCCCAGGCTCGCGATGGGCTTCTTCGCGCAGCTCGTCCAGGTCCAGTCCCAGCGTCTGCGCCGCGCCTCCAACGAGATCGCGCTCCTCTTCGACCTCTCGAACATGCTGCTCGAGCCCTGCCCCTCGGGAAAGGAGCTGCTGGCCAAGGTGCTCTCCCGCGTCGTGCCCCATCTTCAAGGGGACTGGGCGGCGGCGGCCTATCTCTACAACGTCTTCAACGACGAGATGGACTTCGTGGCCTCCCAAGGCGAGTCCGACTTCAACGAGCTGGCCTCCAAGCTACCGCGGGCGACGGAGACGCGCAGCGTCTGGCTCGACGATTCCTCGTACTACGTCTCGCTGCCGGGCTCGAACCGGCCCCACGGCTACCTACTGTTCCGCGCCAAGGGGAGCTTGAGCGAGGATGCCCGCGTCGAGCTCGGCCGCGCGCTGACCACGGTCGCGCGCCTGCTCACCTCGGCCCTGGAGAACATCAACTTCCGCACCGAGGACGCCTTGCGGGCCCGCCTGAGCAAGACCTCGCGGGGCTATGGCTCGGGCATTTAGGACCGTCGCCCTGGCTTTGGCCCGCGCGGCCTCCGACAAGAAAGGAGAGGCCATCGCGGTCTTGAGCGTCGCCAAGACCAGCCCGGTCACCGACTACATGGTCATCGTGACCGCCAACTCGAGCCCCCATCTCGAGGCGCTCGAACACGAGATCGAGCGCGCCGCGGGCGAGCTCAAGGCCCGCTGCCTGCGCCGCTCCAAGCCCCAAAGCGCCCAATGGCGCGTGCTCGACTACGGCGGCATCCTCGTGCACCTGATGACCGCCGCCTCAAGGGATTTCTACGGGCTCGAGAAGCTCTATCACGGCGCGCCGCGCCTCTCCTGGGAGAAGTCCCATGCCTGAGCTCGTCGAGATACTCAAGGCCACCGCCATGGCGGGCGCGAGCGACCTGCATCTGGTCGTAGGCAAACCGCCCATGGTGCGCCTGCAGGGGGTCATACAGCCGCTGCCGGGCCTGGCCGCGATCTCCGCCGACGAATGCAAGAGCATGATCTACTCGATCCTCTACGAGGACCAGCGCGCCCGCTTCGAGGCCGCCTGGGAGCTCGACTGCTCGTTCACCTTGCCCGGCATCTCGCGCTTCCGCGTGAATGTCTTCATGCAGAAAAACGGCGTCGCCGCCGTCTTAAGAACAATCTCCTCTAAAATCCCCACACCGCAGGAGATCGGTCTGATGCCCGCGATGGCCAACCTCGTCGACCTGCCGCGCGGCCTGGTGCTCGTGACGGGCCCGACGGGCTCGGGCAAGACCACGACTCTGGCGTGCCTCATCGAGCTCATCAACCAAAAGCACAAAAAGCACGTGCTGACCGTCGAGGACCCCATCGAGTTCGTTTACGAGGACAAAAACTCGATCATACTCCAGCGCGAGGTCGGCCAGCAGACCAAGAGCTTCGCCGACGCCCTCAAGCACTCCCTGCGCCAGGACCCCGACGTGATCCTCATCGGCGAGATGCGCGACCTGGAGACCATCCAGCTCGCGATCACCGCCGCCGAGACCGGCCATCTGTGCTTCGGGACCTTGCACACCCAGGACGCGCCCTCGACGATCGACCGCATCATCGACGTCTTCCCGCCGCATCAGCAGCAGCAGGTGCGCATACAGGTCTCGACGGTGCTGCAAGCCGTCATTTCCCAAACATTGATCCAGCGCAAGGACGGCAAGGGCCGGGTCTGCGCGCGCGAGTTCATGCGCGGCACGACCGCCATCGGCTCGATCATCCGGGACGGCAAGACCCACCTGCTCTACTCGGCCATCGAGGCGGGGAATAAATTCGGGATGATCTCGATGGACCAGTATCTCGCGTTTCTCGTCAAGCAAAACCACGTCGCCATCGAGGAGGCCTGCGCGGTGGCCCACGACGCCGGCACGGTGCGCCAGCTCGCGGGCATGGCAACGACCAACCAGCCGCCCGCGTAGATGATCCTCGCCTCCTTAAAGAAGAACATCGCCAGCAAGGCCTCGGCGTGGGCCAAGAAGGAGGGCCTGATCCTGCCCGACGGCCTCGCGCTCTCGCCCACGCCGCCGCACGTCAAGAGCGCGGATCTGAGCCTGCCCTGGGCGATGACCCTGGGAAAGACCGCGCGCAAAAACCCCCTCGAGCTCGCCAAGGCCCTGGCCGGCCAGTTCGTCGCCCCCGAGATCGAGAAGGCGGAAGCCGCGCCTCCCGGTTTTGTCAACATCCGCCTGCGCGACTCGGCGCTCTGCGCCAACTTGAAGGCGATCACCTTGAACCCGGCTCTCTACGGCGTCGATCCCGACGGCCCGAAGCGCAAGATCCTCATCGAGTTCGTCTCGGCCAATCCGACGGGGCCGCTGCACCTGGCCTCCGGCCGCGGGGCGACCTTGGGCGACTCGCTGATCCGCGTCCTGCGCCGCCTGGGCCGGGAGGCCAGCGCGGAGTATTACGTCAACGACGCGGGAGGCCGCGTCGAGCTGCTCGGCGAATCGATCAAGGCGCGCTTTGCGGGAACGCCCGTCCCCGAAAAGGGCTACCAGGGCGAGTACCTCGCCGAGATGGCCAAGCAGGCTCCCGCCGAAGCTAAGGGCTGGACCGCCAAGCAATGGGGCGAGCACGCGATGAAAATCCTGCTGGACACGCACAAGCGGGACATGGAGGCCTTCGACGCTCACTTCGACCGGTGGTTCCTGGAGAGCGAGCTTTACGCGGGCGGCGCCGTCGAAAAGACTCTGAAGTACCTCAAAGACCGCGGCATGGTCTACGAGAAAGACGGCGCGGTGTGGCTGGGGACCTCATCGGCCCAGGATTCCGAGGACGACAAGGACCGCGTGCTCGTCAAATCCTCGGGCCAGCCGACCTATTTCCTGCCCGACATCGCCTACCACAAGAACAAGTTCGACCGGGGGTTCACCGAGCTCATTGACATACTCGGAGCCGACCACCACGGCTACGTCCCGCGCATGAAGGCGGCCATCACGGCTCTGGGCATGCCCGAGGGGTCCTTCCACGCGATCGTCCACCAGCTCATCCACCTCTACCGCGGCAAGGAGGCCGTCAAGATGAGCAAGCGCGCAGGCGACTTCGTAAGCCTGCGCGAGGTCCTCGACGAGGTGGGCAAGGACGCCTGCCGCTTCTTTTTCGCGATGCGCACGCCGGACTCTCACCTCAACTTCGACCTCGAGCTGGCCAAGTCGAAGACCTCCGAGAACCCGGTCTACTACTGCCAGTACGTTCACGCGCGCGTCAGCGCGATCTTCCGCGAGGCGGCCAAACAGGGCGTCCTCAAGGAAGGCGAGCCCCTGCCCGGGCCCAACGCGAAATTCCTGACCGCGCCCGAGGAGCGCGCCATCCTCGTCAAGCTCGCGTGGTTTCCCGAGGTGCTCAAGACCGTCGAGGCCGTGCTCTCCCCGCACCCGCTGGGCGGCTATCTCTTGGAGCTCGCCGGCCTCTTCCACCCTTTTTACGAGAAGTGCCGCGTCGTCGATCCGGAAAACGGCGAACTCTCCCGGGCGCGCCTGTTCCTGTGCGCCGGGGTGCGCGACGTGATCAGGGAGGGCCTCTCGCTGCTCGGCGTCTCGGCGCCCGACCAGATGTAGGGGCCTTCCTCATCCCCGCAAGCGCGGCCTCGAGGTTGGCGCGCACGGCCGGATCGTCCGATATCGCCAGCGACTTACGAAACGCCGCTAGCGCGCCGTCGAAATCGCCGATCAGGTAGTCGGCCACCGCAAGGTTGCTCCAAGACACGGGGGAGTTCGGGTCGAGATCCAAGGCGCGCTCGAAGCTCCGCTTGGCCTCGCCGTTCTTCCCATGTCGAAGCTGGGAGTCGCCGAGCATGACCTGGGCCGCGACGCTCCCCGGAGCGCAGCCGGCCGTCTGCTCGCACACCAAGGCGTCGCTCGAGAAAAGCAGCCCTCGCCGCAGCGTCATCGTCCCCCAGCAGAGCGCCAAGACAAGCAGCGCCGCGCGGCCTGCGCGCCGGTCGAGCACGGAGCACAGGAGCAGGCAGAAGCCGCAGGCCGCGGCGTAGAGATAGCGGTCGGCCACGGGGCTGGTGTGCGCGAACGGGACGATGTGAAGATACGGGAGAAGCTCGAGCGCCATCCAGAGCCAGCCCAAGAACAGCGGCGGGCGCAGGGCCAGCGCGGCGCCTACGAGCACGAAGAGGCCCGCGAACGCCGTCAAGCCGGGCGAGAGGCCCGCGTGCTCGAAGCACAACGGCCAGGGCCAGAGCAGCATGCGCGCGTACCAGCCCAACGAGAGCATCCAGTCGGCGCGGTAGGGAGCGGCCAGCCGCGGGGGCTCGAGGGCTGCGAAGCGCCAGCAAAGATAAGCGCCGCCCAAGACCGCCAAGCCGGCGCCAAGCCGCGCGGCTCGGCGCCAAGGCGCGCGGCGGACGTCGCAGGCCCAGCAGGCGGCCAGCAAGGCGGGCGTGATCACGACGGTCTCCTTGCACAGCAAGCCCAGCATGAAGCAGCAGCAGGAGGCGATGAGCCAGCGGCTTTCCCGGCGCTCGCTCTCCAAAGCCTTGAGCCCGCACAAGACGCAGCCGAGCGCGAAGGCCAGGCCCAGGACATGCCCGGCGAAGGCCGGCACCGCGACGGCTTCGGTGGCCGGAGGAAACCAGGCGAGTAGAAGGCCGGCCAGCAGGCTCGCGCGGCCGCCCAAGCCCAGCCGCCGGGCCAAGGCGCAGAGCAGGCAGGCGTTGAGCCCATGGACCAGCACGACGACGAAGCGGTGGAGGCTGGGCGCGGACGCGCTCAGGGCATGCAGCAAAGTGACCAGCGGCTGGTAGGTCGCCTCCCCCGTGAGCTGGAAATAGCGGGTGGAGAACAGCCCCTCAAGCGCGGCGCCGGCCGCAAGAAAGCCCTGGTCGATCGGCGGCGGGGGCGCCGACAGGACCGCCGCGTAGACGGCCAGAACCAAGGCCAGGATCAGTCCGGTCTCGAGGCGGCGATCCTTCACAGCCGGGAACCCAATTCGCGCAGCAGCCGCTGCGCCCGCGCGGCCTCGGAGGGCTCGAGCGGCAGGCCCGCGTAGCGCTCGCGGTAATGGAGCTCGGCGAGCTCGCAGAGACCAGCCAGCTCGGGCCTGCGGCCGCGCACCTCAATGGAGAACTCGCGCGGGGTCAGATGCGCCGGGCGCGGCAGGCCCGCGCGCAGGAGCAGCTGCTCGGCGCGGCCGTAGAGCCCGAGGCGGCGGCCCCGCTCGAGGCGCTCGCGTGCCTGCCTCAAGAGCGACCAGATCCCCCAGAGCGCCCAGGCGGCCGCTCCCGCCAGGAAAAGCTTGCGCAGCCACGCCAGGGCCGCCGTCAGGGAGAGCGCGACGCCGATGCGCGTGAAGGTGTTGCGCTGCGAGCTTTGGTCGTAGCCGATGACGGTGCGGTACCACTCGCCCTGGACCGCGTCGATGAGCCGCTCCAGGCGCCGCGAGAGGGCGTCGGCCGAGAACGAGAAGGCGCTCTGCGTGGGCGTGGGGTCGAAGGTCGTCCAGCCCTGCGTCGGCAGATAGGCTTCGACCCAAGCGTGCGCCGTGCGCTGGCGCACGTCGTAGAACCCGCCGTACTCGTTCCAGTCGTCGGCCAGAAATCCCGTCACCAGGCGCGCCGGGATACCCGCCTCGCGCATGAGCACCACGCCCGCGCTGGCGAAGTACTCGCAGTTGCCTTTGCGCGTGCCGAAGAGGAAGGAGGAAAGCGAGCGGCCCCGGCTGTCGGAGAAGGTGGAGTAGGCGTAGCGGGCGCGCAGGAAGCCCTCGATCGCCTTGGCCTTGGCGGCGTCGCCGACGCTGGCGCCGACGGCCTGTCTGGAGAGCTCCAGAAGCCGTCCGTTGGGGTCGGGCGGCAGCGCGAGGTAGCGCGACCTGAGGCTCTCGTCGAACTCGATGAGGCCGACGCGCGCGCCATTGGGCCCCATCCCGGAGAAGGCGACGTACTTGAGTCCTGTAAAATACGGTGTCGCGACATAGAGGCTGTCGGTGTAGTCGAAATAAGAGTTGTCGTCGATGCCGCCGACGAACCACGGCGAGCCCACCGTGAACACGACCGTCAA
Organism: Elusimicrobiota bacterium; assembly: GCA_016194705.1. GTDB lineage: Bacteria > Elusimicrobiota > Elusimicrobia > UBA1565 > UBA9628 > PALSA-1176. The sequence continues at coordinate 270,932 of JACQAZ010000004.1, read as the reverse complement.
GCCCATCGGGAACAGCGAGAACCGGTACGCCGCGGTCGCGCCCGAGGAGTCCGTGGGCAGCCGCAGCTCTCTGCCGCGCCGCTGCGCCCAGCCCCGCCCTCCCGTGCTGGTCTGTCGGCGCCTGCCGCGGCGGTACCGGAAGTCGACGAGCTCTTTTTTCCAGCTCGTCCCGTCGAAGAGGTCGTAGGCCGCCCCGCGGATCCGAAGCGCGCCGGGCCGGCCGACCGGCGGAGAGGCCGGCTCGACTCTCATGACTCGGGCCGAGGAGCGCTTGAGCTCGCCGAACCAGCCCAGCGAGATGTTCTCGGTGAAGCCCGTGGTCACCGAGGCCTTGGCCTGGAACTTGTCGAGCCCGGCCAGGATCGGATTGATCCGGCGCAGGCCCTCGACGCGCGGGGTCGCCAGGAAAACGAGGATCGAGAGCGCGAGGCTTGCGGCTCCCCAGCCGGCCAGCGCCGGCGCCCAATCCTTGCGGCGCTCCCAAGCCAGGCCCGCGGCCAGGAACAGCCAAGACGCGCACAAGGCCAGGTACGCCATGAAGAATGCGAAGTACCACGGGCTGATGGTGAGGCCGGAGACCAGGAAAAAAGCCAGGAACAGGATCAAGAAGGTCTGGCGCAGGTCCTCGCGCGCGAAAGGGTTGAGGAGCCTGTTGGCCAGAAGGTACATGAGCAGGTGCGTGTTGGCCACAACCACGCCGTGGGCGGGCCAGTCGACGAGCACCGTGAAGGCCAGCACCGACAGAGACATGAGCCGCCAGAGCCAGTCGGGCAGCACCGCGCTGCGCGTCTCCTGGACGCGCAGGCCCAGCGGCAGCAGGGGCAGCATCAGCGCCCAGACGCGCCAATCGACGTCGTCGACGAGGTAGACCGCGGCGTAGACGAGGAAGGCGGTTGCCAAGGTCGCGCGCCGCAGCGCCGCGCTCTCGGCGGGCAGAGGATCGAAGAGCGGGGGGCCCGGCGCCGCGACCCTCGCGCGGCGGCCGTCTCCCAGGAGTGCTAGCGCCGCGAGCAGGCGGTCGAGGTGCAGAAGACCCTTGCCGAAATCGACCTCCGACTCAGGGGTGACGAGCCGGACCTCGACGCCGCTGTCTATGTAGAACCGGCAGGCCGAGGCCGCCTCCTCGATGCGGCGTTCCGCGTCCTCGCCCGAGGAGGCGGGAACGCTCACGGTGATCTTGGAGTCCTGCGCCTCGCAGAATTCGTTGATCAGCGGCCGGCCCAATTTCGCGGACACCTTCCAATTGATCTTCCTGATGTCGTCGCCCGGGTCGTAGGCGCGGATGCCGTAGAGCTCGTCGCCCGAGCCCTTGCGCAGAGTCGGCCGGCCCGAGGAGCGGGACTGCGCCCGGACCTCGGAGGCGCCGTGGACCTCGCGCAGGCGGGGCAGGGCCAGGACCTTGGGCGGGGACAGGCGCCTGCGCCAGACGATCAAGCCGAAGGGAAACCGGCTCTCGAGCACGAGGCCCGAAAGGTCGTTCCAGCCCCGATGCTCGGCCCTGGCCTTGAGCTCGACCTCGGCGGGCCGGGCCGCGCGCAGAACGGCGACGGCCGCCTTTGAGGCGCCCAGCACGGCCTCGAGGCCGAAGGCGGGCCAGCGCCCCTCCCGGCGCAGGCTCAGGCGCAGCGCAAACTGCGCGCCGCGAAAGACCTGTCCCGGCGCTTCGGGCTCGACGCTCACGCCGCGCAGGTTCGGCCAGCCCGCCGCGACCGAGACCAGCAGGCTTGCCACGCAGGCGCCGTACAGAAGATAGAGCAGGTTGTTGCCCGTCGAGCCCGCGGCCATCAAGGTCAGCAGGGACACGCCGATGACGCCCCACCCGAGCTTGGTCAGCCTCGTCTTGGTCCCGGGATCGCCTTGCCCGCGGCCCCGATATCCGCCGCCGAGCAGCCCCTCGGCCCGCGCCACGGGAACGGCCAGGGCCGCTACGGCCAGAAAGACGAAGGCGCGGAACGGGACTTTCGAGAGCCAATAGCCCCACGCTCCCGGGTCGAGGAGCTCGCGCATGAGCTTAGGGCGCCGCGAGGCTCTTCAAGACGGCGGCCACCGCCTCCTCGGCCTCGGCGATTCTGGCGACCCCATAGAGAGAGGTGTCCAGGACGACGCGGTGGGCGATGACGGGCACGGCGACCGCCTTGACGTCGTCGGGCACGCAGTAGTCTCGCCCGTCGACCAAGGCGTAGGCCCGCGCCGCGCGCGCCAGAGCCAGCGCCCCGCGGGGGCTCAAGCCCAGCTTGAAGTTTTTCTGCGCGCGCGTGGCCTCGGCGACCTTGACGATGTAATCGAGCAGGGATTCCTCGACGCGCACCTCGTCGGCTCTCTGCTGCAGGGCCAGCACCTCGTCCTTCTTGAGCGCGGGGCGCAGGGCCTTGAGCCGGGCCGCGAGATCCTTTTCCTTTAATATGCGCTTGGCCTCGTCGGGCGAGGGGTAGCCGATCTGCACGCGCATCAGGAAGCGGTCGAGCTGGGCCTCGGGCAGGGGGAAGGTGCCGTGGTACTCGACGGGATTTTGCGTGGCGATCACGAGGAAGGGCTCGGGCAGAATGTGGGTCTTGCCGTCGATGGTCACCTGCAGGTCGTTCATCGCCTCGAGCAGCGCGCTCTGCGTCTTGGGCGTGGAGCGGTTGATCTCGTCGGCGAGCACGACGTGCGAGAAGATCGGCCCGGGCTTGAACTCGAACTGCGTGTCGCGCTGGTTGAACACCGAGAGGCCGAGGATGTCGGAGGGCAACAAGTCGTTGGTGAATTGAATGCGGCGAAACGACGCCTCGATCGCGTGGGCCAGGGCCACGCCGAGCAAGGTCTTGCCGATGCCGGGCACGTCTTCTATGAGAAGATGCCCTCGGGCGATCAAGGTGGTCAAAGTCAGCTTGACGACCTGCGGCTTTCCCACGAAGACTTGGTTGATCGCCTCGGCAAGGCTTTGTATGCCGGCCGTGGAGGCGGCTTCGGTTTTCTGTGGGGTCACACCAATAGTATTGGGGTAATCAGCCTTTTTGTCAATGCTCGCGCGCCTGACCGCCGGCGGGTGTTCATCCATCAGAAAACATTGTCCATTTTTTCTGACATATGGCAGAAAAAATGGACAATCCCGGGATTAGTCTCTGCGATAGAGGCCGATGAGCTCCGCCTGGGCCAGGACGCGGCCCGACATGGCCTTCTTGAGCGCCTCAAGCGTGGAGCCCGGCCCGAGCGTGAGCCGCGCACCGAGCGCGTACAGCGTGAAAATGTAGCGGTGCGCGGGCCCGGGAGGAGGCAGCGGCCCGCCCCAGCCCAAAGCCCCCCAGCCGTTGAGGCCCTGGGTTCCTCCGCCTACGATCTGACGGCGCGCCAAGCCCTCGGGCAGACCCGGCGTCTTGGGCGCCAAGCCGTAGATCAGCCAATGGGTCCAGCCGGCGCCCGCGGCGCCCGGCGCGTCGGGGTCGAGGCAGGTCAGCGCGAGCTCCGCGGCTGTCTCGGGCACCTCGGAAAAAAACAGCGGCGGGGAGAGGTCCTCGCCCTCGGCCGCAAACCGCCTGGGGATCGGCGCGCCCGGTACGATCTCCGGGCAGGACAGCCGCATCAGGCCTTGGCGGCCGGGATGGGGAACTCGAGCATGAAGAGGCTGCCGCCGCCGGGCCGGTCATCGACCCAGACCTTGCCCTTGAGCGCGGCGGCCGCCAGGCGGCAGAAGGTCAGCCCCACGCCGGAGCCGGAGTCGGTCGAGACGATCTTGCGCGAGGTGGTCGTGTACTTCTCGAAGATGCGCTCCTTGTCCTTGCTGGGCACGCCGGGGCCGCGGTCGGCGATCGTGAAGCGCGCCACGCCGTCCTTGCGCGAGGCGCTGAGCTGCACCTTGCCGCCCTTGTCCGAGACCTTGAGCGCGTTCTGGATGAGGTTGGCTAAGATCCGGAAGACGAGGTTCTGGTCCGTGTCGAGGGTCTTGGAATCGGCGGCGATCTGGCGCTCGAGGGTCACGCCGAGCTTGCGCGCGCGGCCCTCGAAGAGGGCGCCGAGCTTGTCGAAGATGAAGGTCATGTCCGCCGGCCCGATCTCGGCCTTGAGGCCCACGGTGGCGGCCTGGCCGATGTCGAGCAGATCGTTGAGCATCAGCAGCATGAACTCCGCCGCCGTGCCGGCGTACTCCAAAAGGTTCTTGTAGGCGTCGTCCGAAATGAGGCCTCTCGCCTTGATGAGCTCGAGCGTTCCTTTAATAGAGGTCAGCGGGGCCTTGAGGTCGTGGACGAGCATGTCGGTCAGGTCCTGGCGCGCGCGCTGACGCAGCTCGAGCTCGTAGTTCCTTTTGACGAGCTCGTCGTGGGATTTCTTGACCTTCAGGTGGACCTTGACGCGCGCGAGCAATTCTTCGACCGCGAAGGGCTTCTGTATGTAGTCCTGCGCGCCGCTCTGGAAGCAGTCCAGGCGCGTGTTGAGGTCCTGGCGCGCGGTCAAAAAGAGAAAGGACACGGCGCACTCGGGGCCCAGGCCCATCTTCTTGCCGAGATCAAGACCGTTGCCGTCGGGAAGCCCGATGTCGAGGATCACCATGTCGGGGGTGTCCTCCTGGAAGCTCTTGAGCCCCTCGGTCGCGGTCGAGACCGACTTGACCGAGAAGCCCGCGCTCTCGAGCACGGTCTGGCAGAAGCCCTGGATGGCGATGTCGTCTTCAACGACTAGAATCTTGTGAGGCATGTTTTTATCCTAGCAAAAGCCGGTCCATGGCCTCCAGGTAAGAGTTCGCGCCCTTGCCCGAGATCTGGGCGAGGCAGACGGGCGCTATCACCGAGACCTTGCGGAATTCCTCGCGCTTCTGGATGTCCGAGAGGTGGACCTCGACGGTCGGGATCTGCGCCGCCGAGACGGCGTCGCGCAGGGCGTAGGAGTAGTGCGAGTAGGCGCCGGGGTTGAAGACCAGCCCTTGCGCCCAGCGGCGGTGCTTGTGGATCAGCTCAATGAGCACGCCCTCGTGGTTGGACTGGAATATTCTGAGCGTCGCCTTCGCTTTCTTGCCGTGGTTGCGGATCAGCGCGTTGAGGTCGTCGAGGGTGGCCCGGCCGTAGACCTCGGGCTCGCGCTCGCCGAGCAGGTTCAGGTTCGGGCCGTGCAGGACCAAAATGTTCACGCTACTTTGGGTCATCGGCCGCAGTCAGAGTGACCGAAATGAGTGCCTTGCCCAGATTCTTCTCGTAGGCCTCTTGCGATTGTTTGTACCTATTCAACTTTGTCGTGAGGAGGGTTTTGGCGATCGGCATGGTCTCCAACGCGCTTTTGTGGGACTCCATCTCGCTGATCAACTGTTTGATTCGATCTCGTAGGTCCTCCGTAGGGGTGCCTTGATTCATCGGGTGTCCGTTGAATTGCTGAATTGTTCCGAAATCCAAGACTCTCTTCGCCAGTCGCTCGCCCTTGCCCGCTGAGACCTGAAACGATATGCTGCGCATGGGCTTGCCCGGACGTTGCCCCCCATAATTCCCGCCATAAAAGTTATTATTGTTGTTGTCCGAGGATCCGCCCTCCTTCAAGGCGAGGTTCTGAATCTGGGCCGCAGCTCTGTCGAGGCTCTTCACCTCGATGCTCACGTTATAGGTCGCGGCAAAGGGAGAAGCCGTCCCATACTCTCGCTCCCAGAACCCTTCCGGAAACGGCGCTTTATCTCCAACTTTCCCGGAATCCGTCGCGAACGACGACGATAGCGGAAAAAGAACCGCGAGCGAAAAAATCTGAGCGGTTTTCTTGAGCATGACGCCCTCCCTTCCAAACTGCGTATAGTCTACGGCGAATATGAATTCAATTCAAGGGGCACCGAACAGGATAATGGCAACATCGATCGCGCCAGCGCAGTGAGTTGAGAGCCCTCTACAACGCGCACGACAGGCCGTCCGATATCCTTGAGCAGGGCAAACCGCACCCGCCCCTGACGCGCCTTCTTGTCCTTGAGCGCGGCGGCCAACACCTCAGCCGGCTTGATCCCCCGCAGCGACGGCAGCGGAATGTTGACGAAGAAATTCTCGACCTCGTTGAAGACGCGCACCGGCAGCCCCGCGCCCCTGACCGAGAGGCTCAGCGCGCAGCGCATACCCCACACGACGGCCTCGCCGTGGCGCAGCCGTCCGTAACCCGCGGCTTTCTCGAGCGCATGGCCAAAGGTATGCCCGAAGTTCAAGAGGTCCCGTATGCCCTTGGTCTCGCGCTCGTCCTTGGCGACGATCTTGAGCTTCCACGCGGCCCCTTTGCGCACGACATGAGCCGTCGGCTGCTGCTTTCCCGCCAGCAGCTCGTCCCAATGCGCCCTAATATATTTCCACAGTCCCGGATCAAAGGTCAGCCCATACTTGATCGCCTCTGCCAGCCCCGAGACCCTCTCGCGGGCCGGCAAGGTCTTCAGAAACGAAGTGTCGCAGACGATCGCCGTCGGCTGGTAAAACGTCCCCGCGAGGTTCTTTCCCTCCGGGAGATTGATCGCCGTTTTCCCGCCGATGCCGCTGTCGAGTTGGCCCAAAAGCGTCGTCGGGACCGCGACCCACGGTATGCCGCGCAGGTAAATGGAGGCCGCAAAGCCCGCGGCATCGGTCACAGCGCCGCCTCCCAAGGCGACCAGGCCCGAATCGCGGCCCAAGCCTTTTGAGAGCATCGCGCTGAGCAGACGCGAGACCGCGGACCAATCTTTCGCTTTCTCGCCGGAGGGCAGCAGGAAAACCGAGACCTTGTATTTCATCAAAGCGCCCAGGACCTTGCGCCCGAAGAGCTTGAAGACGACGCGCTCCGAGACCAGCATGACGCGCCCGCCCGGCGCCAGCCCGCGCGCCCAGGCGCCGCCCGCAGCCGCCCCGGGGCCCGCGAACACGCGGCTCATCCCTTTTTGAGCCTCTCGTGGATGGCGCGCGCGATCTCGGCGGGCGTCTTGTGCGTGGTCGGCACCGTCAAATCCGCCCCTTTGTAGGCGCTCTTGCGCTTGGCCAGGAGCTTCTTGAACTTCGCGCGCGGCGAGGGCCCCGACAGCAGCGGCCGTATCGGTATCTCGGGCTCGAGCCGCTTCCAAAGCTCGCCCTCCGAGCAGGTCAGGAGGATCACGGTGCCCGAGCCGAGGAGGTTCTTCCTGTTTTCAGCCGAGAGCCACGCTCCCCCGCCCCAGGCGATCACGCGCGAGACCGAAGAGGCGAGCTTGCTTGCCACCTCGCGCTCGAGCGCGCGGAAGCGCGCCTCGCCATGACTCGCGAAGATGTGCGCGATCGTCTTCTTGGCCTTTTTCTCGATCGCGCGGTCGGCGTCGAAGAACGGGATGTTGAGCCGCTTGGCCAAGGCGCGGCCGACCTCGGACTTGCCCGTGCCCATGAAGCCGATCAGATGGATGTGGACTCGCTTCATGGGTTCCAAGCCCTCAGGCGCGGCAAAAGCTCCTTCATCGAGTCGCCGCCGAACTTGGCCAACATCGCGTCCGCCAAGACGAGGCAGACCAAGGACTCCGCAATCACCGCGGCGGACGGCACCGCGCAGGCGTCCGAGCGCTCGATGTGGGCCTTGGCGGGACGCATCGTGCGAAGATCAACGGACTGCAACGGCTTCATCAAGGTCGCCAGCGGCTTCATCGCCGCGCGCACAACCAAAGTCTGCCCCGTCGTGATGCCGCCGTCGATGCCGCCCGAGCGGTTCGAGGCGTAGGAGAGGCGCCGGCCCTTGACGATGATCGCGTCATGGGCCTCGCTGCCCGGTCGGCGCGCGGCCTCGAAGCCCAGCCCGATCTCGACGCCCTTGATCGCGTTCAAGGACATGACCGCGGCCGAAAGCGGCGCCTCAAGCCTCCTGTCCCATTGCACATAGCTGCCCAAGCCGATCGGCAGGCCCTCGGCCAGCACCTCGAAGACGCCGCCCAAGGTGTCGCCGGCGGCCTTGGCCGCGTCGATGGCCGCGACCATGCGGCTTGAGGCCGTCGCGTCGGTACAGCGCACTGGGCTCTGATCGGCCAAAGCGTTGAGCTTTGAGACCGGGGAGTGCAGGTCGGCTGTCGCCTCTTCTGGGCCGATGGCGGTCACGCGGCTGGCCACCGACACGCCGCAGGAGGCCAGGAACTTGCGCGCGACGGAAGCCAGGGCCACGCGCATGGCGGTCTCGCGGGCGCTTGAGCGCTCGAGCACGTCGCGCATGTCGTCGAAGCCGTACTTCTGGCGGCCTACGAGATCGGCGTGTCCCGGCCGCGGTATGTCGACGCGGCGCGCGACCCCCCCGTCGGTGGGCTCGCTGCCCATGATGCCCTGCCAATTCTTGAAGTCGAGGTTGTTGATGAGCAAAGCGATCGGCGAGCCCAAGGTATGCCCGTGGCGCACGCCCGAGAGGATCTCGACCTGGTCGGTCTCGATTTTCTGGCGGTTGCCGCGGCCGTGGCCGCGCTTGCGGCGCGCAAGCTCCCCTTGGATGTCAGAGACGGCCAGCTCGAGGCCCGCGGGCAGGCCCTCGAGTATGCCGCACAGCGCCTTGCCGTGCGATTCGCCGGCCGTCAAGAACCTCAGACTCATCTCAGCTCCTTCACGATCTCGGACGCCAACCTCAAGCGCCGCGCCTCGCCCAAGGGCTTCGTCCAGAACTCCCAGCCGCGCAGGGCCTGGAAGACCAGCATCGCGAACCCGCCCTGCGTCCGCGCGCCCGCCGCCCGCGCCTGCTTCAAGAACGCGGTCTCTCTTCCATAAACCAAATCGAACGCCGCGCAGCCCGCGAACTTCTCCGCCGGGCTCTCGTCCGGAAAGCCGTCCATCCCGAGCGGTGTGGCGTTGACCCACAGACCCGCCGGCCGGGACTCGCCGGCCGAGAACGCCGTTTCTTCGAACATCGCCCCCAATTCCCGCGCCAACTTCGCCGCCTCGGCCGGCCGACGCGCCGAAAATCTGACCTTGCGCGCGCGGGCCTTTCCCAGCGCCCAGCCGACCGCGCGCGCAGCACCCCCCGCTCCGAAGACGACCGCGTCGAGGCCCTTCGGTCCGATCTCCAACAAGCCGAGGGCGTCCAGAAAGCCCGCCGCGTCCGTATTATGCCCTTTTGACTTGCCGCCTGAAAAGCGGACCGTGTTGACCGCGCCGATCCTTTCGGCCTCGGGCGTCAGCGCGTCCACAAGCCGTGCGGCGGCCTGCTTGTGCGGTATCGTGACATTGACGCCCGCATAGCCATCCTCGGCAAGGCTTGCGAGCTCGCCCGCCAATTCCCCGGCGGTCACGGCGATCGCGCAGTAGCTGAGCTTGACCTTGAGCCGCTCGGCGAGCAGGTCGAAAATGCGCGGCGAGAGCGAGTGTCCGACCGGCCAGCCGACGAGCCCCAATCTAAGGCTCATGACACCCAGCCCGACGTTCCCCCGCCAAGATTGTCTGTTTTTCCTGACATATGGCCGGAAAAAATGACAATCCCCGGGACAGCCGCAGCCCCGGCCTCAGCTTCCACCGAGCCTCTTGAGGTCGTCGAGAAACGAGGGGTACGAGATCTCGACGCAATCCGCGTCCGGGACTTTGACCGCGCCCTCCGAGACCAGTCCCGCGATCAAAGCCGTCATCGCGAGGCGATGGTCGCCGCCGGCGGAGACTTTGGCGCCCTTGAGCTTCGAGGGTCCTTTGACGATCAGGTCGTCGCCTTCGACCTTCGCCGAGCCGCCCAAAGCCTTGAGCAAAGCCGCGATGGCGGCCAGCCGGTCGCTTTCCTTGTGGCGCAGTTCGGAGAGCCCCTTGAAGCGCGAGACGCCCTCGGCTTGGCTCGCGGCCAAGGCCAGAATGGGCACCTCGTCGATGAGCCCGGGCACCTCGCCGGCCGAGATGTCGGTCGCGGCAAGCTTCGCCGAGCGCACGAGCAGATCGGCGCTGGGCTCGCCGGGCAGGTCGCGCGGCAGGACCTCGACGCGCCCTCCCATGCGCTTGAGCGCGTCCAAGACGCCCGTGCGCGTCGGGTTGACGCCGACGTTGAGCAGCTTGAGCTCGCTGCCCGGCGCCAGAGTCGCGGCGATAAGCCAAAAGGCCGCCGAGGAGATGTCTCCCGGCACGAAGAGGCGCGCGCCGGCCAGGTTCAAAGCGCCTTGGACGGTGAACTTGAGCCCGTCCCGCCGGCACTTGGCGCCGAACATCGGAAGCAGCCGCTCGGTGTGGTCGCGCGAGAGCACGGGCTCGCTCACCGAGGTCTCCCCGGTCGCCAGGAGCCCCGCCAGCAGCACGGCGGATTTGACTTGGGCGCTCGCGACGGGAGAGGCGAAGTCGATGCCCTTGAGCGCGGCTCCCCTGATGCGCACGGGAGCGGTCTTGCCCCCTTTGAGGTCGATATCGGCGCCCATGCGCCGCAAGGGCTCGGCCACGCGCGCCATCGGCCGCCGCCGCAAGGACTCGTCGCCGTCGAGCTTGGCGTAGAGATCGGAGCCGGCCAGCACGCCCATCATGAGGCGCATCGTGGTCCCCGAGTTGCCGGCATCCAGGACGCGCTTGGGCGTGATGAGGCCGCGCCAGCCGGAACCCTTGACCGTCACGCGGCCGGCCTCGGCCGTGATGCGCACGCGCAAGGACTGCAGGCAGCGCCAGGTCGAGCGCACGTCCTCGCCCTCAGAGATGCCGTCGATGAAGGTGTGGCCCTCGGCCATCGCGCCCAGGATCAGCGCGCGATGCGAGATCGACTTGTCGCCGGGGACCTGCAGCTCCCCTTTGAGGCCGCGGCTCATTTTGCCTTTTGCGGCGACATCTTGTGGCCGACGGCCGAGGCGATCTTGGACAGGTCGCCCATGAGCGCCTTGAACTCCGAGGGCGGCAGGGCCTGGGCCCCGTCGCAGAGCGCGCGCTTGGGATCGTCGTGGACCTCGACCATGATGCCGTGCGCGCCCGCCGCCGCCGCGGCGCGGGCCATGGGCGCGACGCGCGAGCGCACGCCGGTCGCGTGAGACGGGTCGACGATGATGGGCAGATGGCTGAGCTCCTTGACGGCCGGCACGACGGTCAAATCCAAAGTGTTGCGCGCGTGGTCCGAGAAAGTCCGCACACCGCGTTCGCAGAGTATCACCTGGCCATTGCCCTCCGAAAGCAGGTACTCGGCCGACATGAGCCACTCATCGAGCGTGGCCGAGAGGCCGCGTTTGAGCATGACGGGCTTTCGCAATCGTCCCAATTCCTTGAGCAAGGCGAAGTTCTGCATGTTTCGGGCTCCCACCTGCAGGACATCCGCGACTTCTGCGACCTGCTCCAAGGTGCGCTGGTCGAGCACCTCGGTCACGATCGGCAGGCCGGTCTCTTTTTTGGCTTTGGCGAGGATCCGAATCCCCTCGAGGCCCAAGCCCTGAAAGGAATACGGCGAGGTCCGCGGTTTAAATGCCCCGCCGCGCAGCAGCTGCGCGCCGGCCGCCTTGACGGCCTTTGCTATGCGCAAAGTCTGCTCCTCGCTCTCGACCGCGCAGGGACCCGCGATCGCGAGGAACCCCTTGCCGCCGATCTCGTAGGGCCCAACGCGCACGAGCGTGTCGCCGTGCTTGAAGTCGCGCCCGGCGAGCTTGTAGGACTTGGTGACCGGCACCGCGTCGCGCACGCCCGGCAGCACGGTGAACTCGCGTGGGTCCAAGGCGCCCGCGTTGCCGGTGATCCCGACCGCGACCGACTGCGCGCCGGGGATGACATGGGGCTTGAGCTTGAGCGCGCGCACCTTCTCGAGCACGGCCTCCAAATCGGCCTTGGTGTGGTCCGAATTCATCAGGATCAGCATGCCAGTCCTCCGCAAATCTCGCGCGCGGCCTTGGCCAGCGCTTTTTTCCCGCCCGAGGCGGCGGCGGCGACCAGCGCCGAGCCCGCCACCACGCCGTCGGCGTGGCGCGCCAGAGCCCGGGCCTGCGCGCGCCGGGAGACTCCGAAGCCCACGATCAAGGACTTGCCCGTCAACGCCCTGACCCTTTTGAGCCGCGCGGCCAGCCGCGGCGCCAGGCCCCGCCGCACGCCCGTGACTCCTTCCCGGGAAACGTAGTAGACAATCGAGCCCGATTTTCTCCCTATGGCCCTGAGCCTCTCGTCCGAGGTCGTCGGCGAGGCCAGCAGCACGAGCTCGACGCCGTTCCTGCCCAACTGCGCCGAGAGCGGGCCCGACGCCTCGGCGGGAAGGTCGACGGCCAGCACGCCGTCGACGCCCGACCGCGCGCAGCGCTTGGCGAAGGCCGCAAGACCGAGGCTCATGACGGGGTTGAGATAGGTGAACACGATCACGGGAGTCCGCAATCCATTTCCGCGCGACGAACGGACCAGATCCAAGACCTTGGTCAGGGTCGCTCCCGCCTTGAGCGCCCGCATGTCGGCGGCCTGGATCACGGGCCCGTCGGCCACGGGGTCCGAGAACGGCACGCCGAGTTCGACGATGTCGGCTCCGGCTCGGGTCAAAGCCTCCAGGTAGCCGCGCGTCGCGGCCAGCGTCGGGTCTCCCGCCGTCAGAAACGGCACGAAGCCGCAGCGGCCCGAGGCCCTGCGCCGGGCCAACGCCTGCGCGAGACTCATAAGTAGGGTTCCAAGGCGGGCATGTCCTTGTCGCCTCGGCCCGAGAGGTTGACGAGCACGATCGAGCCCTTGCGCAAGCGCCGGCGCTCGCGCAGGACATAGGCCAGGGCGTGCGCGCTCTCGAGAGCCGGCAGTATGCCCTCGAGGCGGCACAGGATTTTGAGCGCCGCGACGGCCTCGGCATCCGTGGCGAAGACATAGCGCGCGCGCCCAAGCGCGCGCAGCTGCGCGTGCTCCGGTCCGACGGCGGGATAGTCGAGTCCCGCCGAGACGCTGTGCGTGTTTCTGACCTGGCCGTGCTTGTCTTGGAGCAGATAGGTGTAGGTGCCGTGCAGGACGCCGGGACGGCCGCCCGAAAAGCGCGCCGCGTGAAGACCCGAGCCGATCCCGCGTCCGCCGGCCTCGACGCCGGTCAGCCGGACGCCTTTGTCCTTCAAGAAGCCGGAAAAAATGCCGATCGCGTTCGAGCCGCCGCCGACGCAGGCGACGACTTCCCATGGCAGACGGCCGCAGGCGGCCAGGACCTGGCGCCTGGCCTCCGTCCCGATGACGGACTGGAAATCGCCGACCATGGTCGGGTAGGGGTGCGGGCCCAAGGCCGAGCCCAGCACGTAGTGCGTGTCGCTTGAGGTCGCCGACCAGACGCGCAGGGCCTCCGAGGTCGCGTCCTTGAGCGTCCTTGTGCCGGCGCTCACCGGCACGACCTCGGCGCCCAAGAGGCGCATGCGGTCGACGTTGGGCGCCTGACGGCGCATGTCCTCGGTACCCATGAACACCGTACAGGACAGGCCGTAGCGCGCCGCGGCGGCGGCCGTGGCCACCCCGTGCTGGCCCGCGCCCGTCTCGGCGATCAGGCGCGTTTTCTTCATGCGCTTGGCCAACAGCGCCTGGCCGACCGTGTTGTTGATCTTGTGCGCGCCCGTGTGAGCGAGGTCCTCGCGCTTGAGGTAGAGCTTGAGGCCCAATTGCGCCGAGAGACGGCGCGCGAAGGTCAAAGGCGTGGGACGGCCGACGAAATCCCTGAGCTCGGCGGCCAGCTCCCTATTAAAGGAAGGATCGCGACGAGCCTTGGCGTAAGCCTTCGTGAGGGCGCGCAGGGGCTCGACCAAGGTCTCGGGCACGAAGCGCCCGCCGAAAAGGCCGAAGTAGCCGGGTCTAGCTTTCACCTTCCTATTATATAATCTCGCCATGCCTCAAACTGGACCCGTGCGCGTGCTCGTGACCGGAGGGACCTTCGACAAGGAGTACGACGAGCTCGGCGGCACGCTGTTTTTCCGCAAGACGCACGTGCACGAGATGCTGGCCCTGGGCCGCTGCCGGGTCCCGCTGGCCGTCGAGACCTTGATGATGATCGACAGCCTCCACATGACGACCCGCGATCGCCGAAAGATACTCGCGGCCTGCCGGAAAGCCCGCGAAAAACGGCTCGTCGTCACCCACGGCACCGACACGATGGTCGAGACCGCGCGCCTCTTGGGACGCGAGCTTTCGGGCAAGACCGTGGTGCTGACCGGGGCGATGGTCCCCTACAAGTTCGGCAGCTCGGACGGCCTGTTCAACCTCGGCAGCGCGATCGCCTACGCGCAGAGCCTGCCCGAGGGCGTTTACGTCGCGATGAACGGCCGCGCCTTCGCGTGGGATGCGGTGCGCAAGAACCGCGTCAAAGGCGAATTCGAGCCGCGACGCCGCTAGTCGTCTGCAGGATTGTCTATTTTTCTAACCATATGGCTGGAAAAATTGACAATATTTGCATCAAAGGGAGCCGGGGGACCCGACTGTGTCCGGACACAGTCCCTCAAGTCCTGAGGGAAGCGAAGAAGCGCCGCAGCTTCTGCGCGTCTTTCTCGCCGGGCTTGCTCTCGACGCCGGAGCTGATGTCGACCGCGTCTGGTCCTGCCGAGGAAACCGCCGCCGCGACATTGTCGCTGTCGAGGCCGCCGGCGAGCACGACAAAGCTGCCGCGTTTTTTGAGCTCGGCTGCCTTGGCCCAGGCCGCGGCCTGCGCCTGGGCGTCGGGCCTCTTGCCGCGTATGCGGTCCCCCTCGGCCCGCTCTGGCTCGACGACCACGCCCAGCATGCCCCGGGGCATGTCTTGTGGAAATTCTTGCGCGGCCCATAACACGGGCACCGGATAGCCCGCCAGTTCCGCGGCGGCGGCCGCGTAGAGCTGGATCGCATCCAGCCGGCAGGCCGCGATGGTCTTGAGGATGTCCTCGCGCTCGTTGCCCTTGAAGACGCCGACGCTCAGCGTCCCGGGAAAGACCTCGGCGCGCAGCTCGAGCGCCCTGTCGAGCCTGAGCCGCCGCGGGCTGTCGGGCGCGAAGATCAGCCCGCAGGCCCACGCGCCGAGCTCGCAGGAGAGGCGCACGTCGTCGGGACGCATCAGGCCGCAGACCTTGATCTTCATGCCGAAATCAGCTGCGAGAGCGCCAAGCCCGGGTCCTCGACGCGCATGAGAGCGGTCCCGACGAGGAAGCCCTTGTAGCCCAGGCCCGAGAGCTCGGAAAGCTCGGCGCGGCTCTTGAGCCCCGACTCGGCGATCATCACGGCCCCCGGGGCCTTGCCCGCCAGGCGCCTGGCCACGTCGAGGTCGGTCTTCAAGGTGCGCAGGTCGCGGCTGTTGACGCCGATGAGGCGCGCGCCCGCGCCCTTGGCCGCCTCGAGCTCCCCTTCGTCATGGACCTCGACGAGCGCCGAGAGCCCCAGGCCCTGAGCCGCGCCCAACATCGCTTTGAGGCCCGTCTTGAGGAGCGCCGCGATCAGCAGCACGCAGTCGGCGCCGTGAGCGCGCGCGAGCTCGAACTGGTAGGGATCGATGAAAAAGTCCTTCATGAGAAGGAAGGCGTCGGGCCGGGCCGCGCGCACGGCCGAAAGAAACTCCGGGGCGCCCGCGAAGAAGTGGCGCTCGGTCAGCACCGAGAGGGCGGCGGCCCCGTGGGCGAGATAGGAGCCCGCGATGCGCGCGGCCGCCTCGGGCGCGGGTTCTTCTTGCCTCAAGAATCCCGCCGAGGGCGAGGCGAACTTGATCTCGGCGATGACGCGCGGAAAGGTTCCGTCGAAAGCTCGGGCAAAATCGCGCGGCTCTCTTTTGTAAAGCGGGGATGACTTAAGGGCGCCGATGGGCCTCTCGGTCTTGAGGCGCGCGACGCGCTTGTCCGTGTGCGCCGCGATGCTCGCAAGGACGTCAGCGGCCATGGGAGAGGCGCCTCAAGGTCTCGAGCGCGGACAGGGCACGTCCCCCGTCGATCGACTCGGCCGCGCGCTCGAGCCCCTCGCGCCAGTCCGCGGCCAGGCCCGCGGCGATGAGCGCCGCCGCCGCGTTGAGCAGGCAGACGTCGCGCCGCGGGCCCTTCTCGCCGCGCAGGACGCGGAGCAGGATCTTGGCGTTGTCCCGCGCGCTTCCCCCGGCCAAGGCGGAGAGCCGCGCGCGCGCAAAACCCAAAGACCTCGCGTCGAGCTCGTAGGACCTGACCTTGCCCGCCTTGACGTGAGCCACGACCGAGGGCGCTCCCAGCGAGAATTCGTCGAGGCCGTCGCGCGAGCACACCACGACGGCCTCGACGCTGCCGAGCTCGCGCAGGGCCTCGGCGGCGACGGCGACGAGATGCGGCGCGTAGACGCCCATGAGCTGGCGCGGCGCGCCCGCGGGATTGGCCAAGGGTCCCAGGAGGTTGAAGATGGTGCGGGTTTTCAGCTCGCGGCGCACGGGGCCGGCATGGCGCAGGGCGGGATGCAGGGCGGGGGCGAAGAGAAACCCGATGCCGCCCTCCTCGACGCAGCGGGCGATCAGCCTCGGCGAGACCGCGGTCTTGACCCCCAGGGCCTCGAGCACGTCGGCCGAGCCGCAGCGGGATGATACCGAGCGGTTGCCGTGCTTGGCCACGGCGGCTCCGGCGCCGGCCGCGATGAAGGCGACCGTCGTCGAGATGTTGAAGGTGCCGGCCCCGTCACCGCCGGTGCCACAGGTGTCGAGCAGCGGCTGGCGCCGGACCTTGACCGAGACTGCGCGCTCGCGCATCGCCTGAGCGAAGCCGACGATCTCCTCGCTGGTCTCGCCGCGCACGCGCAGGGCGGCCAAGAACGCGCCGATCTGCCCCGGCGTGGCGCGGCCGGCCATCACGGAGAGCATCGCCGCGCGCGCCTGCGCCCGCGTCAAGGACTTGCCTTCCAGCAAAGGCTTCAGGACTTCGGGGAACATGCCAGGATTATAGTTCATCGCGTCTCAGGCAGGCAGCATGATGGAAAACACCGCCCCGCCTCCGGGCCTGTTGCCGCCCTCGACGCGGCCTTGGTGCGCCGCGGCGATCTTCTTGGCCATCGCCAGCCCCAGGCCCAGCCCGCGCGGCTTGGTCGTCGAGAAGGGCGCAAACAGCAGCGGCAGGAACTCGGGCTTGATTCCGGGCCCCGTGTCGGTCACCGTGACGCAGGCTTCTTTTTTAGAAACGGAAGTCGCGACCGTGATCGTGCCGCCCTCGCCCAGGGCCTCGACAGCGTTGTCGAGGAAGCGCCGCAGGGCGTCGCGAAACAGCGCCTCGTCGACGGCCGCCTCGGGTTCCCTGCCCAGCTCCTTCTTGAGCTTGACCTTGTCGGGAACCGCCAGGGCCGCGACGGCGGCCTCGACGAGAGGATTCAAGGGCAGCTTCTGGGGCTTTGCCTCCATCGGCCGCGAGAAGACGAGGATGTCGGCGATCATCCGGTCGACCCGGCCGATCTCCGAGACCACGATGCCGAGGTGCTTGTCGATTTTCGGATCCAATCGTCCGTCTTGGCAGAGCTTGGTCTTGAGGAAATAGGCCGAGTTGTTGATGACGGCCAGCGGATTGCGCAGCTCGTGGCCGACCACCGAGGCGATGCGGCGGATCAGCGCGATCTGGTCTTCTTCCATGTCTCCTCCAGGAAATTCTTGATCATACGCGGGCCCTCGGGGGTCATGACCGACTCGGGGTGGAACTGCACGCCCTCGACGGGATGCTCGCGGTGGCGCAGGCCCATGACGAGGCCGTCCTCGGAGCGCGCCGTCACGACCAGGCTCGCGGGCAGCGAGTCTTTGTCGGCCACGAGGCTGTGATAGCGCATCACGGTGAGTCTCCGCTTGAGGCCGCGGAACAGTCCGCGCCCGTCGTGGCGCACGAGGCAGGTCTTGCCGTGCATGAGCTTTTTGGCGCGCACGACCTTGCCTCCGTAGGCCATCGCCATGGCTTGATGGCCGAGGCACACGCCCAAGGTCGGAATCTTGGGCGAGAGCCGCCGAATGACCGCAAGCGTCACGCCGGCCTCCTCGGGACGCCCGGGCCCCGGGGACAGGATGAGCCTCGAGGGCCTGAGCTTCCCGATCTGGGCGACGCTCAGCTCGTCGTTGCGCACGACGCGGCACTCGGCGCCAAGAGAACGAACAGCCTGGTAGAGGTTGTAGGTGAAGGAGTCGTAGTTGTCGATCAGGAGGATCATTTCAATTCCGCCAGGGCCAGGGCCCGGCGCAAGGACAGGAGCTTGTTGAGGATCTCCTCGTACTCGCGGGCGGGATTTGAATCCGCGACGATGCCGGCGCCCGCCTGCAGGCGCGCGACCCCGTTCTGCAGGCCCATCGCCCGGATCGTGATGCACGAGTCGAGGTTGCCCGAGAAATCGTGCTGGAGGACCGCGCCCGCGTAGAAGCCGCGCGGCCGGGGCTCGAGGCCCGAGAGCAGCTCCATCGCACGCACCTTGGGAGCCCCGCTGACCGTGCCCGCCGGGAATGAAGCCGCCAGCGCCTCCCACGGGGTGCGTCCCTGCTCCAAGCGGCCCTCGACCTCGCTGACGAGGTGCATCACGTTGGGATGCCGGCGCACGCGCATGAGCTCGTTGACCTTGACCGTGCCCGGCGCGCAGACGCGGCCCAGGTCGTTGCGGCCGAGGTCGACGAGCATGAGGTGCTCGGCCCGCTCCTTGGGGCTGCGCTTGAGCGCGCGCTCGAAGTTGAGGTCGGCGCGCCTGTCGGCGCCGCGCGGGCGCGTGCCCGCGATCGGGCAGTTGAGCGCGACGCCGTTCTCGACCTTGACGAGCCTCTCGGGCGAGGCTCCGATGAGGTGTCTGACGCCGTCCTTGAGCCAAAAGAGATACGGCGGCGCGCCGAGCGCGCCGAGCGTCCGGCAGAGCAGGGCGGGAGAAGCCTTGGTGTTCACATGGAAGGTCTCCGAGAGCACGGCCTGAAAGATGTCGCCAGCCCGGATGTGCTCCTTCAAGCGTCGCACGGCCGCCATGAAGGCTGATTTGCCCATCGTGGGCCTGATCGGCGCCAAAGTCTTGGGCGGCGCCGAGACATCATTCCTGCGGCGCGGCGTCCGGCGCAAGATCCCGGCCCAGCGCTCGGCGCAGCGCCGCGCCCTCCTGCGGCCCGAGGGACCCTCGACGAGTGCGACGAATTGGGCGGCGCCCTTGGCGCGGTCGGCGACGACCAGGCCGTCGCAGAGCATCATGAGCGCCTCCTCGGGCCAGGCCTTGGGCGGCAAGCGCTCCAGGTGCCGCACGATCTCGTAGTCGAGATAGCCGACGGCCCCGGTCTCGAAGGGCGCGGCCCCCCGCGCGCGCAATTGGGCCAGGCGCTTTCCGAGCGCCCAGAACGGGTTTCCCGGCAGGGTCTTTGCGCCGCGCGCGGTCTCGCTGACCAGGCGGCCGGACTTGATGCGCAAGGTCTCGAAGGGCGAGGCGCCCAGCACGGCCGTGTGCCCCGCGGGGCCGGTCTTTTCGAGCAGAAAGCCCCGGGCGGCGCCGGCAGCTTCGAGCGCCGCCGGGCCGTCGAAATCGGCGGGGCCAAGCGGAAATCGCTCGACTCCCAGGCGCGCGCTCATCCCGGTATCATACCGAAAATGTTAGACTGACGAAATGAGGGAAGTCGGCTTGTGGGGGGCCTTTCTGGCCGGGCTGGTCTCGTTTCTCTCGCCCTGCGTGCTGCCCCTGGTGCCGGGCTACATCTCGTTCATCTCGGGGCTCTCTCTCGAGGAGCTCTCGAAGGGCTCCGGAAGAACCGCGGTTCTCAAGCGCGCGGGGCTGGGCTCGGTGTTCTTCGTGCTCGGCTTCGCGGCGGTCTTCACGGCCTTGGGCGCGTCGGCCTCCGCCGTCGGCCGCCTGCTCTCGGACTACATGCCGGTCCTCTCGAAGCTCGCGGGCGCGCTGATCATCGTCTTCGGACTGCACACCAGCGGCCTCATGCCGATCCGCTGGCTCTATTATGAGAAGCGCGTCTCGGCGGCAGGCGTGCCCCCAAGCTTGGCCGGCGCGTTCCTCATGGGGCTGGCCTTCGCCTTCGGCTGGACCCCCTGCATCGGCCCGATCCTGGCGGCGATCCTAGCGCTCGCGGCGACCGAGAAGACCGTCGCGCGCGGCGTGCTGCTGCTGTTTGTCTACTCGGCGGGCCTGGGCATCCCGTTCATACTGACGGGCTTCGGGGTCAACGCTTTCTTGAGCTTTTTTGCGCGCTACAAGCGCTACATCCGCTGGGGCGAGGTCGCGGCCGGCGCCCTTCTGATCGTCATCGGCGTGCTGGTGCTGACCAACCGCCTGACGATGATCATCTCTCTGCTGCCCCAGTCCCTGCACAAGTTCGAGCTTTGATGGAGCGCGTTCCGAAGCCGCTCGAGGGCTGGAAGGCCGCGGCCGTGATCGCCGCCATCGCGGGCCTGGTCTTTCTGACCACCCGCGTGCCGACCTCGCACCAAGAGCTCGGAACTTCCGCCCCCGCGCTGAGCCTTCCCGACCTCTCGGGGAAGCCCGTCTCTCTCTCGGACTTCAAGGGCAAGGTGGTCCTGCTCGACTTTTGGGCGACCTGGTGCGGGCCGTGCCAAGAGGAGCTCCCCGACCTGATCGCCCTTCACGAGAAGTACAAGGCCAAGGGATTCACGATGCTGGGCGTCTCGGAGGACAGCGCCGGCCGGGACGCCGTCGCCGAATTCGCGGCGCTCAACAAGATCCCCTACCCCATCCTGCTCAGCGGGGGCAAGGACCCCGCCGGCTGGGACGTCCCGGGGCTTCCGACGGCCTTCTTGATCGACCGAAAGGGGCGCGTCGCGCGCAGCTACATCGGCCCGCGCAGCGGCCGGGAGTTCGCCCGGGACATCGAGTCCGTCCTCGGCGACTAAGGGCGCGAAATCTGGTAAAATAGCGCGTATGCCGTCGACGCAGACCCTCCCAGATACCCCCGTCATGAGGCAGTACCAGGACCTCAAGAACGCCTACCCGCACGCCATCCTGTTCTTCCGCCTGGGAGACTTCTACGAGATGTTCGGCGAGGACGCCCGCGTCAGCGCACCGCTCCTGGGCCTCGTGCTGACCTCGCGCCAGGACGTGCCGATGTGCGGGGTGCCCTTCCACAACAGCCAGCCCTACATCGCGCGCCTCCTGAAGGCCGGCCGCAAGGTCGCCGTCGTCGAGCAGATGGAGGACCCGTCGAAAACCAAGAAACTGGTCCGTCGCGAGGTCGTGCGCGTGATCACCCCCGGGACGATCGTCGAAGACGAGCTGCTCGACCCGGCGACGACGAATTTTCTCGTGGCCATCGAGCTCGACGTAGTCGGCTGGGGCGCGGCCGCGCTCGACGTCTCGACCGGCGAGTTCTGGGCGACGCAGGCCTTGAACGACCAGGGCGCGCGCAAGCTCCTCGACCTCTTGGCCCGCGCGCGGCCCGCCGAGGTGCTCGCGGCCCCGCACGCCTGCGAGTCGCTCAAACTGCGCGAGGTCCTGCCCTCGAGGTGCTGCCTGACCCCGTACGACGGCGCCCCAGAGATGGACGCCAAGCCCGCCTGGGCCCTGGCCCCGGTCTGGATGAACCATCACCTCGCGGCGCGCGCCGCCTTGAAGTGCCGCCGGTATGTGACCGAGGCCCAGTTCCATCTGCGCGAGCTGCCCTCGCCCTCGTACAGGGAGTCGACGACCGAGATGCAGCTCGACGAGACGGCGATCCGAACGCTCGAGCTCGTCGACTCGCAGACGGGCGAGCGCAAGCACAGCCTTTGGGGGCTCTTGGACGGCTCGCGCACGCCGATGGGCAGCCGCCTCCTGAAATCCTGGCTGCTGCATCCCTCGATCGAGCTTGCCGAGATCGAGCAGCGCCAGAATTGCGTCGAGGACCTCTTCAACCGGCCCGAGGCGCGAACCGAGCTCTCGGGCCTGCTGCGTGAGTTCTCCGACCTGCCGCGCGTCACGCGCCGCCTGGCCACGCGCCAGGCCGGCCCGCGCGACCTGGGCGCCCTGCGCCATTCGCTCGCCGCGCTGCCCCAGGTCGCCGCGTGGCTTGCCAAGACCGAGTTCTGCTCGGGGCTCTCGGTGCTGGCGGCCCAGGTCCAGGAAGCCTCCGCCGCCATGACGCAGTGCGCGGCGCTCCTTGCCCGGGCCCTTGCAGACAACCTCCCCGCGCGGCTCTCGGAGGGCGGCCTCATCCGCGCGGGCTTTGATGCCGAGCTCGACGAGCTCAAGTCCCTGCGCAGCGACGGCCAGGGACATCTGGCCAAGCTTGAAGCCGCCGAACGCCAGGCCACCGGCATCGGAGGCCTGAAGGCCGGCTACAACTCGGTCTTCGGCTACTATTTCGAGGTCACCAAGACCCACTCGGCCAAGGTCCCGCCGCGATTTGCGCGCAAGCAGACCCTGACGAATGCCGAGCGCTACATCACGCCCGAGCTCAAGGAGCTCGAGAACAGGATCATCGGCGCCGAGGAGAAGATCATCCGCCTCGAGGCCCGGCTCTTCGAGGACCTGCGCGAAGCCGTCCTGCGCGACCACGACCAGGTCTTAAAGCTCGCCGAGCTCATCGCCGAGCTCGACGTCTTCGGCGCGCTGGCGTCCTGTGCTGCGATGCACGACCTCGTCAAGCCCAAGGTCGACTTGAGCCACGACCTCGATATCGTCGAGGGCCGCCACCCGGTGCTCAGCGCCCTGCTCCCCTCCGGCCAGTTCGTGCCGAACTCGATCGCCCTCGATTCCCTCGATCGTCAGATCATGGTGCTGACCGGCCCGAACATGTCGGGCAAGTCGACCTACTTGCGCCAGAACGCTCTGATCGCCCTGATGGCCCAGGTCGGCTCCTACGTCCCGGCCAAGAGCGCGAAGATCGGCATCGTCGACAAGATCCTGACCCGCATCGGCGCGCAGGACCAGCTCGCCTCCGGCGACTCGACTTTCATGGTCGAGATGAAGGAAGCCTCGCACATATTGAAGACCGCGACCTCGAGGAGCCTTCTGATCCTCGACGAGGTCGGGCGCGGCACATCGACCTTCGACGGCATCTCGATCGCCTGGGCCGTGCTCGAGCACTTGAACGCGGCCTACGCGAAGGTCCCCGGCACCGCGCCCCGCGGGGCCGCGCGTGCTGTTTGCGACGCACTATTTCGAGCTGACCGAGCTCGCCCACCGGCTGCCGGGCGTGGTCAACTGCAACGTCGAGGCCAAGGAGTGGACCAACGGCTCGGGCAAGACCGAGGTCGTATTCCTCCACAAGATCTCCGAGGGGCCCGCCGACCGCTCCTACGGCATCCATGTCGCGGCCCTGGCCGGCCTCCCGGCCTCCGTGCTCGCCCGCGCGCAACAAATACTCGCCGATCTCGAGAACGAATCCGGCCGGATTTCGCGGACCGACGCCGTCAAGATCGCCTCCGAGTCGCCCGAGCTTCCGCTCTTCGAGGAAAACCCCGTCCTGCAGACGCTTCGGCTGCTGAGTCCCGAGTCGATGACGCCTCTCGAGGCGCTGACCGCGCTCTCCGAGCTCAAGAAGAAGCTTTGATGGCCAAGATCGTCAAGCTTCCGGACGCCGTGTCGAGCCGCATCGCGGCCGGCGAGGTCATCGAGAGGCCGGCGGCGCTGCTCAAAGAGCTCATCGAGAACGCGCTGGATGCGGGTGCTTCGAAGATCACTGTGGAGTCCGCTGGCGCCGGCAAGAAGTCGCTGCGCGTCACCGACGACGGCTGCGGCATGGACCGGGCCGACTGCGAGCTGTGCCTTGCGCGCCACGCGACCTCCAAGATCTCGCGCTTCGAGGACCTCGAAAGCCTGGCGACCTACGGCTTTCGCGGCGAGGCGCTCTACGCGGCGGCCGCGGTCTCGAAGCTCTCGATCGCGTCTTCCCAGCCCGGCGCCAAGACCGGCTGGAGGATCGAGGCGCGTGGCGGAAAAGCCGCCTCCTCGGGACCCGCTCCCGCCGTCGCCGGGACGACCGTGCTCGTCGAGGACCTTTTCCGCCAGACGCCCGCGCGCCTCAAGTTCCTCAAGTCCGACCAGTACGAGAAAGGCAAGCTCGCCGCCGCCGTCGAGGAGGCGGCTTTGGCCAACCCCGAGGTCCACTTCAGCTACAAGTCCGAGGGCCGCCAATCCCTGAGCCTGCCGGCCGAGAAAGCGGCCGATCCCGTCGAGCGCGCGCGACGCCGCGTGAGAGCGGTGCTCGGCCGCGAACTAGCCGAGGGCCTGATCATGCTGCCGGCCGAGCGCGCGGGCTTTCGCTTGACGATGTTCCTTTCCCCGGCGGACTCTTTGGCCTCGAGCCGCCACTTCCAATATTGGTTCGTCAACCGCAGGCCCGTCGAGTCGCGGCTCCTTCAGCAGGCCCTCTACCGCGGCTACGGCGAGCACCGCTCTCGGGAGCGCCATCCTGTGGTCGCCGCCTTCCTCGAGCTCTCGCCCGATTCTTTCGACGTCAACGTCCACCCGGGCAAGCGCGAGATCCGCTTCAAGTCCGACCGCGAGGTCTTCGACCTCGTCAGCGGCCTGGTGGCCTCGGCGCTCTCCAAGAGCCGGGCCCCGGCGCCGCTCTCGAAGGCCGGGGGATCGTCGAGCGTCGCCGAGCCCGTGCCCGCCTTCTATCTCGGCGGACGCTCGTATTTTCCCGATGAGCCGGCCCCCGCCTTCGGCAGGGGCGGCAGCGGGAAGCCCGGTCAGGACCTTCTGCCCGCCTTCCAGCCCGGTCAGGGCCCGCGCTGGTTCTCCCCGCCATACCGGTATCTCGGCCAGATCGAGAAGAGCTACCTCGTCTTCGAATCCTCTGGCGGCATCTTCGTGCTCGACCAGCACGCGGCCGCCGAGCGCATCCTCTTCGAGAAGCTCCTCGGCGAGGTCGAGGCGGGCGCGGCCAAGTCGCAGAAGCTCCTGCTGCCTCTGTGCGTCGAGCTGCCGGCCTCGGCCGTGACAAAAGTCTTGAGCCGCGCCGAGCGCCTGACTCGATTGGGATTCTCGGTCGAGCCGCTGGGCAAGACCGCCCTGCGGGTGACCGCCGTGCCGGCGCTGTTCTCCAAGGCCTCGGACCTCAAGGACCTCGTGCACCGGGCCGTCGAGTCTTTCGAGGACTCGGCCGCCTCGGCCCGCGACCTCAAGCACGACGCGATCGCCACCATCGCCTGCAAGGCGGCCGTCAAGGCGCACGACGCCCTTTCCGAGCGAGAAGCCCTCAAGCTCCTCGAGGACCTCAAGGATTGCGAGGACGGCACCTGCTGCCCTCACGGGCGGCGCTCGATGCTCGCCTTGAATCGGGATGAGCTAGCCCGCCGCTTCCAGCGCCCGGGCGCGCCCCCCTTGTGAGATGCTCCTGATCGCGGGCGCGACGCTGGGGCTGATGCTCCTCTACTGCGCGGTGCTGGGCTTCCTGCACCGCGGGCTCGCGTACCGGCGCGCCGACCTGCTGACGACCGTGGGCTTCGCGGCCCTGGCGGGAACCGCCTTCGCGCTCGACCCCCTGCGCGAGACCGTCGGAAAGGATTCGCTCTACGTGATGATGGCCGCGGGCGCGGCGCTCATGGGCTTTGTCGCGCTCAAGCTCGAGGCCAAGGTCAAGCACGGGGCCATCCCGATCCTCGTCGTGCCCGTCCTGGCCTCAGTGTTTTCGTCCTTGTTCTATCTCGTCTCCTTGGCGGCGGACATCAACGACTACCAGCCCCCGCGCCAGCAGCCTCGCGTGCTGTCCAAGGTCGTCCACACCTTGGCGCGCAAGCCGCGCCGCTAGGGCGCTTTGAGCTCGGATTTTTTCTCGATCCAGGTCTTGAGCGTCTCGTTCTCGGTCTTGAGATTGTTGAGCTCCCGCTCGTAGTCCTCGAGGAATTTGACGAAGGCCTTGTTCTCGGCCGGGCTGTGGGTTCCCTTCCCATACGCCTTGAAATACGCCTGGCCGTTCTCGAGGAACATGACCGTCTTCGACATATCGAGCGTGAGCTCCGTCATGGTTTCGATGGCCGCCTTGCCGCGCGCGGGCGGCGAAGGCGGCAGCAGCGCCGCGGGCTCGGCGGCGAAGGCGGGCGCGATCAGCAGGAGAAGGGCGAGAAGAACATCCATGACGACATTATACAAAATCCTCGTCGAGGACCCGGTAATTTAGCTACAATCACGGCATGATGAAATGGTGGGGCTGGGGCGACCCGAAGATCAGTTTCTCGATCGAGCACAAGCCCAACTTGTGGCCCTGGATCGCCAAGACGCTGGACGTGCGGGAAATGCGCGAGAACCCGCCCGTGTCGCGCGACTCCGTGCGCATGCCCGAGCCCGTGCGCAACGAAAGCTTTCTGCGGGGCCTCAAAACCGCGCTGAGCCAAAACCAAATCGCCGGCGACGAGGACGTCAGGCTCGACCACAGCTACGGCAAGAGCTATCCCGATTTGTTCTACGCAAGACGCGGCATCATACGCCGCGCGCCGGATCTGGTGGTCTTCCCCGAGAGCCACGATGAGGTCGAGAAGATCGTAGCACTCGCCTGCGAGCATGGCGTGAGCGTCATCCCGTTTGGCGGCGGCACCAATATCGTCGGGGGCGTCAATCCCAAAGAGACCGGCCGGATGGTCGTCACGCTTTCTCTGGCGCGCATGAATCGCCTGCTGTCGCTCGATCCACGCTCGAACATCGCGGTCATCGAGGCCGGCTCCTTGGGCCCGAAGCTCGAAGCCGATTTGCAGGCCAAGGGGTATTCCTTGGGCCATTTCCCGGACTCTTTCGAGTTTTCGACGCTGGGGGGCTGGATCGCCACGCGCTCGGCCGGCATGCAGTCCGACGCGTATGGGAAGATCGAAGACATGGTCGTGGCCTTGAAAATGGTCACCCCGCAGGGCACGCTGACGACCCGGACCGTGCCGGCCTCATCGGCCGGCCCCGATTTAAACCGGCTCATGGCGGGCTCCGAAGGCACGCTTGGCGTCATCACGGAATGCACGATGCGCGTGCACGCCTTCCCGGCGGCGCGCGACTACCGGGGGATCTTGTTTCCGACCTTCGAGGACGGCCTTGCCGCCATCGAGGACTGCCTGAACTCCGACCGGCACCCGAGCCTGATCCGTCTGCAGGACACCTTCGAGACCGAGCTTGCCTTCAATATGAAAGCCCCGACGACCGGGCTCAAAGGCTTCATACAGAACCAGTTCAAGAAGATCCTCAAGGCCCGAGGCTATCACTTTCCGGCGATCATGATCCTGGGCGTCGAGGGCGAGAAGCTCAACGTCCGGCGCACGCGCGACGAGGCGCTGGCCATTATCAAGAAGCACAAGGGCTTCGATTTGGGGCTCGAGGTCGGCGCGGTCTGGCAGAAGGACAAGTTCAATTTGCCGTACCTGCGCGACTTCGTGATGGACCGGGGCATACTCTGCGACGTGGCCGAGACCTCGACCCCGTGGGCCAACGTTCTTCCTTTATATACGAAGGTTCGCGAGACGATGAACGCCAAATTCGCCGCTGACGGCACGCCGGGATTCATCGGCTGCCATCTTTCGCACACCTACAAGGCGGGCGCCTGCCTCTATTTCACCTACGCCTGCCGGCAGCAGCCGGGCCGGGAACTTGAGCAGTACTACGCGCTCAAGAAGCTCGTGACAGAGACTTTCCTCAAGAACGGGGCGGCGCTGACGCACCACCACGCGGTCGGCACCGAGCACCGGCCGTGGATGGAGCAGGAAGTCTCGAAGACGGGGCTCACGGCCCTGCGGGCGCTCAAATCCGGGCTCGACCCCGAGGGGCTCTTCAATCCGGGCAAGCTCATACCGGGGCCGGAGCCGCTGGCCGGGTGGGCCCAGCCCACCGAGCCGAATCAGGAAGGCGCGCGCGAGCCCGCCGGCACGCAGTCCCGCTAGGGACGCGCTGAATCGAGCCCGCGCATCCTGTTGATGCGCTTGACGATCCCCGCCATCCTGTGCCCCACACGAGGCTCGTCAGCGCGACGAGAAGTTTATTGGAGACCCCGGGCACCGCGCACACATTCCCATCCTCGATCGCCTCGAACGCGGCCTGCGCCATCTCCTCGGCGGTCTTCCCCGACAAATTGTTCCCCGTCTTCATGCCCGCGCGCTCGCGAAATTTCGTCTGAGTGATCCCAGGGTAAAAGCCCAGAACCCTCACGCCGGTTCCCTCAAGCTCCACGGCGAGCGCATCCGTGAGCGAGCGCAAGAACGCCTTGGAAGCGCCATATACCGCCTGGTCCGGCACGGGCGTGAAGGAATAGACCGAGCCCACATTGAGCACCGTGCCCGAACCGCGCGCGACCATGCCCGGCAGGACGGCCTTGGTGAGCGCGAGCACCGCGTCGGCCTGAACGTGCAGAAGCTCGAGCTCTTTTGCGAGCGGCGTCTGCAGGAACGGGCCATGCACGCCGAAGCCGGCGTTGTTGACCAAAAGATCCGGCACCCGCTCAAACGCGACGGACCCCAATGGAAGCGCCAAGTCCTTGGACACCGTCTTGGCCGAGGCGCCCAATGCGCGGCATTCGCCGGCCGTCTCTTCGAGCGCCCGAGCGTCGCGCCCCCACAGCACGAGATCGTAGCCCTCGCGGGCCAAACGCAGCGCCAAAGCGCGCCCGATGCCCGACGAGGCGCCGGTGATCAGCGCGAGCGGTCGGCCCATCGGGCCTCGGCGGCCTTCGCTGATTCGTTTTCCAGCGCGCGCACGGCGGACTCGATCAAATTGGTCGCCGCGCGGTAGGCCTCCTTGGGAGGAAGGTGCTTGGTCTGCTTGTGCAGTTCGGAATACGTCAACGTCTTTCCCAGATGCGCGGCCAGTCGCCGGTCGCGCGGCAGGACGCTCCCCTTGGGCAGAGCACGGTAAGTCCCGCGCACGCAGGCCGGCAGGACATCCGCCTTGCTCTGCAAAGCGAGATACCCGACCGTCGGCTTAAAAGACGCGATCTGCCCCGTCAGCGAGCGCGTGGCCTCGGGGAAGATCAGAAGCGACCTCCCCTTCTTCAATATCCGCCCCGCCGCGGCCAGCGAGTCTTTGACGCCGCGGCCCCGCCCGATGGGCAGGAGGTTGGTGTAGTGGCTGAAGAAATAGCCCAGCGCCGGGTTCTTGAAGAAATAGTCCTTGGCCGCCATCGCGACGAGATCGCGCCCCGAGGGACCGAGCGCGTATTTGATGAGGCCCATGTCCAAGTGGCTCGCGTGATTGGCGGCCACGATAAATCCCGGCGCGTTGGGGACGTTCTGCGCTCCGACGACGGTGGTCTTGAACAGCGTCCCATAAAGCACTTGATGCCCGATGTCGAGCGCCGAGCGCATGATCTTGTTGAGGACCGGAAGATTGGAGGGGTTCAAGGGGCCGCCGTTGCGGCCCGGAAATCCGGGGAAGACCCAGCGCCGCAGGCCCTCGGTGTGGATGTCGAACCAATAGCCCCGCCAGTCGATGTTCTCGGGGTCCCACGGCAGCAGCTCCTTTTCGGCCGCGGGCAGCGCCGCGTAGAGCTCGCGCATGCCGTCGGTCCGGAACACGCAGTCGATGTCGTGGATGAACGGCAGGAAGGTGTCGACGACATGCTCGACCTGGCCGAGCTCGCGCTCGAGCTTCGAGAGAACCTTGGGCTCGCCGAGCAGCTTCGAGAGCCGCCCGATGACCCCTCGGTACATCGGCACGCCCCAGCGCCGGTAGGCCCTTTCCGAGACCGTGAAGACGCCCAGGCGCGTCCAAAGCCAATGCGCCCACAAGGCGTCGGGGGCGTGGTCCTTGTAGTGGCGCCGGCGGTACTGGCCGATGTGGCGCATGATGCGGGTCACGGGGAAGGGGTTGACCAGGGATGAGCCCTGGTGATAGATCCGGCGATGGCGGCCCGCCAGAAGCGCCGCCGTGGCGGCGATCGTCGAGGAGGCCACGAGATCCACCGGGACAATGTCCAGCGGCGCCGTGGGATGCGCCGGCCACAGGTGATGGCCCGTGCACATCGCCAGGATCATGGGCGCGCTGGTGGTCAGCCCCTCGTTCCAGCCCGGAAAGGGATAGCGCATCGAGCT
Source organism: Elusimicrobiota bacterium (assembly GCA_016194705.1). Classification (GTDB taxonomy): domain Bacteria; phylum Elusimicrobiota; class Elusimicrobia; order UBA1565; family UBA9628; genus PALSA-1176. The sequence continues at coordinate 241,273 of JACQAZ010000004.1, read as the reverse complement.
CTCGACGACAGATGGACGGACGATCGTATAGTCGAGGCCCGGCGCGGCGGCGATCAGCTGTTCGCCGATCGCCTTGGTGAAGCAATAGGTGTTGGGCCAGCCCCAGGCGAGAGCGCGGCGGCGGCCCTCCAGGACGAGCTGTTCGTCGATCCAGCGCTTGGCCTGGCGCTGGGCGCCGGCCTCCACCGCCTTCGGCGTGATCGGCCGGCCCTTTTCTTTGAGCCGCGCCGCCGCCCAGTCCCGGAAGGTGACCATCATCTCGCCCGAGGCGCGCGCCTCGAGCGCCTCGGCGAACTCGCCGCAGGCCGCAAGCTCGTCAGCGGCCGAGAACGCTTGACCTTTGGGCGAGTAGCCCGCCACCGCCTCGCTCTCATGGACCTCGCCCGCGCGCAGGCCCGCCACGTAGGCCGTCGACATGTGCACGAGCTTGGCGCCAAGCGCGAGCGCGAGCTGAGCGCCGTAGCGTGCGCCGTGGGCGTTGATGCGCAAAGAGTCGTCCAGCGCCGGGCTCATCGCGACCAGGCCCGCGATGTTGAGTACCGCGTCGACTTTGCCTTTGAGCGTCTCAACTTGCGAAGCGGTCAGCCCAAAATCAGCTTCGGTCGCGTCGCCCTTCAAGACCTCGACCTTGCCGCGCAGGAAGGCCTCAAAGCCGTCGCCGTGCTTCTCGCGCAGGGCCGCGAAAGCCGGCGAACCGTTGACCGTGTCGAAGAAGCGCTCCTCGGGCTCGCGGCCCGGGCGCGGCCGCACGAGAACATAGACTTTGCCGACGCCCTGGCAGCGGTCTAGCAGCATCGACAGGAAGACTTTGCCGATGAAGCCGGTCGAGCCGGTCACGAGCAGACGGCGGCCGTCCAACGCTGCGGTCAGGCTGAAATCGCTCCGCGGGCTCATGGGACATCCACTTTAGCAAAAATGGGGGCGGCAGCCTAACTCCGTCGAGACCAGGGCCCTTTTGGGGTCTTGACTTTGGCCGAGGTCCTGCTATACTGGGATTGAAGGAGCCCGGAGAATTTGACGGCGCGGCTCCTGGTGGGTTTGGGGCCTCGAGGCAGTCGATTGAACGACGCTTGCCTCGAGGCCTCTTACTTTTCGCCCCCTTTTTGGGCGTTTTTCTTGGCCGCCAGCGCCTGCAGGCCCGCCTCGAGGTTCCCCCGCGCGAGCTCCGAATTGGGATCAAGCTCGGCGGCGCGGCGCAGCTCGACCAAAGCCTCCTCGACGCGCCCCTGGCCCGCCAAAGCAGCGCCCAAATAGGTGCGGACCAAGGCCGCCTCGGGGTCCAGGGCCGCGGCATGGCGCAGGGCCTCTTCGGCCTCGGGATAGCGCTTGAGCTCGAGCAGGGTCCAGCCATGGTACGTCCAGAGGGCCGCGTTGTCGGGGGCCAGGACTTGCGCCTCCTCGTAGACGGCCAGGGCCTCGTAGAGACGGCGCTTGCCGGCCAAAGCGAGGCCGTAATTGATCCGCGCGGGCACCGAGGCGGGCTCGGCCTTGAGCGCCGAGGCCCAGAGCGAGTCGTCGTCGCGCCACACGCGGGCCTGCCGCCAGCTCAGCGCCCCCAAGACCGCCAACAGCGAGACTGCCGCCAGCACGGTCAGCCGCGGCCGCAGGCGCGCGCCTTGACTGATGGCCGCGCCGGCAAGCAAGGCCCAGCCCAAAGTCGCGAGGTAGCTGCAGCGGTCGTCCGCCAGCTGCGGACCGTTCTGCAGCAGTCCCAGAACCGGCAGCAAGCTTGCGGCATAATAGGCCCAGAGCGCCTCCTGGGCGCGGCCGGGGACCCTCGCAAGCCTCAGCGCGAAGGCAGCGGCCGCGAGCAAAGCCGCCGAACCCCACACTCGCGGCGAGAAGAAGGAAAGATCGGCGGGCAGGACATAGAGAGGAGACAGCTTCGAAGGCCAAAGGGTCTTTTGCATGCAGAAACCCAGTCCCACGACCGCCTGCGCCAGGTGCGAAGCCGCGCCGCGCTCCTCGAGGCCCTTGAGGCTGCCCGCCTTGAGCTGGCCGAACACGGCCAACAGAGCGGCCAGCAATGCCGGCGCGAAAAACGGCATCTTCTCGCCGAGCGCCGCCCTCCAGTCCGAGCGCGAGCGCAGGCGGTCGCAGGGAAAGAAGTCGACGGCAAGCCACGCCGCCGGCAATGCCGCCCCCGAAGCATTCGAAAGGAGGCAGCGGCCGTAGAGCCCGAAGGCCCAACGCAGCCGCCGCCTCAGGTAGGCCAAAGTAGAGAGCAGCGCGAAGGCGCCGGCCAGCACGTCGCGCCGCTCGGTGACCAAGGCGACCGGCTCGGCGCGCAGGGGGTGCAGCGCGAAGAACAGGGCGGCCGCCAACGCGCCCCAGCCGAGCTCCTCGGGCGGGCAGTCGGGCAGCGCGCGCCGCAAGAGCTCGCGGCTCAGGCCGAAGAAAAGCGCTCCGTTGAGAGAGTGCAGGAGCATGCTCGTCAGGTGGAAGCCCCAGGGCCTCATGCCCCAGAGCTTGGAGTCGAGCCCGAGGCTCAGCCACGCCAGAGGCTGGTAAGGTCCCCTGTAGAAGGTCGTGAACATCCAGCGCAGATGCCGCGCGTCGAGCCCGCGGTAGGCGTGATTGAGGATCAGGTTCGCCGAGTCGTCCCAGACGAAGCCCGCGCGCAGCGCCGGGAGAAACGCGAGAAAAGCCAGCAAGAAAGCCGCCGCGGGAAAATAGCGCTCGCGCGGCGAAGACGGGATCAAGGGAGGTCCCAGACCGGATGCCATTGCGGGATCAGGCGCACGTCCTTGAGCAGGGCCTGCGCCTGGCGCAGGTACTTGAGGCATTGCGCGGGCTCGACGGACTCCACGCCCGCAAACGGAGTCGACGGCTGCAGGACCAGGACGATGTTCGTCGACACCTCCTGCATCAGCCGGATGACCTGGCGCATCTCGAACTCGGTGGTCTTGGAGGTCAGCACGACCTTCGCGAAGGTCTTCTCGGGGGCCACGCGCAGGAATTCGAGGTGCTCGGACCAGGTCTCGCGGCCAGTCGCCGAGGGCAGCTTGATGTCCATGGCCACCGTGTCGCAAAGCGGGGCGAGCCGGCGCAGGGCCTGCACGCGCGTGCCGTTGGTCTCGAGGTAGTTCTTGAAGCCCTGTTCGCGCGCCCAGCGCATCATGGGCTCCAGGAAGGCCGCGTGCAGCAGCGGCTCGCCGCCGGTCCAGGACACCGCTTCATGCGGCTGAGACTTCGCCAGCGCGCGGATTTCGCGCTTGAGCTTCTCGGCGCTCCAGAGCTTGCCCGAGGGAATCGGTATCGTGTCGGGCTCGTCGCAGTAGTCGCAGTGCAGGTTGCAGCCGCCCAGACGCACGAAGATCTGGCGCTCGCCCAGGCGCACGCCCTCGCCCTGCAAGGACGAGAAGACCTCGACGACGCGCGCTCTCTCCCTATCGCAGAGTTTCGGCTCGCGCCTCATAGCGCGGGATCCCCGAGCCCGGCCCTCAAAAAGCCCTTGGCGCGCAGCTTGCAGGAATCGCAGCGCCCGCACGGTCTGGCCCCGCCGCGGTAGCACGACCAGGTCAGGCGCAGGGGTGCTCCGAGCCTGCCGGCTAGCCGCACGATCTCCTCCTTGTCGAGCTTCGAGAGAGGTGCCAGCACTTCGATCCTGCCGCTCTTGGTGCCCAGGCGCGCGACCTTCCCAAAGGCGGCGAGATAATCGGGGCGGCAGTCGGGGTAGCCCGAATAATCCAGCGCGTTGGCCCCCAGAACGACGGCCCGCGCGCCTACGGCGTCCGCTAGCGAGACGCCCAGGGCGAGGAAGATCGTGTTGCGGCCCGGCACATAGGTCGAGGGGACTCCGCCGCGTCCGATCTTGCCGAGAGGCAAGTCGGGCAGGCTCTGCGTCTTGTCCAACAGCGAGCTCACCTTGAGCCACGGCAAGACGAGGTCGACCTCGAAACAGGGGACGCCGGCGGTCTTTGCCACGGCGCGCGCGGCCAAGAGCTCGCGCTCGTGCCTCTGGCCGTAGCGCACGCAGAGCGCGATCGGCGAAAACCCCCGGCGCTTCGCCCAGTACAGGGCTGTCGTCGAGTCGAGGCCCCCGGAGAGCAGGACGACGGCTTTCCTCACGCCGCTACTCTTTGCGCACAGGAAGCTCGCCCGAAAGGGCGGCCTGGCAGAGCTTGACGACCTCGGCGCTGAACGAGCCCTTGTCGATCATCCAGTTGATGTAGCTGCGGTCGGCCTTGGCGACCTCGCGCAAGGTCTTGCCGCGGTGCTTGCCGCCGAAGCCGAAGACCACCTCGCCGTTGCGCCAAACGAACTTCCCCTCGCGGTCGACGGCGTCGCGCGGCGCGCAGAAAGCCGAGAGGGCGCCCATCTCTTGCGGGAGATCGGGGTAGTGCGAAAGCTGCGCGTCGAGGATCTCAAGCGTGGCGCGCGCGTCGGCCTCGGCCCGGTGGGCGTTGGCGATGGCCTTGCCGCAATAGAGCTGGTAGGCCGCGGCCAGGTTGCGCGGCTCTTTTTTCTGGTAGATCGAGAAGGCGTCGACGACGCGCCGCCCCTCCAGGGGGAGCTCGAAGCCGGCGCGCTTGAGCTCGTTGGCCAGCAGCGGGATGTCGTATTTGAGCACGTTGAAGCCGCCGAGGTCGGCGCCTTCGAGGAACTGGAGTATCTTGGGCGCGAGTTCCTTGAGGCTCGGAGCGTCCTTGACCATCTCGTCGGTGATGTGGTGCACGGCGACCGCGTCCTTGGGGATGGGCAGGCCAGGGTTGACCAAAGAGGAGAAGACCTCTTCGCCGCCGCCGGGCTGGCGGCGGATGAGAGCGATGTCGACGATGCGGTCCTCGAGCGGCGAGACGCCGGTGGCCTCGAGGTCGAAGATGACGAGCGGGCGGTCTTGTTTCACTGCTTTTTCTCCTGTCCCGGCTTGGCGAGCGGCTTCTCCGCCTCTTTGCACTCGAAGACGATGTGGCGGTACATGGCGACGCTGTAGTGCTCGAGGCCCTTCTGCATGTTATCGGAGAGCTCCTCGCCCGAGTAGATCGCATCCGAGTCCTGCCGCGTGAAATCGTCGCTGATCTTGGCGACCAGGCCCTTGCCGCGGCAGACCTTGCGCATCTTGCGCAGCGCGGTGCGGCGCCGCAGCGACACGACGAAGCCCCAGCCGTCGGTCGAATAGCGGACCTCGCCGCCGCCGAGCGCGATGTAGCCGACCTCGGGAACCGGCCCCTTGCGGGGCTTCTCCTTTTCGACGAGCTCGGCGACGCAGCCCGACAGGCAGACCAACGCGGCCACGCAAAGCACGGCCCTAATGACGGACATGAAAAAAGTATACCAAAGCGGGAACAGCCCTTGAATTGCGGCCGTCTTGGGCCTAGACTATCGGCAAGACCATGCCCGCCGACCGGTTCGACTTCATCGAGGGCTCAAGCGGCCCGCTGCCCGAGGACCTCAAGCGCTCGCTGGCGGGTTTGAGGCGCTTCGGCAACATCGAACTGCCCGGCGAGGCCGCCCCGCGGCCCGTCCGGGCGGAACACCCCTGCCCGGGCTGCGGGAGCCCCAACGATCACGCCGCCGTCGAATGCAAGTCCTGCCGCCGCGTCTTCGAGCCCGAGCCGCAGGTGGTGCCCCAAGGGGCGGACCTTGCGATCGTGCTCGACGGCCAGACCTACAAGTCCACCGACAAGGACCTGCCCGACGACATCGCCGCGCTCATCAAGCGAATACGCGAGAAGGGATTTACGCCCAAGCTCGTCGCGGAATGGCGCTCCTGGCGCGCCACGCGCCGCTCGCGAAAGGCGCGCGCGCCCGAGCCGTCGAGACCCGTCCCGGTCCTGCGCGTCAACGGCCGCCTGCTGCGCTGGTCGGACGCGGCCCTTCCCGACGAGCTGCGCGTGCTGTTCTCTTTCATCGCGACCAACGGCGTGACCCCCGCGCTCTTATCGCATCTCAAGGAGCTCGGCCACGACGTCAGCTACGACCCGAAGGCCGAAGGCGGGCTGGGTCTCTTCGAGCTGCGAACGGCCTCCTCGGGCTTCGAGCTCGGCTGGCTGCAGAAGAGAGCCCTGCGCTTTGCGATCGCCGCGGGGCTCGTCGCGCTGGTTCTGCTGCCCCTGCGCAATGTCCTGCCCGAGACCCTGCAGCCGATGCTCTACCTGCTGCCGCTGGGCTTCGGACTCTCGATGGCGCTGCGCTGAACTACTTGAGGGCCTTGAGCTCCGGTTGCGCGGTTTTTTCGGCTTGGGAGGAGAGGCCGAGGAGGCGCTCGGCGCAGCGCTTGCCGTCGAGTATGGTCTCCTCCATGAAGGAGTACTTCCATGCGCCGTAGCGGCCGATCGATTCGACGCCGATCTTTCCCAGGTGCTTGAAGATCGCCGCGACCGCCGGGGTCCGCGCGAAATCGTAGACCACGTAGGCGCAGCGAATCGGCATCCAGACCTTGGCCAGCAGCTTGTCGGACGACTTGAGAATCCCGCACGAACGCAGGCCGGAGAGGACCTGGTTCTCGAGCGTTCTCAAGTCGACCTTCTCGTCGCAGCGCCGCGAGACCTCGATGTAGAGCGAGCTCGCCCCCCTGGGGGCCAAGTGCGGGGAGAAATTGCTCGAATAGCCCACCCGATAGAACGGATATTTCTTCTCGGGGAAATAGATCCAATGCTTCTCCGACATGCGGGGCCGCTCGACGCCGAGGTTGAGGTTGTAAACGGTATTGTAGCGCAGGCGCAGCCGGGCGACGCTCACGGAAGCCGACAGCGGCCGGCAGAGGTCGAGAAAATCGACGAGCGGCATCGTGTTGACGAGACGCTCGAACTGGACCTCGCCGAGATTCTCGACGACGGCGGTCTTTGATGCGAGGTCGACGAAGCGCGCCGCGCAATTCGTGCGGACCTGGCCCTGCTTGAGGCCGGCCGCCAGGGCGTCGGGCAGGACCTGCATGCCGCCGCGCACGGGGTAGCGGAAGTCCGCGTTGTAGCCGAAAAACTTCTTCTGGTCCATCAAGGCCCCGTAGAGCACCTCCGAGGGCGCGGGCTTAGGAACGAAGCGGCCCTGCCACTCGGTCGTCAGCCTCGAGAGCGGCCCGCGCCAGAGCTTCTCGTTGTACGGGAACATGAACTGCCGCGAGATCCCGGCGCCGAAGGTCGCCAGGCACCAGTCCCGGAATGACGGGGACTTCGGAAGGACTCTCGGATCATGCACGGTCTTGAGGAAGCCCGCCACGCAGTCCTCCGCCGACGGCCAGGGCAGGCCGTGAGTGTTGGCCTGGAACGGATAGCGGGTCGCCACGCCCTGGGAGTGGATCCAGGAGCTGCGGCTGTGCAGGGCCCAGTTCCCCTTCAAGAGGCTCAGAATGAATTTCTTGCCGTAGGCGTCGTGAAGGTGCAGCAGGTGGCCGGTGTGGTCGAAGAGAAATTCGCCGTGGCGCTCGGTGCCCGCGGTGCCGCCGACAAATGGGCCCGTCTCGACGACGAGCGCGCTCAAGCTCCCGAGCCTGTTGAGGTGGTGCGCCGTCGAGAGGCCCGCCAGCCCGCCGCCGAGGATCAGGACGTCGGTCTTGATCATTTAATCGCGCATCGTGACCTGAGCGAGGTGATGGCTCAGGATCAGCAGCTCGATGACCACGACCAGATACAGGCACAGCGCCCAGGCCGTGGGCAGCTGGGTCACCAGAAAAGCGAGGAAGCCCAGAAAGCCCGCGGCCCCCGCGGCCCAGAGCACGATCGTGCGGCGCGAGTAGCCCAGCTCCTCCAGGCGCAGCGCGAAATGGTCCTTGGACCCCAGAAAAGGAGATTTCCCTTGCCGCAGGCGCAGGTACATGACGAAGAAGGTATCGTACATCGGCACGAGCAGGATCAGGAGCGGCGCGTAGACGCCGATGTTGTTGACGTCGCTGTAGCGCGTGCCCAAAGAGATGCCCGCCAGCAGAAAGCCCAGCAGCATGGAGCCGGAATCTCCCATGAAGATCTTGGCCTTGTGCGAGAGGTTCCACGGCAGAAAGCCCGCCGCCGCTCCCGCCAGGGCCGCCGAGGCGAAGTTGACGTAGAGCTCCTCGGAGGGCAGCGAGATCATGAGGAAGGCCAGGGCCGCCACGGCCGCCTGGGAGGCGCTCAGGCCGTCCATGATGTCGACGATATTGAAAGCGTTGGTGATGCCGACGACCCAGACCGCGGTCAGGGCGACGGCGAGGTAGTCGGGCGAGACGAAATGGATGCGGATGTCGAAGTAGGAAAGCACGCAGGCGGCCAGGGCCTGCACGGCGAACTTGGACTTAAATCCCAGGCCCTGCGGTTTCTTGAGGTCGTCGACGATCCCCAGCGCGAAGACCATGGTGCCGCCGACGAGCAGCCCGCGCAGGGAGCGCAAGGTTCCGGTCGGAAACTGGGTCTGGTAGCGCAGAAGGAGCAAGGTGCCGGTGTAGGCGAGGAAGATCGCAATGCCGCCCAGGGACGGTGTCGCGACCTTGTGAGTCTTGACCGAGGACGAGGGGTGGTCGAGCCAATCGAAGCGCACCGCCGCCCAGCGCACCCCGGGGGTTAGGATCCAGGACAGCGTCCCGGCCGCGCCCAGCGCCCAAAGGTAGAGCTTCCAGTTGTCGACGAAGGTCTGCATCAAGGGATGGAGTATAGCGCGCAGGCGGGGCCGCGATAGACGCCGGCCAGGCGTCCGGGCTCGAGGCCCGTGAAGTTCGAGAGGCCCCTTTTTGAGAGCAGGCCCAGGCCGGCGCCCAGGCGCGCCCACTCGCGTGGGACAAACAGCAGGTGGGTGAAGCCCTCGCTTTTCATGCGCGCGGCGAGCTCCGCGGGGTCCTTGGCCTCGTTGGCCCAGGCGATGTAGCGATTGGGGGCGTTGACCGTGCTCGCCTCGTGGTCACGGTCGACGTAATAGCCGCGCTGTTCGCCCACGATCAGCAGTTTAACATTTTTGTCCAAATTCTCGTCGGCGTAGCGCGCGCAGGGATAGTAGTCGAAGCGGCGGCTTAGGAAATCGGGCCGGCTCTCGGCCCCTATGATCACGCCCCCGACGCCGAAGACCGCCTGGACGTAGAGGAAGAGGAACAGGTGGGTCGCGGTCAGCAATGCCAGCGCCGTGCCCAAGATCCAGCGTCCCCCGGCCTCCAACTCGCTCCACAAGCGCCAGAGGCCGCAGCCGGCGAGCAGGCAAAGCAAGGGGGCGATCGCCGTCAAAAAGCGCAGGACGACGCCCGTGAAAAACCAGACCACCAAATAAGTCCCGGAAAAAAGGAGGAGGCCGCGCCAGAACCGGTTCTGCCGCAGGGCCCAGACCGAGAGCGGCAGGCTCGCGAAGACCAGTTCCCAGCCCAGGCGCCCAAGCGCGTCCATGCCGCCGCCGAAGCGCGGGTCGTTGGTCAGAAGCCGCGCGGGCAAGGTCCAGAGGTCCTGGGCCCAAGTCCCGCGATGGCCGTACTCGGTCAGCACCTGGAAGTAGCGCGCGGCTGTCTCGGCGGTCCAGCCGGTGTCCGTTGCGGGAAACAGCCGGTACAGAAACGGGAACACGGGATTGCCGACGCTCAGCGCGTTCTTCACGAGCCAAGGCGCGAAGACGGCCGTCGTGATGAGCGCGTAGAGGCCGAGATCGGCCCAGCGCGAGCCGCGCTCGCGTGGTTGCGCCCCGGCCAGGCGCGCGGCCAAGGCCGCGGACAAGAGCGCCGCCGTGGCCCCAGCCGTGTACTTGGCGCCCAGCGCCAGACCCGAGAAGACCGCGCAGAGCTCGAGCCAGGAGCGCTGGCCGGGCGTGGCCGCATCGACTTGCCGCCAGCGCAGGAAGCACAGGACCGACGCGGTCGTCCAGAGCATCACCAAGGACTCGACGTAGGCCGTGCCGGAGAGCAGCATCACCGAGGTGTGGGTGCAGAGAAGCAGGCAGCCCAGCAGCACCGCCGAGAGCGGGGCCTCGCGCTTGCCGAGCTCGAGCAGCCACCACACCGAGAGCACCAGGCACAGCCACATGAACATCTGCGCGAGCAGATCCGACTTCATCAGAAGAGCCAAAGTGAAGAGCATCTCGCCGTTTTGGGGGAAATGCGAGTAGAGCAGGCGCGGGTTGGCCGCCAAGGACCCCGCCCGCGCGTAGGCCTGCGCCAGCGGCAGATGGTAGACCAAGGCGTCGTAGTGGTGCGGAGGGGCGCCGGCCGGGATCAGCGCGAGTGCGAGCGCCGAGAGCACGCCCGCGGCCGCCCAGGGGCGCTCGACGAGCAGGTTCCGGTTGGCTCCCAGCGAGACCACGACCGCGCGCAGCTCGGAGAACCCGGCAAGCCACAGCCCCGCGAGCATGACGGCCAGGCTCCAGACGCTCAGCACATGAAGCGCGGCCAGGCCGAAGGTGCACAAGGACAACAGGCCCAGGCCTACGGTGGCGCCGATGAGGGTCTTCTGCGAGTCGCTGACGTCCGAGAGCCTCAAGGAGCCTAGCGCCGCGCGGCCGCAGCCAGTCGCGATGAGAGCGACCACCGCGAGTTTGGCGAGGGCGCCCAGCGCCTCGGCGCAAGGGCCCAGGGCCGTGCTGTAGAAAGAGGCCAGGGCCAGCAAGAGGCCCGCGGCCGCGGCGGCCAGGGCCCCGCCCCTCATGCGCGGGAGTCGGCGTGCTTGGGGGTCAGGCGCGCCGAACGGAACAGGCCCATGCGGTGGAGCTGATATTGGAACAGGACGCCCAAGGTCGCCAGACCGTAGATCACCGAGCGCCTAAAGTTTATGGAGGAAGCCTCGGCGAAATAGCGGGCGGCCACCGGCACGTCGCCAAGGCGAAAGTGGCAGGCGGCGCTCTGGATGAGGAACTGCTGGTCGAAGACGAAGTCGTCCGAGTTGAGCTCCCAAGGCACGGTCTCGAGGACCTTGCGCGAGTAGGCGCGCAGGCCCGAGTGCCATTCGCCGAGGTTCTGGCCGGTCAGCGAGTTCTCAAGAACAGTCAGAAAGCGGTTGGCGAAGTATTTGTAGACCGGCATGCCGCCGTCCAGCGCCTCCCAGCGCGTGCGGATGCGGTTGCCGAGCACGACGTCGCAGATGCCCTTCTCGATGAGGCCCGTGATGATCGGGGTCAGCCGCGCGTCGTATTGGTAGTCCGGGTGGATCATGATGACGATGTCGGCGCCGCGCTTGAGCGCCTCACGGTAGCAGGTTTTCTGATTGCCGCCGTAGCCCTTGTTGCTCTCATGGACGATCACGGCAAGGCCCAGCTTCTTGGCCAGCGCCACCGTGCCGTCCTTGGAACAGTCGTCGACGAGTATGATCTCGTGGACCGAGCCCTTGGGGATGTCCCGGATCGTCTTCTCGAGGGTCTTTTCCGCGTTGTAGGCGGGCAGCACCGCGATGACTTTCATTGCGGGGCTAGTATACTATCTTTGCCGGGAGAGCTTGAAGACGCGCAGGACGGGTCCCGAACTCTCGCCGGGCAGCGGTATGAAGTCCCGGACGAACTCGGCCGAGGAGTACAGCTCCTCGAAGAAGCTCGCCAGCTCCGGTGCCTTGGTCTGCTCGGCCCCCCAGTTCGAGGTCACGACGTAGTCGATGCGCAGGGCGCGCAGGGTGTCGAGGCCCGGGCGAACGTCGACGGTGGGCGCGTCGGCCTGGCTTTGTTCGACCTGCCGGGGCCCCGAGTACATCTCGTGGGCGAAGCGCCGCAGGCGGTAGATCCGATAGCCGCCGCCGGGATGGGCCGCGGCCATGCCCTCGTAGAGGCGGGACCGCGGCGAGCCGGCAAGCCTGGTCTTGGCTTCGAGCTCTTCGACCTCGTCCTTGGTCATCGGCAGGTCCGGAGACGCGTGCGGGAGGTCGAGCAGCAGCGCCTTGCCCTCGGGGACGTTGTCCTTGATCCAGCGCGCCGCCTGGGGCCTCGTGTCGGGAAGCAGCAGGAAGGAATCGATCCAGACGCAGCGAAGAATACCGGGCGCGAAGGCCAGCACCGAGACCAGCAAGGTGAACAACGGCCGCCGCCACAGCAAGGCCCAGTCCATGGCCTCGGCCGACAAGAGCGCCAGGCCGGGGTATGCCGCGAGCACGTAGCGCGCCCAGGAGCCGTCGGGGTAGCGCGAGACCATGAGCCACTGCGCGGCCACCGGCAGCGCCAACACGAAGGCCAGGCGCCTCTCCTTCAGAGCGAGCCTGCCCAGGCCGACGACGGCGAGCGCTCCCCCGATCGAGCCCGGCCCCGCGAAATTCCACAGATTGACGCCGACCGCGCGCCGCAGCGCCCACGCGTCGTATGGGGTCTGGCGCGCGAGATCCGCGAAGTCCTTCATGCCGGCCCAAAAGCGCGGGAAGTCGAGCAAAGTGTAGGGCGAGGCCAGCAGAAAGGCCGCAACGCTGGCGGCTGCGCCCTCGAAGAGCCAGCGTCTCTTGGCGCTCTTGGGCCCCAGAAAATGCGCGGCGGGCAAGAGCAGGGCGATGGGAACGGCGGTGTATTGAGTGGAAGCGGCAAGGCCGATAAAGACGCCGCAAAGCCAATGACTTCCGCGCGAGCCGTCCCGGTAGAGCTTAATCGCAAAGACCCACGCCAGGCACGCGAGCAGGAACATCATGCAGTCGGGCTTGCAGGAGTGCGCGGTGTCGACGAGCACGGGCGCGAAGGCCAGGGCCAACGCCGCCCACGGCCAGCGCCGGCCGCGCCAAGAGCCCTCGAGGCGCGCGAGCAGCAGCGGCCCGAGCAAGGAGCAAGACGCGGCCAGCCCCCGACCGATCAGGAAGAAGCCGCCGGGGTGCCAGGCGTAGAGGCCGGCGAACTCGGAGACCTTGTGGCAGAGGCCCAGGCACGACCAGACGAGGAAATAGACCCCGTAGCAGAAAAAAAGCAAGCTCGGCCACAAGGCGGGATATTTGAAGTCGTAGGGACGCGGGAAACTCCCCGCGTAGGCCAACGCTGTATGGACGATGTGCGGCTCATCGGCGTTGTACGACGCGGGCAGCCCCCAGGTGAGGCCCGAGAGCCTCACGGCGGCCGCGGCGGCCAGCAGGAGCAGCAGCGCCGCGTCGCGCGGCGAGAGCGGCAAGCGCGCCTTCTTCATCGCGCCCGAGCCTTGGCCCGCGGCCGGCCCGGCAAGGCGAGGTCGACGACCAAGGCGTTGTCGAGGTAGCCGGCCAGGGGCCGGCCACGGCGCAGCATCGCGGGATAAGCGTCGCGCACGAGATCCCAGGCCCCCGACTCGGGCACGCCGCGCAGGAATTCCCTTCGAAACAGGTAGAGCGGGGAGAGCGCCATCGGGTAGCCGCCCACCAGCGGCCTTTTGGGCAGCTCCATGACCGCCTGGCCGGGGCCGAGGATCACGGGATCGCAGTCGCGCGGGTGCCCGCACTCGTGCACGGCGAGGGTCGCCAGCGCGTCGTGGGCGAGGTGGTGGGCGATGAAGCGCCGCCCATCGCCGACCGGCCGCGTGTCGCCGGGCAGCACGAGTATGTTCTCGGGCAAGGAGGCGGCGCCCAGCGCCCGCAGGGCTCCCGCCGTTCCCAGCGGCGCGTCCTCGACGAAATAGCGCAGGCTCACGCCGAAAGACGAGCCGTCGCCGAATCTCGCGCGCACGACCGGCGCGCCCACGCCGGCGCACAGTACGGCGGCGTTGAGGCCGGCCTCCTTGAGCCAGGAAAGTTGGTGCTCCAGCAGCGGCTTTCCGGCCACCGGGGCCAGGATTTTAGGCGAAAGATTTCCGTCCTCGCGGGCGAGCTCGGCGTGACGGCCGGCGAGGATCACGGCGATCATGGGGGGATTCTACCCTTTTTGGGCCCCGCGCGTGCAGCGCGCGGGGAGCCCGCCGCAGGCGCCGCACGGTCGGCCTGATCGTCGATGCTATGGAATGATCTCTGGAGAGTCTGAAGCGGGGGTGACGCAGCCCCGGCCGTAGTTCCGTTTGGTAGAGTCCGCATGAGCTCCCAACCGAGACGGTGGTTCCGCACCCGCTCCGAGGCTTCGAGAGGAGTGTGCAGAACTTCATTGTTGACAAGGACAGTGACAGGGGTTACACTTGCCGGAGCGCGGCCATTGCGCTCCTCGCTCTAGAATCTTGAACGGCCCACCAAGGAGGCCTTACGCAGCAGCCGACTGTTCCAAAGCTGAATTGCGGCAGACGAGCCGTGGAGTCGTTAATCCAGCAGCAAGACTCACACCTAATTTTTCCGTTTGCGTTATTCCAAGTGTTCAAGACAGTTCTCTTTGTTATCGGCATCTTGTGTCTGGTTTGTGGTTCTTCCAAAGCCACTATTATCGAAAACACGGATCCATGCTGGTGCCAAGAGCAATATTCAACACCCTTCGATTCTGGCTACTGCAATCTCGCTTTCGGAGGTTGCCAAATCGGCATTGTCGGAGCATCAGCGGGCACCTGCCTTAACTCCAATGGCACTTCCCTTTATTTCGACGTATTGGTTTCAACAGACGGCGGACCCGCCGTACGTTTGAATACCGTAGGGGATACAGATGGACATATCGACTTGAGCTGGGGATTTCTGCCCGGGACCGCGCATACCTTGACGATTATCTGCGAATCGAGCCAGGGGGACTTTTTCACAGCGCCGACCGTCACTGTCAAGGATGACGAGACTCCACCCTCGCTGCAAATTCTGACCCCCGTGAGCGGATCTACTCTTCCTGCCTCAAGTCCCATCACGATAGGTGGATTTGCGACGGACGATAGCGGAATCCAAAATTTGACTATCGATTTCGGAAGGTTTTTCTCCACCTCAACGGCCGGAGGGAGCTTTAACGTGGTTGTCGCCTCTTCAGTCCTCGGTTCGATCGGAACGGAAATTGTTGATATACGAATATTAACCTATGATTTGGCTGCGAATGCGACCGCGGAACACAGACTCGTTACGATCGACAACACGCCACCGACAGTTGCGATTTCAACGCCGAGCCTTGACATTCGGTGCGGGCCATCAGGATGTGATCTGACGGAACTCGCGCGGATCGCAGGGACAGCCGCCGACGACATCGGCTTGATGGACCATGTGGTTTTATGGGCGCATGAGAACTCAACTGGGAAATACTGGAACGGCTCCAGCTTTACGGCGCTCTCTCCACAAGAGATCGATCTTCCACTGCTCCTCATTTCGACCTCACCAGGAGCTTTTGGTACTTGGTCTTACTCGGCGATAACAAGCGCGAACCTTCTCCAGGAATCTTCCTACACCATCATGGTTCAGGCCGCAGACGAAGTGGGAAACCGTTCTGTCACCGCGAGCACCTTCATATTTGGGATCACACCGACTCTTGTTGTTGCGGGTCACCAAGTCTGCCCTAACCCGCCTAAGATATCCAACCCGCCATTCGCGATTGCTTATTCACCCAACGGCATGGCGAAAATTTGCGCAACGGTATCCCCTCCGACCAGCCTCACCAACGTGCAGTTCCAAAGCACCGCGTTTACCGCGACCCTTGATCCCACGATCTGCTCTGGGCAGGGCTTTCTTGGAATCAGCGTAGTCCCGGTTCTCTCGGTTTGCATGAGCAGAGATACAATTCGCGTAATCGCCGATCTTCCCAATCCGGACCCCCTCCAACCCCCAGGAGGATCTTGCCCTATTGGCCTACTGCAAGGGCAGATCGCGATTCCAGGCCCCGAGCATTCATTTTTTGCAGGTCGAAGCTTCTGCAAGACCAATTCCGCCGATACGACTACGAATGCGTGGTGTATTGATGACAACTACACCCTCGTGTTTCGTGCGGCTTCTAGCGATCCTACGCTATCTCTAATCTTCGATCTAAGCGGGTTTGAGGCGTTTGAGACGGTTTTCGGGAGCCAGCCGCTTTCCTCCAATAAACCCGCGTGCCCCGCGAAGAAGGGGCCCGAAACGCATCACCCGATCACGTGTGCTGATGGCCAATGCTTCATTGGCGACAAAATCGGGGACTCGAACACGCTTGGAATTACCGAGTCCTGCGCTGATGTCGCCTACCAAACCATCGAGATAGGAGGATGCAAGGTAACCGATGGATTGCCCGAAAAGAAGGTCTCATTGATTTTGCAGTCCGATGCGCAAGGAGACCATTTTCGTACGAGCCGTAGCGACTGTACAAATCTCAATTGCACAGAGCAATAAAATGATCCAGGTGCTAACTGTGGTGATGTTCGTGATGCCGGTTTCGGCACAAGACTCAATAGAAATCCTGAACCGCCACTTTGGTCCACCGCAGATTTGGCGGACGGCCCAGGATGGGCTGGAGATGGTATGTTATCAAGAGCGCCTGCTGTGTGGTTTTGCACAGGCAGGCGATGAGAGTGCGGCCACCGAGAATTCGCCGCGGCTCATAATGAGTTCAGGTACCGTGAAGGACGTTCTAACTCAGATCGTCTCACGATATCCCGCCTATCAGTGGCAGGTGAGGAAAGGCATCATCAACATGGAGCCACGCCCGGGACACTGGCCCGGGGGAAAAAACCGCGATCCGCTCGACAGCAGAGTACAGTCGCTCAACTCGAATAGCTCCGAGCCTTACTTGATAGCGATTGGGTTGTGCGAAAAGGCCGGCTTAATCGAGAAGAGGGATTACAGAACATATGGCGGAGCACATGAGAAACGTGAACTCACTATGGAGTTCCATCGTGAGACACTGAGAAACGCTCTGAATCGATTGGTCAAGCGTGATGGATCGAGCATGTGGTTCGTGAACTACGATATGTCGTCGAAGGAATTCTTTTGTAATGCTTCCACATGGCCAATGAGAGAATGAGCTGGGATGCCCGCCTTTGTCGAGTAATATTGACGACATTTGCTCTCTCTATTCTTGTCACCAGCGCTCGGGCACTCGAGCCTTCGGATACGATCAGGATACCTTTCCCGGTGGCAAACTTCGGGGCAGTCCAAGAAACGCTCACTGGGGTCCGGGTATCCGCAACGAACGTACCGAATTGGCTTGGGCTTCTGCCGACATCGGCGGTAGGCCCGGCAACAATATCATCCGGACAGGTTTTTACCTTCAATCTCGACTTCGTCGTCCTGAACGCCTTTTCTGCAAATAATTCATCGGCCTCGATTACCTTAGCCCTCAGTATGGATAACCCCGATGTTGAACTGAACCATGTCACCTGCAATTTGATCACCCTGGATGGATTTCAGACAATATTTTACCAGTGCGTCAGCGGAGATGGGGGCGTCCTCATTTCTCAGTTATTTCCCGACCTGGCGCCTCCCCAGACGAGCCTATCATTCGCGAACCGTCCCTTTACCGACTCAACCGGGAATATCTTCGTGCCGGCCGCGGACAGAATTTTTCTGAACGCCATTGATCCGACGATCCCGCAGCATAAGACCTCTGGAGTCGCATTTACAGGGTTCTCCATGGATTCGGGCTCGGGCATTCTGGCCCCATTCGACAGTACGACTCCACCCGCATTCACCGAGGGCGTTCATGCTTTCTCCTACGGTAGTCGTGATTTCGCAGGGAATATTGAGCCCATAAAATCTCTGACAGTTTTCGCCGACGGCACACCCCCGCAATCGCAACTCCAATTGCCTTTCGGCAGCTCAACCGATACAAAAGGAAATATCTTGGTCTCTGGACAGGGGGCCAGCTTCTCGATAAGCGCCAATGACCCCGTTTCTAACGGCGTCGCGTCCGGCGTGTCCCGTACGCTTGCCTCATTGGACAGGAACGAACTCTTTATCGCATCGGCGCCCATATCTGTCGGTGCTGGCTTCCACATCCTTCAATTCCTTTCCATCGATAACACCGAGAACGTCGAGCCTTTGCATGAAACCGACATTTTTGTTGGTGTTCCCTCCGATACTCAGGCTCCAACGACGGCGCTGCTCGTCAACAGCATCGTGGCCGCGGCGGCAAATATCATGATTTCGACTGCCGATGTCTTGAGCTTTTCTGCGGTCGACTACCCCTTCATCGGATCCGTAGGGGTTTCATCGATTGCTTTCCTGGTTGATAAATCGACAACGGACTGCATCGTGGGATTTCCGGCGCCGGCGCCAGATTTCGTCGGCCCAGCTGGAACGTGCGAGGTCCCTTTCTATTCAGCCTCCTTTAACCTAGGAGTTGGACGTCATAGCGTCCTCTATTTCGCGATTGACCGCGCTAGAAACGCCGAACAGCCGCACATGGTTTCAGTTATCGTGTCCACGCCATCGGGAGGTGGCGGCGTGGCGATCAGCACCAATCCCGCCGGCCCCGTCACTCTCGTGAGCCGCAGCAGCACGACCCTCGCCGTCAACTGGGGTCTTGACGACAACATCCCGAGCACCGCGTTCTCCGTGCTTTACCAGACGGCCCCGGCCGTCAATCCGTGCGCCAGCCTGTCGTCCGGCATCCCCTCGATCAGCACGGCGGGGACCAACACCATCATTGCGAACCTCCTTCCCGGAACGACCTACCTTGTCTTGGTCTGTAACTTCGCAAGCCCCGGGCAAGGCTGCGACATCCCCATCGTAACCGTGACTGGACTCGACGGCCTCGAGTACGGCCCTACCTTCGTGACCTGCAGCACCGGCACCTCGGCCGGCGGAGGCGGCGGGCCGCCCCCCAGCATCAATTTCGACGGCATCACGATCGCGGCTGCTCAAGACGGCAATCTCTGGGAAGTGGCCAAAAACGAGGACAACGGCGTCTTCACGCTCACGCGCTGGTCCTCCGACGGCAAGGTCTCGGAGACCTCGACCGTGCTTCCCGGCGCGAGCGACGAGTCCAACTGGACCGTCGTCTTCGACACGATGGGGGCGACCTACGCGGTCGGCAGCGCGTCGGGCCCGCTGACCTTGGGCCTCGATCTGATCGTCTACAAGGTCTCAAGCTCCGGGGTCCTTGTCTCAAGCTCGGGCTTCCACGCCGGCGTCGACGGCAAGTCCTTCGGCCTGGACGCGACCGGCGACATCTGGATCGCGGGAGGCGTGCTGGGCGACGCCGGGGGCTTGAGCCTCTGGCGCTATTGCGTCCACACAGGCAGCCTGACCCGGACCGCGATCTACTCGCGCGGGGGAAGTTTCGACGCGGCCTTCGGCGTGAAAGTCGCATCAAACAACATCTGGCTTGCGGGCTACTCGATGGACCCCGCCCACCCCGGCACGCTCGACTTAGGGATCTGGGAGTACGACGCCTCCGGGACCCGGCTCATCGGCGGGCCGTTTTTCAGGCCGGGCTACCTGCAGAGCTTTCCCAACGGCCTCGAGGCCAGGCTTGAGGTGTCGACGAGCTCCCTTTTCGTGGCGGCCCAGCGCACTGGGGTCTCGGGCGAGGCGGACCTCGCATACGCTAAATTCGACCTTGCGGGCCATGCTCTGGTAGAGCGCGCTTGGGCCGACGCGGCGGGCCGCACGGCCTTGCCGCACGGCACCGGGCTAGATGGCTCGGGAAACTTCGTCGCGGGCGGCCGGCTCAAGGACCAGAGCGGCGGCGGCGCTTTGGCGCTCTGGAAATACTCGCCGCAAGGCCAGTTCCTGAGCGCCGTGACGAGCTCCGGCCCGTCCGGCGCCAACGGCCTCGTGCTGAGCCCCGACGCGTGGCTGGCCGTCGACGGCACGAGCGTCCCGTTCCACTTGACGAGT
The DNA here is from genome assembly GCA_016194705.1 of Elusimicrobiota bacterium. Lineage (GTDB taxonomy): Bacteria > Elusimicrobiota > Elusimicrobia > UBA1565 > UBA9628 > PALSA-1176. Next base: position 221,840 of record JACQAZ010000004.1, on the reverse strand, counting down.
CCTACAGCGCTTGCCGGAACTGACATATTCATCAGCTCGTTCTCGGCCGATTCCACGCCTCCACAGACCACGCTTCTCGTCGACGGCCTGGCGGTTTCCGGCTCATCGATCGCGATCGTCTCGACGGACACCCTCTCTTTCGTGGCCGTCGATACGGGCTCGGGCGTCTTTCAGACCTTGTTCTCTCTCGATTTTTCCTCGGCCCAAGTATACTCGAACTCGTTTACCGTCTCGGCCGGAACCCACACGCTGAGCTTCCACAGCATCGATGTCGCGGGCAATCAGGAAGCGCAGAGGTCCGTATTCCTCACGGTCTTCTCGACCGGCGTCTTCATATCGCTGGCCTTCAATCCAAGCTCGATCAACCTCAAGGCCAACGCACCGTTCGAGGACGCCGTCATCGAGGTCCAAGGCGCCAAGGCCTCGGTCGACATCGACTCGACATCGCTCAAGATCACGAGGGTCAATTCGAACAGACTCGCCCAGCCGCTGGCCCCGCTGCCCCAGCCGCCGGGCACGCTCGGCGACGCCAACGCGGACGGCATACAGGACCTCTCGATCAAGTTCGACCGCCCCGCATTGGTAGCAGTCTTGCCCGTCAACGAGCAGACGCTCGTGACGATCGAGGGCCGCTTCAAGGACGGCTCGCCTTTGCTCGTCACCGCGCTGCTGCGCACGACGAGCCCCGGCAAGGTAAAGACGGATCGGGGCGGGACGGTGAGCCAGCTCTCTACCAGCGCGCAAGTCGCCATACCCGCGAACGCTCTCTCGCAGGATACCGACATCACCGTACTCAGGCTATCGGCGTCGGCGCCCGCTGACGAGCAGCCGCGCGTGGACGCGGCGCTCTTGCAGCAGCTCAAGCGCCAGGGTAGTCCCTTCGAGTTCGGCCCCGATGGGACGCAGTTCGCTCTGCCCGCGACGATCTCTCTGCCCTACGACACGGCGGGGCCAGACCCGCACTCGCTCAAGATTGCGTACTGGAACCCAAGCACGAAGCGCTGGGAACCGCTTGATTCCACAGCGGACACAATGCGGCATGTGGTCGGCGCACAGACTACTCACTTCTCGGTCTACCAGCTCGTTGCGCCGCAAGGAGCTACTCCCGCCTCGACGGCCGCTTCGGCCCCTGCAGCCTTAGGCGCTGATCCAACTTTCGTCTTCCATGATCTCTACGCCTTCCCAAATCCCTCTCGTCACGGCCAAAGCGTCGTGGTCCGCATCCAGGTAGGTCTGGCCGACTCTGTCGAGATCAATTTCCACGATCTGTCCGGTAAGCTCGTCGGCCAGGGAAGCTTCGGGCCTCCCAAGATCATCGACGACGGCAACGGCAAGGGGCCGCAGTACACCCACGACTACCCTTGGGATGTGTCGGGCGTGGGCTCTGGGATCTACATCTACTCGATCACCGCGAAGAAGGGCGGCTTCCCGGCCATCCACAAGCTCGGTAAACTCGGAGTGATCCGATGAGAAAGAGCCCTCTCTTAATTTTATTCCTGCTGTGGTCAACCACAGTCCGGGCCGAGGAGGGCGCGGCCTTCCTTAAAATACTTTCCGGCGCGCGCCCCGTCGCGATGGGCGAGGCCTACACGGCGGTCGCAGACGACTTGAGCGCGCTCGGCACCAACGCGGCCGGGCTCTCGCGCATCGGCGCGCGCGAGGATTCCTTCATGCACGCCGAGCTCTTCGGCGGCACGCATCATGATTTTCTCGGCTACGCTCATCCGTTGTCCCAGACCGCGCCGGTCCTTGGCGGCGGGACGCTCGGCTTTGGGTTGCAGAGGATCTCGAACGACACGATCCCCGGCCGCGACGCCAACGGCGCCCCCACCAGCTCTTTCGGGGCTTCCGACACGGCGCTCGACTTCGGCTACAGCCGACCTCTCTTCGACTCTCGAACCTCGCTTGGTATCACCGCCAAAGTGATCCGCTCGCAGCTGGCCGAGGCGACCGACAACACCGCGGCGTTCGGCCTCGGTGCCATGCATACGGTGGAACTCGGGAAGCAGGCCGTGACTTTCGGCGCGGCCATCGCCAACCTGGGCCCGGGGCTCAAGCTCGGCGACAAGGACTCTTCCTTGCCGCTGACCCTCGCCTTCGGCGCGAGCACAAAAATATCAGGAGCTTTGCTCGTCGCCGCCGACTTCAAGCACAGGCCGTACTCTCACGAGACCGTCTTCGGCTTCGGCACCGAATACGCTCTTCTGTCATCGTTCTCGTTGAGAGCCGGCTACGCGGCGGCCAACACGGCCTCGAACACGCTCAACGGAGCCTTGAGCGGACTCGGCGTGGGTTTCGGGCTTAAAATCTACAAGGCGAAGCTCGACTACTCGTTCACGCCCGCAGGCGACCTCGGCGAGGCGCAGAGAGTCGGGCTCTCGACGCGGTTCTGACAATGAAGGCTCTTCTCCTCAGGCTCGCGGAGCTTCCCGACAAGGCCTGGCTCGCGCTTGCTTTCCTGCTGCGCCTAGGCTTCGCCCTCAAGCTCGGCGGCGGGTTCTATCAGGCCGACGAGCAAGGCTTCGAGCTGCCGGCCTGGGGGATCATACACCAGGGCCTCTACGGCTGGGACGGCTACGCGCTCATCCAGCCGCCGCTGGCCTCGGCCCTCATCGCTTTGGTCTACGCGGTTTGCGGCCGCCATCCGCTGGCCGCGCGGCTGTTTCTCACCGTGGTCGGCACCGCGACCGCGTACCTCGTCGGCCGCTTCGTGCGCGACCTCACGGGCTCGTCCAAAAGCGGCAAGCTCGCGCTGATGCTGGCCTGCGTTTATCCCTTCTTCATCTATTACGGAGGCATGCTGACCTCAGAGACCTCCTACCTGCTCGCCTCGACGGCGGGGCTCTGGCTCTTGTGCCGCAGCCTGCGCGAGCGCGGCGCGCCGCTCTGGGAGGCCGCCGCGGCGGGCTTGACCTTGAGCCTCGCCGGGCTCTGCCGGACCGAGGGCGCGGCGATTTTCCTCATCATCCTGCTCTGCTCGCTTGCGGCCGTCGCCGCCGGACGCTGGGATGGACGCTCGGCCCTGGCCGCTCTTTTTTTCTTCGCAGCCCCGCTGGCAGGCTGGACGGCGCGCAACCACGCCCACAGCGGCCACTGGAGCTTCGACGAACACGGCGGCACGAGCCTGCTGCACGGCACCGTGGTCTTCGACGAGAACGAAGTCGACACCAGTGTCGCCATGGACGCCCTGCACGGCATGAAGTTCTGGAATGACGGCTGGGCGATGCCCGAACACGAGCGCGAAAAATATTTCACCCAGGTCGCGTTCCAATACATGCGCGAGCACCCGGCCAAGACGCTCGGCCAATGGGCGCGCAAGTTCGTGAGCTTCTGGCGCTTTTACCCGAGAGTCGACAAGAGCTATCGCGGCATACCGGGCAACGACCCCGGAGCGGGCGTCAGCCGCTGGCTCATGGTGCTGGCAAGCCTTCTCTTCGAGCCGGCCCTGATCCTCGGAGGCCTTTACGGCCTATGGACGCTGCGCGAGCGCGCTTGGGAGCTCTTCCCGCTGGGGCTCTTCATCCTGGGCACCAACGCCGTCCACGTGCTTTCGGTCAGCCAGATGCGCTACCGCCTGCCCATCATGCCCGTCTTGATGCTCGGACTCTGCTTTCTGCTCTCTCACCTAGTCGACGAACCGGTAGCGTAGGATCGCCAGCAGCACGCGCGTGCCGTCCCGCCAAAACCTGATCTTCTTTCCTTCCGCGCGGGAGCGCGCCTTGTAAAAGACCGGCCTCTCCTCGAAGCGGCAGCCCATCTTGGCGAGTTTGCCGGAGATCTCCCAATCGTAGTCGAAGCCGTTGGAGTTGAGCCTGATTTTCTTGAGCTGCTCCATTCGGAAGAGCTTGAACATCGTGGCCCCGTCCGAGAGCTTGGTGCCGTAGAGCAGATTGAAGAGGTTGGTGAACAGCACGCCGCCGAGGTTGACGAAGAAGCCGTAGAAGCGCTCGAAGCCCGCGAACCTGCGGAACTGCCAATGCTGCGGCGAGGTCATCACGCGCGAGCCGAAGACCACGTCGCAGGTCCCCGCGAGCAGCGGCTCGAGCAGCTTGCCGTAGTCGTTGACATCGTACTCGAGGTCGCCGTCTTGGATCAAAACGAAGTCTCCCGAGGCTTGCGCCAGTCCCGCTCGGACGGCCGCGCCCTTGCCCTTCGGCGCGTCTTCGTAGACGACTTTCACGCCCGGCTTTCCCTCGTAGCTCCTGACCACATCTTTGGTCCCGTCGTTCGAGTTTCCCTCGACGATGACGACCTCCTTCTCGAGACCGGCGGGCAGGGAGACGGCGAGCACCTTATCGAGCAGGACCGAAGCCGTAGCCTTCTCGTTGAAAATGGGGACGATGATCGAAAACTTCACCGGCGCTGCTTGAGGTAGAAGGTCAGTATGTGGCCGATGCCCATGTGCAGGTCCTCGATGACGCCGTATTGATCGCAGGGCAGCAGGATGCAGAGTCCGGCCAGGGCCTTGAGCTTGCCTCCGTCGAAGCCCAGAAGCGCCGCGGTCTTGGCGCCGCGCGCGTTGGCGAGTTCGGCGGCCTTGAGCAGGTTTTTCGAGTTGCCCGAGCCCGAGATCAGGATCACGAGATCGCCGGGCTCGACGAGGTTCTCGAGCTGGCGCGAGAAGATGTCGTCGAAGGACAGGTCGTTGCCGATGGCCGTGATGAAGGGGACGTTGTCCGTCAAGGAAATGCATTTCACGAGCGGCTTGCCTGCCACGGCCGCGGTTTTCGAGAGGTCGGTGGCCCAGTGGCTCGCCGCGGCGGCCGAGCCCCCGTTGCCCACGACGAAGACCTGGCGCCCCTGGTCCTGGCAGTCGGCCACCAGACCCGCGAGCTCGGCGACCTTCTCCAAGTCGAGGCCGCGCCACTGTCCCAAGGTCTCTTCGCGATACCAGCGCGCGAAGGCCGCGGCTCCCAAACCCCCCGGTCCGGTCTTGTGCGTAGCACCGGGCCTTGTGCCGGAGATCTTTCTCTTACTTGCTGACATAGATGATCTTGGACCCCTCTGGTTCGAATTCGAACGGTATCTCGCGCCAGCCGCGCAGCGCCTTGAGCACGGGGGCGCGCTTCTTGGGAGGCGCGTACAACAGCAGGAAGCCGCCGCCGCCGGCGCCCAAGATCTTGCCGCCGGAGGCCCCAGCCCTGCGGGCGGCGGCGTAGGCCCGGTCGATGCGCGGGTTCGAGACGCCGCCGGCGAGGCTCTTCTTGATCTCCCAGCTCTCGTGAAGCAGCTCGCCCAGGCCGTCGACCATCCCGAGCTGCAGCTCGCGGCGCGCGAATTCCGCAAGCTCCCGCAGACGCCTCAAGCCCTGCTCCTTGACCTTGAAGCGCGCGCGCTGGCGCCTCAAGAGCGGACCCGAGCGCCTGGTCACGCCCGAAAAAAGCAGGATGAGCCTTTCGCGCAGGTCGGTCCGCACCTTCTCGGGGAAGATCACGGGGTCGGCCTTGACCGTGCCGTCGGGCATGAACTCGAAGAACTGAAAACCACCGTAGCCCGCGATGTACTGGTCCTGCTTGCCGCCGGGCTCTTTGAGCCTCAGGAGCTCGATGTCGCAGGCCTCGCGCGCGAGCTGCTCGGCGGTCACGAATTCCCCTTTGAAAGCGTGCAAAGCGTGCAGGACGCCGACCGCGAACGAGGACGACGAGCCCAGACCCGTGCCGCCCGGTATGTCGGCCATCGAGGTGATCTCGACGCCGCCCGCAATCCCGGTCAGCTTCAAGGCCTCGCGCAGGATCGGCTGGCGGATCTCGGAGACTTTTGACGCCAACTCGGTCTGCGAGTACTTGAGCATGATGCGGTCGTCGAAATAGCGGTTGACCGTGATGTACATGTACTTGTCGATGGCCGTCGAGACGACCGCGCCCGCGTGCTCGCGAAAGAAGGCGGGCAGGTCCGTGCCCCCTCCCGCGAAGCTGATTCGAAACGGCGTGCGCGAGATGATCAAGGGCTGGAGTATACCAAAAACCGCGTCAGGGCTTGGAATTCCTGAGGATCCAGCGCGCGGCGGCGGCTAAATCATGAAAGGTCTTGGCCGGCCTTGCGCGGTGCTTGCCGTCCTTGCCTCCGTAGCCGGTGCGCACGAGCAGACCCCTCATGCCGGCCCGGCGCGCGGTCAGCATGTCGGTCGAGGTGTCGCCGACGAAAAAGCACGACCCAAGATCGAGCCTGAAGCGCCGGGTCGCCTTCTTGAGCAGGGCCAACCCGGGCTTGCGGCAGGCGCAGCTCCGCCCGAAGTCGGGATGGTGGGGACAGTAATAGACGGCGTCAAGCTCCGCGCCCTTGGTCTTGAGCATTCTCTTGAGAGCCTTCGTGATCTTGGAGAGCCCGCGCAGGCTCAGCATTCCGCGCGCGACCGCGCTCTGATTGCTGACGACGATCGTCTTGAGGCCCGCCCGGCGCAAGGCTGCGATGGCCCGCGCCGAGCCCGGGATGAGCTTGAGCTGGGCGGCGTCGACGAGGTAGTCGACCTCGGCGACGATCACTCCGTCGCGGTCGAGGAACACGGCGCTTCGCGGGCGTGCCATCGCGATATTCTAGAATATTGCGGTGAAGCGTCCCTGGCTCTACGCCGCGATCAGCCTCTGCGAGCTGGCTCTTCTGGTCTACTATTTCTTCCGCACCGGGCTGGCGATGACGCCGGGCGCGGTGTTGGGCTCGTTTACCTGGTCGCCCCCCCACGGCGTCTTCGATGCGGCGCGCTTCTCGGCGGTCTGGGGGACGTCGCTCTCGGGGGCGCTCATCGCGGCGATCTGGCTCGCCCTGGCCGCCGGCGCGGGCGCTGCGGCGGTTTGCGCGCTGGACTGGAAGGCGGAGTCTCGTCTTGAGCATTTCTTAATCAGCCTTGGCCTCGGCCTTGGCGGCCTCTCCTTGTGCGTGTTCGCTCTCTGCGTGCTCCACCTCCTGTATCCGGCCGCCGTCCTCGGCCTCGCCGTGGGCCTGCTCGCCTTCAACGCGCGGCGCTGGCGGCATTTGAGTCCCGCCAAGGCCTCCTGGGGCTGGCCTTCGGCGGAGCAGGAAGAGCCCCTGGCGTTGGCCGCCGCGCTGGGCCTAGCCTTGCTCGCTTTCCACCTCATCGGCGCTTTAGTGCCGCCCTCGGGCTTCGACGAGATGGACTACCAGCTCTCCCTGCCGAAGCTTTATCAGATGAACCACGGCTTCGTGTCGACCCCCTTCTCGCATTTCTCCTACATGCCCAAGAACATCAACATGCTGTATCTGCTGGGGCTGGTCTCGGGAGGGCCGGTGGTGGCCAAGCTCTTCGCCTGGACGCTCTCGCTTCTGGCGACGCTGGCGCTCTACGCCTTCTCCGAAAAAAAGCTCGGCCGGCGCGGCGCGGGGCTCGCCGCCTTCGTCTTCTTCTTCACCCCGGTCATCGGCAACCAGTTCCGCGCGGCCGCGCCCGACATGGGCACGGCCTTCTTCGAGCTCGTCGGCTTGTTCCTGCTGCTGCGCTGGCTGCCCGCGCGCGAGCCTCGAACTCTTGTCTTGAGCGCCGTCTTCTGGGGTCTGGCGCTCGGCTCGAAGTACACGGCCTTCCCCGATTTCGCCGCCTGCCTGCTGGCCCTGGCCTGGTTCACGCGCTCAGAAGGCGTCAAGCCCGCTCTGAAGAGCCTCGTGCCCTTCGCCGCGACGGCCATCGTCGTGCTTTCGCCGTGGCTCGTCAAGAACTGGTGGGAGACCGGCAATCCCTTCAACCCTCTATTGAGCACGGTCATCACGAGCAAGAACTTCTTTTTCGCGGGCCGCTACAAGGCCACGGTCGACTACACCCGCGGCATCGGCATACCCAATTACTTCCCGATCAACACCGTGCAGGATCTGCTCTTCCTGCCCTGGCGCATGGTCGTCTCGCACAACGACTACAACCACGACCTCGGGCCGGTCTGGCTGCTCCTGGTCCCGCTCTCTGTGCTGAGCCTCAAGCGCAAGCCATCGCCCTGGTTTACGGGAGCTCTGGTCTTCGCCGGCTTCTATTGGTTTTTCTGGCTCTGCCAAAGCATTCACATCACGCGCTACTTCACGGGCGGCATGGCGCTGGCCAGCCTGGCCGCGGGCTGGCTCTTGGACGCGGTGCCCGAGCGCGGGCGCTGGCGGTGGGCCCTGCTGCTTCCCGTTTACCTGGCGTGGTTCCAGCAGTCGGCGCGCATGGTCGTCATCCAGAACGTTTACAAGAAGCCGTGGGGGTACCTGGCGGGCCGAGCGTCTTTGGGAGAGTATCTCCAGGCGGTGATGACCGACTGCCCCTACGACGCCATCGAGTACATCAACGACACGGCGCCCCCCGGCGTCCGCGTGCTGGTCTTCAACGAGTTCCGGACCTTCTATCTGGACCGCGACTTTCTGGCCAGCACGCCATGGGACCACGACTACTGGCTCGAGATGATCCGGCAGAGTTCCACACCCGACGAGCTCCTCGCAAAGCTCAAGGCCCGCGGCGTGACTTATTTTCTGGCCAACGACAGCTTCCGCCGCCACCAGACGGGCATGACTCGCGCCGACGAGTGGACGGCCGACGATCTCGCCCTGGAGCGGCGCCTGCTGCCCCGCGTCTTGAAACAGGTCTATCGCGGCGGCGAGGGCGCCTGGGTCGCCCTTGTCAAGGACCGCGCTTCATAAGTGCTAAAATGCCCTCATGAAGACACCCAAGGACAAAGCCTCGCTCTTCGTCGCCTCGACGCTCTTCCGGGGCAAGAACCTCATCGATAAGCTCAAGGGAAAGAACATGACGACCGACGCCAAGGCCGCGCCCGCAGGCCGGATTTACTCCTTCACGATGAAGACCATCGACGGCAAGGACAAGCCCCTCTCGGACTACAAGGGCCGCGCGCTGCTCGTCGTCAACACGGCCTCGCTCTGCGGCTTCACGCCCCAGTACGACTCGTTGGAAGAGCTCCATGCGAAGTTCAAGGACAAGGGGCTCTCCATCCTCGCCTTCCCCGCCAACGAGTTCGGCAAGCAGGAGCCCGGCGATAACGCCGAGATCAAGGAGTTCTGCCGCACGCGGTTTTCAATCAGCTTCGATCTGTTCGGGAAGATCGTGGTCAAGGGCCCGGGCATCCACCCCCTGTACCGGTTCCTGACGACGGAGTCGGGCTTCCCCGGCGAGATCGGCTGGAATTTCGCCAAGTTCCTCGTCGATCGGCAGGGCAAGGTCGTGGCGCGCTTCGGCCCCGAGGACGACCCGGCGGGCAAGAAGGTTTGCGGGGCGCTCGAAGCACTGCTCTAGCCAGAGTCCCGATGTCCCCGTCGGTCTCCGTCGTGATCCCGACCTACAACCGCGCCCGGCGCGCCGCCGCCGCGCTGCGCTCCGTGCTGGCCCAGACCGACGGCGATTTCGAGTGCTGGGTCGTCGACGACGGCTCGACCGACGACACCCGCACGGTCCTCTCCGCGTTCAAGGACCCGCGCCTGCACCTGGTCTTCAACGGGACCAACCAAGGCCAGCACGTCTGCCGCAACCAGGCGATCCGCGCCTCGAGCGCGCCTTGGATCGCCTTCCTCGACTCCGACGATCTCTTCCTGCCGGAGCGGCTCTGCCGCCTGCGCCAGGCCTGCGAGAGCCGCCCCAAGACGGGCTTTTGGTTCACCAACGCCTACATCCACCGCTACGGCCGCATCATCGGCACCCTCTTCGATCCCGCTCGCGCGATCCCCGAGGGAAAGGTGCCCGGCTGGTACGCCGTGGGAGACAAGCACCTGCCTTATGTGACGACCACGGTCATGGTCCGTCGCGAGGCCTTCGAGAAGACCGGGTACTTCCGCCGCGACCTGCGCATACTCGAGGACACCGAGCTCTACGCGCGCATGCTCAAGGACGGCCTCGAGGTCGGCGCGGTGCGCGAGCCCCTGGCGGTGCGCTTCCTGCACGAAGGGCAGATCACCCGGGATTACTGGCGCGACTACATGGAGGCCCTTGAGGCCCTGCACTCAGGCTCCCCTCACGCGAAGGTCGAGGCGCAGATCAAACGCGAGCTGGCTTTCGAAGTGGGCGAATATCTCTGGCGCGCGCTCAAGCCGGACCAGGCGCGCGCCTTCCTGCTCGAGGCCCTGGGCGAGGGCGCGCGGCGCACGGCCCTCTACCGCCGGACCTTCCTTCCGCCCGCGCTGCTCTCCGTTGGACGGGCCGGGCGAGAGCTCTACCTGCGCCTGCGCCACCACCCCATGCTCGCGGGCCCCGAGCTGCGCGGGGTCTACCGCACGATTGCGCCCTGGCTTTAGCGCCTCAAGCCGTCTTCCGGCCAGCCCTCGGAGTAGAGTTCGCGATAGGCGCGCTCGGTCATCGCCGCAGAGACGATGGCCTCGGCCACCTTGGCGCCCTTGGCCAGACGGCCGACGAAATCCGCCATGCGGTGCACCGACGCGCTCAAGTCCGCGGGGCTTGTCCCCGTCAGCTTGGCCTCGATGACCGTGTCGTCGCCCTCGCCGTGAGAGCGCATCGCGATCAGCCCCGCCATCGCGAAAGGCGCCAGCGGACCGCGCAGTCCCGGGACCCGGTAGACGATGACCTCGATGTAAGGCGTAACCGCGAAGGTCGGCACGGGCTTGCGCTCCAGCACGGGAGCCGGGGGAGGCGGGAGTAGGGGACGCTTCTCGGGCTTGGTCTCGGCGCGCTGGAGCTCGGCGTCGGCCAGGAGCAAGGACGGGGTCACGACCGAGACCGGGACGCTCCAAGCGATGTTCTGCGCGGCGGCATCGTCGCCTGCGCGCAGCATGTTGTTCATGAGGTCCAGGGGCGTTCCCACCAAATCGAGGTCGCGGACCAAGGTCAGGGAGCCTGTCTTCGCGTCGACAAGATAAAGCATCTCCGGCATCAGCCGGATCGAGCCGTGGCCGCCGGTCCCCTGCTGCTGGACGAAGTGACGCAGCTTCTTGACCCAAAGCCCATAAGGCTTGCCGCGTCTGCGGCACTCGGCGCGCAGAAGCTCGAGCAGCCCTTTTTCGGCCAGCGGGCGCTTCGACCTCAGGAAAATGTTTCCCGGCGCGCCCACCGGTTTGTAGCCGGGGCGCCCCCGGCCGTGGCCGTTGGAGCGCGCAAACCCGATCACGGGGTAGCGCGAGAGCAGAAAACCCTTGAGCACGCCGTCTTCGATGAGAGGCGTTCTCTGGGGAGGGACTCCTTGATCGTCGAAGTCATAGTGCCCGACGAGAGGCGTTCCGGCGAAGGCGGCCAAAGTCGGGTCGTCGAAAAGTTCGAAGTCCGAAGGGAGCACCCGCTTGCCGATCTTGCCCCGGAAGATCTGCGCGCCGCCCGGGTCGCGCTGCTCCTCGCCCGAGAGGCGCAGGCCGAAGGCCAGCACCACGGCGGCCGACGCCGTCGGGTCGAGCAGCGCGGGCGCGCTGAAAGGCGAGGTGGTCTTGGCGAGCTTGAGGGCCTCGAGGTCCGAGATCATCTCCCGCGCGTCGCGCTCGACCTCCCCCAAGTCCGGCAGGCCCGCGGCGGTCGCCGCCGCGAATTTCCGGGAAGAGTAGAGGCGCAGGCCGTCGGTCGAGATGTCGACCGCGGAGAGCTCGAGCTCGGCGAACTCGCGGCCGACGTCCACGCGCGAGCCCTCGGAGCTGCGCAGGCGGGAGCGGAGCCGACTTGCCTGCACCGTGGCCGAAGCCTCCAGGAGCCACGGGGCGAAGCGGAAGGCCCTGCCGGCCGCGGCGCAAAGGTCCTTGAGGTCCTTCGGCGGCCAGGGACCCGCGGCCGCGGGCGCCTGGCGAGTGACGGGCTCCTGGCGCGAGAGGTCGTCGAAATCGTACTCGGTCTTTCCGCGCTGCACGCGCAGGGCCTGCTTGCGCAAAAAATCCGCGGTCGCGCTCTTGTACGCGGAATCGAGCATGAGCCACAGGCCGTGGCGCAGCGAGAACTCGTCGTCATCAAGGCTCGCCGCGTGCGCCGCGTAGCCGCTCGGGGACGCTACGGGATGGTTGTCGAAGGCGTAGTTTCCGACGCGCACCTCCGGCAGGAGCAGGCGCGAGCGGAACGAGGACGAGGACGAGGGCGCCCCCATGGAGCAGCGGGTCTCGAAGCCCTCGAGGTCAAGCGCGGTGAGGCTCACGAAATAGGGCGGCGGATAGCCCGGCTCGACGAGCTCGGCCGCCGCGCGGTGGAGCTCGGCGTCGAGGGCCCGGTCCAACGCCGGGGCGTCCTGCGCTAGAACGGGAGCGGCGAGAAACAGAAGCGCGAAGGCCAAGGTTCCCACGAGACCATGATACTATACGCGGCGCGGCCGGCGCGCGCCGCCGCCGACAGGAACGCGATGAAATAGTCCGGCATGCGGGGAAGTCTAGGGCAGCGCGCAGGAGCGCACGGAGCCGACCTCGCCGAGCATCTCCTCTTGGAGCGCCGGCGTGATGGACAAGCGCGCGGCGGTCTTTGGGTTGAACACCGCGTCGAGGCTCTGGGCGTTGTAGTCGGAGGGCCCCTTGAAGACATCGTAGATCAGCGCGTTGGCGACCCCGATACCCTGGTTGTAGGCCGCGACCGCGGTGAGCCATCCCTTCTGCTCGCCCGAGACTTCCTTGAGCCTGCGCGTGCGCAGGATGGCCAGATACGCCGCACCCAGCCCGAAATTGGTCTCGATGTTGTAGACGTGCCCCGGCTCGTCCTTGTGGGAGGCGATCGCGCGTTGGCGCTCCATCTTCTTGCGCTCGATGTCGGTCGCAGGAGCCCCGCCGTCCTTGAGGCGCTTGATCTCGCGAGTCAGGGCGTCCACATCCGGGGCGCCGACGAAAGCGGCGGGCATCTTGGCGCCCAGGGTGCGCGCGTAGTCCGCCGTGGCGGCCGCCAGAACGGGATCGCTCTGAATCTTCGCCACGGTGTCCGAGACGGCGCCGTTGGTCAACTGCGCCACGCCCTTGGCCGAGGTCGTCCAGGCCGAGGCGCTGCGGTTGAAGCCCGACTCGCGGAAGGTCAGGCAGAGCAGGATCGCCGGCGGGATCTTGTAGGCTTCCGCGGCAGCGCGGGCGGCGCGCACCAGGCGCCAGAGGTCGCTGCCCGCCAGGCTCTCGCCCGACGAATGCCCAAGCCCCACGCCGGCCCGGGCGAAATGCTCCACGAGCCGGTCGCGGTCCTTGAACGGTCCGGGCGGCAAGGGGGGCAGGTTGAGCACCGCCAGCAGGAGGTCCTGCTCATCATTCGAGAAGCGCCGCGCTTTGACGGAGGAGAGGATTCTCTGATAGGCCGCCAGCCTTTCCGGGCTGACCGGCCGGCCCAGAGCGTCGACGGTGCGCCCCGGGACCGATGGAGCCTGCGCCGCGTCAGGCAAGGCTAGGCTTTGTTTGAAATCCGAATCTGACGATTGGGCCCGAGCGAGGCCGGCCCACGTCGACAAGAACAAGAGGCTCAATGGGAGCTTCATGCTTCCTTAATTATGGCTGGAAATCCCTCCCCGCGCCAGGGCTTTGGGGCACTTCCCCCCCAGGACAAAGGACCCCCCCGATTTGGTAGATTGATCGAGATGTCCGAGCCCCTATTCGACGTCAGCCACGAATACGACAGGATGCTGGGCGAGGGGCTCAAGCTCTCGGGCGAGGACAAGAGGTTCTTCGTCGTCGGCCGCCTGGCCGAGCTCAAGAGACGCCTGCCCCCGGGGTGGGCGCCGCAGCGCGTGCTCGACTTCGGCTGCGGGACAGGCGGTGCCAGCGCGGCCTTGGCCGGAATCTACCCCGCGTCGCAAGTCGTCGGCGTGGACGCCTCGGAGAACGCGCTGGCGCTGGCCCGCAAGGAGCGCGGCTCAGGGAGGGTCTCCTTCGAGACCCTGGCGAGCTTCTCGCAGGAGCGCGCCTTCGACCTCTGCTACGTCAACGGCGTCTTCCACCACATCGAGCCGGCTCGAAGGCCGGAAGCGCTGGGGCTTATCATGAAGGCCCTGCGCCCCGGCGGCTATCTCGCCCTTTTCGAGAACAATCCGTGGAACCCGGGAGCGCGTTGGGTCATGAGCCGCATCCCGTTCGACCGCGATGCCAAGACCTTCAGCCCCCCGCGGGCCCGCCGCATGCTCGAGGCCGCGGGATTTTCCGTCGCGGCGGAGAGCTCGCTATTCTACTTCCCGAGGATGCTCAGCGCCTTGCGCGTCTTCGAGCCCGCCCTCTCGCGCCTGCCGCTGGGCGCGCAGTATTTCGTGCTCGCCCGCAAGCCCTAGCGGTCCCGGTCGTGCAGCGGCGAGGGCAGGATCGGCGGCCGCGCGCGGTCCTCGGGCAGCCTCTGCAGCTCGACCTCCGAGACCAGCACGCTGGGCGCTGTCTGCGAGACGGGCACGTGCCCGGATTCGGCCCCGCAGGTGTAGGTGTTGCCCAGGGCCGGATCGTCGCCTGCGGCCACGATGCGGTTGAGCACGACGAGCGGCGTGCCCACCATCGCGACACCGCGCACCAGAGTCTGCGCGCCCGTCTTGGCGTCGACGCGGTAGATGAGCCGCGGCCGTACCTCCAAGGTCTGGGCTTGCCCCCGGCCCGTCGGGTTGTCGCCGCCGAACGAGCCGACGAGCAGGAAGCCGTAAGGCTTGCCCGACTTGCGCGTAAGCTCCAAGAGGCGCGAGGTGAGCTCGGCGCGCGGCACGGGAGCCTCGGCCTTGACGATCAGGTTGGCCATGCGGCCCGTGGGGCGGTAAGCCGGCTCGGAGCGGCCGTGGCCGTTGGATTTCGAGAAGCCTTTGACCGGCCAGCGCGACATCAGGAAGTTCTTTAGGACCCCGCGCTCGACGAGCGCCACGCGCCGGGCCGCGACCCCCTCCGAGTCGAAGGCGTAGGAGCCGTGCAGGGGCTCTCCCAGCGTGTAGGCCAGCGTCGGATCGTCGTACACGCTCAGAAGCTCGGGGACCACGCGCTTTCCGACCATCTCCTTGAAGACCTGGCTTTGCTGGGGATCGCGCTGGCGCTGGCCCTCGAGCTTGTGGCCCAGGGCCTCGTGGAACAGGACGCCCGTGAGCTCGCCGTCGAGGATCGCCGGCGCCGAGAGCGGCGGCTGGACGGGGGCCGCGCGCAATCGCTCGAGCTCGACGGCGACCTTTTCCGCGGCCGCCTCGAGCGCGGCCGGCGAAGGAAGGGCGTCGAGGCCCTGGAGGGCAAAGCCTTTTGAATTGTCCAGCCGCATGCCGTCCTCGGCCCGCGTCATGGCGGCCACATGCAGAGAGGAGGGGACGCTCTCGTAGGGTGTCGCGATGCGCGCGCCCTCGCTGGAGAGGAAATAGCGGCGCGACCAGCCCAGGTGCAGCGAGACGCGGCTGTCGAAAACCAACGGGTGCCGGCGGAAGACAGAGCTGATCCGTTCGACGATCGCCCTGGCTCGGGCACGATCGAAGCTCGGGGCGGGCTGAGGCTCGAAATAGGATGTGGCGGGCTCCGCCGAGAAGTCGTCGAGGACGTCCGGGATGAACTCGGTGGCGCGCTTGGCCTTCTTCTCAAGATAGCCCGCCACGGCGTTCTTGTAGGCGGAATCGGTCAGGTTCCAAAGGTTTTGGCGCAGGACCGACGCTTCCTTGGCCGCGGCCCCATGCCAGCCCTGGTAGCTCAGGTCGGTGTTGTCGAGACTCTTGTCGCCGTAGCGCGCCTCGACGAAGAGAACCCCGTAGTCGTCCTCGCTCTCGGAGAGCGCCGAGCCGAAGGCGGCGGTCGCGTCGTAGGCCTTATCGTCGACCATGCGGTAGGCGAGGAAATAAGGGGGGCCGAAGTCATCGAGCTTGAGGCGTTTCAAAGAGCGATCCATTTCAGCCTGCATCGGTCCGAAGATCTCGGGCTCAAAATCCGCCGCCAGGGCAGGGGACCTCAAGAGGCAGAGGAAAAGAAGCGCGATCACTTGATGTCGAACTTGGGGACCTTGAGCCAGCCCCTCGACCAAAGCCAGTACTCGCTCATGGAGCGCAGCACGTTGAGGCCGTACTTGACGACGTTGACGCCCGACTTCTCCTTGCCGTAGTAGGTGGGGATCGGCATCTCCTTGACGCGCAGGCCCTTGATCCTGAACTGGATGATGATGTCCGTGTCGAAGTGGTAGTCGTCGGCGCAGAGCTGGAAGGGGACCGCCTTGAGGGCCGCGCACCGGAACACGCGAAAGCCCGAGTGGAACTCGGTCAGCTTCATGCCCAGGACCCAGTTCTGGATCGTGGTCAGGAACTTGTTGCCGAGGAACTTGTAGAGCGGCATACCCCCCGCAAGAGGCAGGCCCGCGATCCGCGAGCCGAAGACCATGTCCGCCTCGTCCTTCTCGAATGGCTCAAGGAGATATGGGATTTTCTCGGGGGCGTACTGCGCGTCGCCGTGGAGCATGACGACGACGTCGAAGCCGTTGTCGATGGCGTACTGGTAGGCCCGCTTCTGCGAGCCGCCGTAGCCCCGGTTGGTCTCGTTGCGGAAGACCTCGAGCTTGTCGAGGCCCTTGGCCTCGCGATAGCCGATCCCCATGAGATAGGTGTTGTCGGGGCTGGCGTTGTCGATGACGAAGATCTGCTGGACGCGCTCCTTGATCTCGGGCGGTATGCGGTCGAGCACCGCGGGAAGCGTATAAGCGGCGTTGTACGCGGGGATGAAGATCGCGATCTTGAGGTCGGTCTTTTTCGCGGAGCTCATCTCTTCGCCGCAAAGAACTCGTCGAAGGTCTTGAGCATGAAAGCGATCATCTCGTCGGTGATGCCGGGGTAGACGCCGATAAAGAGGGTGTCGCGCATGATGCGGTCGGTCTCGGGGAGCTTGCCCGAGACGCGGGCCTTGATGCCGAGGAAGGCCGGCTGCTTGAGTATGTTGCCGCCGAAGAGCTCGCGGGTCTCGATGTTGGCGTTCTCCAAGTGCGCGACGAGCTGGCGGCGCGTGATCCCGCCCATCACCGTGATAGGGAAGGCGAACCAGGAGGGCTCGGCCCTCGGATCCCAGCGCGGCAGGATGAGCTGCCTCTCGTAGCGCTTGAGTCCGTCATACAGGGTCTGGAAGTTCCTGCGGCGCGCCGCGACAAAATCGCCGATTCGATCCGCCTGAGCAGCACCGACCGCGGCCTGCATGTCGGTCGGCTTGAAGTTGTAGCCGAGGTTCGAGTAGATGTACTTGTGGTCGTAGCCTTTGGGCAGTTCGCCCAATTCCCAGCCGAAGCGCCGGCCGCAGGTGTTCGACTCGCCCGGGGCGCACCAGCAGTCGCGGCCCCAATCCCGGACCGAGCGCGCGATCCGCGACAGGCGCGGATTGTTGACGATGACGCCGCCCCCCTCGCCCATCGTGATGTGGTGCGCGGGGTAGAAGCTCAAGGTCGCCAGATCGCCGAAAGTTCCGGTGAGCTTGCGCCTAAAGGTCGCGCCGAGCGCGTCGCAGTTGTCCTCGACGAGCCAGAGACCTTTCTTCTTGGCGAGATCAGTCAGCGCGTCGAGATCGCAGGGATTTCCCAAGGTGTGCGGGACCATGATCGCGCGCGTTTTCTTGGACACCGCCTTGGCGATCAAATTTGGATTGATGTTGTAGGTTCCGACCTCGCAATCGACGAACACTGGGATGAGCCCCGCGTGCACCAGAGGCGTCAAGGTCGTCGGGAAGGTCACCGCCGGAGTGATGACCTCGTCGCCGGGCTTCAAGCGCCCCTCGAGCTGCTTCGAGGTCAAGGTCATGACGGCGGTCAGGTTCGCGGTCGAGCCGGCGTTGACCGCGAGAAAATCGGCCGACTTGAAGAACCTCTTCATCTTGCTCTCGAAGAGCTCGCCGTAGGGGCCCATCGTGAGCCAAAAGTCGAGCGCGCTGTCGGCCAGAGCCGTCATCTCCTCGGGACCGAAGGTCCGTCCCGAATATTGGACGCGGGTCTTGTACGGGACGAAGGGCTTGGGTTTATGGGCAAGTTCGTAATATTTTGAAACCTTGTCGAGGATCTCGCGGCGCAGGGACTCGGCCTCGCCGGAAACCTGCTTCTTGGGAACGACCGAGTGCGTGTCGCCGCGCCAATGCCTGCGGAAGCGGTTGAGAGAGTCCTTGAGGTCCCAGGGCTCGGTGCCTAGCAATTTGACAAGCTTCTCGGTCTTGAGGCCCCCTTTGAGCGGCCGCGCGGCGGCTTGGCCGAGCTTCTCGGTCGCGACCGGCTCGATGAGCTCGGGGTCGAGCAGCATGGCCTTGGCCAGCGACCGGCCGAGCTCCGAGCGCGGCAAAAGATCCCGGCCCACGACGTTGACGATTCCCTCGACCCCGACGTCGACAAGCCGCAGAGAAGCCTCGGCGAGGTAGTCGACCATGGTCGGGCTGCAGATCTGGTCCTGCGGCACCTTCATGGTCGCGCCCGCCGAGAGCTTATCCCAGACCTGCATCGCGAAATTCTTGGACTGACGGCTCCAGCCGTAGACCGCGGTGGTGCGCACGATGAGCGACTTCGGGAGCTCGAGCGCGAGCTTTTCGCCCTCGAGCTTGGCTCTCGCGTAAACGCTCAAGGGATTGGGCTCGGCGTCCTCCGAGTAGGGGCCGTTGCGGCCGTCGAAGACGTAGTCGGTCGAAAAATAGACGAGCTTGGCCCGGCGTTTGGCCGCCGCCTCGAAGACGTTTTGCGCGCCGATCACGTGGAGCGCTTTGGCCTCGTCCGGGTGCTCCTCGCACCAGTCGACGCCGCCCGGATTGTTGACGCACCAGAACACGACGTCGGGCTCGGCGTGAGCGAAGGCGGCGCGCACCGCGGCCGAGTCGCGCACGTCGAGTGCCAGGGCCCCCGGATGCGGCTTGGTGCGAAAGGTTCCGACGGCGTCGACGCCCGCGTGCTCGAGCGCCGCGAGCAGCGCGCCGCCGAGCTGACCCGATGCGCCGACGACGAGAGCCTTCACCCGCCTCCCTTGGCGATGCCCCAATTGTAGGGGATGTGGTTGGCGAACGGGTTCAAGCGCGCGATCTCGCCGGTCTCGTGCGGGTGGCTGGCGCAGTTGGCGATCAGCGCGGGCTGGCTGCCCAGGCATTTGAAGCCGTTCCAAACACCGGGCGGTATGGTCACGAGGCAATATTTTCTGAGGCTCAGCTCGATCTCTTGGACCTTGCCGAAGGTCTTCGAGTCGCGGCGCTCGTCGTAGAGCACGAGCTTCGCGCGACCGCTGACGGCGGCGTAGTTCAAAGTCATCTTCTTGTGGATGTGCCAGCCCTTGACGAAGCCGGGGTTGACCGACGAGAAATAGACCTCGCCGAATCTCGAGAACTCGGGGTCTGCCCGCTTGAGCATGTGGCGGACCTCGCCGCGCGCGTCGCGCAGGCGCTTGAGCGGTCGGACGCTGACGCCGGCGATCATCCGGCTAGTCCTTCCAGGTCTTCCAGGGGGCTTTGCCCGAATCCCAGAGACCCTCGAGCAGGCGCAGGTCGCGCAAGGTGTCCATGCACTGCCAGAAGCCCTCGTGCTTGTAGGCGGCGAGCTGCCCCTGCTTGGCCAGGCGCTCGAGCGGCTCGCGCTCGAAGAAGGTGCGGTCGCCGTCGATGTAGGCCGCGACCTTGGGCTCGAGCACGAAGAAGCCCCCGTTGACCCAGCCCTCGCCGATCTGCGGCTTCTCGGTGAACTTGGCGACGAGGTCCCCGGAGAACTGCAGGCCGCCGAACCGCGCCGGGGGCCGCACGGCCGTCACGGTCGCCGCCTTGGCGTGCGCCTTGTGGAACTTGAGCAGGCCCGAGATGTCGACGTTCGAGACGCCGTCGCCGTAAGTCAGGAGGATGGGCTCCTTGCCCGCGTATGCCATGACCTTCTTGACCCGGCCGCCGGTCATGGCGTCTTCTCCCGTGTCGAGCAGATGCACGGTCCAGTCCTCGCAGTGGCTGTTGTGCACGGTCACCTTGCCGGACTTGAGGCTGACGACCATGCTGCTCTGGTGGTAGCGGTAGTTGAGGAAGTAATCCTTGATCAAGTCGCCCTTGTGGCCGAGCGCGAGCACGAATTCCTTGATCCCGTGCGCGGCGTAGCCCTTCATGATGTGCCAGAGGATCGGCTTGCCGCCGACGTCGACCATCGGCTTTGGTATGCGCTCGGTGACCTCGGAGAGACGCGTGCCCAGGCCGCCGGCCAAGATAGCCGCTTTCACAGACCTAACTTACCAAATTTGGCGGCTCTGACAATCGTCAGGGACGCCAGGAGGATCAGCCACGGCATGACCGGCACGCGGTAGCGCAGGATGAAGAAGATCAGCGAATAGGCGAGGTTGACCGAGGCGACGAAGCCCGGCACGAAAACTCCCTCGGGCGGGTTGAAGCGCCACAAGAGCAGGCCGATGAGGCCCAGCGGGACGATCCAGCCGTCGGTCAGCAGGCCGGCCCACCAGAGCAGGCGATAGGAAAGTCCGTAGTTGCGCTCACGCGGCGTCACGCGCCACGCCTCGACGAAGAAGCGCTTGGCGACCAGGCGCAGGTAGCGCATGGGATCGGCCTTGACCCGTTCGACGCCCGACTTCCAATAGAATTTCTCGAGCGCGATGCCGTCGTGGATGCCCGCTCCCTCGATGATGACCGGGTCGGCCCTGATGATCTCCCCTTCGCGCGCCAATCCGCCGACCTCGGAGGGCACGATCTGGTTGACGTAGAATACGGCACCCGCCCCGGCGGTGGTGCCCAGAACGAAAGTGTGGAAGGCGCGGTAATTGCGCAGCGGCCAGAGCGAGTAGAGCAGGACGAAGAACAAGGCGTAGACGGCGGCCGACTTGACGGCGAGCAAAAGATCCTTGCGCCCGAGCCAGAGAAGCAGGAGCGGCGCCGTTGCGAGTCCGAAGGGCAGATAAGTCGTGCAAGCGAGCGCCGTCAATGCGTTGACGACTCCCGCCGCGGCGCAGCGCTTGAGTCCGCCTTCCCGGGCGCTGATCAGGGAGAGCACCGACATCACGCTGAGAAAGACCAGCCCGATCTCGCGGCGCGGCTGCGAGGCGTAGAAGATGAACGGCGGATAGAACGCCGAGATCGAAGCGGCCAGAAGCCCGGTCTCCTCGTCGAAAAGGCGCTTGCCGCCGACAAAGAGCCCGAGGGCCGCGCCGGCCGCGAGCAAGCCGTTGAGAAGGAAGGCGGCCAGATTGTCGTGCCCGAGGATCTTGTAGAACAGCCCCAACGTCATCGGGTAGGCCGGCTCGCGCACGCCGGTCAATTTTCCGTACTCGCAATAGCTCCCCGTCTTGGCGAAGCAGTCGGCGACCATCTCGTACTCGTCGGGATTGGGCGGCGATGGATGCCGGATGCCGTAGAGCGCCGGCAGAATGAAGGCGGCCGCCAGGACCGCGCGCAGCAGCCTCGGCCTACGGCTTGACGGGATGAAACTCATTGACCGGGATCGGCAGCGGCACGGCGGGGGGCGGCGGCAGCGGCGGCATCGGCAGCTGCACATGGCCCTTGCTCTTGCGCGTAGCCTCGAGCACGACCATGTTCTTCTTGGCCTGGTCGAAATTGGGCTCGAGCCCCAGGGCCTTCTCGTAGGCGCGCTGCGCCTCGTCGAGATGCTGGCCCAAGAGATAAGCGTTGCCGAGGTTCGTGTAGGCCTCGGCGGTCTCGTGGCGGTGGACCGGATAGGGCAGGCCGGCCTCGTTGACGTAGGAGTGATAGGAGAGGATCGTACGCATCAAGAGCTTCTTCTTGGCCAACGAGGGATCGACCTGGCACTTCGGCGCCATGACGTTGTCGCGCTCGACCTTGGCCATCTCGTCGAATTTTCGCTCCATCATGTAGACCTGGCCCATCTGGTAGTAGTTCGGCGGGAAGACGGGATCGATCTGCTGGTAGAGGCGGTAGCGGTTCATCGCCCGGTCGAGGTAGAACTGGGCCTCCTCGGGATGGCCGTGGTTGAGAGACCACATCGCGCGCTTGAGGTGCAAGGTGCCGACCTGGTGGTGCATCTGCACGTAGTTCGGCGCCAGGCGCCTGACCTCGTTGTAGGAGTCCAGGGCCCGCTCGTAGTCGTCGCGGATCTGGCCCGCCGCGTCGCCCCAGGCGGGGTTGCTGATCTTGTCCATGTTGAAGCGGTCGTTGAAGACGTTGCCCATGAAGTACGACGACATGACGAAGTCCGGGTTGAGCTTGTGGACCGTCATGTAGTGGTCCAGCGCCGTGTCCCACTTGCGGTCCTTCGAGAAGAAGATCGCGATGTTGTGGTGGATGTCGGCCTTGAAGTAGCCCCAGAACCAGTACAGCGGCTTGAGCGCGAGCAGCACGGCCAGGGCCAGCGCGGGGTTGTCGGAGAGGTAGATGAGCCAGGTGAAGGCCGCTCCCAGACCGACGACGCAGGAGACCAAGGTGCCCCAGGAGAGCCACCATTGCAGGACCTCGCCCGCGATGTTGAGGCGCTCGACGGGCCCCTGAAGGAAGTTGAACTCCATCAGGATCTTGCCGCAGGTGTAGACAAGAAAGCCCCAGGCGGCCAGGCGCGCGGGCCAGATCAGGAACTCGGACAGCACGGTCAACATACCGGGTCCGGCCTCCGTCGCGGGCACGGCGGAAGGCGCCAGACCCTGCGGCAGAACGGCCGTCTTGCTCTCGCGCATGCCGTGCAGCTCGTAGAGTCCCTTGCCGCGGGCGAGGTTGACGATCATGCCCGACAAGAGGCCGAGGTAGACGCCTGAGGAGACAAAGCGCAGGCTCACGTCGAAGAAATTGTGCCCGAGCATGCCCATGAAGGCGACGAGATACCCGATGAGGTCGTAGGCGCGCGGCGGGGCGCGGCCGTCCCGGGTGCGCAGCAGCGTGGTCAGCTGGCCAAGCGACCTAAAGCCCACAACGAGGGTGCTGAAGATCAGCCAGAGAAAGACCCCGAAGCCGAGGATGCCGTTGTCGAAGAGCTCCTCCAAGTACTCGTCCTCGGCGTGGTCGGTCTCGGTGTTGTGCTTGCCCTCGATGTGGAAGATCGGCGGCCGTCGGAAGGCGGGGTAGATCGGCGGAAACGACCCGATCCCGGTCCCGGTCCAGGGCTGGGTCATGATCATCTCCCAGGTCGCCTCCCAGGTAAACAGCCTGAAGTTGATCGACACCACGCGCGTCTCGAGGTCCTTGGCGACCAGGCCGACGAAGCCCAGCACGCCGACCGCGACCACCGTCAAGATCGGCTTGCGGTAGGCCCGGGTCTCCTCGGTGAAGAAGATCATCGAGATCGCCCCGAACAGGAAGACGACCAGCGCGAAGCCCAGCCACGCGCCTTTGGTGCCCGTCGCGTAGAGATCGACGAGCAGCATCCCCATGAGCACGACGAACGACCAGCGCCTGGTCTTCAGGAACTGAGTCAGCAGGATCGGAAAGATGATGACGAGGAAATCGGCGTAAAAGTTGGGATTGCCGTACGTGGAAAAGATGCGCTCGCCGAAGGCGCCGCGCCAAATGAAAGGGTCGATCCCGTTGCCCACGCCCGGCGGGAAGAGCTTCATGTCCAGGTACTGGATGAAGCCGTAGCCGATGGCGACCCAGCCCGTCAGGATCAAAATGCGCGTGAGACGGTCAGTCGCCTCCAAGTTGAACTCGTAGATCACGATGAGCGCCGCCGTCATGAAGAAGCAGTGGCGCAGGAAGAAATCCGTGCTGGCCATGTGGTAGGGGGCGTGGATGTAGGACAGGATGCCCACGAGCAGGAAGGCCAGGAAGGGCGAGAGGCAGACCAGGTCGTCCTTGGTAAAGGCTTTGATCCCCGCCTGGAGCAGGCGGCAAACCCACAACGTCAGGAGGGCCAGGCCCCCCATTTGCATGACCGTGATCTTGACCTGGGCCGAATCGTAGGTCCGAAGGTAGAATAGCGATGAAATCAGAAAATAGAGGATCGGCAGCCACCAGACGATGACCTGGTGGACGAAATCTTCCGCGCGGGAGTCAACCTGCGCCCCGGCGCGGCCGCTTTTCGCGTTCTTGTCAGCCATTGAGACTGTGGGATTGTACAATACTCTGATTGTGCCCAGGGCCTAAGGCCATAAGACCCCGGCCGGGCAGGATCGTTCCCTAGACGTCCACGAAGCCGTGCTTGATGCAGCCCGCGCACATGTCGAATTTCTTGTCCTTCTCGAGGTCGGGGTCCATGAGGCGGACCATCTTGCGGGCCCTTTGATAGGCATCGCCGTTCCAGACCGCGAGCACGCCGCCGTCTTCGCGCACATGCCCGAAATTGTGGGCCTCCGCGTCGAAGATGGCGCAGCACGGCGTCACGATCCCGCTCCAAGTGATGGTGAGCTGGTTCCAAAGGAACAGACAGGTGTCTGGGCCCACCCGCGGCGGCTTCTTTGCCTTATAGTTGTCCCGGCGCAGCATGTCGACCATCGGCAGCCACTTCGACCGGAGTTCCGCGCTGTCCTGCTCGACCTCCTTGTCGATGGAGGTGTTAAGCCGCATCGGCAGCAGGTCGACCTTCATGCCGAGCTCCTCGGCAAGACGGTACATCTCGGGCACCTGGTGGCGGTTCTGCTCCATGACGATGAAGCGCCAGACGAGCTCAGGCTCGCTCGTGCCCAGGGCCTTTTTCTTGGCCGCGATGGCCTTGATGTGGCCCATGACCTTGTCGTAGTCGCCGTGCACGCGGTACTGCTTGTAGGTCTCCTGCGAGGTGCCGTCGACGGAGGCGATCAGCCGGCTCAGGCCCGACTCGACGAGGCGGTCGACGTCGACGACGTTGAGGTTCGAGCTCAAGTTGGTCCGGATGTTGCGGTCGGCGGCGTAGCGGATCATGTCGTAGATCTTGGGGTTCAAGAGCGACTCGCCGAAGTCGAAGAGGTCGATCTCGTAGAGATACGCGCCGACCTCGTCGATGATCTTCTTGAAGTCATCGAGGCTCATCATCCCGCGCTTGTGGTCGTGCAGGTCGCGCGCGGCGGGGCAGAGCGGACAGCTCAAGTTGCAGACGTTGGTCGGCTCGATGACCATCCGCAGGGGATAGCCGACGACTTTCGAGTTCTTGAGGAACTGGTGCTGGACGAAAATCAGGGCGAGGTTGAAGAGCTTCTTGGGCGTGACGTGCCGGTTGAAGACGAAGGCGTCCAGGACCTTCTTGATCCTCTTTAGTTCCATCTCGTTGGTTCAACTCCAGTATAACAGACCGCCGATTCGTGTCAATACGCGCGGCGTCACTTTCTGTCGACGACCTCGAAGAGCCGCAGCGTCTTGTCCGAATCCAGAAGCCGCAGGGGCCAGCGCTTGATCGCGGCGGCAAGCCGGGGCGGGAGCATGCTCTCTTCGACCACGACGTAGCGGATGTGGAAGCCGCGAAAATAGCGCGCCATGAGCAATCGGCTCTCGAGAACTTTGGACGGCGGGCCGCCGTTCTGGGCTTCGATCAGGCCCTTGAAGACGGCGTCGGACATCATGAGCTCGTAGACGCGCCTGGCGGGCCGCGCCAGGAAGCCGCCCACATACGGCTTGCGGTGGGCGTATTGGTACATCTCGAGATTGGCGAAGCCCCCGCCGACGGGGCCCGGGTTGACGACGATATGGAAATTGGCGCCGACCGGCACGGGCAGGAAGGCCCCTTCGGGCAAAGCGCCCAACCGCTCCAAAAGCGGCGGCGGCTCCAAGGCGTCCATGCGCGCGGGCTTGACCGCGCATTCGGCGACGACGCACAGGAGTGCTGCGGCCGGCACCCAGGCCGTGCGCCGAGGACCGAACCTTTCCGCAAGCCGCTTCTGGACCTCGGCGAAGATCAGCGCGATGAAGAGGGTCGCGAAGGTGTTGAAGGTCTGACCGTTGGACATGTTGTTGAAGATAGGCAGCATGTGCAGGAACCAGAACGGCAGCGGCAGATACAGGTGGACGTGCGCCACCTCGAGCCAGGGCCCCAAGGAGAGCAGGAAGAAGAAGGCCAGTCCAGCGTACCAGAACGAAAGCCTCTCGTTTCGGGGGCGGCTCCGCCAGAGGACCGCCGCGCCGATCAGCGGGATCAGCGCGAACATGCCCGTGAGCAGCTCGCCGCGCATGAGCCGGAAGCGGCCCGCCAGCTCCCCCCAAAACAGGCTGCGCTCGCTTGGAAACAGCATGACGGCGAGGTCCGTCGGATTGCCGCCGCCGCGCCAAGCGGGGCTCGACGGCTTTCCCGAGCCTCCCGTGGCCATGAACCACAGGACGGCGGCCAGCATCGGCCAATTGAGCGCCGACCAAACTCCGAGCGTGGCGGCATAGGGCTTTAGCGAATCCCATCCCCAAGCCTCTCTTCGCCAGCGCGGGAGAATCCGCCGCGAAAGCCATAACCTCAGCGCCGCCAGCCCCCAGAACGTAAGGTAGGGCAGAACGTAAGCCACTATCTCGCGCGACGAGCCGCGGCCGTGGAATTCCGTCTGGCCCCTCCACAATGAGAGGGCGACCCAGGCAAGCGCGAACGCCAATGCCGCGTCGCAGACCCTGCGCGCCACCGACCAGGACGGCCGCTCGCGCAGTTCGAGCGTAAGCGGCCTCTCGAGCCAGAGAAATGAGAACGCCGCCAAGAGCACGCAGCCCAGGAAGAAGTAAAAGCTCAAGAACCAAGCCAAGGAAAGCGCGAGCGCGGCGACGACCGCGTCGGCCAGGCGCCGGCGGTTGAGAGCCCGAAAAAACGCCCAAGCGAAGATCGGCACGACCGCGTGAAAGGAGGCCACGAACCCGCGCCCGGTGCCCGCCATCAGCGCGGCCGCGAAGGTTGGGCAAAGCTCGAAGAGAACGCCCGAGACGAAGGCCCCGCTGGCGGCATAACCGGCCTCGGTCAAAAGCAGATAAACGAAGAGGCCGCTCAAGCCCATCATGCCTACGGTGAAGAGGTTGAGGACCGCCGGCAGGCCGATCCTTGGCGCGAGCCAGTAGGCGAGCAGGTCAAGCGGGATCGCGTAGTCCTGAAGCAGCAGGTTCCCGCCGTGGGGCCAATACTGGAACTCCGTCCAAAAAATGTTGGCCGTCGGGTGGTCGAGGGCGTAGCCGAAATACCAGATGTTGTTGTAGAAGAGCGTCGCGTCGGTGCAGCCGTAGGGCATGCGCGTCGCGAAATACCGCAGCGTGGGGTGCAGGAACGCCAAGGCCGCGGCCGCGTACGCGCCGAAGAAGAAAAGATTCCTCAGGACCTTGCGCATTTCGGCGCGACCTTGAAGGCGAAATGGGAGAACGGGTACCAGAGCGCCGGCCGGCCGATGTTCCGGCAGTCGTAAGTCAATCCCTCATTCTGAAGGCAGTCCTCCCACTGTACGCGATGCTTTATGTGGATCGCCTCATTCATCAGAGGATTGTGGAGCTTGTTGATGAGCCAATCGCAGACCTTCGCTATGGGAGTCGCCTCGAGCTCGAAGATCAGGACCCGGCGTCCGACCCTCAGCGCCTCGAAAAGCATGGCCCGCCAATCAGTGCAGTGGTGAAGCACGTCGTTGAGCATGCAGGCGTCAAACGCGCCGTCCGCAAACGGAAGCTTGTTTTCCTCGCGCATCGCCTCAAAAGCGATCTTGCGTTTGCGATAATCCATGGAATCGGTGCCCACGACGGGAAAGGAAAAATGCCGGGCTAGTTCGTCGGTGACGACCCCGTTGCCGCAGCCGACGTCGAGGACTCTGTCGGAAGGCCCCAGCCAGCCCTCGTAGGCCCGCATAATGATCCGGCTGCGGTACTTGAGCGTGAGCTCCATCAGGCGGGACCGGCATACGCGCCGCGGAATCTCTCCAGGCGTTCGGGCGTGCCGATGTCGTACAGCGGCGCCGAGGTCGTAAATCCGTAGAGGCCCTCTTTCAAGAGCGCCGGCAGGATCTCGCGCTCGAGCGAGCAGGGGCCCGCGGCCGGAAGTGCCGCGAAGACGCGCGGTCCCAGCGCGAGCAGACCGGCGTTGAGCCAAGAGCCGCCCTTTGGGTCTTTCTCGGCGAAGGTCGTGATGCGGCCGTCATCATTGAGCGAGACGAAGCCTCCGTCCGTGCGCCCGCCGGCCTGCGCCAGCGCGACGGTCGCGGCACCCCTTCTCTCATCGTGGAACTCGAGAAAGGCCTTGAGGTCGACGGCGCAGTACGAGTCGCCGTTGAGCACGAGCGCGGTCTCGCTCTTGCGCAGACCTTCGCAAAGCTTGAGCGCCCCGCCAGTGCCCAAGGGCTCCTTTTCCTCCGAAAACAGATACTCGCGGCCGGCGCGCGGCTTGAAATGCGCGCGCACAACGCCCGCCTTGTAGCCCGTGCAGAAAATAAAGCGCCGCGCGCCTGCGGCCGCGGCCCACTCGACGAGTATGTCGAGAAACGGCTTCCCTCCGACGAGCGCCATGGGCTTAGGCGCGTCGCCCGCGGCCGCGCCCAGGCGGGTGCCCAGTCCGCCGCAGAGCACGATCGCGTCGGTCTGCGCTGGGCTCATGGGAGGCTAGCGCGGTTCAGGCAAGGCCTCGGGCTGGTAGAGCAGGATGTGGCTGCCCTCCCCCTCGAAGCGGAAAGGGATGCGCAGGAGTTTCTTGAGCCGCTCCTTGACCTTGGGCTGCTCCTCGGGCCGCGCGAAGACGATCATGAAGCCTCCGCCTCCCGCCCCCAGGAGTTTGCCTCCCAGAGCTCCCGCCGACTTGGCCGCTTCGTACATCTCATCGATCGCGGGGGTCGAAATCTTCGAGCTCAAGCTCCGTTTGAGCTTCCAGCTCTCATCGAGGAGGCGCCCGAAACGGGCCAGGTCGCCCGCGCTCAGCAGCTTGAGCGACTCATCGACCATCTCGCGCATGCGCGAGAGCTCGGCCTTGCGGTCGGGCATCTTCTCGAGCTGCTCCTTGACTATGGTCGAGGCGATGCGCGAGAAGCCGGTAAAATAAAGCAGGATGTGGTCCTGGAGACCGTCGAGCTTCTCGCGGCCGATCGTCACCGGATTGGCGCGGATTTCCCCGTTCTGCAGGAAGTCGATCTTCTGGAAGCCGCCGACCGCCGCGATGACCTGGTCCTGGCAGCCGACGTTCTCCTTGAGCACGTCCTGCTCGATGCGGATGGCCTCGCGCGCGAGCTCGAGCTTGTCGAGCATCTTGTTCTGCATCGCATACAGAGCGTGCAGAAGGCCGACCGCGAACGAGGAGGAGGAGCCCAGGCCCGTGCGCGCGGGAAGGTCGCCGTCGTGGTGGATCTCGACGCCGCCCGTGATCTTGAGCTGTTCGAGCGCCGCGCGCACGGCGGGATGCTCGATCTTCGAGTTCTCCGTGACCGTTTCGACCTTCGAGTAGAGGATGCGGCTGCGGTAGTCGAAGAAGGGCGGAAGATACCGGCAGGTGATGTAGCAGTACTTATCGATCGCCGTCGAGACGACAGCCCCCCCATGCTCGCGGTACCAGGCGGGGTAGTCCGTGCCTCCGCCGAAGAAGGACATCCGGAACGGCGTGCGCGAGATGATCATCTCAATAGTTCCCGTAAGGGTTGCGGCGCAGAATCTTGTAGGCCTTGATGAGCTCCTTGATGCCGCGGGCCAGGTTCCACTCGGGCTTGAACCCGGTCGACAGAATCCGTTTATTAGAAACGATGTAGTCGCGCTTATCGGGATCCTCGCCGATGGGCGCCTCCATGAAGACGAAGCCCGGCACGGCCTTCCTGATTTCGGCGCAGAGCTCGAGCTTCGAGAGGTTGGCGTCCTCGAGGCCGACGTTGTAGGGCTTTCCCTTCATCTTGTCGAAGTTCTCGATGCCGTGAAGGAAGACCTTGGCTATGTCGCGCACGTGTATGTAGTTGCGCTTGAAGTGGCCCTCGAAGACAACCACGGTGCGGTCGGTGACGGCGCGGTAGACGAAATCGTTGACCAGAAGGTCGGTGCGCATCCTTGGGCTGGCTCCGAAGGCGGTCGCGAGACGATAGGTGATCGCATGCCCGGAGTCCAGCGCGATCTTCTCGGCTTCGACCTTCGTCTTGCCGTAGAATGAGATCGGCTTCAAGGGGGTGTCTTCGGTGCAGAACTTGCCCCTCTCGCCGATGCCGTAGCCGGAATTCGTCGTCGGGTAGAGAATCTTCTGATTTTTGGAGGAGAGCTTGACGACGAGCGCGACCCCGTCGCGGTTTGTCGAGGATGCAGCCAAACGGTCGCGGTCGCAGAGCGGCGCGCCGACCAGAGCCGCCAGCGGTATGATGGCGTCGTGGCTCTTGATGAGCGGCTTCAATGTATCGGTGTCCCGGCAGTCGCCGCGCACGATGGAGAAGCCCTCGTGCCCGCAGACCTCAAGCAGGCTTGTCTGGTTGTAGAGGAAGTTGTCGAGCACCGTCACTTTGTGGCCCTTGCCGAGCAAATACGGCGCCATGACCGAGCCCAGGTACCCGGCCCCGCCCGTGATGAGCACTTTCATTTACGCCTCCGCCCCGCGCCGGCTGACCTCGCGCCGCCAGTGCTTCAAGAGAGATTTAAGGCTGTCGTCAAAATCATGCTGCGGCTTCCAGCCGGTGGCGCGCCGGAACTTGTCGACGCAGGGAATCTGCAAAGTGACGTCGGCCGGACGCACGAGCGCGGGATCGAGCTTCGTGGGGATCGCGACCGCGGTCAATGCCTTGAGCCTCTGGAGGCATTGCCCCACGGTCATCGTCGTCGTGCCGCCGATGTTGTAGGCCTCGCCCGGCTCGCAGAACAGGATCGCCTCCCAATAGGCGCGCACGGCGTCGCGCACGTCGATGAAGGTCCGCACTGATTCAAGGTTCCCGTGGCGGAGCTCTCTTGCATAGCCGGCCTCGATGAGCGCCACTTGCCGCGCGAACGAGGTCGCGAAGAGATCGGTGCGCCGGGGGTTGAAGTAGGTGAACATCCTCGTGCGGATGATCTTCATGCCCCAGCTCTTGAAATAACTCCAGCCCAGGAGGTCCTGGGCCGTCTTGCTCACCGCGTAGGGGCTCACCGGTCGCAGGGCGCAGGTCTCCTTGATCGGGACGTCTTTCTTGGCGACCTGGCCGTAGATCTCGGAGGTGCTGCAAAGCTGGATCCAGGGGTCGAGGCCCGAGATCCGGATCGCCTCGAGAAGGTTGGTCGTGCCGATGATGTTGTTGGCCATGACCGCGGAGGGCTCGATGAAGGAGACCCGGACGTTGGCGTGGGCGGCGAGATGGAAAACCGCGTCGGGCTTGGCCTTCTCGACGGCGGCAAGAGTCGAGGCGAAATCCATCAGGTCGCATTCGTGCAGTTCCACCTTCGCGGAGAGGTTGCGCGAGCCGTGCGAGGCGCTGTGCCAGCGCGAGAGGCCGTGCACCTCGACCTGCGGGTGGTTCTCGACGATGTGGTCGGCCAGATACGAGCCGCCCGAACCCGTCGCCCCCGTGATCAGCACCCGCCGGATCCTGCGCGAAGAGCGCTTCTTCATGTCAGTGCCCCCAAGACGACATCGCAGATGAAGTCCACGTCTTCAAGCGAGAGAGACGGGTGATTGGGCAGGAAGAAGCCCGTGTGGTGGATGCGGTCGGCCATCGGAAAGCTCGCCTTGCCGTAACGCTCGGTCCAGAACGGATGCAGGCCGAGGTTGCCGGCCGAGAAGATGCGCGTCTCGATGCCGTTGTCCTCGAGGGCCTTGACGATGCGGTGCCGTTGTTCTCTATCCGCGGCTAAGGCACCGAAATGGATGCTGCAGATGCGCGTGCCGCCGCGGGAGCGCTGCATGCGCACTTTGCCCGCCAGCCGCTCCTTGAAATGCCGGTGGTTGCGCTCGCGCGCGTCGATGATGGAGTCGAGCTTCTCGAGCTGGCCCAGGCCGATGAAGGCGTTGAGATCGGTCGAGCGCACGTTGAAGCCGGGGAGGTAGAAGACAAACGGCGAGTGAAAATCGTCGATCTTGTGCTTCATGACCAAGGCCTGGTGCGAGGCGCGGTCCAAGTCCTTGCTCCAGCCGTGCGCGCGCAGCATTACGAGGAGATGATGAAGCTTGTCGTCGTCGGTCGAGACCATGCCGCCCTCGATCGTCGAGAACTGATGGCCGAAGTAGAACGAGAAGCTCGCCATGCCGCCGAAAGTCCCGACCTTGCGGCCTTTGTAATAGGCGCCGATCGCCGCGCAAGCGTCTTCCATGAGAAAGAAACCGTATTTCTTCTGCAGGGCGAGCATCTCGTCCATCTTGTGCGGCACGCCGAGCACCTGGACCATCATGACGGCGCCGGGTTTGTGCTTCTTCAAGAGCTTCTCGAGGTGCTTCAGATCTAATCCGTATGTCTCTGAATCGGCCTCGCACAT
This sequence comes from Elusimicrobiota bacterium, assembly GCA_016194705.1. Taxonomy (GTDB): domain Bacteria; phylum Elusimicrobiota; class Elusimicrobia; order UBA1565; family UBA9628; genus PALSA-1176. The sequence goes on along the minus strand of JACQAZ010000004.1, from coordinate 189,857 downwards.
GATCGGCGTGAGGCCGAATTGGATCGCCGGCGAAATCGAGGTCACCCAGCCCACCGAGGGTACGATGACCTTCTTGTTCTTGAGGCGCCCCGACAAGAGCAGCGCGTAGTACATCAAGAGGTTCGCCGAAGAGCCCGAGTTGCAGAAAACGGAATGCCTCACGCCGAGCCACTTGCTCCAGCCCTTCTCGAAGTCGACCGTCAAGGAGCCCTTCGTGAGCCGGGGATAAGTCTTGAGCCACGCCGCGAGCTTGTCGACGTCGCGATTGTCGATCGTGTCCTCGGCGAGGTGATATTTGATGGGCTTCACGGTCAAAAGGGCCCCTTGAAGGTCGAGCTCAGCACCGGGACGTTGATGTCGGGGAAGGCCCGGCCGAGCATCGAGAAGGCTTCCATCGCGATCGTCCGCGCGCTCGGGTAGAAGGCGTTCTCGAGCGGTTTGCTGACCGGGCAGGTCGTGGGCTGCATGCCCAAGCGGCGCACGGGGACCTTGAGCCGGTCGAAGGCGCGCTCGGCCGCTATCGCGGCGATCTCGGCCGAGACCCCGCAGGCCGTCCAGCTCGTGTCGACGACGATGAGCCGTCCGGTCTTGCGGACCGAGGAGACGATGGTCTCCCGGTCGAGCGGCACGAGGCTCACGGGGTCGACGATCTCGGCGTCGATCCCTTGGCTCTCCAAGAACTCGGCGGCCTTCAAGGCCTCGACGACCATGTAGGAGTTGGCCACGATGGTCAGGTCTTTCCCGGACCGACGAACGTACGCTTTGCCCAACGGAGCTTCGGTCGGAGGGTCCGGGACGTCGCCTACGATGTCGTAGAGCAGGCGGTGCTCGAGGATGAAAACGGGGTTGGGCTCGTTGACGGCGGCAAGCAGGAGCCCCTGGGCGTCGGCGGGTGTGGTGGGCATGACGACCTTGAAGCCGGGCACGTGCATGAAGAACGACTGCAGGCTCTGCGAGTGCTGGGCGCCCTGGCCCCAGGACCGGCCGATCACCGCGCGCACGACGAGAGGCACCTTCATGCTGCCGCCGAACATGTAGCGCCACTTGGCCGCGATGTTGAAGAGCTGGTCCATCGCAAGATATAGGAAATCAGAGCGGATGTGCACATGAATGGGCTTCATGCCGTTAAGCGCCGCGCCGACGGCCACCCCCGTCATCGCGGCCTCCGAGATCGGGGTGTCGAAGACGCGCTCGGGGCCGAAGCGCTCCACGAGGCCCTTCACGCTGCCGAAGATCGCGCGGTGGTCGTCCACCCCAAGGCCCATGACGAAGACCGCGGGGTCGGCTTCCATCGCGTGGAAAAGGGCCGCGCGGATGGCTTCGCCGTATTTCAGCCGCTTAGTGCTCATGAACGCTCCGCGAAGACGTCTTGATGGAGCCGCTCGGCCGTGGGAAACGGGCTTCTCTCGGCGAACTCGACCGCCTCGTCGACCTCGTCGCGCGCCTCGGCCTCCCATTGCTCGAAATGCTCGGGCCCGACCTTGCAGCGCTTGGCGAGATCGGCCTTCGCCAGTCTCAAAGGATCGTTTTTCTGCGCGAGGGCCTGTTCATTGGGCCTTCGGTAGCCCTCGTGAAAATCGATGCCGGGGCCGACGTGCTCGTGCCACCGGTAGGCCGTGAACTCCAAGAGCCGGGGACCCCCGCCCTTGCGCACCCAGGCGACGGCCTTGGCCATGACCGAGTAAACGGCGCCGACGTCGTTGCCGTCGAACTTTTCTCCCGGAAGCCCGAGGCCCTCGGCGGCCCGCCAGAGCTCAACTTGCTTGCGCCGCTCGGGAATCTTCGAGTGGATCGCGTAGCCGTTGTTCTCGAGAACGTAGAGAATGGGCAGTTTTTTTAGCACCGCGAAATTGACGCTCTCGAAGAACACGCCTTCGTCGATGGCGCCGTCGCCGAAGACGGACACGACCACGCGCTTGCGGCCTTGCCTTGAAGAAGCGAAGGCGTCGCCCGTGGCGACCGGGATCGTGGAGGCCACGATCGCCGAGCAGGACATGAGGCCCGCCTCGGGATCGACGAGGTGCATCGAGCCCCCCTTGCCGCGCGCGCAGCCGGCGTCCTTGCCGTAGAGCTCGGCGAACATGCGGTTCATGTCGCCGCCCTTGGCGAGGTAAAATGCGTGGCCGCGATAAGTGCCGTGGACGTGGTCGGTCTTTAAGAGCGCCGCGCAGACCCCGGCCGCGATCGCCTCCTGCCCCACGGACAAGTGTATCGGGCTTTGTATCTTGTCGGTCGGGTAGACCTCGGTGATGCGCTGCTCGGCCAGGCGTATGCGCAGCATGGAGCGGTAGAGCTCGATTGTGGTCGCGGCGTCTGGACGGGGCGCCGATTTTTTCAAGCTTTCACCTTGTAAATTGAAACCGTCGCGTTTTCGTAGACCGGCCGCCCCAAAGCCTTGAGCGCCCTGGGGGTCATCAAGCCGCGCTCAAAAGGACCCACCCAAAGGTAATCCGCGTCAGCCTTGAGCTCGGGAAGGTTCCGACTCATGGTCAGGATGCCCAGGCGAGCCACGAATTCGGAGCGCGGGATGGTCTGCGCGTAGAAATGAAAGAAATTCTTCCATTCGCGCGCCTGCCAGTCGACCTGATGGCTCCAGAGCGCCGTGCTCCAGCGCTCCAGGCCTTGCGGATGCTGCCATTCGGGGGCGTTGAGATGGCTGAGCAGGGCCCGTTCGTCGACCCCGCAGAGCCGGGCCGCGCGGTCGATCCTGCGGAACATCTCATAGAAGGAGATGTCGCAGGTCATGTTGTAGCCGCTGCCGATCATCGTCTTGTCGTGCGTGTAGACCGGGATCAGCATCGTCTCGTTGGCGGCCAGCGACACGACGACGGAATCGTTGGGGGTCTGCTGGTTCAAGAAGTCAAAAGCCGACTCCAAGTCGCGCGGCAAGCCCTGGTAGGGGAAGCGTTGGGAGGCGTAGCTGATCGCGCGTCCGCCCCCAAGGATGAAGAAGGCGGCCGTCAGCCAGAGCCAATGGCGCGACTCCGCGGCGCGACGGCCCCAGATTCCAGCGGCGGTGACAAGCGCCACGACCACGCCGATGTAGTTAAAGCGCATCGAGTCCACGGTGTAGCCCGTGAGCACCTGGCTCTCGACCGCGAGAATGCACGCCGCGAACACGCAGGCCGCAAAGCAAACGGCCGGCTCCCTGCGCCGCGGCCAGCAGGCCGCGACGGCCGCCGCGAAAACCAGCCCCAGCGGGTCGACGGCGTGAGTGAAGGTCCCCCCCGCGCGCGAGAGGATCTCGGGGTCCATCGGATAGTTCGCCAGGAGCCACGGCAGGCTCAGCGCCAGCGAGACGGCAAACGACGCCAGCAGCGCCCAAGCGGGCTTTTTCTGCTGGAGGCTCCAGGCGGCGCAGAAGACGCCCATCGCCGCCATGTAGACGTGCCAGACGTCCGCGTGGACATAAGCCAGAGCTCCGCCGACCAGGCCCCCGGCCCAGGCCCAGCCCCAGGCCCCGCGCGCGGCGCCCCAGGCGGCGTAAGCCGCGAGGAAAAATGGCGGATGATTGAGGGCGGGGCTGACCACCCGCGCGGCCCCGAAATTGCACTGATAATTGCCCAAGAGCCAGAAGGCGTGGATCGCCATGTGTCGGAAAGCCGGAGGGATGACGCCGAAGCCGAGCCTGGGCCATTGGACCAGCGGCCACAGCAAGTCGGCGAAGAGTTCGTAGAACAAGGTCAGCCAAGCCGCGAAAGCCAAGGACATCCGGCGGCGGCCCGAGATCGCGTTGACAAGACAATACAGGCACAGGAGCCAGGCCATCCCGCAGAGCCCGCGCGCCAGAAGCCAGCCGCGGCTGACGTCCCCAGTCAGGCGCTCCGTGGCGCCGAGGAACATGAAGCTCAGCGTGTCGGTCAGCGCGAGCCGGCGACTCGAATTCTCCTTGACGTTGGGGTCCATCGGCCAGAAATGCCGCGCGGCCTCGTGGCCGCGGGCGGCGTAAGAGTTGGCGTCGGGATCGTCGTAGGGCGCGATCGAGGTGTAGCGCCCGCCCAAAGGCCACTGCGCGACGGCCTCTGGAAAATGGCGCCTGTAGAAGTTCCTGTGTTGGATGATCAACAGATCCGGCAGGACGAAAACCAGGCCGGCGCAAACGGCCGCGAGAAAAACCGCCGCCGGCCACGCCGGGAGGCCCAAAAAGAGCCCCTCCCAGCTGGAATTTTGCCGAGCCACGATGGGCAGTAAACTATTTTTGGCAATTGCCCGCAAGCTCCGTCCGAGAATGTTATTAAGGACTTATATATAATAGCCGCGCGATGAAAGTGACTTTGCTGGTCCCCACTCTCAACGAGGTCGTGGGGCTCAGGCAGATCATGCCTCTGGTCAAGAAGGACTGGGTCGACCAGGTCCTGATACTCGACGGGGGCTCGACCGACGGCACGGCCGACTACGCCCGCAGCCAGGGCTGGACCGTCTACGTCCAGAAACAGCGCGGCCTGCGCCGCGCCTACACGGAGGCCCTGCCGCTCATCACCGGCGACGTGATCGTCACCTTCAGCCCCGACGGCAACTGCGTCCCCGAGCGCATACCCGAGCTCGTCGCCAAAATGCGCGAGGGCTACGAGCTGGTCATCGTCTCGCGCTACCTCGACGGCGCCAAATCGGACGACGACGACGCGGTCACCGCTTTCGGCAATTGGATGTTCACAAAGACCGTCAACCTGCTGTTCGGCGGCCGCTACACCGACATGATGGTCATCTTCCGGGCCTACACCAAGAAGCTCGTCTACGACCTCGAGCTCATCGATGACGACGGCTACGCCGCCGCCGAACGGCTCTGCCGCACCAACGTCAGCTGGGAGCCGCTGCTCTCGATCCGGGCGGCCAAGCGCAAGGTCAGATTCTCCGAGATCCCGGGCGACGAGCCCAAGCGCGTCGGCGGCGAGCGCAAGCTCGAGGTCCTGCGCTGGGGGGCGGCCTTCTTGATCCAGATCGCCCGCGAATGCTTCGTATGGAAATGAAATGACCGAAACGAACATCTTCAAAGACAAGAAAATACTCGTGACCGGCGGGACCGGAATGATCGGCAAGTACCTCGTCGAGGAACTGCTGGCGCTTGGCGCCAAGGTGCGCGTCGCCTCGCTCGACGACCCTTCGCGGGCCGCTCCCAAGACCGAGTTCCTGCGGACCGACCTAACATCCTTCGATGCGTGTCTTGCCGCCTGCAAGGGCATGGAGATCGTCTTCCACCTGGCCGGCATCAAGGGCTCGCCTTTGATGGCCGCCAAGAAGCCCGCCTCCTTCTTCGTGCCGACTTTGGCCTTCGACACGAACATGATGGAGGCCGCGCGCCAATGCGGGGTGAAGAAGTACCTTTACACGAGCTCGATCGGCGTCTACCACCCGGCCGAGGTCTTCTTCGAGGACTCGGTCTGGAGCACCTACCCATCGCAAAAAGACGAGTTTGGCGGCTGGGCCAAGCGCATGGGCGAGCTCCAGGCCTCGGCCTACCGCATCGAGCACGGCTGGAAGGGCATCTCGATCGCGCGGCCGGCCAACGTCTACGGCCGCTACGACAATTTCAACCCGGACAACGCGATGGTCATCCCCTCTCTCATCAAGCGCGCCGTCGAAGGGGAGAATCCTCTCGTGGTCTGGGGCGACGGCTCGCCGATCCGCGACTTCATACACGCCTCCGATGTCGCCAACGGAATGCTGCTGCTCGTCGCGAAGGGCGAGGAGCGCCCCGTCAACCTCGGCAGCGGGAACGGCGTCGCGATCAAGACGCTCGTCGAGATCATCGCGGCCAACCTCGACAAGAAGCCCGCCATCGTTTGGGATTCCACCAAGCCCTCGGGCGACAACAAGCGCGTCATGGACACCTCTCGGGCCAAGTCCATCGGATTTGCGCCGAGAATGTCCATCGAGGAAGGCATCAAGGACGCGATGGCGTGGTACAAGGCCAACCGGGCCTCGGCTGACAAGCGCTACAATGTTTTCACGGAGAAGAAACTGATGTCCGGCAAGCCGGGAATGAAATGAAATTGCTGATCACGGGCGCGGGCTCGGGGCTGGGCCGCCACCTGCACGAGCGCCTCGGCGGCGAGGGGCTCACGCGCGAGAACGCCTCGGCGCTTTTCAAGACCTTGCCCAAGACCGGGGTCGAGACCATCATCCACTGCGCGGCCTCATCGCGCCGCGGCATCACGAGCGACCCGCTCTATTCCTATCTCGAGGACAACCTGTTTCTGACCCAGCGGCTGGTCTCCCTGCCGCACAAGAAGTTCGTCTATCTCTCGTCGGTCTCGGTCTACCCCGACACGCCGGGCCCGCACCGCGAAGGCGATTCATTCCCGGCCGACGCCGCGGGGGGCGGGGTCTACGGCATGACCAAGCTGATGTCCGAGGCGATCGTGGCCGAGCGCGCCTGCGACCCGCTGATCCTTCGGCCGGTCTTCATGCTGGACCGCCATTCGCGCCCCGGAAACCTCGTGCGCATCTTGACCGACGCGGACCCCGAGCTCGACCTCTCGGGCCGGTCGACCTTCAATTGCGTCACGCATTCCGACGTCGAGACCTTCATCGCGCTCGCCCTCAAGAAGAACCTCGGCGGCATCTACAACGCCGCCGCCAATGATTCCATCACCTTGTCCGAGGCGGCCAAACTCGCCGGCAAGAATCCGAGCTTCGGCAAAGGCCTCTACACGGTCCCCGTCGTCGACAACCGCAAGATCGTCGCCGTCTGCCCGCTCTTCGACAAGAGCTCCAAGCGAAGCATCGAGCAGTTTCTCTCCCGCCAGAAGCCCGCGCGATGAGGACGACCTTGCTCATGCCGACCGTCAACGAGCTCGAAGGCCTCAAGCTCATGATGCCGCGCATCAAGAAGCAATGGTTCGACGAGATGCTCGTCATCGACGGCCGCTCGACGGACGGTACGGTCGAGTACGCCCGGGCGCAGGGCTGCCGCGTCGTGGCACAGCAGTCCCGCGGCATCACCAACGCCTACCGCGAGGCGCTCGAGCACGCCACCGGCGACGTGGTGGTCGCCTTCAGCCCGGACGGCAACTCGCTGCCGGAGCGCATCCCCGACCTCTTGGCCAAAATGGAGGAGGGCTACGACATGGTGATCGTCTCGCGCTACGCTCAAGGGGCCAAGAGCGAGGACGACGACGCCGTCACGGGCCTGGGCAATTGGATCTTCACCCAGATGATCAACGTCCTGTTCGGCGCGCATTACACCGATTCCTTGGTCATGTTCCGCGCCTTCCGAAAGGACCTGGCCCAGGGCCTGCCGACCGACCTGCCGCGCGCGGGCCTCGAGCCGTATCTCGCTATTCAGTGCGCCAAGCGGGGCCTCAAGGTCTGCGACATCCCGGGCGACGAGCCCAAGCGCGTGGGCTCCGCGCGCAAGATGCACCCCATCCTCAACGGCATCGACATACTGCGGCTGATCTCGAGGGAGCGCTTCGGGCTACTGTAGGTCGTCGACGAAGGTCTTCCAGCCGAAGCGCCCGGCCGTTTGCGCGTAGCTGGAGAGGAACGTGGGGGTCTCCTGCGCGGAGAGGCCCGACTCGACGCAGCGGTAATAGACCTTCTGCTCCGGGCTCCAGTGGGCGATCTCCTCTGGAGGGTGCTCCTGGTGGCGGCGCTCCACCAGCGACATGGGCAAGGAGGTCGCGCCGACGAAGGACTCGTGCAAGGTGTCGTTGATGGCCTCGAAGACGAGCATGAGCTTCTGCGTGCGCATTTCCATGCTCATAGCGTAGGCCCCAAAAAGCCGCCCGTCAATGAGCGGGGCGATTTCTTACCCAATTTTTACCTATAATCCGAGCATGCCAGCCAGGCTTCTGCTCTGCGGCTCGACGGGCTTCATCGGGAGAAACCTCCTCGAGCGCTTCCTGCAAAGCGAGCAGTACCGCATACTGGCCCCCTGGCACAAGACCAAGCCCCCCCGGGAACTGGCCCGTCACCCGCGCGTCAAGTTCTTCAAGGCCGACCTGACCGTGCCCGGAGCCGTGGACAAGGCCGTCAAAGGGGCGGACGTCGTGATCCAGGCCGCAGCGACGACCTCGGGCTCAAAGGACATCGTCACGCGCCCCTATCACCACGTGACCGACAACGCGATCATGAATTCTTTGATCTTTCGCGCCTGCCGCGAGCACGCGGTCGAGCGCGTGGTCTTTTTCTCGTGCACCGTGATGTACCCCTCCCAAGAGGCGCCAGTCAAGGAAAACGATTTTTCCGGGCAGATCACCGACAAGTATTTCGGCGTGGGCTGGACCAAGGTCTACCTCGAGAAGATGGCCGAGTTCTACTCGCGCCTGAGGCCGACCCAGTACACGGTGATCCGCCACTCGAACATCTACGGCCCGCACGACAAGTACGACCTCGAAAAATCCCACGTCTTCGGGGCGACGGTCGCCAAAGTCATGCACGCCAAGGACGGCAAGGTCGTCGTCTGGGGCGATGGAACGGAGTCCCGCGATCTTCTCTACGTGGACGATCTCGTCGATTTTGTCGAATCGTCGTTGAAGATCCAAAACACGCCCTTCGAGCTCGTCAACGTCGGCTCGGGCAAGGCCGTTTCGGTGGATGCCTTGGTCAAGAAGATCATCACTGCCTCGGGCAAAAATTTGCGCGTCGAGTACGACAAGGCCAAACCGAGCATCCCCTTCAAGCTCGCCGTCGACTGTTCGCGCGCGGCCAAGGTCTTCGGCTGGGAGCCTCGGACCGTTCTCGACGAGGGGATCGAGAAGAGCCTGAATTGGTACCGGCTGAACTATCCGTCCCGGGGCGGATAGCTCATCGCATCTACCAGCGCGCCCGCGCGCCGCACCGCAGGGCCGCGTCGCGCGACTCCCGCCACAAGGACATCAGGCCGGCTTGAAGGGGCGCGAGCAGCGGCGCGCAGAAGGCGAGCCAGCCCGCGCCGAAGTAGGCGATCCAGAGCCAGTGGCCCGGCGCGAAAAGCGTCCAGGTGACCAGCGGGCGCCACAGCACGCTGAACTCGGGGACGTACCAGCACAGGGGTTCGAGAGTGAAATCGTTGGCTGTGCAGATCTCGAGCCCCTGATAGCTGTAGATGACGCCGCTCAGGGCCACCCAGCAGGACATCGACAGCAAGACCAGCAAGGCCAGGGCCGCCTTCGCCGAACTGCCGCCATCGAGGCACAGCGCCAGGCAGAAGGAGGCCGGCACGGCGGCGAACAGAAACGGACGAGGCCCCCAGGTCCAGCCGCCGCTCCCCCCCAAGGAGTTCGAGAAGACCAGCACGAGGCCGCCCAGGAAAAGCAGGGAGTACGCCAGAAAATCGCGCGCCTGCGGCCCCGGAGCCTTGCGCCAGGCGGCGCGGGCCAGAAGCAGGCCCGGAGCGAAGAACAACAGGCCCTTCCCGAAAGAAAAGAGGATGGAGATCAGGCCGAAGGGGAGGGGATAGCCGAAAACCGAGCCCCCCGAATACGGGAACGGGCCGCGCGAGCCGACGGGCCCATCGTACCCCGTGACGAAGGGGCCGCCCCTGCGGACCCAGTTCTCGAGCATGACCGCCGCCGCCATGACGACCGGCATCGCCAGGTAACGCAAGCGCCCGACCCTGCAGGAATACGCCACCGCGACCAAGCCGACGCCCACGGCGGTGGCCGGCGAGTTGGCGCCTGCGACCAGAATCGCCGCCCACCCGAGCCCCGGACGGCCCAAGGCCAGCGCGAGGAGGCCGCTTGCGACGCAGATCGTCGTCAAGAGCTCCGCGCTGTTGCCGATCAGGGCATGCGGGATCATCGAGGCGCTCAGGAGCAGCGCCACGAATCGCCGCATGAGCGCCGCGGACCCGGGCAAGCGCACCCGCCAGGCCAGGGAGCCGAAGACGCACGCGAAGAACAGGCAGCCGAACCGGGTCCACCACCACTCGGGCGTCTCCCACACCCTCCCGAGAAGATACAGAGGGGCGCCCATGAGCGGGCCGATCATCGAATACGTGGCGGACCGAAAGCCGCGCCCCTCCATGAAGGAGGTCAGCGCCTCGAACCTGGAGATGTCGTCGCCCAGCAAGCGATGGGTCATGACGAAGACGAAGAGGAATATCCCGGCGGAGATCAGGCCGAGCAAGGCGGCGTCACGCGTGGGGCGCATCTTGGCGTTCGATCCTATCAAATGTCTTCGCCAGGAGGCGATCGGCCGCTTCATAGCCCATCTTCATCGCGACGTGGGTATTGACGTACTGAAACCGGCCCTGACGTCCGGCGGTCTCGAAATTGGAGAACTCGCTGAAGACGCCGAGCAAAGTCGACAAGGCCTTTTCATATCCCATCGTGTACATCGGCTGCGCGTGCTTGGCCCGAAATACGTGCATTTCCTCGATTTCTTCCTGCGCCAGTATGTCTTCGCGCACGAGGTCGGCGACGACGGCCCGCTTGACCATCTCCTCGTCCGTCCAAAGGCGGTCCTTCGGGTCGCAGGAAACCTCGGCCACCAGCAAGGTGCTGCCCGCGGGTTCGATTTTGAAGCCGAAGTATCCAAGATCCGTTATGCGGTTGAAGGAATGCTCGCGAAAATACATGAAGGAGGCGCGCAGGACCCTGGCTCGCCTGACCTTGATCCCCACGAAGACGATGGCGCGAAAGCGAAGCGCGCTTGCCGCCGAGACGGCTTCAGGGCCCAATTCGGGAGACAAGGACAAGGCGGCCTCGTTGATGGGCAAGGTGCTGATCACGGCCTCGCAGGCCAGGGTGCGCTCGCGTCCGTCCGACTCTACGACGACCCCCGTCACGCGCCCGCCCTCGCGCAGGATCTTCTTCACGGCGGTGTTGAGGAGCAATTCCCCCTTCTTCTCGGTGAAGCGCTCCGCCATCCTTTGCGTGATCATCGAGAATCCCTGGCGCGTGGTGTAAAGGTCGCCTTCCACTTTCTCGACGTAGCCCGAGGTCCGGATGCCCTGCGCCAGGCCGCCCAGGCGCTGGCGCGCGAGGGTCTTGATCTTGTCCCAGATCTCGAGAAGATCGAAGCGCGGGATGCGTTCGCGCGCGAAGGCCGGCGAGAATTCGGACGGCGGGATTCCCCAGACCCGGGTGATGTAGTTCTTGAAGAAGATCCGGTAGAGAACCTCGCCGTAGCAGCGGCGGAGCAAGGTCTCGGAGGTCTCGACCTCCGGCTTGCGAAGCGCTCCGGCAACGAAGCAATAGACGAAGCTCGCCGCCGCGCGCAGCACCGTGGCGGGCGGCAGCTTGAAAACGACTTCCGTCATCGAGAGCGGGAACTGGAAATAATTGCCCAGGAACTTGATCTGGATCGTTCGCCGGTAAGGCAGCAGATCCGCCCCCATCAGTCCCTTGATGTCCGAAAGGATTTGCGGGTCCGTGGTATGGAAGATGTGCGGCCCGTACTCGTAAACGTTGCCTCGGATGCGGATGCCTCCCGCCAAACCCCCGGCGTGGTCTTCGGCCTCGATGAGCACTACGCGCCGGCCGCGGCTCTGCAGCCGCCAAGCGGCGGCAAGGCCCGCGCAGCCCGCCCCCAGCACGACCGTGGGCTCCTGGCTCATGCCGGGTACTTCTTCACGGTCTCCACGATCTTGGCGATCTCGCCGTCGTTGAGTCCCGGATGAATGGGCAGGCTCAGGGCCTCATCGTTCAACCGTTCGCAGACGGGAAGCTTGGCGCGGGACCGATAGATCGCGTTCATGTGCAGGGGATGATAGCGCAGCGTCGTGTAGATGCCCCGCTCATACAGATGCTTGGCGAAGCGGTCGCGCCGGCCGCCGAGGACCCTGACGCAGTAGGTGAAATACGAATGCTGGTCCCCTCCCGTCGCGTCCTGGGGCCTCAACAGCCACGGGATGTTCTTGAACTCCCTCTGGTAGAGGTCCCAAATTTTCTTTCGGAACTCCTGCATCACTGAGAGCTTGCGGAGCTGCGCCAAGCCGATGGAAGCCGCGATATCAGAGGGCAGCATCTTCGGAAAAAACTCCGCGACATCGTATTCCCACCAGCGAGCCTTGTTCGCGGAGGCTTCGAAGCCCGACTTGCCGATGCCGCAGTAGCGCAGTTGGCGCGCCCGGGCGATCGCTCGCGGATCGCGCGCCGTCAGCCCGCCGCCCTCTCCCATGGCGAGGTTTTTGATGGCGTCGAAACTGTAGATGCCGACCTCCGAGAGGCCGCCGCAAGAGCGGCCCCTGCGCTTGGAGTCGACCGCGTGCGCGGCGTCCTCTATGATGGGAAGCCCCAGCTTGGCTATCTCCTCGACCTCGGCCGGAAGTCCTCCGTAATGGACGACCATGACGGCCTTGGTCTTCTTCGTGACCGCGGCCGCCACGGACTTTGCGGTGGCGTTGTGGGTCTCATAATCCACGTCACAAAAGACCGGCGTGCAGCCCGAAAGGACGACCGCGTGGGCGCAGGCGATCCACGTGAACGAAGGCACGACGACCTCGCAGCCCGGCGGCAGTTCCAGGAGCTTGACCGCCATATAAAGGCTGTTGGAGCCCGAATCGAGGAGCACGAAGCCGGGAAGCCCCTGCCTCTCGGCGAAAGCCTTCTCGAAGGCTCCGGTTTTCGGGCCGATGCCCATCCACTGGGCCTCGAGGCTCGTGCGGATCTCATCGAGCTCCTCCTTGCCCACCAGCGAGCCGAAAACGTTGATCATGCGGCGCCTCCGCTCGTCACGTCTTCTCGTACGCGCAGGACTTGAAGCGGTCCAAGTCGAGCTCCATCTCAAAGTGATCCTCGCGCTCGCCGGCGATCCTGTAGCCGCATTTCCGGTACCAGTCCACCGCCGGATTGCCTTTGAGCACGCGGCAGCCGATGCGGGCCGTGTGCTCGGCCGCGATGTAGCTGCACAGCAGCCTCATGGCCCCGCCGAGCAGCCCCTTGCCGCGAGCCTGCGGGGCGGCGATGATGTTGTAGCAGTCGGCCGCGCCCGCGAGCATCCTAAATCCCATGCAGCCCGCACGCAAAGGTCCCGACTCGACGAGAAACATGCGGTCGTGAGGCCGTTCGAGGTAGCCCTCAAACCACTTCGTCTGCATCTCGCGGGAGATCACCTCCTGGAAGAAAAAGCCGGCGCGGTTGGCGTTTTTCCAAAGGCGCAGATCCTCGAGGTCCTCCTCGGCGATGGCGCGCAGGGCGACTGCGGGCGTCCCGGCGGCCGTCGCTATCGCGAAACGCTCCTTCATGCGCCGGAGCGCCGCTCCCGCCGTCCGGAGCGGACCAGCGTCTGCCGGTACCAGGAGATCGTCCTTGAGAGGCCCTCGCGCAGCGGGATGCGCGCCGAAAATCCCACGGTCTTCTTGGCCTTCTCGGTCGAGCAATACCGCCGCGGCTGGCCCGCGGGCTTGGAGCGGTCGAAGGTCAACCGCGAAGACGAGCCCGAAAGCTCGAGGATCAGCTCGGCGAGCTCCCGGATCGAGACCTCCTCGTCGGAACCCAGGTTGACTGGATCAGCGGCTGGATATCGCTCGGCCACGTCCAAAAGCCCGCGGGCGATGTCCTCGACGAACAGGAAGTTGCGCTTTGGAGTCCCGTTGCCCCAGACCGTCACCGGGTCTTCTCCCCGCACCGCGCGACGGATCAAGGAAGCCACGACATGCGCGGCGGGCGTGTCGAAGTGGTCGCGCGGGCCGTAGGCGTTGGCCGGCCGGGCGATGGCGACCTTCATGCCGAATTCTCTTTGATACGCGGTCCCCAGAAATTCGGCCATCCGCTTGGCCCAGCCGTAGCCCTCGGAGGCGGGTTCGGGCGCGTCGCGCGCGCCGTCCTCCTCGAGGGTCGGAACGCCGCAGTCGTGAGGGTAGACGCAGGCGGAACTCACCACGAGGAACCGTCCGACGCCGGCCTCGCGCGCGGCCTCCATGACGTGCGCCGCGATCAAGATGTTCTCGCGGAACATCGTGCCGTGGTGCTGGGAATTGAAGCCCACCCCGGCCACCTTCGCCGCCAGGTTCAAGACGATCTCCTGTCCCGCGCAGGCCTTGCGGCACTGCGCGGGCGAGAGAAAATCGGTCTCGATGAAGCGCAGCTCGCGGCGCACGGCCTTGAGGTTGGCCCGGCGCCCGGCGCTCATGTGATCGGCCACGCTCACGCGGGAGCCGCGCTTGAGGAGCTCTTCAACCACATGGCTGCCGATGAAGCCCGCCCCGCCGGCGACGAGCACCCTCTTGCGCTCCCAGAAGCCCACGTCAATCCCCGGAACGCTCGAAGGCGCGCGGCAGGTGCGCGACCAGGCCCAAGGTGACCCCGAAGGCCGCGAGCACGGTGCCCGAGATCACGCAGAGCCCGCCCGTAAGTACGTAGACCCAGGGGGTCTGGATGTGGCGCGTGGTCCAATATTCGACGATCGTGCGCGAGTTCAGCGCGATGCCGCCTAGAGAGGCCAAACAGCCGGCGCCGATGGAGGAGTAGCGCAGCCACCGCGCATCGAGCCAGCCCCGCGGCCGGTTCACGCTGATGTCGGAGACTTTCTGGGCGATGAGACCGAAGGCCAGCGCGATCAATCCGCAGACGGTCAAGGTCATGATCGTCAGGAGGCGGTAGATCATCCACTCCTCGAGCCTGTGGTTCTGCAGGTAATACGAGACCGGCCATAGCCCCAAGCCCACCGAAGCCAGCACAAAGGCGATACCCAAGGGGCCGAATATGCGCAGCGGGTAGTAGGCGAAGATGATCCCCAGGATCACGCTCAAAAAACGCAGACCGTCGGCGACGACATTGAGCTTGCTTTGGCCTTGGCGCTCGGCGTAGGGGATCGGGGCCTCCACGATCTTGGCGCCCATGCAGGCGGCCCGCGCGGTCATCGCGGGGGTAAAATGCAGGCCCGAGGGTAGCGGCGAGAGCCGCGGCAGAAGCTCTTTCTTGAAGACCCGCATGCCGCTGGCGGTGTCGGCGACCGCGACCCCCGAAAGCCAGGAGATGACGACCGCGTAAAAGCGGTTGCCGAGCTCGCGGACCACGGGCATCTTCGAGCCGGAATGCAGGCGGTTGCCGACCGCCATGTCGGCCCCGCCGTCATGCAGAGCCTTCAAGAGAGGCGCGAACGCCTCCGGATCGCAGGTCCCGTCGGCGTCAAGGAAGCCGAGGTAGTCTCCAGCCGCGGTCTCGAAGCCCGTCATGAGGGCCCGTCCGTAGCCCCGATTGATCGGATGGACGACGAGCTTGGCGTCCTTGAATTGCGAGGCGATCTCGCGCGTCTTGTCGACCGAGCCGTCGTCGACGACGATCACCTCGACCTTGGAAAGTCCGGCCTGGCGGCAGAGCGCCGAGCGGGCGACGAGACAGCGCTTGAGGGTCTCGGCGATCGCGTCTTCCTCGTTGAAGGCCGGGATGACGATCGAAAATGTCTTTGCGCTCATTGGAAAAATAAAGCATACAATAAAGGCGGCCCCGAAACGGGGGCCGGGGTCCGGCGCTTTGACAGCCCGTCTGGAAAGCAATAGAATCTGCCCCCGATGAAAGCCCCGCGCGCAGGGCTCGGCGCCTTGGTTTCCGGGCTCGCGCTCTGTGCCGCGCTCTACCTGCTGGGCCTTGGCTGGGGGCTCCCCTCGAAGGCGCGCGCCGAACGCGTCTTCACCCCCGAGCAGCGCGCCGATGCCTTCTACCGCGCGGTCGAGACAAACCGCCAGGCCTACCGCGAGAAGATCGGCTTGAACATGCAGGCCTCCTGGGGGCGCGGGACCTGGTCGGGCACTTTGCTGCCGCCGACGACCGGCTTCGAGCTGGTCCGTTATCCGGCCGGCGCGGCTCCGGACGCGATCCTCATGCACGGCTACAGCTCGTTCATGATGCGCTCGGTCGAGCAAGACGAGCAGGCCACGCTCAACGTGCTCAGCCGCTTGAAGCCGTGGAAGGGGGAGTTCAATCCTCACTTCACGATGAACGGCGGGGCCTACATCTATCCCCTGGCCGGCTTCTTCGGAGCGCTGCACGTCGTCGGCTACCTGCACCTGGTCTCGGATTCCCTTTATTATTACCGCAACCCCGATGAGCTCGGCAAGCTCTACAAGGCCGGGCGGCTGGTCAGCGTGCTGGCCAGCCTCGGCTGCGTCGTCTTCGTCTTCCTGATCGGAAAAGAGCTCTATGACGAGCGCGTCGGCCTGTGGTCGTCGCTCTTTTTCGGCACGGGCCCCGCGGTCGTCGCCTTCGCCCACGTCATGAAGACGCATCTGCCCGCCTCGTTCTTCGCTTTGGGCTGCCTGTACTTCTGCGTGCGCGCCGTCTCCTCGCGAAAGCCCGCCGATCTCATCGGGGCCAATGTGCTCTTCGGCCTGGCCGTCGGCTGCGCGAAGTACCATTGGCTCTTGGCCCTGCCCATCGCCGTCGCTTTCTCCCAGCTCCGCCCGGACTGGTGGAAGCCGCGTCAGCTCGCGCGCCTGGCGGGCTTCTACCTGCTCGGAGTGGCCGTCTACTTCGCGACGAACCCCTTCGTCCTGGTCTCCCTCCAAGAGACTCTCGACGAGTCGCGCGGCATGGCGCGCTGGTATTCCCCTTCGCTCGATCCGCGCGCTCTCTGGAACCTCGTCGTTTATCCGCTGCGCCTGGGTCTCGGCCTCGGTCCCTGGCTCCTCGGACTGGCAGCGCTCGCGGCCGCGTTCATCAAGCGCAGCGGCTCGGACCGCCTTCTGCTGCTATTGGCGCTGCCCTTGCTGGCGGCGACCGCCTTCCAGATGAGCTCGCAAAGCGACGCCCCGAACATCAGCCGCTTCTTCCTGCCCGCGATGGGACTCTTCGCGATCCTGGGCTCCCAGTGGGCGGCGGCGCGCGGCCGCTGGAGTCGGGTCCTCCTCGGCCTGGTTTTGGCCGGCAACGCCGCCGCCGCGCTCTACGACGCCAACTTCATCGCCGACAGCCCGGGGCGCTCCAACAGCTTCCAGGCCGGCCGTTGGATCGAGGAGAACCTGCCGGCGGGGGCGGCGCTGGGCATGGGGACGCCGGCGCCGATGGTCGACCGCTTCCCGCCGATCCCGTTCTCGCGCTACGAGCTCGTCTATTTCAAGGAGCCGCTCAAAGGGCAGGACCCAAGGCTTCTGCCGGAGTATTTCATCACGACGGGCCTTGAAGGCACCTCGGAGGAGTTTCGACGGCTCTACGCCGTCGAGAAATCGTTCGACGAGTTCGGCTCCTGGGGCTTGCGCGACCAGTTCACATCGGCCAACAATCCGCTGGTCGTCTGCCGCAAGAGGACGGCGGCGCAAGGACGCTAGAATGGCGACGACCTCCCCGCCCCGGCTCTTCCTCACCGTCGACGTCGAGGAGTGGTTCGCGTCAAAGGAGCTCGTCCGCGTCGGCGACGACAGCGGCCTGCGCGCCGCCAGCGACATCGCCGAGACGACCTCCCACATCCTCGACTCGTTCGCCCGCGCGGGCTTCGTCGGCACTTTTTTCCTGCTCTTGGACATCGCGAGAAGGCACCCGGAGCTCGTCGAGAGGATGACGCGGGAGGGCCACGAGGTCGCACTCCACGGCGAAACCCATGAGCATCTCTCCCGCGTCGGCGACGCCGACTTCGCGGCGATGCTGGGCCGCTCCCGGGGCTTTTTCCAAGACCGCTTCGGCGTGAGACTTCAAGGCTACCGCGCACCGTATTTCTCTATCGACGAGCCCAAGCTCGCCCGGCTCAAGACGGCGGGCTTCTCCTACGACTCCTCGGTGTTCCCGTGCCTGCCGATCCCCGGCTGGTACGGCTCCTGGCGCGCGCCGCTGACGCCCTACCGGATCGGCCGGCGCCTCCATGAGATCGAGCCCCAAGGCGCGTTCATGGAGTTCCCTCTGAGCGTCCACCCCGCGCTGCGTCTGCCGGGCCTGGGCGGCTACTACTTCCGCAACCTCGGGCTCGGCTGGAGCCTGCGCGTCATGAAGGGCTGCCTCACTCGGCTTGGCTACGCGATGTTCTACCTGCACCCGTGGGAGCTCTCGGATCGGCTGCCGGCCGACGCGGGACTTCCGTTCTACATGCGCCGCCGCGCGGGCGCGTGGGCGCGGGAGTCCTTGGACCGGCTGCTGGCGGCCGCCCGGGCCGTCCCGGGCCTCAAGAACTCGACCGTGTTCGAGCATTGCCGGCAGATGAGCGCGGGGAAGGCTTAAGTTTAGCGCGACAGCAGCGCCGCGGCCAGGCGCGCGGCGATGTTGACGTAGAGGCCGGCGACGACGTCGTCGAGCATGATGGCCGTCCCCCCCTTGAGGCGGCGCTCGATGAGCGCCAACGGGAAGACCTTCGAGTTGTCGATCACGCGGAACAGGAGCCAGAGCCCGAGCAGGACGTCCACGCGTCCCTGCTGGAAGCCGTAGATCGACAGCAGCAGCCCCAGGACGTCGTCGATGACGATGCGGCTGTCGTCCTTGACGCCAAAGATCGTCTCGACGGGCCCCGCGACCGCGAAGCCGACCGCGGCCACGACGCCGACGGTCAGCGGAAAGCCGTCCCGCAGAAACCAGCTCTCGCGCAGCAGCACGACGCCGAGCAGCGCGGTGAAGCTCGCCACGGCGGCCGGGGCGACTTTCGAAAATCCGCTGTAGCCCCAGGTCGCGAGGAAGACCTTCACGTCCTTCGGGTCGAGATGCTTGGGGCTCATTTGCGCACGCTCCATTTCCGGAACACGAAATCCCGCCACTGCGCGGGGTCGAAGGCGTGGACCATGAGCCATAGTAGCCAAAAAAACAGCGGCCGCCAATCGCCGCGGTCGAAGAACTCGTAATGCGTGGCGGGATCGAAGAAATCGAAGAAGGAGGGTTTGAGCCTGAACCGGTCGGGATTGGCGATGAAATGAAGGATGTCGGCCGGGATGAGCCACCGGCAGCGCACGCCGACGCGGTACTCGAGGACGGGCTTGGCCTTGCCGTCGACGTAGAGCTCGTAGAGGACCTGCGGGATCGGCACGCCGCAGAGGTAGCTCAGCTGGGTCGACGCGTTGAGGCGCTCGTTGATTTCGATGACCTTAGGCGTGCCGTCGCGGTTGTCGCGGCGGAATTCGACCATGCCGATGCCGGTCCAGCCGATCCCCTGGAGGAGCTTGACCGAAAACCCCTCTTGGTCGGGACGCGCGACGCTCTCGACGAAAGTGGAGGCCCCGGCGGCGACCGGGAACTCGCGCAGCCGGACGTAGCTAAAGCGCGTCAGGACCTCCTGGTTCTTGCCGAGGATGACGACGGTCACGTTGCCGCCCTCGTCCGATGGGATGTACTCCTGCATGACCGGCCAGGGGTAGCGCGCGTGCGTCTCGAGGTAGGTCTGCCGCAGCAGGCCCTTGTCCTTGACGATGCTCAGGCCCCGCGCGCCCGAGGCCACGCGCGGCTTGATCACGACCGGCATCTCCCCGATCTCGGCGAGTGCTGCGTCGAGCTCGCTCTCGCTTAGCGGAGCCCAGCCGCGCGGGCAAGGCACGCCCAGCCGCCGCGCGGCCTCGTTGGTCTTGGCCTTGTCCATCGCGTAGGGCAGCTTGTCCTTGGGCGGCAAGGCGAAATGGGACAGGGGCCCGAGCTCCTCGAAGTGCTCCGTGTAAAGATGCACCTCGTACTCGCTGCAGGGGAGCACGAAGTCGTATTTCTCGCGGGCCAGCAGCTCGCGCAGGAAGGCGAGGTGCTCGTCGGGTTTGTAGCGGGTCGACGGGTAGAGGACGCGCTTGCGGCAATAGCGCGACCACAGGCCCGGAGCCAGGATCGAGCTGTCGCCGACGTGGACCTCGTGGCCGAACTCGGCCAAGCAACGGCTCGCCGCCAAGGTCTTGCGCTCGAGGCCGCCGGTGATCAGGACCTTTCCCATCTTCAGCCCCGCGCGGCCGTCAGGATCTCCAACGGGCCCGGATTGAGCGACAGGAGCCTCGTGACGTCGAGGCTGAAGGACTCACTGAGGCGCCTGAGCTGGTCGCCCCAACCGCCGAAGCCCGAGGCAAGGCGCGCGAGTCCCGGCGGGACGCGGCGCACGCGCCGGACGCCCGCGGCGCGGCCCACGACCTCGAGCATCGTGTAGGGCCGCGGGTCGGCGACGTTGACCGTGAGGCCCTGCCAGCGGGGATTGCCCAGGGCCGCGAGCACCACGCGGCGGAGGTTTTCGATGGACAGCAAGGAGCGTTTTTGTCCCCCATCGCCGACGACGAAAGGGGGCAGCAGCCGAAAGCGCGACTCCATCCGGCTCAGGACGTCTCCCGAGGTCCCGTACACGGTCGCCAGCCGCAGGATCGTAAACGGCATTTTGAGCCGCGCGCAAGTCTCGGCGATCATTTTCTCCGCGCTCAATTTGGAGAGGCCGTAGGGCGTCTGCGGACGGGGCTGCGTCTGCTCCGAGAGGGGGGCCTCCGAGCGCTCGCCGTAGACGTACATGCTGCTGAAAAAAACGAAGTGCGGCGGCTTGGCAAATCCGCTCGACTCAAGCCGCGCCAGCAAGCGCTCGGTGAGCTCCGCGTTGGCACGAGCGAACTCCGCCGGAGAGCCGCCGGAGTCGTATTTCTTCCCGGCCAAGTGGAGCACCGCTCCTGCCTCCCCCGCCGGCGTGCGCCCTTCCAACGCTCGCGGCAGGACGACGATCTCGTGGGCCCGCAAGGCGGGCAGCAGTCCTTGCCCCAGTGCTCCAGTGGCGCCGGTCAGCAGAATCCTCATCGGGGGCCGCTCCTTCAGGCCCCCGGGGCCGCGGCCGCGGGAGCCCCGCGCCGCTCGATACGCTCGACGCTCGCGAAGCGATATTTGAGCAAGGTGTAGATGGCCTTGAAGCCGTCGCGCCAGCCGATCTTCTTGCCCTGGCTGCTCGTGCGCGGATGATAGCCGACGGGGATCTCATGGATCGCGTAGCCGAGCCGCAGCAGCTTGGCCGTGATCTCGGGCTCGAAATCGAAGCGGTCCGACTCGATCCTGAAGCGCTTGAGCACCGGGGCGCGGCAGCACTTGTAGCAGGTCTCCATGTCCGTGACAACGGCACCGTACAGGAGGTTCGTCAAGGACGTAAGAAAACGGTTGGCCCAATACGACAGCGAGGCCGGCCGCGAGGCCGCGTTCATGAAGCGCGAGCCGTAGACCACCTCGGCGCGCCCCTCGACGACGGGTGCCACGATGCGCAGTATGTCCTCCGGGTCGAGCTCGAGGTCGGCGTCCTGGACCATGACGATGTCCCCGCGGGCCTCGTCGAAGCCGCGCCGCAGGGCAGCGCCCTTGCCCTGGTTGACCGACTGGTAGAACACGCGCACCCCGGGCAGGCCCTCGATCTCACTTTTGAGGATCTCGCGGGAGCCGTCCTTGGAGCCGTCGTCGACGACTATGATCTCCTTGTCCAGCGCCAGCCTGCGTACTCGTTCGAGCAGCTCCTTGATCGTGGCCCGTTCGTTGTAGACCGGGATGACGATCGAGATCTTCACTGCTTGAGGTGCGCGATCACGCTGGAAAGAATCTGCTCGAGAGTGGCCTTGGGCCGGTAGCCGATGAGCTTCTTGATCCGAGCGAGATCGGGGATGCGGCGCTGCATGTCCTCGAATCCGCTCTCGTAGGCCTTGTCGTAGGGCACATGGACGATGCGGCTCTTCGACCTCGTCATCGCCTTGATCCGGCGCGCTAGCTCCTTGATCGTGACCTCTTCGTTGGAGCCGATGTTGACGACGAGGCCGTAGGAGGCCTTGCAGGAAAGCAGGTCGGCCATCGCGACGACGACCTCGTTGACCAAAGCAAAGCAGCGCGACTGGCTCCCGTCGCCGAACACGGTCATGGGCGAGCCGCGCAGGGCCTGGCCGACCAAGGTCGGCACGACCATGCCGTACTGCCCCGTCTGGCGCGGGCCGACCGTGTTGAACAGGCGGACCACCGTGGTCGGCACTCCTTTTTGCTTCCAGTAGGCCAGGGCAAGAAACTCGTCGATGGCCTTCGAGGCTGCGTAGGACCAGCGCGATTTCGAGGTGGCGCCGAGCACGGTGTCGTCGTCCTCGCGAAACGGGACCCGGCCCGTGCCCTTGCCGTAGACCTCGGAGGTCGAGGTCAGCAGCACGCGTTTTTTCTTGCGCGCGGCCAGGGAAAGCACGGTCTCGGTGCCGTGGACGTTGGTCTCGATCGTGCGGACGGGGTCCTCGACGATGAGCCTGACCCCGACCGCGGCCGCAAGGTGGCAGACGGCGTCGGACCAGTCCACGAGCTCGGCCAAGAGAGCGCTGTCGAAGATCGAGGCGATGGTGTACTTGAAGTCGTGGGAGGATTTGAGGTGCTCGATGTTGCCGATCGAGCCCGTCGAGAGATCGTCGATGACGTGGACGGCGTGCCCCCGGCGCAGGAGCTCCTCGCAGAGGTGGGAGCCGATGAAGCCGGCGCCCCCCGTGATGAGGATGTTCATGGTGGGCATAGAATACCTCTAAATGAAAAGCCCTCGCAAGGGATGCCGGCTAGAGACGCTTGAGGCGCCAGAGCATCTTGAGGTAAGAGACCGCCAACGGCAGGACCCTCGCCTTGGAGCGGCCGCCCACGCGCTCGCCGTAACGGAACGGGACCTCGGCCGCCGAGCCGCCGGCCCTGAGGATCAGCGCCAAGGCCTCCTGCTGGACGACGAAATCCGACGCGCTCAAAGGCAAGGGCTTGACCGCCGCGGCGCGGTAGATCCTCAAGCCCGATGAGGCGTCCAGCACGGGCCAGGCGAGCCAAAAGCGCGTGACCTTATTCAGAAGCCAGGACAGGCCGTAGCGCAGGGCGCTCATCTGCGCCGAGCCGCCCGCGACGTAGCGCGAGGCGATCACAAGATCAGCCTTCGAACGCGCCTCCCAAAGCGTCGGGATCATCTCCGGCGGGTGCGAGCCGTCGGCGTCCATCTCGAGGATGTATTCGCCGCGGGCCTCGGCGATGCCGTCCTTGACCGCGCCCCCAAAGCCCGGGTTTTTCTGCGCGACCACCCGGCAGCCCGCCGCCCGCGCGGCCTGCGCGGTGCCGTCGGATGAGCCGCCGTCGACGACGAGGATCTCCCACGGGACGCCGAGGCGGTCCAGCTCGGACTTGATCTTCGGCAGGAAGGTCTTGAGGCTTTCGGCCTCGTTGAGCGCGGGACACATGAGCGTCAGGACGGCCGTCATCGTTTGAAGTAAGCGCGGATCTGGGCGGCGAGGTAATCGACGTCTTTGGGGCCCATGTATTGGTGGCAGCCCACGTAGAAGCCGTGGTGGTTCAGGCGCCGCGCCACGGGGTAGCGGGCCTCGAGGTCGCCGTAGAGACGCACGTAGACCGGCTGGTTGATCAGCGGCAGCAGGTCGCGCGTCTCGATGCCGCGTTCCTCGAGGAAATTGACCAGGCCCGTCTTCTCCTGCGCGCGCACGACGATCGGGTAGAGCATGAACATGTGGTCGCGATCATTCGGGGCGTAGGGCAGCTGGATCACGTCCTCGAGTCCTTGCAAGGCCAGGCTCAGCCTCCTGGCGACGCTTTGCCTGGCTTTGACGATCTTGTCCTTCTCCTCGAGCTGGGCCAGCCCGAGTGCCGCCTCGAACTCGGTGGCCCGGAAGCTGTGGCCGAGCGACACGAAGGAGAAGCGCTTGGCGACGACCTCGCGCAATTTTGCGCCCTTCAAGCCCTTGTCGTCGTCGATCTGGAAATAGATCGAGTCGCGGCCGTGGTTCATCAGAGACCGCAGTCGGACCGCGAGCTTGGGGTCGTTGGTCGTGGCAAATCCTCCGACCCCGGTCACGATGTAGTGCGCCACATAAGTCGAGAAGCAGCCGATGTCGGAGAGCGAGCCGACCTTCTTCCCCTTGTAGCGCGCGAAGACCGTCTCGCAGGAGTCCTCGATGAGCTTGAGATTGTGCTTGGAGGCCACCGCGCGGACCTCGTCCATGTCGGCGGGCAATCCCATGAGGTGCACCGGGATGATCGCGCGCGTCTTCGGCGTGATCCTGGCCTCGATCAAGGCGGGGTCGATGTTATAAGTCCGGGGATCCACGTCCACGAAGACCGGGACCATCCGGTTGTGCAGGACGATGTTGGCGGTCGCCACGAAGGTGACGGCGGGGACGATGACCTCGTCGCCGTCGGCCCAACCGTGTTCTTCCTTCAAAGCGGCCAGGGCGATGTGCAGCGCGCTCGTGCCCGAATTGCAGAAAAAGGCGAAGCGGCAGTCGTGGGCCTTGGCGAAGGCGGCCTCGAATCTTTGGGAGAAAGGACCGTAAGACAAACGATTTGACCGGATGACCTGAGCAAGATACCGCTTCTCGCGGGCGCCGATCCTCAATCCGCCAACGCTGATCTCGCGCCGAGCCATGGCGGCCATTATACCAATTGCCATTTGGTATACTGCGAAAAGATGGGAAAAGTCTCGACGGGAATCGCGCATTTGCTCGATTACGCGGGCCTTGCCGCCCGCCTGTCCGGCGCGGCGCGACCGTCCGCGGCCCTTCCTCAGAAAACTCTGATCATCGGCTATGGCGCGGTCGGAGACGTCATCTTCATGCTGCCGATGCTCAAGGCCCTGCGCCAGGGCCTGCCGGGAACGCGCCTGAGCTTCGTCAGCGACCGCAACCCCGCGACGACCGAACTCTTGCCGGCGGCCTCTCTGGTCGACGAGATCTTCTACCATGACCTGCACGAGCTTCCTACCGCGCGGTTTCGCGCGGAATTGGCCGCGCGGGTGCGCTCCGCGGATTTTAACGCCGTCATCATAAGCCAGGCCACGCCCTTGCGCCACTTCGCCTCGGCCATCCTGCCCATACCGGTGCGCGTCGCGCACCTGCGTCCCATCGATGCCGCCACTCCCGGCTGGTCGGCTCCGCGCTCGGCGCTGTGGAAACTGCGGCGCGGCGTCATCAGCTCCGAGTTCGAGCGGCGCCTGGCCGTCAACCGGCCCGTCTGGGTCCAAGAAGAGGCCGAGCACGCCGTCGCGCGCAACCTGCGCCTGGCGGCCGCGCTCGGGGTCGCGGTGCCAAGCGCCGCCGCCTCGCGTCCGGAGCTGCCGCTGACCGACGCGGCCAAGGCCTGGGCCGCCGCGCGCCTGCCCAAGGCGGGGGTCAAGACGGTCGGCATTCATCTGGGCTCGCCGCAAAGCCAATACAACAAGATCTGGGCTCCCGGACGCTGGGGCGCGGTGGCCAAGGAGCTCGCGCGCGATTACCGCTGCCGGATCGCGGTCTTCGGGGGTCCGGCCGAGGCGGCTTGCGTCGGCGCCTTCGCCTGCGAATTCCGCGGCGAATTCGTCGATCTTGTCGCGAAAGCCAAGCTCCTGGAGACCTTCGCGGCAATCAAACGCTGCGACCTGTTCCTGTCGAGCGACACGGGACTCTCCAAAGCGGCCATGGCCCTCCAGGTGCCCACCCTCTCGGTCTGGGGACCGATCTCGCGCCGGGACACGGGTGCGGTCTGGGACCGCGAGCTGCACGCGGAGGTCTCCCTGGAGCTGTCCTGCTCGCCCTGCGTCTCGATGGCCCTGCGCAAGGAAGGGCCGGGGATAATCAATTTCGCCACGTGCGGCCATCACAACTGCCTCGAAGAGCTCTCGCCAAACGTCGTTTTCGCCGCGGTCGTGAAGCACCACGGGGCGCGCCTGCGTGGCTGAAGCCGAGGCTTGCCCGCTGTGCTCGGGGGCTCGCGACAAGAAGCCCTTGAAAGAGTGGCGGTCGTACCGGTGGTGGGACTGCGCCGAGTGCGGGATCGCGTTTGTGACCCCCTTCAAAAACCCCGGGGCCGCCTTCTACGCGCAATACGCCGACCTCTATCCGCACGAGGCGCAGGAAGCGCCCGACGCGATGAGCTTCGAGTACGGCGAGTGCCTCTCCTCCTTCGCAGGGCGCGAGGTCTCGGCCCTGCGGCTGCTCGACGTGGGCTGCGGGGCCGGCGGCTTCTTGAACCAGGCCCGCAAGCGCGGCTTCCAGGTCTGGGGCCTCGATTTCGACGAGGGCCGGTTGAAGCTCGTGCGCGAGAAACTCGGCATACCAAGCGTGCACCAAGGCTCGCTGCCCGACTTCGCGGCTGGGCATCCCGAAGAGCGCTTCGATGCGCTCACCATGTTCCAGGTCATCGAGCATCTCGACCGGCCCGCCGACTGGCTTGCCGCAGCCTTGCGGCTGCTGTCCCCCGGCGGCCGCCTCTTCATCGGCACGCCCAACCGCGACCGGACCTTCGACCCGTTCCAGGGGCCCGGCATGGAAGAGGTCGACAATCCTCCCAATCATCTGACCCGCTGGCGCGCGCAGTCCCTCAAGCGCTTCGTCGAGAGCTCCGGCTTCGCGGTCGTCGAGCTGAAGGCTTTGGGGGTGCCCCTTCCTTTATACGCCCTGATGCTGCGCAACACCCTGCGCTTCGGGCTGGCGGCCAGGGCGTTGAAGGTCGATCAGATCCAGCACGCGGCGCCCGCCAGCGCCTCGACGCCGGGAATGAGGGCCGTTCTCGTGCAGGCCGCGGTCAAGCTCAAGGAGCTCCTCATCAACTCGCTCGCTTTCCTTTCCTACCCGCTCTTCCGCCTGGCCTGTCCTCTCTTCGGCTGGCAGGGCGCCGTGCTGTACTGCGTCGCCGAGCCCAAGGCGCAAACGGCCGGCCATTGACAAAATCGACTTGCGCTGGCATCCTTTGAGGCCATGCTCCGCTACGCGCTGCTGACCTTCGGCTCGCTGTTCGCGATCATCGATCCCTTCGCGGTCATTCCCGCGTTTCTCGCGATGACCGCCCGCGACACGGCCGAGCAGAAACGGCGCATGGCCAAGACGGCGTGCCTGGTCTGCTGGCTCGTCATGACGCTTTTCGCCGTCATGGGGCCGTCTATCTTCGGCTTCTTGGGCATCACCTTGCCCGCCTTCCAGATCGCCGGTGGCCTCGTGCTGCTGCTCTCCTCGCTGGACATGCTGCGCGCCAAGCGCTCGGCGCTCAAGGAGACCCAGGAGGAGATGGAGGAGGGCATGAGCAAGGAGGACATCGCCATCACGCCTCTAGCCGTGCCCATGCTCTCGGGCCCGGGCGCGATCACGACCGCCATTGTCCTCTCCCAGCAGGCCGAGGATTGGCCAAGACGCGCGATCTTCTACGCCGCGATCGCGGTGGCCTCGCTGCTGACCTACCTGATCCTGACGGCGGCCTCCTCGGGCGCGCGCAAGCTCTCGCCCACCGTGCTCAACATCATCACGCGCCTCATGGGGCTTCTGCTCGCCGCGGTCGGCGTGCAGTTCATACTCAACGCCGTCCACGCCCTGAAGCTCGGCTGAGCGAAGTCGGATTCGCTGGCGCGGCACAGGTATGTGGGCTATACTTCCTATATGCGGTTGAAACAAGCGGCCTATTTCTCTGTCCTGCTTGTCGCGGCGACCTCCTGGAGCCAGCCGGAACCGGGACCGGTCACGGCCGACCAAAAGCTCAGCGCGGCCTTCTCTGCAAAGACTCTCAAGCCGCTGCCCACGCCCCGAGGAGAGTTTGCCGGCGGGATCGTCGACGGCAAGCTTTATATCATCGGCGGCCTGGACGTCAATGGCCCCGGCCCCGGCTACATTGAACCTTCCGCGGCGGTGGAGGTCTATGATTTCGCGACTAATCGCTGGACCACGCAAAAACCTATGCCGGCCGCTCGGACCCACGTCTTCTCGGCCGTTTTTAGGGGGAAGATTTACGTCATCGGGGGCTGCCTGATCGCCACCTGCCCCGACCGCCACGGAGATACCGGGAGAGTCGACATATACGACCCAAGAACAGATACATGGACGCCGGGTCGGCCGGCTCCGATTTCTCGCTACCACGGTCAAGCCGCGGTCCTCGGAGGACGCATCTACCTGCCCGGGGGATGGAGCCGCGGCGACCATCAGTCCAGCGTGGATGTCTACGACCCGGCCTCAGATAGTTGGAGTTCGGCCACGCCGATGCCGCATTTCCAGGCGGCGGCAGGCGTCGCGGCGGCAGAGGGGAAGCTCTACGTCATTGGCGGCAATGACGAGAAGGGGGACACCGGCCGCGTCCAGATCTACGACCCCGGCACCAAAGCCTGGAGTTCGGGCCCCGAGATGCCGGGCGGACCGAGAAATTTCCTTTCGGCCGCGGTGATGGAGAATAAGATCCATGCGCTGGGCGGCCTCATCCCTTACACCACCGGCCTGGGCGAGCAGACCGACGAGGTCTTCGACCCCGCCAGAAACGCATGGCAGACCGCCCCGCCGATGACCGCACCCCACCTTCTGTTCGCGGCTTTTTCAGACGACAAGAGGATCGTGGCTGTCGGAGGCAGCTCGACGTCCGACCTGTTTCAATCGAGCATCGACATACTGGACGCGGGAGCTTCAAAATGGCGAGGAAACGGTTCGGCCGTTCGGCGCGTGGCACAGCACTACATTCAGGTGCCCCCGACCAAGATGCCGCCGACAAGCGCCCCCCCAATCCGACAGCAGGTTCCGGCTTTCCCGAATACCTCCGACGTCGATTCCTACGCCGGCCGCGCCAAGCCGCGCGAGGACGATTTCGCCCTCATCGTCGGCATCGAGGACTACCGCGGCATCCCCAAAGCGGCCTTCGGCTCTCGCGACGCGCAGACTTTCAAGCGCTACGCTCAAAGCGTGCTGGGCGTCCCCGAAGAGAATATCATCTTCCTGGAGGGCGACAAGGCGGCCCGCACCGACCTCGTCAAATATGTGGAAGAGTGGCTCCCGCGCAACGTGAGCAAGGATTCCCGCGTGTACTTCTATTACTCGGGGCACGGGGCGCCCGACCCGTCCAAAGGCACGGCCTATCTCGTGCCCTGGGACGGCGACCCCCAGTTCCTAGACAGCACCGCCTATCCCGTCTCACGCCTTTACGAGAAGCTCGGCGAGTTGAAGTCGAAGGAGACCTTGGTGCTGCTCGACACCTGCTTTTCCGGCATGGGCGGCCGCTCGGTGATCGCCAAGAACCTCCGGCCTCTGGTGAGCGTGATCGAAGCGCCCAGGCCGAAGCTCAAGCGGCTCTCGGTGCTCACCGCGGCCTCCGGCGACGAGGTGGCCGGCGGGCTGGAAGCCCAGCAGCACGGCCTTTTCACCTACTATCTTCTCAAGGGGCTCAAGGGCGAGGCCGACGCGAATCACGACGGGCACGTCGAGCTGGGCGAACTCTACGACTTCGTCAACGCGAAGGTCCGGCGGGCGGCCCACCGCGAGAATCGAGAGCAGAACCCCAAGCTTCAGAGCTCGGAACTCGATCTCGAGCTTTTCTAGCGCGGCGATGATCCCATTTGTCTTTGGCCTGCTCCTGCTTTGGGCCGCGTGGTGGACGGCCCGCAAGGCGTGGCGCATCGTCAACCGCACGGAGCGCTGGACGGGATCGTTCGGCGATGCCGCCGGAATCTCGACGGTACTGGCCGCCTTCGCCCTCTGCGCCTATCTCATCGTTCCCAAGATCGCGCTCCTGATGGACCTGAGCGCGCGGGGAGCGACTCACGGCAGCCTCGGCGGAATCCGCTCGGCGCTGAGCATCTACTACGGCGACATGAAGCGAAAATACCCGGCCGATCTCAGCGCGCTGACCAAGGACGGAAAATATCTCTCCGAGATCCCTCCCGCCGCCGCGCCGCCTTACCACGGCAGGTCGCCAGCGGTCCGCTACGGCAAGAGTCCCGACGACGCGGGCGGCTGGCTGTACGACAATGTCCAGGGAGACCCCGACCTAGGCGCCCTCTGGGTCAACTGCACGCACACGGACTACATGGGAAGCGCATGGAGTTCTTACTGACGCCGGCCCAGGCGAGGCAGGCCCGACAAAGCGAGGATCGCAGCACCCACGATCGTGCCGGTGATCGGGAAGGGGACTCCGGCGGCAAGAGCGCCGAGGAAGGCCTTCCACGCGGCGGTCTTGGGAGGATCGCCATGGAGCTTGCTCTGGATGGACGAAACCAACGCGAAGGTCGCGGCGAAGGTCAGCGCCGAGACCACCGCCAGCGCCACGAAGCCAGAGAAGAAATCCAGGCCGAAGGCCAGCCAGTCCAGGCCCAGGATCACCATGCCGCTCAAAGGGTGAAAGTAGCTCGCTCTGCGCGGCAAGGCCGACGCGGGCGCGTCGACAATCTCGCCCTCGATGGGCTCATCGGGAGGCCTCAACCGCCCTCCTTGTCGAGGCATTCCTCGTGCCAGAGCTCGAGCATCAAGAGCGCCCATAAGCGGTAGCCATGTTCGCGCCGTCCGCTCTGGTGCTCGTCCCAAAACCTCTTGAGCGCCGGGGCGCTGAAATAACCGCGCGACAGGGCGCGAGCACCGAGGACGTGGTCCTGCCAATAGCCCTTCAAGGGGCCGCGGAACCATTTGCCAAGGGGTATGCCGAAGCCCATCTTGCCGCGCTTTTGGATCGCCGGCGGCAGCATGTCGGCGAAGGCCCGCTTCATGATCCACTTGTGCCCCCGCAGGCCCTTGAGCTTCCAGTCGCCCGGCATGCGGTACACGAGCTCGACAAACTCGTGGTCCAAGAGGGGCGAGCGGCCCTCGAGCGAGTTGGCCATCGTGGCGATGTCGATCTTGGCCATCAGGCATTCGGGCAGGTAGGTCTTGAAGTCGACGTAGAGCAGTTGGTTGATGAAATCCTCGCCGGCGCATTTTTCAAAAGCGCCCGCCAAGTAGCGCTGGGCCGAGCCGGCGCCGGCGCCCAATCGCGCGGCGAACTCCGGCGCGTAGAGACCCGCCTTGTCCTCCTCCGAGAAGTAGCCGACCATCTTCAAGTGCCGCTTGGGAACATCGGCGAAGAGCGCCGAGCGCAGGAAGCGCTTGAGCCTCCAGGTGAAGCCGTAAGGCGCGTTGTATTCCGGAAGGATCTCCGCCGAGGCCTTGAGCGCGGTCTTGGCGGGTCCCGGCAAAGCGTCGAAGTGCTTCGCCAACTTCATCGCGAAATACCTGATGTAGCCCGCGAAGTTCTCGTCGCCGCCGTCGCCGTTGAGGGCCACGGTGACAAAGCGCCTGGTTTCGCGCGCGACATAGTATGAAGGAAGCGCGGAGGCGTCGGCATAGGGTTCGCCGTAATGCCAGGCGAGCTTCGGCAGGACCTCGGCCATCTCGGCCTTGACGATGAACTCGGTGTGGTCGGTGGCGTAGCGCTGGGCCACGGCCTTGGCGAATTTGAGCTCCGAGAACTCCTCCTCCTCGAAGCCGATCGAGAAAGTCTTGACCGGGCGCGTGGACAGCGAGGCCATGAGAGCGACGATGATCGAGGAGTCCACCCCGCCCGAGAGGAAGGCCCCCAGCGGAACATCGGAAATCATGCGCAGGCGCACGGACTCCTTGAGCTTGTCGACGACGAGTCCTTGCGCTTCCTTAATATCGGCTGTGACCGGCTTCCGTCCCAAGGGCAGATCCCAGTACGGCTCGACGCTGACCTTGCCCTTCTCATAGACCAAGGTATGTCCCGGGGGCAGCTTCTTGACGCGCCGGTAGATCGTCCCGGGCGAAGGGATGTACTGCAATGAAAGGAATTGGTCGAGCGCTTCCTCGTCCATGTCGCGCGAGAGCCCCCACACGAAAAGCGAGCGCAGCTCGGAGGCGAAGGCGAAGAAGCCCGGCTCATCCGCGTAGACCAAGGGCTTCTTGCCGATGCGGTCGCGCGCGATGAAGAGCCGCTGCCGGGACTTGTCCCAGATCGCGAAGGCGAACATGCCGCGCAGCTTCGCCACACAGCCGCCGCCCAGGTCCTTGTAGAGCGCGAGGATGGCCTCGGTGTCGGTCGCGGTCGCAAACGAGTGCCCCTTGGCCTCGAGCTCCTCGCGCAGCTCCCGATAGTTGTAGATCTCGCCGTTGAAGACGATCCAGTAGCGGCCGCCGTCGTAGGAGATCGGCTGATGGCCGGTATTCAAGTCGATGATGGCCAGGCGCCGCATCGCCAGGCCCGCGGGACCGTCGATGAAATAGCCCTCGTCGTCGGGGCCGCGGTGGGTGATGAGATCGTTGGCCTTCCTCAGCAGGCCCTCATCGGGCCGCTTGCCGTCCTTGCGGACAACCCCGCAAATGCCGCACATGACGCTTAGACCCCCGCCGCGGGGGCCGGCTCCCGCCTGAGGATCTGTTTGAGCAGCCTCTT
This sequence comes from Elusimicrobiota bacterium, assembly GCA_016194705.1. Classification (GTDB taxonomy): domain Bacteria; phylum Elusimicrobiota; class Elusimicrobia; order UBA1565; family UBA9628; genus PALSA-1176. The sequence goes on along the minus strand of JACQAZ010000004.1, from coordinate 157,995 downwards.
GTCGCCGTCGTCCATCAAGAACCAGGTGGACCCATAATAGAGCAGCAGGCCGCCCGCGACCGTCCCGAACAGGCGCGGCCAGTCGTCGACGAAAGGATGTAGCGGAAAGACCGCGAGCGCGAGCAGCAGTCCGCTCATCGCCGGAGCAAACAGCGTTTGGCGCGCGTATTGCCCCTCGGTCAGGCGCAAAACGCCGACGTGCAGCCAGAGAAGGTAGATGACCGTCGGGACCGACTGCGCCAACAGGGAGCCCCATGCCACGCCGAGGATGCCGATGCGCGGGACGAGCAGCTTCCACGCCGCGATGCTGATGATCGCCTGCGCCCAGACCATCGCGGTCATCGCCCAAGGCTTGCCGCGGCTGCACACGACCGCGTTGGGGATCGCGTCGAGGATGAAGAAGAGCTTCGCGAGAACGACGAGCCGCGCCGGCCAGACTCCGCGGCCGCCGAACTCGCCGCCAAGCCATAGCGTCAGGAACTGCGGCATCAGCACAAAAAGCAGGATCAGGGCCGGGAGCACGGCCCACAAGAGGAAGCGCGAGGACTTGAGATATATCCGAATGAGCTCCTCATGGGCTTGGGAACCTCCGAGCTCGCTCATCATAGGCAGAAGCACGGCGGAAACGACCACGCCCATGACCTGGACTCGCTGCAGCAGGCCAGACGGGATCGAGTAAAGGGTCAGGTCGGACAGCGAGGTCCCTCTTGCCAGAAAAATCTTGTCGAACTGGAACGTGACGACCCAGGCCGTCACGCTCAGCCACATGCTCGCCCCGTAGGCGCAGAAGACCCCGGCCTTGAGGCCCTTGCCGGCCCGGAGATCGCGGGAAGGATGCAGCAGCGCCCACGCGGCCGCCAGCCCCGCCGCCGCCGCGAGCGCGTTGAGGACGACGTACCACGACGCCGCGCCGGCAAGCCCCAAGCCGAGCCAGACGGCGGCAGCGGCCCCGAACGGCATCAGGCCGTTCTGCAGGCCCGTGACGAGGTTGTGCCAGTCGAAGCGCTGAAGCCCTTGGAGAACGCCGCCTGCGAACTGGATCGCGGCCACCGAGATCGAGCCGGCGGCCGCGCAGCGCAGGACGAAGACCGCCTGGGGCAGCAGGGGCTGGGGGACGTGAAAGAGCCTAAGGGCGCAGAGCTTCGCCCCGAAAAATAGTGCCGCCGCTCCCGGCACGACGGCGAGCCCGTGCATGAGCAGGGAGTATCGCAGGGTGTCTTTGAGGGCCCGGCCGTCCTGGGCGCCGTGGTGCTCGGCCACGAACTTGACGGTGGCGTCGCCCGCGCCGAAGGTCAGCAGGATGAGGTAGCTGGCCGCCGTGTTGAGCAGGATGTAGAGGCCGTAGCGTTCCTGGCCCATGCCCCGGACGAGATAGGGGATGAATAGGAAATTGGCCGCGGCCACGACGATCTGGCCGGCCATGTTCCAGCTGACGTTGCGCGCGAAGCGGCGGGCTTTGCTCACGGGAAGGCCTCGCCCCCATGATACAGAAATTTCAAGGGCGCGGCCTCTTCGCCCGGGCCCAGGCGGAGAGCGCGCGGGCGATGCGCCGCGCCGCGCGGCCGTCGCCGAAGGGATTGCGCGCGGGCGGCTTGGGTCTGCGGCCGCGCGCCCATCGCGTGAGTTCCCGCAAGAGGCGCGCCCCCGAATTGCCGATGAGCTTGCCGCCCCGGCCGAGCAGTTCCGGCCTCTCGGTCTTATTGCGCACGACGAGGACCGGCTTCTTCAGGGTCGGCGCCTCTTCCTGGATGCCGCCCGAATCGGTCACGAGGAAGTCCGCGCGCTTCATGAGCTTCACGAAATCGAGATACCCGAGAGGCGCGATCAGTTTGACGGCCGAGCGTCCCGCAAGGCGCCGCGCGGCCCGGCGCACGCGCGGATTGGGATGGACCGGGAGCACCCAGGTCCATCCTGGAAGCCGCGCGCTGGCTTGCCCGATCGCGCGCATGAGTCCGTCCAGGGCCCGTCCGAAGCTCTCGCGACGGTGCAAGGTCACCACCACGAGCCGCTTCTGGGGCAGGCGCGCGAGAGACCGGTTCTCAGGGGGCCCGGGACGGCGCAGCGCCCAAAGCAAGGCGTCGATCGAGGTGTTGCCCGTCACGAAGATCCCGTCGGGACCCAGCCCCTCGCGCCGGAGATTGCGCGCGGCCCCTATCGTCGGCGCGAACCACAACCGGGAGATCCGGTCGATGCGGACCCGGTTTCGCTCCTCCGGAAAGGGCTGGCGCGGGTCGTGCGTGCGCAGGCCCGCTTCCACGTGCGCCACGCAGACGCCGGCGTCCTTGGCCGCCAGGGCCGCTCCCAAAGCGCTCGTCGTGTCTCCCTGCACGATCACCAGGTCCGGCCTCTCGCGCGCGAGCACGGGCGCAAGCGCCTTGCGGCACCGTCGGAGCACCTCGCCCGGCGATTGGCGCGGGCGCATCAGGTCGAGATCGATGTCGGGCCGAATGCCGAAGGCGTCGAGCATGCCGTCGAGGAGTTCGCGGTGCTGGGCGGTCGCGCAGACCCGGACCGAAAGGCCTTTGAGGCGGCGCAGGGCGGCGATGACGGGGGCGAGCTTGATGGCTTCAGGCCTGGTCCCGGCGACGACGAGCAGCTTCGCGCTCACAGTCCGTACCTATAGAGGTTCTCGTAGGCCTGCGCGATCTTGTCGAGCGAATACCGCGCGACGGCGCGCTCGCGCGCCGCGGCGCCGAGCGCGGAGATCAGCTCCGGGTTCTCCAGCAGCTTTCCCAGCTGCCGCCCCAACTCCTCCGAGTCCTTGGCGGCAAAGAGGAGGCCCGTCTGCGCTTCGACCACGGCCTCGGCTGTCCCCCCCACCCGGCTGCCGAGCACCGCCAGGCCCGAGGCCATGGCTTCCAGGAGGGCGTTGGAGAGCCCCTCCGAGACCGAAGGAAGCACGAAGACATCCGCGGCTGCGTAGACGCGCCAGACCTCCGCGAGCGTGGAGTGGATGAAGACTCGGTCAGAGGCGCGCGTCCTCTCGACGATGGCCTTGAGCGGCGCGCCTTCCGCCCCGTCGCCGACGAACGCCAAGAAGGCGTGGCTATGGCTTCTTTTGTTTTGCTCAAGCCAGGTCTCAAGGAACTGCGGCAGCCTCTTCTCGGGAGAGAAGCGGCCCACGTAGAGAAAGCCGGTCCGGCCGGCCGGCCACCCGAGCTCGCGGCGCAGTTCGGCCTTGCGCGCGGGCGCGACCGGCCTGTAGACCTGCGTGTCGACTCCGTTGGCCAGAACGTGCACCGGGACGGCTCCGAGATAGCGCGACGCTTCGTCTGCGAGCTCGCGGGCCACCGCGACGAACTGCGGCTTGAGTATGCTCAAGGCGAGGAGCTTGAGTCTCCCCGAAAGCGAGGCGGAGCTCGCGGCAAGTTCGCCTATCCCCTTGCCGCCGCCGAGCTTGATGAAGATCCTCTTGCCCAGAAGACGCCCCGCCAGGGCGGCGGCCACGGCGGGAGAGCCGGCGAGATGCACATGGATCACGTCGTAGAGGGGCGACGCTCGCACCAGATAAACCGAAAGCGAGAACAGAAAGCTCGCGGCGTTGAACAGCCCCGAGCCCGCGCACCAGAGGCGGTCGACCCGGATGCCCCTGACCTCCTCGGAGGCGGGCAGCCCGCCCAAGCGCCTGGTCGCCACGCGAATCTTTACCCCGCGCGCGGCGAGCGCCGCGGAGAGCTCCAGGGCCTGCTTCTCGGCGCCGCCGACCGCCGGGTGGAAGCCGGCGCTGACCATGAGCACGGAGGGCTTGTCCTCAGCCATGCCGGCGCCCCAGCAGGCCCGGCTTGGGCACCAGCCCGTGGGGTAGGACCTTGAGCGGCGTAAAGCCGGCGGCCTCGAACCAGGCGCCGAGCTCTTCCTTTGTATGGTGGTGCTGGAAGGGAGGAGAGATCCAATCGAAATTCTCGATGACCCGGACCTTAAAGTCGGCGTGGACCGAGAAAGTGAGGTACCTGAGCAGCGGCACGGCGCCCAAGGCGGCCAGCGGCCAGCACAAGGCGTAGGTCAGGCGCAGCGGCAGGCGCGTCGTGAAAAACCTCACGAGATCGCTGACCCAGTGGCGCAATGCGACGACGAGCCACGCCAGCCGCCTGCGGCGCTTGACCCAGCCGCGGTCCTCGCGCAGGGGATTGGTCGAAAACTCCGAGAACTTGCCCGCCTTGCCGTACACCCAGACGCTCAAGTAGCCGCCGGGCTTGACCAAAGCGGAGACCGCTTTGAACGCCTTGCGCGTGTCGGCGGTGTGGTGCAGCACGCCTTGACTGTAGGCGATGTCGAAGAGGAATTTCTTGAAGGGGGGCCTCAAGAGGTCGCCTTGGACCACATGGAGCTTGGGGTAATCGGGTGCTACGGCCGCCAGACGCCTGAGGCTCTCGGAGAGGTCGAGTGCGACCACCTCGGCGCCCAAGGAAAGCGCGACGACGGAATAGCGGCCCATGCCGCAGCCGGCGTCCAGGACGAGCTTGCCCTTGAACTCGCCGGCCGGAAGCTGGGTCTCCTCGAGGAAGACCCCTTGGTCTTCCGGCAGCGAGCCGGGATAGCGCGACCATTCGTAAGCGAAGCTGTCCCGGGTCTTGAGCACTTTCGAGTCCGCCGACTCCAGGACCAGGATCGGTACCCCGTCCACGATCGGGTAGCGTCCCTTGCAGGCCAGGCACTCCAAGCTCCCGCTCTGAATATCCATGCTCTCGGTGCGGGGGAACTGCCCCAGCTCGGCCATCTTGAGCGAGGCCGCGCAGCAAGGCGAGGCCAAGTACGGCATCAAGGTCGTCTTCACCGAGCCTTCTCCCGCTCCAAAGCGGCTTTGAGCTCTCCCAAGGAGAAGCCCACGCGCCAAAGGAAGGCCAGACCGATCAAGGTGACGGCGATATAGCCGACCATGTGGCTGAACAAAGCGTAGCCCAGGGCTTGCTGCGGCGAGGCTCCGAGCCGTCCGAGGATCGTCTGCACGGCGAGTTCGAAGGAGCCAAAGCCGCCGGGTGCCGTGGGCACGGCGGCCGCCGCTCCCGCCCACGAGAGGATCAGCACCGCGCGCGGGTAGTCGACGATGCCGCCGAGCCCCAGAGCCCGGGCGCCGAACCAGTAGAAGCCCGCGTCGACCCCCCACAGAAGCAGGCTCAAGCCCGCGGCCGCGGCGGCGGGCCCGCCGCCGCGAAGGACCGAAGCCCCCGCGGCCAGCTGAGACACCAGGTCGTGCAGCCTCGGCCAGGCGCGCAGCGTCTTCTCCCATGGATGACCCGAGGCGAGCTTCTCTTCGGCGAAGGCCAGCACGCCGAGCACCAAGAGGCAGGCCCCGAGGACCAGAAGCGCCCCGCGCAGGAACCTCGCTTCCACCAGGCCCGGCAGCGCGAGGCTGGCTCCGCAGAACAAAGCCAGCAGAGCAGCGACGTCGAGCGCCCGCTCGACTGCGACGCTGGAGAGCGCGGTCGCCAGCGGCAGTCCCAGCTCGCGGCCCGCCAGGAAGCCGCGCGCGAGTTCCCCTACACGCATGAACAACACGTTGTTCATCGCAAGGCCTATGGCCTCGAGGCGGAAAAGCAGGAAGAGCCCGGCCTTGCGGCCGGGCGCGCGCGAGAGCAGCAGCCTCCAGCGGACCGACCGGATCACAAGGTCCGCGCCGCTGACGGCGGCCATCGCGGCGATCCAGCCCCATCGTGCGGAGCGCAGCACGACCCAGAGCTCGCCGACTTTCACGTTGCGCGCGGCGAGTGCTAGGAAACTTAGGGTCAGGACGACGCCCACGATCGCCGAGGCGCAGTCGCGCCAGCCTTTCACGCGCGCAGCTCCCGCGCCGCGCGCCGCGCGCCCAGGAGCAGCCACGCCGCCCAAGAGAGCGCCGAGAGCGCCGCCAGCCGGGGCCACCCCGTCGGGATGAAATCGAGCCGAAGGACCAAGCGCCGGCCGGGCCGGCCGCCGGCGGGGACCGGGGCCTTGGCGAGCCAGCCGTCCCAGCGCTCCAGAGTCGCGTTCTCCCCGTCGAGCCGCGCGGTCCACCCGGGGTAGAGCGGCACGCCCGCGACGATCGCCCTGGCCTTGGCGGGGAGCGCGCCTTCGATCTTCCAATGTTCTGGACTTTCGATGGAGACCGTCGCGTCGGACGCCAGGGGACTTCCCCGATCGTCCACGAAATACGCCAAGGGCAGCGCGGCAGAGTTCTCCTTGAGCGCGCCTGCGGCCGAGAGGAAGTAGCGCACGCCCAGCCGGTTCATCTCGGGCGAATCGTAGCGGCGAAGATAGGTGCGGCTGGCATCCGCGGCGGCGCGGCCCTCGGAGCGCGCCGCGTACTCGGGATAGCCGCTCAGATAAAACGCCTCATAGCCGTTGACGTTCATCGCCCGGTAGAGCATCGTCTTGTTGGGGCTGGCCAGATCGGGATCGGTCATGACTCGCCAGGGCCGGCCGGCGATCCTTGCTGCGACCGCCGCGTTGGGGGCCAGATACGGACGGCTGTCAGCCGCCCCCAGGAAACGGCGGTCCCACGCGGCCAGCTCGAGGATCGCCGCCGCCACCGCCGCCGCCTTGAGCAGCGCCGCGGGCTTGAAGCGCGCCTGGAGGAGCATCCATCCGGCCGCGGCCGCAAGCAAGAAACCCCAAAGGCAGAGGAAGGAGTACCGCGACGGCGTGCGCAGCCAGCCCAGCGGGCCGTCGAGCAAGGCGACGTACAGCGCGTTGTGGCCGCCTGCGGCCAGGAACATCCCGAGCGCGATGAGCGCCGCGGATTTCCTCCTGCCGTTCCAGAGCGCGTACCCCGCCAGAGCCAGGGCCAGGATTCCCACGAAGACGCCCGCCGTCTCAAAGAACACCGAAGGAGGTCCGGCGTAAGTTCCGTCCAACGGATTGCCCCAGGCGTCTGGATAGAGCGAGTTCAAAGCCATCGCCGCGTCCATCGAATAGGCCGTGGTATAGGACTGGGGCCAGCCGCGCCGCACCGAGTGCGCGAGAAACTCCCGCAACGGAAGCCACTCGAGCGCGGTCATCGCCAAGGTCGCCAGACCTGCCGCAGCCATGCGGCCCAACAGCGGCGCGCGCCGAGGGTGAAGCAGACCCCAGACCGCCATCGCCGCGGCGTTGATCACCATGAACTGGGGGTGACCCGAGAAGAACTGGAGCGACCAGACCGCGGCGAGCATCGGCGCGCCCGCGCAGAGCCAGGCCAGCCAGCACCATGGAGCCCAGGAGAGCGAGGCCAGCAAGGTAGGAATGCCCTCCGAGATGCGATACACGATGAAGGGCGAAAGGCAGTAGCACGCGGCCAAAAGCAAGGCGCCCAAAGTCCCGAGGCCCTGCTTGCGCGCGAGCAGGCTCCAGCCGCACGCCGCCCACAAGAGATGGAACACGAAGTCCCAGGAGAGCGCGGCGCTCAAAGGAAGGACCGTGCCCAGGATGGAGAGCGGGTAGAAGACCGCGCTCTGCGGGTTGGCGGCCAAGGGAAGCCCGCTGAAGATGTAGGGATTCCAGAACGGCAGCCGGCCGGCCTCGAGCGAGCTTGCGATCAAGTGCCGCATCGGGTAGTGATAAGCGTAGAGGTCGCCGAAATTGGCCGGCACGAAGCCCGGCCTGATCCCCGCCGGAGCGAGCATGGCCAGGATCAAGGCCGCCAGGGCGCCTAGCAGGAGGAAGTCTTTTCGCCTCACAACTTTCTCTAATCCCCGATTATCGCAATTTTCAATACCGTCAGATAGCCCGCGGCCAGGCGGCGCAGGTCGAGCTTGGACTCCCCCTTCTTTCGGTCGACGAACTCGATGGGCACCTCCAAGAGCCGCAGACCGGCGCGTCGCGCGCGATAGAGCGTCTCGTGGAGAATCGCCGGGCCGGCCGATCTCAAGGTCTGAGGGCTCACCGTCTCCAGGGCCTTGCGGCTGAAGGCGCGAAAGCCGGAGTTTGTGTCCTCGACCGGCAGGCCCAGCAGCAGGCGCGCGTAGGCGTTGGCGGCCACGGTCAGCCAGCGGCGCGCCAGCGGCCGGTCCCGGTCGCTGCCTCCTACGATCAGCCGAGAGCCGATGATAAGATCGCCCCGCTCGAGCCCCGCGAGCAAAGCGGGGATGTGCTTGGGCTGGTGCGAGAAATCGGCGTCCATCTCGACGACGCGCTCGGCGCCTAGTTCGAGAGCCTTGAGATATCCGTCGCGCCCCGCCAGACCCCGGCCCTTGGGCCCTTCGCGGCGCAGCAGCTTGACGCGCGACTCGAGGGCTGCCAGCCGGGAGACGATCTCAGCGGTGCCGTCCGGGCTTCGATCGTCGACGACTAGGACCTCGAGACCTTCAATGCGCAGCGCCAACAGTTCGCGGATCAAGGCTTCGATGTTCTGTGCCTCGTCGTAGGTCGGGACCATCACGACGGTCTTGCGCGCCCTCATCGCGGGGCCGACAGGGCCGCGCGCCAGCCGCGCCAAGCCATGGCCAGCCCAGCCAGCACGCTCAGAGCCAGGCCCCAGAGCCAGCTTCCGGGCGCGTACCGGAAATCGAGTCGCCACGATCCCGCGGGCACGTGGACGCGTTGGAACGCGGAGAGGGCGGGCAGGCTCTGCACGATGCCTTCTCCTCGAGGAGTCTCGAGCGTGACGCGCCAGCCGGGAAAGCGCGGCTCGCTGACGAAAACCCAGCCCGGCTCAACGGACTCGCCCGCGATCGAGAACCGGTCCTCGCGAGGGCGCTCGACGAGCAGAGGCTGCCTGACCCGCAGAGCATCCTCCTGCACGGGCAGCCCGGCCGGAATCGCCGCGCCCTCGGCCTCCGTCAGTGCGTAAGCCCCTGCCGAATCCCTTTTCCAGCGGTGGACCTCCCATAGGTCGCGCCCTTCATGCACAAACATCTTGGACCCCTCGATGGGCCGCGGGGTCAGCAGCACGCTGATGTCCGTGGCCGAGAACCAGGAAGCAGCGTCCTCGGCGCTCTTGGCGCTGTACAGCCGGTCCATGACCTCGAAGTTGGCCTGCGGGACCAAGGGCTCTCCGAAGTTTCCGGCCGCGCGCAGCCGAAACGGCGCGTTGGTCAGGCCGTAGAGGCGGTGCTTCCAGTCCTCGTAGCCCGCGCCCTGCACCGCCTCGAGCGCGCGCGGCGAGAGCAGGTAGCGGTGGTCCCCGAGCTCCGACTGCAGGCGGCGCACGAGAGGACCGGCCGACAAAAAGATATCGGCCCGCGCCAGCGGAAAGGCCCCGGCGCCGTAGAGGACCAGCTCCGCCATGAGAAGAAAAACAGCGGCGAGCCGCACTCCCGGCGAGAGGCGCTGGACTCCCGCGGCGGCGAGTACCGCCAGCACGGGGACCGCCAAGTAGCTCAAGAAGCCGGGATAGCGCACGAATTTGAGCAGCGGCAGGTGCACCCACAACGCCGCGGAGACGGAATTGGTCCCGCCGAGAAGCAGCAGGAGAACGGACGCAAGCCAGAGGACCAGAAAGGCCGCGCGTCGGCGCGGAAGACACAGGCAGCCTCGCGCCGCCAAGGCGATGCCGACGACGCCGACGAAGCACGACTTCCACCATTGCACCGCCGGGTCAAAGGAGCCCGCCAGCGCCGGGCTGATCCACTGCGCGAGATCGGAAGGCGCGAAGCCGAACTGCAGCGCCTCCTCGAGTCCGACGCCCGCCGCCCTGCGCGAGAGACCGACGAGCTCGACGGCGGGCAGCAGGAGGATGCCGCAGAGCCCCGCGGCCCAGAGGCCGGCAGAGGCCCAGACCTTGGGCAGGGTCCGGCGCGCGCCCGGGCCGCAGAGGATGAGGGAGAGCGCGAAAGCCGCCGCGGCGGCGCCGACGAAGAACGGCGGATAGCCGCCCAGGAAGGCGGCGCACAGAGCCAAGGCCAGCGCCCGGGGCCGGCGGGCGAGCAGCAGCAAGCCGGGAAGCATCGAGAGAACGGCGAGATGGTTGAGAAAAGGCCTTTCCCTGAGCCAGACTCCTCCGAGGCACACAAGACCCGAACCAGCCAGCGCCGCCGTCCGCCGTAGGCCGAGCGAGCGCAGCCATAAATAGGCCAGCGCGGCCGAGAGGCAGTACTGGACCGCGTGAAAGATCAGCAGCGCGCCGGAAAAGGAGAACAAGAAAAATGGCGCGCTGACAGGATAGTAGAGGGAATCCTGCATCGCCGCGGCCGCCGGCATGCCGAAGTAAAGATAGGGATCCCAAAGCGGCAAGCGTCCCGCCTGAAGGAGCTGCGAGTCGAACGCACGCCACGGATGGTGGATGTAGGTCAGATCGCCCCAGAAGGGAGCCAACCCCTTGAGCCAAGGCGGAACGAGCTGGGCCAGAATCAAAACGGCCAGCGCGCCGCAGGCGGCCGCGTCCCTGTCGATAGAAGCCCGCCGCGTCACGGAAGCCTCAGCGCGGGACAGTAGAGCGCGCCCTGCGCGCGCGCGCGGCGCGCGGCCTCCGCCCGCCCGAGCTGAAGGTCGACTCTCTCCAAAGCCGCCCAGGTCGAGGCCCGGAACGGATTCAAGACCGCCGCGCGCTCGAGGTGCCGCGCCGCCTCGGCGAAATCGCGGTTTTGGAGCGCGAGCTCCGCGATGTCGCGCTCCGCCTCGGGGTCGGGCGCAAGCGCGGCGGAGCGCTCGAGGTCCGGCAGAACGGCGACGGCAGGCGCCCCCGAACGGAAGCGCTCGGCCGCCTCGGACTTGATGCGGTCGGCCCGCCACCGGCTGGATGCCCATGAGCAAACCGAATACGAGAGCGCTAGGACGAGCGCGCTGTAGGGCAGCTTGCGGCCCGGGGAGATGTTGACGCCCCTCGAGCTCTGCGACCCGGAAGAGGCCGCGAAATAGCAGAATAGCCAAAAGTTCGCCGGTATGGAGAGGGCATAATCCCAGCAAGACTGGATCAGAAGGGCCGCCGCCCCGAAGCGCTTATGCTCCCCGCCGCGATGGAGCAAATGGAGGACTCCGGCCGTGAACAGGACGAGATAGGGCAGGCCGGACTCGGCCCCGGTCTCGAGGAAGTACTGGTGGGCGTAAAGGGAGGAGAGGTCGCGCCCCGGCTGCTGGAAGGAGGGCATCACATAGGCGAAGCTGCCCGGCCCAAAGCCGAGCCACGGCCGCTCGCTCAGCATGCGCCAGGCCGCCGTCCACCAATGCCAGCGGTGGATGACTTCGGGGTCCTGCAGCTTCCCGTAGATGAGCACGAGACAGACCAGGCCGATTCCCGCGCCCAAGCGCGAGGCGATGGGACCCGCCCCGCGCCGCGCCAAGATCAGCGCGCCGCCCAGGCCCAGCCAGGCGCCTACGCTGTGCGCCCACATGAGTGCTGCGAGCAGCCCCGCGCAGAGCAGCCAGTCGTTTTTCTGAAGGGCCAGGGGCAGGAGCATCAAGATCGTCCCGGCAAAGACGTTTTGATTGAGGAAAGTCGCCGGCGGCCGCGACATGCGGTCATGAAAATGCTGGTAAAAGGCCAGGAGCACCAGGACCCAGGCCGCGGCGCGGATCGCCTGATCGACGGCCGCCCGCTCGTCTTTCGAGACGGTCTCCAGCGCCGGGAAGATCCACAGTCCCAGGGCCAGCGCCCGCCAGGAGGGCACCGCGTAGGCGGACACGGGACTCATGAGCGCGCTTGCGGCGCTCAGGACCGCCAAGGCCCCTGCCCAGGCGAGCATCCGCTTCGAGGGAAGAGGAAGATAGCCGACCAGGAGGCGGCCCACCAGCCAACAGGAAAAGCCCGCGGCGACGGCCAAGAAGAGCAGGGATTGCGACCAAAGATCCCAGCCCCCGCGCAGCAACGGCCCCAACGCGACCAGCAGCCCGATCAGAAGAGCAAGCACGGGCCTCGGGCGCTAGTCGTTCATGACTTTGGGGGTGACGAAGATCAGGAGTTCGGTCCGGCTTCGGCTGATGGTCTTCTTCTTGAAGAGCCAGCCGATGATCGGGATGTCGCCGAGTATCGGGACCTTCGCGACCGTGTTCTGGACCGAGTCCGAGATCAAGCCGCCGATGACGATGGTCTCGCCGTCCTTGACCAGCACGGTCGTCTGGGCGTTGCGCGAATCGACGGCCGGCGCCCCGGTCGAACTGGCGGCCGCGGTCGCCGAGGGCTGGCTCACAACGGGGTTGATGTTGAGCGTGATCCGGCCGTCGGCGTTGATCGTCGGCGTCACGGTGAGCTGTATGCCGACGGTCACGTAGGCGACCGACTGGCTGACCGTGTTGGCCGTCGCGTTTGAGGTCACGTAGGGAATCTGGGTCGTCACGTTGATGTTGGCGGCCTGGTTGTTGAGCGTGGCGACCTTAGGGTCCGAGAGGACCTTCACCTTTCCTTCGGAGGCCGCCGCGGTCAAAGTGGCCGAGAGGAAGTAGTTGTTGGTGATGCGCCCCAAGGTCAGCGCCCCGAAGATGTTGTCGGCGGGAAGCCTGACCCCCGTACCCCGGCCGCCGGCGCCGACGCCAGTGGTCACCGTCGCGTTCCTGTCCAGCGGCGGCACGATGGCGGCAGTGGCCGAGGGGGCGGCCGTGGTACCGATCATGTTGGTGCCGGCTTTGTGGCCGATCTTGGCGGGATCGACCTCGAAATAATCCCATTGGATGCCGTAGTCGAGGGCCTTAGTCAAGCCGACTTCCACGATCTTCGCCTCAATGACGACCTGCTTGGGCTTCTGGTCGAGCTGGGAGATCAGCAGCTCGGTCCTAGCCAAGCCCTCGATGGATTCCGTGACGATGATCGAGTTGGTCTTGGCGTCGGCGATCGCCGTGCCCGCGCGACCCTCCGCCGTGCGGACCGAATTGACGGTCCCCAGGATGTCGCTGGCCTTGCTGTAATTGAGAGTGACGACCTTGGTCGCGGTGGCGGCCGCTGTCTGCGAGCCGCGAAGGGCGGCGGGCGTGAGTATCCTCAGGATGTTCTCGCCGACCTGAGAGGTCGAAAGGTTCATCATGGTCAGGATGGTCCGGAAGGCCTCGTCGAACGGCACGTCGCTCAGATGGAGCGAAAGGTTGCCCGAGACGTCGGGCCCGTAGATGATGTTGACCTTGGCCTTGGCCGCGAGCAGCTTGATGACGTCCCGGATGTCGGTGTTGTCGAAGTCCAGCGACACCAAGTCGCGCGGCAGGCGTCCCATGATGTCGATGTGGCCTTTCGCCTTGGGCTTGTCGGACGCCTGAGGGACGACGGCGGGCGGAGCCTCTTCGGCCTCGGTCTTGGTCACATCGGACTTCACGGCGATGTCTGTGACCTCCGGGGAGACTTGCGTGCTCACGCCGGCGGTCTCTGACCCCTTGGGCTTGGGCAGCTCTCCCGCGGGATTATGGAGGGCTCCGAGAGCGCTCGTGGATGGTCCCAAAGCCACGAGCAGGCCGCCCGCGTTGCGGGAGATCTGGTAGCCCGTCATCTCCTTGAGGTCGAGCACGACGCGCGAGACCATCTCGGGAGAGGGCTTGAACTGGCTGCCCCGGACCCCCTTGAGGTACTGCCCCGAGGCCGTGAAGGCTTTCGCGCCGGCCTTGTACTGCGTCCCAGAGAGGTCCAGGATCAGGCGCGGAGGGGTCGCCGTCACGCGGCTGGTGTACTGCGTCTCGGCGCTGACGCCGATCTGCACTTGGTCGCCCGCGACCTTGATCGAGTCGACCGAGGCCCCGTCCTCGGCCCAGAGGACCGGAAGAGATCCCGGAGGAAACGCGATGATCGCAGAAAGGACGGCGGCGGCCAAGCGCTTCGAGAGCGGCCCCTGCTCATGCTGTTCGTTGGTCATGGCGTTCCCCCGCACCGTGTGCCGGTCAATCCTTGCCTTCCTCCCCGAGCCTGAAGGTCTGCACGTCGCTTTCCTGAGTCATCAGATGCGCCGTCTTCTGCTTGAGATTCATCGAACCGGTCACTCCCGGCACCGGCTTGCCCTTGCCATCGTACAATTTCCCGCGGCGCAGGATAAAGGTCACGCCGAAGCTGTTGTCGGTGAACAGCGCGTAGTCGGCGGCCTGGTCCTTCATGACGCCGCGCAGGGCCAGGTTGTGGATGCTGAAATCGTCGGGGGAAAACGGCTTGGAGGAAACTCCTCCAAGCGCCGACTTCAGGAAGGGATCCCTGAGCTTGTCGACGGTGTAGATCGTCTCGACGGAAGCAGGCTTGGCGCCCCCGGCCGTTCCCGACGAGACCGCGGGCGCGCCCGCGACGGCTTTGGGCAGCGCCGAGGCGAGCTCGATCCAAAGCGAGTCCTTCTCGTGGTAGACCGCGAGCGAAACGCCCCCCGCCTCGACGACGGAGACGCTCTTGTCCGCGGAGAATGGCTGGCCCATCATGGAGCCGATCCTCTCGCGCTCGGCGGCCGCCGCGATGCGGGCATGCGGGGCATTGATGAAGGGCTTCATGAAGGATTGGAACGCCGCGCTCTTGTAAAGATCCACGTCGCTGTTGGCGAATTTGGAGAAGGCGCGGCCACCGCCGGCGATCTGCTTGCCCTTGGGCCCCAGGCTCGGGTCCTTGGCCGCCCAAACGCCCCACAGCGCGGACCCGCAGGAGAACGAGGCCCAGGGATGAAGGGCCGGGTTCATCGCGGTGGCCGCGAAGCTCTGCATGACGGCCACCGCGTCGGCGGGGGGCTTGTCGTTGAGATGATTGACCTCCGCGCCGAACCCGATACGGGGGCCGGCGGTCAAAGCGAATGCGACGATCAGCGCTCTGCTCATCCCTTGTATTGGTACGAGACCAAGGTGAAGGTCACCTGCATCTCTCCCGCGTCGCCGACCGGCTCCGTGTACATCACGTTCTGGACGTTGAAAATGCGCTCCTCCAGCGAGACGGCCGCGAGGAACTTGCCGATGTTGTGGAACGTCCCCTTGATGGATACGGGATAGGAGAGTTCGATGAAGAACTGGCGGCTCGTCGAAGAGCCGGGCGTGAAGCTCAGGAGGTTGACATGGTAGGTCTCGGCGAGCTGGCTGACGGTGACGAGGATGTCGGCGGTCGACTTCTTCTTCGGGAGGCGCTTCTCGGCCTCGATGGCCTGCTGGTTGAGCTCGGCGAGCTCGGCCTGCAGATGGGGCAGGCGAGCGGCCTGCTTCTCGGCCTTGTCGATCTTGCCCTCGACCTCAGCGATGGTCTTGTTGGCCTCCTCGATCTTTTGGGAGATCGGCGACCAGAAAAAGGAGATGTAGCAATAGCCCCCGCCGACCAGGCCGATGACGGCTCCCGCGAGGATCTTCTGCTGCTGCGGCGTCAGCTTCAGATTGATCTTGGCCATGGCTTTAGGGCGCCGGGACGTACATCAAGTTGAGGGTGAACGCGACCAGCTTCTCGGCTGCGCCGCTCACCGTGACCGGGCCAAGCTCGACCTTGTCGAATCGGCCCGATTCCTCCATCTTCTTGATCCAGGCGGCGATGTCCTCGTTGGTGCGCGACTCGGCCGAGACGGCCAGCTTGAGGGGCCCGGCTGAGCTGCCGCCTCCGGTGGTCCCCAAGGTCCTGACCCGGATGCCGCCGGGGACGCTGCGGACGAATTCGCACATGAAGGTCGGATACAGGGTCCGGCCCTTGAGGAGGTCCTGGACGACTTTCAGCCTGGCCCGCACCGCGTCGCGCGTCTTCTCGAGCTCCTCGACCTGGGCGACGATGACCTGGAGGGTCTTGAGCTTGGCCTGGTCGTAGGCGAGCGTGCGCTGGAGACTGTTGAGCTTGTAGAGGTGCGCCAAGGACACCATCACGACGATGGCCGCGACCACGATCCCGCCGGCGGAGAGCTGAAGCAGCTGCTGGCGCTGATGCGCCCTGGCCAGTATGTCGGCGGGGACGAGGTTGATCCTGATCATAGCCCTAGATCCAATCCTTGTTGCGCCGCAGGGCCAGGCCCACCGCGACTCCGAAGGCGGGCGCAAGATCGGCGGGCAGGTCCGCCGGCGCTTCCTTCAAGAATCCAAAAGGCTCCAGCACGGTGACGGGCACCTTCAGTTCGACCGAGAGGTGCTTGGCGAGGTTCTTGAGCCTGGCCACGCCGCCCATGAGAACGATGCGCCCGATGGAGCGCTCCGGACCCTGCGAAAGGTAAAAGTCGACCGAGCGGTGCACCTCCCCGACCATGTCCTTGACCACGTTGGCCACCGTCTGCGAGACTCCCAGGGCCTCCCGCTGGCCCTCCTGCAGGGCCTTTTCCTTCTCGGCGGCGTCGACGATGATGCCGTAGGTCTTCTTGAGCTCCTCGGCCTTAGTGAAGTCGACCTGGAAAGCCTTCATGATGGCCTTGGTGAGCGTGTTTCCCGAGATGAAAATGTCGCGCACGACCCGGGTCACGCCGCCCTCGAGGATGGAGAGGTTGGTGACCGTGTGCCCGATGTTGAGGTAGAGCGTCGCCCCGGCCTCCGGCTTAAGGTCGCGCTGGCGCTCATAGACGTTCTCCAGCGCGAAAGAGTCGACGTCGATGATGGTCGGAGAGAGACCCGCGCCCTGCAGGACCTCGAGGCGCTGTTGAATGAGGTCCTTCTTGGCCGCGACCAGCACGGTCTCCATTTTCTTCTGGCCTTCCTCGACGATCTCGTTAAGGATGTGGAAGCCCAGCTGGACCTCGTTGATGTCGAAGGGGATGAAGGGCTCCGCCTCGGTGGCCAAGGTCGCCGAGAGCTCCGACTTCGTGAGCCTGGGAAACTTCACGTAGCGCACGATCACCGAGTTGCCCGATAGGGCGGTGGCGACGTCCTTGATCTTGACGCCCTTCTTGATGATGAAGGCGCGCAGCTCGTTGATGACCTGCGCCTTCTTCTCTTCGGGAGTGGCCTCGGGCTTGGCGTTCAAGGGGATGTAGCCCCAGTTCTTGAGCACCGGGATGCCGCCCTCCTGCTTGATCTCCACGATCTTGACGGAGTACGTGCCGACGTCGACGGCGATGATGTCCTCGGGACCAAAAAGGAAAGACGTCAGGGTTTTGGCCTTTTTCAAGACCTCCCCGACTTTGGCTTTGAAGTTCTCTTCCTTGACGTTCGCGTCTTCCGGTTTAACCGGCATGTCTCATTATCCTCTCAACGGTAACCCATAAAAAAGCGCCGATGCCCCCTCCAGGGGGGGTCAACTCGGCGCACTCAGTTCGAAGACACCTCTCCACGCGAAGTTTCGACACGCGGAACAGGCTCACAACATTAATAACAGGATTAGCCTGTTTTGTCAAGGCCTTTCATATTACGGGGCCATGACGGTCGAGAAGCCGTTCCCGCGCGGGCCAATATTTTGTAGAATAGCACGGTGAAATGCCTCCTCTTCGACTTCGGCGGGACCCTCGACGCCGATGGGACGACATGGCTGGACCGTTTCTACCCCCTTTATAAGGAAGCGGGTCTCGATATTCCGAAGGCCCGCTTCGCGAAGGCGTTCTACCTTTGCGACGACACGCTGCCCCGGCGCTTCGCGCTGCCGGGGCTCTCGTTCGAGAAGACATTGCGCCTGCAGGTCGGCCAAGTCCTTCAAGAGCTCGGCTGCGACCGCGGCGAGCTTGGCGAGGCGATCGTCCGCCGCTTCCTGGCCGATTGCCGCGCGCAATTCCGCCGCAATCGGACGATCCTCGAACGGCTCCGGACCCGTTTTCGCTTAGGGATCGTCTCCAATTTCTATGGGAATCTCGACGGCGTGCTCCGCTCGGAAGGCTTGCGCGACCTATTTGCGGCCGTGGCCGACTCGGGGGTGATCGGAAAGACAAAGCCCGACCCCGGGATCTTCCAGCGAGCGCTGGGCGAGCTCGGCGCAGGGCCCGAGGACTCCGTGATGATCGGCGATTCGATCCCCCGCGACATGCGCGGCGCGGAAGGCCTTGGGATGGCCCACATCCTCATTGGGCCGCAGGTCGGGCCGCGCTGCTGCCCCAAGGCCTGGACGGCCAAGACCCTGCCCGACATCGAACCCCTCTTGTCCGAGGCGGTGGCCCGATGAGGCACGCGGGCATCATCGCCGCCGGCGACGGGACTCGGCTGGCCGCCAGCCACCCCGGCGTCCCCAAACCGCTCGTTCCGGTCTCGGGCGCGCCGCTCTGCCATTGGGTCGCGCGCAGCCTCATCGCGGCGGGCGCCGCCGAGGTGACCGTCGTGCACAACAGCCGCGGGCGCGCGGTGCGCGCGAGCCTCGAGCGCGCCTTCCCTGGGGTCCGCTGGGATTTCCGTCAGAATGATACGGCCAACTCCTGGGAGACCTTCCGCCTGGTCTGCCAAGCCGTGGGCGAGAAGGCGGAGGGCTTTCTCGTGAGCACCGTCGATTCCTTGATCCCGCCGGACCAGGCCGCCGCCTTCGCCGCGAGCGCAGCCTCGAGCGATGCCGCGGCCGCGCTCGCCCTGACTTCTTTCGTCGACGACGAGAAGCCCCTGTGGGCCGAAATTGATGCCCGCGGTCTCGTCACCGCGCTGGGCCCGAAGGCCAAGCAGAAGAAGCTCGTGACATCCGGGCTCTACTACATGACGGGCCGAATCGCCAAGCTCCTGCCGCCCGCGGCCGCGCACGACTCGCTGCGCTCGTACTGGGGCACGCTCGTGGGTTCCGGCGCGCGCGTGGCCGGCATCACCCTTTCCAAGACCTTGGACGTCGACCGTCCCGAGGACATCCGGGAAGCCGAGGGCTTCCTCAAAGCCGCGAGCGTTCAATGGTAAAGTGCCTGGGCATACTGCGCGAACTCACGAACTCCCCCAACCGGGAAAACGACGACGCCCTGATTCTCACGGCCGTCATGGAGCAGCTCCAGCTCCAGCGCGTCGACACCTCGCTCATGACGCCCGAGCATGCCGACACGTCGGACCTCTCGGGCTGGGACATGATCGTGCCCATGTGCGAGACCTACCCGCGCCTGATGCGCCTCAAGAAACTCTGCGCCCGGTCGCTGGCGGTCAACACTCCCGACGCGGTGCTGGGCTGCTACCGCCTGCGCATGCTCGAGTCCTTCGCGCGCACGCCGCTCATCCGCTGCCCCGAGACCGAGACCCGTTCCGTGACGGGGGAAGGGGAGCTTGAGCCGCCCTCGTTCGCGGCGACGGCGGGCTATTGGGTCAAGCGCGGCGACGTGCACAACACCTGCGCCCGCGACGTCGTCTTCGCGCGGGACATGAATGATATCGAGGAGATCCGCAAGGACTTCGCGCGGCGCGAGATCGCCGATCTCCTGATCCAGCGCCACGTCGACGGAGACCTCATCAAGTTCTACGGCGTCGGTCCCGGCCAATGGTTCACCTGGTTCTACCACGACCCGCAGAGCGCGCGGCGCCTGCCCTTCGAGCTCGAGGACCTCGCCGTCTCGGCGGAGGCGGCCGCTTCCGCCGTCGGTCTCGAAGTCTTCGGCGGCGACGCGATCATCTCCCCGGATGGCCCGATCTACATCATCGACATCAACTCCTGGCCGAGCTTCGCGCGCGTGCGCGCCGAGGCCTCGGTCCAGATCGCCCGGCGCCTGCGCGCGCGCCTGCGCCAGTTCGAATCCTCCCGGAGAGCCTGATGAGCGCCGCCACGGAGACCTTGCTGACCTACGCCGCCGGGCCCAAGTCGAAGGCCCTGTTCGATGAGGAGCAGCAATACATCGCCCCCGGCCTGCAGTCCATCGCGCTCTATTCTCAGCTCGCGATGGAGAGCGGGCGCGGGTGCACCCTGCGCGACGTCGACGGCAAGGAATACCTCGATTTCGTGGCCGGCATCGGCGTGGCCTCTTTGGGCTACGGCCATCCCGGCTACGCCAAAGCGCTCTCCGAGCAGGCCGCGCGCATCGGGGTCGGCTCGTTTACGACCGAGCGGCGCCTCTCATTCGTCAAGAACCTCGCCAAGGTCACGCCGAAGGGCCTCACCCGCGTGCAGCTCTATTCCTCCGGGGCCGAGGGCGTCGAGGCGGCCCTGCGCCTGGCCAAGAGCCGCACGAAGAAGTTCGAGTTCGTCAGCTTCTGGGGCGGCTTCCACGGCAAGACCGGCGGCGTTCTCGGGATGCTGGGAGATGGTTTTAAATCAAGCCTGGGTCCGCTCATGCCCGGCCTCTATCTCTCTCCGTACCCTGACCCCCGGCGCTGCCCGCTCGGTACGAAGGGCGAGCACGACTGCGCGGGACATTGCCTCGATTTTCTGCGCGAGATGCTCAAGCGCGAGACCACGGGTCAGCTCGCCGCCATACTGCTCGAGCCCATCCAAGGCACCAACGGCAACATCATACCGCCGTCGGGATTCTTCCGGGGAGTCCGCGATATAGCCCACGAGAACGCGGCGCTGTTGATCTCGGACGAGATGATCACGGGCTTCGGCCGCACCGGCAAGTGGTTCGGCTGCGACCACGAGGGAGTGGTCCCCGACATCATGACGGTGGGCAAGGGCATGGCCGGCGGCTTCCCGGTCTCGGGCGTCATCACCACGACCGAGATCTCAAACTCAAAGCCCTTCGCCAACCCTTCGGGCTCCTCGTCGAGCTACGGCGGCAATCCGCTCGCCTCGGCCGCGGCCGACGCGACCCTGTCGGCGATCGCTGCCGAGAAGCTCGTCGACAACTCAAAGCGCGTGGGCGCGGCTCTCTTAAAGCGCCTAGAAGCTCTCAAGGGCGTCTCGCCGCTTGTGGGCGCGGTGCGCGGCCGCGGCCTCATGCTCGGCCTCGACCTCGTCGATCCGAAGTCGGGACGGCCGCTCGAAGCCGCGCTGTGCCGCGAGCTCTTCGAAGACTGCCTCAAGCGGGGCCTGATGACGATGTCGTACAATCCGTCGATTCGCATCAACCCGCCTCTGGTCATCACCGAAGAAGAGGCCCTGTCGGGGGCCGACATCCTCGAAGGCGCGCTGGCCGCCCTGGCCAAGCGCCGGGGACTCTAGCCCTCATGGCCAAGACGGCTCTGCGGGGCGCTTTGGTCGGGTTCGGCCGCGTCGCCGAGAAAGCTCATGCCCCGGCCCTTCTCGAGCGTCCAGAGCTGGAGGTCGCCGCCGTCGTCGACGAGGCGCCCGAGCGTCTCAAGGCGGCCGCCGCGGTTTTCCCGAAGGCCAAGGCCTACGCGACGCTCGAGGCGCTCTTCGCGGCCGAAAAGGGCTTGAATTTCGTCGTGATCGCGACCCCGCCCTCGGCGCACGGGGCGCAGGTCCTCGCCGCCCTGAGGGCCGGCTGCCACGTCTTGTGCGAGAAGCCTCTGACTCTCGACGTCGAGCAGTTCGAGGACATCCGGCGCGAAGCCTCGGAGAGGAAGCTCGCCGCCTACACGGTCCACAACTGGGCCCACTCGCCGCAATGGCAGAAGCTATTCTCCCTGATCCGGGAAGGCTCCCTGGGAGAACTGCGCCACGTGGAGCTCCACGCCCTGCGCACCCAGCCGGCCGCCGGAGCGGGCGACTGGCGCACGGACGCCAAGATCTCGGGAGGCGGCGTCCTCGTCGATCACGGCTGGCACAATTTCTACCTCCTCAACCGGCTGGTCAAAGGGACCCCGACGCGCGTCACGGGGCGCCTGGGCCCAGGCGGCAAGCCCGGGACCATCGAGGACGACGCCACCGTCTTTCTGGAATACCCCCAGGCCACCGCGCTCGTCCACCTGTCCTGGCGCTCCGCCCTGCGCTCGAACACCGGCCTTTTCTTCGGCAGCAAGGGCCTTCTCGAGCTCGACGACATCCGCCTCATCCTCCACCGCGGCGACGGCTCCGAGGAGACCTTCGAGTTCGCGGAGAAGCTCTCGGCGGCCTCCGCGCATCCCGACTGGACGGCGGGCTTGCTCGCGGACTTTCTCGGAGCACTCGGCGACCCCGCGCGGGCCTCGGACAACTTAGAGGAGGCCGGCTTCTGCCTCAAGATGATCAACCGGGTCTACGTCTCCGTGCGCGTCGGCCGCAACCCGCTGCGTGAAGCGCTCTCCCGGCCAAGAGGAATGCCGTGACCGACAACGCGGTCCTTCTGGCGCCGCGCCCGCAGCTCCTGTTCGAGCGCGTCGCAGGGCTCACGGTACTCGAGCGCCACCTCCACGCCGCGCGGCGGGCCGGGATATCGCAGCTGTGCATCGGCGCGACCAGGCCCGGCAAGGAGGCGCTTGCCGCCCTGCGGCTGCCCGACGGTTTGGAAGTGACCTGGGCGCAGCGCGACGCCTCGCGCGAGTGCCCGACCCCCTATCTGCTGCTCTCGGCCGATCACTTCATCCGCGTCGAGACCCTGCGCTACATCGCGCAGTCCGCCTACCGCTCGCATGTGACGCTCGAGGACGGCGCCGGCGCCGCCGTCGTGCAGGTCATTCCTTTTCGGACCGAAAAAATCCCCGCTCCCGTGCGCCAGCCGCTGCCCGTCGGAGCGAGCGTCTACCTCGACATGCCGGTCGGCGGCGGTCCCGAGCTGACCTGGCTCCTGGCGGCCGGCGTCAAGAGCCAGGACGGCTTCATGGCCAGGCACTTCGACCGCTACATCTCCTTGGCTCTCTCGCGCCTGCTGCTGAACACGCCGGTCACGCCCAACATGATGACGGTGATGAGCTCGCTCTTGGGACTGGCGGGAGCCGGATTCTTCCTGCTGCCGAGCTACGCCAGCCGCCTGACCGGCGCGGCTCTCATCTGGCTCCACTCGGTCCTCGACGGCTGCGATGGGGAACTCGCCCGCCTTCGCTTCCAGGAAAGCCGCTGGGGCGGCATACTCGATTTCTGGGGCGACAACCTCGTCCACCTGGCGCTTTTCCTCTGCATGGCCTGGGGCTTCTACATCGCCGACAACAGCGTGCTGCCGCTTATTTTGGGCGTCGCCTCGGCCGTAGGGACTCTGGGCTCCGCCGTGCTCGTCTATCTCGAGCGTTCGGGCCGCCGCATGGAAGCCGCGACGGACCCGTCCGCCGGGGCCGGCATTCAATCGACGCTGACCAAGATCGAGAACATGCTCGCCGCGCGGGACTTCATCTACCTGCTGCTGCTGCTGGCCTACATCGACCGGCTCTACGAATTTCTTTGGGCGACGGCCGTCGGGTCGCTGCTATTTTTCGCGATGATGCTGTATCTGAGGGGAGACAATGATGAACAAGCAAGTCAGCCGCATCCGCCCCGCGAAGGGCAAGCTGGGAATACTCTTGCCGGGGATGGGAGCGGTCACCAGCACCTTTATAGCGGGCGTTGAGCTTTTTAAGAAGGGTCTCGGCAGCCCCGTCGGCTCGCTCACACAGCTGCAGACCATTCGCCTGGGCAAGCGCTACGAAAACCGCAACCCGCTGATCAAGGACTTCGTTCCTTTGGCCTCTCTCTCGGACCTCGTGTTCGGCGGCTGGGACCTCTTTCCCGACACCGTTTACGAGGCCGCCATCAAGGCCGGCGTGCTCGACAAGCACCAGCTCGAGCCCGTCAAGAAGGAGCTGGAAGCCGTCAAGCCGATGACCGCAGTCTCGGACACTGCCTACATCAAGAACCTCAAGCCCACCCACTTCAAGAAAGCCAAGACCAAGTGGGAGCTGGCGCAGGCCGTGATCGCCGACATTGAGTCGTTCAAGAAGAAAAACGGCTGCGACCGCGTCGTCATGCTCTGGTGCGGCTCGACCGAGGTTTTGCCGGAACGAGCCTCCATCCACGAGTCCCTCGACATGTTCGAGAAGGGCCTCAAAGAGAACCATCCGATGATTCCTCCATCGATGATCTACGCCTATGCGGCGATCTCGCTCGGAATGGCCTATGGCAACGGCGCGCCGAATCTGTCCTGCGACGTCCCCGCCTTGATCGAGCTTGCGGAGAAGACCGGCGCGCCCATCATGGGCAAGGACTTCAAGACCGGCCAGACCCTCATGAAGACCACGATCGCCCCCATGCTCAAGGCGCGCATGCTGGCCTTGACCGGCTGGTACTCGACCAACATCCTCGGCAACCGCGACGGAGAGGTCCTCGACGATCCGGGTTCGTTCAAGACCAAGGAGAAGAGCAAGATGTCGGTGCTCGACTCGATCCTCGAGCCCGAGCTCTACAAAGAGCTCTACGGCCACTACCACCACAAGGTCCGCATCGACTACTACCCGCCCCGCGGCGACGCCAAGGAAGGCTGGGACAACATCGACATCCGGGGCTGGCTCGACATGCCGATGCAGATCAAGATCAACTTCCTCTGCCGCGACTCGATACTGGCGGCTCCGATCGTCTTGGACCTAGTCCTGTTCCTCGACCTCGCCAAGCGCGCGGGCCTCAAAGGCATACAGGAATGGCTGTCCTTCTACTTCAAGAGCCCTCAGTGCCGGGAGGATTTGAAGCCCGTGCACGACTTGTTCATCCAGCACCTCAAGCTCCAGAACACCTTGCGCCTCTTGATGGGCGAGGAAGTCCTCGATCACTCGGGGCTGGATTACTACGACCCGGAGCGCGGGACGGCCTCACCGGCGGCTCCGCCCAAGCCGGCCAAGTCAAAAAAACAACTGACGACAGCGAGATAATTCCAAAATCAAAGACCGCCGGGGCCGATAGCCCCGGCGGTCTTTTTTTTGTATACTGCTTCAGGCGTGAATTCGCTCGTTATGAGCACACTTTTGGCCGCTGTTTTGCTCTCTCCCTCTCGGGCGCAAGCACAAACGGGCCCAGACTTGTCTTCCGGGACGGCGACCAGCCTGTCTCCGGCCCCTGCCGCCGTCAGCCCGAACACGACGGTTTCGGTCCCGTCAGCCCCCGCGCCGATCGTTTCGATCTCGTCTGAAGCCGCCAGGGCGCCCTCCGTCTCGACGGCAGCGATATCGATCTCGACCGCCGCGGCCCCCTCGTCGCCCAGCGCCGTGCCCCGCCCCTGGGTCGTCGGCGAGATCGCGTTCTCCGGCAACAAGAACGTCAAGTCGGGGGTGATCCGTTCCGAGGTCAAGGCCCGCAAAGGGGACCTCTACGACCGGCCCGACCTAGATCGAGACATACAGAACATTTTGGGACTGGGCAACTTCGAGCGCGTCGCCGCCGACATCAGCTCGACGACGACGCCCGTGCCCGAGCATTTCGCCAAGATCGCGGGCTCCTCGACCACCATCAAGCTGACCTTCTTCGTGACCGAAAAGCCGCTCATCAAGAAGATCAAGTTCCAGGGCAACAAGAAAGTCTCCAAGGGCGTCTTGAGCGACGCGATGACGCTCAAGATCAAGGACCCGCTCGACATGGTCAAGCTCAAGGAGGACGAGGGCAAGCTCGTCACCAAGTACAACGAGAAGGGCTTCTTGGACGCCGACGTCAAGTCCAGGGTCGAGACCGACACCAACACCCTGCAGGCCGTGGTGACCTTCGCGATCGATGAGGGCCCCAAATCGAAGATCTTCTGGGTCTGGGCGCACGGGGCCAAGGCTCTGAAGGAGAAAAAGGTCCTCAAGCAGATGAAGAACCGCCGCAAGAAGGTCTTCTTCGAGAAAGACCTCAAGGAGGACATGAAGAAGGTCGAGACCTTCTACCTCAACAACGGCTACCTCGACGTCGTCGTGACGACTCCGACGATCTGGACCAGCGAGGACAAGACCCGCATCTACATCGACTTCTCCGTGACCGAGGGGCCTCAGTACCGCTTCGGCGACACCTCGTTCTCCGGGGACCTCGTCTACACCTCGACCGAGCTCGTCAAGGCGGTCGTCTACCACCGCGGCAAGATCTTCAACCAGGAGAGGTACGAGGAGACAATACGAGGGATCCAAGAACTTTACGCTGAAAAAGGCCGATTGCGGGCGCGCATATCGCCGGTCAAGACCTTCAACAAGGGCACCAAGCTCATGGACGTGCACTACGGCGTCGTCGAGGGCGACATCGTCTACATCGACCACGTCGACATCGAGGGCAACAAGGCGACCAAGACTTACGTCCTGCGCCGCGAGGTCGTCGTCAAACCAGGCGACATGTTCAAGGCCTCGCGCATCCGCAAGAGCCGCGAGAAGATCATGAACCTGGGCTTCATCGACGACGTCGACATCGACATCCAGAGCCCCACGGATCCCGACAAGGTCGACCTGACCTTCGACGTGCAGGAGGGCAAGCCCGGAATACTCACGGCGGGCGCGGCCTATTCCTCGGTCGACGGCTTCATCGGCACGCTCTCGCTGCAGCACCTCAACCTTTTCGGGCGCGCGCAAAGGGCCTCGGTGCAGTGGTCGTTTGGCAAGCGCGTGCAGGACTACTCGATCTCCTGGACCACGCCGTGGATCAAGAACAGCCCGACCAGCCTCGGCGTCGACCTTTTCAACACGAGGCGCATCAATCCCTTCGAGAGCTCGCTCTCGGCCTACGTCGAGAAAAACCGCGGCGGGACCCTGCGCCTGGGGCCCCGCTTCCAGGAGGACAAGTACCACCTCAACCTCTCCTACACCTTCTCGCAGATCACGGTCACCAGCGTCCAGGACGATTTCAAGGGGCTGCTCTCCGAAGGAACCAGCAATTTCTCCTCGGCAAGCGCCGAGTTCGCCCGCGACACGCGCGACAGCATCTGGGACCCGACCGAGGGCAGCCGCAACGCGATCGGCGCGACCGTCTCGGGCGGCCCTTTCGGCGGGGACATCCATTTCTTCAAGCCCTCGGTCACGAGCTCGCTGCACTACAAGCTCTTCTCGATCGAGGACTACCCCTTCGTGCTGACCTTCGCAAACCGCGCCTCCTACGTGACGCAGTTCGGCGAGACCAAGGACGTGCCGGTGTTCTCGCGCTTCTATCTCGGCGGACAGGACACCTTGCGCGGCTACTCGCCCACCGGTCAGGTCGGTTTCCCCTCCGGCGGCAAGGTCATGGACGTGTTCAACATCGAGTTCGGCTTCCCGCTGGCGCGCGAGCACCGCAAGACCATAGTCAAAATGGTCGCCTTCTTCGACGCGGGCTCGGCGTGGGACAGCGTGCGCCAGGTCACCTACCATATCGGACCGCAGCAGCGCGACATCAAGACCGACGTGGGCCTGGGGATACGGTTCACGACCCCCGCCTTTCCGATCCGGCTCGACTGGGGCTACGGCTTCAACCACGTGACCGGCGAGAAGCGCTATCAGATCAACTTCGGCCTGGGGAACCTCTTCTAGATGAGCAAACTCCTCCCCGCCTTGGCCGCGCTGCTGGCGCTTGGCGCCGGACGCGCCTTCGCCATCGAACTTGAACTCCAGGAAAACCGCGAGCAGCGGGGCAATATCGGCTACGTCGACATGCAGAAAGTCTACAAGGCCTACCCCGAGACGATCCGCGCCAAGGAGAACTTCGAGGAGCTCGTGCGCCAGGCGGAGGAGCAGATCAACCTGCGCAAGGCCGAGGCCCTGCGCCTGCGCAACGAGCTATCCCAGCTCAAGATCGAGCGCGACTTCGTCGCGCGGACCCCCATCGTGATCTCGACGGCGCCGGCGGAAACGCCCAAGGCCCCGCCCGCGAAGACCGGCGCTCCGATCGCCACCTTGCCGGGCCTCGACCGGCCCGTGTCGACGGCCTCAGCCGGCCCCTTCGTCGAGATGAAAAAATCAGAGCCATTGGTGATCAATATCCCCGGCGTGAGCACGGCGCCGATCGTGGTTCAGCCCCCGGCGGCGGTCGAAGCGCAGAAGTCTTCGGCGGCGGCCGCCCCTGCCGCCGTCGCAACCGGAACGGCCCCCGCAATAAGTCCGGCGTTGGCCGAGCTCGACGCCAAGATCGCGCTCAAAGCCAAGGCGCTCGCCGACAAGGAGAACGATTACAAAGACTACCAAGCCGCGCAGGAAAAGAACCTGCTCGACCTGGAGAGCCGCCGCTCCGAGATCCTGCTCGGAAAGATCAGCAAGGCCATCCAGGACGTGGCCCACCAAGAGGGGATCAGCGTCGTCGTCGACAAGAGCACCATCGTCTTCGGCCACGGGGCCGTGGACCTCACCGACAAGGTGCTCAAGAGGCTCCAAAACCAGTGACGACCCATCTCATGGTCCACAAGATTCCCCCGCTCAACAAGACTTTGGCCGAGGTCGCCGACATGGTCGGCGGCCGGGCGGAAGGAGATTCCCGCTTCGTCGTGGAGCATCCCGCAACTTTGCAGGACGCGGGCCCCAAGGACATCTCGTTTCTCGGCAACCCGAAGTACGCCGCCGCCGCCGCGCAGTCGGCCGCCGGCTGCCTCCTGCTGCCCGCCACTGGGCCGGGTGCTTCCGTGCGCGCCCGCAACCGCATATTCGTAGAGGACCCGCAATTCGCCTTCGCCCAGCTCCTCCTATTCGTGGAGAGCCAGAAGCCCAAGGCACCGGCCGTGCACGACGCGAAGGCCTCGATCCACTACCAGGCCAAGCTGGGGCCCAACGTCTCCGTGGGCGCCTTCACGGTCATCGAGCGCGGGGCGCACATCGGCGAGGGGACCGCGATCGGCGCGCAATGCTACATCGGCGAGCGCGTCAAGATCGGACGCCACTCAAAGATCTACCCCCAGGTCGTCATCCGCGAGGACTGCGTGATCGGCGAACGCGTCATCATCCACCCCGGTGTCGTCATCGGCGGCGACGGCTTCGGCTTCTCGCCCGACAAGAAGACGGGCCTTTTGCGCAAGATTCCTCAGCTCGGCAACGTCGCGATCGGCGACGACGTCGAGATCGGCTCCAACGCGGCCATCGACCGCGCGATGGTCGGCACCACCACGATCGGCGCGGGCACCAAGATCGACAACCTCGTGCAGATCGCCCACGGCGTCAAGATCGGCAAGGGCTGCATCCTGGTTTCCCAAGTCGGCATCGCGGGCTCGACCGAACTCGGCAACCACGTGGTCTTGGGCGGCCAGGTCGGCTTGGTCGGCCACATCAAGCTCGGCGACGGCGTCCAGGCCGGGGCCCAGAGCGGGATCATGGCCGACATCCCGAAGGGGACCATCGTTTTCGGCTATCCGGCGCGGCCCCACCGAGAGTCCTTCAAGCTTCAGGCGCTCTACGGCCGGCTGCCCGAGTTCTACGAGGCGCTCAAGACCATTCAGAAGAAGTTAGGGCTCGAGACCAAGAAAAAATCGGAAGTCGCGGCGCAAGGGGAATCCTAAAATGATCAAGCACAGCCAAACGACGATTAAGAGCGAGGCGAGCCTCGAGGGCATCGGGCTGCACACCGGCAATTTCTCCAAGATCACGTTCCGGCCCGCGCCGGCCAACACGGGCATCCGCTTCTTCCGCACCGACCTCCCCGATTGTCCGATGATCCCGGCGCGCCTGCACTTTGTGGTGGCGACCGTGCGCGGCACCAACCTCGGCCTGCACGAGGCCAAAGTGCACACCGTCGAGCACGTCCTTTCGGCCTGCACGGGCGTCGGCCTCGATAACGTCGACATCCTCGTTTCGGCCAACGAGCCCCCGATCCTCGACGGCTCGTCTCTGCCCTTCGCCAAGGCCCTGCTCAAGGCGGGCCTGCAGCACTTCCCCGACGAGCCGCCGCGCTGGCTCAACCTTCCCGGCGAGGTGACTTACGAGGACGGCCCGGCCAAGTACCGCGCCTTCCCCTCGGATCACTTCGAGATCAAGGCCACCTTGATCCACAACCACCCGATGATGCCCAGGATGACCTTCGAGCTCGCCTTCGACAGCCAGACCTATCTGGCCGAAGTCGCGAGCGCCCGCACCTTCTGCTTCGAACACGAGGTGCAGTTCTTGAAATCGCAGGGCCTCGCACAGGGGGGCAGCCTCGACAACGCGATTGTCATCGGCAAGGACAAGTTCCACACCAACTCCGAGGGCCTGCGCTATCCCGACGAGTTCGTGCGCCACAAGACCCTCGACCTCATAGGCGACCTGACCTTGATCGGCCGCCCGCTCTTCAAGATGCGCGTCGAGGCCGAGTGCCTCGGCCACGCCCACAACATCGAGTTCGCCAAGCGCCTGCGCGACGCGGCGCTCAAGATGCGCAAGAACCCCGTACTGGAGGCCAAATAATGCCCGCAGAGACCGCCCCCGCCGCCCAGATCGATTGGGCCGCCAAGCCCGTGCGCAGCGTCGATATCGCCGGCATCCGCAGGGCCATCCCGCACCGCTACCCCTTCCTGCTCGTCGACAAGCTCGACGTGCTCCAGGAGGACAAGGCCTGCATCGGCACCAAGATGGTGACCGTCAACGAGGAGTTCTTCCAAGGCCACTTTCCCGACCGGCCCATCATGCCCGGCGTCTTGATCGTAGAGGCCCTGGCCCAGACCGCGGCGGTCATGCTGCTCTCCAAGGGCGGCTTCGAGAACAAGCTCGCGCTCTTCATGGGCATCGAAGAGGCCAAGTTCCGCGCGCCGGTCCTACCCGGGACCGTGCTCAAACTCCAGCTCGAGGTCTTGCGCCTGGGGCGCGCCGGCAAGTTCCGCGGCGAGGCCTACGTCGAGGGCAAGCTCGCGGCCGAGGGCGTCATGACCTTCGCGATGGTGGACAAACAGGCATGAAGACCATGGCCAACATCCATCCGACCGCCATCGTCGATCCTTCGGCGCAGATCGACGCTTCAGCGAGCGTCGGGCCGTACGCGATCATCGGACCCGAGACCGTCATCGGTCCAGGTTCCACCATAGGCGCGCACGCCGTCGTCGAGCACGTCCGCATGGGCAAGGACAACCGGCTGTTCCCCGGCTGTCACGTCGGCGTCGCCCCGCAGGACCTAAAATACGCGGGCGAGAAGACCCATCTCGTGATGGGCGACAAGAACACCGTGCGCGAATGCGTGACATTAAACAGGGGCACCGCCGCACACGGCGAGACCAAGATAGGCTCCAACTGCCTCTTCATGGCCTACTCCCACGTGGCCCACGACTGCCATCTGGGCGACGGGGTCATCCTCGTCAACTCGGTGGCGGTGGCCGGCCACGTCACCATCGGCGACTACACGGTCGTCGGAGGTCTCGCCGCCATCCACCAGTACCTGACGATCGGGAAGTACTGCATGCTCGGCGGCGGCTCGATGCTCAACAAGGACGTCCCGCACTATTGCCTTTGCCAGGGCTATCCCGCAACTTTGCGCGGACTCAACACCTTGGGCCTGCGCCGGGCGGGCTTCCCCCGAGAAGTCCTGACGGCGATCAAGGAAGCCTACAAGACCCTCTACCATTCGGGCCTGCGCATCGAGGAGGCCGTGGCCAAGCTCAAGACCTCTCACCCCTGCGCGCAAGTAGCCGAGATGCTCGACTTCATCGAAGGTTCCAAGCGCGGGGTGATGCGCCCGGCCGCCGGCGTGGCCGAAGAAGAAGGGGCCGCGATTCAATAGTGTCGAGCGAGAAAGTGGGCCTCATCGCCGGCTCGGGGCGTTTTCCCATCATCTTCGCCCAGGAGGCGCGACGCATGAAGGTCGAGGTCGTGGCCTTGGGGATCAAGGGCGTGACCGACGAGTCGCTCGAAGCGCTCGTAGGCCGGGTCCAATACTTCAAGCTGGGGCAGATCGACAAGCCCATCAAAGCGCTCAAGGCGGCCGGCGTGGCGCGCGCGGTCATGGCCGGCAAAGTGCAGCACGCCTCGCTTTTCGGCGGCGTGATGCCCGATCTTCGGGCCGCCAAGCTGCTGGCCCGGCTCTCCGACAAGCGGACCGACACGATCCTCAAGGCCGTGGCCGACGAGTTCGCCAAAGACGGCATCGAGCTGCTCTCTTCTGCGACCTACCTCTCCCATCTGCTCGTGCCCGCGGGTCAGCTCACGATCAGGAAGCCCGGCGCGGCCGAAGCCGCCGACATACGGCTGGGCTGGCAGGCGGCCAAGGCCGTCGCTGGCTTCGACATCGGCCAGACGGTCGTCGTCGTGGGCGGAGCCGTCGTGGCCGTGGAGGGCATGGAGGGCACCGACGCCTGCGTGCTGCGCGCCCGCGACCTCGCCCGGGCCCGCGGCGCCAAGCCGAGTTTGTGCGTCGTGAAGGTCGCCAAGCCCAAGCAGGACCTGCGCTTCGACCTGCCGGTCATCGGCCTCGACAGCCTCTCGGTGTTCAAGGACGCCGGCGTCACGGCCCTGGCCCTCGAGGCCGGGTCGACTTTGATCTTCGATCGGGACGAGTTCGTGAGGGAAGCCGACGCCCAGAAGCTCGCGGTCGTCGGTCTCAATGCCGAGGGGGCCATTTGACCCCCTCCTCGAAAATCCGCGTGGGCGTCATCGGCGCCGGGCGCATCGGCGGGCACCATGCCCGCATACTGAGCAAGCTGCCGGGCGTCGAGCTCGTCGCGGTCTGCGACACCAACCTCTGGCGCGCCCAACTGGCGGCCTGGCAGTGCAACACGGTCGCCGTGCGCGACTACAAGGACGTCCTCAAGCAGGTCGACGCGGTCGTCGTCGCCGTGCCCACGCCCCTCCACCGAGACGTCGGCCGAGAGGTCCTCTCGCGCGGGATTCACTGCCTCATCGAGAAGCCCTTGGCCGCATCAGTCGAGGAGGCGCGCGAGCTGTTGGCCCTCTCCGAGGAAAAGAAGGTCCTCCTGCAGGTGGGACACGTCGAGCGCTTCAACCCGGCGGTGCTCGAGGCAATCCAGCACGTGCGCGATCCGCGCTTTATCACCGTCGAGCGCCTCGGGCCCTACGACCCGCGCGTCGCCAACATCGGCGTGGTGCTCGACCTGATGATCCACGACCTCGACATCCTGCTGACCCTGGTCGGCTCCGAGGTCGAGTCGCTCGAGGCCGTGGGAGCGCACCTCTTGAGCGGCCACGAGGATATCGCCAACGTCCGCGTGCGCTTCAAGACGGGCTGCATCGCCGATCTGACCGCCAGCCGCATCTCCCTCGAGAAGAGCCGCAAGCTGCGCGTCTTCCAGGCCGACAGCTACATTTCGCTCGACTACGGCAACACCGCGCTCAAGATCTACCGCAAGAAGAACAACGTCATCAAGAGCCTCAAGGACGTAGAGATCGTCCGCCCCAAGCTCGACACGACCGAGCCCCTCAAGAAGGAGCACCAGCACTGGCTCGACTGCATCCGCCACAACCGCAAGCCTTGGCCTTCCGGCGAGCGCGGCGTCGAGGCCCTCAAGCTCGCCCTGCAGATCTCCGACGAGCTCGAGCGCTACAAGGTCTCCCACTACAC
Source organism: Elusimicrobiota bacterium (assembly GCA_016194705.1). GTDB lineage: Bacteria > Elusimicrobiota > Elusimicrobia > UBA1565 > UBA9628 > PALSA-1176. The sequence continues at coordinate 125,237 of JACQAZ010000004.1, read as the reverse complement.
GGGTGCGCGCTCCTTGATCCCCGAGTGGGCCCAGGATTTGAGCAAGATCGCCAAGACCGTCGGCAAAGATATCCTCAAGAGCAATTGACCCCCAAGACCATCCTCATCGTCGCAGGCGACCCCTCCGGCGACCTGCACGGCGCGCATCTCATCCGGGCCCTGAAGGCCGCGGACGCGGACCTGTTTGTTGCCGCGGTCGGCGGCCCGCTGATGCGCGAAAGCTCCGACGAGTTCCTCGAAGACCTCGCCTCGCGCGGCGTCACGGGCTTCTGGGAGCCCGTCCTGAAGATCGGCTTCCTCGTTCGCCTGGGCCTGCGCCTCAAGAGGTTTATGATCGAGCGCAAAGCGGCTGCGCTTGTCTGCATCGACTATTACGGCTTCAACCGCCGCCTGCTCGCGCTCGCTCAGAGCGCGGGGGTGCGGGCCTACTACTACATCAGCCCCCAGGTCTGGGCGAGCCGAGCGGGCCGCGTGCCGGTGCTCAAGCGTCTTGTGCGGCGCATGTTCGTGATCTTCCCGTTCGAGGAGACGCTCTACCGCAAGGCCGGCCTGCCCTGCACCTTCGTCGGCCACCCGCTTCTCGACCTGCTGCCGGAGCCGCGAAAGGCCGCGCCGACTCTCTCGCCCCCCCTCAAGCTCGGGCTGCTGCCCGGCAGCCGGTCCACCGAGGTCAAACGGCACCTGCCCGTGATGCTCGAGGGCCTCAAGACCCTGCGCCGCCACTTCCCGAGCATCAAGGCCTGCCTCTTCGCCTCGCCCGCGCTCGGCGATTCGGCTTACGCTGCGGCCTCCCGCAAGGGCGTCGAGCTCGTCCGGGAATCCGATTACAGCCGCCGCGCGGCCCTGGACCTCGCCTTCTGCTCGTCGGGGACGGCGACCCTGGAGAACGCGCTTTTGGGCGTGCCGATGGTCGTCATCTACAAGCTCTCCTGGCCGACCTATTTGATCGCGCGCGCCATCATCAAGGTCCCCCACATCGCGATGGCCAACCTGCTCGCGGGCCGCGCGCTCGTCCCCGAGCTGATCCAGCGCGAGGCGACCGGCGCGAAGCTCGCCGCGGCCGCCGTCGCGCTGCTCGAGGACCCCAGGCGCTACGCCGCGCTCAAGAAGGAACTGCTGTCCTTGCGCGAGGTCTTGGGCGGCCGCGGCGCGGCGAACCGCGCCGCCGCGGAGATTCTCTCGGAGCTTGGCGCGCGGCCGGCGGTCAGGACATGAGGACCCCAAAACGCCTGCTCGAATATTTGAGGCCGCACGCCGCGCGGGCGGCGGGCGCGGTGGCCACGATGTGCGCGGTCGCCCTCTTCAACGGGACCGCGGTCCTGCTGCTCAAGCCCATCGTCGACCGAATCTTCATCGCCAAGGACATCCGGATGCTGTGGCTGGCCGTCGTAGCACTCCCGCTGCTGCTCTGCTTCAAGACCGCGGCCTCCTACCTGCAGAACTACCTGACCAGCTGGCTGGGACAAAAGGTCGCGCAGAAGCTGCGCGAGGACCTCTTCTTCCACCTCCACAGGCTCCCCCTGGAGTACTATTCCAGCCACGACAGCGGCGAAATCCTCTCGCGCGCCACGGGAGACCTCGTGGTTCTGCAGTCGGCGCTCAACTCGGTCCCCGTCTATCTGATCCGAGACTCGATGACCTTGGCCGCCCTGCTCTGCTCCCTGTTCTACCTCGACCGGCATTTCGCCGTGCTCTCGCTGGCGGGCCTGCCGCTGGTGGCGGCCTCTTTGCTCGTCTTGAGCCGCAAGATGCGCGCGGCCTCGCGGCAGAGCCAGCTGATGCTGGGGCGCATCACTCAGAGATTCCAAGAAAGCGTCTCCGACATGCCCCGCATCCGCGCCTTGAACGACGAGAAAAGCGTCCTCTCGCGGTTCGCCGATGAGAACGACTCGTTCTTCGCCCCGACCATGAGCTACCTGCGCGCGACCTCTCTGGCCGCGCCGCTCATGGAGCTCTGCGCCGGAGCCGTGGCAGCGCTGATCCTCTACATCGGCGGCCGAGAGGTCATCGCGGGGCGCATGACCCCCGGGGCCTTCTCGGCCTTCCTGGGCGCGTATCTGGCGGCCTACGCCCCGGTCAAGAACCTCGCCCGCTCCAACTCCGAGCTGCAGCGCGCCTTGGCGTCCGCCGAGCGCGTGTTCCAGCTCCTCGACGAGCCGGCCGACCCCTCCCGCCTTTCGGCCGTCCAATGACTTTGCTCGTCTTCACCGTGCTGGCCGTGCTGATGACCTTCCTCGGCGGGCTTTACCCCTTCGACAAGGCCCTGCTCTCGCGCCTTGCGATGGGGCGCTTGTTCTCGGTGCGGGCGGGCATACTTCTGGCTGTGGCTTTCACCGAGATCCTGCCCGAGGCGTGGCACCGAAATGCCGCCGTGGGCGGCTGGGCGGCCCTGGCCGCCTTCATCCTGCTTTTCGCGGCGGGCAACTTCCTGATGCTCGACACTTGCCCGGAGTACCTCGAGAACTGCCGCATCCACTATCTAGGCTGGACCGCACTGCTGGCCTTGTGGTCGCACTCCTTCATCGACGGCTTCAACCTGTCGGTCTCCTTCGGCGCGAGCGCAAGGGCGGGGATAGCGGTCGGTCTGGCTCTAGCTCTGCATAAGATCGCCGACGGCTTCACCTTGACCTCGCTGTTCCGGCAAAGCGGGTATTCCGCCAAGAAATGCCTCTCGGGCTTGGGTTTCGTCGCCGCGGCAACGCCCCTGGGGAGCCTGTCGAGCTTCCTGGGCTTGAGCGATCCGCCCCCCATGGTGGCCGCGGCTTTTTTGGGTCTGGCGGGGGGCTCGTTCATCTACATCGCGGCCACCGACGTCCTGCCGCGCCTTCACAAGGATGCCGACCGGGCGGGCCTGCTCTACCTGGGAGGAGGCATGCTCGGCATGGCGGCGCTCAAGTTCCTATAATGAAGACCTCGCCCCGGCCTTAGATGGAAAAGAACGAGCTGCTCGAGAAGTTCTCGGCCTACGCCCCGCACGTCGACACGAGCATGCTGGGCAAGGCCTTCGAATTCTCGGTGGACGCCCACAAGAACCAGGAGCGCGCCTCGGGCGAGCACTACTTCGTCCACTGCGACGCGGTGGCATCGAGCCTTGTCGAGTGGAAGATGGACCTGCCGACCATCTGCGCGGGCCTGCTGCACGACGTCCTGGAGGACACCTCCGTCTCCGAGACCCAGATGCGCGGCGAGTTCGGCGAGGAGATCACGAAGATGGTCGTCGGCGTGACCAAGCTCGACCACCTGCAGTTCTCCTCCCACGACGACGCCCAAGCCGAGAACTGGCGCCGCATGCTGCTGGCCACCGCGCAGGACATCCGCGTCATCATCATCAAGCTCGCCGACCGCCTTCACAACATGAAGACGCTCAATTTTCTCAACAAGGAGAAGCAGCAGCGCATCGCCTACGAGACGGTCTCGCTCTACGCGCCGCTCGCGCACCGCCTGGGGATGTTCCAGCTCAAGAGCCAGCTCGACGATCTGGCATTCATGTTCCTGCATCCCGAGGAATACGAGGACTTGAGCCAAAAGGTCACCGCGCAGAGCGCCGCGCGCGAGGCGACTCTGGCGGGCTTCAAGGACGGCGTCGAGAAGGCCCTGGCCGACACCGACATCGCGCACCGGATACTCGCGCGCACGAAGTCGCTCTACTCGATCTACCAGAAGATGCAGCGCCAGATCAAGCCCTTCGAGGAGATCCAGGACGCGCTGGGCGTGCGCATCATCACGGACACGGTGGCCAACTGCTACGCTCTGCTGGGCATCGTGCACACCCAGTTCAAGCCGGTGGCCGGGAGCTTCACCGATTACATCTCGATTCCGAAGATGAACCTTTACCGCTCGCTGCACACGACCGTGATGGGCCCCGGCGGCGAACTCGTCGAGATACAGATCCGCACCGAGGAGATGCACCGCACGGCCGAGTACGGCATCGCCGCGCACTGGCGCTACAAGCTCGGCGAGCAGAACAAGGACATCCACCTCGAGGAGAAGCTCAACTGGCTGCGCCAGTGGATCGAGTGGCTCCAGGACCTCAAGAGCCCTCGGGAGTTCCTCGACAGCCTCAAGACCGACCTCGAGCTCAACCAGGTCTTCATATTCACCCCCGCTGGAGAGGTAAAGCCTTTGCCCGCAGGGGCGACTCCTTTGGATTTCGCCTTCGCCGTGCATACCGACGTCGGCTACGCCTGCGTGGGCGCGCTAGTCAACAACAAGATGGTCAAACTCGACTACCAGCTCAAGTCCGGAGACATATGCAAGATCATCACCAAGAAGGGTTCGATGCCCAAAAAGGACTGGCTCAACTTCGTTCGCACCGCCCGCGCGCGCTCCAAGATCCGCCACTACCTGCGCGAAAAGGGCATCGTCGCGTGAGCGCTCTACTCGCCGCACTCGTCCTCTGCCTCTGCCGTCCAGCCGCCGCCGAGGACCCCGTCCGCAAGTCGCTGGTCAAGTTCTTCACCGTCATCCAGAAGCCCAACTACTTCCAGCCGTGGCAGCTGGCCTACCAGGAGAACTCCGGAGGCTCGGGCTCCATCATCGAGGGCGGACGCATCCTGACCAACGCCCACGTGGTGGCCGATTCGGCCTTCGTCCAGGTTCAGAAATCCGGCGACACCCGCAAGTATACGGCCAAGGTCGAGTTCGTGGGCCACGACACCGAGCTCGCGGTCCTCAAGGTTGACGACCCCGAGTTCTTCAAGGGCACCGTCCCCGTCAAATTCGGCGAGCTGCCGCAGCAGCGCGACAAGCTCGTCGTCTACGGCTTCCCGATCGGGGGCGACGAGCTCTCGACGACCGAGGGCATCGTCTCGCGCGTCGAGGTGCTGACCTACACGCATTCGCAGCGGGATCTTCTGGCGATCCAGACCGACGCCGCGATCAATCCCGGCAACTCGGGGGGGCCCGTCTTCAAGGATGGAAAGCAGGTCGGGGGTGGCCTTCCAGTCCTACAGCGGCTCGGGCGCCGAGAACATCGGCTACGCCGTGCCCGTGACGCTCGTCAAACGGTTCCTGAAGGACATCCGCGACGGCGCCTATCACGGCGTGCCGGATCTCGGCGTCTACCGCCAGAACATGGAAGGCGAGAGCCTGCGCGGTCGCTGCGGCCTCAACGCCGCGGACCCCGGGGTACTGGTGACCAAGGTCGTCTACGGCTCCTCCTCCTGGGGGCTCCTGCGCGAGGGCGACATCCTCGCCGGCCTCGACGGCGTCCCTATCGAGCGCGACGGCACCGTCTCGCTCGACGGCCGCATCCGCGTGAACTTCTCGCACTTGGTCAGCATGCACGAGATGGGCGATGTCGTCAAAGCGGCGGTCGTGCGCGAGGGCCGGCGCCTGACGGTCGCGATCCCGCTCAAGAAGTCCGCGGGCTTGGTCTCGGGGCCCGAGCACGACGTCCACCCGACCTATTTCATCTTCGCGGGCCTCGTGTTCATTCCACTGGGCTACGACTACATGTCGCAATGGCCCTGGAAGGACGTCGAGCCGCGCTTCCGGCACTACTACTCCGACGTCCTGCCCACGCAGAGCCGCAAGCAGGTGGTCCTGATCAGCCAGGTCCTCGCGCACGACGTCAACGTGGGCTACCACAAATGGGGCAACGTGGTCGTCGAGAAAATCAACGGGCGGCCGATCACCGAGATGCGCGACGTCATCGCGGCCTTCGAGCATCCCCTGGGGCGCCACCACGTCATCGAGGTCGACAATCACGCCGGCGGCGGCCAAGGAGCCTTGGACTACTATTCGAACTTCGGGACGCAGATCGTCATCGACGCCGAAGCCGCCAAGCGCTCCGGCGCCGAGATTCTCGCGCGCTACTCGGTGCCCGCCGACCGCTCGCCGGACCTCAAGCCCTAGTTCTTCCTGATCTCCGAGATCGGCGGCGGCTCGTGGCGGCCGGCCGCGTGCATCTTGGCCATGTCGGCCCTATCGAAGTACATCATGACGCCGCCCTGGCTCTCCGCGACGCCGCAGAGCTTGTCGCTGGGAAATTCCGGAGGCAGCGCGGCCGAGGCGTTGGCGACGTTGACGTTCTTGATCATGACGCCGGCCGGGCCGCGCTGAGCCCACAGGGCCCACCAAGCGTATTCCATGTCGGAAGGTCCCAGGCTCAGGCCGATGTAGCCGCACTTGTCCTTGACCGCCGTCCCGATGATCGCGCGCAGGGGCTTCTCAACGGTCTTGGCGTAGCCCGAGAGCAGCAAAGTCTCGCGGTCCGCCTTCAAGACGGACGGCGATCGCCATTGATTGCCCGCGTTCGCCGCAAGCGCCCACAGGGGCCGGTGGACCGCGGCGGCGGCGTAGAAAAGGCCCGTGGCCCCGAGAAGCGCGAGAAGCCCCTTGCGCGCCGTTCCTTCGAGCCGCTTCTCCAATATCTGCGCCGTCAGGGGTGCTGCCAGCACGAACAGCGGAAGCATCAGACGGTTGGCCCACTCCTGCCACTTGAAGAAGGCGCAGAAGAGCAGGAAGCCCGCCGTCAGGGCGGCTGCGAGCGCGGTCCGGTCGCTCCAGGGGTCCTCCTCTTCGCGCCAAAGAGCCAAGGACAAGACGCCCAGCGCCCACACGAGCAGCAGGAAATTAACGGGGCTTCCCGCGAAATCCTCGTCGGGCAAGACAAGCCTGCGGCACAGGGAGCTCAAGGAGCGCGTCGCGGCGGGATCGAAGTTGTTCCCCAAGTCCTCGGGGTCCAGGCGCAAGACATGACGCTCGACGGCCAGCACTGCGCCCCAAATCGGCGTCAGGGGCAGCTCGAGCGCGGCGTTTTTGATCGCGCAGGCGGCGGTCTGGCGCGCGCCGACGGCGGCCTTGAGCGTCCGGCCGTCCTCGGGCGCGAAGGCGCCAAGGGCCGCCTTGTTGCGCCACAATGGCCCCGCCGAGACAAGCCCCGAGAGCAGCAGGACAGCGCCCGCCCACGCCAAATGACGCACGGCGGCCTCCTCGGACTCCGCGGGCTCGGACGAGCGCCGAAACAGCCGGGCCAGCACGACCAGCAGCAGCGGCGCCCCGAAAAGCAGCCCCGTGGGCTTGGTCAGAACGGCCAGCCCCAGCGAAGCCGAAAGCCAGAACAGATCGGAGCGCTCGTAGTCTCCCTCGCGCAGCGCGAAGGCGCAGAAGCACACGAGCCAGAAGGCGGTCAGCAGGTCGTTCTGCGTCGTTTCCGCCTGGAGGACCGCCATCGGAAGCCCGGCGGCCAAGGCGACGGCGAGCACGCGAGCCGACCGGCCGGCTCCGAGGCCGCGGGCGATCATCGGCGCCCCGCAGAGACAACCAATGAGGGCCAGCCACTGCGGGGCGGCCGCGAAGCGGTCGGTTCCGGCCAAGATCTGAAGCTGGGCGACGAGGTACGACGCTCCGGGCGGGAACGCGAGCTGGCGAAGGTCGTTGGCAGGGTAGTGCGCGACGCTCTCGTTCTGGAGCCAGTGCATGACCCGGGGCATGTGGTAGGCCAGCGAGTCGAAGTTGTTGGGCGGGCACAGTAGAGCCGCCGCGGCGCAGACCGTGAGAGTCGCCGCGGCGAGCGCGATCGCGGCTTGGTCCTCGCGCGGCATAGTGCCCGCCCGAGAGAATTTCTGCAGGCCCCAGGCCCGAGGACCGCCGAGGCCCCAGCCCCCGCTGAAAAACACGACGCAGGCCTCCTGGACAAGGATGACGAACAGCCAGGAGGCGAGCAGCGGGCCGAACGAAAGCCCGCGCACCAGGCTCAGCAGCTCGGTTAGGACGACGACGATCAGGCCGACGACGACGGCCGCCTTCAAGAAGGCCTCGCGCGCCAGCCCCGGACGCAAGGGGCGGTTCAAGGCGAAGAGCGCGGTCTGCAGCGCGAGCGAAAGCGGGATCAGCATGGCGGCCATGTCTAGCGTTCCATTATACCGCGCTCGAGCTCGCGCAGCTCCATCTGGTAGCGCGCCGCCTCGGCCTCGACCTTGTCCTTAGGGACCTCGCCGCGGCGCAGGGCCTCCGCGAGGGCCGCCGCGTCGTGGGGGCGCATGTAGCGGTACTCGTGGCGGACCAGCCACGAGGGCGGCACGGCCGAGCGGCGCACGAAGACCAACGCGGCTGGGTCCCAATGCACCAGCGCCCAGTCGGCCAGCGGCGCGTAGAAAATGTAGAACGGCCGGTCGAAGGCCTTGGTGCTGCCGTCCGGGTAAGCCTTGGTCGTCGGGAACATCGTCGGCAGGTTCTGCAGCAGGACGGCGTCGATGCGCTCGGAGGCGATGAAGTCCCTCCAGACCTTGAAGTCGGCCACGGCCGCCGCCTCGCGGGGCAGCTCGTCGTGGAAGATGTAGCGCCCGTCGTCGAACACCTTATGCCGCGGTGAGAGCCGCCAGCCCAGATACCCGCCCCATTCCCAAGGGTTGTAGACTCGCAGCGGCTCGAAGACGGCGCGCTCACTCGAGAGAAACTCGGCGGCCGTGCGCGGCACGAACTTGTAGTTGAAGAAGCTTTTGCGGTAGATGCCCGGCGCGACCCAAACGAGGAACGCAGCACTCAGGGCCACGGCCCCCGATAAGACGCGCTCGGCTTTCGGGCCCTCGCGGCGCGCGGCCAGGGCGATCATCAGCGCGCCGAGGATGTTGAAGTAGGAGGCGGTCCGCTCGTGCATCAAGGACGCAAGACAGAGTCCCGCCGCAGCCATTGCCGGCGCCAGCGGCAGACTCTTCCAGTCGCGGCGCCACGCCCCGAGCCCGGCCGCGAACATCGGGCTCAGGAGCCAGAACGGCCAGTAGACCTTGTTGCGCGCCGACATCGGCTGCCACTCGGCGATGCCGCGCGCAAGCTCGCGGCCCGCGGACCAATGGCTCCAGGCGACCTCGTAAGGCCCGAGGCCGTAGGGATTGGCCAAGGTCCCCGCGACGGCGCATGCCAAGAGCCGGCCGCAAGTTTTGGCCGCGGCCCTCTGCCCGCGAAAAGCGGCGGCCGCGCCGTAGGCGGCGATGAGCGCCAGGCCGAGCAGAAATCCGAGGTGAAGGTCGGCCCACAACGAGAAAAACAGCGCGGCGCCCGCCAACCTCTTATTCGTGATTTCGAGACGCCCCAGACGCAGGGCCTCGAGCGCGGCCAAGAGCCAGGCGAAGAACACGAGCGAAAAGAGGTCGGGCCGTATGTCGGCGTGGATGAGCGCCGCCGCCGACCACAGGCAGAGCCCAGCCGCGCGGATGGCGCCCGGCAGGCCGTTGATCCTCATGGCGCGGTCGAGGCCGAGCCAGATGCCCAGCATCAGCGCGCCCTTCAAGAGCCACAACGCGAAGAACCCGCCGAGGCGGTACAAGGCCTCGAAGATCAGCTGGGCCAGCCATTCGAAGTCGAGCCACGGGGTCCCGGCGTACGTGAATGAGAGCCAGTCGGCGCGCGGCAAGGCGCCGTGCGCGAACATCCAACGGCCGGCCGAGAGATGCCAGAACAGGTCGGGATTGTAGATCGGGATCAGCAGGGCGGGCAAAGACAGGACCCCGGCCAGGGCCCATGGGGCCGAGGCCCAGGATTTCCCCTCTTTTAAGGGGCCGCTCACTTTGGGTATTATCTAGCGGGACGCACGGCCCGGCCCGACTTGATGCAGTCGGTGCACACGTAGGCCGTCTGCGCGCGGCCGCTGAGCAGCACCTTTTGGCGCTGGAGGTTCGGCCTGAAGCTGCGCTTGGTGCCCCGGTGGGAGTGGCTGTAGCTAAAGCCCGAGACGGGGCCCTTGGAGCAGATGCTGCACTTGAATGCCATGTTGGTTCCTTGTTGATCCTCGCGAAAAGGGAGTTTATCAAATAATGACGCTGGCCGCCAGCCCCGGATCGCTGTCGAACCCGCTGCAGTTCCTCAAGGGGGTCGGCCCGAAGCGGGCCCTGCTGTTCGGTGAATTGGGCCTCTCGACCGTCGAGGACCTGCTGCGCTACTTCCCGCGCGACTGGCAGAACCGCCAGGAGACCAAGGACTTGAGCCTGCCGACGGCCACAGGTCTGGTCGTGCTCAAGGCCAAGGTCGTCAAGGCCGGCCATTTCCAGGCCGGGCCGCGCCTGGCGCTCTTCAAGGCCAAGCTCAACACCGGCGAGGGCACAGTCGAGGCCGTCTGGTTCAAGCATTTGAGCCGCCGCTACGACGTCTTCGCATCATTAAAGAAAGAAATCGTGCCGGGCGCCGATCTGTGGGTCGTGGGCCGCGCACAGGCAAGCCTGCTGGGCATACGCGAGCTGCACGTCGATGAGCACTACCTGCTGAGCGACCAGCGCTGGCGCCTGCACGTCGGGCGCATCGTGCCGGTCTACGCGCTCACCGAGGGGATCACCCAGCGCTTCCTGCGCGAGCTCGTGCACCGGACCCTCTCGGAGAGCGTCGCCGAGACCCCCGAGACCTTGCCCCGGGACCTCATCGAGAAGCGCGAGCTTTTGGCTCTTCCCCAGGCGCTCAAGGGCATCCATTTCCCGGGCTCGCAAGCGGAGCTTGAGGCCTCGCGTTCGCGTTTGGCCTACGAAGAGCTGCTGCTCCTCGAGCTGGCCTGGATCCTCAAGCGCCGCCAGACGCAGAGCATCGAGAAGGGTTTCGCCTACGAGATCAAGCGCGAGCTCCTGACCCCTTTCAAGTCGCGGCTGGGCTTCGAGCTGACCGGCGCGCAGAAGCGCGTGATCAACGAGATCTTCTCCGACATGCAGCGGTCCTATCCGATGACGCGGCTGCTCCAAGGCGACGTCGGCTCGGGCAAGACCGTCGTCGCGCTCTCCGCCCTGCTGCTCGCCGTCGAGAACGGCTACCAGGGCGCCTTCATGGCGCCGACCGAGATCCTGGCCGACCAGCATATGGCCACGATGACGCGCTTCTTGAAAGGCCTTCCCGTGCGCACCGCGATGCTGACTTCCCGAGTCCCCAAGAAAGACCGCGAGAAGGTCTTGACCGCCGTGCGCAAGGGCGAGGTCGACCTGCTCGTCGGCACCCCACGCCCTCTTGGAAGAAGACGTCCAATTCCCGAACCTCAAATTGGGGGTCATCGACGAGCAGCACCGCTTCGGCGTGCGCCAGCGCTCGACCTTGCGCCAGAAAAGCTCGCTCTTGGACCTCTTGGTCATGACGGCCACGCCGATCCCGAGGACCTTGGCGATGGCTTTGTACGGCGATCTGGATGTCTCGACCTTGGACGAGATGCCGCCCGGCAAGACCACGGCCGAGACCTCGTTCTCGAGCGAGTCAGCGGCCTTGGAGGCCGTCAAAGCCGCGGTCGCCCAGGGCCGCCAGGCCTACATCGTCTACCCGATCATCGAGGAATCAAGCCGTTTGGACCTCCAATCGGCCAAGGCCGAGTTCAAGCGCTTGAGCGAGACCGTGCTCTCCGGATTGCGCGTAGCACTCATCCACGGCGCGATGCCGGGCAAGACCAAGACCACAGTCATGGCGGATTTCGCGGCCGGCAAATCTGATGTTTTGGTGGCTACGCCGGTCATCGAGGTCGGCATCGACGTGGCCAATGCGACCGTCATGGTGATCCAGAACGCCGACCGCTTCGGCCTGGCGTCCCTGCACCAATTGCGCGGCCGAATCGGGCGCGGAGCGCTGGCCTCGCACTGTTTCCTCGTCGCCGAACCCAAGACCCCCGAGGCGCGCGCGCGCATCGAGACTTTGGTCGGCTCGAGCGACGGCTTCCGCATCGGCGAGGAGGACTTGAAGATCCGAGGACCCGGCGAGCTCTTGGGCACCGCCCAGCACGGCGAGCTGACCCTGCGCGTGGCAGACGTGATCAAGGACGCGGGCCTGCTCGGCCTGGCGCGCGCGGACGCTGAGGCTTTGCTCGACCGCGACGCTCGGCTTTTGTCGGGCGAGCACGCGGCCCTGCGCGAGCGGCTCATCGCGCTCTACCAGCGCAAGTGGACCTGGATCGATCTAGCGTAAAGCCTCGCCAGAACGGAAGAAATTATTATAATATTTTAAAGTATGTTATTATATCTATTGACTAATATAGTTTAACATATTATAATATTGTCATGTCCGCCATGGCGCGTTTGCCGGTCGCAAACAGGAGAACTCTGCAGGGCATCGGTGCGTTCGGGGCGCGCGCGCCGGCGGCCATCGACGACCTACCGCCCCATGCCATGGTCCGCGCGGTCAGGCTCGCCTTGCGCATGACTCAGGCGCAGCTGGCCAAGCGCGCCGGCATACCGCAGTCCCATATCGCCCGCATCGAGACGGCGAAAGTCGATCTTCAGCTCAGCACGCTGAGGAAGGTCTTCCGCGCGCTTTTCTGCGAGCTCCTGGTCCTGCCGCGCATGCAGCGCAGCATCGAAGACGCCATCGCCGCGCGGGCCAAGGAGAAGGCGCGCCAAAACGTCGCCCGCGTGACGGGAACCATGGCACTCGAGAGCCAGCGCCCGGACGACGAGACGATTGGCGCTCTGATCCGCTCGGAGGAAAATCGCTTGCTGAGCAATCCATCGTCCGAGCTGTGGGAGGGTTAGTGCTCAAGTTTGAAACGCCGCGGGGCGCAACGCCCCTCGACGACGTCGAGGGGCTTCTGCTGCCCGACGTCAAGTCGTTGGCCGACCTCTCGGCCACGGAAAGCGAGGCTATCCTCGGCGCGACGACCAAGCGGCTCAAACGGCGAAACAACCCCAAGCGCCGGTGGTTGACCGACGCGCTGCTCCGAGCCGTTCATGAGGAAATGTTCGCCGGCGTCTGGGACTGGGCCGGAAAGCACCGCAAGAAGGACCTCACCATCGGCATCGCGCACCACCTGGTCCGTGAGGAGATCGGCAAGCTCTGCGACGACGTCTGGGCGTGGGATCGCCAGAAGGAAAATCCGCTGCCGGTCCTCGAGAGAGCGGCCCGCCTCCATCATCGGCTGGCCTGGATTCATCCCTTCCGCAACGGCAACGGCAGGCACGCGCGGCTCATCGCCGACATGTATCTTCGTTCGCACGATCACCCGCTGCCGGTCTGGCCGAGCGGCGACATCTCCAGGAAAGGAGGAGCGCGGGACCGCTACCTTGCCGCGCTGCGGGCGGCTGACCGCGGAAACTTCAAGCCGCTCATCGACTATACAGCCGAGCACTTGCCGAAATGAGATACTCTGCCATGAATCTCTTGCTCCTCATGATCTCGCTCCCCCTCTCCGCCGCGGCGCCCACCCCCGACTACGACCACGAGACCTTCAAGCTCATCGGCTGGGGCGACGGCTGCTCGGCGGCTGTCGCCCACTACGGCTATCCCAAGGTCGGGCAAGCCATCGCCGAGGATCCCGTGATGGTGCGCCTGGGGATCGTGAGCATGCCGCCGGGAGAGACCAAGCAAAAAGACGACTGGCTGATCTCGCTGCACGGCCCCTACTCCTGGCGGCCGCACGAGGTCGGCAAGGTGCTCTCCAACCTCGCGGCCAAGGGCTACTCCAGGCCGGACCTCGTCGAAGAGGTCGGCGCCAACGCGGTCGTGCCCGAGCGCGACCTGCCGCGCCTGCTCTCGACCTCGGACGCGCTCAAGGCCGTGCCGAGCCGCGCCCGGCCGGACAAGAACTGGCGCTGGTCCGCGATCTACTACGAGCCCATCGCGACTTGCGCCTTGCTGCTCTTCGAGCGTCCGGGCCCCGACGGGACCTACTACGACTACCTGCTCGCCCGCATCAAGAATCCCTCGGCCCGCGCCGACCGGGCGCTGGCGCACCTGACCAACGGGCTGCTGCTCTTGGACCGCGGCGACCTCAAGGGGGCGCTCGGCGAGACGGAGCTCTCCGCGCGCCTGGCGCCCGACTCCGGGCCCGCGCGCTACCACCACGCGGCCATGATGGCCTTAAGCGGCGTCGTCGAGCCCACCGTCGACGAACTTGAAGAGGCCATCAAGCTCGACCCCCAGTACAAAGAGAAGGCGCGCAAGGACAAGGACTTCGATTCCCTTCGCTGGCACCCCAAGTTCAAGGAATTGACGGCGAAGCGGGCCCCCTAGTCGTCCTCGGGCTCCTCAGCCGGGCAGTTCTTGCGCTGGTAGGCGGCCGCGCCCGGCTTCTTGTGTTTTTTGAGGAACTCGGCGTAGGCGCAGGCGGACTCCTTTTTCTGCTCCGACTCGCGCTCGACGGCCAGGGACTTCTTGTAGAACTTCTCGGCCAGCTCGATCTTGCCCAGCTCGTCGTAGAGCTTGCCCAGGTTCCAGTTGTCGAGCGCGTCGTTGGGCTCGAGCGCCACCGCGCGCTTCAAGTACGGCAGGGCCTCCTCGCGGCGGCCGGCCGCCGCCAGCAGGGTCCCCATGTTGGCGAGCACGCGATGGTCCTTGGGGAAGGCCTTCTCGAGCAGATGCGTGTAGGCCAGGCCCTCCTCGAGCTTGTCCTGATCGAGCAGCTCGGCGCTCACCGAGAGCCAGACCTCCAGCCCGTCCTCGCCCGGGTAGGCCTTGAGGCTTTTCTCGAGCGCTACGGGAAGCTCCGAGAACCTGCGCGCGCCGACGAGCACATGCAGGCGCCCCTCGTGGGCCGAGAGGTCCGCGGGCGAGAGATTCACGGCCGCCTCGAGCTCGGTGAGTGCCGCGTCGGTCTTGCCCTCGCCGGCGGCGAGGCTCGCGAGGCACTTGTGGCTTTCGGTCAGCTCGGCGCGGTCCTTGGAGGCCGCCCAGCTTTGGCACAAGGTCCTGGCCTCCGCGGGCTTTTTCGCGTCGAGCAAGCCCTGCCAGCGCGCCTCAAGAACTCCCGCCGGACGCGGCTTGTCCTCGGCGCCCCAAGAGAGCGCCAACAAAGCGATCCAAAGGAAATTCATCACTTGGCCTCCTCGGCCTCCGCCGGAAGCGGCAGGGCCTTGAAGACGAGCATCGCAACCGGCCTCTTGGCCTGCGACGACTTCAAGCCGAGCTGCGTCTCGAGGGCCGCGGCAAGGGAGTCGGGCTTGGCCGCATCCCAGGTCAGCTCGAAATCGTAGCGTTCCTTGAGCCCGGTCTCGTCGACGACCGGCCGACCCAGCCACTGTTCGAGCGCGTCGCAGAGCTCGGCGAGGCTCATCGAGGTCGCGGTGATCCTCCCGGGGCCCGTCGAGAACACGCGCTTTCCCGGCCTGGCCGCCGACTCCTTGAGCGGGGCCTTGCCCGCGACCTTCGAGAACACCGCGACGTCGACGCTCTTTTTCTCGCGCGCGAGCGACAGGGACAGCGCGGAGACGGCCGCGTCCCGGAACGCGGAGGAAAGCTTGGCCTCCTGGCCGCGCGGCACGCGCACGTCGACGTCGTAGCGCCCTTTGAGCGGCGGCTCTATCGTGACGCGGCCCTCGTTGACGCCGTAGGCGTTGGCGAGCAGGACCTCGGCCGTGAGGCCGCGGCCCCGAAAACTGTCCTCGCTCGACGAAAACGACATCTTTCCCTCCTTGCCCGCCGAGACGACCGCCTTGAACAGGACGTCTCCCTCGCCGGCGGTCTCCATGATCCCGCCGTCGTCGTCCATGCCCTCCGACCGGGCCAGGGGCTTGCCGGCCAGCACGCCGTCGAGGTCCTCTGGGCGCAAAAAGGCGGGATAGGTCGTGCCCGCCAGCCGTCCGCGCGAGTCGATGATCACCGTGTGCGGACGGCCGTGGACGCCGAAGGAGTCGAAGGCCGGTTTGGCGTCGACGGCGACCCAGCCCTTCATCGGATGATCCTTCAAAAACGCCTCGACCTTGTCCTTGGTCTCGTCGGTAATCGAGATGAAGACGACGGGCTTGCCCGAAAATTTATCGACGAGGCTGTTGAGGTGCGGGATCTCCTCGACGCAGGGGTCGCACCAGGTGGCCCAGAACTCGAGCACGGCGACCTTGCCTTTGAGCGCGGAGGCGGCCTCGAGCTTGGCGACCGGCGCCTGCAGCAGAGTGTCGAGCTTGAGCTCAGGCGCGGGCGCCGCGCCCTTGTCGCCCGGCTTCGAGCAAGAAGAGAAAAAGACGGCGAGGAGCGCGGTCAGGGGCACTTTGCGCAATGCCATGCCCGCAGTATACCCCTTGCCGGTCATTGATTTCCAGGGGTTAAAGGGCTACAATAGTAAGGCGTGCGGCGAGGATTTGCCCGAATTGCCCCGGCCAACTGGGTGCTAAAGAGGAATGCAAGCCGCGCCAATGCGCGGCTTTTTCTTTTCATGAAACGACAATTCGACGATCGCGGCCGAGAAGACGAGCTGCGCGCTCTGCTGCACGAGCGCGTGCTGGTCCTCGACGGCGCCATGGGAACGATGCTCCAGGCGCGCGACTTGACCGCCAAGGATTTCGGCGGGGCCCAGCTTGAGGGCTGCAACGAGAATCTCGTGCTGACCCGCCCCGACGTCGTGCAGAGCATACACGAGGGGTATTTCGCCGCCGGCTCGGACATCGTCGAGACCAACACCTTCGGCGCGATCAAGCACGTCTTGGCGGAATACGGCCTCTCGGACAAGGCCGTCGAGATCAACAGAGAGGCCGCGCGGCTGGCGGTCGCGGCGGCCAAGCGCTTCGCCAATCCCGCCAAGCCGCGGTTTGTCGCCGGCGCTTTGGGGCCGGGCACCAAGACCATCTCGGTGACGGGAGGAATCACGTTTGACGAGGTCGTCTCGGCCTACGAGGAGGCCTCCCGTGGGCTGCTCGAGGGCGGCGCCGACCTGCTGCTGCTCGAGACCCAGCAGGACACCTTGAACCTTAAGGCTTCTTTGATCGGCTTCGAGCGCGCTTTTGAAAAATTGGGGCGCTCGGTCCCGGTCATGCTCTCGGTCTCGATCGAGACGATGGGCACCATGCTCGGCGGGCAGACCGCCGAGGCCCTGGTCGACTCGGTGGCGCATTTCCCGTTGATAGGCCTTGGTTTGAATTGCGCCACGGGTCCCGACTTCATGACCGACCATTTGCGCACGATCGCGGGCCTCACGAGGACCTTCACGGTCTGCTATCCGAATGCAGGCCTGCCCGATGAGAACGGCCAATACAACGAGACGCCCGAGATGGTCGCCAAGAAGCTCGAGCGCTTCTGCAACGAGGGATGGGTCAACGTCGTCGGCGGCTGCTGCGGCACGACCGCCGAGCACATTCGGCTCATCTCGCAGATGGCCTCCTCCCGCCGGCCCAGGAAGCCCGTGAAATTCCGCCGCTCGTCGGTCTCGGGCCTCGAGTCCTATACCATCACCGACGCCGAAAGACCGGTCATCGTCGGCGAGCGCGCCAACGTGATCGGCTCTCGCTTGTTCAAGGAGCTCATCGTCAAGGGCGCCTTCGAGGAAGCCTCCGAGGTCGGCCGCCGCCAGGTGCGCGGCGGCGCGCACATACTCGACGTGTGCCTGGCCAACCCCGACCGCGAGGAGAAGGCCGACATCGTCAAGTTCCTCGATTTCCTGACCAAGAAGGTCAAGGCGCCGCTGATGATCGACTCGACGGATGCCTTCGTGATCGAAGAGGCCCTCAAGCGCACGCCCGGCAAGTCGATCGTCAACTCGATCAACCTTGAAGACGGCGAGGAGCGCTTCGAGGCTGTCGTCCCGCTGATCCACCGCTACGGCGCCGCGGTCGTCGTGGGAACCATCGACGAGGACAAGGCCCAGGGCATGGGCGTCACGCGCGCACGCAAGCTCGAGATCGCCGCGCGCTGCCACGAACTCCTGACCAAGAAGTACGGCCTGGCCGCCGAGGACCTGATCTTCGATCCGCTGGTCTTCCCCGCGGGCACCGGTGACAAGAATTATTGGGGGTCCGCGGTGGAGACCATCGAGGGCATCCGCCTGATCAAGCAGGCCTTCCCGCGCTGCAAGACGGTGCTGGGCGTCTCGAACGTCTCCTTCGGCCTGCCGGCCGCCGGCCGCGAGGTCTTGAACGCCGTGTTCCTGCACCACTGCGTGCAGGCGGGCCTGGACCTTGCCATCGTCAATGCCGAAAAGATCGCGCGCTACGCCTCCATCCCCGAGGTCGAGAAGAAGCTCTGCTGGGACCTCCTGTCCTGGAAGGGGCCGGGCGACCCCTCGCATCCCAAGGGCTTCGACGCGGTGGCGGCTTTCTCGGCCCACTACCGCGAGGCGAAGCCCACGGCCAAGACCGGCTCCGAGCGGCTCAAGGCTCCCATCGACGAGCGCCTGCCAAAGAACGTCGTCGAGGGCTCGAAAGAAGGCCTGCTCGACGACCTGGCCGAGCTCTTGAAGTCCCGCACGCCGCTTGAGATCATCAACGGCCCGCTCATGAATGGCATGGACGAGGTCGGACGGCTCTTCGGGGCCAATGAGATGATCGTCGCCGAGGTCCTGCAGTCCGCGGAGGTCATGAAAGCCGCCGTGGCCTTCCTTGAGCCGCACATGGACAAGACCAAGTCCGTCGCGCGCGGCAAGGTGCTGCTGGCCACCGTCAAGGGCGACGTGCACGACATCGGCAAGAACCTCGTCCACATCATCCTCAAGAACAATGGGTATGAAATCACCGACCTCGGCATCAAGGTCGCTCCCGAGACCTTGATCGAGGCCGTCAAGTCGGTCGCGCCCCACATCATCGGCCTCTCGGGGCTGCTCGTCAAGTCCGCGCAGCAGATGACGATCACCGCCGAGGACCTCACAAATGCCGGGATCACCATTCCGATTCTGGTGGGCGGCGCCGCTTTATCGCCGAAGTTCGCGGCTTCGCGCATCGCGCCGCTCTACGACGGCCCCGTCCTTTACGCCAAGGACGCCATGACCGGCCTCGAGCTTTCCAACCAGCTGCAGGACGCCGGGCGGCGCGAGGGGCTTCTCGAAAAGAACCGCGAAATCCAGGAGCATCTGCGCACCCCCGTCCAGACCCCCGTCAGCGTGCCCTCATCCAACCATGACGCGCCCCTGGTCCCGGCGGTGAGGACCAACCACGACATCCCCAAGCCGCCCGATCTCAAGGCCCACGTGATCTCGGATTTCCCGGTCGAGGAGGTCTTCCGCTACATCAACCCGATCATGCTCTACGGCAAGCACCTGGGCTTGAAGGGGAGTCCGGAGCGCATGCTCAAGGAGGGCCATCCCAAGGCCGTCGAACTGTATCGGCAAGTGGCCGAGATACAAAACGAAATCCTGGCCCGCGGCCTCATGAAGGCCAAAGCCGTCTACCGCTTCTACGCGGCGCAAAGCTACGGCGACAAGATTCTGCTCTTCAATTCTCCCAAAGACACGGAGCCCGTCGAAATCTTCGAGTTCCCGCGCCAGCCGGGAGGCGACCGCCTGTGCCTGGCCGACTTCGTGCTGCCAAAGAACCTCGGCAAGCCGGATTTTGCGGCCCTCTTTGTCGTGACCTGCGGAGCGGGAATCCGCGAGCTCTCTGACCGCTACCGCGACGCGGGAGAGTACCTCAAGAGCCACGCCCTGCAGGCGATCGCCATCGAGAGCGCCGAGGGCTTCGCCGAGTTGCTGCACGAACGCCTGCGCGCGATGTGGGGCATCGCGGACACGCCTGGGATTACCCTCAAAGAAAAATTCCAGGCGCGTTACCGAGGATTGCGCGTGAGCTTCGGCTATCCGGCCTGCCCGGCGCTCGAGGACCAGACCAAGCTTTTCAAGCTGCTCGAGCCGACGAAGTCGATCGGAGTCGAGCTGACCGAGGGCTTCATGATGGAGCCCGAGGCCTCGGTTTCCGCGCTCGTGTTCCACCACCCCGAGGCCCGCTATTTCTCGGTGGGCCCGGCGCCCGCGCTCACCCCCGAATGATCGCGGGCCTGGTGCTGGCCGCCATTCTCAGCGCCGCTGAGACGCCGCGCCAAGCCGTCGAGCGGGTCTTCTCCCGGGTTGAGGCCCTTGAGGCGCGGCAATTCAACCAGGACGCCCGCGCCGTGCGGGAGCTCGACCGGCAGATCGAGGCGCTCAAGCCCGAGATCGTCGCGCTCGGCGGCGAGGCCGTGGCGCCGCTGTCCGGCATCGCGGGAGATGCCAAGCGCTCCGAAAAGACCCGCCTGTGGGCGCTCTCGTTTCTCGCTCTGACCCGCGACCCCGGATCCCTGAATCCGCTCAAGTCGGCCCTCTACGATGCGAAGACTCCCCCGCTTCTGCGCGCCGAAGCCGCCGCCGCCGTCCCAGGACTCGACCTCGGCTCCGCGGCGAAACGCGGGGTTCTCTGCGATGCCCTCAAACTTGAGCTTCCACCGGACGCCCTGCGCCAGACGCTCTTCGCTCTCTCGCGCCTGGGCTGCGACGAGACCTCCGGGCTCGAGACCCGCGCCCTGGAATACGGCTCGACGCCCTCCGCCAAGCAAGCCCCGCTCGTCGGCTACGCCGCGGCCGCGTTGGGCGTCTCGAAGCCCGTCGGGGCGGCGCGCACGCTTTGGCGGCTCTTCGATTTCTTCGCTAAGCGCTCGCCCCAGCGCCTGGCGGTCCTTCAGGCCCTGCTCGCCCAGCGCGAGAACCAGAGAGTCTTCGAAAAGGAAGCTCTCGGCCGCGCCCAAGACGCCCTGCTCTCGGAGTCAGAAGCGCCGGCCAATGCGATCGCGGCTGCGCGCCTGCTGGCCTCTTTCGACGATGAAGCGGCCGCGCCGCTGCTGCTGCGCTTCCTCAAGAACAAAGACGCCGAGGTCGTCGCCGAATGCGCCGAGGCCCTGGCGCGGCTCAAAGCCAATGAGGCCAAGGCCCCGCTGCGCAAGATATTGGACGAGGTCGCCTCCGACCCGCGTTTTGCGCCCATTCCAGGAAAACCCGAGCCGCGCGAGCTCGTCTCGCGCATCCAGAAGGCCCTGGACTCCCTGCCCAAGGCGCCCTAGTTCGGGCTCCCTTTTTTTTGTACAGTGCCCAATATGGCGCGCCTAGCCGTCTATCCCGGCAGCTTCGACCCCTTGACGAGGGGCCACCTCGACATCATCCACCGCGCCTGCCGCCTCTTCGACCACGTGATCGTCGCCGTCTCCAACAATGCCGCGAAGAAACATACTTTCAGCGTAGCCGAGCGCATCGCGATGACCGAGTCCGCCATCCGCGACCTGCCCAACGCGGACGTGGACACCTTCTCGGGGCTGCTGGTCGACTATTTGCGCGAGAAAAAGGCCCGGGTCCTCATCCGCGGCTTGCGGGTCGTCAGCGACATGGATTACGAGTTCCAGCTGGCCTCCTTCAACCGCCGCTTATATAAGGAAGCCGAGACCGTCTTCCTGATGCCCGACGACCAATACACCTATCTGGCCGCCTCCATGGTCAAGGAGGTCGCGCGCCTGGGAGCCCCGGTCGACGCCTTCGTGACACCTCAGGTGGCGCGCTCCCTGCGCCGCAGATTCAAGCTTCACAAAAAATAAGACGCGGAACGAGGGGGTCCGGCGCCGTGTCAAATCCGCAGATGACCTGCGAAGAGACGAAGGCTCTGATGTCCGAGCACGTCGACGCCGCGCTCGACGCTCAGCGCGCCGACGGGGTCAAGGGACACCTCGACTCCTGCCCCGGCTGCAGCCGCGAGCTCGAACTTCTGTGCGGCGTCGCCCGCCTGCTGCGCCGGCTCGAGCGCAAGCCCCTGCCCGCGGGCTTTCTGGCCCGGCTCGAAGCCCGGCGCCGCGCGCCCGCGCCGGACTCGTGGTCGTTCTTGGCGCCGCGCGCCTTGGCCGGCGCCTGCGCGGTTCTGATGGTCGCCGTCGTCTTGTTTAGGGCGTCGCGCCCGCTGCCCGTCTCCCCCCGGTCGAGCCCCGCCGCGCCCCCGGCCAAGGTCGCGCAACCGCCGGAACCTCGCGTCCGGTCGGCTCCCTTCCGGGATACGGGGGAGCCTTTGGAGAAGAGCGCGGCTCCCGCCGAGACGCCGCTGCTGCCTCCCCCGCCGCCCGCCAAGCTCGCGGGAGAAGGGGCCCCCGCCTACGCGCGCCCCGCCGCGTTCGGCAACGAGGCCCAGGCCAAGAAAATGAAGGAGGAAAGCGACGCGCTGGGAATCCAGGCGATCAACCCGGGACGCGAGCCTGAAAACCCTGAGCCGTTCCTGGGGCGCCGCCTCGGGACCCGCGAGGGACGCGAGAACGCCGAAGCCAACATCCAGCAGCTCATCGCGATGCGCCACGCCATCGAAGACGCCGCCGGCAGGCAAAAGCCGATCCCGATCGCGGGCCAGACCGCGCCGGTCCTCTACGAGAAGGAAAAGGACGACGCAAACGGCAAGGCCCTCGACGAGGCCGCCCCTCCCCCCGCCTCGGCTTGGGCCGGCGCCTTCTCCGGAGGCAACGAAGGAACCCGCACCGTCTCCGACGCCAAGACCTTCAAGGCGTTGTGGCGCGCTCTGGCCCCCGCCGCCCCCGTTCCCGAGCTCGACTTCTCGCGCCAGGAGGTCGTCGCGGTCTTCTTGGGCAGCCGGCCCAGCGGCGGCTTCTCCGTCGAGATCGTCTCCGCGGCCTCCGATGAGAACGGCGTCCTGGTGCGCTGGCGCGAACAGACGCCGCCCGCCGGCCTTCCCGCCCCGGAGGGTGCCACAACCCCCTACGCCCTGCGCGCCATCCCCAAGAGCGATCTCCCGGTGCGGTTTCAAAAGATTCCTTAGCCCGCTCGTTTTCTTGTTGACTTCGACGGCACGGCTCCTTTATAATGGGGGTTGCCCTTTGGTCCTATACTGGGACTAGGTCCTTTGGGCGAAGAGCCCATGAAGCCCATCGCCCTGGCCCTGACCGCCGCCCTGTGCGCCCTGACGCCCGCCTCCTTCGCGGCCGAGGCGTCCTTCGACGCCAAGTCCTCCAAGCCGGCCGCTTTCAAGTTCGAAAGGAAGGAACGGGTCGCCAAGCCAGCCGCCGAGGACGACCGTCTTTGGATCACGGCGACGGTCTCCGGGGCTTCCGGCCGCACGGCTGTCGTCAACGCGGGCATCTCGATCGAGGAGATCGCCGCCGATTCAGTCGGCGGCGTGGGCAACGCCCGGATGACTCAACGCTTGACGCGCCTTGGCATCCCCTTCAAAGCCGTGCCCCTGGCCCAGCGCTTCCATGCCGAGGATTTTCCCGCCGAGGACGCCGCCTTCCACAATTACCAGCGGCTGACCGCCGACCTTCAGGGCCTGGTCGCCGCTTCAGGCGGCCTGGCCTCGCTGTTCTCGATCGGCGGCGGCTGGCAGGGAGACAAGCAGATCTGGTGCCTGCGCCTCAACACGACGGCCAAGGGCGAGGAGAAAAGCAATAAGCCCGCCATCGTCTACATGGGCACGCACCACGCCCGCGAGCACCTCTCGACCGAGGTTCCCTTTCTGCTCGCCAAGTACCTCGTCGAGAACCGCGACAAGCCCGAGATCGCCGGGCTTTTGGCCAAACGCGACGTCTACATCATACCGATGATCAACCCCGACGGCGCCGAGTACGACATCGCGACCGGCCAGTATCGCATGCACCGCAAGAACACGCGCGACAACGGCGGAGGCTCGGTGGGCGTCGACCTCAACCGCAACTACGGCTACCACTGGGGAGAGGGCGGTTCTTCGGGCGAGCCCGATTCCGACATCTACCATGGCCCCAGCGCCTTCTCGGAACCCGAGACCCAGGCCGTCAAGAAATTCGTCGAGGATCGCCTCGACACCCTCAAGATCCTCTTGACCTTCCACTCGTTCTCCGAGCTCATCCTCTATCCTTGGGGCCACAAGAACGGCCCGTTGGACGACACGAAGGCTCAGACCGCCTACGAGACGCTCGCCAAGACGATGGCGCAATGGAACGGCTACACGCCGGAGCACTCGAGCGACCTCTACATCGCCTCGGGCGACACGACCGACTGGGCCTGGGGCGCGCATAAAATTTTCGCCTTCACTTTCGAGCTCACGCCGAAGTCGATGTGGGACGGCGGCTTCTACCCCGGGGCGGGCGCCATCTCGAGCACGTTCGCGGCCAATTTGAAGCCCGCCCTCTACCTCCTCGATCTCGCCGACGATCCTTACCGGGCGTCCGCACCGCTCGGCCTCACGCGCGCCCAGCCGTCCAATCCAACCACCGGAGGTCGCTAAGAACATGAGGATTCTCGCCGCCCTGTGCATCGCACTGCTCGCCGCCGCCGCCTACGCGTCGTCCACGCCTGAAGCCGTCAGCCTCGGGGCTGAGCAGGTCTTCTACGCAATGCCCCACATCGCGCCGCTCAAGCTCGCGCCCCGCGCCGTCGTCCCGCAGGAGCCCGAGCAGGCCGTGGAGCTCTTCAAGGTGCTCGACCCTAAGCCTCGGCCCGCCCCGCGGGCGCAGAAGCAGGGCTCGGTCGTGGGCTCGGTCAGCCTGCCCGCCCTGCTCGACCACCATCGCGATCTGCTCAAGGGCAAGACGCTCGGCCGCAAGCCCTACGACATCAGCGTGGCCGGCGACCCTGGCTTCAAGACCTACTTCTTGACCTTCCGGCAGGCGAGTTCCCTGCTGATCGCGCCGCTGGGCGACCTCAACCGTCTTCGCGGAGAGGGCATCGACATCACCATCGAGCCCGGCGTGGTCTATCACTTCCACGTGTCGATCAACATTTTCAACCCGGTGCGCGGCAGCACGATGGAGATCCACCCGTCGCGCGGGACCAGCGGGCCGCAGCACGACATAAAGACCGGGACCGTTCTGGACCTCGTCAAGGACAAGTCCTACGTCTTTTCAGCCGACGACAACGAGTACTGGGTCCTGCACGGCACCGACGTCGATCCCAAGACCAACAAGCTCACCGACACCCGCAGCCTGCTCTTCATCCACGAGGCCGGCATGAGCACCAAGGCCTGGCCCGTGGCGGAGTCCTCGCTGCCCGCGGGACAGCCCGTCAACGTGACCTTCGGCGACGCGCAGCTGACCCTCACGCGCTCGGCGGGCGGCCAGCTCACGATCAGCAACTGAGAAGATGTTCCGGGGTCTTCTCATAACGGCGGCGGTCCTTGGCCTCGCGAAGCCCGGGACCGCCGCCGAGCCCTTCTCTCCGTCGCGGCACCTCGACTGGACGGTCACGGCCGGGCGCATCAAAGACGACTGCGCCTCCGCCAAGGCCCGCGGCGATTCCGCCCTGCACGCGGTGAGCGTGCTGGACTCATCCGCCCAGAGCTTCGCCAACACTCCCGGCGCCATTGAAGCAGCGCTCGACGACTTCTCCGACTCGACGTCGGGCGACGCCTTCCTCAAAGACGTGGCCGTCTCGTCTTCCGTGCGCCAGGCCGCGCGCGATTGCCAGACGCTCAGCGACAAGTACACGCTCGAGGTCTTCAACCGCGAGGACCTCTACAAGGCGGTCAAGGCCTACGCCGACAAGGGAGAGAAGCTCGACGGAGAGGATAAAAAGCTTCTCCAAAAGGAGCTGCTCGACTTCAAGCGCAACGGCTTGGCGCTGCCCGAGGAGGAGCGCTACGCGGTCAAGAAGGCCAAGGACCGCCTCATCGAGATCTCGCAGGCCTTCATGAAGAACGTCGAAGAGGTCAGGGATTTCGCGCTCTTCACCCGCGCGGAGCTCGACGGACTGCCCGACGACTACATCGGCCGGCTCGAGCGGGTCGGCGACCGCTACAAGGTCACGGTCGATTACCCGGACTTTTTCCCCTTCATGGAGAACGCCCGCGACCCGGGCGCGCGGCGGCGCCTAGAATCGCTCTTCGACAACCGGGCGGCCAAGGAGAACCTGCCGCTGTTTTCCGAGGCCCTTCGCCTGCGCGCAGAAGCGGCGGGCCGCCTGGGCTATCCGAGCCACGCCGCCTATGTCCTCGACGACCGCATGGCCAAGACCCCGGAAAAGGTCGAGGAGTTCCTGGACCGCCTACGCTCCAAGCTAAAACCCCTGGGCAGGGCCGAGCTCAAGGTCCTGCTCGAGCTCAAGAAGCAGGATGAAGGCGCCAAGTCAGACGGCGTGATCAACGTCTGGGACTGGCGCTACTACGACAATCAGCTCAAGAAGCGGCGCTACCAGATCGACCAGGAAGCGATCAAGGAATATTTCCCGCTCGAGACCGTCGTCTCGGGGATGCTCGGCGTCTACCAAAGGCTCTTGGGGCTCAAGTTCCGCGAGGTCGCGGGCGCCTCGGTCTGGCATCCCGACGTCAAGCTCTACGAGATCACCGACGCCGCCGGCGGCGAGCCCCTCGCGTATTTCTACATGGACCTGTTCCCGCGCGAGGGGAAGTACAAGCACGCGGCCTCCTTCAACATCATCAACGGCCGGCTCAACCCCGACGGCTCCTACCAGAAACCCGTCGCCGCGATCGTCGCGAATTTCCCCAAGTCGACTTCCAGGACGCCCTCTTTGCTCAAGCACGGCTCGCATCAGGACGTCGAGACCATCTTCCACGAGTTCGGCCACATCATGCACCAGACCTTGACCAGGGCCCGCTACGAGCGCTTCTCGGGAGCCAACGT
This sequence comes from Elusimicrobiota bacterium, assembly GCA_016194705.1. Classification (GTDB taxonomy): domain Bacteria; phylum Elusimicrobiota; class Elusimicrobia; order UBA1565; family UBA9628; genus PALSA-1176. The sequence continues at coordinate 99,092 of JACQAZ010000004.1, read as the reverse complement.
CGCGTGGGACTTCGTCGAGGCGCCGTCTCAGATGCTCGAGAATTGGGTCTGGGATCCGGAGGTCCTCGCAAGCCTCTCGGGCAGCTACAAGGACCCGGCCAAGAAGCTCCCGGACGAGCTGCTCAAGAAGATGATCGCGGTCAGAAACGTCGACACCGGCCTCGTTCAGCTGCGCCAGGCGTTCTTCTCGGAAGTCGACATGCTGTATCACACGGAACGCGAGGTCAAGGATCCCACGGCCCTCTACGCGCGCTTGATGCGCCGCATCAGCCTGATCCCCATGAATCCGGGGACCAACCCCGAGGCCAGTTTCGGGCACCTCTTTGACGGCTACGACGCGGGCTACTACGGCTACTTGTGGTCGAAGGTCTACGCCCAAGACATGTTCAGCCGCTTCGAGGCCGAGGGCCTGCTCAATGGCGCCATCGGCCGCCAATACCGCGACGAGGTGCTTGCTCCCGGCGGAAGCCAGGACGAGATGGGGCTTGTCCGTAAATTTTTGGGCCGCGAACCCAACGAAGAGGCTTTCTTGAGGAGCATCGGCCTGGGCCGCGCCAAGGGGACGTGAAATGAAAACCTTCTTCGCCGCCATGCTTCTGGCCGTCCCGGCGCTCGGACAGACGATCAACGATTCTGACCTTGCCGGCGGCAAGCCGCTGCCCACGGCGGCGCGCTGGCTTGAGCCGGAAGCGCGTCGTGAGCCGGGCCTCATGGTCTTCCCGCTGACCCGCCTCGACTTACACGCCGTCTCGGCCACCGCGGGCGCGGTCACGGGAGCCGTCGAACTGTTGGGCGAAGGCGGCGCCTGGAAGCCCGGGCGGCTTTCGCGCGCGAAGCTCGTCGGCCCCGGCGCTCCCGAGTCCTGGGTCGACGCCGACGGTGCGGGCCGCTTCGCGCTCGCGGTCCCGCCGGGCGCCTCCGGGACATTCCGCGTGAGGGTCAGCCTCGACAATCGCTATTGGAGCTTTCACAGCCCCAAGACCGGCGCCGGCTACGAGTGGGAGAGCCCCGACTTCGCTCTCAAAGGCGGAGCGGGCCTCGACATCGGCGTCATCTCTCCCTCGGCCCAGAGCGACAACGCCAAGCTCGGAGTCCTTCATCTGACCTACCTCAGCGCGCTGGATTTCCTCAAGCGCGAAGCGGACGTCGACTGGTGGACCAACGCGCTCACGATCAACTGGCCGGGGGACGCGGACTTTTTTTCGCCCTGGGGCTGGAGCCTCGACCTCACCGACGCGACGCACTGGGACGTCGTCCTCCACGAATTGGGACACGCGGTCCAGGCGGGCTCCATGCAGGCGCGCTCGGCCGGCGGCTCGCACAAGATCGACGAATGCTATTCGCCCGAGCTCGCCTGGTCGGAGGGCTTCGCCAGCTTCTTCGCGGCCGCGGTCCGGTTCGACCGCAATGATGCCGACGCCAAGTTCCAGTTCATGGTGCCGCGCCGGGCTCCGATCCGCGTCGAGAACGTCCCCGACGACGTCTGCAAGGGCGAGGCCAGCGAGTGGCGCGTCTTCGCGGGTCTCTGGGACCTCATCGACGCCCACGAGGACGGGTTGGACCGCTTCGCGATGGGCTTCCCCGAGCTTTGGAAGTCCCTGCGCGGCCAGTCCATGGGCAGCATGACCGAGGCCTGGACGCTGATCGCAAAGCGCATCGAGCCCTCAAAGCTGAGAGCGGGGGAAGATGCGCTGATCCAGAACACCTTGCTGCCCGCGCGGCCCGGGCTGACGGTCCTGCTGCCCAGGCCGGAGATATCCTTCGACGGCGCTCCGCGCTGAGCTGAAATTTCGTAGAATCTTGGCCCGATGCGCGCCATGCCGACCGCGTGAAGACTTTCCCGGTCGAGGCGGTCAGGCGCCTCTTCCTGCGACGGCAGCATCTCGACGCTCCGTTCGAGCGCGCTCTCAATGTCGAGACCTTGACTCGCTTCGTCTCGGACGCCGGCGGCGTCCAGCTCGACTCGATCAACGTCGTCGAGCGGGCGCATTATCTCACCCTTTGGAGCCGCTTCGGCGCCTATTCCCGGGCCGAACTGGACCGCCTGGTCTATGGGGAGAGGCTGCTTGTCGAGTATTGGGCGCATGCCGCCTGCCTCGTCGCCGCGCAAGACCTCGACGGCTGGGGCCGCGCGATGGCCGACTACAAGCGCGCGCACAAAGGCTGGTCCAGCTGGCTCAAGGCGAACGCTCGCGTCGTGCGCGAGGTGGAGCGCGAGATCAGGAGCCGCGGGCCTCTCACGAGCGCGGCTTTCACGCGACCCGCTTCCCAAGGCAAGTCGAGCGGCTGGTGGGATTGGAAACCGGCGCACCACGCTCTCGATTATCTCTGGATGAGCGGCCGACTGGCCGTGCATTCGCGCCGCCATTTCCACAAGAGCTACGACATCGCCGAGCGGGTCTTGCCTTCCTTCGCCCCCATCGAGCGCTCCGCCTTCGCGCGCTGGCACATGCGCAAGACGCTGCGCGCCCTCGGCGCGGCCGCCGAGTCCGATCTGCCGCGCTACCTGACCTTCCCGCGGCTCGAGCCCGCGGCTCGCCGGCGCGCCCTGACACGCATGCTCAAGGACGGGGAGGCCGTCGAGCTGCGCGTCGAGGGTCTTTCCGGACGTTGGTTCGCGCTCAGCTCGGACTTGCCCGAGCTCGAGACCCCGGCTTCGGTCCGCGGCACGACCTTGCTTTCCCCGTTCGACTCTTTGCTCTGGCACCGTGGCCGCGCCAAGGCGCTCTTCGGCTTCGACTATAAGATCGAGGTCTACACGCCGAAACCAAAGCGCGTTTACGGCTACTACACCTTGCCCATCCTTCACGACGGACGCCTCATCGGACGCCTGGACCCAAAGAACCATCGCGGCGAGCGGCGGCTCGAGGTGCGTTCCTGCCATCTCGACGTCAGGCCGGATGCGGGCCTCGCCGCCGGAATCGCCGCCGCCTTGCGCTCGCTCTCGGAGTTCCTCGGCGCCGAGAGGATCTCCGTTCCCGACGGCCCTCTGCGCGAGGCGATCGGCTCTTAGAAAACGGAAGACCCTCCCCGGCATGCCGGGGAGGGTCTTTGCGTCGGGCCCGCGAGCTCCTACCAGTTCAAGTTGCCCGCGTCCAGCGCGCTCAACGACCGCAGGGCCGCCGACGTCCCGATGCTTGAGTCGAGGGTCGGCGCGAATGAGGCGGCCGCGGGCTGCGGAGGAGGCGCGGCTCCCCACGGATTGCCGTCGCCGTCGAAGTCCTTATGCCCGTTGATCAGGATCCATCTGCCGCCGATGAGCCTCCAGACCTTCAGGCGGAGCACGATCTTGATCGTTCCGTCGGCGAGCTGAGGGAACTCTACGCTGGTCACGTTCTTGGCAAGGACGAACGGCTCGAAGATCGGCTCGGAGGCCGTGTCTTGGAGGTACGCCGACGCATCCGTTCCGGAGATACTCACGGCGCGGGTGCCGTCCAGGCTGTAGAACGTCTTGGTCTCCTGCTCGACCGGCGCCGCGACGACCGGCGGCTGCTCGACGGCCGGCGTGGGATCCGGGACCAGGACGACGCTTGAGCCCGAGTCGTAGTAGTGATAGTACCCGTTGTCCGTGTAGAGGTAGACCACGTTGTCGTACGGGTTCTGATACCACCACCGATTCTCGTGCAAGTAGCACCACCTGTTCCAGTAGCGGTCGTACCACCAGTAGCGGTCGCGGTCGTAGCGAGTCCAGAAATAATGCTCGCCGATGTACCAGCCGTACCAATGGTAGCCGTAGTCGTCGTAATGATGGACGTACCGGTACTCGCGGCCAGAGTCCCAGTAGCTGTGCCACCCGTAGCCGTGGTCGCGCGAGTTCCAGTTGTTCTGGATGTTCGTGATGTTGTTGATCACGGTGTTGTTGTTGATCACCGTGATGTTGTTGACGGTCGGCGCGATCACGCGGTTGTCGGCGTTGACGAGCAGCCGGTGATTGAGCGCCTGGCCCTGGGCGTCCCTCACGGGCACCTTGATGGCTCCGATGGTGCCATGCTTCGAGGCGTCGATCAGGACATCCTTGGCCACAGGTCGAGGCGCCACGGGCATGACCCGCTCTCCCTTCTTAGGAACGATCGGCGTGGTCACCGGAGCCGGCTTCCCCGGCTGGTTGGGAAGAGGCTTGCCGGGCTGGACGGGCGTCGTCGGCTTGGTCGGCGCGGCCACGATCGGCAGCGGCCGCTTGGGTGCTGAGCCGTCCTTGCCCGGCTGCTGGCCGGGACCCTTGACCGGCTTGCTGGGCACGCTAGGCTGCGTCGGCGCAGGAGTCACAGGCTTCGACGGTTGCGTCGGCGCGGGCTTCACCGGCTTGCTCGGTTGAGTAGGCGCAGGAGTCACGGGCTTCGACGGCTGCGTCGGAGCCGGCTGAACAGGCTTGGTCGGCTGAGTCGGCGCAGGAGTCACAGGCTTCGACGGCTGCGTCGGAGCCGGCTGAACAGGCTTGGTCGGCTGAGTCGGCGCAGGCGTAGGCTGAGGCTGCGGCTGCGGTGCGGGCTGAGGGCGGCTTGGCGCCGGTGCGGGCGACGGCCGCGGCTGCGGCACGGGAGCAGGCTGTGGCGCAGGTAACGGCCGGCTCGGCACAGGAGCGGGCGACGGCCGCGGCTGCGGCGCGGGCTGAGGGCGGCTTGGCGCCGGCGCAGGCGACGGCCGTGGCTGCGGCGCGGGCTGAGGGCGGCTTGGCGCCGGCGAGGGCGACGGCCGGCTCGGCGCGGGCGCGGGCGCGGGCTGAGGGCGGTTCGGTTGGCTTGACTGAGGCGGCTTGCCGGCCGCGCCTTTCTGGACATCAAGGAACGACATTGCCTCGAGCTCCGCGAAGCTCTGCGCGAACGCCGCCGCAGAATTCTGCAGAAGGGCGAATGCCAGCAGGGCTGCCAGCAGTCTCGTCTTTTCCGACTTTCTCTTCGTTTTCATCGTGTTGTCCTCACAGTTGTGCTGGTTCGTGCGTCTTGACGATCACGGCGGCGCGGCGGGGGCCCGAAGGGCCGGAGACAGGGGAGAATTAATTCTTGGAGTGCAGGTGAGAAGGTTGGACGGGGCTGGTGTCAGTTGGAAGCTTCCAGCCCGTGCGAGCCCCCGTCATTGGCGATTTGATGTCGAGCATGGTGTCGGTCGCGGACAAAAGGACGATCGGAGCGGTCCGAACGGGCGTGCGAACCCACTCAAGATCGAGAGTCGTGAATCGGCTGCCGCGCGCGCCGAGCGAGCGGGGAGCGCGGCGCTCCCATTTTTTTCCAGAGGCCCACACGCTGACGGTCTTCGTGACGGCCCTGAAACTCATCGAGGGCCCGTAGAAGACCCGGCTCCTCTCGCAGGCGTCGGTGACCGCGATGGCGCGCGCGCCGCCGACGTGCAGTGCGAGCAGCACGATCGCGACGAGTCTCTGGTGGGCGCGCATGATCTTGTTCATCGTGCGTTAGTTTGGCGCCTAATTACTTTTGCCGCCTGGGCCTAAAGGCCTAGGCGAAAAAAGTCTTTAGTCCTACGCCGCTGCGCCGCCGGAAAGGCCCGGTGCCCTCAAGTGTTGTAGAATACGCCGACGCGCCCGTAGCTCAGTTGGTCAGAGCACTCGGCTCATAACCGAAGGGTCGCTGGTTCAAGTCCAGCCGGGCGCAGAATTTTTCAGCGTCGAGAACGCCTCTGGATATAACCGCGATATAGCGCTATCCTTACTCGTATGGCGGCAAAGCCCGAGGTCGTGGCCTACCTTCTCGAGAACCTCAAGAAATTCTCGGCCAATCAACTGCGCGAGCAGCTGGCCCAGGAGGGCATCTCGCAGAAGGAATTCGACGAGGCGTTCAGCGCCGCACAACAGGCGGCCCTGGCCGCCCCCGCCCGCAAACCGAGCCCCGCAGGGAAGATCTTCCTGGCCGGCGCCGGCGCGGCGGTCATCATCGCCGCCCTGGTCTCATTGAGCCATAAGCCGGCAGAGGAGCCGCCGCCCCCCCCGCCTGCGACGTCCGCCGAGTCGGCGTACGTCGGGCACTACGACTACGTCGTGCGCCTTCCCAAGGACTACGTCGCCGTGCAGAAATTCAAGGACGACCGCAAGACGATCGAACAGGTCTATTTCTGCAAGGCGGGCACCGACCCCACGCAGTTCCTCAATGAGGGGCTCTACGGCCAACTAGGCATCGTGCGGCTTCAGGCCGAACCGAGCGAGTTCGCCAACGATCTCAACGGCCTGGCCGCCCTGACCCGCGCGGCGTCGTCGCGCGCGGCCTCCCGAGGCGAGAAGTTCTCGGTCAAGAACATCCAGATCTCCTCGCTGCGCGGCATCCAGGTCAATTACGAGATGCCCAACGCGCGCGTCGAGTGCTTCATCCTCGGAGACAAGGTGCTCTATTCCTTCCTCGCCGGCGAGGACGACGACACCTTCCGCGACATCCTCAACAGCCTGCGCGACGCCAATTCGGAATCCTGAGGCCGCGTCCTTCTGGGCCTTGCAAGTTCCCGAGGCCGGGGCTATACTATCGCGCTGTTTGCGTCAAACATCCTTTCGCGGAGGTGTCCATGCGTTCGAAGAGCACGCGCGCCCGCGCCGCCAAGCCCGCCGTCCGCCGCAAAGCCGCCAAGAAGCCAGCGCCCCCTTCCGAGATCACGGCCGAGGAGGTGGTCTCCCTCGAGCTTGAGGCGGCCCGCCACACCCGGAGCGAACGCGCCTGGCTCAGCATGACCGCGGCGCCTCGTCCCAACGAGGAGGACCATTGGAGCGGCGTCGAGGAGCATCTCTTGAACAAGGGCCTGCAGGAATCCGAGTCGGAGCGGCGCTGGAAGTATTTCGCGAAATAGCTTAGGGCCGAGAGTCCGTCCCGTGCGAGCGGAGCACGGGACGGACTTTTTTATGCCCCCGCCCGTAGTGGTATAATCCCTCCCGGGATGAAGACGCGCCCCGAGCGGCACAACCTCCTGATCGCCGCGGCGGCATTGATGATCGCCGCGTCCTTGGCCGCGTACTGCCTCTTGTTCCTGCGCTGGCTGGGAGTGCGTCCGGCCACGGGACCCTTCTCCCCCAAGGCCCCTGCCGCGGCTCCCGTCGACCTCGCGGCCGCGCGAGCCCAGTTCCGCGACAGGTTCCTCGATCCGGACGCCCGCATGCGCCTGGCCGAGGCCCTCTACGCGCGCGGACGGTGGGTCGACGCCTTCTACGTTTTGCGCGACGCCAGGCAATTCTTCGGAGAGACCGCCTTCCGCGGCGCGCATGCGCGCGTCGTGCTGAGAAGCCAGGCCTGCGCGAGCGAAGCCGCCGACGATCCCTGCGTTCTCGCGCGCTCGGCATTCGAGCGCGGCGAAGGCGCGGACGCCCTGAAATACGCGGAAGCGGGCTTGGCGGCGCGCCCCAACGAGACCAGCCTTCTTCTGCTCAAGGCGGAGCTCACGGCGCAGTCAGATCTCATGGGAGCCATCCCGGTGTACGCGAGGCTGGCCAACGCCTCGCCCAGCGCCGCCGACGGCCGCAAGGCCCTCGAGGCCTTGTCCAAGCTCGCCCAAAGAAAGGAGACCGAACCCAACGCGGAGGCCGGCCGTCTGGCCCGGGAGGCGCTCGCGGAACTCTTCAAGGCGCAGCCCAAGAACGCGGATATTTTCGCCTCGCTGGCCATGTCGGAGTGGAACCGCGGCGACGCGGCCACCGCGCGCGCCATGGTCGCCGAGACATTGCGCAAGGAGCCGGCGCAGGCCGGCGCCTTGATGGTCGACGGCGTCATCGCTCTGGCCGCGGGCGACACGGAGAAGGCCCTCAAGGCTTTCTCCGCGGCCTGGGAGCACAACCCCAACGATCTCACCAGCGCCGCCCAGCTCGCCCGCATCTACGACCGGCAGCGCGGAGACCGCGAAAGCGCGCTGCCGTACTACATCGCGCTCTACCGGGACGATCCCGACTACGCGGCGGGAGAGCCCGCCGAGCGGCTGATCCAGGAGATCCTCGACGCCCGCCGCAAGGCGCTCTTGGAGCGCGTGGGGGTGGAGAGCCTGGGCCGCTACCTTTCTTCCGAAGACGCCTCGTTGCGCGCCGAGGCGTGCGCGCGCGCCGCCTCGGCGCCCGATCCGCGCTGGATCGAGGCCCTGGCCGATCTCCTCGACGACGACACCGACATCGTCCGTCACAACGCGGATTACGCCCTCTATCAAATCGCCTGGAAGCAGCCCGGCGCGCTGCGCGTGCGAAAGGACCAATGGCTGCAGAGCCCTCGGCCGCTGCTGCGCACGCGCGCGCTCAATCTCTTCGCCGACCTGTATTCCTTCGACACCTTCCCCGCCGTGGCTCAGGCCCTCCACGACCCCAGCCCCACCGTGAGGTTCCTGACCAAGACCATGGTCCTCGATCGCTATTACAAGGATCTTCCGGCGGCGCGGAAGGTCGGAGACGAGTACCTCGCCTCCGAGAAGGATCCCGCCGTGCTGGCCCTCTACGCCGCCATGGGCGCACGCTGAGATGGAGTGGTTCGACACCCACGCCCACTTGGGCGACGGGCAGTTCTCGGCCGACAGAGAGGCCGTGCTCGAGCGCGCCCTGCAATCGAAGGTCCTTAAGATTGTCGAGATAGCCGATTCCCCGGCTGAGTGGGAGGGGGCCTTGGCCATGAGCCGGGCCCGGCCGGCCCAGGTCCGGGCCTCCCTGGGCCTGCATCCCTACTACGCCGATCAGTACTGCGACGAACTCGTCGATGATCTCGCGAAGAAAGCGGGCCTGCCCGAGGTCGTCGCGGTCGGCGAGATCGGCCTCGATTACGTGAAGACTGAAATCCCTAAAGAGGTCCAGCTCAAGGCTCTCGCGAGCCTTCTCTCCGCAAGCCTGGACTGGGACAAGCCCGTCGTGGTGCATTGCCGCGGCGCGTACGAGGACTTGCGCCTCGTTCTGGAGCGCCTATTCCGCGGCAAGACCCCGCGAGGACGTTACTGGGGAGTCGTCCATTGCTTTTCGGGCACCGCGCCGGACGCCTTGTTCTGCCGCGACCTCGGCTTCGCCTTGGGAGTGGACGGCCCAGTGACCTATCCGAAAAACGAATCCCTGCGCCAAGCCCTGCGGGAGGCGGGCGTTGAGTGCCTCGTCCTCGAGACCGACAGTCCCTACCTGCCGCCGCAAAGCAGCCGCGGCAAGCGCAACGAGCCCGCGGCCATACCGGAGATCGGCGCGGCTCTGTCCGCCGCCTTGGGCGTCGCGCCTGAGGCCGTGGCCGCGGCCACCACAAAAAACGCCCTCGACTTGTTCCGCTGGCCGAGATGAGGCGCGGCGACCGCGCGGCCGTTTCCGCTTTGGCCCTGGCCTGGACCGGCCTCTTCCTTTATATAGACCCGCGGGGAGGATTCCCGCTCAATGACGACTTCCAATACGCCGAGGCGGTCCGCCGCTGGGCCAACGGCGCAGGCCTAACCTTGTCCCAGTGGGGCTTCGCCACCAGCGTGGCCCACCTCGCCCTGGGACGCCTGGCCGCGGTCTTCGTGACGCCCGACAATTGGCATCTGCGCCTGCTCATGCTGGGAGCGGGACTGGCGACGACGATCCTCTTCTACCTCTTCCTGCGCGACCTGGGCCTGGACGTCTCTCGATCTCTGGCCGGAGCCGCCGTGCTCGCGCTCAATCCGGTCTTCTTGACCATGAGCGCAAGCTTCCATGTCGACGTCACCGCCACGGCTTTGCAGATCGCCGCGGCCTGGGCCTTCGTCGCGGCCTTGCGCGACGACTCGCTTCCACTCATGATCCTCTCATCCTCACTGCTCGGCATCGGCTATCTGACGCGCCAGACGGCCGTCTTCTCCGCGGCAGGAGGGATATTTCTTCTTTGGCGCGGCCGGCGCCTCACGCCGCGGTTTGCCGCCGCCCTGCTGGTACCGGTAGGATTGGCGGCCTGCGGCTTCTGGCTCTGGATGCACGGCCTGCGCGCCAAGCCATGGGCATGGCAGACGCAGTTGTCAGAATCCGGCTTCCTAGCGCTGATTCATCCTGCTGAGTGGCTGCGCGCGACCCAAAACCTGAACGCCTCTGCGCAGACGGCGGCGCTTTTTCTTTGTCCGCTCGCCTTCGGCTTGGCGCACGGCCGGACATGGACAAAGCCCGGACGCTTCGCGGTTGGAGCGGCGTCCTTCGTTTCCCTCCTCGCCGTGTTCGGCTGGTTCTTGGGAGCGCGGATGCCGTTGCTCGGCAATACCTTGACCAACCTGGGGCTAGGGGTCGTCACTTTGACGGCCCCGGAAAGCAAGGCGGCCCTGCTGTGGAACTCCCCCCGCCTCTGGCGCCTGGTCGACATGCTGTGCCTGCTCTGCGCGGCCCAACTCGCCCTGCTCTTGTGTCGCAAGAAAGAGAAGGTTTTCGGGCAAGACGCCGCCGCGACGGTCCTCTGGTTCGGCTTGCCGCCCTACCTGCTGATACTAGGCTTGATCGATGTTCTCAATCGCTCGATGAATTTCGATCGCTATCTGCTCGCGCCGCTGCCGTTCTTGATCGCGTTCCTGCTCCTCAGGAGCCCGCGGCTGCGCTTGCTGCCCTGCGCGGCGGGCTGTCTGCTCTTGGCAACGGTCTCGGCGGCGGGGCTGCGCGACTACTTCGCCTGGAACCGGGCGCGCTGGGAAGCCGGGCTCTATGGCGTGCGCTTGGGCCTCAAGCCCGACCAAATCGAAAACGGATTTGATTGGGACGGACAGTTTTCGCTCGAACGCAACATGGCCAAGCTTCTGGCCGAGAAGCCCGCCCGCGAGATCGGCATTTGGGACTGGATGAAGGAGAACCGGGTGCTCATGATCACCTCGTTCTCGCAGGTGCCGCCGAAGGAGGACTTCAAGCTCATCGGGAGGTTCCCCTACCGCACGCCCCTGTCCCGCGGGCCCGCCTACGTGTATCTTTACGGCGCGCAGCGGGCGTTCAGGCCTCGGAGATGAAGACGCTTTTGACCTCGCTGTAGAGGTCCATGGCCTTCATGCCGAGCTCGCGCCCGAGACCGGAGGTCTTGAAGCCCCCGAAGGGAGCTTCGAGATAGACCGAGGTCGAGGAGTTGACCGACATGTTGCCGGTCTGCACGGCCTTGGCGACCCGCAGGGCGCGGCCCACGTCGCGCGTCCATAAGGAGCCGGAGAGTCCGTAAGGCGAGTCGTTGGCCAAAGCCACGGCCTCCTCCTCGGTCTTGAAGGGAAGGACGCACAGTACCGGCCCGAAGATCTCCTCTTGGACCACCTTCATCTTGGGCTTGGCGTCGGCAAAGACCGCGGGGCGGATGTAGGCTCCCGCCTTCGGAAGCCCTGAGGGCAGGGCTTCCGCTCCGCAGGTCAGGCGGGCGCCCTCCTTCTGGCCCAGCTCGACGTGGCCGCGCACGCTGTCGCGCTGCTTGAGAGAGATCATGGGACCCATCTCGGTGCCCTTGGAGAGGGGATCGCCCACGACCATTTTCTTGGTCCGCGCCGTGATATCCGCGAGGAACTTGTCGTAGATCTTGTGGTGCACGATGGCGCGCGAGCGCGCGCAGCAGTCCTGGCCCGCGTTGCCGAACACGGACCCGATCGATTTCTCGACGCAGAGGTCGAGATCGGCGTCGTCGAACACGATGTTGGGCGACTTGCCGCCTAGTTCCAGCGACACGCGCTTGATCGAGTCGGCCGCGGCCTTGGTGATGCGCGCACCCGTGCCGGTCTCGCCGGTAAAAGAAATCTTGCGCACTAGGGGATGCGAGGCGAGGCCCTCGCCGACCACGCCGCCGGGGCCGGCCACCACGTTGACGACGCCCTCCGGCACGCCGCCCTCGGCGCAGAGCTCGGCCAGGCGCAGCGCGGACAGCGGCGTCCAGCTCGCGGGCTTGATGACCACCGTGTTGCCGCAGGCCAAAGCGGGGGCCAGCTTCCACGTCGTGATCGTCATGGGGTAGTTCCAGGGAACGATGAGCGCGCACACGCCGACGGGCTGGCGCAAAGTGAACTCGAGGCCGGGATTTCCCACAGGGATGGTCTCGCCGAAATATTTCGAGACCGCCCCGGCGTAATATTCCAAGGTATCGGCGACGCCCGCCGCTTCGTCGCGCGAGTCGGCCAGGGTCTTTCCGGTGTTTTTGGTCTCGAGCTGCGCCAATTCCTCAGCCGCGTCGCGCACCCGGGCCGCGACGTTGAAAAGAACGCGCGCCCGCTGCCGGGGAGACATTTTCCCCCAAGGCCCCTCCGCCGCCCTCAAAGCAGCTTTGACCGCGAGGTCGACGTCCTGCGCTCCCCCCTCGGCGACCTTTGCTATGACCTCGCCGGTGGCCGGGTTGGTGACGGGGAAGGCCTTGCCCGTGGAGCTCTTGGTCTTTTTGCCGCCGATCCAAAGTTGGGTTTCGAGCGGGGCGTCGAGGGTCTTGGTCGCCATTTGAGGAGCTCCTGGGTCGAGAATGTCGATTTTAGAAATAGTTGGCGGTGATGCCGCCGTCCGCGACCAAAGCGGCGCCGTTGGTCCAGCTCGATTCGTCGCTGGCCAAATACAGCGCGAGGTTGACGATGTCCTCGGTCTTGCCGAAGCGGCCCATCGGGATCCGGTTGAGGCGCTTGGCCTTTTCCTTGGGCTCCTTCAAGAGCCATTCCGTCAAGAGCGGGGTCTCGATGGGCCCCGGGCAAATGGCGTTTGCGCGCACGCCCTGAGGGCCGAACTGGACGGCCAACGATTTGGTCAGCGCGATGACCGCGCCCTTGGAAGCCGTGTAGGCGTCCTGGGGCACCGAACAGCCGACCAGAGCAACGAAGGAGGCGATGTTGACGACCGAACCCCCGCCGGCCTTGAGGAGTTCGGGGATGCCGTACTTGCAGACCCAGGCCACGCCCTTGACGTTGACGGCGTAGACGAAGTCCCAGACCTTCTCCTCGGTGTCGACCACCGAGTGGTCGTCCGATGGAAACACCCCTGCGTTGTTGTAGAGCACGTGCAGGGCCCCGAATTCCTTCACGACGCGAGCCACGGCGGCCTTGACCTGGCCCTCCTTGGTCACGTCCGTCTCGATTGTGAGAGCGTCCTTGACCGTCTCTTTGAACTTGAGGTCGAGTGCGGCGACCTTGGCGCCCTCGGCGAGGAACCGCCGCACGGCGGCCAGGCCCATGCCGGAGCCGGCCCCGGTGATGAGGCAGGCCTTGCCGGCAAGACGCCCCGGGCTCATTTGAGAATCTCGAAGCCGGCCTTCTCGATCGCGCGGGACAGGCCCGTCTTCTCGAGGTCGAAGCCGACGCCGCGGTCGGTCATCACCGTCAGGGCCCGGACGATGCGGGTGCGGCCTTGGACCTTGCCGACCAGGAACGCGATGTCCTTGGCCGCGAGGTGGACGTTGCTCACCGAGCCGCCGGAAAACCAGCGGATGGGGCGGCTGCCGCTCTTCTTGCTGGGCAGCAGCTTGATCGTCACGGCGCTTTCCGTGACGAAGAGGTCTCCGACTTCGACTTGCTTCTTAGGTTTCGCGGGCATGGCACCCCCTTGTTTCTCGGCGGAGGAATTAGGATGTTACAAAACTCAAACAGGCAAGGGAAGTGCTCATCGCGGACCAAACGCTGGCTGGATGAGCCAGCCGCGCCTGCTCGCGTAGTCCCGAAAGACCTTGTCCCCCCGGTCGAGGACCAGGCGCAGCCCGGTCCCGTAGCAGAGCAGCTCGCGATCTTCGGCCGAGGCCCCGACGACGAGCGCCGGCGGCCGTCCCAGGGCCGAGACGAAGGCGTCGACCTTCCCCGACCGGATGGGGACCGGCTCCTCGACCTTGCCCGTGAGCTTGTCGCGGAACTGGACCTGCCTGATCCCGATGACCCGCGTCGGATCGATGCCGTAGCTGACGGCGAACGCCGTCAAGAGCGGCTGCGCGTCGAGGTCGATGATCCAGACGTCGAAGCCCGCCGAGAGAAGGAGCCTCGCGAGGTCCCGAACCTCGGGGACCTCGCGCAAACCCCGGCGCAGGACCGCGGGCGACGGGTCTTCGGGGGACTCGCGCACCTGCTCAGACGCCACCGGCCGGATCTCCTCGTCATCGAAGGCCTTCTTGCCGTAGCTCAGGACCTCGTCGCGCGTGAAGCCCTTGAAGAGGCGCGCCAGATAAATGCGGCAATCCTTGCGGTCGACCTTGCGGCAAGAGTCTTGATAGCTCTGGATCATTCCCTTGACGTATTGGCGGTAAGTCGGCTGGGCTCCCCAGACGGTGGTCGGCAGTCCCACGAACTGCTCGTAGGCCGCGCGGATGCGCTGGCGGCCGTAGGCCAACGGGACGAGCTTCCACCAGTCGTCGTCGAAGCGGAACTCCGCGCGCTCGACGAGGCGCTCGAAGACGATCTCGCCGAGGTCGCCGTTGATCGCGGCGTCGTCGAACACGAGAGCTGCGACAGGCGGCCTGTCGGGATCGTAGCGCGCGTCGTCCTTCCCGTGCTCGGCCGCGAAGATCTCGAGCGCGAGCTTGATGTCGGGCTTCCAGCGTCCGGCCTCGAGCCGGTCGATGAGCGTGACATTGAGCGCCGCCGTCGAGACGCGCACTCCCCCGGGGCCGGCCGACTCGCCACGGCGCTTGTAGCGCGGGTTCTTCGGCGGGCGGTAGGCGAGGCCGTCCGCCGCGCACGCGATGAGCGCGGCGCAAAGAACGAACGTTTTCCTCATTATCATCTGTCTCGCAATTGTCACAATGCATTTTTATGTTATAAAATAAAGGTCCGAACAGCGTCCCAAAAAAATCGAGCTGGTCGACGAGGATTCCATGGGCAATGCAAAGAAAGCCGAGCTCTTGAAGGAGACGATAGAGCACTTCGACATTATTAAGCACAACGCCACCGGTATTGTCGAATCATTTTCCAAGATGTCCTATTCGGCCCGGGACTTGGCGCGCGCCAGCGAGATCTACGACAGGATGCTGGCCGACAAGGATTGTTCCATCATACTCTGTCTGGCGGGCTCTTTGTTCTCGGCGGGCCTCAAGCGCGTCGTGTTCGACATGGTCAACAACAACATGGTAGACGCGATCGTCTCGACGGGCGCGAACATCGTCGACCAAGACTTCTTTGAGAGCCTCGGCTTCAAGCACTACAAGGGCACCAAGTGGGTCGACGACCACGCGATGAGGGCCGCTCGAGTGGACCGCATCTACGACACCTTCATCGACGAGGACGAGCTCGGCGAGTGCGACAACACCATCTCCGAGATCGTCGGCGAGCTCAAGCCCAAGGCCTACTCCTCGCGCGAGATCGTCGAGGAGATGGGCAAGTACCTTGCCCAAGGCAAGAACTGCAAGGTCAAGGATTCCATTGTTCTGGCCTCCTACAAGAAGCAGGTTCCGATCTTCATCCCGGCTTTCTCGGACTGCTCGGCGGGTTTCGGGTTCCTGCACCACCAGTGGCATAACCCCGACTCCCACGCCTCGATCGACTCGGCCAAGGACTTCCGGGAACTGGTGCGCTGCAAGCTCGAGGCCAAGGACACGGGCCTCCTCATGATCGGCGGCGGCGTTCCCAAGAACTTCGCGCAGGACGTCACCGTCGGCGCCGAGATGCTCGGTCTCGACACGACGATGCACAAGTACGCGATCCAGATCACGGTCGCCGACGAGCGCGACGGCGCGCTCTCGGGCTCTACTTTGCGCGAGGCCTGCTCCTGGGGCAAGGTCGACACGACCTACGAGCAGATGGTCTTCTCGGAGGCGACTCTGGCCTTCCCGCTGTTGGCCTCCTACGGCTACCACAAGGGCAACTGGAAAAAGCGCGCCGCCCGCAAGTGGAACGCGCTGCTCAACGACGAGAAGGCCCCGGTGCCTTCGGCCCTGCGCTAATTGAGCCAAGTCTTCAGCGACCTTAAAACGGTCGAGTACGGCACCCCGGGACACCCCGAGGCGCCGTTCCGCGTCAAGGAGAGCCACGCGCGCCTTTGCGCCGCCGGCCACAGGCTCGAAACGCCCCCCAACATCGCGACGGCCGCCGATGTCGCGCTGCTGCATGGTCCGAAGCACTTCGAGCGTGTCTCGGGCGGCGGTTTTCTGGACGCCGACACGCCCGCCTTTGATGGCATCGCCGACATCGCTCTGATCAGCCTGTCCGGCGCGCTCTGCGCCGCCGCGAGCGCCGTGCAAGGAGCGCCCGCTTTCTCGCTGATGCGCCCGCCGGGCCACCACGCGGGAAAGGACTCGGTCAGGGGCTTCTGCTATTTCAACAACCTCGCCCTTTCCTGCGCAAAGCTGCAGGCCGAGAAGAAGGCCGCGAAGATCGCCATCCTCGACATCGACGTCCACCACGGCGACGGCACCGACGAACTCATGACCAAGCGAGCGGGCGTGATGTTTTGCTCGCTCCACCAGGTCCCGCTTTACCCAGGCTCCGGCCTCAAGTCCCACGACAACTGCCTCAACATCCCCCTCCCCCCCGGAACCGGGGAGGCGGCCTATCTTAAGGAAGTCGAGAAGTCGCTCGAGTCTTTGCTCGCCTTCAAGCCCGAGGTCCTCGCGGTGTCCGCAGGCTTCGACACCTACAAGGAAGACCCGATCGCCCAGCTCAAGCTGGAAAAGGGCTCCTACCGCCGTCTGGGCGACATGATCGCGCAGACCAAGCTCAAGCGTTTTGCCGTTCTCGAGGGCGGCTACGCTCCCGACCTGCCCATTCTCATCGAGAATTTTCTGGCGGGCTTCTTCGGCTGAGCGCAAAAAAAGTAAAATCTCACCATGAAAGCGCGCAGGGTCGTTCTGGGCCTCGTGCAAAGCAGTCCGGCCGAGGACTTCTTCGGCAACCTCAACAAGAGCCTGGCCCTTGTCCGCCGGGCGGCCGGCAAGGGCGCTCAAATCGTCTGCCTGCCCGAGCTCTACCGCTCGCGCTATTTCCCGCAGACGAACAAAGTCAAAGCCGCTGGGTTCTCCGAGACGATCCCCGGCGAGTCGACCCGGGCATTCTCAGCTTTGGCCCGGGAACTCAAGGTCGTTATCGCGGTCCCCCTCTTCGAGAAAGCGGGCCGGCGGTACTACAACTCGGTCGCGGTCATTGACGCCGACGGCAAGCTGTTGGACACCTACCGCAAGATCCACATCCCGCACGATCCCCTGTTCTACGAGAAAAGCTATTTCGCGCCGGGCGACCGCGGCTACAAGGTCTTCCGCACGCGCTACGCCGACTTTTCCGTGCTGATCTGCTACGACCAGTGGTTTCCCGAGGCCGCCCGCGCCTGCCGGCTGGCCGGCGCCGAGCTGCTCTTCTACCCGACGGCGATCGGCTTCGTGCGCGGCTACAAGGCCCCCGAGGGCGACTGGCGCGAGGCCTGGACGACGATCCAGCGCGGCCATGCGATCGCCAACTCGGTCCATGTGGCGGCCGTCAACCGCGTCGGCGTGGAAAACGATCTCAAGTTCTGGGGCTCGTCCTTCGTCGCGGACGCCTTCGGCAACATATTGAAGAAATCCGGCGACGCCAAGGAAGAGGTCCTGATTGTTCCGATCGATTTGTCTCAAAATCGATCGGTCGGAGCCGGATGGGGCTTCATGCGCAACCGCCGTCCCGACAGCTATAAGTCGCTCCTGTCTCCCGTCAGGAAATGAGGCAGCGGTCCGGCAAGGACACACCCGCATCTTTGGGCTACCGCATGCCCGCCGAGTGGGCCCCGCACGAGGCGATCTGGCTCTCCTGGCCGCATGATCGGGATTCCTTCGGCGCGGGCCTCTCGAAAGTCGAGCAGGCCTACGCCGTTCTCATCAAGGAAATCCACAAGACCGAGCGCGTCGAGCTCTTCGTGACCGACCCGGACATGCAGAGGCGCGCCTCCTCCTTCATCGACCGCGCCGGGGCCGATCTCTCGAAGATTCGGTTCCACGGCTTCGGCTACGCCGACGTCTGGATCCGCGACTACGGCCCGACCTTTCTCATGCGCAAGAGGGAGCCGAAGCTCGCCATGGTGCACTGGGTCTTTAACGCCTGGGGCGGGAAATATAAAGAGCTCATACCGGACACGCGCATTCCTGATGCGATGTTTCCCAAAGGGCGGCCCAAGACCTTCAAGCCCGGGATCGTCATGGAGGGCGGCTCGATCGAGGTCAACGGCGCCGGCACCGTGCTCACCACCGAGCAGTGCCTGCTCAATAAAAACCGTAATCCGTCTTTGTCGCGCGCGCAGGTCGAGCAGAAGCTCAAGGACAACCTCGGGGTCTCCCATGTGATCTGGCTTGGCGAGGGAGTGGCCGGCGACGACACCGACGGCCATATCGACGACATCGCGCGCTTCTCGGGGCCGGGGACTGTGATCTGCGCGGTTGAGGAGAACAAGTCGGACGCCAACTACGCGCCGTTAAAGGAGTGCTTCGAGGCGCTTTCAACGGCCAAGGACCAGGACGGCAAGGAGTTGGAGCTTATCCGCCTTCAGATGCCGTCGCCTGTCGAACTCGATGGGCGGCGACTGCCGGCGAGCTACGCCAATTTCTACATCGGTAACGGCGTGGTCCTGGCGCCGGTGTTCGGCTGCCCGCAAGATGACGCGGCGCTTCAGATTCTTGAGAAGGCATTCCCAGGGCGGCGCGTCGCAGCCATCCCATGCCGCGAGTGGGTGGCCGGCCTTGGGGCCGTTCACTGCGGCTCGCAGCAGCAGCCCAAATCCTGATCCAGTCCGGCTTAACGCCTTCGCTGTGCCGACGCGGCACTGCGGCTACCATTGAAGCAAAGCGGGCGGCACAAGCGCATGGTTCGGCGTTCAGTCCAATGATATTACCAAGCGATGAAGATTCCCTTTATTGGGTGCGCCTGCAATGAATTCCCGAAACGGGGTAAGAACAGATCCCCATTCGTGATGAAGCTTCTTGTCCTTCTCGGTCTTAAGTAATTTCCAAAACCATTCATTTTCGGATGTGATGCCTTCACATAGTTTGAGAACTGGACGCCATTGGATGTCATCGGCCCCAGTTTTGAACCCTTCAGGCTGACGGCATTTCTCAATCTCCGCGAGGACTCCTTCCCCGGAGAGCACCTGAAAATCTCTTGTTGAGATAGCCTCTTGTTTGAATGGCCCGTGGATACCGGGCGCCACTGCGTGCGGTGGCAAGAATGAAGTCGTGAAGTAGGGCGAGCCCAGATATTGCTTAACCATAGCTTCGGGAGATCGACCGGCCTGGAGGTGCATCAGCGTATAGCTCAGCCACCCGTAATCCCAAAGAGAGATCATGGTAGGTCCAAGCCCTTTCGTCCAAGAGAATGAGGCATGAATCCCATGTATCGCCATTTCTTCGGATTCAAAGACCCTGGGGCTCTCAGAAGTCCATCGGCATTTCATTCCTGCGGCACCAGTCTCCTCAATAAAATGATCCGCCTGAGCGCCGAATTCGCCGGATTCCATTTTGAAAAGGAAGACCCGAGATTTGAGGTCGGGGCGAGTCCAAAGGGCCAAGAATTCATTGCCTTTGCCGAACTGGGGCCACGAATTCGAAGCCCAGGGGATGGACGAATCCTCTGACATAGAAAATTCTCGTTGCGCTCCTTTCAATTTCCTAGATACGCCGAACGCATGGCTGAACGGCGACGGCTATCGGAATTCCTCACCGGCCGCCGGCCGTTCAAGCCGATGTTATGCCCCACCATCCCATGATCGGATGCGCGATCACAACTCCCTTTCGAATTCCGCGATGCCCATGCCGTAAGGGTAGATAGAAACGCCAATAAATCCGGTGAGCCCACGCGGCTTCCCTTTTCGGTTTTCTGCCACATGGACACGCAGCCGGGCCAGACACGTTTAATGAGGCGCAACATCCTAAAACCAGAAAAGATGGTCTTGCGACCAGCGAGTATTGACGCATCCGCGATTGCCGCACGAATGACATAGCGGGCAAACGCTCGCCACTGTAGCTGGCGTTTTAGGTGCATAGAAGACCGACGCAACACCATTTCGCCCGCATTCGAAGTCATTCCCCATGCACGATAATATGCCTTGCCGTATTCCACCTGCGCACGCAGGTTGTGCAACTCCAAAATTAGAGACTTCCATAAATCATCTGAACGAACGCGGTTCAAATTCATCGCCAGGACCGGCGCGACCCCAAATGCGGGTCTGGCGCCGATTGCCCAATCCATTCGTGTAATAATCGGTACACGCTGAATCGAGTGTCGATCATGGAGAAGCAGGTGTAGTTGCCCCACATTCCTTGGGGGTTTAAATGGGCCATGTCTCAATTCGAGAGCGAAATGTGTCGATGGGCCGATGGGAATGGCCCCAAGATTTTCAGTAACGATCCGCCGCAGCTTTCGCAACGACGATGAGGTAACCTTGGGCAGTACGACAACCAAATCCAGATCCGCCCCAGGCCTCAACGTTTTTGTCGAAGAGGCGGAGCCAACACCGAACACCGAGACCGAGGCGCTTGGCCGCGCGATGTCTTTGTGCACAATGTGCCAAATAATTTCGACAATTGTTTTCTCAGGCATTCATGGAGTCCTTATGAACGCAGCAATAATTCTCTCGGATGACTTTGTTCTAAATGGCGAACCGCTCCAATTCCCCCACGCCTGAATGATGCGGAAGCCATACTTGGACAATTCTTTTGCGATTTCGTCTAAGCCCAACGTCATCATGCGATGTCTATTGCGTATCACTATCTGCTTCTGCCCCAAGGAAACTTTAAAACACGAATAGACTTCCTTCACCTCCCTATTAGGGATGTATTTTGACTGAATCTCGCAAGATCCGTGTGGAATTCTAAGCTTGGTTATGATGCCTGGAGGGTGGGCTCTGCGGAAAACTCGCTCATTATGTGCGTCCAGGAGGAATACGCCATTGGGCTTTAGGCAGCGGACAAGTTCCAGCAGGAATCGCCGCCGCTTCACTTGACCTGTAAGAGATTGATACAGGTTGAAGACCGTATACGCCATTGCCACAGTTTGGGAAGCTATTGGCCACGAAGTAGTCAGGTCCGCATTTAGAATGCGGCCGCGAAGGAGGCTGTCCCTTGAAGAAAGCTCCACCAATTCCCTGCTCGCGTCCATCCCAATCAATCGCATCGTGTCTCCGGTCATTTTCGCCAACTCTTTCAAATGACCACCCGGCCCGCAACCCAAATCCAAAAGAAAACCATCTCTCGGGGCTTCGCGAACAAAGACACGATAAATTAGGTGGCTCTCTTGCGGATAGTTGCGAAGTTGAGCGTATGTCCGAAGGTAATACTGAGCATTACTATTCTTATAAATCATTGGTCCCGCATGTGATGGATTCGGGTGCCGAATCTAAATGTCCCCACCGCGCCTGTATAGGTCCGCGTGCCAACTCGTAAAGTACTGAACGATGCGGGGTTCTGATGTTGTGAAACAATTCTGTTCGAAACCCAGTCCTTCCGACATGATCCATCCGAAATAGACAAATCGTTCGCCGCTTGGCATTTCGATGGCTATGAAATTCAAAAAAGGCGCGGTTCCGGGGTCAATGCACTTCGCCGCGTAGTTGCCGCTCGTCGGATTAAGCTCGGTCGCCATTGCATGCGCATGCTGCTTCCATCCAGAACTTACGACCTCCCGCAAGTGTAATCCACTGCGCACCGCTGCCTTAAGTGCCCGCTCAAAATTCTTGCCGCCACTAGTCGAGTAGTTTCCACCCCCTGAAGATATGACGACTCTCGTATTGTGAACATGTTTAGCCTGCCGGATATAGCCCACGAGTTCATTCATCGCGTCCTCGCAACTCAATACTCGCATTCCTGTAATCCGAGCGGCCTGAGCCATCGAATTAACTATGAGGGATCCGGCCATTGTAATGAAGTTGTCATGAGATTGAGAAAGCGAAATACCGTAACCGAGGAGGAGGCAGATAAGGGAGGTCGACATTGTGAGTCCTGATCGTATGTTGGCATCCTGGACTCCAACAAGTCCCCATAGCGGGTCATATGTCCCAAGCCAAAGCGAGAATCCTGAGAGGGAGAGTCCAACCGCGGTGGGGATGTGTTCCTTCAACTTCATTTGGCCTCCATTGAGGGTTCGAAGATGAGATTCTTAAATGTGGGCATAACGCATGGGTCAGCTGCCGCTCTCGCTCGCGCGGCTGGCGAAGTGCGGGCAGCTGTACCCGATGTTGCCTGCAGTGTGGTGCCTGAAGCCGTTTTCAAAAATGCGAAAGCGCTTTCGTATTTTCTGCCGTCACCGTTCGCCGTTTCCCGTTCTAGCATAAAATGCCCGACTTCCCGAAACGCCTGCTTTGAGAACCGCCGTTCGCCGTTCCGCCGTAACCCTTTCCGTTTCGGTCTCGCATGATCTTCAGAATCCGCAGGCTAACGAGTGCGTAAGCGGCGCGCGCTATCAGGCGCTCCGCTGAACAGCGCGCGGCCGCTTAACGCGGTGTTAGACGGCTCATTCATCGCCGCGAATAACGGCCGGTATTTGTTCATTGAATCCTGCCTCGAAAAATTCGTAAATCTTCGCTAGCCAAGGCACCCATATTGACGCTTCGCCCGATAATCATGATTAAGGTTTCCAAAGGGCTTAAAACAGATGCTTAATGGAATCACGGACAAAATCCAAGATACCGGGCTTGTTAAGTTTATATGCGACAGTGGAGCCAATAACTGCAAAGGCTATGAGGCTCCATATTATGACTTCGATTCTTGAAAGGCCAAAGCCTAATCGACTCGTCTTCTTCCAAGGGTATTTGCTCTTGAACGTATCGCTGGAACTCGAATAAAGGTCAATCAGACCTAGGATATCCGACTCGCCAAGGGCATCTGGATAATGTTCAAAAACACCGGCGGCGTCCCTATATTTGATTCCCCAACCATCAATTAATGACAAGAAGAGGACATTCTCCGGTAATCCGTCCTCAGCATTCGTCTGAGGGTCGTCTTGGAAAGCATAGATGTCGATTCCTTTTTGGCCGGTGCCTGCTACAATGCGTTGGGCCAATAATTCTTTTATGAGTGCAATCCACCCGTCCCGCGCGGAATAATCGAACTGCTTGTCATTAATTTTGAGTTTGAAGCGGCTGATCTTGGGGTCTACACGTTCCGCCATTTTCCCTCCTTGTCTCGCCTTTTGTTTTGTGGAAAAGATACCAATGTCCTTTGTCTCATCATGATCCTCCAGCTCATACTAGTGCTGGAGAAGATAAACGGTTTTCATTGGCGTTCCTCTGACTCCGTTAGAGCCGTTCACGCCGGACGCTGTTCTCATATTGGCCGTCTAGACACAATGGTTGACTGAAAGCGGAAGCTCGCCGTCCTTTGAACCGTGGGTTATGATAGCGTGAACCATCACAGAGCCACACAAAGGAGGCGAGCTATGCAAGAGTCTACCATGTTCGTAGGTCTTGATGTTCATAAAGAGTCGATCGACATCGCGTTGGCCCCTGGGGGCCTCGGCGAGGTCCGCTCCTATGGAAGGATAGCAGGAGATCTCGAAGCTGTCGATAAGGCAATTCGCAGGCTGGGCGTTCAGCCGGGCAAGTTGAATATCGTTTACGAGGCTGGTCCGTGCGGCTACGCGCTTTATCGGCATCTGAAGAAGAAGGGGATCGATTGCTCCGTCGTGGCGCCGAGCATGATCCCGAAGCGCAGCGGGGACCGGATCAAGACGGACCGGCGCGACGCTGTGAACCTTGCGCGTCTGCACCGCGCCGGCGAGCTCAGGGCGGTCTTCGTGCCTGGGCCCGAGGATGAAGCGGTCAGGGATCTGTCCCGGTCCCGAGAAGACGTTGTGCTCGCCAGCAAGCGTGCCCGACAGCAGTTGGCGGCTCTGCTCCTGCGCCAGAACATCCGCTATGCGGGCACGAGGACGTGGACGAAGGCTCATCAGCGCTGGCTTGGCCGAGTGGCCATGCCGCTGCCCGCTCAGCAAATCGTGTTCCAGGAATACGTGCACGCGGTCGAGGAAGGCGCTCAGCGCATCGAGCGGATCACGGACCAGCTCAAGCAGGCCGCGACGACGTGGCGCATGGCGCCCGTCGTCGAAGCGCTGCAAGCGCTTCGCGGGGTTTCGCTGATCGCCGCCGCATCCATTACCTCCGAACTTGGTGATCTCTCTCGCTTCGACGACCCGCGCAGCTTGATGGCCTTCGTGGGTCTGGTGCCGCATACGGTGTGCCGCCGCGTCACGGCGGCCAATATTAGAGCAAAGCGGGCGGCACAACCGCATGGTTAGGCGTTTCACATTCTTGATATTCCTGCAAAATAAGCAGCCCCAAGCACCCCAATCAAACTCCAGTTTTGAGAGCAAACACCCATGCACATGAAAGGCAATATAGAACTTCGGAAACCAACCACAGCTTCATGAATGACACTGGTGCCGCACGCGAGATTAGGCTCCGTGTGCTCTCGTACCTACTGAAGATCCTCCATAAAACATCAATGATTATTCCTCCGATGGCTACAGAGAATGCGATCCCAAAAACGATTCCGTGTAAAAGGCCAAAGCCTAATTCAACGATGCCTGGAGCGTCGTTGCCCCCGTGGTGCAGTTTCCAAAAGCTGTTGGCCAATGCCATTCCTGCATAGGCCACTGCGGGGACGCTAAGGATTGCAAGCGGGAAAGCCAGCGAGGCTCCAAACCAAAAGGGTTCTCCAATTTTATCCCGCACTTCTAAAAATCCGGAGGTCATGTTATGTAATCCTTCTGAATACGCCTAACGCCTCCGGTGTGCCGACGCGCCACGGCGACTTTCATTTAAGCAAAGCGGGCGGCACAACCGGTTAGTTAGGTGTCCCTGTTCCGACGGTCTTTGCATCCGTTATCGTAAGTGTAGCGAAAATCCTTTCAGCTTGGTGACGCGATTCAGGCGTGTCTCCCACTCCCAACGCAAGATAAACGTGCCCATTGCCGGCCGGGATATAGTAGTCCCGAAAGGGCCCCAAGACATGCCCGAACATTTGATGGGTTGATGTTTCTGCCTCAATCCCTGAAGGGAGCCGGACCTTCTCAAGATTGACTTGAACTGTGGTCTTCCCGTGGAACTGCCGAACTGCTTCGCTTATACTTATCGCGCCCATGTCGCGAACATTGAACGATTCTCTCCCGCCATTGGGTCTCCTCGAATCGGCCCAACGATAATTATCAATATCTAGCATGCCAGGCTCATCCTTGGTCGGTGAATCCTTTGGAATATCACGGGCATCCCATTGTGCCGGAATCATTAGAGAAAAGTTGCCGTGAGCCACCTTCTGATTCAGCGCGAAATTATTTGGATCCTGACGGCAAGCGACGCTGGTCAAAGCAACCAGTGCAATCGCTATTGCCGTCCTTTGGTCGATCATACTTTCGATGCTACGGGGACACCTAACTTCTTATTAGACGGACCTGTCTATCACGGTCGAATTGTGGCCGTCTTCCGAATTGTAATGTGAAAACCGAGTTAAATCAAGAGGAAGGCTTTCCGTGATAGGCCGTCCAGGGCGGTCGGCCTAACACATCTGGCGCAAGCCCGGCTTTTCCCTTATAATAGGGGCATGGCCCGCCGACTCACGCGCAGCTTCGCCGCCCTGGCCCGCCGCATCCGCCGCCGGCCTTGGAACCGCCCGGGCACCGACAAGACCTTTGTCCACACCGCGCTGGACTCATATCACTCCTACATAAGGGCCATCCGACATTGAAGCCCAAGCCTCCCCTGGTCCGCGCTCTAGCGCGTTTGAATGCCGCGCGGGTCGATTACGTCATGATCGGCGTCATGGCGGTCAATCATTACGCCAAGGATCCGTCCTCCGTGTACTCGACGCTGGACTGCGACATCCTCTTGCGCCGCGATCCGGAGAATCTTCGGCGCGCCCTCAAGGCGTTGCTCCAAGACGGCAGGAGCCTTGTGGCGATGGGAGAGCCGCTGGGAAAGCCCGATCTCTTCATCTGCCGACGCATCGTCGAGCACCATGGGATGGTCACGGCGGTCAAGCCGGGAGAGATGCCTATAGACGTCGTTCTCGAGATCAAAGGGGCTGATTTTGCCGACCTCAAGAAACGCCTCCGCGTCTTCAGCGTGGCCGGGGTCCGCGTGCCTTGCGCGGACATTAAAGATATCCTCGACGCCAAACGCAGCGCCGGACGCAAAAAGGATTTGGATTTCCTTCAGCTTTACGGCGCCAAAATCGGCAAGCGCCAGCCGAAGTCCTAGGGCCGCTTTCGCTTCAGGTCCCCAATGTACTTCGGCGTCGCGCCGGTGATCACCGTGATGATCACGCCCTCGTTGGTCGCCACGAACACCGATGTCTTGGGCTCGTAATAGCCCGTTTTCCAACGCCCCTGATGGAAATACTGGAAGGGCGCCTCTGTGGCGACGATCTTGCGGACCTGCTCTTCTGTGACCCCCCTCCCCTGCATGCGCGCTAAGGCGTGCTTCGTAAATCGCAGATGGGTCTTCGCCTGGGCCGCCGGCCTCTCGGCCGTGCTCGCGCCGGCCGCAAAGCCTCCGGCGGGACAGAGCGCCAGGACGAGCAGCGACGACAGGAGGAGCTTTCTCACCCGGTCCTCTTGCCGCCAAGGCAGGCCACGGCCTCGATCTCAACGACCATCTTGCGATCGATGAGGCTCTTGATGCCAAGCATCGCGCAGGCGGGCCGTATGTCGCGGAAGGCCTCGCCGTGGGCGCGACCGATCTGCTTCCAAAGAGAGATGTCGGTCGTGTAGAGGCGCGTCTGCACGACGTCTTTGAGGCCCGCCCCGGCCTTCTTGAGCGCCGTCTCGATGTTTTGGATCGCGCGCTTGGTCTGGGCGTACGCGCCGCCCGCAACGACTTTGCCCGAGAGGTCGATGCCGGTGGTGCCCGCGACCCAGATATGGTTTCCGACGCGCACGGCGCGCGAATAGCCGACGACGGGCTCCCACGGCGCGCCGCCCGGGATGTTGCGGCGCATCAGATGCGCTCGAAGTTCCTCTCGCGCTCCCAGCAAGTGACGGCCCGGTCATAAGCGGCCTGCTCGGCCCTGGCCGTGTGGAGATAATGCTTAAAAACGGTCTCGCCGAAGATCTCGCGAGCGGCTTTCGACTTCTCGAGGAGCGCGATGGCCTCGTACAGGGTCTTGGGCACGGGCGCCACATTGGACTCATAGGCGTTGCCGTGCAGCTCGGCGGGCGGCTCGATCTTGTGCTGTATTCCGTACAAACCCGCTCCGATCGTCGCCGCGAACGCGAGGTACGGATTGGCGTCGGCCCCGGGCAGGCGGTTCTCGATCCGAAAGCCCCCCCCTTCGCCGACGACGCGGAACCCGCAGGTCCTGTTGTCGTGCGCCCAGGCGATGCGTGTGGGCGCGAAGGTCGAGCTCTGATAGCGCTTGTACGAGTTGACCGTCGGCGCGAAGAAGAAGGCGAGCTCGCGCGCGAGCGCCATCTGTCCCCCTAAAAACCAGCGGAAATTCTTCGAGGGCTTCCCCCCCTCCCAGAACATCGGCTTCTTTCCTGATTTATCCCAAAGGCTCGTGTGCAGGTGGCACGAGGAGCCCGCCAGCCTTGAATCAAACTTCGCCATGAAGGTCATGCTGACGCCCTTCGAGATCGCGATCACCTTGGCGCCGTGCTTGTAGATCGTGTGCCAGTCGGCCATCCGCAGCGCATCGGAATATCCCAGATTAATTTCGTGCTGCCCCGGCCCCCACTCTCCCTTAGAGGTCTCGACGGGAATCCCCGTCTTCTCCATCAAGTTGCGGATCTCTCCGACGACGAACTCTTCCTTCGCGCCTTGCAGGATGTGATAGTCTTCGATGTACGAGCCGTAGTGCTCGAGGTTGTGGTAGCCCTTCTTCTGCGCCGACTCGTAGGTCTCGCGGAATAGATAGAACTCAAGCTCCGAGGCCATCTTGACGCTGAAGCCTTTGGCGGCGGCCCTCGCGAGCTGGTTTTTGAGGATCTGACGAGGCGCCACCTCGATGGGCTTGTCGTCCATGCCCAGCACATCGCAGACGACCAGAGCCGCCCCCGGCGCCCAGGCCGGATACCAGATCGCGCCCTGGTCGGGCACCATGTGGAAATCCTGATAGCCCTTCGACCACGAGGTGAGGTCGTAGCCCGGCACCGGATCCATCTCCATGTCGACGGTCAGCAAGTACGCGCAGGCGTGCGTGCCGTGGCTGGCGACGGTCTCGGCGAAGTGCCTGCCCGTGGCGCGCTTGCCCATCCAACGTCCTTGCATGTCGGGAAACACGAGAACGACCGTGCGGATCTTGCCCGAGCGGATGTTTTTCAAGAGCGCGGACAGCTTGGGATCGGTCATAGGCTCAATTGTAAATGAAATCGCCAGCGCTTTTCAACAAACGACTAAACGGCCTAATATAACACTATATGATAATTAATAGTCTTATAACATACTTAACAATCTATAACGAACAAATTTGGAACTCTGCATGGGGCTTGACAGCACTTTCAGCTTCTGGTAAGATGCATATTCCGCGATCGATACAGGGGTGGGGGACCGAGTTTTCACGTTTGAACTACCATGGCAGAGATATTAGCCGTCGCAAACCAGAAGGGGGGGGTGGGAAAAACCACGACCGCCATCAATCTCTCGGCTGCGCTCGCCCAACTCGGCCATGAAACCTTGTTGATCGACATGGATCCGCAAGGAAACGCCACCTCCGGCCTCGGCTTCGACAAAAAGGAGTTCCTGCCCAACCTCTATCATGTCCTCGTCGATCTGTTGCCCCTCGAAAAAACCATCAAAGCCTCCGCAATCCAAAATCTATCCGTTGCCGGCTCGAACGCCAATCTTGCGGGTGCAGAAATCGAACTCGTGGCGGCTCTGGCGCGCGAAAGCCGGCTCAAAGGCGCCATTTCTGCCGTAAAGCCTCGATTTTCTTTCATTGTCATCGACTGTCCACCCTCGTTGGGGCTTCTGACTCTGAACGCGCTCAATGCGGCGGAAAAGGTCATTATTCCGATCCAGGGGGAGTATTACGCGATGGAGGGGCTGGCCCAGTTCACCGATGCGGTCAACCGCGTGCGCCAATCGCTGAATCCGAAACTCAAAGTGGAGGGGGGGGTACTGACCATGTTCGACTCCCGGATGGTGCTCTCGAACCAGGTCAAGGACGAGGTCACCAAATTTTTTGGCGCGGCCCTTTTCAACACAGTTATCCCCAGAAACATAAGGATGGCCGAGGCCCCTGGCTTCGGTCAGAGCATTTTTCAATACGATCACAAGTCGAAAGGCGCGGAAGCCTACCTGGCTCTCGCGCAAGAACTATTGGCCCGCCGCGCCCCTGCTCCGCCCTCTCTCGAGCAAGCGCCGGCGATGCCCCTGGAGAACCAAGCATGAGACGCGCTCTTGGACGAGGACTTGAAGCTCTGATACCGGCCGCCACACCTCCAGCCAGCGACGGCATAGGCGCTACGGCCGTGCTGACCTTGCCGATCGAAAGGATTCGCCCCAACCGCCTACAGCCGCGCAAGAATTTCGACCCCGAGAAGCTCAGCGAACTCGCGGCCTCGATCAAGACGCACGGCCTGGCCCAGCCGATCCTCGTCTCTTATGATTCTGGAAGCGACACCTACGAGCTCATCGCCGGCGAGCGGCGTCTGCGCGCCTCAGAGCTTGCGGGCCTGCGCGAAGTCCAGGCGATCGTTCGCGCTCCCGACTCGGACAAAAGCCGGCTCACTTTGGCCTTGATCGAGAACCTGCAGCGTGAAGACCTCAACCCGATCGAGAGCGCGCTGGGCTACCTGCGCCTCATGAAGGAGTTCCACATCACCCAGACCGATCTCGGCGCCGTCGTCGGAAAGTCGAAGTCGGCGATTTCAAACACCTTGCGCCTGCTCGACCTGCCCGACGAGATGCAGAAAGCCGTGCAATTCGGCCAGCTCTCGGAGGGGCACGGCCGAGCCTTGCTGATGATTGAGAACAGCTTCGCGCGAAAGAAGGTCTTCGATCTGGTGCTCGCTCAAAAACTCTCCGTGCGCCAGGCCGAGGACCTTGCGCGTTCGGCCAACGCCGGCCAATCGGAGGCTCCCGAGAAAACGGCCAAGAATCGACCGCTCAAATCGGCGGATATCCGCGCGCTCGAGAACAGTTTGCAGCATTCCCTCGGCACGAAGGTCGAGATCAAGACAAGAAAAGATCCCACCAAGGGCTCGATCACTTTGCATTTTTTCTCGCTGACCGACTTTGATAAAATAATAAATATACTTAAAAAATAATGATTTTTTTAGTGTGTGCGCTCCTCGCGCTGGGCGCGGGAACCGCCTCGGCCCAACCGACGCCCGCAGCCTCCTCGACGACGGCTTTGCCTCTGTACTTGTCTCTTTCGCCCAACATCAACGACTTCATGCGCTTCGCCAGCGGGGGACCGGACAGCAACTGGTACATCGGCTTCAACAACGCGTGGATCGTCAAGCTGCCGGCCGCGCCAATGGGAGATTACACGCGCGCCTACATCGGTGCCAAGATCGGCCGCGCCAAGACCCGCCCGAATGCCAACAAGCCGTGGCTGCGCGAGATCATCGACGGAAAGGTCTACATGGCCATCTCGCAGAGCCCGTCGTTTGCCTCCGAGCAGAGCTATTTCCTGGCCGCCGCCTCCGACATCCCGGCGGAGCCCGACCCCCAGACCTTCGTCGAGGGCGTAGGCGAAGCGCAGTGGTTTTGGTCGGAGGTCCCGATCTCGGCGGTGAGTTTCACGAGAGCCAACTACCTCATCATTTGGTCTCCGACAAAATACTTCGTGCGCGCCTCGAGCTCGCCTATCCTCGCGGCCGCCTCGGCCGAGGACTCGGGCGCCTCGCCGGAGACGCGTGCTTGGAACAACCATTCGATCACCGGGGTGCCTCCGCGCAACGGGGCGGCGGCGCTCGAGACTCCGCTCAACACGATCTACCCCGCTTTGGCCATAAAGCTCATCTCTCCCAACGACGACGAGATCTCGGTGGCGGATTTCTCGCTGAGCCGCGTCGGGCGCAATGCGATCGCCCAATTCGCGGTGGGGGGAGACGACGTCATCGAGGCCTGGGTCGAGACATCACGCGACCAGCTCGATTGGCAGCGGCTCTCCAAGCTGCGGCGGGAGCCGCCCTATCTGTTCACCTTGAGCCCGGAAAAGATTGCTCCCGGCAATTTCCTGCGGGGTGCTGCGATGGACTCTTCGGGCAACGTCGGACACAGCGAGACCTTCGCCATCCCCTATGCCCCGCGCTGAGGGCCGCTGGGCCGGGGGCCCGTTGGTCGCCGTCGTCGGCGCCACCGGGATGGTAGGGGCCGAACTGCTCGCCTGCCTCGAAGCTCGCCGCTTTCCTGTCTCGCGGCTGCTCGCCTTCTCATCGGGAAAAATGAGAAAGACGATCCGCTTCCGCGGCAGGACTCTTCCCGCCCCGGGCGTCGACCGTCGCGCGCTGGCCGACTGCGACCTCGTCTTCTTCGTGAGCGCCGACGAGGTCTCCGCGCGCCTGGCGCCCGCCTTGGCCGCCAAGGGCGTCTGGGTCATCGACGACAGCTCGGCGTTCCGGCTCGATCCGAACGTCCCTCTCGTGATCCCCGAAGTCAACGCTCACGCCCTTTCGCAAAAAAGGCGCCTGATCGCGGGACCCAACTGCACGATGACGGGCTTGGCCGTCGCGGGGCGTCTCCTGCACGAACGCTTCCGCTGCGTGGCGGCCCGGATCGCCTCCTATCAGGCCGTCTCGGGCGCGGGGCGCGCGGCCCTCGAGGAATTTTTTTCTCAGACGCGGAGGCTTTCCCCCCGGCTCAAGCTGCGCTTGGGCCGCGCGCCGAGCTTCGCCGGGGCGCCCTTTTCGGCCCTGCCCGCGCCGATCGCGGGCAACGTGATCCCGCAGGTCGGGGGATTCGACGCGTCGGGCTACAGCTCCGAGGAAAACAAGGTCGCGGCCGAGCTCAAGAAGATCTGGGGGGCGCCGAAGCTTGCTGCGAGCGTCACGGCCGTGCGCGTTCCGGTCTCGCGCGGCCACAGTCTCGCGGCCTGGCTGAGCTTCTCGCGGCCCGTGTCGGTCGCCCAGGCGCGCTCCATCCTCGAGAAAACGCCGGGGCTTGTTTTCTCCGGCAATGGCCGCTACCCGACGCCCCAGACGGCCGCGGGCAAGGGGCCGGTCTACGCGGGACGGCTGCGGCCCGGAACGGGCCCGCGCGAGCTTTGCCTATGGATCGTCTCGGACAACCTGCTCAAGGGCGCGGCGCTCAACTCGGTCCAGATCGCAGAAGAGCTCCTGCGCCGCGGCTGGCTCAAGACTTTTTCGCGCGCCGCTTGACGTCGGCGCGCCGCAGGGCGCGCTCTTTGCCCTTGATCTGGTCCCAGTGCCGCAGGACCTCTTCGGCGGTCTTGAATTTCGCGCTGCCGAAGACATGCGGGTGGCGGCGCGTGAGCTTGAGCCGCTGGCTCTTGGCGACGTCCTGGACGTCAAACCGCCCGTTGTCCTTGGCGATCTGGGCGTGCAGCAGGACCTGAAGAAGAAGGTCGCCGAGCTCGTCCTCGATCTCGTGCCAGGTGCCCTTTTTGATCGCGGCCTCGACCTCCTTGGCCTCCTCGCGCAGGTACTTGATCAAGGACTTGTGAGTCTGCTCCCGGTCCCACGGGCAGCCCTTGGGGGAGCGCAGGCGCGCGACGACGGCCACGAGGCGGTCGAGCTCGGTCAAGCGATGCGGTCGGCGCCGAAGTAGGATTGAAGCGCCTTCGGAATCAGCACGGCGCCGTCTTTTTGCTGTCCGTTCTCGAGGAGCGCCGCGGCGAGCCGGCCGACGGCGACGCCGCTGCCGTTCAAAGTGTGCACGAACTCGGGCGCCGATTTGGCGTCGCGCCGAAAGCGGGCGTTCATGCGCCGGGCCTGGTAGTCGCCGCAGTCCGAGCACGAGGAGATCTCGCGGTAGCGGCTCTCGGAGGGCATCCAGACCTCGAGGTCGTAGGTCTTGCGCGCGGCCGGCCCGATGTCCGCCGTGCAAAGCGAGAGGACGCGGTGCGGCAGCTCGAGCGTCTTGAGCACGGACTCGGCGTCCGCCGTGAGTTCCTCGAGGGCGGACAAGGAGTCCTCGGGCGTGGTGATCCGCACGAGCTCGACCTTGTCGAACTGATGGTTGCGAATGACCCCCCGCACGTCCTTGCCGTAAGAGCCGGCTTCCTGGCGGAAGCAAGGCGTGTAGGCGGTCAGCTTCATCGGCAGGCGGTCCGCGGCGAGGATTTCGTCGCGCACGAGGTTGGTCAGCGGCACCTCGGCCGTCGGGATCAAGTAGAGGTCGTGGGCCTTGTCTCCCTCCTTGTTGGCCGTTTTGTAGAGATCCGCCTCGAACTTCGGCAGCTGGCCGGTGCCCTCGAGGATCTCGGGGCGCACTAAAGAGGGGGGCCAGAACTCTTGGTAGCCGCTCTTGAGATGGAGGTCGAGCTGGAAATTGATGATCGCGCGCAGCAGCTTGGCGCCCGCTCCCTTCCACAACGCGAAGCGCGAGCCCGAGAGCTTCGCGGCGGCGGCCAGATCGAGTATCCCCAGCTTCTCGCCCAAGGCCTGATGGTCCAAGGGTTTGAAATCGCAGGTCCGAGGCTTGACGCCCTCGCGAACGACCTTGTTGTCCGCCTCAGAAGCCCCGACGGGAACCGACTCATGGGGCAGATTCGGCAAGCCCAAAGCCGCCAGACGCGTCTTCTCGGCCAGGGGGGAAAGCTCCGCCTCGAGCTTGGACATCTCGTCCTTGAGGCCGGAGACCTCGGCCATCAAGCGCTTGGCCTCCT
Organism: Elusimicrobiota bacterium; assembly: GCA_016194705.1. Lineage (GTDB taxonomy): Bacteria > Elusimicrobiota > Elusimicrobia > UBA1565 > UBA9628 > PALSA-1176. The sequence continues at coordinate 65,574 of JACQAZ010000004.1, read as the reverse complement.
CCTCGTTCTTTTGCGCCTTGGCCTTGCCGATGGCCGTCGAAGAGGCGTTGCGCTTGGCGCGCAGGTCCTCGACGATCTTGAGCTTCTCGCGGTGCTCGGCGTCAAGCTTAATCAGTTCTTCGAGCGCCGGCAGGTAGCGGCCGCCGCGGTTTTTGAGCCCCGCGCGGACTTTGCCCGGCTCCTTGCGGATGAGCGCTGGGTCGATCATTTCCCCGGGGCCTTGAGGGGCAAGATCGACTCGAGGACCTTGAGCGGCGTCTTCTGGTCGCGCCGCGGCTGAACCATCACCTCGATCTTGAGCTCGTCGGGCCAGTAACCCTCACGGAAGATGTTCTTGAGATAGAGCCCGACATCGTCTGAGGGGTCGAGCGGGATCTCGAGAGGCGCGTTGGCCCGGACCTTTGGCAGGCGGCGGTCGCCGAGCATGAAGGGCAGGGCCCAGCTCGCGGGCTGTCGCTTGTCCAAAGGCGCGATCTTCGCCGACACCGAGTATCGCACAAGGATCGCGTCCAGCTCCGGCCCGCGGTTGAGGAGCTTGAGCCGGGCCCACAAGCGGCCCTTGAGCCGGCCGCCCGGCTCGACGGGGAGCTCCGAGAGGTTCTCGGCCGTGGGCGGCTTCAAGGCCTTGCCCGGCTCGCGCCGGACGAGCTGCCATTGCACGCCCTCGAGCGCGATCTCGGCACGCGCGGACGCGCCGAGCAGAGCGATGAGCGTCAGGCCCAGCCGGAGGCTATTTCCCATCCGGCAGGGGCAGCTCGGGGCTGACCGGCGGCTCGACGGCGATCGGCGCCACGCGCGCGACCTGGTCGCCCTCGTCGAGCTTGACCAGCCGAACGCCCTGGGTGTTGCGCGAGATGGTCTTGATGTCCTTGCAGCGCAGCCGGATGGCCTTGCCCTTCTCGGTCATGACCATCAGGTCGTCGTCGTCGGTCACGAGCTTGACGCCGATGACGGCGCCGTTGCGGTCGGTGGACTTGATCGTGATGACCCCGCCGCCTCCGCGGTGCTGGCCGCGGTACTCGGCAAGCTCGGTGCGCTTGCCGTGTCCGTGCTCGCAGACGGTCAGCAAAGTCTTCTTCGAGTCGTGGGGGAAGGCCTCCATCCCGACGACCTGGTCGCCCTTGTCGAGCCGCATGCCCTTGACGCCGGCGGCCCCGCGTCCCATAGAGCGAACATCGGATTCCGGAAACCGAATGGCCATGCCGTCCTTGCTCGCGATCAAGAGCTCGTCCGAGCCTTTGGTGTGCTGGACTTCGACGAGGACGTCTCCCTCGTCGAGCGTGATCGCGATGATGCCTGAGCGCCGGATGTTCTCGAAATCCGAGAGCGGAGTCTTCTTGGCAGTGCCGTTGCGCGTGCACATCGCAAGGTAGGTCTCCTGGCCCTTTTTCTCCTCGAAGGAGCGGATCGCGATCGCCGAGGTCACCTTCTCCTCGCCGGTGAGCGCGAGCAGATTGACCACCGCCTTGCCGCGCGATGTCCGGTTGCCTTCCGGGACTTCATAAGCCTTGAGCGCGAAGACCCTCCCTCGGTTCGTGAAGAAGAGCAGGGCCGCGTGCGTGTCGGTCACGAAGAAATGCTCGATCCAATCCTCTTCCTTGACCTCGGCGCCCGTGATTCCCTTGCCGCCGCGCCCCTGGGCCTGGTAGGTCGCCACGGGGATGCGCTTGACGTAGCCGGTGTTCGAGAGCGAGATGACGACCTCTTCCTTGGCGATGAGGTCCTCGAGGGTCATCTCGGCGGCCTCGGTCGTGATCTGGGTCTGGCGGGCCTTGCCGAACTGCTCCTTGACGGTCTCAAGCTCCTTGGCGATGATCGCCATGACCTTCTTGACGTCGGCCAGGATGGCCTTGAGCTCGGCGATCTTCTTCTTGAGGGCGTCGAACTCTTCCTGCAGTTCGCCCACCGACAGCCGGGTCAGTTGGGCGAGTCTCATGTCGAGTATCGCCTGGGCCTGGACCTTGGAAAGCTCGAACTGCCCCATGAGCTCGGAGCGCGCCTGGTCGACGTCGGCGGCCGCGCGGATGATCTTGACGACCTTGTCGATGTTCTTGACCGCGATGATGAGGCCTTCCAAAACGTGGGCCCGGTCGACGGCTTTCTTAAGCTGGAATTTCGTCCTGCGCACCACGACGACCTTGCGGTGCTGGATGAAGTGTCCCAGGATGTCGCGGACCCCGAGGACCCTCGGCCTGCCGTCGACCAGCGACAAGAGGATGACGCCGAAGGTGGTTTCCATCTGGGTGTGCTTGTAGAGCTGGTTCAAGACGACGTTGGCGTTGCCGTCGCGCTTGATCTCGATGACGACGCGCATCCCCTTGCGGTCGCTTTCGTCCCGGATGTCCGAGATGTCGGGGATCTTCTTGTCGCGCACAAGATCCGCGATGGTCTCAAGCAGGGTCGCCTTATTGACCTGGTAAGGAAGCTCGTTGATGATGATCGCCTGGCGGTTGCCCTTAATATCCTCGATCTCGGTGCGGGCCTGAACCCGGACCGAGCCGCGGCCGGTCTCGAAATAGTCCTTGATGCCGGTCTTGCCGCGGATGATGCCGCCGGTGGGGAAATCGGGGCCTTTCAGGATCTTCATGAGCTCCTTGCTCTCGATCTTGGGCTCCTTGATCAAGACCATCGCCGCGTCGCAGGTCTCGGCCAGGTTATGGGGTGGGACATTCGTCGCCATGCCGACCGCGATGCCGGCCGAACCGTTGACGAGGAGATTGGGAGCGCGCGAGGGGAGCACGGTGGGTTCGACGGTCGTGCCGTCGAAATTGGGAAGGAATTCCACCGTGTCCTGGTCGATGTCGGCCAAGAGCTCCTCGCCGAACTTCGAGAGGCGGCACTCGGTGTAGCGGTAGGCGGCCGCGGGGTCGCCGTCGACCGAGCCGAAGTTGCCCTGACCGTCGATCAGGGGGTGCAGCAGCGAGAAGTCCTGGACCATGCGGACCATCGCGTCGTAGACCGCCGAGTCGCCGTGGGGGTGGTACTTCTTCAAGACCTCGCCGACGACGCCCGCGCACTTGGAGTATTTCTTGTTGGAGGCCAGGCCCTCGTCGTGCATCGCGTACATGATGCGCCGGTGCACGGGCTTGAGGCCGTCGCGGATGTCGGGCAGCGCGCGGCCCACGATGACCGACATCGAATAATCGATGTATGAGGATTTCATCTCCGCCCCGAGGTCGCGGGGGATGATGTTGCTGCTCATGGGCTCCGGCGTCAGATCAGGCTGCTTTGGCGTGGTCATCGCGTTCTCTCTCCGTTGTCGACGGCCTGGACCTCAAGTCTCAAAACCTCCAGCCGAGCCTGGCCATCAGCGACACAGCCTGGGCGAAGCTCGACTGCTGCATGAAATTCGAAAACTTGTCGGAATCGATGCGCCACCAGTGCCAGGCGGCCTCGACGTCGGCGACGTAGTGCCTGGATATCAGGTACTGCGCGCCAACGCCCAGCATGGCGGCCATGCCCACGGAGGTATCCTCGAGCTCGCGGGTCTCGCGGGTTCCGGTGTCGAGCCATTTGAACCCGGGCTTGGGGGCGAGCTCGAACTCTTCGGTATACGTGTTGACGCCGAGCCCGCCGACGAGGAATGGGCTGAGCTTGCGCTCAGGAAGGGCCAGCCAGCGGCCCTCGAAGAGAAGGTCTCCGCCGTTGACCTGGGCCTTTCCCACGGCCGTCTCACTCTGGGGGTAGGCCGTCGTGTAGGCGAAGGCGTCGGTGCGAAAGCCGAAGGCCCAGCTCGGCTCGACGTTGATCAGGAACTCGACGTCGCTGGCGAGGCCCGGTCTTGCGATGTTGTTGAAGGCATAGGCCGGCAGGGGAAGTGCGGCGCCGATGCCCGCCTTGAGCACCAGCTCGCCCTTCCTCGATGTTTTGCCGTCCCATTCCGGCTCGTAGTCGATCCAGCCGATGCTGTCTTTGCGGATGACCAAAGTCCTGCCCGCGATGGAAACCTCCAGGTCGTCGGCCTTGACCGCCATGATCGTGCCCTCGAACCGGCCGCCGTCCTTCATATGAAAAATCTCGCACCGGGCGGGACGCGCCATCCCCGCCGCAACAAGAACAAGAACAAGGAGCGCTCCCGCGATCGCTCTCATCTCATTTTTTCGCGATCAAGGCGAGCACCGCCTGCCTGAGCTTCGGCGCGAGCCTCGCCAATGAGTCGTCCTTGCGCAGGTCGCCTCCCGGAACGCTCTTCTGAGCGGATGCGCCTTCGACTTTGACCGCGTACTCCCAGCACGGAGTCTGGCCGCAGGACCACGAAAGCTCAGCGTAGATGCGCGCGCCCGCCTTCGGCTTGAGAATGACCTTGGGCGGCTTCTTGTGGCGTTGCAAGGCCACCTTGCTGCCGATCTCCGCCACGGGGTTCCAGTCGTTGTCGCCTTGGACCCTCTCGAACGAAAAGCCCTTCGCTTCGAGCTCGGAGACGACCTTGTCCAGCACCTTGGCCAAGTCCTTGGTGCGGCTCTTCAAGAGCTCCGCCCGGGCGGAAGAATCCTTCTGGGTCCGGAGGTCCTTGGCTTGCTGGTCCTTGGCGCCCTGCAGGAGGCCCTCGTTCTGCGCCGGCAAAATGAGCGGAGCCCAGACGATCAAGAGCGCGGCTAGAATCTTCGTTTTCATGCCGCCCCTAGATGTCGAGGTTCTTAACTTCCTTGGCGTGGCGCTCGATGAACTGGCGCCGCGGCTCGACCTTGTCCCCCATCAGAGTCGTGAAGGCAAGCTCGGTGTCGGCCGGGTCTTCCAAAGTCACCTTGAGAAGCTTGCGCCGCTTGGGGTCCATGGTGGTCTCCCAAAGCTGGTCCGGATTCATCTCGCCGAGGCCCTTATACCGCTGCACTTGCGCGCCGGCGCGCCCCGCGTCCCGCACGCACTCGATAAGTTCCCTGAGGCTGTAGCCGTCGGACTCGGTCCTGTCGGTTTTGGCGCGGAACAGCGGCTTGGTCTTCTCGTCGCGCAGGACTTCGTACCATTTCAGATCGAGTCCCAAGTCCTCGAGGGCGCGCGCGATCTTCTCGAGGCGCGACATCTCCCAGAGTTCCTGCATGTCCGGCTCGAGACTTTCCTCGTCCACCTCGGAGAGCGCGGTGCCGGCCTCCTCGGCCGCGGCGGCCTCCGCGCTTTGCATCTGCGCAGCCGCCTTCGCCGCGGGCTTCTTTTCCTTCTCGGCCTTTTCCGCGGCGAGCTTGGCTTTTTGCTCGGCGACGAATTGGTCGCGATAGGCGCGCCATTCCTTGTCGCTGTAGAAGAAAAGGTATTCGCCCGCCGAGATCTCCACGCGGTAAAGCGGAAGCTTTCCCTTCTCCTGGTAGGCGAAGAACTCCTCGAGGTGCAGCCCCTTGCGCTCCAGGTGCCGCAGCGTGTTTTCGAGGTCGGCCAGGACCTTGAGCAGGTCCTTGAGGTCGTCGGGCTCGAGGGTCTTGGATTTCCCGTTGGCCGGATTGAACGCGGTGATCTGCACCGAGGTGCGGCCCTCGTTGAGCAGCCATTGCTCCATCTTCTCGTCGGTCTCGACGTACATCTCGTTCTTGCCTTTCTTGACCTTGTAGAGCGGGGGCTGCGCGATGTAGATGTGCCCTTTGTCGATGAGCGTCTTCATCTGGCGATAGAAGAAGGTCAGCAGCAAGGTGCGGATGTGCTGACCGTCGACGTCGGCGTCGGCCATGATGATGAGCTTGTGGTAGCGCAGCTTGTCGAGCTTGAGGCCCTCTTCGCCTTCGCCGATGCCGGTGCCGATGGCGGCGATCAAGGTCCTAACCTCTTCATTCGAGAGGATCTTGACCAGGCGCGCCTTCTCGACGTTGAGGATCTTTCCCTTGATCGGCAGGATGGCCTGGAAGGCGCGGTCGCGGCCCTGCTTGGCGCTGCCGCCGGCCGAATCTCCCTCCACGATGAAGAGCTCGGAATGCTCGGGGTCGCGCTCCTGGCAGTCGGCGAGCTTCCCCGGCAAGGACGAGCCGTCGAGCACGCCCTTGCGGCGCGTGAGCTCCTTGGCCTTGCGCGCGGCCTCTCTCGCCTCGCCGGCCTGCATCGCCTTGGCGCAGATGGCCTTGGCGGTCGAGGGATTCTCCTCGAAAAAGGTAATGAGCGCGTCGCCCACGATGGATTTGACGATGCCCTCAACCTCGGCGTTGCCCAGCTTCGCCTTGGTCTGGCCCTCGAACTGCGGGTTGGGGATCTTGCAAGAGAGGACCGCGCACAGGCCCTCGCGGCAGTCGTCTCCCGTGACGCCGAAATTCTTGCCCTTCAAGAGATCGTATTTCTTGATGTAGTCGTTGATGACCCGAGTCAAGGACGAGCGGAAGCCGGCCAGGTGCGTACCGCCCTCAGGAGTCTTGATGTCGTTGACGAAAGAATAGACGTTCTCGGAGTAGTCGTCGTTGTACTGGATCGAGAAGTCGACGCCGACGTTGTCCTCCTCGCGCGTTTTCGAGAACGTGATCGGCTCGGCGTGCAGGGCCTTCTTGTTGCCGTTGAGGTACTTCACGAATTGAGAGATGCCTCCCTCGTAATGAAAGGTGTGTTTCTTATCCTCGCGTTCGTCTATGATCGTGATGTTGGCCCCGGCGTTGAGGAAGGCGAGCTCGCGCAGGCGATTCGACAAAATGTCGTAGGAGAACTGGGTGCCCTCCTTGAATATTTCGGGGTCGGGCTTGAAGGTCACGCGGGTGCCGTGGTCCTCGGTCTTGCCGGTGGGCTTGACTTCCTCGTCGGGCTTGCCGCGCTTGTAGGACTGCATCCAAACCCTGCCGCCGCGGTAGACCTCGACCTTCATCCACTCGGACAAAGCGTTGACGCAGGAGATGCCCACGCCGTGCAGGCCGCCCGAGACCTTGTAGGCGCCCTTGTCGAATTTACCGCCCGCGTGCAGCTTGGTCATCACGATCTCGAGGGCGGACCTGCCGCGGATATTCGGGGGAAGTTTAGGGTCCGTCATCGCGTCGACAGGAATTCCCGAGCCGTCGTCGAGCACCGTGCAGGCGTCTCCCTGATGCAGTATCACCTCGACCGCGGTGCAGCGCCCGGCCAGTATCTCGTCGACTGAGTTGTCGACGGCCTCGTAGACCAAATGATGAAGACCCGTCGGGCCTGTCGAGCCGATATACATCGCGGGTCTCTTGCGCACCGCTTCCAGGCCCTCCAAGACCTGGATGCTCGAGGAGTCGTAATTGCCGGCGCCTCCCGCCGTGGGCTTGCCGTTTCCTCCCAATCCCCCGGTCCCTCCCATGCGGGAGCCCTTCTCGATATCTTTGGTGGTCGATTCGGACATTTCCTTTCCCTTGCTCTTGTTCGAGGATTTCACTCCCGGATCTGACTCAGGCTTTCCCTGCTTCACGCTATTGCCTCATCCCAACGACGCCTTGACCGCCTTGATCCAGGGCCGCTGGAAGTGCTTGTTGAGGCTTCGAACGATCCCGACCGACCGCAGATGCAGTTCCTGCGCGGCCGCCGCCGAGCGCGGCCGCACGAAGAGGACCCCGCGCCTGACGCCGATCAGCGACCACTGTCTTGAAAAATGGCCGAGTTCGCGCTCCCAGACCGCGTTCAAGATCGCGATCTTGTCGGGCTGCATCCCGGCCCTGGCTTTGAAGGCGGAGATCAACTCGCCCGCGGAGGACCATTGTCCCCTGGGCGTCCGGATCCTGGGCGGAGGCATCAAATCCTCATCGGCATGACGACGAAACGGTATTCCGCCTGCTCCACGGGTTCGAAAAGCGCCGGGTTGACCGGCGTGGTCAGCCCAATGGCCGTCTTCTCGGAATCAATGTGTTTGAGGGCGTCCACGACGAACTGAGGATTGAAGGCGACGTGGAAATCGTCCGTGGAGCATTCCACCGACAGCTCGTCCGAGAATTCAAGATTCTGGCTCGAGGCCGCGACCTGCAGCGAGCCCTTGGACAGGCTGTACTTGACAGAGCCGCCGCGGTCCATGGCGCACAGCGAAGCCCGTTTGGTCACGGCCAAAAGCTCTGCGGTGTCGACGATCACCGAGATGTCCTTCTTGCTTGGGATGACCTGCTCGTAGTGGGGGAAACTCCCGCCCACAAGGCGCGAGAGCAGGGTCGTGTCCTTGAATTGGAACGCTATCTGATTCTCGGTGACGCCCACGAGCAGCTTCTCCGTCGAGTTCGGCTTTACGTCGTGGTGCCCCAGCAGGCGCAAAAACTCCGAAAGGATCTTCGTCGGCACGATCACATGGAAGTCTTTTTCTTTGGGGGCCGCCTTTTGAGAGATGACCGCCAGGCGGCGGCCGTCGGTCGCGACCATTTCAAGGACTCCCTTCTTGGCCGACCAAAAGACCCCATTAAGCACATGCCGGGTCTCGTCGGTCGACGCCGAGAATATCGTCTTGCGGACCATCTCCCCGATGATCCCCGCCGAGATCTCAAAGGCGTTCTGTTTGTTAAACTCAGGGAGCATTGGATACTCCGACTTGGGCGCCCCGATGATGCCGAAGCGTGAGCGTCCACAGCGCAGTTGGACCTTTCCTCCGGCGTCAACCGACAACTCGACGTCCTGTCCGTCGGGCAGGCTGTGGAGAATGTCGGAAAATTTTTTAGCGGGAATCGTTATCGAGCCGTCGCTCTCCACCTCGGCGCCGATATAATGCTTGACGCCCATCTCAAGGTCGGTCGAGACGACTTTAACCTTCAAGCTTTCGGTCTCTAATAGGAAATTTAGGAGGATCGGCAGGGTCGTTCGGCTGGAGAGCGCCGATTGAATCGTTTGGACTCCCTGAGCCAATTCTTCTTTACTGCAGTGTATTTTCATCATTCATCCTCATCCTATTCAATGGTCATGAAAGGTGGATATTAAGACTTCCCGTCGGGGGAAGGGCGCCGGCGGCTGGGGATAACTCCTTGGAACCATCCACGCCGTCCACGGCGCGCAAAATCGTCCACAGTTTAGGCTGATTTCTCACCGATTCTCCACAGCCTTAATGTCCGACTGGAGCTTGTTGACCAGCTCGAGAAAGAACGGATCCTTCTCGATCTCTTTGCGTATCTTCTCGCGCCCATGGAGGACCGTCGTGTGATCCTTCCCGCCGAAGGCTCGTCCGATCTCCTTCAAAGACATGTCGGTCATGACGCAGGCCAAATACATCGCGACCTGGCGCGGCAGGGAGATGCTCGCGGTCCTTTGATGGCCCTTAAGGTCTTTAACCTCGACCGAATATTTGTAAGCGACGACCCGCTGGATCGTCTCCACGCGCACCGGGGAGGAGTTCTCGCTCGAAAGGGAGTCCTTGAGGATGTCCTTGGCGTCGTCGACGGTCAGAGAGCTCCCGGTCATGGACGCGAAGGCCTTGAGCCGAATCAGCGAGCCCTCCAGCGCCCGGATGTTGGTCTTGACGTTGGAGGCCACGAAGAGGATGACGTCGTCCGGGACGTAGAAGCCCTCGGTGTCGGCCTTCTTGCGCAGGATCGCGATGCGGGTCTCGAGGTCGGGGGCCTTGATGTCGGCCACCACGCCCCACTCGAAGCGGGAGATCAGGCGCTGCTCGGAGGGAGACATTTCCTTGGGCGAGCGGTCGGATGAGATCACGACCTGCTTCTTGGCGGCGAAAAGCGCGTTGAAGGTGTGGAAGAATTCCTGCTCGCTGCGGTCTTTCCCGATCAGGAACTGGATGTCGTCGATGAGCAGGCAGTCGAGATTGCGGTACTTCGCGCGGAAATCGTCGGGCCGGTTGTGCTGGATGCAGTTGATGTACTCGTTGACGAACTGCTCGCTCGTCGTGTAGAGCACCCGCGCGCGGGGATGCAGGCGCCGCATCTCGTTGCCGATGGCGTGCATCAGATGCGTCTTGCCAAGGCCCACTCCGCCGTAGATGAAATAAGGGTTGTACTGCGTGCCCGGGCTCTTCGAGACGGCCTCGGCGGTGGCCGCCGCGAAGCGGTTGGAGTCGCCGATCACGAAGGAGCCGAAGGTATAGCGGGGGTTGAGCTCGCTTAAGGGGAAGTCCGACTGCGGGGCGGGCTCCGAGATGGGATCGTTGACGGGCAGAATGTTCTTGAGATCGCGGGAGACTTCGTAGTCGAGCCCGATCTCGCGGCCGGCGATGTCCTTGAACACGAGGGCCAAACGCTTCTGAAAATTCTTCTTGATCCCGTCGGCGAAGTACTTGTTGGGGACCCGCACGAGCAGGATTTGCCCCTCCAGGCGCAACGCCTCGACTGGCCGCAGCCAGAGCTCGGCGTGCTCCTCTCCGATCTCGCCGCGCAGCTTGTCGACGGCCCGCGCCCAGAGGTCTTGGGCGGAAAGGTTGTTCACAGGCTGTCCACAGGTGTGTATAACCAAGAAGATGGCAAATTTATTTTATAAAACAAGTACTTCTTAATGATCGGCGGAGGGCTGCGGGCGACGCTTGCGACGGTGAAATGAAATCTTTGTTAAGCGGCCCGCGGGCCCCGACGAACTTCCCGCATAGTACCTAATTTGTCGGCTCGAGTCAACGCGTCGCGAGGCCGCAGAAAGCGCGGATGGACCGCGCGTCTATATGGTAAAGGCGTGCGGGACCGCCCAAATTGACACCCCTATCCCAAAGTGCTTCAATTTGGTCCCAAGGAGCTTTCCCGCGGATGCGGACAACGACATGGAAATTCAATTGACAGCCAAGCAGCTCAAGGTGACCCCGGCCATCCGGAGCTACGTCCAAGAGAAAGTCGAGAAGGCCCAGAAGTATTTCGACCATATCGTTTGGGGGCAATGCTTCCTGTTCATCGAGAAGCGCGCCCACAACGCGGAGATCGTGATCCACGCCCCGGGACAGACCTTCCGGGCGCTGGCGGTCGCCGCCGACTTGTACTCCGCCGTCGACCTGGCCTCCGACAAGATCGACGCACAGCTCAAGAAGTTCAAGGAACGCCTGAAGAGCCGCTACAAAGGCAGGCCCTCCTCGGGCGAGGTCGAGGCCGCCGTGCCGGTTCCGGCCCACGCGGCGCTGCGCATCGACGTCATCAAGCAGCCGGTGGCCCCGATGACCGCGGAGGAGGCCGTCGAGGAAATGGAGCGGCTGGGGCACACCTTCCGCTTGTTCCAGGACCGCGCGTCCCAGCAGATCCATCTCGTCTACCGCGGCACCGATGAGATCTACAAGATCCTCCAGCCGGTCAAGAAGAGCGGCCGCTAAGGGCAAGCCCCCGTGGCTTTGACCGTCGCCAGCCTGCTCAAGGAGCAAGGAGAGCAGCTCAAACTCGAGCTGATCACCGGAGAAAAGAGCCTCGCGCGCGAGGTCAGGGTCTCCGAGCTCAACCGCCCGGGCCTGGCGCTCATCGGGTTCTCCGAGGGCTTCCGCGCCGAGCGCATCCAGATCATCGGCGTCGGCGAGCAGGCCTATTGCGCCAAGGCCCCCCCAAAGGAGCTGACCGAGTCGCTGGCCACGATGCTCTCGTTTGCGGGCCTTCCCTGCCTGATCTTGTCGCACAACGCGAAGATGAAGACGCCGACGGCCCTGATGGCCGCCTGCCGCAAGAACGGCGTGCCCTTGCTGCGCTCCAAACTCGACACGGCGACCCTTGTCGGAGAGCTCAACGAGTTCCTCGAGTCCCGCCTGGCCCCGCGGACGACGCTTCATGGCGTGCTCGTCGACGTCTACGGATTAGGCGTGCTGATCCAGGGCGAGGCGGGCATCGGCAAGTCCGAATGCGCCCTCGAGCTTTTGAAGCGCGGGCACATCCTCGTCGCCGACGACGCAGTCGAGATTCAGCACCGCCGCGGCGGCATATTGCGCGGCTATTGCCCGGAACCGCTCAAGCACTACATGGAGGTCCGCGGCCTGGGAGTCATCGACGTCAAACTGCTTTTTGGGATCGGTTCGATCCTCGACCGCACCCGCGTCGAGCTGGCCATCCGCCTGGAGTCGTGGAACGCCGCGACGCAGTACGAGCGCACCGGCCTCGAGGCCCCGCACACGACCATCCTCGACGTCGCCATCCCCCAGATCCGCATCCCCGTCAGCCCCGGACGGAATCTCGCCGTGCTCATCGAGGTCGCCGCGCTCAATCAACGGCTGCGCTCCAAAGGCTATTTCTCCGCCGAGTCGTTCAATCAAAAGCTCATCGACCGAATGAAGGTCAAATGAGCGGGGTCGTCGATCGGAAGGTCTTCATCATCTCCGGAATCTCGGGGGCCGGCAAGAGCCAGGCCCTCAAGTGCTTCGAGGACTTCGGCTTCTTTTGCGTCGACAACCTGCCCGTGGCCCTCTTGGACCATTTCGCCGACCTGCTGATCCGGTCGCGTCATCGCCGCGTCGCCTTGGGGATGGACATCCGGGAAGGCAAGCTGCTGGCGGGCCTGCCGACCGTGCTCAAGCGCATCGAAGAGCGCGGCATCGACGCGCGCGTGCTCTTCCTCGACGCCTCGGACGCGGCCGTCATCCACCGCTTCTCGGAGACGCGCCACCGGCATCCCTTGGGCTTGAAGATCGCCGACGCGATCAAGGAAGAACGCCGCAGGCTTCTGCCGATCAAGGAGATCGCCGACAAGGTCATCGATTCGACCGCGATGACGTTGGGCGAGCTCAAAGAGGCCATCTCGCAGACCCTCGGCTTGACAAGGACCCGCGAGATGACGCTCTCTATCGTCTCCTTCGGCTACAAGTACGGCATTCCCCTGGATGCCGACATCGTCATGGATGTCCGGTTCCTGCCCAACCCCAATTATGTGACCCGGCTGCGCAAGCTCACGGGCCTGCACAAGGGCGTCCAGGGCTTCGTCATGTCCCAGCCCGCGACCCGCAGGTTCCTTAGGGGCTACGTCAAGCTCATCACGGGCCTGCTGCCGCATTATGTGCGCGAGGGAAAGTCCTACCTGACGATTGCGATCGGCTGCACCGGGGGCCGGCACCGCAGCGTAACCATAACCCATTTTCTCGCCAACCACCTGCGGGGCAGCGGGCACCCGGTCCAGGAGTTTCACAGGGATGTGGCCCATTCGTGATCAACTTCATCATCGTCACCCACGGCGAGTTCGGAGCTTATCTGGTCGAGGCAGCGGAGTCAATCGTAGGCCAACAGATCGCGGGCCTGCGGGCGATCTCGATTTCCTCGCGCCTGTCAGTGCCCGAGATCCGTGAGCGCATCGCCAAGGCCGTCAAGGAGCTGCGCGGCCCCGACGGCCTCATTCTGCTGACCGACATGCCGGGAGGCACGCCGAGCAACCTGTCTTTCCCTCTCATCAAAGACGAGCCCAACGCCGAGATGATCAGCGGGGTCAATCTCAACATGCTGGTCTGCGCCTTCAGCCATCGCGCCGACATGCCGCTTCAAGAGCTCGTCGAGAAGCTCATGGCCGACGGTCAGCGCGCGGTGCGGGACATCCGCAAGATGTTTCTTTCGGGCGCGGCGAAGGCCCGGTGAGTGCGATGCCGCTATCCCTGGTGCGCATCGACGACCGGCTGGTCCACGGCCAGGTCGTCGCCGGCTGGGTCCCCTTCCTGCGCGCCGAGCTCGTGCTCGTGGCCTCGGATGCGGCCGCGGCCGACGAGACCCAGCAGACACTCATGCGGCTGGCCTTGCCCGACGCGGTCGGCCTGGAGGTCATGCCGGTCGCAGACGCCGCGCGCCATGCGGCGCTCAAGGGAGACTACGCCCGGCGCACGCTGGTGCTGGCGCCGGGCCCGCAGGAGGTCTTGGAGCTCCTCGAGCGCGGAGCCGCCTTCGACCGCGTCAACGTCGGCGGCCTTCACCACACTGCGGGGCGCGTCCAGCTGGGCAAGGCGATTTTTTTAAGCGACGCCGACAAGCGGGCCCTGCGCGAGATTTGCCGGCGCGGAGTCAGGATCGAGGGGCGCGCCCTGCCCGGCGAGCGCGAGCTCGACATTCTCGATATGATCGGCGCGGGGCAGCCGGCGTGAGTCCCGAGAACGCCCTTGCCTGCGCCGCGGCGGGTGCGGCCGTCGTCGAGCTCGATGCCTCGGCCGCGGGCCAGTTCATGCTTTCGCGGCCGATCGTCGTGGGGCCGGTCCTGGGCCTTTGGCTCGGCCAACCGGCCCTGGGCGCCGGGCTTGGAGTGCTTTGCGAGCTGTTCACCGTCGAGGAGCTCCCCGTCGGGGGCAACCTTCCTCTCAATGCGACCGCGGCGGTGGCCGTCGCGCTTCTTTTGTCGCTGGGACCGGCTCCGGTGGCGCCGGAGCTCGCCCTGCCCGCCGGCCTTTTCGCGGGCTGGGCGCACTGCAAACTCGAGAGCCTGCTGCGACGCAGGCGCGCCGCGCTGTGCGCTGCGGTCGAGAGCCGCCTCTCGGCCGGCCAAGAGCCGCGTCTGCTGAGCCTGGCCGCGCGCGAACTCCTGAAGCAGTCGGCCGCCACGCTTCTGCTGCTGACGGCCGCGCTGGCTCTGCGCGGGCCGCTGCTGAGCCTGTGGTTCGCCGCGCCGGCGTTCCTGCGCACCGGCCTCAAATTTTCCCTGTCCGCGTCGCCCTGGCTTGTCTTGTGGTCGCTGCTCCGCTCGTTCAAGGTGGTCTCATGACCATGGAGCCCGGCATGCGCCGGCGGCTGTGGGCGCGCTCTCTGCTTCTGCAGTCGTGCTGGAACTTCGAGCGCATGCAGAACCTGGGCTTAAGCGTCGGGATTCAACCCTGGCTCGAGAGCCTCTACCCGGAGGCCAAGGCCCGGGGCGAGGCCCTCTCGCGCTACCAGGAATTTTTCAACACCAACCCGTACATGGAGCCCCTGATCGTGGGCATGCTCTGCGCGCTCGAGGAGGAAGCCGCCCGACTGCCCGCGGACCGCCGCCAGGAGAGGCTCGCGCGTCTCTCCGTGCTCAAGAAAGGGGCCGCCGGTCCGCTCGCCGGCCTCGGAGACGCCATTTTCTGGCAGACCCTGCGGCCCCTGTGCGCCGCGGCGGCCCTGCTGTCGGGCTTCCTGCTCTGGAAGGCGGGAGTCTCCGCGGCCCCGGCGGGAGCCGCCATCATGTATCTCATCCTCTTCAACATTCCCGCGATCACGCTGCGCTGGCGGGGCTTCGAACTGGGCTACCAGTGGCGCGACCAGATCGCGGTCCGGCTCAAGGGCTATCCCTGGCAGGTCTGGATCAAGCGCCTGCGCCAGGCCGGCACCGCGCTCGCCGTCGTTTTGTTGGCCTTGGCACTGGTCTTCGCCGGCGGCCGGGCCGAGCGGCTCGTGGGCGTGCTGGTCGTCTTGGGCTGCCTGATCGCCGACCGGGTCGCGCCGCGGCCGGTCTCGGCGGTGAAGCTCTACATCGGGACGGCCGCGCTCGGCGGGGCGGCGACCTTGGCGGGGTGGCTGTAGTGATCCAGCGAGAATTCAAAGTGCTGCAGAAGCTGGGTATGCACGCGCGCCCAGCCGCCATGCTCGTCAACGAGGCGGGAAAATTCAAGAGCTCGGTGCTGGTCTCGAAATACGGCCTCGAGATCAACGGCAAGAGCCTGATGGGGCTCATGCTGCTCGCCGCCGAGTCCGGCTCGACTTTGCTCGTCAAAGTCAACGGGCCCGACGAGGCCGCGGCGATGGACGCCCTGGCCGAGCTCTTCAAGAAGAAATTCGATGAGGAATAGAGAGTGATCGTCATCAAGGGCATCGCGGCCAGCCCAGGGATAGCGATCGGCAAGGCCTATGTCCTCGAGGACGAGGAGATCGTCGTCAACCGCATCGAGCTCCCGCGCGAACTCCTGCGCGCCGAGGTCAAGCGCTTCAAGGCCGCTTACAAAGCGACCCACCGCGACCTGGACGCCGCCGAGGCCAAGGTCCTCAAGGTGCTGGGTCGCCAGCACGCCAAGCTCATCGACGCCCACCGCCTGATCCTTCGCGACACCTTGATCACGCAGGACGTGCCTAAGCGCATCCTCTCCGAGGGCGTCAACGCCGAGTTCGCCCTCTCGGAGGCTCTGGAGGCCGTCAACCAGCAGTTCGAGAAGATGGAAGACGAGTTCTTCCGCGAGAGGCGCCACGACCTCTTCGACGTCGGCAAGCGGCTCTTGTCGCACCTTTTGAAGCAGAGCAAGAAAAATCTGGCCGACATCAAGGACGACTGCCTCCTGATCGCGCGCAATCTGCTGCCTTCCGACACCCTGGGCCTGCACGGCACCAGAATCCTCGGCTTCGCGACCGACCTCGGCGGCAAGACCTCGCACACCGCGATCCTCGCGCAGAGCCTCGAGATCCCCGCGGTCGTGGGGCTCTCCGACGTCAGCCGGCGGGTCAAGACCGGCGACACCGTGATCCTCGACGGAGAGCAGGGCATGGTCATCATCAGCCCCGGCCCGGAGACCGTCGCCAAGTACCAGCGCGTGCAGCAGAAGACGGTGGCCGAGGACAAGGCCCTGGAAGGCCTGCGCGGCCTGCCGTCTGCGACCTTGGACGGCAAGGTCTTCAAGCTCGAGGCCAACCTGGATTCCCCGGAGGAGATCAAGGCGATCGTCGGCCTGCAGTCAGAAGGCATCGGACTGTTCCGCACTGAGTACCTTTTTCTCAACAGGTCCTCGCCGCCGGCGGAAGACGAGCAGGCCAAGGTCTATGCCGGCGTGATGAGGGCCATGGAGCCCAAGCCCGTGGTCATTCGGACCGCCGACATCGGCGGCGACCGCCTCTCGCAGCTCGGAATCGAGGGGCCCAAGAGCGAGACCAACCCGTTCATGGGCCTGCGGGGGGTGCGCCTCTTCCTGCGCCACACCGACCTCTTCAAGACCCAGCTGCGCGCCATCCTGCGCGCCTCGCACAAAGGCCACTCGCGCATACTCATCCCGATGGTGTCTTCCGTCGGCGAGATCCACGGAGTCAGGCGCCTCTTGGCCCAGGCGCAGGCGGAGCTGCAGGCCGAAGGACTCGAGGAGCCGCGGAAGGTCGAGCTGGGGATCATGGTCGAAATACCAGCCGCGGCCTTGATCCTCGACGCGCTGCTGCCGCTCATCGACTTCGTCTCGATCGGGACCAACGACCTGATCCAGTACACTTTGGCCGTCGACCGCATCAACGAGAACGTCACGCATCTCTACGACCCCTACCATCCGGCGGTGCTGCGCCTGCTGGACCAGATCGTGCAGGCGACCCACAAGAAGGGTAAGTGGGTCGGGGTCTGCGGGGAGATGACCTCGGACCCTCACGCCGTGCCGCTTTTGGTGGGCATGGGCGTGGATTCCCTCTCGATTTCCCCGCGCATGTTCCTGCGCATCAAGCAGGCGGTCAGGGCCTTGAAGCACTCCGTGCTGGCCAAGCTCGTCAAGGAAGCCCTCAATTGCGGCGACTCGGAGCAGATCCGCAAGCTCCTCGCCGATCAAGGGCTCTGACCGAAGAATGGATTCCGCGCACATACGCAATTTTTCCATCATCGCCCACATCGACCACGGCAAGTCGACGTTGGCCGACCGGCTCTTGGAGGCCACCGGCACGATCGAGCGCCGCGACATGCAGGAGCAGGTCATGGACTCGATGGAGCTCGAGCGCGAGCGCGGCATCACCATCAAGGCCAAGGCGGTCCGCATGAAGTACAAGGGGGCCGACGGAACCGACTACATCCTCAATCTTATCGATACGCCCGGCCACGTGGACTTCACCTACGAGGTCTCGCGGGCCTTGGCCTCCTGCGAAGGGGCGCTGCTCGTCATCGACGCCACCCAAGGCATACAGGCGCAGACCATGGCCAACCTGCATCTGGCCCGCGAGGTCGGCCTGCGCGTGCTGCCCGTCATCAACAAGGTCGACCTTCCGTCTGCCGACGTCAACGGCGTCACGGAGCAGGTCTTCGATACTTTGCATCTTCTTGAAGATCCGATCCTCGTCAGCGCCAAGCAGGGGCTGGGCACCGACCTGGTGCTCTCGGCCATCGTCAAGGAGATCCCGCCTGCCGGCGGGGATCCTTTAAAACCGATGTCGGCGCTGATCTTCGACTCGACCTTTTCGATCTATCGCGGTGTCATATTGCTCGTGCGCGTGGTCGACGGCGCGATGAAGAAGGGCGCCAGGATCCGATTCTTCTCAACCGGACTCGACGTCGTCGTCGAGGACGTCGGCTACCTCATGCCCAAGCAGGTCGAGTGCGCGGAACTCACCGCGGGCGACGTCGGCTACGTCATCTGCGGCATCAAGGACATCCACCAAGTGCGGGTCGGCGATACGCTGATGGAATCGGCCCGCCCGCTTTCCAGCGCCCTGCCGGGCTACAAAGAAGCCAAGCCCGTGGTCTTCGCGGGCGTCTTCCCGATCAACGCGGTCGACTATCCCGCCCTTAAGGCCGCGCTCGAGAAGCTCAACCTCGAGGACAGCTCGTTCAACTATTTTCCCGAGAACTCGGAGGCGCTGGGATTCGGCTACCGCCTGGGCTTTCTGGGCCTGCTGCACATGGACATCGTCAAGGAGCGCCTTGAGCGGGAGTTCGACCTCTCGCTCATCGTGACCGCGCCCAACGTCGTCTACCGCGTGCAGACCTTGGACAATGCCTGGAAGGTTGTCGACAACCCGGCGAAATTCCCCGCGCACGGCGACATCAAGGCGATCGAAGAGCCCTATGTCCTGCTCACCATCATCCTGCCCATCGAGTTCCAGGAGGGCGTGCTCAACCTGATCAAGGACCGCCGCGGCGAGCACATCGGCATCGAGTACATGTCGGCCACGCGCATGCTCATCAAGTACAACCTGCCCCTGGGCGAGATGGTCATCAACTTCTACGACCGCCTGAAATCGGTGTCCAAGGGCTACGCCTCTATGGATTATCACCCAATCGGCTACAAGGTCTCGGACATGGTGCGCCTGGAGGTTCTCATTCACGGAGATCCCGTGGACGCCCTTTCCCAGATCGTCCATCGCGACAAGGCCTACAAGGTCGGCAAGATGCTCTGCGAGAAGCTCAAGGAGCTCATCGACCGCCAGAATTTCGAGGTCGCCATCCAGGCCCGCATCGGCGGGAAGATCATCGCGCGCGAGACCATCGGCGCCCGGCGCAAGGATGTGATCGCCAAGTGCTACGGCGGCGACATCACGCGCAAGCGCAAGCTGCTCGAGAAGCAGAAGGAGGGCAAGAAGAAGGCCAAGCTCCTGGGCTCAGTCGAGATCAACCAGGAGGCCTTCCTCGCGGTCCTCAAGCTCGACGAAGAAACCAAAGGATAACATCGAATGGAAACAAGACTCTTTTTCATCGGCCTGGCGATGGCGGCTTACGCCTGGCTCTCCCGCCATTTCAAGACGAACAAGACCATCGACACGGCCAACAAGGCGGGGGTCTGGCACGCGGTCTTCTGCGCCCTGTCGGGCTTCTCGATCTGCCTGGTTCTCGTGATGTCGATGGACACGCGCTCGAAGTTCGTTTCGGTGGCGGTCGACGTCGTCTCGACGACCGAGCTCTATCCGAGCCTGATCGCGGCCGCCCTGTGCGCGATCGTCGGCTTCTGGCGCGGACGAAAATCCTGGGAGAAGCCCGAGACCAAGGAATATTACCTCGGCGAGGACCTCGAGTGGTCCGACACCGTGTTCTCGGCGGTCCTGCTGGCCTCGATGCTGATGTACTTCGTGATCCAGGCCTTCAAGATTCCCTCGAGCTCGATGGAGAGCACGCTTTTGATCGGCGACCATCTCTTCGTCAATAAGTTCATCTACGGCCTGCGGGTCCCGCTGACCGGCAAGCGCCTCTTCAAGTTTCGCCCGGTCGAGCGCGGCGACGTCATCGTCTTCAGGTTCCCCGACGACGACCCGCACAACCTGCATTGCGGCTCGGTGCAGTACGGCAAGGACTTCATCAAGCGCGTCATCGGCCTGCCCGGCGATGTGATGCAGGTGGCGGGGGGGAGGCTCCTGCGCAACGGCCAGGACGCCAGCGTCGAGCCCTACACCCAGTACCTCGACGGGCAGATGCGCATGCCCAAGCCCGAGAGACAGCCCGACCCCAAGACCTATCAGGAGGTCTGGCAGACCCACCAGCTCGATCGCGAGCTCGAGGAAGTCGAGCACTACGCCTATGGACCGCGCGACTACTTCGGGCCGGTCAAGGTTCCCGAGGGCGCGTACTTCGCCATGGGGGACAACAGGGACAAGTCGTGCGATTCACGCTACTGGGGGCCGGTGGAGGCGAAATTCGTCAAGGGCAAAGCGTGGTTCATATACTGGCCGCCGAACAGGATGAGGCTGGTACGCTGACCAGACGCATGCGCCATGTCCAGGCCGCCCTGCTGACCGCAGGCATGTGCAGCGCTGCGTTCGCTCGGGCGAACGCAGCGCCCCTAACGCCCGCGGTCAGCGGGTCCGCCGGGACATCGCCGAGAGTTCTCGTCGCGACTTACGCGGGGGTCATCAGCCCAATCGCCGCCGAATATCTCACGGCCGCCATCGAGAAGGCCAACGGCGAGCGCGACGACGCGCTGGTCATCGAGCTCGACACTCCCGGCGGCCTCGATCTCTCGATGCGCGACATCGTCAAGGCCGAACTCGCCTCAAAGGTCCCGATCATCGTCTACGTCTGGCCCGCCGGCGCGCGCGCGGCCTCCGCCGGCGTCTTCATCGCGATGGCGGCCCATGTCGCGGCGATGGCGCCGGGCACCAATATCGGCGCGGCGCACCCCATCGAGCTCGGCAATACGGGCTCCGCGGGCGGCAAGGAGGAAAAGGGCGGACAGAGCGAAATCCTCGAGACCAAGGTCACCAACGACGCGGTGGCCTACCTGCAATCCATCGCGCGCCGCCGCGGCCGCAACGCCGACTGGGCCGCGCTCGTCGTCAACAAAAGCACCTCGGTTCCCGCGGGCGAGGCGGTGCGCGAGGGGGTCGTCGATCTGGAGGCCGAAGACCTTCAAGACTTGCTGAAAAAGATCGACAGCCGAAAGATTTCCGATTTCGACAAACCCTTGCGCACCTTCCAGGCTCAGCTGGCGCGCCTCGAGATGACCCAGCGGCAGAAGATACTGGCCACCGTGGTCGACCCCAATGTCGCGATGATCCTCATGAGCGTGGGCGTGGCCGGCATCATGATCGAGCTCTACAGCCCGGGCCTCATCCTGCCGGGCATCGTAGGCGCTGTCTCCTTGATCACGGCCTTCTATTCCTTCCAGACCCTCTCGGCGAGCTTCGCGGGCCTGCTGCTCATCGCGCTGGGCTTCCTGCTCTTCATCCTCGAGTTCAAGGTGCACAGCTTCGGGTTGCTGACATTGAGCGGCACAGCCTCGATCCTCTTCGGGGCGTTGATGCTGTTCCGGGATTCCGGCGGAGGCGTGGCCGTCTCGAAGACGACCATCGCCGCGACGATCGGCCCGCTGCTCGCGTTCTTGTTCGCGCTCCTTTATATCGTGCGCCAAGCCCTTCACGGGCGCTCCAAGACGGGCGCAGAGGGGCTCAAGGGCGCCAAATGTACGACCTCAACGCCGCTGACTCCCCGCGGCACGGTCAGCCTCAATAGCGAGCTTTGGCGAGCCGAGTCGGTCGAGGGGGACATCGCGCAGGGCGCAGACGTGGTCGTGGTCTCCAGCGAAGGCCTGGTCCTTAAAGTGCGCAAGGCGCGCGGATGAAGTCCCTCGACCGCAGGACAATGACGCTTCTGATCATCCATGCGGCCCTCGTGCTGTTCAATTTCGCTTTGGCGGTCTCGGGAAGGCTCCCGCCTTGGGCCGCTTTCGTCGGGGGTCTTCTCGCCTTCAACTTTTCGTTCACGCTTTGGCACGAGTGCGTGCATAAGACGGTATCGAAGAGCGAAGATGTTTGTCTATGGTTAGGGCGGCTCGTCGCGTTTCTCTCCCTCTACCCAGGCTATGGCTCTTTGCGCCGCGTGCACTTGCTGCACCACAAGTATCAAGGAGACCCCCAAAAGGACCCGATCTATCCGCGCGTGCAGTGCCCGCCCTGGCGGTTCCCTTTTCTGCTGGCCTGGACGACGCTCGTCGATCCTTTGCCGCCCTACCCCGAGAAGCGGCTGACGGCCGAAGAGCGCGCGGCCGATTGGATCCAGTACGGTCTGGTCGCCGTGTTGAGCGGCGTGTTCGTTCATGAAGGCTGGGGGCCGGCCTTTCTGGCCGCCTGGGTCCTGCCGCGGGTCGTCATTTTCCCCGTCCATACCTTTTATGTCTGCTACCTGCCCCATTCGGGCCACGGCAAGCGCCTCTACGAGACCTTCCGCGTCGTGCTGCGCAATCCGTTCACGCGCTACCTGACGCTCTACCACTGCTATCACGGGCTCCATCACGTCTGGCCCACGATCCCGTGGTACGAATATCACGCGACCTTCCGGGCCCGCCGTAAAGAGTTGGAGGCGCGGGGCGTGGAGATACTGGCTTAGCCTTGGCACTCCCGCCCGACATCTCCCTTGAGACGGTGCCCTGCCCCCTCTGCGGGAAAGAGGGAGCGCGCGCCCAGGCGGTCGCCCGCGGCAAGGACTACGAGTACGCGACCACGGAGATCGAGTTCGAGTTCGTCGCGTGTCCCGGATGCGGCCTTGTCTACCTTAACCCCCGCCCGCGCGTCGAAGCCTTGGCGCGGATCTATCCCGCCGATTATTATCCCTTCGTCGGCGACGACGAGGGCTCGGGCCCCGTCCGAATCCTGCGCGCGCGCTGGGAGAGCCGCAAGGTCATGGACTACGCGCGCCTGCTCGGCCCGGGGCCGCGCAAGGTCCTCGACGTGGGCTGCGGTCGCGGGCGCCTGCTGCGCCTGCTGCGGCAGGCGGGAGGCCCGGATTGGGAGCTCCACGGCATCGAACTCGACGCCCAGGCGGTCGCGGCGGCACGCGACGCGGGCTTCGAGGCGGTCCGGACGACGCTCGAGGATTACCGGCCCGCCGCGCGCTTCGACCTCATCGTGCTCCAGCAGGTCATCGAGCACGTCGCCCGGCCGCCCGAGGTCATGCGCCGGCTTTTCGAGATGACGGCGCCTGGCGGCGCGGTCGTGCTCGAGACGCCGGACTTGGCGGGCTGGGACTACCGCTTGTTCCGCGGCGGACTCTGGGGCGGCTATCATTTCCCGCGGCATTGGGCGCTGTTCACCGGCCCGCTGCTCAGGCGGCTGGCCAATGATGCGGGCTTCGAGGTCGTCGAGCAGAAAGCGCTCATGAGCCTCTCGTTTTGGAGCTGGTCGATCCACAACGCTCTTCTGACCGCCGGCGTTCCGAAGGGGATTCTGCGCGCGATACGGCCTCCCAGCGTGCCGCTCTTGGCGCTGAGCTTTCCTCTCGAGGCCCTTCAGTCGATCTTGGGCCTGCCGAGCTCCAACCAGCGCCTCATCGCGCGGCGGAAGGCCTGAGCCGGAAGATCGTCGCGGCGGTATTCTCGAAGACTTTCTCGAGGCGGTCCCGCCCGGGCAGCCGCGCGATGTCCTTGACCAGGCTTTTCTCGAAGGCGCCGACCCAAAGATAATCGGCGCCGTAGTCGCGCACGGGTTCGGATGCGGCTTGACGCAGCGCTTCCTCCCTTCGCGCCGCATCGAGAGCGCCGAAGTGGACCAGGATCAGGCCGGAGCGCTCGCGGCTTTCCTGCGATGCGCGGCCGAGCCACAGCTGGTCGCCCCACCGTCGCGACCCGTCCAGTCCCTGCTTGAGATAGTCGTCGAGCCGCACGCCGTAGAGGGACAAAGCGTACACGAGCCGCCGGGCGTTCTCCTGGATCGAGACATCCGAGATGATCGGGATCAAGAACGAGACCACCACGCCGTCGTGCGTGTGAGCGCAGACTCGCAGATCGGTCTGGGGGCTCAGCGCCGCGACGGCGGAGTCTTGAGGCGTGTTGCGATCGAGCCACTCGTAGGCCCTCTCCTCGTCGGCGGGAAGCGCGTAGACCCAGTAGTGCAGGCCCGCGTAGCCTATTGAGCGCGGCAAGGCGAGCAGAAGAGTCAAGACGGAGATCCACCGCCAGTCCGTCTCGCCCAAGGCCGGCAGCTTTCGGGCCAGCCAGAGACCCCCGACGAGCGCGAGAAAGGTGTTGCTGATGTAGTACCAATGGCCCTGAAGCAGCAGCCAGCCCGTAAGGACCTGGATGTTGCAGGCGCAAAACAAGGCAAGGAAAAGACAGCCGCACCAGAGGCCCATCGGCTTGTCTTTGTACCGCCGATAGCAAAGAGCGGCTCCGAGCAAGGACGGCAGGGAGCCCCACGCGATCTGCCGCGTGCGGGTCATTCCCTGCAGGGCGATCTGCTCGGAGGTGAACAGGCCGTAGCGGACAAAGGGAAGGCTCAGCGCAGCCGAAAGAGCCAGCATCAGCCAGGGACGCAGGCGCTCTCGCCGCGATGGGCCGCCGCCGGCCGTGATCCAGAGCGCGTACAGCAGTCCCGCGCCGTGGAAGGCGGCCCAAACGTCGGCGTGGACGTAGGCCAGAAGTCCGCCGGCCGCTCCGCCCAGGACCAGCGAGGCCTTCCCCTTGCCTGCCGCGCCGCGCACGAAGGCCAGCGCGGCGAGGAACAGGCAGGGGTAGGTGAAGAGCGGCCCCGTTGGGCGCGTGGGTCCGAGGAAATAGTGGTACGAGCCCAAAAACCAGAAAGCGTATTGGAAAGACGCCTTGAGCTTGTCGAACAGGAGAAAATCCTGGAGAAAGACGATGACGCGCGCCAGGTCCGCGTAGAGCGTCGAAAGAAGCGCAAGCCACGCGGCCTGCCCAGGAGTTGCGCCCAGCATCAGCAGGACTGCGTAGAGGCAGGGCACCCAAAGCAGGGCGAACAGGAATTGCGAGGCCATCCAGGCGCGCCGGTGGTCGCCAAGCATACGGAAGACGGCGCCGAACGCCTCGAAGGTTAGGGCGTCGGTTGCCGCCATGCGCGGACTGCGGTTGCTCTTGATGAAAGGGTCTCCCGGCAGCGAGTGGCCGGCGGCGTGGCGAATGCGCGCGACGTACTCGTAGGTGTCCTCGGCCATAGAGAAGGAGTCGATCGTCGAGAAAGCTCCGTTGTCGGTCCAACCCTGGAAATAGGCGGGGAAATGGTCGCGGTAGAACGCGCGCTGAGCGCGCATCAGAAAATTCGGGAGGCAAAGGACGAAGGCGCAGAGCCACGCCATGGCGAGCGCCCAGAGGTGCGTCTTGAGGGTCTGCCCGCCCATTGTCGGCTCAGAGTATAGACAAGTTGCCCGGAGGATACAAGGCGCCCGGCCAAATGTTATAGAATCCTCTCCCTTGATCAGCCTCGTCATCGCCCTCTACAACGAAGAGAATAGATTCCCGGACCGCTACAAAGTCCTGCGGGAATTTCTCGACGCGCTCGAAGAGCCCTGGGAGCTCATCCTCGTCGATGACGGCAGCCGGGACGGCACCGGCGCCCTCATCAAGGGCCTCGCGGCCAAGGATAAGCGCCTGCGCACGCTGCGACTGCACAAGAACTGCGGGCAGGGCGCCGCCGTCAAGGCGGGCATTCTGGCCAGCCGCGGGGACGTGGTCCTCTACGCCGACGCGGACCTCGCGATCCCCCTGCGCTGGCTTTCCGCGCTCATCGAGCGCGTGCGCGCGGGCGCCGATGTGGCCGTGGCCTCGCGCTGGATTGCGGGAGCGGTCATCTGCGCCCCTCAGCCCGCGGCGCGCCGGAACCTCGGCAAAGTCTATTACGCGATCGTGCACAGCCTCGTCTTCGACGGAGTCCAGGACACCAACTGCGGCCTCAAGGCCTACCGCGGCGAGGCCGCGCGCCTGGTGTTCGGCTTCGTGCGCTCCTGGCGCTGGGTCTTCAATGTCGAGCACCTCTGGCTCGCGCGGCGGATGGGCTTTACGATCGCGGAGATCCCGATCGAATGGAGCCACAGCGCACAGAGCAAGGTCCATGTCTTGCGGGACTGCGTGTTCACGCTCTGGGAGCTCGCGCTCTTGAAGCTGCGCCAGCTCATGCGCGGCTATCCCGGTCTTTCCGCCAAGGCCTGAGGTGGAGCCGGCCCTATATGATCTCTTCTACGATATCGAGGAAGAGCATTGGTGGTGGCGCAGCCGCCGGACCATCGCGCTGGTCGCCCTCGAGCGCCTCATCCCGGGACCAGAGAGAGCGCGCGTGCTCGACATCGGTTGCGGCATGGGGGCCTTCCTGCGGGCCCTGCCCGCGCGCTTTGAAGGCTACGGAGTCGACATTTCCGAGAAGGCTATTGAAGGCTGCCGCGCCAAAGGCATGACCCGTGTTTTCCAAACGAAGGGCCCGGAGCTCCCTTTTGGGCCGGGCTTCTTCGACGCGGCCTGCGCTTTCGACGTGCTCGAGCACCTCGACGACGAGGGGCCCCTGCTGGTTGAGGCCGCGCGGGTCTTGAAAGCCGGCGGGCGGCTTCTGGCGACCGTGCCGGCTTTCCCGTTTCTGGCGACGCGCTGGGACGAGCTCAACGAGCACAAAAGACGGTATCTCAAAGACGGCCTCATCGGCGTGCTGGAGAGGCACGGATTTCGCGTTGAGTTTTGCTCGTACTGCAATTTCCTGCTGTTCCCTCTGGCGCTGGCGCGCAGCCTGCACGAGCGGGTTTGGGGCCGGCCCGACGCCCAGGGCAGCGAGATCCCCGGCGCCGCGGTCCCCGCAAAGCACGTCAACGCGGTGCTCGAGGGGGCGTTCAGCTCCGAGCGGCATTGGCTGGCCGATGCGCGCGCGCTGCCCTGGGGCTCCTCGCTCATCGTCTGGGCGCGCAAGGCGCCTTAAGTCTTCGGCCGCACGGCCGCGAGCAGAGAGGTGCCGAAAGGGATTCTCCCGGCCTTGAGCCATAGCCGCTCGGCCGCGCCCGCCAAACGAAGCGCCGAGTTGAGCCAGGAGGGCACCCCGGGGAATGCGAGCGCCTTCTCGGCTTCGACTGCGGGTAGAGTCTTGCGGCGCAGGACGGCCGCGGGCAGCGCAAACGAGTACAAGTAGCTCTGCCAGACCACCTCGAAGCGCGCTTGCTCAAGCAGATCGCGCAAGGAGGCGGCGTCATAGCGCCGCTGATGGCCCGCCGCGCGGTCCCAATCCGAGAACAGCCATTGGTAGGCCGGCACCGAGATGACGCCCAGCGCCCCATCTGTCAGCTGCGGCCGCAGGGCCGCGAGCAGCCGCTGGGGCTCCTTGAGATGCTCGAGCGCGTCCATGGCCGTGAACAGCTCGAAGCGGCGCTCCAGCGGCGGCAGGGCGCCCGCGCCCAGCTCGCAGACCACGAGCTTGACGCCGTGGCTCTTGCAGGCGGCGGCGAGCCGCTCGTCGCCGTCGAGGCCGAGCACCTCGGCGCCGCCGGCGAACTTGCCGCGGGAGCTCAGGCGGTCGGCCACTGCGCGCGCGGCAGCACCCGGCCCGCAGCCGATGTCGAGATAGTTCGAGAACCCCGCGGGGGGCGAGAAGCGGCCGGCAAGGTTCGCGACGGTCTCGGCGCGGTGGACGTGCCACCAGTACGAGCCCGAGAGGCGGTCGAGTTCTTCGAGATGCGCGCCGGGCATCGCTTCCATGTCGGCGGCGCGCGGGCTAGAGCCCGACTTTTTCCTTGACCAGGTAGATGGGCCGCTGCTTGATCTCGTCGTAGATGCGGCCGACGTACTCGCCGATGATGCCCACGGTGAACAGGATCATGCCCCCCGTCCAGGAGATGAGGACCATGGTCGAGCTCCAGCCGATGATGGGCTTATCGGTGAAGAATTTGTCGTAGAAGACATTCAGCGAGAACAAGAAGGCTCCGGCGGCCATGACCAGGCCGACCAAAGTCGCCAGCCGCAGGGGGGCGCTCGAGAAGCCGAAGATGGCGTCGAAGGCCAACGAGACGAGCTTGGCGAGGCTTTGCTTGGGGCTCGAGGCGTGCCGCGACTGGCGCTCGTACGGGACGCTGACCTGGGGATAGCCGAGCCAGGCGCGCAGGCCAGTGAGGTACCGGTGGCGCTCGGGCAGCTTGCGCAGGCTGTCGGCCGCCGTCCGGTCGAGAAGAGAGAAGATGCCGGCATCCAGCGGCAGGGGCGTGGCGCTGACGCCGCTTAAGATGCGATAAAAGACGCGGGTCACGGCCCGCCTAAGCCAGCCCTCGGAGCGTCCGGTGCGCGCGCCGAAGACCACGGCGTGGCCCTCGCGCCATTTCTTGAGGAATTCCAGAATAAGCTCGGGCGGGTCCTGCAGATCGGCGTCGACGAAGATCACGGCGTCCGCGTCGATATGATCGAGTCCCGAAGTGCAAGCGGCGCCGTGGCCGAAGTTGCGCGAGAGCGAGAGGGCCTTCCAGCGGGGGTCTTTCTTGTTGAACTCGCGCATGAGCGCCAGCGAGCCGTCCTTGGAGCCGTCGTCGACCAAAATGACCTCGTAGTCGAGGCCCGTCGAGTCGAGGACCGAGGAGAGCCGGCGCTTGAGCTCGGGGAGGTTGTCTTCTTCGTTGAAGATCGGCACGATCACGCCGATCTTTTGACCCTTCGTCATCGCACCGATGATATCAAAGGGGTCAAGCGGCGTCTACTGAGAGGAATCCTTGAGGTGGCGGGGAACGCCGGGCTTGGCCTTATCGGCGACGACCTGCTTCGGGGCCGGCTTGAGCTTCTTGCGCGCGCCCTTGACCGCGGGCGGCGCGGCAGTCGCCGCGAAAGCCTTGAACTGCGGAGAAGGCAGGCCTTGGAACTGCAAAGTCCGCCAGCCCATGACTCCTCCCCAGGACCAGAAAAGAAAACCGACGAAAAGGGTTTTCAGCGTGCGGCAGAGGTGAGAGGTTCGGGTGTCCACGGGGCCTCCGTAAGCCACTCGGGAGTGTAGACCCGCAGACCCGAATTGTCAATACCCGTCAGGCCGGGAGGGGCGCAGCGAGCGGCTCACGGATTCGAAAAGGTAGCGATGCTCGGTGTCGATGCCCCATCTTTCCAGGGGGCTCCAATACCAAGCGGGGTACAATCGCGACGAGACCGACGTCGTCCGGGAAACGACCGTCCGGGAGCCTTCTTGGCGCAGGGCGTAATCGGCCGCCACGTATTTCAGCCAGTGGCGACCGGGCAAAGTGGCGCGCGTGATGCGCATGCCCATGCGAACAGGCGGCGCCCATTCGGTGATTTCCTCTTCGATGACCCCGTTGTTGAAATGGCAGACGCGCCGGCCTCCGACCTTGCCGGCGATCAGTTCGCAATAGATGGGGCGAGGAAGGCCCGCGAGCATGAACAGCGGGCGGGAGGCGTCGATGCGCTCGACGGCCTTGAGCCGGTCCCAGACTTCCTGGATGGGGGCATCGAAGCGGGCCACGTTCTCGACCGTCTGTAGCCGCGCCACCCGCCGGTAGGGCGTCTCCAGTCGATACGCTCCCATCAGAAGACAGGGCATGGCCGCCAGAAGCAGCCACCGGAGCAAGGCCCCGCCGCGGCCGGCGTCGATGTATTTCTTACGCACACGATTTCCCAGCAGGGCCCCGATCCAGGCCCCGGGCAGCACGAGCGGCAGGGCCATGAGCACGCAGAGCAGACCCTCGGCCTTGGCAAAGATTAGGATGGAGCTCGAAACGATCAAGGCGAGGATGAGGATCGCCCAAAGCCGCGCGCCGGGCCTTGCCACGAAGCCCACACTGAGGCCGATGGCCAGGGGCAGCAGGATAAAGAGCGTGATGCCCATGGCTCCGGTTAGGTCCCTGAGCAGAAAAAAACCGCCGACCGCGACGGCGACGCCGGTCGCCAAGCCGGAGAGCGCGCCGAGCCAGGTATTGCGGTCAGCGCCGAGGAACATTACTCGTTCTTGCCGGGCCTGCGCAGGTCGATGAACGGCGTGGCCCCGCCGGTCACGTGGGGCAGGACGCCGTCCCATTTCTCGACGGATTTGTACTGGACCAAGGTCGGCGAGATCGAGGCCTGCAGCAGGTGGTTGGCCTTGGCCTGGGCCTCGGCTTTGACCAAAGTCGCTTGGGCCTCGCCCTGGGCCTGGGCCACGGCGGCCTTGGCCAAGGTCGTCTGTTTCTGGAGCTCGTACTCGGCCTGCTGGGCCTGCTGCTGGGCGGCCATCTTCTGCTGCATCTGGGCCTCGATGGCGGGCGGCAGGTGGCTGGCGCCGAGGTTGACCTTGTCGAGATTGAAGCCCATCTTGTTGAGTTCGACGGCGAGCTCCTTGGTGACCGCCTCCTGGAGCTCGGAGCGGCGCATCGAGATGATCTCGGAAAGCGACATCTGGCCCGCCATGTTCTGGGCGACCGTGATGATCGTGCGGCGGATGAAGGTCGCTTCGATCTCGGAGACGTCCGCCCCGCGGAACGAGGCGAAGACCTTGTCGGCCTTGTCTTGGGACGTGTTGTAGGTCACCGAGATGTCCTGGCGGATGTGCTGGCCTTCCTTGGTCGGCAGGTCGATGGAGTCGTCGTTGGTGGCCGAGCCCTCGGCCATGCGCGCGACCATCGTGTAGGTGCGCAGCGCGGTGGGGTAGCTCTGCACGCGGGTGATCCAGGGCATGCGCACGACGAGGCCCTGGCCGACGGTGCGCAGCGAGCCGGTGGCGATGTTGAAGACAACACCCGTGTAGCCGGGGGCCACGATCGTGTAGGAACTCATGAGGGCGGTCAGCGCGAGAAAAGCCAGGGCCAAAGTCGCGATGCGGGATCCGAGCCACGCGAGGCCTTTGGAGGCGGTGAAGTCGTCGGGCAGTTGGACAGAGGGCATGGTCACTCCTTGCGTTTTTTTCGGTTGTTTTCGGGGACGATCTCGGCGTCGGTGATCCGGCGCTCTTTGGGATCGAGCAAGCGCAGGATCAAGGACTCGAGGTGAGCCTGGACGGGCCTTAAGATGCGGTAGACGAGCACGACGGCGACCGCGAACAGCGCGAACTCGACGAAAGCCGCTTCCATGCTTGGCGGCTAATCCGCCAGAGGCCGGCCTTCGGGATCGACGTGGAATTCGGTCTTCTTGCCGGCCTTCTTGATGAGGGCCTCGTAGGATTCGACGGGGCCGCCGTGGCTGAGGGATTCCACCTTTAGGATTTTTCCGCCCGCGGCCGCCGCCTCGATCGCCCCCTGGGTCCGCAGCGGGAGCGTTTTGAGGTCCACGGTCTCTTCGACCTCAACCAAATTGCCGTTTGAGTCGACGGTCACGTTCTTGTCGCGGCCGGCCACCGTCATCTCGGCCTCGTAGGTCGTGGCGTCTTTCGAGGCGTCCTTGAGTATGCGCTTGATCTTGGCGCCCGCGCTTTTTTCTTTGATCGTTTTCTGGACGGCGGGCGGCAGATCGCCGAGCTTGACCTTCGTTTCGCCGGAGCGCGCCAGCGCCGCGCAAAACAGCAGGATGGAAATATTCATAGGGCCTCCGATGGCCCTAAACTAGCACATTTTCGCGGATTATTGGGTCTCGAGGACCTGGCCGAAGCCCCGCACGAACAAAGAATCCGAGCCGGCCGCGAGCCGGAGGGTCACGTAGAGGGACTTGCCGTGGCTGCCTTCGGGGTAGAGGTTGTCTCCGCGCAGTTCGAGCTTGAGCGCGGCCCCGGGAGCAAGCGTGATCTTGGTCTGGCCGCTGCCCCGGCCGTTGGGGCCGCGGATGGAGAGGCCGTCGACCTTGACCCCCTCGGAGGCGGCGTCGAAGGAGAAGAACACGCCGGAGAGCGCGACTTCGAGAGGCTTGTCGGTCTTGTTCGTGAGCCGGGTCTCGATCACGAGATACTGGCGGCGCTCCCCGCGCGACATGATCGGCATGTGGTCGCACCATGGGGAGACTTGGACGAGTTCGGCGGAGAGCTCGGCGTTCTGCGCCCGCAAAGGCAGAAGCTCGGCCTTTTGAACTGGGAAAGAGATTGAGTCGGCGATCTCGAGCACGCGGCTCTGCAGGCGCCACTTCTCGGAGCCTTGCTCTCGGAATTTTCCCTTGACCCAGGAGCGGCTCTCTGGAGCCAGGGCGCGGCCCCGCGCATCGTCCTTGATCCAGGCCCACGGCTTGCTCCCAAGGTTGAGTTCCTTGGCGCCTTCAAGAATGAGCGAGCGGTCCTTGAGCGCGTCTCCGGGCCGCCTCCAGTCGGGTGATTTCTTGACGACCCTGACGAAGCCCTCGAAGGAACGGCCTGCCGGCGCGGCTGCCGCGCGGGGCGCGGCGGGAAGGTCCATGACCGGCACGCCTTGATCGGCCGCGATCGAGCGCAGCAGCTCGAGGTCGGGGATGGACGCGGCTTGCGCCTGGGCGCACAGGAAGAGGGCCAAAAGGGACTTCATGAGGATATTCTAGCGCCGACGGGGACGGGACGCGTGGGCCTTTGAGGACAAAAACGGCGAGCAACCGGCCCAGCGGGGATTGGGACTAAAGGGCGGCGAGCGCGCTCTGCAGGTGGTAGTACGGCGGCCGGGCGCGGTAGCGCGAGATCGCCTCGCGCAGGATCTCCTCGATGAAGTCCTCGTACTTGGCCCCGGTCATCTCCGCGCAGTTGGGCACGCAGTCGCCCCGGTTTATTGAAGGGTTGGGATTGACTTCAAGAATATACGGATTGCCCTGCTTGTCCACGCGGACCTCGACGCGCGCGTAGTCGTGGCAGTCCATGATGTTGTAGGCGTCGAGACATATCTCGCTGATGAGGGCGGTCAGCTTCTGCGAGTACTTGGCCGGCCGCTCGATCTTGATCTTGTCGTAGACCGACTTGCTGTCCCACTTGGCCTGGAAGGGGTAGATGCCCCAGGTCCCCTTGGGCAGCTCGTCGAAGACCGAGCGCGAGAGAGGCAGGACCTTCACGCGGTCCTCGTTGCCCATGATCGAGACGTCCACCTCGTCGCCCTCGATGTATTCCTCGATGAGCACCGGCCGGTTGTATTTCTCGAGCAGCATGGCGACCTGGTCCTTGAGCTCCTTGAGGCTGGTGACGACCGAGTCGTTCGAGATCCCGATCGAGTTGTCGGTGTTGGCGAGCTTGACCATCAGCGGATAGCGCAGGTCCTCGCGGATGGGCTCGTCTTTGGAGAAGACGTAGTCGAAGCGCGGGGTGGGAAGCCCGGCGTGCTCAAGAAGCTTCTTGACCTTGACCTTGTCGATGCACAGCGCCAGGGTCAGCGGGTTTGAGCCCGTGTAGGGTGTGCCGAGGCAATCGAGGATCGCGGCAGCGTGCGGTTCCAGGAGCGAGGAGTTGTTGATGCGCTCGCAGACGTTGAAGATCACGTCGACGTTGCTTTCGGCGATCTTGTTGAACGGCAGCGGCGTCTCGTTCATGTCGAAGAAGGTCACGCGGTGGCCCTTGGATTCCACGGCCTTTTGTATGTTGAGGCCCACCGAGGTCAGGTCCTTGTGGACGGCCGTCTCTTCTCCCGAATCCTCGTTGAAGATGTTGCAGAGGATGCCGACATGAAGCTCCTTGGCCGCCTTCGGGTCGAGCCCGCGGACTTTTTCTATGCGCGCCGACTGGATGATGCGGCGCCGAGAGACCTGGGCCGCTCCGAATCTATTTTTGCGCCTTGTCTTGCCGACCGAGGAGGTCGAATCGAAGGCCGCGATCTGCACGGTGATGCCGTTCATGGCCTCGTCGAGGTTCTCCTCGGCCTCGGCGTAGGTGTTGCCCTGGCCGACGACCCAGCCGATCGACTCGAAGCCCTCGGGAGGCACGAGGGCGGCGTCGCCGGGCTCCTTTTGCAAGGTGATGTCGTGGACCTTGCCCTTCTCGAGCTTGGCCGGCACCGAGAGCCCCGCGATCACGCCTGAATGCGGGGCGATCAGGTACTTGCTGACCATGTGGACCTTGGGCTCTTTGGGCTTGTGCGGCGCGCAGGGCAGGCCCGCGGCGATCTTGGCCGCTTCTTCTATGAAATCGACGCCCCAGACCGTTTCGATCCAGTCGTGCAGGTAGTCGCCGCCCATGCGCGCGTTGAGCTCGACGAGCTTGGGGCCCTTGGCCCCGATCTTGGCCTCCAGGTGCAGCGCGCCATTGGGAAGGTCGAGCGCCTTGACGACCTCGCGCGCCATCTTGAGGACCGCCTCGAGATCGGAGTCCTCGTGGCGCGAGGGCATCGCGTCGCCGGTCTCGACGAAGAAGGGCTCCTTGGTCGGGAAGTTGTCGCAGAAGGTGTGGAACTTGATCTCGCCGCCCTGGACAAGCAGGTCTACGTCGATCTCGGCACCGTCGAGGTAGCCCTCCGCGACGATCTCGGTGCCCGAGGCGTAGATCGAGTCGAAGGCGGGGGTCATGTTGGCCTTGATGTACTCGAAGGCGTTTTTGGCCTCGCCGAGGCCGTCGAGGCGGACGACGAACTGGCTTTTGACGCCCCAGGCGGGCTTGAGGACCAGCGGGAAGCCGATGCGCCCGGCCTCGCGCTCGAGGTCGGCGACCGACTTGAGCTGGGCCCACTCGGGCGAGTAGCGCGAGAGCTTGGCCGCCTCGAGGACCTTTCGCGTGAGGAGCTTGTTGCGGGAATTCAAGGCGGACTGCACCGAATGGCCGGGCCAGCCGAAGCGCTCGCAGAGGGCCGCGCACAGCGGCACGGCGTTCTCCCAGAAGGTCAGCGCCCCGTCGATGCGGTTCTCCTTGACGAAGCCCTCCACCATGGCCACGGCTTCGGCCGCGTCAAAGGAGGGGATCTCGAGGAAGGCGTCGGCGTAGCGCGCGGCCCAGGAGCTCTCCGAGGACAGCAAAGTGAGTTTTGGGCCAAGGGATTTGAGGCGCTGGAAGATGAAGCGCTTTTCAGGGGAGGGAGAGCTGATGAGCAGCAGCGACTTGCCCTTCAAGGCCTGGGAGGCGTCGACGGCGGCGTGGGTCTCGGTCGTCACCCAGATATGATATGCGAACGCCGGGCCGAAATCAAATGGCGATCCTAATGTGAGGCGCCGGTGCCCTGACTTGTGCTGCCGGATGTTCCCGCGCCGCCGGCCGGGGTGGTATTGCTGAAGTTCTGGAAGAAGGTGCCGAACCCGCCGGAGTTCATCGCGGAACCGGTCACGCCGCCCCCGCCGAGCGGCTGAGACTTGCTGTCGTCGCTGGCGATGAGCACGCCGCCCGCGTTGACGGAATGCCAACGCTGCGGCTCTCCCGTGGGATCGTAGCGCACGAACATCGAGGGGTCGCGGATCAGGGCCCCCTCGACCGGGGGCAGCCCGGGGTAAGAGACCTGGGAGGCCGCCGCCGAACGCTTGGCGCCTATGAGGGTCCCTCCGCCGCCCAACCCGCGCGAGGCGCTGATCGAAGTGAAGTGGGAAGACGCCGCGGAGGTACGGCTGCCGGCGGCCCGAAAGCCTCCGGCGGAACGGCCGCGGGAATGGCCCAGCGAGGGGATCAGGGAGAGGGCGCTGAAGACGATTAGAATCTTCTTCATAAGGCCTCCACCGGCTCCTTAGAGTATAGCCCCAGCCAGGCCCGCGGGCAAGAAAGAAACTGTTACAGGATGATAAAGTATCGGTAAAAACGCGCCCCGCTTGCGCCCTTCAAAAAAGGTAATATGGAAAGTGCCTTGATTTTGCAACGTCGAGGCTGCATACTACTATAGGAGACGGCCATGTCCAATCGATTCACCGAGAGAGCCCAGCGGGTCATCCTGATCGCTCAGGAAGAGGCCAAGCGCCTCAACCACGATTACGTGGGGACCGAACACATCCTGCTCGGACTCATCGCGCTCGGCGAGGGCGTGGCCGCCCAGGTCCTGGCCAACCTCGGCGTCGACCTGCGCCGCGTGCGCTCTGAGATCGAGAAGATCGTGGGCACCGGCGACAACGTCATGCTTTTGGGCGAGATTCCGTTCACGCCGCGCGCCAAGAAGGTCCTCGAGTACGCCGTCGAGGAGGCCCAGCACATGGGCCATTCGTATGTAGGGACGGAACACCTGCTTCTGGGACTCATTCGCGAGGAAGAAGGCGTCGCCGCGCGCGTGCTCGAAAACCTCGGCCTGCGCCTCGACGTCGTGCGCGAGGAGGTCCTCAATCTCTTGGGCGAAGGCCAGACTCCGCACGTGGGACAGGCGGCGTCCCCGGCCACGCCCACCCGGACCAAGTCGAAGACGCCCACGCTCGACGAATTCGGCCGCGACCTGACCGTCATGGCCCGGGAAGGCAAGCTCGACCCCGTGATCGGCCGCGCCGACGAGATCGAGCGCATGATCCAGATACTGGCCCGCCGCACGAAGAACAATCCCGTGCTGATCGGCGACCCGGGCGTGGGCAAGACCGCCATCGTCGAGGGCCTCGCCCAGAAGATCGCCTCGGGCGACATCCCCGAGATCCTGGCCTCCAAGCGAGTCCTAACCCTCGACCTGGCTTTGGTCGTCGCGGGAACGAAATACCGCGGCGAATTCGAGCAGCGGCTGAAGAACATCATCGAAGAAATCCGCCGCTCCAAGAACTCGGTGATACTCTTCATTGACGAGCTTCACACCGTCATCGGGGCGGGCGCGGCCGAGGGTGCGATCGACGCCTCGAACATGATCAAGCCCGCGCTCTCGCGCGGCGAATTGCAATGCATCGGCGCGACCACGCTCGATGAGTACCGAAAGTACATCGAGCACGACGCGGCCCTTGAGCGGCGCTTCCAGCCGATCATCGTCGACCCGCCGTCGGTCGAGGAGACCATCCAGATCCTGCAGGGCCTGCGCGACAAGTACGAGGCTCACCACAAGGTCAAGTATGATGATGCTGCTTTGAGAGCTGCCGCGGAACTGGCTGACCGCTACATCTCCGAGCGCTTTCTCCCCGACAAAGCCATCGACCTTATCGACGAGGCGGGTTCGCGCGCCCGCCTGCAGACGACCCAAGCGCCCCCGTCTTTTAAGGAAAAGGAGGGCGAAATCGAGAAGGTGGTCAAGGAGAAATCCGGCGCCATCTCGGGCCAGGAGTACGAGAAGGCCGCCCGCCTGCGCGACAAGGAAAAGGAATTGCGCAAGCAGCTCGAGGACATGAAGAAGAAGTGGCGCGAGAAGCGCGACCAAAGCGTCCCAACCATCATGGCCGAGGATGTCGCCACCGTGGTCTCAAAGTGGACCGGCGTGCCCGTGACCGCTCTCACCGAATCCGAGACCGAGAAGCTCGTGCACATGGAGGAGAATCTCCACAAGCGCGTCATCGGCCAGGAAGAGGCGATCAAGACGATCTCGCAGGCCATCCGCCGCGCCCGCGCGGGCCTCAAAGACGCCAAGAAGCCCATCGGCTCGTTTTTGTTCCTCGGTCCCACGGGCGTGGGCAAGACCGAACTCGCCCGCGCCTTGGCCGAGTTCCTCTTCGGCAACGAGGAGGCGATGATCCGCATCGACATGTCCGAGTACATGGAGAAGTTCGCGGTCTCGCGCCTGATCGGCGCGCCCCCGGGATACGTCGGTTATGAAGAGGGCGGTCAGTTGACCGAAGCCGTCCGCAGAAAGCCTTACTCGGTCGTCCTGCTCGACGAGATCGAGAAGGCCCACCCCGACATCTTCAACATACTTTTGCAGGTCATGGACGACGGCATCTTGAACGACAACCTCGGCCACAAGGTCAGCTTCAAGAACACCGTCTTCATCATGACCTCGAATGTCGGCGCGCGGCTGATCTCCAAGGGGAAGTCCTTGGGCTTCATGGCCGAGGTCGAGAACGCCGAGCGCGACTACAAGAAGATGAAGGAAGTCGTGATGGAGGAGGTCAAGCGCGTCTTCAACCCCGAGTTCATCAACCGCATCAACGAGATCATCGTCTTCCACCCGCTCTCCGAGGAGGAGATGATCCAGATTCTCAAGCTCATGCTCGGCCGCGTGAGGACCAAGATCGAGGCCCAGGGCTACAAGGTCGAGTTCTCCGAGGAGACCGACAAGTTCCTCATCAAGACCGGCTTCGACCAGAACTACGGGGCAAGGCCCTTGGCGCGCACCATCCAGCGCGCCATCGAGGACCCGCTGGCCGAGGACATGCTCATGAAGAAGTTCGAGGCGGGATCTACGATCTACGTGGACCTAGACGGAGCGGGCGAGAAGCTCGTTTTCGGCAAGACGCCGCTGTCCAAGGTCAAGCAATAGGAGTGTAAGCGTCCGCCGGATTCGCGATATAACATTTCGGCCCGGGTATTGCGAAAGCGCGCCTCTCCTGTTATCCTAATCGGAGCGGCCGCCGGCGGGGCATCCCGTCGGAGAACCGCGGCAAGGACTCCATGCACCGACTCGCTCCGAACCTGAAGCTGAGGATCGACCGCATCGACCTGATGCTGGCCAGCGCCCTGGCCGCGGTCGTGGTCTCCTACAGCTTGGGCTACCGTCTCGACTGGAGCCAGATCGAGACCAAGCCGGCCGAGGCGGAGGCCGCCGTCCCCGTCGCCGCGATCGCTCCGGCGCCGCAAGCCCCCGCCACGGGGCTCATCGTTGCGCGCAAGGTCGGCACGGGGACATCGGCGGCGCAGACCGCCTGGCGGCCGGACGCTCGCGAGGAGGCGTGGGAGGTCATGGCCCAGGAGCTCAGCCGCCTGGCGTCCCATCATCAGGGCCGGGTCGCGATCTACCTGACCGATCTCAAGGACGGCAAGTCCTGGTCTTTCCATCCCGACGACCTGTTCCCCTCGGCGAGCCTCATCAAGGTCCCCATCATGGTCTGCGTCTTCTATGCGATACAGGACGGCCGGCTCGCGCTCAGCGAAAAACTGACCCTGCGCCGCCACAACCGGGTCGGGGGCTCGGGCTCGCTCAAGTGGTCGCCCGACGGTACGCGCAGGTCGGTGCGGGACCTCTTGCAGCTGATGATCAGCGAGTCGGACAACACCGCGACCAACCTGGTCATCGAGGCGCTGGGCCTGGGCTACATCCAGCAGCAGTTCCCGAAGATGGGCCTGCTCTACACGGGAATTTACAAGGAAGGGATGAGCCTCAATGGGAGCCGCGTGGCGCACGAGAACTACACGACCGCACGCGAGATGAACATGCTCATGGAGAAGATCTACCGCGGCCAGCTCGTCGACAAGCCCTCGAGCATGCTGATGCTCGACATCCTGCGCCACAAGAAGGCCGTGGCCTCGCGCTTGGCCAAGGGGCTGCCGGCCGGTTGGGAGATCGCTCACAAGACGGGCTTGCTGCGCCACGCCTGCCACGACTCGGCCGTCTTCCTGACCCCCAACGGCGACTACGCCATGACCGTGCTCACCGGGCAGAACGGCAGCTACAAGATCGCCAAGGATTTCATCAGCCGCCTGGGCCGCGTGACGTTCCGGCATTACGGCGGCTATCCGTACTACTACGCCAAGGCCTACCCGAGGCGCCGCCAGTTCGCCCTGCGTTAGGAAACCCCCGTGAGAGCGCGCCTGCCCGCAGCGATCCTCGTTTCCTTGCTGGCATCGGCGCGCGCGCCGGCCCAGGACGCCGACGAACCGGTCTCGATGCAGCGCACGTTCGTCAATTTGAGCCTGGGAGACACCCTCGAGCAGATCCAGATGATCTATCCTCCGGCCCAGGAATGGCCTTCTTTCGTCGAGCCCCGCGCCCACGTCAAGCGCTACCGCGTGGAGCGGACCTTCACGAAATATCCGGCGCCGCACACGGACACGATGTGGCTGGGCCTCAAGCGGGGCCGCCTGGTCGAGGTGCAGCTCATCTACACGGCCGCCTACACGCGGACCAAATCCGTCGACGCGCTGGCGTCGGATTTGGCGCTCACCTACGGAGAGCCTCGTTCCAACGGCGGCAAGTTCTGGTGGAGCGACGGCAAGACTGTCCTGCGCGTCTTCTACGCCGAGGTCCCGGTGCTCAAGGACGGCGGCGCGGGCGTCGAGCTTCGCACCAGCATCCAGCTGCTGCAAGCCGGCCTTTTCCCCAAAGGCGACTAACGACGGCGCTTGACTCGGTGGGTCAAAAGTCCTAGAGTTGTCTAGGCTCAAAGACCCTATTAATTAGGCGCCTTATGATGCATCATGACGGTGGGCCGTCGAAACACCATCGGATGATACACACCAGACCCAGCCGTCGCCTCGGTGCCGCCTGCCTCGTCGGCATCGCGGGAGCCGTCGTCATCGCCGCGGCTCAGCGCCCGTGGCGGCTTGGCGAACTCTCGCCCGGGCCCCGCGCCCGCGTTCAAAAAGCCGCCGCGGCGATGCTCTCGGCGGCGTCGGATAAGAGCGTTTCGCGCTACGTCGCCCTTCGGCCGGAGGCTTTCGGGTCCGCCCCCAGCGAGCTGCGCGACGCGGTCGCCGGCGGCGCTGCTCTGACCATGTCGGGGGCGGGCCCGGCCCCGATCATCGACGCTGTCCCGAAGGCTTCCGGTGTCGTCATCGGAGCCGGTACCGCCGTCGCTCCGGCGGAGAAAGCCGGCGGCGCGCTCTCGGCGATGCCCAAGGGCGGCGGGCGCGGCGGCAAGCAAGGCAAGGTCAAGGCCGGCGAGCCCGATGTTCCGGGCGGACCGGAAGCCAGGCATAAGGGGAAAAAGGGCGAGGCCGACGATAGGGGCGAGAGATCTTCGGGCGCCAAGACGCGAGGCGCCGCCGCGAAGGGCGTCTCCGGAGCGGCCGCCGGACGAGCGGCGCCGACGCGCGCCAAGAGCTCCGCGCGGACCGCAAAGTCGTCGCTGCAGGTCTCCGGCGCGGCTGCAAGCGAATCTTCAGACTCGGGGGCCGGTGGCCGGCGCAGAAGCGCAAGAAATTCCGCAGGCGCGGCGTCGGGCGGAGCCGGCGCGGGCCGCGTCGAACGCGCGGGCGCGGGCCCCGGAGGCAGGAGAGGCCGCGGAAGTTCGTCCAGGGGAGGCGGCGGCGAGTCAGAGGCCTCCGAAGGCGGCGACCCGTTTTCGCACGGCAACTCCAAGGTCAGGCTCGGCGCGGCGTCCGGCGGCAATCGAGGCGGCGGCAGGAAAGGCGGAGGCCGCAAGGGCGGCGGACGCGCCGGGGGCGGCGGCGGAGCGGGGGCCGGCGGCGACGATGACGAGGCCGGAGGCGCTCCGGCCAAGGGCGGTAAGAAGGGCGGCAAGGGCGGGGGAAGAGGCGGCGGCAAGGGGGGAGGCAAAGGCGGCAAGGCGCCAGGCAAAGAGCCCTCCGGCGACGCACGCTTCCATCCGATCCTGCACAAGAGTCTGGGCGGCGAAACCGTGCCGCGTCCCCCGGCCAAGGACCTGCCGTCCCCGGATTTCTCCGGTTTAGGCAAGAGCATCCCGGCCAAGGGCCCCGACGGCGCTCCCATCTCGCCCGAGCCCGCGGGCTACAAGGATATTGAGTCAGCACGACCTCCGAAGCTTCCCGCCGGAGACGGGGCGGGCTCGTTTCAATGGCAGAAGATCGGCGGGGTTGCGTATTATTGCTCGGGCGCTGTCTGCGGACGCTGGTCCGATTCGCACTGGCTCTGGATGCAGAATCAGGACGGCAAGTGGTGGGTGCAGTCGTTCTCGCCGCGGCCCGACGGCACCATGGGTTCGGACTCCCCGGCGTTCACCTCGCACCAAGGGCACTGGTGGTGGCAGGATTCGAAGGGCCCCTGGTACGTCGTGCATGAGGCCGAGCCCTGGTCGTACCGCTACTTGAGGCGGTACAAGCAGGAGGGCCTCGTGCATCCCGAGAGCGGCGTCCACATGGTCCACACCCCCGACGGCCGCGTCATGGTGGTCACCCCTGGCAAGGGCGCCGTCGTCTACGACGGCAAGACCGGCAAAGAGCTCGAGCGCGTGCGCGAAGAGGACCTTCCGAAGCAGCGGCCCCCCGACGTTTCCCTCCCTTTCAACTAGGTTCTCTCGTCGGAGGAGGGAACAAAATGGCCCCCTCAATCGTATATATATTATGGAGCTTCCGAACCTTCAGAACGTGGAGCGCCGCATCTATTCGATCCGAGGACACAGGGTCATACTTGATGCCGACCTGGCGGTCCTTTATTGTGTCGAGACCTGGGAACTCGTCCGAGCGGTGAAACGGAACAGAGAGAGGTTCCCGGAGGATTTCATGTTCCAGCTGTCTAGCGATGAGTCCGACAACTTGACCCGCCAAATTGGCGGGTCAAGTTCCAGCGGGTGGGGCGGACGTCGTCGCCCGCCATATGTTTTTACCGAGCAAGGGGTCGCCATGTTGTCCGGGGTCTTGCGCAGCAGCCGCGCCGTCGAGGTCAACGTGGCCATCATGCGGGCCTTCGTCAAGCTGCGCGAGATGGTGTCCGCCCACAAGGAGCTGGCTCGGAGGCTCGATGAGCTGGAGAGAAAATACAACAAGAGGTTTCGGCTGGTCTTTGAGGCGATCAGGGAGCTGATGGAGCCGTCCGAACAGCCGAAGAGGCGGATCGGATTTCACGCCAGAAAGGAGTAATTCGAACAACTGTACTATTTTGTTGACTTTCGGAAAAGATGTGGTAGAATAACATCCTCGCCCGCTGGCGAAGTCAAGGCCGGCATATCGAGGGGGAGAAACACATGAGCGCAATGGAAGCAGGGAAGGGCAAGGCGTTGGAGCTGGCGATGGCGCAGATCGAGAAGGCCTACGGGCGCGAGGCCATCATGAAGCTGGGGGACCGCGCCGCGAAGATCAAGGTGGACGTCATCCCCACCTCGGTGCTGTCCTTGGACCTCGCACTGGGCGTCGGCGGCATCCCGCGCGGGCGCGTCATCGAGATTTACGGACCGGAGTCCTCGGGCAAGACGACGCTGGCACTCCAAGTCGTCTCGCAGGCGCAGAAGCTGGGCGGGGCCGCGGCCTACATCGACGCCGAGCACGCGATGGACCCGGCGTACGCCAAGCAGCTGGGCGTCGACATCGACAACCTGCTCATCGCCCAGCCCGACTCGGGCGAGGAGGCCCTTGAGATCACCGAGAAGCTCGTGCGCTCCTCGGCGATCGACGTCATCGTCATCGACTCGGTGGCGGCGCTCGTGCCCAAGGCCGAGATCGAAGGCGAGATGGGCGACTCGCACATGGGCCTGCAGGCCCGGCTCATGAGCCAGGCCCTGCGCAAGCTCACGGGCGCAGTCGCGCAGAGCAAGACCTGCCTCATCTTCATCAACCAGATCCGCAACAAGATCGGGGTCATGTTCGGCAAC
Organism: Elusimicrobiota bacterium; assembly: GCA_016194705.1. GTDB lineage: Bacteria > Elusimicrobiota > Elusimicrobia > UBA1565 > UBA9628 > PALSA-1176. The sequence goes on along the minus strand of JACQAZ010000004.1, from coordinate 22,931 downwards.
CCCGAGACCACGACGGGGGGCTTGGCGCTCAAGTTCTACGCGACCTTGCGCCTGGAGATCCGGCGCATCGAGAACATCAAGGAAGGCGACGTGGTCGTCGGCGCGCGCGTGAGGGTCAAGGTCGTCAAGAACAAGGTCGCCCCGCCCTACCGCACGGCAGAGTTCGAAATGATCCACGGCTACGGAGTCTCGCGCGAGGGCTGCCTGATCGACATGGGGGCCGAATCGGGAGTGCTGGAGAAATCCGGCTCCTGGTATCTCTACGACGGCGAGCGCCTGGGACAGGGCCGCGAGAACGCCAAGGCCTACCTCAAGCAGCACGCCGATGTTTCCGGCAAGCTCGAAGGCGCCCTGCGCGCGAAGTTCCTGGTCGCCACCGCGCAGGCCGCACCCGCTCCTGCGGCGGAGAAGGCGGTCGAGAAGACGATCGAGGCGCCCAAGCCGGCGAAGACGCCGGCCAAAGCCGGAGCGCGCTGATACGGCGGAGCCCCTGCTCCAGGAGTATTCGAAGTACCTGTCCCTGGAGCGGGGGCTGTCGCCGAATACCTGCCGCGCCTACGGCGCCGACGTCGCGCAACTGCTCAAGCATTTCGCGGCCGGCGGGATCGCGCCGCTGTCGGCCTCGGCCGAGGACCTCTCGGACTACCTGTGGGTCCTCAAGTCCCAGAAAAAACTGGAGGCGGTCTCCCTATTTCGCAAGATGGAGGCCATCAAGTCCTTCTACGCCTTCCAGGCCGTCGAGGGCCGCATGAAGGAGAATCCGGCCAGCGAACTTCGTTCGCCGCGCCTGCCCGCGCGCCTGCCGCGGTTCTTGAGCCGCGAGGAGATGGACCGACTCTTCTCCGTTCCGGTGGACGGATCCTTCGAGCAGGCGCGCTCGCGCGTGATGCTCGAGGTCCTCTACGCCACGGGAGTGAGGGTCTCGGAGCTGCTCTCGCTCAAGCTCGACGCGATGAACCTTGACGATGGTTGGGTGCGCGTCTTCGGCAAGGGCTCCAAGGAGAGGCTGATCCCGATCCACGAGCGGGCGGTCTCGCTGCTGCGGCAGTATCTCGTCCTGCGCCGCGCGAAGTTTCCGGAGAGGGCTTGCGCCGAGCTCTTTGTCAATCGCAGCGGCCGCTCATTATCGCGGGCCCAATTTTGGAGGGATCTGCGGGGGCTGGGACGGCGCGCGGGCTTAAGCCAGGCCCTGCACCCGCATCTCCTGCGTCACACCTTCGCGACCCATCTGCTGCAGGGGGGGGCCGACCTGCGTTCCGTGCAGGAGATGCTGGGCCACGCGAGCCTTTCTACGACCCAAATCTACACGCACCTGGAGAGATCGGCCCTCAAGGGGGCCCACCGCAAGTTCCACCCGCGGGGCTGACGATGAGCAAGACCCTGATCCTGGCTTTGGCCCTATTGCCCGGTCCGGCGGGGGCCGCGGAGGCCGCGAAGGACACGATCCAGATGGTGGAGTATTTCCTCAAGACGCCGATCGCCGACTTGCCGGCCGGCAGCGTCGAGCAGTTCCTCGCCGTCGATCCCGAGAGCCTGCCCAAGAAGCTGCGCGAGCGGTACAAGGGCAGGCGCCTTGAGCTCTACACCCTCAAGCGGGTGGCGCAGGGCAAGAAGAAGGGCACGCTCAGGACTCCCGAGCCGGACTGCGACGCGCCGAAGGACGCGAAATCCGGCGAGATCGGCGTGCTCAAGGCCGCGGGCTACGAGGAGCTCTTCGAAACGGACCTCGTCTGCATCGAGAGGGAGTCCAAGTGCACGCCGCACGACCTTATGTGCGAGTTCACGCTGCAGATCTTCGTCGAAAAAAAGGGCAAGAAGAAGATCAGCCGGTTTTTCATGTACAAGAGCGACGTCATGATGGGCATCGTCGCAGTCTGTCGGGACGAGGTGCGGGTCGGCAAGCAGACCAATTTCTTCGGCGTCATGAAGCCGTTATGCCAGCACTGATCCTGGCGCTGGCGGTGATCTTCGCGCCCTGCGCCGGGGCGGCCGATGCGGATAAGGACACGGTCGAGATGGTTGAGGCCTTCATCAAGCTGCCGGTCGACCGACTCCCTGTCGAGCACATCGACCGCTTCGTCGCCGTCGACCCCGAGACCTTGCCCAAGAAGCTGCGCCAGGGTTTCAAAGCGAAAAAACTGGAACTCTATACGTTCAAACAACTGGCGCACCGCAAGAAAGTCGGCACGATCATCTCGGGCGACGACAACTGCGCGGTGCCCCACGAGGGCAAAAGCAACGAGATTTCGGTCCTGCTCATGGTCGGCTACCAGGAGATCACCGAGGACGAGAAGATCTGGGTGGGGAACAAGACCAAGTGCACCGAGCGCGACATGCTCTGCGAGTTCAGTTTGCAGGTCGTCGACGAGAAGGGAAGCAAGAAGAAGGCGGCGCGGCGGAGGTACTTCCTTTACTGCAAAGCCTCCTGCGACCCGCTCATGGTGCTCATCGGAGCCCACCGCGACCGGGCGGACGGCAAGCAGACCAATTTCTTCGGCATGGGCGCTCCCGTCTGCACCCGCTGAGGCCTTAGCCCGCTTTCTCGACGACCATCGCGCCGCCCATGCCGCCGCCCGCGCAGGCTGCGATCATGCCGTAGCGGGACTTTGGGTCCTGCTTCATCGAGTAGAGCAGGTTGAGCATCAGCCGCGCGCCGGTCGCGCCCAAGGGATGGCCCAACGCGATCGAGCCGCCGTGGGGGTTCATGGCCCCGGTCTCGAACTTCGCCTTCCAGTCGTGGCCGAAGCGCTCCTTGCCGATCTTGAAGATCGAGAGGATCGTCGCGGCGAAGGGCTCGTGAAGCTCGATGTTGGTCAAAGCCGAGAATTCGATGCCGGCTTTCTTGAGGGCGACGGGGGCCGCGAGCGCCGGAGATATGCCCATGTGTGCCGGGTTGTTGCCGTAGAAGCCCCAGCCCTTGATCTCCCCGAGGACCTCGAGGCCGAGCTCCTTGGCTTTCTTGTCGGTCGCGACGATGAGCGCGGCCGCGCCGTCCGAGCGCCCGCATGAGTTGAACAAGGTCACGGTCCCCTTGGCGCCCTCCTGATAGGTCTTGCCTTCGATGAACTGGCCGTAATCCTGGTAGAACTGCTTCATCGAGTAGGCCGAGTTGTCGAAGGCCGCGGGGGCTTTCGCGAAACGCTGCGGCTTGGTCACGAGGTCCTCGCGCAGGAAGGGGTACTCGTCCTTGTCGAGCAAGGTCGAGCCGTTGTTGCCGGCCGTGACGACGTGGCTTTGGTAGAAGCCTTTGTTCCAGCCCTCGATGGCGCGCCGGAAGCTTTCGCCCGCGTACTTGTCCTGATCCTCGCGCGTGATGCCGTACATCTGGGCCAGGACCTCGGCGGTGCCCGCCATATTGATGTGCTTGACGGGGTCGGTCAGGCCTTCCTCGATCGAGTCGACGACCGAGACCTCGGGATTGGCTTGAAGCTCGCCCCATTTCTCCTTGACCGTGTTCATGCTGCGCAGGGCCTTGGCCGAGCGGGCGCCCTCGATGGTGTAGGGCATGCGCGACATGCACTCGGTTCCGCCTGCGATGTACAACTCCCCTTCCCCCGCCAGTATGAAGCGCGTCGCGGCCGAGACGGCCTCGATCGAGGAGATGCAGTTGTTCTGGACGGTGACGGCCTGGGTCTTCTCGGGCAGGCCGGTTTTAAGCACGGTGACGCGCGCGATGTTGGGAGCCGAGAAGCTCTGGCCGACCCAGCCCACGATCAGGCCGTCGACGGCCTCCTTGGGGAGCTTGGAGCGCTGCAGAAGGGCCTCGATGGCCATCCTCATCAAATCCTCGGGCTTCTTGGACGAGAGCGCACTCGAGAAATGACCGATGGGCGTGCGGGCGCCGGTGCAGAGCACGACTTTCTTGGATTCGGCGAACATGGATTCTCCTAAAACCGAGTGGATGAGTTCCTGCCCATATTATAGTGCTTGAACGGCGGCGGCGCAACCCGACGCTTCATTTGAACCTAATGGTATAATCGCAGGTCATGAACGACATCGTCTTCATCGGCAGCCATCTCGGCTACCCGATGGATACCACGCCGCTGGGCGGCGGGGCCATGGTGGGGCTTCATCTGGCGCGCCGCTGGTCCCAGCAGGCGAACGTCCGGCTGCGCGTGCTGGGGTCGGGCCCAGTGCCGCCGGCCGCGGGGCTGGACTTTGTCCGCCTTCCGGAGGGGGGCGCGGGGGCCAAGGGGCTCGTGAGCCTCTCGGAACTGGAATACGCGCGCTTCTGCAGGCGTTTTGAGGAGGCGACAACGAGCTGGGTCCTCGACCGCCCTGCGCGGCTTGACCCTCGCCGAACCTGCATCGTTGTCAACGACATATCGGAGGGCCCCACTCTCGCGCGCCTCACGAGGGCCGGCTTTCCCATCGTCTCGCTCTGGCACGTCGACGTCGTCGACTACTTCAACCGGCTCTATCTCAAGGAGTTCGTGCGGCCCGAGCGGCTGACCAGGCTCTACGAGGCCGGGCGCGGGCTCGGCGCTGCGCGACTGCTGCCCGACCTGCTCAAGCTCGTCTTCGAGAAGCAGCGCCAGACAGTGGTCCACTCGAAGCGCATGGTCTTCCCGTCGAACGCCATGGCGCAGACCATCCGCCGCTGCTACGCTCCCGCGGACTTCGCGCGCCGCGGCCTGGTGGTTCCGTGGGGCGTTTGGGAGCGCGGCGGCGACGCGCGCGCCGCCGAGGCTCTCGCGGCGCGGCTCAAAGGGCATTACCAGCTTGGGGACCGGACCGCGGTCTTGATGACGCTCTCGCGCATTTCCCCGGAGAAAGGCCTGCACCTTCTGCTCGAGGCCCTGCGGCGGCTGGAGCGCAGTCCACGGCGTCCCGAGGATCTCTGCCTGTTCATCTGCGGCGAGCCGGCCTTCATGAGGGGGGAGTCCTATCTGCGGCAGGTGCGGCAAACCGCCGCGCGCCTGAAGTCCGCGAGAGTCTTCTTCCCCGGGTATCTGGCCGACGCCGAGAAGCAGGCGTATTACCGTCTGGCGCACCTCTTCGTCTCGCCATCGATCCATGACAGCTACGGCCTCAACATCGTCGAGGCGATGCAGGCGGGGCTGCCGATCTTGGCGAGCGATCATTACGGCGTGCAAGACATCCTAAGCGAGGAGTTCGGCCGAAAGGTCCACTACGGCAAGCTATCGGCGGCACCGGGACTTCTGGCCGCCGAGCTGGGCGATCTTCTTTCCGATCGCGGCCGGCTCTCTCGTATGGGCGAGCGGGCCAGGGCTGCAGCCGAGGCGATGCCCTTCGAGCGCGCCGCCGACGCGGTGCTAGCCGCGGCGACCGGCCTCCTCGAGGAAAGCTCGGTCGGGAGTCAGCGCCCGTGAAGCCGGGGTTCAAGGTCGGGATCAAGGTCGACCTGCCGGCGACCGTCAAGCCCGCGATGAAGCCGCATCTCGAAGGGCTGGTCTCGCACCGGCTTTACGCCACTTGGGCGATGGTCTATCACATGGAGACAGCCTCCCGGATGCTCTTGGCTCCCTACCTCGACCCGCACGAGGAGGCCGTAGGCGCCGGCGTGCTCGTCAAGCACTTGAAGCCAGCGGCGCTGGGGGCACCCCTGCACATCGTCTGCACCTTGGTGCGAGTGCGCGACAACAAGGTCTACACGCGGGTCCAGGTCTTCTCGCGCAGCCGCAAGATCGGCGAGGGCTCGGTCGCCCAGGTCGTCATGAGCCGCAACCGTTTCGCCAAGATCCTGCGGGAGGCGCGCTAGGGTGCCCCCCGCCAAAGGGCGGCGGCTGGCCCTCAAGCCCCTTGAGGACTCCGACGCTCCGAAGCTCTTCGCGGCGGTGGCCGCCTCGCGCGAGCATCTGCGGCGCCGGCTGAGGTGGGTCGCCTCGGCCTCCGGAACCGAGGCCTGCCGCGCCTTCATCAGTTCGCCGGCCGGCCGGTCCGCGTTCGGCATCTTTGAGACCAAGACCGGGGGCCTTGCGGGAGTGGCGGCCCTGCAGCCCGCCTCAGCCGCCGCCGGTGGCCCGGTCGAGGTCTCCGCTTGGGTTCGGGCCGATAAGATCGACCGCGGCTACGGCGTGGAGGCCGGACGGCTGCTCGTCGCGGCGGCTTTCCGCCGCGAAGGGACTCACAAGCTCGCCGCGCGCATCGACCCGACCAACCGGGCCGCCCGCAAGGCCCTGCGCCGCCTAGGGTTCCGCTACGAGGGCTGCCTGCGCCGCGAGAAGCGTCTCAACGGCCGTTGGATCGACCAGGAGTGCTGGGGCCTGTTGAGGGAAGAATGGAAGCGCTGAGCGAACTGGCGGAATTTCGGCTGACCGCGGCCCTGCCGGTGCGCTTTCGCGACACCGACGCGATGGGTCACGTCAACAACGCGGTCTACCTGACTTATCTCGAGCAGGCGCGCGTCGAGTACCTCAAGCGCGTGCTGGGCGTCACCAAGCCCGGCGAGTACGGGGTGATCCTGGCGCGCGTCGAGGTCGACTACCGCAGTCCGGTGCAGCTCGACGACGAGCTCGTCATCGGCGTGCGCGTGGTCCGGCTGGGTGGAGCGAGCTTCGAGATGGCCTACCGCATCGCCGAGCGCCGCAGCGGCCGCTTGGTGGCCGACGCCAAGAGCGTGCAGGTCTGCTATGATTATAAAGTGAACAAGGTGCGCAAAATGCCGGCGGAGTTTGCCGCGAAGATGAGGGAATTCGATGGCCTCGCGTGAAGCGGTCGTCGTGGCGGCGGCGCGCTCGCCCGTGGGGCGCCTGGGCGGACGGTTGGCCGGGGTGCGGCCCGACGATCTCGCCGCAGCCGTCATCGCTGGGCTGCTCAAGAAGGCCCCCAAGCTCGACCCTTCCGAGATCGCCGACGTCTACCTGGGCTGCGCCAACCAGGCGGGCGAGGACAACCGCAACGTCGCGCGCATGGCGGCGCTCTTGGCGGGACTGCCCGAGTCGGTTCCGGGCTGCACGGTCAATCGCCTCTGCGCCTCGGGTTTGGAGGCGATCAACTCGTCGGCGCGGGCGATCCTCGCCGGGGAAGGAGACGTCTACGTCGCCGGAGGCGTCGAGAGCATGAGCCGCGCGCCCTACTCGATCCCCAAGGCCGAGAAGTGCTACCCCTTCGGCAATCTGACCGCCTACGACACCGCGCTGGGCTGGCGCTATCCCAATCCGGGCTTGCAGAAATTGTTTCCTTTGTACACTATGGGCGAGACTGCCGAGAACCTCGCCGAGAAATACAAGATCGCGCGCAAAGCCCAGGACGCATTCGCGCTCAAGAGCCATCGCTTGGCCGCCGAGGCGCGCAAGGCCTCTTTTGCCGAGGAGATCGTCCCCATCGTGGCGGGCAAGGAGACCATCTTGTCCGACGAGACCATCCGGGAAGATACGGACCTCGAAAAACTTTCCAAGCTCAAGGCCGCCTTCCGCGAGGGCGGCACCGTGACGCCCGGCAACAGCTCGAGCCTCAACGACGGCGCCTCTGCGATGCTCCTGATGGAGGCGGGCAAGGCGAGGTCCCTGGGGCTTGAGCCCCTGGCGCGTTGGGCGGGCTCGGCGAGCGCGGGGGTCGATCCGTCCTTTATGGGCATCGGCCCGGTGCCCGCCGCCAACGGCCTCCTCAAGCGCTCGAAGCTGGGCATCACCGATCTAGATTTGGTAGAAGTGAATGAAGCCTTCGCCGCCCAGGTTCTGGCCTGCGCGGCGGAACTCAAGCTCGACATGGACACGCTCAACGTCAACGGCGGCGCGATCAGCCTGGGACATCCCCTGGGTTCGAGCGGCTGCCGCATCGCGGTCACCTTGCTGCACGAGATGCGCCGCCGCAAGTCAAAGCGCGGCTTGACCGCGCTGTGCGTCGGCGTCGGCCAGGGCCTGGCGACCCTCTGGGAGAGGCCCTGATGGCCGAGGCCTACGTGCTGGTCGTCGACGACGACAAGCTCATCCTCGATCTTGTGACGATGCGCCTGGAGGGAGCCGGCTTTCGCGTGACGACGGCCATGGACGCCTGGCAGGCGGTTGTGCAGGCCGGCGGCCTCAAGATCGGTCTGGTCATCACGGACATCCAGATGCCGGGCGTGGGCAACGGCGTCGACGGCTACCGCAAGCTGCGGGCCGCCTCGCCCCAGATGCCCGTCATCTTCATGTCGGGCATGAGGCCCGACGACGTCGCCAAGGTCCTCCCGACCGGCGACCCCAAGATGCGCTTCGTGCCCAAACCCATCAACTTCGAGGACCTGCAGAAGGCGATCAAGGAGATGACGGGCGTCGATCGGAAGCTTTAGCGGCGACGATCGAGGACGTAAGCCGAACCCTTCTTGGTCTTTGCCGCTTTCTTGAGCTCGGTTCCGAGCTGAGAGATTTCGCCGTAGGACTCGAGCTTGCGGTGCCCGCTGTGGCAGATGCCGATGGCCACCGAGAGCAGCGGAAACTCCCTGATGCGGCCCTGGCGGTCGGTCGAGACGATTTTGCCCTGCTTGCGATCGGTCTCGTTGTGGAATTCGGGGACGAGCTTGTCGAAGCCCTCGATGACCCTCTTGGCCAGCCGCTCCATGCGCTCAGGCGCCGTGATCACGATGAAATCGTCGCCTCCGATGTGGCCGACGAAATCCCCCGCGTTGGGCGCCTCGTGGGTGATCTTGATGAGCAGTTCGCCGGTCGCGCGCAGGACGCGGTCGCCGGCGTCGTAGCCGTAGGCGTCGTTGTAGGCCTTGAACTGGTTGAGGTCGATGTAGAGGACCGCGATCGGCTCCCCGGAGGAGAGCTTCTGCTCGATGTGCGTCTCGATCGAGACGTTGCCCGGCAGGCGCGTCAGGGGGCTGGCGTCGAGGTCCTGGCGGTTGCGTCGGATGATCATCCGGATGCGGGCCAGGAGTTCGGGAACGTCGACGGGCTTTGTGATGAAGTCATCCGCCCCGAGATTGAGTCCCGTGACCTTGCTGTCGCGGGTTCCGGTCGCCGAGAGGATGATGACCGGCAGATGCTCGAAGAGGGGGTCCTCCCGGAGCTTTTGGCAGACCTGGAAGCCGTCGAGGCGCGGCATGCGCAGGTCGAGGACCGCGATGTCGGGGGCGCGGCTGTGGATGGCTTGGAGCGCGCGGCTGCCGTCCTCGGCGGTCTCGACCTCGAAGCCCTCGCGCTCCAAAGTCTCCTTCATGATCTGAAGCAGGTCGGGCTCGTCGTCGGCGACGAGTATTCGGACCTTCTTGGCCGCAGGACTCGTCATGGCTCCTCTTATAACATTTTTTCAGACGGCCGCGAACTTGCAGGAATGCGCCTCTGTTTGTTAAAATCTATGCTCGTTGAGCCGCACAGGGCGAAATTTGGACACACCCCCGGGCCAGCAGCCTCCTTCCCCACAGGCGCCCAATAAGAGCGATCTGGGGGGTTTGTATCATGGGATGCAGTTCGCGGTGACGACGCTGGCGGGCATGGCGATCGGCTATTGGCTGGACCGCCGCTATCTGCCGTCGCCGTTGGGCCTTTTGGGAGGGCTCCTTGTGGGCTCGGTCGTCGGGATGTACGTGCTCGCGAAGTCTTTGGACAAGAAGTGATCCTGGCGCTGTTCTTGGCGGTCGGGGTTTCCGCGATCAATGTGGCCGTCGGGCGCCGCTTGAGCCGGCGTCCGGGGGCGCGATTCTGGCGCGGACAGGCGTTGGGATTCTTGTTCCGCTTCGTTGCGATCTTCGGCGGGGCGACCGGTCTTTGGTTGGGCCGGGGCAGGATGACGGAGGTCGCGGTATTCATCATCGCGGCGGCGCTGTTGCAGATGATCGGACAGATCTATCTTTTGAACGGGAACGACGAACATGCATGAAGGGGCGGCCGAGGGCATCGACTTTTCCGAGCTGATCGGGCACCACCTGGCGGATCACCGCATCTGGGAGTTCGGACCCCTGGGGTTCACCAAGCAGATGCTGATGATGTCGATCGCCGGCGTGGCGGCGACCGCCATCGTCGTGCTCGCCGGACGCCGCCCAGGAAAGCTGCGTGCCGTCCTCGATTTTTACGTCCTCTTCATCCGCGAAGACATAGTCGCCCCGGCCTTGGGCCATGACGCCGATCTCTACCTGCCGTACTTTCTGACCCTGTTCTTCTTCATCTTCATGATGAACGTCATGGGCCTGATCCCCGCCGGCATGACCCCCACGGGCAATCTCTCGGTCACCGCGGCGCTAAGTCTGACGACCTTCCTGCTGGTCCAGGGGTCCGGCATCTGGCGGCACGGGTTCTTGGGGCACTACAAGAACCTCATTCCCCATGGCGTTCCGTTGTGGGTCGCCCCGCTGATCTTCGCCATCGAATTCATGGGGTATTTCACGAAGTGCATCGCGCTGTGCATACGCCTTTTCGCCAACATGACGGCAGGGCACCTGGTGGTCCTGCTTTTTCTCGGGCTGATCTTGCTTTTCGGGCAGTCCAATCCCTGGGCTGGGTTGTCCGTGGGCTTGGTCTCGGTCGGATTGACCGTGGGGCTTTACGCCCTGGAGTTGATCGTGGCCCTGGTCCAAGCGTATGTGTTCACGGTGCTGACCGCCATCTTTGTGGGCGGCGCGCTGCATCCAGAACACTGAAGTGGTCGTTTACGGTTACGGGGAGAGGCTGAAGCAGTAAGGAGGCATCATGGGAGAGCTTGGATATCTGGGACTTGGTTACTTAGGGGCGGGAATCGGAGCGGGGCTCGTCGTCATGGGGGCGGCCCGTTCGATCGCCACCGCGGTGGCGGCGGCCGTCGAAGGCACGGCGCGCCAGCCCGAGGCCGACCAGAAGATCAAGGGCAACATGCAGCTCTTTATCTTCCTCATCGAAGGTCTGGGCATCATCGGCTTGGGCGTGGCCTACGTCGTCGCGCTCAACCTGGGACTTCCGAAGCACTAAGACGGCGACGACAGTCCCCCCGGGGGTCGGCAGTCCCCCGGGGGGCGTCATCGGAGCGAAATATGGATAGATTATTTTCCGTGGACGTCGGTCTCATGGTTTGGACCGTGCTCGTGTTCGTCATCCTGCTGGCGATCATGGGCAAGTTCGGCTGGGGACCGATGATCGCGGCGATCGAAGACAGGGAGAGACGTCTGCGCGAAGAGCGCAAGGCCGCGGAGGCCGCACGCGCCGAGGCCCAACGGATTCAGGCGGATTTGGAGGCGCGTCTGGCTGAGATCGACGCCAAGTCCCGCGAGGCCATGGCCCAAGCGGCCAAGGACGCCGAAGCGTTCAGGTCTCGTCACGCGGCGCAGGCCCATGACGAATCCAAGCGCATTTTGGAGAAGGCGCGCGCAGAGCTGGAGATGGAAAAGCAGAGGCTGGTGCGCGAACTGCGCCAGGAAGTGGCGACCCTTTCGGTCATGGCGGCGGAGAAAATCGTTCGCAAGTCCGTTGACGACGGCGTCCAGAAGAGCGTGCTCGACTCATTCTTCAAGGAACTTGAGCAAAAGAGGGCGAATTAGGCATGCAGTCCTCGGATCGGGTCCTGGCCTCGCGCTACGGCAAGGCGCTATTTCTGGCCGCGTCGGCCAAAGACGAAGAGTCCAGGGTGCAGGCCGACCTGCTCGGGGCGACGCGGGCGATTCTCGACGTGATGCCGGTCCTGCGCCATCCTCGCGTGCTGGCCGACGAGAAAAAAAAGAAGCTTTCCGGCGCGCTGGGCGGCAAGGTCTCGCCGGTGACCATGCGGTTCCTGAACCTGCTCATCGATAAGAAGCGCTTCGATTTGCTGCCGGCGGTCATCGCCGTCCTGGGCAAGCTCATAGCGGAGAAGAACAACACCGCCAAAGCGGTGGTGCGCACGGCGCGGCCACTGTCCGCCGAGGTCCAGAACAAGCTCAAGCAGGGCCTGAAGGAATTTTCCGGCAAGAACGTCGAATTGGATGTCAAGGAGGACCCCGAGCTCATCGGGGGGCTGGTCGTGCGCCTGGGCGACTGGGTGCTCGACTCGAGCCTGCGCGGGCAGCTTAGAAAATTGAGGGAGACGATCAATGGCAATTAGACCCGAAGAGATCACCGCCGTCATCAAGGGACAGATCGAGGGCTTCAAGGGAACCACCGAGCTCAAGGAAGAGGGCTCGGTCCTGCAGGTCGGCGACGGCATCGCGCGCATCTACGGCCTCGAGAACGCCATGGCCGGCGAGCTCCTCGAGCTGCCGCACGGCGTCATGGGGATGGTGCTCAACCTCGAGAAGGAGAACGTCGGCTGCGTGCTGCTCGGCCCCGACAGCCAGATTCAGGAAGGCGACCAAGTGCGCCGCACGGGCAAGATCATGAGCGTGCCCGTGGGCTCCGAGCTCATCGGCCGCATCGTCAACCCGCTCGGCCAGCCCATCGACGGCAAGGGCCCGATCAAGACCAACAAGACCCGACCGATTGAAGTCGTCGCCCCGGGCGTCATCGAGCGCTCGCCGGTCAACGAGCCCCTGCAGACGGGCCTCAAGGCCATCGACGGCATGATCCCGATCGGCCGCGGCCAGCGCGAGCTCATCATCGGCGACCGCCAGACCGGCAAGACCGCGATCGCCATCGACACGATCATCAATCAGAAAAACGAAGCCAACCGCCCGATCTGCATTTATGTGGCCATCGGCCAGAAGCAGTCGACCGTGGCCCAGGTGGCGCAGACCCTGCAGGACTACGGCGCTCTCGAGTACTCGATCATCGTCGCGGCCACGGCGTCCGAACCCGCGCCTCTCTTGTACATCGCGCCCTACTCGGGCTGCGCGATGGGCGAGGAGTTCCTTTGGCAGGGCAAGAGCGTGCTGATCATCTACGACGATCTCTCGAAGCACGCGCAGGCCTACCGCCAGCTCTCGCTTTTGCTGCGCCGCCCGCCTGGCCGGGAGGCATATCCTGGGGACGTATTTTACCTTCACTCCCGACTTCTTGAGAGAGCCTGCAAGCTCTCGCAGAAAAACGGCGGCGGCAGCCTGACGGCTCTTCCGATCATCGAGACCCAGGCCAACGACGTCTCGGCCTACATCCCGACCAACGTCATCTCGATCACCGACGGCCAGATCTACCTCGAGTCGGGCCTGTTCTACTCGGGCGTGCGCCCGGCCGTCAACGTCGGCCTCTCGGTTTCGCGCGTCGGCGGCGCGGCCCAGACCAAGGCGATGAAGCAAGTCGCGGGCCGCTTGCGCCTGGATCTGGCGCAGTACAACGAGCTCGCGGCCTTCGCGCAGTTCGGCTCGGACCTCGACAAGGCCTCGCAGCAGCAGCTCGCGCGCGGCGAGCGGCTCGTCGAGCTCCTCAAGCAGGACCAATACAAGCCCATGGCCTTCCAAAGCCAAGTCATGGCCGTGTTCGCGGGCGTCAACGGCTGGCTCGACGACATCCCGACCGCCAAGATCCGCGAGTTCGAGACGGCCCTGCTGGCCTATGTCGCCGACAAGCAGCCGGACCTCGTTAAGGACCTGGTCGCGAAGAAAGCCATCGACGACGGCCTCAAGGCGCGGCTCACCGCGGCCATCGAGGAATTCAAGAAGAGCTTCAAAGCGGGCTTGGCGGCGAAATGACCGGGAAACTGCTCGCCGCCCTGCTGTTGAGCGCGCGCTGCGCGAGCGCCGCGGACGCCCCGCGGCCCGTGCAGATGATCAACCTGAGCTGCGTCGAGGCCCTGATTACGATCGACCAGCAAGGCTTGGCCGGGGTCTTTTCCTTCATCGCGGAGAAAGACGAGCCCGCGGCCTTCGCCGACCTCATCGTCAGAAGCCACAAGGCGCTCAAGAAATTCGTGGCCAAGGTCGAGAAGGACAAGAAGCTCGCGTCGGGCATCTCGGCCTGGGACCGCGACGCGCTGCAGTTCGCGCTGGGCATCTACGACTCGCCGCTGGGAGCCACCCTTGAGAATCCCGGGGACAAGCTCAAGGCGCGGATCAAGGAGCTCGCGGCGGGCCCCGTCGTCACCCTCGAGCAGATCGCCGCCGCGCGGAGGAAGGGGTGAGAGCCCTCGTCACCGGCGCCGCCGGCTTTGTCGGCTCCAACCTCGCGCTCGAGCTCTCGCGCCAGGGCCACCAGGTCGTGGCCCTCGACGACTTCTCGGTCGGCAATTTCGAGAATCTCCAGGAATTTTCGGGCGGCGTGGTCGGCGCCGACATCGCCGACGCCTCCTCCTGGCGTTCCCGCGTAGGCAGGATCGACGCCGTTTTCCATCAAGCCGCGCTGACCGACACGACGATCACCGACCAGCTCAAGATGATGCGCGTCAACGTCGAGGCGTTCCGCGACCTGCTCGAGTGGGCCGCCAAGTCGGGCGTAAAGAAGGTCGTCTACGCCTCCTCGGCCGGCGTCTACGGCGACGGCTCCGTGCCCATGAAGGAGAGCGCGCCGAAGAAGCCGCTCAATGTCTACGCCTTTTCGAAGAGCATCATGGAGAATGTAGCCGCCGCCTTCTCGAAGACCCGCCCGAAGATCGAGCTCGTCGGCCTGCGCTATTTCAACGTCTTCGGTCCGCGGGAGAGGTTCAAGGGAAAGTTCTCGAGCATGATCTGGCAGCTCTCCCAGCAGATGAAGGCCGGCAAGCGCCCGCGCATCTTCGAGCACGGCGAGCAGTACCGCGACCACATCTATGTCAAAGACGTGGTTCGGGCCAATATCATGGCGTCCGCGAAGCGGGTAAGGGGAGTCTACAACGTCTGCACAGGCAAGAAGACGACCTTCAACGAGATCATCAAGTACCTCAACTCGGCCCTGGGACAGAGCCTCGAGCCCGACTATTTCAAGAACCCCTACTCCTTCTATCAGAACGAGACTTTGGGCGACCCCGGGGCCGCCGTGCGGGACTTCAAGTTCAGCGCCAAGTATTCGGTCGAGGAAGGCATCCGCGACTATTTCGGCGGACAAATCTCGGTGAGGGCTTAATCCATGGCATCCCTACGCGACATCAGGCGCAAGATCAAGTCGGTCAAATCGACCGAGCAGATCACCAAAGCCATGAAGATGGTTGCCGCCGCGCGCATGAGGCGCTCGCAGGCCGCGATCCTGGCCGCGCGCCCTTTCGCCGTCAAGATGGAGCAGCTCGTGCGCGGACTCTCGGCCCTCGAGGTCGCCGGCGACATCGCCGCCGGCCGCGAGGTGCATGTCCACGAGTTCTTCGAGCACCGGTCCGAGGACCTCCCCGGGTGCCTGGTTCTGGTGACCGCCGACAAGGGGCTGTGCGGGGCCTTCAACTCCAACCTGATAAAAAATTCGATTGAGTGGCTCAAGGGGCAGGCCGGACGCAAGGTCTACGCCGTCGTCGTCGGCCGCAAGGGGCGGGATTTTCTGCACCGCCTCAAAGGCGTCGGCCTCGAGATCGTCAGCGAGACCGCCGGCATCTTTCCGAAGGTCAATTTCACGCACGCCGAACTCGTCGGCAAGGCCGTCATCGATCTTTACGAAAGCAAGAAGGTCTCGAGCGTCTCGATCATCTACAACGAGTTCAAGTCGGCGGCGGCGCAGCAGCTCGTCAAGATTCCCCTGCTGCCGATCAAGCCGTTCGAGGACGCGCAGACGGCTTCGGCCCTGATCGATTACGAGTTCGAGCCCGACCGGCAGGTCCTCCTCGAGGCCTTGCTGCCCCGGTATCTCAAGGCGCAGCTCTACCGCGTCCTGCTCGAGTCGCAGGCGGCTGAGCTCGCCGCCCGCATGAACGCGATGGACGCGGCCTCGAAGAACGCCAAGGAGCTGCGCGAGGCCTTGAACCTCGGCCTCAACCGCCAGCGCCAGGCCATCATCACCAAGGAGATCGCGGAGCTCGTCGGCGGAGCGGAGGCGTTGGCGGCGTAAACCAGGAGATTTAATGAAAACGGCTGTGAAGGAAAAACGCAGGCACGAGCGGGTCCCCGTCGGGATCACGATGGACATCTTCGCCAAGGGGAACACGGTCGGCAAGTGCCGAGGCACCATCGCCGACCTCTCGGTGGGAGGCATGACTTTCAAGACCAACGCGGAGCTCGAGCAAGGCATGTGCCTCTATCTCAAGCTCAACATTCCGTTGGAAATACGAGGCGAGGTCACCTCGATCAAGGGCTCGGCCGCCGGCGGCCTGCATCGCTACGGCGTGCGCTTCCACAAGATCGGCTACACGGCGCCGGACTCGGCTCGGCCGGAACAATTTATCGCGGCGAAGTTCCAGAAATAGGCGAGAGGATAGAAACCATGAATATCGGCAAGATCGTGCAGGTCATCGGGCCCGTTTTGGACGTGGAGTTCCCGTCGGGCAAGCTGCCCAGCATCTACAACGCGGTCAAGATCAAGCTGGCCGCGGCCGGCAACGGGGCCAAGGCCGCCTCCTCGACCTTGACTTGCGAGGTCGCAAGCCACCTCGGAGACAACACGGTGCGCGCCATCGCCATGGGCCCCACCGACGGCCTGACCCGCGGTATGACCGTGGAAGACACGGGCTCCCCGATCACCGTGCCCGTGGGCCGGGCCTGCCTTGGCCGCCTGATCAACGTCTTGGGTGAAGCCAAGGACGAGCGCGGCCCCATCGACGCCAAGGAGACGTTGCCCATCCACCGCGAGCCGCCGCCGATGGTCGAACAGAAGACCGTCCCCGAGATCTTCGAGACGGGCATCAAGGTCATCGATCTGCTCGAACCCTACATGAAGGGCGGCAAGGTCGGCCTCTTCGGCGGCGCCGGGGTCGGCAAGACCGTCATCATCATGGAGCTCATCAACAACGTCGCCAAGGAGCACGGCGGGGTCTCGGTCTTCGGCGGCGTCGGCGAGCGCTCGCGCGAGGGCAACGACCTGCACCGCGAGATGGAAGAGGCCAAGCTTTCCGACGGCAACTCGGTGCTCTCGAAGACCGTGCTTGTCTACGGCCAAATGAATGAGCCGCCCGGCGCCCGCGCCCGCGTCGGCCTGACCGCGCTCACCCAGGCCGAATATTTCCGCGATAAAGAGGGGGCCGATACGCTTCTCTTCATCGACAACGTGTTCCGCTACGTGCTGGCGGGCGCGGAGGTGTCCGCGCTTCTGGGCCGCATGCCCTCGGCGGTCGGCTACCAGCCGACCTTGACGACCGAGGTCGGCGTTTTGCAGGAGCGCATCACCTCGACGAAGAAAGGCTCGATCACCTCGATCCAGGCCGTCTACGTTCCGGCCGACGACTTGACCGACCCTGGTGTCGCCACGACCTTCACGCATTTGGACGCGACCACCGTCTTGTCGCGCCAGATCGCGGAGCTGGGCATCTACCCGGCCGTCGATCCGCTCGACTCGACTTCCCGCATCCTGGACCCAAAGATCGTCGGCGAGGAGCACTACGCCGTCGCTCGCTCGGTGCAGAAGGTGCTGCAGCGCTACCGCGACCTGCAGGACATCATCGCGATCCTGGGCATCGACGAGCTCTCGGACGAGGACAAGCTGGCGGTGAGCCGCGCGCGCAAGATTCAGAAATTTCTTTCCCAGCCCTTCTTCGTCGCCCAGCAGTTCACGGGCATGCAGGGCAAGTACGTCAAGCTTAAAGACACGATCGCCTCGTTCAAGGACCTCGTGGCCGGCAAGTACGACCATATGCCGGAGCAGTCCTTCTACATGGTCGGCTCGATCGAAGAGGCCATCGCCAAGGCCGAGGCGATGAAGGCGGCCGCTTAACGAGAAAGCCATGGCCAAGAACTTGACGCTCGAGATGACGACGCCTGAAAAAGTGGCCCTGACGGGACAAGCGGACTTCGTCGTTCTGCCGTCCTTCGAGGGAGAGATGGGCGTTTTGCCGGGGCACGAGGCCTTCCTCGTGCAGCTCAAGCCCGGTGAGGTGCGCGTGACCGAGGGCGGAGAAACCCGGAGATTCGCCGTTTCCGGGGGCTTTGCCGAGATCAAGGACGACAAGGTCGCTTTGTTCGCCGAGACCGCCGAGATGGCCCAGGACATCGACGCCGAGCGCGCGCGCCAGGCCCTCGAGAAGGCCAAGGAAGAGCTTGTGCGCAAGGACATCGATCCGCTGACCTTGGCCGCGGCCGAAGCCGCGATGCGGCGCGCCCAGGTGCGCCTCTTGGTCTCGGAGCGCCGCCGCCACGGCGTTGTAAAAAACAATCACTAATAGCGCGCCAACCACTGGTGCCAATTCTTGGGCCCTAAGAGCAGGGATCCTTTGCCAGAACGTACAAGGATTGATTCGAGTCCAGGGTGATCCAAGAGCAATCTAACATGACACCCCCAGAGCTTCAAAAGCTATTGGAGTCTAGATCCGAAGGAGAGCACCTTGAATTCAAGGAGGCAAGGAATAGCTACGAATTTGAGACTTTGGTCGACTATTGTGTCGCCCTTGCCAACGAGGGGGGCGGATATTTCATATTAGGCGTTACCAATACAACGCCACGGCGCGTAGTCGGTACAAAAGCCTTTGATGTTCCGGAGCGTACCGTGGGGGGAATTTATGAAAGGATCCACCTCAAAGTTGCATGGCACGAGATTGCTCATGCCGAGGGAAGAGTTCTCGCCTTTGAAGTCCCTCCGCGTCCTCAGGGCCAGCCGATGCACTATAAGGGGCGGTACTTGATGCGGGCGGGAGAAGAATTGGTTCCCATGACACCGGACCAGCTCAAAAAGATAATCGAGGAGGGACAGCCTGACTTTATTGAGCTGCCCGCTAAACTTGGTTGCAATGAGTCCGAAGTCGTAACGCTGCTTGATGTTCAAAGCTATTTCGATCTCAAGAAGCGGCCGTTTCCGTCAACAAGGAAGGAGGCCCTGGACGCATTTGATTCTTTCTCGTTACAAACCCCTGAAAGACTTAACGCCGGATGAGCGCATACATGCTGTTTATCAGCATTGTTGTCTTAATCATGTAAATAATCGAATTACGAACAACCCATCAGTTCGTGAGCGGTTCAAGATTGATAAGAAAAATGCCGCAACAGCATCCCGATTGCTAAACGAGACAGTTAGGGCCGAAAAGATAAGGCCTGTCGATGAGAATGCTGCGAACAAGCTCATGCGATACATCCCCTATTGGGCTTAATTCGAACGAATTGGGTGGCTGCCTGTTTGATGGGAAGGTGTGTTTTTAATGCGCCGCGTGAGAGAGGCGGGGAGCGGATAGTAAATTTACTAGTAAATATATAGTGATGTTTCTGTTTTCGAAACAGACAGTTTCTTTGATGGGTCTTTGATGAAATTGTGGTGGATAGTGTCTTTTATTTTCATTTTAGACTGATAGTAGGCATAAAAGAACATCTTTTGCCATTCTTTCAATTTGGGGTGCGCTACTTTTCCGGGGACCAGCAACGTTGAGAACGCGGATCTTGTGGAAGGCAATCCACGACATTACGGTGCGCAAGTCGGGCTTGGGATTGCGCAGGTCGAAAGCGATGCAGGGCTTGCGGTGCTTGCGCGCCAACGCGATGGTCAGCGCCGTTCCTCCCGAGGGTCTGCCAATGACGAGCACGAGCGTACCGTCTGAGTCGCGCACGTTCCATTCGGTCCGCTGCGCGTAATCGCTCAAGGGTGTCTCCTTCAGGGGATACTTTTCGGGGATCACCCCGTCCTCGGCGAGCCGGCCCTTGGGGCACCAGCCCCCGCAGGGAATTCCGAGCTCGAGCGCGACATCGAGCGCGGCGCGGTCCACCCCGGTCTGCCCGCCCGAGACCACCTTCTTGATTTGCACGGGAGACATTCTATATAAAGGAAGCATGGACCATGCGCCGGGCTTCCTCAAGCTCGTCAAAGACGCGAAAGCGGGGATCAAGGAGACCGACGTCGCCGGCATCAGGGGGCGCCTGGCCAAGGGAGAGAACCCGATCTTGGTCGACGTGCGCGAGGACAACGAGTGGGCCAAGGGCCGCATCCCGGGGGCCCGGCACATCGGCCGCGGCATACTCGAGCGCGACGTCGAGAAAGAGCTCCCAGACCATTCGGCCGAGATCATCCTTTATTGCGGAGGAGGCTTCCGCTCGGCGCTGGCGGCCGAAAGCCTCCAGAAGATGGGCTACACCAACGTTTGGTCCATGGACGGAGGCTGGCGCGGCTGGCTTGCCGCCAAAGGAGAGGTTGAAAAATGAGAATACTGATCGCAATCTTCCTTAATATAAGGGCAGCCGCGCCTCTCTGCGCCGCCGCGCCGGATCCCAAGGAAAAGATGAGGAACAATACGGACCTCATCGCTCCCTCGCCAGTCGATTGGATCAAAACCTATTCATTGTCGCCCTACAGCGAGCATTGGTCCCTCACTCTTGCGGTGAAGAACTTCGAAAGCGACCTCCCGAAGGGCATGAAGATCCTCGAGGCTGCCAAGGCGACGCTCACCATGCCCGCGGGCCAATCCGTCGGAAGCGTTTCCGACAAGAGCCAGCAGTTGAGTTATCGGCTCTCAGAAAATTCCGCCAAGGACGTCCTTATAAAGCTAAAGAAGCTCGATCCGCGCGTCCAGCCCAAGATCATGCACAACGGCGAACTCGTCAATCTCGGCGAGGTCGGCCAAAAGCTCGACAAGCTCACCGTCGAGCGCAATGGGCATCGTGGGGAACTGCAGTCCATGCCCAGCATCGCGACGATGGCCGATGAGATGATCCAGCACCTGACCATGGTCAAGCAAGTGCGCGAGAAGGTGGAGACTCAGGTGCTGCTCAACATGACCATCCGACAAGTCCGCTGATGCGGCTCGCGGCGGCCCTGTTCTCCCTGACGCTCATCCTCAGCGGCTGCGAAGGCGAGACGATCCTCACGACCCCCAAACCCCCGACTCCGGAGCCGGCGCCGCGAGACATCCCGGTCATCCCCCCGGCCTTCGCCGAAAGCCTTATCGGCCGCCGCCGCGCCGACGGGCTCAAGATTCGGATTTATGACACCGGCGCCGTTTCCGTCCGGGGGCACGATATCTCGAGCATCAAGAGCACCGCCGCCAGGCCCCGGGTTCCGGTTCCGGCGTTTCTCATCAAGCACCCCAAGCAGGGCTACGTTCTCTTTGATACGGGCATCGGCGCGGCCTCCGGCCAGCAGAGCGACTGTCTGCACGCCTCCGTCGAGGTGAAGCGCAACCAAGACATCATGTCTCAACTGCGGGGGGACCTCGTCGATCCGGAGAAGGTGCGCTTTGTCATCCTGTCTCATCTGCACCGCGAGCACGCGGGCCTTGCCGCCGCCTTCAGACAGGCCACTGTCGTCGTCGACCGGCGCGAGTGGCTCGGGCAGAAGGTCAAGCAGGTCGAGAAGCCCGACCCCAATGAACTCGACCCGGCGGCGCTCGAGCCTCTGCTCAAGCTCAGGCTCGTCGACCTTTCGACGCAGAGCCCCTTCGGCGCCTTCGACCACGGCCTCGATCTGTTCAGCGACGGCTCGGTCGTTCTTGTGGATCTCTCGGGACATACGGCGGGCTCGATGGGGGCGTGGGTCAACCTCGACTCCGGCGCCGTGCTGCTCGCGGGAGATGCGACCTGGCTCTTGGACAACCACCAGGACCTCGCGATCCCCAAGGAGACCTTCATCGCGGACCTCTCCTCCTACTGGCGCAGGCTCTACGAGATGCGGTCGATGCAGGAAGCCGTGACGAATCTCGTCATTTATCCGGGCCACGATCTCGATGTCTTGGGTCTGCAGGCGCGGTCGGATGTCTCGCTCGCCCCCGCTCCGCGCTGATTCATTGTCGAGAGATCGGGGATTTATTGTTTCCTAAAAAAATCATTTGACTTTCGCGCCGGCGTTGTGGTATTATGTCGTGTCAGGACGCGAAGACAGTCTTGACGGCAAAGTAATTTGCCCCCATGCTTCTTGCGAAGCACAACAAGAGGCGCGGGACAAATTTTGTTCTTTGAAAACAGTTTGCAAGCGAATGAGCGCCCTGTTCCCGGATCTTCCCGGGAGAGGGTGCTAAGGTAAAATAAGGTGTGTCCTCGTCCACGCATGCACGTGGATGGGGAACAAGGTAATAATTAATGAAGAGAAGAGTCAATTCTTCTCCATTTTGGAGCAAACGGGAGTACCGGCGCCCTTAGCGTCGGAAAACCGTCCAGACCTTTTAATGGAGAGTTTGATCCTGGCTCAGAATTAACGCTGGCAGAGTGCATAACACATGCAAGTCGAGCGGGGCTATCTGAGATTACATCAATTGGTAGCTTAGCGGCAGACGAGTGAGTAACACGTAAGCAACCTGCCCTTGAATGGCGAACAACGTGCCGAAAGGTACGCTAATACGCCGTATAATCCCGGAGGGGCATCTCTTTGGGATGATAGGCCCGCAAGGGTCATTCAAGGTGGGGCTTGCGGCCCATCAGCTAGTTGGCGGTGTAATAGACCACCAAGGCTACGACGGGTACCCGGCCTGAAAGGGCGGACGGGCACGATGGCACTGAGACACGGGCCATACTCCTACGGGAGGCAGCAGTGGGGAATTTTGGACAATGGGGGCAACCCTGATCCAGCAACTCTGCGTGAGGGACGAAGATCTTCGGATTGTAAACCTCTTTTGCATGGGAAGAAATCCCGCAAGGGTCTGACGGTACCATGCGAATAAGCCACGGCTAACTATGTGCCAGCAGCCGCGGTAAGACATAGGTGGCGAGCGTTATTCGGAATTACTAGGCGTAAAGCGAGTGTAGGCGGGCGCTTAAGTCTGTTGTAAAATTTCCCGGCTTAACTGGGAGGGGTCAATGGATACTGGGCGTCTTGAGTGAGGTAGGGGGTACTGGAATTCCCGGTGTAGCGGTGAAATGCGTAGATATCGGGAGGAACACCTATGGCGAAAGCAGGTACCTGGGCCTTTACTGACGCTGAGACTCGAAAGCTAGGGTAGTAAACAGGATTAGATACCCTGGTAATCCTAGCTGTAAACGATGCTGACTAGGTGTGGGAGGTATCGACCCCTCCCGCGCCGCCGCTAACGCATTAAGTCAGCCGCCTGGGGAGTACGGCCGCAAGGTTAAAACTCAAAGGAATTGACGGGGGCCCGCACAAGCGGTGGAGCATGTGGTTTAATTCGACGCTACGCGAAGAACCTTACCTGGGCTCGAACGACTGGTAGTAGTCCCGATGAAAGTTGGGGCGACCCGCAAGGGAGCCAGCCGAGGTGCTGCATGG